>CAVRQM010000002.1:0-71128 GCA_963723455.1 uncultured Pseudomonadota bacterium | reverse complement strand
GAAAACTCCGTGTCCCGCTGCGGCAAGTCGCCAATGAAAAAGTGTTGCCTGGACCGGGCCGCGACCGCCGCGTGTGCAGCGGGCCGGCGGGCCTTTGCACGATGCGCCTGCCACGACCTCGGCAAACTCTGCCGCATGACCCTGCAGCTTTCGCCGGGCGCCTCGCCTGGGCAGGCTGCGTCAGTCCTCCGCGCTCGCGTCGCAGTCACGATGTAAGTTCCGGCGTGATTCTTGCTGCTGCCCGGCCAGCGCCGATAGGGCGCAGCGACACAGGAGCCGCCATGTCGATCTCGCCCGCCACCACGCCGTTCACCGGAACCCAGTCCGGCAGCTTCATCGGCAGCCGTGCCGGCGCCGGCACGTTCAGCCGCACCGTGACCAGCCAGGGCGGCACGCGCACCGCCGACACGGTGTTCACGTTGCCGAACGGCCAGACGCTCACGCGCGACGTGATATTCAGCAAAAACGAGACCGGCTGGACCCGGACCGTCGCGACAACGTTGCCCGGCGGCAAGACGACCGCCCTGCAGGAGACCGGGACCAGGCAGGCCGACGGGTCCGACGCGGTGTCCGGCGGCTTCACCGATGCAAGCGGACAGACGCAGGCCGTGTCAGGGACCGACCGGAGCGAAGCCGGGGGCAGCACGTCCGACCTGACATTCACCAACGCCGCCGGACAGACGCGCACGCAGGATGCGACCAGCTACGCATCGGCGGATCAGCTGCTGCGGTCCGTCCACGGCGCGAGCTTTTCCGGTGCCAGCTTCACCGGCAGCAACGCGCTGACCATCCTGCAGAGCCAAGCCGCGGCGGCCGCCTGACAGCGTCCGTTCAGCGGTCCGCGCGCAGGCTGCGCACCGAGCCGTCAGCCTCGGCGATCAGCGCCTCGTCGGCGATCTCGATGAACAGCCCGGTCTCGAACACCCCGGCGATGGCGCGCAGGTCGCGTTGCAGGGTGAACGGATCGCGGATTGGCGCGAAGCCGGCGCAATCGAGGATGGCGTTGCCGCCGTCGCTGACGAACGGCGCGCCATCGCGCCCCGTCCGCAGCACCGGCGCGCCGCCCGCCTCGGCCACGCGGCGGATGGTCGCGGCCAGGCCGAAGCGCGCCACCTCGACCGGCAGCGGCGCCCGGCTGCCCAACACGCTCACCAGCTTGCTCGAAATCGGCCACCACCACGAACCGCCGCGCCAGCTGCGCCACGATCTTCTCGCGCAGCAGCGCCCCGCCCAGCCCCTTGATCAGCCGCAGCGAGCCAAGCTCCACCTCGTCGGCCCCGTCGATGGCCAGATCGATCGCCGCATCCGGATCGGCCAGCTCGATGCCCAGCGCCGCCGCCTGCGTCGCCGTCGCCTCGGAGGTCGGGACGCCGGTGACGCGCAGCCCCTCCTCGCGCACCCGCTCGCCCAGGCGTTCGACCAGGAACCGCACCGTGCTGCCGGTCCCCAACCCCAGCAGCATACCGTCCCGGACCAGCGCCGCGCGCGGCGATGCCGACCGCGCGCTTGGCCGCCTCGGCGTGATCGCTCAGGGCGTCGGGCCTTTCTCGATATGGCCACCGAAACCCATCCGCATCGCCGACAGCATCTTCTCGGCAAACGTGTGCTGCTGGCGCGAGCGGAAGCGGGTGAACAGTGCGGCGGCCAGCACCTCCGCCGGCACCGCCTCCTCGACCGCCGCCTCGATGGTCCAGCGGCCCTCGCCGCTGTCCTCGACGAAGCCTGAGAACCTCTGCAGGTCCGCGTCGCTGGCCAGCGCCATCGCCGACAAATCCAGCAGCCAGGACGTGATGACGCTGCCGCGGCGCCAGACCTCGGCCACGTCCGGCATCGGCAGCGCGTATTTCTCGGCCTCCGGCACATCCGCCGTGGCGCGGGTACGCAGGATGTCGAAGCCCTCGGCGTAGGCCTGCATCATGCCGTATTCGATGCCGTTATGGACCATCTTGACGAAATGCCCGGCCCCCGCCGCGCCGCAATACAGGTAGCCCTGTTCCGCCCGCGCATCGAGCGAGCCGGCGCGGCCCGGCGTCTTCTCGATGCTGCCGATTCCGGGGGCGAGTGCGGCGAAGATCGGGTCCAGGTGCTCGAAGGCGTCGCGGTCGCCGCCGATCATCATGCAATACCCACGCTCCAGCCCCCAGACGCCGCCCGAGGTGCCGACGTCGATGTAGCGCAGGCCCTTTTCGGCCAGCGCCTTGGACCGCCGGATGTCGTCGCGAAAGTAGCTGTTGCCGCCATCGATGATGATGTCCCCGGCGCTCATCAGGCCGGCGAGTTCGTGCACCGTGTCCTCGGTGATCTTGCCGGCGGGCAGCATCGACCAGACCGCTTTCGGGCTTTCCAGCTTGGCCACCATGTCGGCCAGGCCGCTGGCCCCGGTCGCGCCCTCGCCGGCCAGCGCCTCGGTGGTCTTGGCGGCGTGATCATAGACGACGCAGGAATGTCCCGCCCGCATCAGCCGGCGCGCGATGTTGCCGCCCATGCGGCCCAGTCCGATGACGCCGATCTGCATGCATTCCCCCGCGTTCGCGCCCGACCGGCGCGCCCCTGCCGTAGCACGATCGGCCGCGCAACGTCGCCCTTGCGTCACTGGCGCTCACGGAGGCGTGTGCGGACAGCGCCGCGCCGGCCGCGTTGTGCCTGCCGACACGCCCCGACGCAGACTGGAGCCGAGATGCACGATGCCGCCGACGCCCTGCTGGCTGCCGAGCTGGCCGCGCGCCTGACCGACCGTGGCCTGATCTTCGCCGCGCGCAGCGAGGCGCAGGCGGCGCGCATCGCGCGGGCGGCGCGGGCGCTGGCGCCGGATTCGGGGTTGGTCGTGCTGCCGGCATGGGACTGCCTGCCGTTCGATCGCGTCTCGCCCGCGCCCGCGGTGATGGGCCGGCGGATGGAGGCGCTGCGCCGGCTCGCAGCGCCCGGCCCGCATCTGCTGGTCGCATCGGTAGCCGCGCTGGCGCAGCGCCTGCCGCCGCCGGCCGCGCTTCGCGCGCTGGCGCTGCAGCCGGGCGATGAGATCGGTCCGGATGCGCTGGCCGGAGACCTGACCCTGCTCGGCTACCGGCCGGAGGCCACCGCCGCGCAGGCCGGCGAGTTTTCGGCGCGGGTCGAAGTCATCGACATCTTTCCGGCCGCCGCGCGCTGGCCGGTGCGGATCCGTCTCGACGCAGGCGGCCGGGTCGGCGGCATCGACCGCTTTGACCCGACGACGCAGCGCAGCCGCGACGCGGTCGAGCGGCTGGAGATCGGCCCGGCCTCGGAGGCGGTGTTCGGCAAACCCGGCGAGCGGGCGCCCGGCATCGAGCATCGCCTGCCCGAGCTATACCCAAGTCTGCGCAGCGTGTTCGACCTGCTGCCCGGCGCCGCCCTGCTGCTCGACCCGGAATCCGACGCGCGAATGGAATCGTGGCTGGCGCAGGTGCAGGAGGCGAGGGCGACCCGCGTGGCGCTGTGCCGGGCCAGCGGCGGCGCGCTGCCGCCCGACGGGCTGTATCTCGACGCCGCCGAGTGGCAGGCGAGGCGCGCCGGCGGCGAACCGGTCGAGGAGCCGTCTGCGGCCGCCCTGCCGGCGTTCGCGACCGAGCGCGATCCGCTTGCCGCGTGTCGGTCCTATGTGGCGGCGGCGGCGCGATCGGGGCAGCGGGTCGGCATCTCCGGCCCCCGGCTGGTCCGCGCGCTGCGACTGCAAGCCGAGCCGGCCGTCGGCTGGGCCGGGCTGCAGCGCCTGCCGCGGGGCCGGGTTGCGGCGCTGCCGACTGGCCTCGCCTCCGGCTTCGCGACCGAGGCGGCCGTGCTCATCGCCGATGCCGACGTCTGGCCGCCGCGCGCCGCCGCGGCCGACCCCGCCGCGCTGTTCAGCGTACCGATGCGGCCCGGCGACGCGGTGATCCATCTCGATCACGGCATGGCCAGGCTGGACGGCATCGAGTTCGTGCAGACGCCGACGGAGTCCGATTGCCTCGGGCTCGGCTTTTCCGGCAATGCCCGCAAGCTGGTCGATTGCCGCGAGATCGACCGGGTCTGGCGGCACGGCTCCGGCACGGACGGGGTGACGCTGGATCGCGCGGACGGCAGCACCTGGCAGCGCCGCCGCGCCGAGATCGAGTCGTCGATGCAGGCGACGGCGCAGGCGCTGCTAGCGCAGGTGCAGGCGCGCAGGCAGGTGTCCGCGCCGGCGCTGCGGCCGCCGGCCGGCAGGATGCGGCGCTTCGTGGCCGGGTTCGCCTATGCGCCGACGCCGGACCAGCAGGCGGCATTCGACGCGGTGGCCGCCGACCTGGCGCGCGGCTGGCCGATGGACCGGCTGGTGTGCGGCGATGTCGGCTTCGGCAAGACCGAGGTGGCGCTGCGCGCCGCCGCCGCCGCGGTGCTGGCCGGCCGCCAGGTCGCGGTGCTGGCGCCGACCACGGTTCTGGTGCGCCAGCATCTCGGCAGCTTCGCGCGCCGCTTCGCCGCACTCGGCATCGAGGTCGCGGCGCTCTCGCGCCTGACGTCGGCGCCCGAGGCCCGGCGCATGCGCGAGCGCCTCGCCTCTGGCGAGCTGCGCCTGGTGATCGGAACCACCGCGCTGACCAGCGACAGGATCGCGTTCGCCGAGCTGGGCCTGGTGGTGATCGACGAGGAGCAGCGGTTCGGCGCCCGCGCCAAGGCGGCGCTCGCCCGGCTGCGCGACGGCGTACACACCTTGACGATGACGGCCACGCCCATCCCGCGCACCCTGGAAGGGGCGCTGGCCGGGCTGCACGATTTGTCGATCCTGGCCACCCCGCCGGCCGAGCGCCTGCCGGTGCGCACCGCGGTCGAGCCGACCGACCTGGGCGTGGTCGCCGCCGCCCTGCAGCGCGAGCACGCCCGCGGCGGCCAGAGCTTCTTTGTCTGCCCGCGCATCGAGCAGCTCGGCCCGAGCGCCGAGATGCTCGCCCGGATCACGCCGGATCTGTCGGTCGTGACCCTGCACGGGAACATGAAGCCGGCCGAGATGGACTCCGCCATCATCGGTTTCGCCGCCGGCGCGGGCGACGTGCTGCTGTCCACCGACATCATCGAGGCCGGGCTGGACATCCCGCGCGCCAACACGATGCTGGTGCGCGACGCCGACCGGCTGGGCCTGGCGCAGCTGCACCAGCTGCGCGGCCGGGTCGGGCGGGGCGGCGCGCGCGCGTCGGTGTTCCTGTTCACCGATCCTGACCGGCCGCCCACCCCGGCCGCGGCACGGCGGCTGGCCGCCTTGGCCGCGCATGACGGCATCGGCGCAGGCTTCGCGGTAGCCGCCGCCGACCTTGACCTGCGCGGCGGCGGCGACCTGCTGGGCGACGAGCAGGCCGGGCATGTCCGCCTGCTCGGCCCGGATCTGGCCCGCCATTTGCTCCGCCGCGCCCTGGACCGCGCCCGCGGCGAGGCGGCCGGGCCGGATGTCTCGCCCGAGCTGACGCTCGGCATCCCGGCCCATGTCCCGGCCGACTACATCCCCGACGCGGCGGCGCGCATCGCCCTGCACCAGCGTCTCGCGCAGCCGCATGACGGCCCGGCGCTGGCCGAGGAAATCGCTGACCGCTTCGGGCCGCCGCCGGATCCGGTAGCCCGTCTGCTCGAACTGGCCGAGCTGCGCGCCGCGTGCCGCAGCCTGGGCGTGGCGCGGCTTGAGGCGGGACCAGAGGCGGTGGCGTGCGAGTTGGCGCAGCCCAGGCCGGTGGCCGGGCTGGAGGTCCGGCACGGCCGTCTGCTCCTGCACCAGCAAAGCGTCACGCCGGCGCAGCGGCTGGAGGCGGCCTGGGATATGCTGCACCGGCTGGCAGAGCAGGAGCCGCGCGCGAGAGCCGCATGAATTCCGACCGACTGACCGGGGCCGCCATCGCCGCGGTGCTGGTGGCGCGCGGCCTGCTGCGCCGCCGCCCGCGCCGCAGCCTGGCGCAGCGCCTAGCCGCCCTGCCGGCCACCGCGCCGACCGCAGCGCCGCTGCGCATCCACTGGAACGCCTGCCAGATGCCTTGGATCGAGGCAGCCAGCGAGGCCGATCTGGCGGTCGGGCTGGGCATCGTGCACGCGCATCTGCGGCTCGGGCAGATGGAGATCATGCGGCGCGTGGCGCAGGGGCGGGTGGCCGAGATGGCCGGGCCGCTGGCCATCGAACTGGATCGCACGCTGCGGCTGATGGGCTTTTCTCGTGCGGTGCCGGCCATCATCGCCGGCCTGCCGGACGACGTGCGCGCCTGGGCCGGCGGCTTCGTCCGCGGCATCAACCATGTTCTGGCGTCCACCGCGCTGCCCGAGGAGATGCGGCTGCTGGGCATCGGCCGCGAGGCGTGGACGCTGGCCGATCTGTTCACCAGCGCCCGGCTGGCGGCGGCCGATGTCAGCTGGATCGTCTATGGCAGGCTGCTGCGCGCCCGCGCCGACCAGGATCCTGCCGCCTGGCGGATGCTGTGGCCGCTGCTGCTGGCCGGCGGCATGCCGGACCCGGAGGCGGCGCCGGCCGGGCTGCTGGCGCGCGCCGGCAGTAACGCCGCCGCGGTCGCGGGATGGCGCAGCGCATCGGGCGGCGCGCTGTTCGCCGCCGACCCGCATCTGTCGGTGGCGCTGCCGAACATCTGGCTGGCGGCGGGCATGAGCTGTCCGACGGTGAACGCGGTCGGGCTGATGCCGACCGGCTTTCCGGTCATCGGCATCGGCCGCAACCGCCACATCGCCTGGGGCGGCACCAGCCTGCACGCGGCCGCGTCGGACCTGTTCGACGTGTCCGGGCTGACGCTGAGCGAGCGCACCGAAAGCCTGGTCGTGCGCGGCATGGGGCGGCGCACGGTCACCCTGCGCGACAGCCCGCTCGGGCCGGTGGTCAGCGACGGCATGCTGTTCCGCAGCAGGACGCCGCTGGCGCTGCGCTGGGTCGGCCACGAGCCGTCCGACGAAATGGGCGCGATGCTGGGTGTGATGCGCGCCGACGGCAGCGCCGCCTTCGCGCGGGCGCTGGAGGGTTTTGCCATCCCCGGCCAGAACATGCTGCATGCCACCGCCTCCGGCTCGGTCGGGCACATGCTGGCGCTGCGCGCGCCGCGCCGGGCCGGTCCGCCGGCCGACCTGGTGCTGCCGCCCGACGCGGCCGGCGCCTGGGACGAGCTGGCGCCGAGTTCGGCGTTTCCCGCAACGCTCGACCCGCCATCCGGCGTCGTCGCCTCGGCCAACGATCCACCGCCGGGCGGCGGCGTGCCTGCGGGCTTCTTCTACTCCATGCCGACCCGGATGCGGCGGATGCGGGCATTGCTGGGCGGCGACGCGAAGCTTGACCTGCGTGCCATGGCGGCGACGCAGACCGACGTGCAGACGCCGCTGGACACGGCGCGCGCGCTGCTGGACCGCGCCGAGCCGCACCCGGCGGCCGATCTGCTGGCGCGATGGGACGGCTGCTACGACGCCGGCTCGCAGGGGGCACTGGTGTTCGAGGCGCTGCTTGCCGCGTTGCAGGATGCGCTGCCGGACCAGGCGGGGCTGCGCCCGGTGGCGGCGATCTGGCAGGGCCGCGCGATGCTGGCCGCGCGCATCCTGGCGCTGGATGACGCCACGCTGCGGCCGATGCTGCGCGCTGCGCTCGACGCGGCGCTGGAGCTGCTGCGGCGGCACGGCGACTGGGGCGGCGCGCACCGGATGCGGCTGCGCCACTACCTTGCCGCAATCCCCGTCCTGGGCCGCCGCTTCGACTTCGGCGACTATCCCTCGCCGGGGGGCAACGACACCCTGGACAAGGCCGGCAACCCGCCGGTGCACGGCCGCCACGCCGTCACCTACGGCGCCTCGGCGCGCTTCCTGGCCGACATGGCCGATCCGGACGCCAACCGGGTGGTGCTGCTGGGCGGCCAGGACGGCTGGCTCGGCAGCGACACCTTCCTGGACCAGGTGAAGCTTTGGCGGCGCGGCGGCTACATCGACCTGCCGCTGCGCGTCGAGACGGCGCGGCGCTGGCCGCACGTCACGGTGCTGCGTCCTGCTTGACGCAACCCCCGCGCTGCGGCTGTGGGCGGGACGCCGGCGCGCCCAGCTTGACCGCCAGGATCCGGCGCAGGCGCAGCGCCGGACCCTGGCCGGCCTGCTGCGCCGCGCCGCCCCGACCGCGTTCGGCCGCGCCCACGGCTTTGCCGCGATCCGCGACGACGTGGCCGAGTATCAGCGCCGGGTGAGGCTGCGCGGCTACGAGGAGTTCGCCGCCGAGTGGTGGGGGAGTTCGTTCCCTGCGCTCGGCGGTGCGACCTGGCCGGGGCCGATCCGCTACCTGGCCAAGTCCTCCGGCACCGCCGGGGCGGCGACCAAGCACATCCCGGTCAGCCCGGCGATGCTGCGGGCCAACCGGGCGGCGGCGCTGGACGTGCTGGCCTGGCACCTGGCCGCCAAGCCGGACAGCCGGGTGCTGGGCGGCGTGAATTTCCTGCTTGGCGGCAGCACGGCGCTGGAGCGCCTGCGCGGCGGCGTCCGCGCCGGCGACCTGTCCGGCATCGCCGCGGCGACGGTGCCGCGCTGGGCGCGCGCGCGCACCTTCCCGCCAGCCGCACTGGCGCTGCTGCCGGACTGGCGCGACAAGATGGCGCGCCTCGGGCCGCTGTCGCTGGCCCGGCCGATCACCAGCCTGTCGGGCACGCCGAGCTGGATGCTGCTGTTCTTCGAGGCGCTGGCCGCGCTGCGCCCCGGCGCGCGGGCGGCGCAACTGTATCCGGCGCTGGAGCTGGTGGTGCACGGCGGGGTCGGCTTCGCCCCGTACCGAGCCCGGTTCGCCGCCTGGCTGGACGGCAGCGCCGCGCTGACCCGCGAGGTCTATGCCGCCAGCGAAGGCTTCTGCGCCGTCGCCGACCGCGGCGACGATGAGGGGCTGCGCCTGATCCTCGACCGCGGACTGTTCTTCGAGTTCGTCCGCCCGGCCGAGCTGGACGCCGCCAACCCCGACCGGCGCTGGATCGGCGACGCCGAGCCGGGCGTGGACTACGCGCTGGTGCTGTCGAGCAATGCCGGGCTGTGGTCGTACGTGATCGGCGACACGGTGCGTCTGCTGCAGACGCATCCGCCGCGCCTGCTGATTACCGGCCGCACCGCCTGGTCGCTGTCGGTGGCCGGCGAGCACCTGATCGGCGCGGAGCTGGATGCCGCGATGACCGAGGCGGCGGCGGCGCTGGGTCGGCGTGTGATCGACTACTCGGCTGCCCCGCTGCCGCCGGACGCGGCCGATCCGCGCGGCGGGCATCGCTTCGCGGTCGAGCTGGACGGGCCGGCCGATGCCGCCGCGTTCGCCGGCGCGCTGGATGCGGCGCTGGCGCGGCAGAACGAGGACTATGCCGCCCACCGCGCCGGCGGCTTCGGCCTGCGCGATCCTGACGTGCGCCTGCTGCCGCCGGGGGCGTTCGCGCGCTGGATGGCCGCCCGCGGCAAGCTCGGCGGCCAGAACAAGGTGCCGCGCGTGCTGCGCGACGCCGCGGAGCTGGCAACGGATCGTAGCTGACAGGGACGGCGGCACGCGGTTTGACGAGCAGCGCGGCGTCGCGCCAAAATGCCCCGCTCCGCCGCAGGAGCCGCGATGATCCCCGCCCTGATGCCGACCTATAACCGCGCCGACCTCGCTTTCGAGCGCGGCGAAGGCGCATGGCTGCAGACTGCGGACGGGCGACGCTTTCTCGATTTCGGCGCCGGCATCGCCACCAGTTCGCTGGGCCACGGCCACCCGCGTCTGACCTCCGCGATCGCCGAGCAGGCCGGCCGGGTGATCCACACCAGCAACCTGTACCGCGTCCCCGGCGCCGAGCGGCTGGCGGCGCGTCTGGTCGATGCCTCGTTCGCCGACAGCGCGTTCTTCTGCAATTCGGGCGCCGAGGCCAACGAGGGCCTGGTGAAGATCATTCGCCGCGCCCAGCACGAGGGCGGCCACCCCGAACGCTACCGGGTGATCTGCTTCCACGGCGCGTTCCACGGCCGCACCCTGGCGATGCTGTCGGCCACCGGCAACGCGAAGTACCTGCATGGCTTCGAGCCGGCGGTGGACGGCTTCGATCATGTGCCGTTCGACAACCTCAATGCCGTGCGCGCCGCCATCACGCCGGCCACCGCCGGCATCCTGGTCGAGCCGGTGCAGGGCGAGGGCGGCATCCGCCCGGCATCGCTGCGCTTCCTGCGCGACCTGCGCGCCACCGCCGACGAGTTCGGGCTGATTCTGGGAATGGACGAGATCCAGACCGGCATGGGGCGCTCGGGCAAGCTGTTCGCGCATGAATGGGCGGGGGTCGCGCCGGACGTGATGTCGCTGGCCAAGGGCATCGCCGGCGGCGTGCCGATGGGCGCGATCCTGGCCCGAGAACATGTCGCCAAACACCTGACGCCGGGCAGCCACGGCAGCACGTTCGGCGGCAACCCGCTGGCCTGCGCGGCGGCGAACGCTGTGCTGGACGTGGTGCTGGCGCCGGGGTTCCTGGCCGAGGTGGACCGCAAGGCGCGGGTGCTGTGGGATCTGCTGGCCGGGGTCGTCGCCGACTATCCCGACATCTTCGAGGACCGGCGCGGCGCCGGCCTGCTGCTGGGCCTGCGCTGCGTGGCGCCGAACACCGAGATGCAGGCGGCGTTGATGGCCGAGGGCCTGCTGACGGTGGCCGCCGGCGACAACGTGGTGCGCCTGGCGCCGCCGCTGGTCATCACCGACGCGGACATCGAGACCGCGCTGGCGAAGATCCGCGCCGGTGCGCTGCGGGTGCGCCGCGGCGCACGGCCCAGGGCCGCCGAATGAGCGCCGCGCTGAAGCCGGTGGCGCCGGCCGGTCCGCGCCACTTCCTCGATCTGCGAGATTTCGACGCAGCCACCCTGCGACGCATGCTGGAGGCGGCGGGTGGCTACAAGCGCCACGGCCAGCCGACCCGGCCGCTGGCCGGCCGGATGGTGGCGCTGGTGTTCGAAAAGCCGTCCACCCGCACCCGGGTCAGCTTCGAGGTCGCCGCACGCCAGCTCGGCGCCGAGGTGATCGTGCTGTCCGGGGCGGAGATGCAGACCGGCCGCGGCGAAACTCTGGCCGACACCGCGCGGGTGCTGTCGCGCTATGTCGATGCCGTCATGCTCCGCACAGACGCCGCATCGCGGCTGCATGAACTGGCCGAGCATGCCACGGTGCCGGTCATCAACGGCCTGACCGCCGACAGCCACCCCTGCCAGCTGATGGCCGACGTGATGACATTCGAGGAGCATCGCGGCCCGATCGCCGGGCAGGTGGTGGCCTGGTGCGGCGACGGCAACAACGTGGCCCGCACCTGGATCGAGGCGGCGGCCCGGTTCGGCTTCGCCCTGCGCCTGGCGACGCCCGCCGCGTTGCGGCCGCCGCCGGAGCTGGTGGACTGGGCGCGCGGGCAGGGCGCGTCAATCGAGCTGTTCGACGATCCGGCGGATGCGGTCGCCGGCGCTGCCTGCGTGGTGACGGATGCCTGGGTCAGCATGGCCGACGATCCGGGATCCAACCGGCACAATCTGCTGGCGCCGTACCGTGTGACCGCGGCGCTGATGGCGGGGGCCGCGCCGGATGCGCTGTTCATGCATTGCCTGCCGGCGCATCGCGGCGAGGAGGTCGCAGCCGAGGTGATCGACGGCCCGCATTCGGTGGTGTTCGACGAGGCGGAGAACCGCCTGCACGCCCAGAAAGGCGTGCTGGCCTGGGCGTTGGGCGCGGTTGGCTGAAGCGGAGGCGTCGCGCCCGGCGGCGCGCGGCGGCCTGCCGGTCAGCATCGTCGGCGTGCCGGCGTTCTGCCTGTTTCACTCCTATCTGCGCCTGCAGGTGCTGGTGCGCCTGGACGACGCGCCGGCGGACGAGCAGGACGCGGCGCTGGTGTTTCCCAGGTTGATCGTGGGCCAGCTCTGGGTCGAGCGTCGGGCGGCGTGCCGGTTCCTGCCGGAACGCCAGGCGGTCGAAGTGACGATCGAGGCGCTGGTCGATCGCGCGCTGTTTCCCGCGCAGGCGGCGCTCGAGATCGCCTGTCGCGGCAGGATGGCCAGCCTCCCGGCCCTGATGCTGATGCAGCACGCGGCGCGCGGGCAGGCGCGCTCGCTGGACGGCGCGTTTCGCGCCATCATCAGGGCGATGCGTCGGGCCGGCGCCGGCGCGCGCCCGCGCATGCTCGACATCGGCGGCCGCGCGCGGAGCGGCGTGGACCGGCGCGCCGACTATCCGCAATGCCGGGTGACGGTGTTCGACATCGTCGCCGATCCCGGCGTCGATGTGGTCGGTGATGCGCACGAGCTGAGCCGGCACTTCCCGCCGGCCTCGTTCGATTGCGCGCTGTGCGTCTCGGTGTTCGAGCATCTGCTGATGCCGTGGAAGGCGGCGCTGGAGATCAACGCGGTGCTGCGCCCGGGCGGCGTGGCGCTGCTGCACACGCACCAGACGATCGGCATGCACGACATGCCGTGGGATTTCTGGCGCTACTCCGACACCAGCTGGCACGGGCTGTTCAACGCGCGCACCGGGTTCGAGGTGATGCAGACGTCGATGCAGGATTTCATGCAGGTGGTCCCGCTTGCCTGGACTCCGCGCCACCGCGAGGCTGAACGCTCCGGCGGGTTCGAGGGATCGTCGGTGATCGTGCGCAAGACCGGCGAGGCCGCCCTGCGCTGGGACGTGAAGCTGACTGAGATCCTGGACACTGCCTATCCGGCCGTCGCGCCGCCGACAGACGCCGGTTGAACACGGCGGATCGGACAGGCCACCGCCGGCCTGCCCGATCCGCCCCTTGCCGGTTACTGTACGGTCACGCTGACCGGCATCGACGGGATGCCGTTCGCGACCACGACCAGCGAACTGGCCCCGGTCTCGATGCCGGCGGGCACGTCGAAAAAGGTCGAGACGATCTTGGCGCCGGTGGCGACCCCCATCGTGCTGTGGTCGTGCGTTCGCGCGTAGATGACGTGGCCGCTGGCGGCATTGGTGATCCGCACCAGCGGGTAGTTGGTGGCGCATTGGAACTCGTCGCCATAGGCGCAGGCCTGTGACAGCCCGTTGAACTGCGTGCCGAAGATCCGGTACGTGCTGCCGCCGGTCACCGACGCGGGCGCGCTGGTGACGGTCGGCGCCCAGGCCTGCTGATAGGTGCCGGTCGTGTTCAGCAGCTTCTCGGTCAGGCCCATGACCAGCACCTGCCCGCTGGGGAGCGGCAACAGGCTGGAGCCTGGATCGACGCTGACCGGCAGCGGCGCGAAATGCGTGCCGTCGAACTCATACAGCGAGGATTGCGGCGCGTTCGCGGCCGTGCGCTTCGCCATCATGATCGGCATGGTCGCGGATTCGGCGAAGTGGAACTTGTCGCCCTCGACCAGTACGTTGCCGCTCGTCTCCAGGACCCCGAAACTGTCGCCGGCGTTGTCGCCGGTCTGGAAGTCCGGCCCGGCGGTCCAGATGCCCGGGTCGGTCGTGGTCGGACCGGGATGATAGATCGCGGTGTGTCCCGCCGTCGCGCCGTACGCCAGCGAGCCGGTGGCGAACACCGTGCCGTCGGGGCGCAGGATGGCCGGCCCGATCTCGCCGGCCGGGTTGTAGATGCGCCGCCCGTCGTTGTACGGGATGCAGCACGCATCGCGCGGCGACGCCAGCACGGACGGCGTCACGCCATCGCTGATCCAGTGGTAGCCAGCCGCTCGCGCTGCCGGCACCAGGCGCTCGGTATGCGGCGCGGCCAGGACGTCCAGCGTCAGGATCGAGCCGTCCGGCAGCAGCGTCCAGCCCTCCTCGGCGTTGAAGTCCCGCTTCTCGGCCTGCAGGTCGTCGAACTGGATCCAGGTGAGGTTGCGCGGATCCAGCGCCACGTCGCGCTTGGTGGTCTTCTGGCCGATCAGCAGAAGCCCTCCGGGCAGCACCATGGTCGGCGAGTTGCCGAAATTGGTGAACCCGCCCAGTCCCGGCTGGAACGCCTTGGGCGGCACTGGCATCACCCAGCTATTTGTGTACGGGCTGTACACGGCAGACTTCCGGGTCAGCGTGAAGGTGAAGTTGTTGGACGTGTATTCGCCACCGATCAGCGCCAGCCGGCCGTCGGCCAGGACCGCCCCGCCGCCCGCGTACGGCGCGTATGGCGCGTTCGCGACCTGCGACCAGGTGCCGTTCAGATAGCTGCCGGTGTTGTCGGGCGTCAGCGTGAACCAGTGGTTCAGGCTGCCGCCGTTCGGACCAGGCTGACCCTGGGCGAGCACCGTGCCGTCGGTCATCACGAATCCGTAGATCAGTATTTCGGGCGATTGGTTGGTGAGCGTCTGAAGCGATTGCGCATGCGCGAGCGCGGTGGACGCGAGCAGCACCAAAGCCGCCGCAGCGTGGCGTTTTGCCAGCATGATTTTTGACCTTCCCTTGGACGTGTCACAGCCAACGCAGACGGCTTGCCGGAGCGGGACGTGAACGGAAACTATCCCCCGGCTTACAGGCGCGCAATCCTGTATCGGCGCCGTTCACGCAAACGCGCGCGACGCCGTGCGCGCCGGGGTCCGGCCAATCCGGTCAGAGCCGGCGCTGCACCCCGCGCAACAGGTAGCCGCACGCCAGCGCCGCCAGCATCGCGGCCGTCGGCTTGCGGCGCGCCCGCTCGGAGGCGCGCCACAGCGCGCCCTCGATGCTGCCGGCGAGATTGATGCCGACGCGCATGATGTCCTGATCCCAGACCCGCTTCAGCGTCGATGGCGGCGCGGGCTGCTCTGTCATGTAGGACGTGCTCACCACGGCGACTTCCCCCTTCGTCAGCGGCCTGAGGGCAACATCGGGCAACCGCACGGGTTGCCACGCGGTGGCGTGGAACCGGCCGGAAAGCGCGATGTTTCTGGACCAGCAGAAAAGGTTGGAGCGCGCCATGTCCAGACCCGTCTCGTTCAAGCCGTACACCGCGCCGGCCGGCGGCTGGGGTTCGGCGCGCTCGGTCGCGAACATCCTGACGCGCGAGGGCGACCTGGGCAGCGGCGGCCTGATGCTGCTGCGGCAGAACAAGCCGGACGGGTTCATGTGCGTCAGCTGCTCGTGGTCCAAGCCGGCCGCGCCGCTGCCGCTGGAGGTGTGCGAGAACGGCGTCAAGGCGACCGCATGGGAGATCACCAGCCGCCGCTGCACGCCCGAGTTCTTCGCCCGTCACACGGTTCGCGAGTTGCGCGGCTGGGACGGCTACCATCTGGAGCAGGCGGGGCGGCTGACCCACCCGATGCGCTACGACGCCGCAAGCGACACCTACCTCCCCGTGGCCTGGAGCGCCGCCTTCGCCGAGATCGGCCGTGAGCTGCGCGCCATCGAGGACCCCAAGAGCGTGGTGTTCTACAGCTCCGGCCGGATGTCGAACGAGGCCAGCTACATGTACCAGCTGATGGCGCGCATGTACGGCAACAACAACCTGCCGGACAGTTCGAACATGTGCCACGAGACGACCTCGGTGGCGCTGCCGGAAAGCATCGGCATCCCGGTCGGCAGCGTCACGCTGGACGATTTCGCCAAGACCGACTGCATCCTGTTCTTCGGCCAGAACGTCGGCAGCAACAGTCCGCGCATGCTGCATCCGTTGCAGGAGGCCAGCCGGCGCGGCGTGCCGATCATCACCTTCAACCCGCTGCGCGAACGCGGGCTGGAACGGTTCACCAACCCGCAATCGCCGATCGAGATGCTGACCAACTCCGCGACGCCGATCAGCTCGTCGTACCACCAGGTCAAGGCAGGCGGCGACCTGGCCGCGCTGACCGGCATTTGCAAGGCAATGATCGAGCTGGAGGACGCGGCGCAGGCGGCGGGCCGCGCGCCGGTGCTGGACCACGATTTCATCGCCGAACACTGTCACGGCTTCGAGACGCTCACCGGATGGCTGCGCGAGCAGGACTGGGACGAGATGGAGCGGCGCTCCAGCCTGCGTCGCGCGGCGATGGAGGCGACGGCGCGCACCTATGCCGGGGCGAAGGCGGCGATGGCGATCTATGGCATGGGCCTGACGCAGCACCGCGCCGGCGTCGAGACCGTGCAGATGCTGGTCAATCTGCTGCTGATGCGCGGCAACATGGGCAAGCCGGGCGCCGGCATCTGTCCGGTGCGCGGCCATTCGAACGTGCAGGGCCAGCGCACCGTCGGCATCACGCACAAGGCCAGCGGCGTGCCGCTGGACAAGATGGCCGAGCAGTTCGGCTTCGAGCCGCCGCGCGACGAGGGATTGGACACGGTCGGTGCCTGCGAGGGCATCCTCGCCGGCACGGTGCGCGCCTTCGTCACGTTCGGCGGCAATTTTGCGCACGCCGCCCCGGACCGCGACCGCCTGGAGCCGGCCTGGCGCAAGATGCGCCTGACGGTCAGCGTGGCCACCAAGCTCAACCGCACGCATCTGCTGCCCGGCGAGATCAGCTACGTCCTGCCGGTGATCGGTCGCACGGAAATCGACCGGCAGGCGAGCGGCGCGCAATCGGTGTCGATGGAAGACAGCCTGGGCTGCATCCACGGCTCGCGCGGGTTGCGCACGCCGGCCTCGCGCCACCTGCTGAGCGAGCCGCGCGTGGTGGCCGAACTGGCCAAGGGCTGCCTGCCGCCCAACCCGCATGTCGATTGGGACGCATGGGTCGCGGACTACAGCCGCGTGCGCGCGGCGATCGCGCAGACCTACCCGGACATCTTTCACGGCTACGAGCGGCGCATGTGGCAGCCGGGTGGCTTCCACCGGCCGCTGGGCGCGCGCCATCGGGTGTGGAAGACCAAGACCGGCAAGGCCAACTTCATCACGCCGCGCGGGCTGGACGAGGACCATGACATGCCGGAGGTCGGCCATGACGTGCTGCGCATGATCACGCTGCGCAGCAACGACCAGTTCAACACCACGGTGTACGGCTACACCGATCGCTTCCGCGGCATCCACGGCACGCGCATGGTGGTTCTGATGAACCGCGACGACATCGACCGGCTGGGCCTGCGCGAAGGCGAGGAGGTGACGCTGGCCACCTCGCAGGACCGCGACGAGCACCGGCGCGAGATGAGCGGCTTCCGGGTCACCGCGTACAACATCCCGACCGGGTGCGTCGGCGCGCTACTACCCGGAGGCGAACACGTTGATCCCGGTCTGGCACTATGCCGAGGGCAGCAAGGTGCCGGCCGCGAAATCGGTGCCGGTTACCGTGCGCCGGGCGGCGCAGGCATCGTGACGGCCGGATAGACACGGCCATCACGATGCAGTCCGGGCCGTGCGGCCGCTCAGGCGGCGGCGGCCGGGCGCACGCCCTCGGGGTCCAGCCGATAGCCGCCTCCCTCGGTGACCAGCAGCCTGGCATTTGACGGGTCCGGCTCGATCTTCTGCCGCAGCCGGTAGATATGGGTCTCCAGCGTGTGCGTGGTGACCGCGGCGTTGTAGCCCCAGACCTCGTTCAGCAGGACCTGCCGAGCCACCGGCTTGGTGCCGGCGCGATACAGGAACTTCAGGATCGCCGCCTCTTTCTCGGTGAGGCGGATGCGCCGGCTGCGCGCCGGCTCCTGCAGCAGTTTGGCGGCCGGGCGGAAGGTGTACGGCCCGATCGTGAACACCGCGTCCTCGCTGTTCTCGAAGATCCGCAGCTGCGCGCGCAGGCGGGCGAGCAGTTCGGCCAGCCGGAACGGCTTGGCGATGTAGTCATTGGCGCCGGAATCCAGGCCGCGCACCACGTCGTGCTCGCCATCCGAGCCGGTCAGGATGATGATGGGCACCTTGAGGCCCTGTCGCCGCAGCTTGACGCACAGATCGCGACCGTCGCCGTCGGGCAGACCGACATCGAGGATGATGGCGTCGAACCGCGACTCGCGCGCGGCCAGCAGTTGCTCGGCCTGCGCCGAGCTGTCCGCCTCGGCGGCGCTGAACTCGCCATCCACGGCCAGCTGTTCGCACAGCGTCTGCCGCAGCAGCCGGTCGTCATCGACGATCAGGATGGGACGCTCGCCCGCCATGTGCGCAATCCTTCCGATCCCGGCACGCCGGCCGGCGTGCCGGAGCGTTAAACCGATTTTCACATCGCCTCGACCGGAACACGATTCGGCGAGACATTCGTTGCCCCAACGAAGCGCCGCAGCGCCGCACGGGTTCCCCTGGCATCTCACATGCCACACAATCTCGTGAGATGGCGCGTTACTTGGACCGGCGGGCCGTCATATACGAGGGCATGAGCAAGGGCGATCGCGTGGCGGCGGACGATTTTCCCGGCCGATGGCCGGATTGGCGCATCGGCCGGAGCCGGAGCGTGCGCCGGTGACCTTCGTGACGCCGCGTGCGGGCGCGAACCCGGACAGCGGGCGGCTGCTGGATCCGGCTGGCCCGCCCACCCCGGATCTGCGCGCCGTGCACCGCGCCATCGCCGAACTGCGGCGCGGCGTGCCGGTGCTGCTCGACCTCGGCAGCAGCCGCTTGGTGCTGGCCGCGGCCGAGACGCTCGGGGCGGCGGGCCTGGCTGAATTCGCGAGCGTCGCGTCCGGCGCGCCGGTGCTGCTGCTCGACGCCGGGCGGGCGCGCCACCTGGCCTCGCCCGGGTCGGCGGGGGCGGCCGACTCGATCCTGGCGTTTGCGGTGTCCGGGCCGATGCTGGATCCCGAGGCGCTGCGCGGCATGGCCGACCCGACCGCGGCGCAATGGTTCGCCGGGCCGCCGCGCGCCGAACCGCCGCAGCCCGGCGCCGAGGCGGCGCTGGATCCTCGCCAAGCTGGCCCGGCTGCTGCCGGCGGTGCTGACGGCGCGCGCCGGCGAGGCGGCGGCGGCGGCCGACCTGCTGGCGGTGGCCGCCGCCGACGCGCAGGCGATGCGCGCGGCGATGTCCGCCGACCTGGTGCGTGCTTCCGAGGCGCGGGTGCCGCTGGAGGGCGCGCCCGAATCCCGCGTGGTGACGTTCCGCGGCCCGGATGGCGGGGCGGAACACCTGGCGATCCTGGTCGGCCAGCCCGAACAGATGCCGCAGGACCGGCCGGCGCCACTGGCGCGCATCCATTCCGAATGCTTCACCGGCGACCTGCTGGGCAGCCTGCGCTGCGATTGCGGGCCGCAGCTGCGCGGCGCGATCCGGCGCATGGGCGAGGAGGGCGCCGGCGTGCTCGCTGTACCTGGCGCAGGAGGGGCGGGGCATCGGGCTGGTCAACAAGCTGCGCGCCTACGCGCTGCAGGATGCCGGCCTGGACACGCTGGACGCCAACCGCGCGCTGGGCTGGGGCGCGGACGAGCGCGACTATCTGCCGGCCGCAACCATGTTGCGGCTTCTGGGCATCAGGCGGGTGCGGCTGCTGACCAACAACCCGCAAAAGCTGGCGGCGCTGGCGCAGGGCGGCATCGCGGTCGAGCGAGTGTCGCACCTGTTCTCCGCCAACGGGATCAACGACGCCTATCTGGCGACGAAGGCGGACCGCTTCGGGCATCTGCGCGACTGACCGGCACGCGGCTTGCCTCCGCCGCCGCATGGGCGGGGGTATGGCATGGCCGCAGGCACGATCTTTGGGGCGCATGGACGAGACATCACCGCCGCCGAGGCCAGCACCACGGCGCCATCGGCCGCCGCCGCATCCGGCCCGATCACCTTCCACGATCTGCTGGAGGCGCTCAACCCGCTGCAATACCTGCCGGTCGTGGGCACGATCTACCGGGTTGCGACCGGGGACGATGGCAGCCCCACCTTGCGCACCGCGGCGTCGCTGATCGGCGGGGCGCTGATGGGCGGTCCGGTCGGGCTGCTGACCAGCATGGCCGGCGTGCTGGCCGAGCACTTCTTTCACTTCGAACACCTGGCGCGAGGTCTGATCGCGCGGACGGCGGCCCCGCCTGCCGCCGGCCGCCGCTACCGCCATCGCCACCGCCGCGCCCGGGCCGGTCGCGCGCCGCCACGCCCGACCCGCATCTCGCAGCCCAGGCGGCGATCGCCTATACGAGGACTGCGGACCTGCCGGCCCGCATCATCCCCGGCGGGCGCGAGGCATGACAGGATTGAACACGGCCATCGTATCGGCGGATGGCTGGATCGCCTGGAGCGGCCGGCGGGCGCGCGCGGCGCTCGGGGCGGCCGGCATCCGCGCGACCGGCAAGCAGGAGGGCGACGGCGCCACGCCGGCCGGGCTGCTGCCGCTGCGCCGCGTGCTGTACCGCGCCGACCGGCTGCCGGCGCCGCCGCGCACCGCGCTGCCGCGCGAGCCGATCGGCCCCCGCGACGGCTGGTGCGACGACCCGGCGAGCGCCGAATACAACCGCCCGGTGCGCCTGCCTCACCCTGACCGGCACGAGCGCCTGTGGCGCGACGACGCCCTGTATGACGTGCTGGCGGTGCTGGGCTGGAACGATGCTCCAGTGGCGCGCGGCTACGGCTCGGCGATCTTCCTGCATGTGGCGCGAGGCGATTTCCGGACGACCGAGGGGTGCGTGGCAATTGCTTTGCCGGACCTGCTGGCGCTGCTTGCCGACGGGGTGCAGGCGGTTGACGTGCGTCTCGGCTAAGCCTGCGCGTCGCGGCTGAGACCCTTGGCCGAGAGGTCGGCGAGATAGTCGCGCCATAGCGCCTCCTGGTCGCGGCCGAGCCGCAGCAGCGTGTCCCAGGAATACAGGCCGGTGTCGTGTCCGTCGTCGAAGCGCAGCCGCACGGCGTAACGGCCGACCGGGTCGATGCCGGTGATCGCGACCGCCCGCCGCCCGGCGACCAGCCGGCGCTCGTTCGGCCCGTGCCCCTGCACCTCGGCGCTGGGGCTGTGCACGCGCAGGAACTCGGCGGGGAAGTCGAAGGATCCGGCGTCGCCGAAATCCGCATGCAGCCGGGCACCCCCGCCGGCCAGGCGCAGCTCGCGCGGCGCCGGGGCGTTCATCGCGCCGGCGAGGGCGGGGCTGGGTCGCCGAGCGGCCGGGCTTCGTCGGGCAGCATGATCGGGATCCCGTCGCGGATCGGATAGGCGAGCTGCGCTGAGTGGCTGATCAGCTCGCCCGCGGCACGGTCATAGACCAGCGGAGCCTTCGTCAACGGGCAGACCAGGATCTCGAGCAGCCGCGGATCGACCGGCGCCGGGCCGGGCGAACGGGGGGCTTCGCTGTCCGGGCCGGCGGGTTGCGGCGGATGGTCGCTCATGCGGGCTCCTGCGTCGCCGGGTCAGCTGGCGCGCGGCGCGCCGTCGGCGTCCGGCTCGCCGCCCGAACCGAAGGCGTCGATGCGCAGCAGCGACAGCAGGGCCTGCGCGCGGTCGGCCGGGGTGTCGGCCTCCAGCAGCGCCTGCTTCTCCACCGGCTCGAACGGGCAGACCATGCATAGCGTCACCACCAGAACCTCGTCCTCCATCTGGCCGATGGCGTCCCAATTGGCGTCGAAGCCGCGGCGGGCGAAGTAGCTGCGCAGCGCCGACAGCAGCTCGTTGCGGTCGAACCCCGAGCCGCCGCCCTGCAGGTCGAGATCGGCCGCGTAGCGGGACAGGTCGGCGCGCACCCGGCGATAACCGCGCCGCCCGGGCAACTCGCTCACGATATCGAAGCGCGCCAATCCGGTCAGGGTGATCAGATATCGGCCATCGTCGGTTTCGCTGAAGCTGGACAGCCGCCCCAGGCAGCCGACCCGGAACAGGCCGGGGCCATTCGGGTCGCCGGGCAGCCTGGCGTTCGGCTGCACCATGCCGAACATGCGCCCGGCCGCCAGCGCGTCCTCGACCATCGCCAGATACCGCTTCTCGAAGATGTTGAGCGGAAGCCGGCCGCGCGGCAGCAGCAGCGCCCCGGTCAGCGGAAACACCGGGAACTCGGTCGGCAGCGCCAGGTCCGGCGGCAGGGTGCGCTCGGCCATCACCGGAACAGCAATGCCGACAGCTTCCTGCGCGCGGCGATGGTGGCCGCGTCGTCGAATCCCCAGGCCTCGAAGAACTTGAGCAGTTGCAGCCGCGCCGCGTCGTCGCGCCAGCCGCGGTCGCGCCGCATGATGTCGAGCAGCGCCTCGGCGGCATCGCCCCGCCGGCCCATCGCGTTGAGCGCCGCGGCGAGGTCGTAGCGGGCGGCGTGGTCGTCGGCATCGGCGGCCAGCCGGCGCTCGAACGTGGCGAGCTGGGCCTGGGCGCGGCGGCCCTCGGCGGCCAGGGCCAGCGCGCTGCGGGCGCCGGCGATCTCGGCATGGTCGGCGATCTTGGCCGGGGCCTCGTCCAACGCCTGCTGGGCCTGCACCTCGTCGCCCATCGCCAGCAGCGCCCGCGCCAGGCCGCCCCAGGCTTCCGGGCTTTCCGGCTCCTGCTCGACGGCGGCGCTGAACAGCTCGGCCGCGTCCTGCGCCTCACCCTGCTCCAGCGCGGCGCGCGCCTCGGCGATCAGGTCGGCGCCGGGCATCGAGCCGCCGCCGAGCTTGAGCAGGGCCTCGACGAAGCGCCGGATCTCGCTTTCCGGCAGGGCGCCCTGGAACACGTCGGCGATTTGCCCCTGCCAGAACGCGGCCACCGTGGGCACCGATTGCAGCGGCAGGCCGACCTGGGCGAGCTGGCGGACCAGCGCCTGGTTCTTGTCGATGTCGATCTTGACCAGCCGCACGCGGCCGCCGGCGCTGCGCACGACCTTTTCCAGCATCGGTGTCAGCGTCTTGCACGGGCCGCACCAAGTCGCCCAGAAATCGACGATCACCGGGACGCTGCGCGACGCCTCGACCACGTCGCGCATGAAGCTGGCCTGGTCGCCGTCCATGATGACCGTGTCAGGGGCGCCGCCAGCCGGCATGCCGCGCTCAGGCGCCGGCGCGCCGCGAGCGGTGGATCGCTGGGTGCTTTGCTGCTGGGCGGGCGCCTGGGAGCCTGCCGCTTTCTGGCCGATCAGGAAATCCATCGGGGTTGTCCTCGCCTGCGGGTCGTCCGGGTGCTGGACGCGGTATACATATTGTAGGTCGGGCGGCGCCGCAAGCCATTGCGGCCCCCCGGCCATTCGGGCGGCTGGCGGGGGTGTGATCCGACCACCGTTCGGGCAGCTCCGCGCGGCACGGCCGCTTCAGGGGTTTGCAGCGATGGCGGCGCTTGCTATAGCCGGCCGCTCCGCGGGCGGGCGCATAGCTCAGTTGGTAGAGCAGCTGACTCTTAATCAGCGGGTCGTAGGTTCGAATCCTACTGCGCCCACCACCGGTGCCCGGTCCGTCCCGGACACATAGGTTACATCCTGTTCCTGAGACATGGGCGACAGCCTCGTGCCGAACGGGTTGTCGATGAGTTGCAGAGTTTTTTGCTCCAGGTCGATGTAGCCGAGATCGTAGTGCATGAAGCTGATCAGCCAAATGCCGTCGTCGACCTCCTTGGGGCCGAGCTTCTGGCCGGCAAGGACGGTGGATATGGTGATCTTCTTGCGGTGCATGCAGATGCGGCCACAGGCGGTGACGGGGTATTCGCGGTCGTGCAGCGGGTATTCGAGCTCGGGCATGCCGAAGTAAGCTTTGCTTGACACGGTGTAGAGGTCGGCGGGTCGCCTCATTTCGAGTGCCTCGTGCGGTCTCTCGGTGTTGGATTCATCCACGAACGCGTCGAAGCGGGCCTGCTGCTGCAGGCTGTTCATGCCCGGCGGCCGGGTCGTCTCGCGCTTGAGCGTCAGGTGCATGCGCTCGTGGCGTACTTTCTGCTGCGGGTTGCCTGGTTTGATGCGCTCGATGGCGATGCCGAGGCGCAGCCACCAGACGGAGAGCTTGGACAGGTTGAACAGGGCGTTGGGCTGGCGAACGGCACCCCGTTGTCGGATCGGATGGGGTCCGGCAGGCCGCGCTCGGCGAACAGGCGCTGGACGGCAGCGATGGCGGTCTCTTCGCGTACGGAATCGAGCGCCTCGCAGAGCAGCAGGAAGCGCGAGGCATGGTCGGGTGACGGTAAGCGGGTAGCAGTAGCGGCTGTTGCCGAGGCGGAACTCGCCTTTGAAGTCGGCGCACCAGAGATCGTTCGGGTTGGCGCCGGTCGAGAGCGGCGTTCCCTGGGCGCGGCGGTGGGGGCGACCCATGCGGTTGACCAGGCCGTGGCGATCGAGGACGGCGTGGATGGTGCTCTGGGCCGGCACGCGCAGGTCGCCGGGCAGCCGGCGGACCAGCAACTCGCGTATTTTGCGCGCACCCCAGTGCGGCTTGCCGCGCTTGAGGCCAACGATCAGCCCTTCGATCTGCAGCGGCAGCTGGTTGGCATAGCGGACCGGCCGGCGGGAGCGATCGGTCAGCGCGACGCTGCCCTCATCCTTGTAACGGCGGAGGATCTTGTAGCCGGTCTTTCGAGAGATGCCGAACTCGCGGCAGACGTCGGTCATCGCCTCTCCTTCGAGGAGGCTGGCGACGAAGCGGAGGCGTTCTTCCATGGC
Source organism: uncultured Pseudomonadota bacterium (assembly GCA_963723455.1). Classification (GTDB taxonomy): domain Bacteria; phylum Pseudomonadota; class Alphaproteobacteria; order Acetobacterales; family Acetobacteraceae; genus CAVRQM01. The sequence continues at coordinate 46,871 of CAVRQM010000002.1, read as the reverse complement.
CGAACAGGCTTTCCACGGCATCAACACCCCTCCCGAAAAGGGGAAAAGTTTACCCATGTGTCCGGAACGTTGTGTCACCTATGTCTCGGGTCGTACACTCCCGGAGTGAGGCCCAGTGTCGCTATGCCGCGGGTTCGGCCGCGCTGTGCGTGGTCTGGGCGGCATCCGCCTTCGCGCCCAGCCGGGTGCGCTGGCGGGCCGCGGTGACCGCGAGACCCACCGCCAGGATCAGCATGGCGCCGTCAAAGATCGGCTCCACGAAGAACGGCGCGCCCAGCTGGTTCAGCCCCGCCACCGTCACCGCCAGCACGGCGACCGCGAGCAGCGTGCCCAGCACGTTGACCCGCCCCGGCTTGACCGATGTCGCGCCCAGCAGCGCCGCGGTGAACGCCGGCAGCAGATACTCCGGCCCGACCGAGCTCTGACCTACTTCCAGCTGCGACTGCAGCACGATGCCGGCGAACGCCGACAGCACTCCCGCGGCGATGAAGGCGCCGGTCACGTAGCGGCGCGCCGAAATGCCGTTCAGCTCGGCGGCGCGCGGGCTGGCGCCCAGCACATATAGATACCGGCCCGCCGGCAGGTATTCGAAGAACCCGAACAGCGCGCCGCCGATCGCCGCCACATACAGGGCGGGCAGCGGGACACCGCCCACCGCGCCGGAGATCCCCAGGAAGCTGTCGGGCAGGCTCGCCACCACCTGCTGGCCGCCGGTGTACCATTCGTTGATCCCGTAGATCAGCGTGCCGGTGCCGAGTGTCGCGATGAAGCTGTCGATGCCGACGACCGTCACCAGCAGTCCGTTAGCCAGGCCCACGGCCGCGCCTAGCAGCAGCACGATCCCGGCCGCCGCGGGCCACGCCAGGCCGCTGCCCTGCAACCCGATTACCAGGACCTGCGCGATGCCCAGCAGGAAACCCACCGAGAGGTCGAAATGGCTGGCGGTCATCGGCACGAACACCGCCAGCGCCAGGATCGCCTGCACCGACTTGTTGTTCACGATCGCGCGGAAATTAAAATAGGTCGGGAACGTGTCCGGCTTCAGCGCCGAGAACGCCACCAGCAGCACGACCAGCAGCGCCAGCAGCCCCCAGGTGGAGACCAGGTGCGACAGCCCGCGCCGCGACCCGGACCCGGGCGCGGTGTCGCTCATGCGGCCGCCAACTCCGCCTCGCCCGCTGCGAGCGCGGTCAGCCGGGCCACCGTGATCTCGTGGCGCGGCACCGAGGCAGCGACCCGGCCGCGGCTGAACACCAGCGCGCGCTGTGCGATCGCCTCGACCTCCTCGAAATCCGACGAGATCAGCAGCACGGCGACGCCGGCGCGCAGCGCCTCGCTCAGATCACGGTAAATCTCGGCCTTGGACCCGACATCGACGCCGATGGTCGGCTCCTCCAGGATCAGCAGGCGAATGCGCGCCTCCATCCAGCGCGCGACCACGACCTTCTGCTGGTTGCCGCCGCTCAGCGTGATGACCGGGCGCGACGGGTCGGGCGGCCGCACCGAAAAGCGCGACAGCGCGCGGCCGGCGGCCTGCATCTCGCGCCGCGGCGACAGCGCCGCGAACGGCGCTATGCCGCGCGCGCGCGGGTTCAGATACAGGTTTTCGCGCACCGACATCGCCGCCGCCAGGCTTTCCTCGCCGCGCCGGCTTGAGATGAAGCCGATGCCGGCCGCCATCGCCGCGGCGGGCGTCGCCGGAGCGATCGCTCGCCCGTCAAGCTCCACGCTTCCGGCGCGGCGCGGCAATGCCGCGAACAGGGCGCGGCCCACGGCATGATGGCCGGCGCCGCGCAGGCCCACCAGCGCCAGCGTCTCTCCTGCAAGCAGGCTGAACGAGACCGGGCCGATCAGCCCCAATTCCTCATGCGGCACCATCAACTCGCGCAGCGACAGGCGGATCGGCGCGCCCGGCGGCACGGGCGCGACCGTCGTTTCGGCCACCCCGCGACCAACGATCTTCAGCACCAGATCTTGCGGCGAGGTGGCCCCCACCGGCGATGTCGCGATGCGGCGCCCGTCGCGCAGCACGGTGACGCGATCGGCGATGCGGAACACTTCGTCAAGCCGGTGGGTGACATAGATCATGCCCGTCCCGCCGGCCCGCAGGCGGCGCAGCGTCGCCAGCAGACGCTCGACATCGGCGGCGGGCAGGGCGGCGGTGGGCTCGTCCAGCACCAGCAGGTCGCAGCGCACCGCGAGCGCGCGGGCGATCGCGACGATCGAGCGGTCGGCGGCGGACAGCCCCGCCACCCGGCTGTCCGGATCGAGCCGGCTGCCCATCATGGCCAGCGCGCGCGCGGCGGCGCGGCGCGCGCCGTTCCAGTCGATGAAGCCCAGCCGGCGTGGGTAGCCGGCCTGCACCGCGACATTCTCGGCCACCGTCATGCCGGCCACCAAGCCGAGATCCTGGTGAATGAATGCGATCGGCAGATGCCGGACCGCGGGCTGCGCCGCCTGCCCGCGCCAGGCGATCACCCCGGCATCCGGCGTGAACACGCCGGCCAGGATCTTGATCAGCGTGGATTTGCCGGCTCCGTTCTGGCCCAGCAACGCATGGATCTCGCCCGCGCGCACATCGAAATCGAGAGCATCGAGCGCCAGCGTCGCGGTGAACCGCTTGCTGAGGCCGCGCACCGCGAGCAGCGGTTCCTCGGCCATGACGGCGCTATCGAACGCCCCAGATCTTGAGGTAGCGCGCCTTGTAGTCGTTGCCGGGCACAAACAGATTGCGCGGCCCGCCAGCCTGCCCGATGTTCTGCGCCGTCACCAGGTACGGCGGCTGCACGAAGCCGCTCGGCGGCGCCTTGTTGAAGGCGCGGTTGAACTCGTCGATCGCCTGATAGGCCTGCAACTCGATCGGCTCGGAGACCGTGACCGTCTGATACTGGTTGCCGCGGCGGATCCGCTCATAGGCGGAGCGATTGCCGTCCGCGCCAATCAGCTTCGCCTGCGCCGGTGGCACGCCCGAGGCGCGCAGCGACGGGACCGCGAAATCCAGGTCGTTGTCGCCGACCGAGGTGATGTAGATCGGCAGCCCGAACCGCTGCACCCAGCTGGTGGTCAACTGCGGCATCCGCTGCGCCGCCTCCGAGGCGGGGAAGTTGGAATAGTCGAGCACCTTGCAGCCGGAGCAGGCCTGGATCGCGTCGCGCGTCGCGGCGGATTTGGTCTGCGCGATCTGGTATTCGTTGTGGGTGACGACGACGACGCGGGCGGTGCCGTGGCTGTCGGCGATCGCCCAGTCGGCTTCGGCCTTGCCGATCTCGCGCGGGTCCTCCTGGATGTTCACGAACAGATGCAGATCCGGCTGTGGCCCCGGCAGCGAGGCCGCGTGCAGGCCGATCACTGGCATGCCCTGCGCGACGGCCGCGCCGATCGGCCCTTGCAGGCTCTTGGCGTCGGCGAAGATCGCGATGCCGTCAGGCTTCAGCGCGATCGCCTGATTGAAGCCGGAAACCCAGGTCGCCGGGCTGCCCTTGCCGTCGATCACGGTCACCGTCCAGCCGAGATGCGCGGCGGCCTGTTTCATGTACAGCCCGGTACTCGCGCGAGATGTCGTTCTGCTCGTCGCCCGACAGATAGACGATCGACTTGCCCTGCTGCGGCTTGGGCGCTGAAGTCGGGCCCTGCCACGTGGTCTGCGGGCCGGCATAGCGCGCGACCGCGGCCGCCGCCTCGGCGACCGCATCGCCAGCGGCATGAGCGGGCCAGGCGGAGATTGCCGCGCTCAGCGTGATCGCGGCGGCGAGGCTCGCGAGAAGCCCGGGACGGTCACGCATCATCGTCTCCCCCTGCTCGGCGGCTTGCTGCGCCGTTGCTGTCCTGCACGATCGATCCGGCCGCGGGCGACTTCAAGCGTTTCTTCGCATCCGGGGGCGGCCAGGCATGGCTGGTTCTTCAGCCCCGCGCCGCCACCACCTGCCGCGCCGCGATCGCGCTGACATTGGCGATCCCGCGCGCCGTCACGCTCGGCACCAGCATGTGCAGCGGCTTGCTCATGCCCAGCAGCAGCGGCCCCACCGGCAGCGCGTCGGCCGCTGCCTTCAGCAGGTTGTAGGCGATATTGGCCGCGTCCAGCCCCGGCATCAGCAGCAGGTTGGCCGTGCCGGACAGCTTGCTGTCCGGCAGCATGCGGGTGCGGATCGCCTCGCTCAGCGCCGCGTCGGCGTGCATCTCGCCGTCGATCTCCAGTTCCGGCGCCCGCGCGCGGATCAGCGCCAGCGCCGCGCGCATCTTGCGCGCCGAGGGCGAGTTCGACGCGCCGAACATGGAATGGCTCAGCAGCGCCGCCTTCGGCACGATGCCGAACGCCGCCACCTGCTCGGCCGCCAGCACCGCCAGCTCGGCCACCTGCTCGGCGGTCGGGTCGGGAACCATGTGCGTGTCGCCCAGGAACAGCACGCCGGCCTGCAGGATCAGCGCCGACAGGGCATAGACGCGCGTCACATCGCGGCGCTTGGGGATGATCGGCAGCACGTATTCCATCTGCCGCCACCACTCGCCCGTGCCGCCGCACAGGGCCGCATCCACCTCGCCAGCGGCCAGCAGCATCGCCGCCGCAATGGTGGGCACCGCGCGCAGCCGGCGCGCCGCGGCCTCCGGCGGGGTGCCGCGGCGGCCGGCCAGGCGCTGGTACTCGGCGATCAGCGGCGCGCACAGCCCGTGGTCCCGCGACGGGTCGATCACGCGCACATCGCGCGTCAGGTCCATGCGCAACCCCATCGCGCGGGCGCGCGCCTCGATCGCGTCGTGCCGGCCGATCAGGGTCGGCGCCGCCACCTCCTCGTCCAGCACGGTCTGCACGGCGCGCAGCACCCGCTCGTCCTCGCCCTCGGCATAGACGATGCGCGCGCCGCGCCCGCGCGCTGCGGCGAACACCGGGCGCATCAGCTGGCCGGATCGGAACACGAACCGCTCCAGCTCGCGCCGGTAGGCGTCGAAATCGGCGATCGGCCGCGTCGCCGCGCCGCTGTCCATCGCCGCGCGCGCGACCGCCGGGGCGATGGTGATGATCAGCCGCGGGTCGAACGGCTTGGGGATGATGTAGTCCGGGCCGAACACTGGCGCGGCTCCGCCATAGGCGGCGGCGACCACCTCGCTGGCCTCCACCCGCGCCAGCCCGGCGATCGCCTCGACGGCGGCCAACTCCATCGCCTGGTTGATCGTGGTCGCGCCCACGTCCAGCGCGCCGCGAAAAATGAACGGGAAGCACAGCACGTTGTTGACCTGGTTCGGCGTGTCGCTGCGCCCGGTCGCCATGATCGCGTCCGGCCGGTCGCGCGCCACCGCCTCCGGGTCGATCTCGGGATCCGGGTTGGCCAGCGCCAGGATCAGCGGCTTGTCCGCAAACAGCTTCAGCCATTCCGGCTTCAGCACGCCGGGCGCGGACAGGCCCATGAACACGTCCGCGCCGTCCAGCACGTCGCCCAGCGTGCGCGCCTCGGTCTCGCGGGCATACGGAGCCATGCGCGCATCGAGTTCCGTCCCGGCCCGCATGCACCACGCCGCGAATGTCGGTCAGCGTCACGTGGCCGGCCGGCAGCCCCATCGCCACCAGCAGATCGACACAGGCCAGCGCCGCCGCCCCCGCGCCGGAGGTCACCAGCTTCACGTCCTCCAGCCGCTTGCCCTGCAGCAGCAGCCCGTTGCGGATCGCCGCGGCGACCGTGATCGCCGTGCCGTGCTGGTCGTCGTGGAACACCGGGATGTTCATGCGCGCCCGCAGGCTCGCCTCGATGGCGAAGCATTCCGGGGCCTTGATGTCCTCCAGATTGATCGCGCCGAAGGTCGGCTCCAGGGCGGCCACCACGTCGCAGAACCGGTCCGGGTCGCTCGCGTCCACCTCGATGTCGAACACGTCGATGCCGGCGAACTTTTTAAACAGCACCGCCTTGCCCTCCATCACCGGCTTGGCTGCCAGCGGGCCAATATTGCCCAGGCCCAGGACGGCGGTGCCGTTGGAGATCACGGCCACCAGATTGGCGCGCGCGGTCAGCTCGCGCGCGGCGGCGGGATCGGCGGCGATCGCCAGGCAGGCGGCGGCGACGCCCGGCGAATAGGCCAGCGACAGGTCGCGCTGGGTCGCCATCCGCTTGGTCGGCTCGATCTGCAGCTTTCCGGGGCGCGGCAGGCGATGATAGTCCAGCGCCGCCTTGCGGAAATCCTCGTCCATCCGTTCCCCCGGTTTCCGCCTGCGCCAGCGTAGGGTCGCCGGCCCGGTTTGATCAAACCGGGCCGGTCAGGTCCAGAACGGCGCGCAGCGGCGGAACCGCCGCCAGCTGCGCCCGGCGCGCGCCCGCGCGTCGTCGTCGCGGGCGGCCACGAAGCCGCGCACGAGGCCGCTCGCCAGCCCGCGTCCCGGCCCGAGTTGCTGCATCAGCGCCGCGGCGACCGCGCCATCGTTCAGCGCGCCCAGCCGCTCCTGCACGCTGGCCAGGCGGCGGGCGAAACGCTGCGCAGCGCGGCCGGGAAATGCCGGCGCGAACAGCTCGCAGGCATAGCGCAGCTGCTTGCATTGCAGCCGCAGGGCATGCAGCTCCTCGGCGCTGCGGCCGTCGAACCGGCTGCCGGCGCGGACGACCCGGCGCAGGCGGCGGTGCAGCGCCTGGCGGCCGAACTCCGCCAGGCCGCTGTCCAGCAGCGCCGGCCGCGGTTCGGCCGCGCCGGCCGCGTCCGGCGGGCCGCAGCGCCACGGCCGGGTCGCGGCGAGTTCGGCGAGCGCCAGCAGCAGCCGGCGGAAATCGGCACCGTCCAGGACGCAGGCCAGCTCGGCATAGCGCGACCGGCGCTGCCGTTCGGCAGCGGCGAGCATGCGGCTGACCGCGCGTTCGGTCGCGAACTCGGCGCCGACGGTGCGCCCCAGGCCGCGCAGGAACACGTCCCAGTCGCGCGCGCCGCCCAGGCTCTGGCCCAGCGCCCGCAATCCGTCCTGCGCCGCATCCAGCGCCGGGCAGGCGGCGGCGGGGCCGAACACCTTCAGCGCCGAGCGCAGGCGGCGGACGGCGACGCGCATCTGGTGCACCGGCTCCGGTTCGGCATCCGGGCCGGCCAGGCGCGACCAATGCAGCAGCACGTCGCCGAGCTGGCCCAGCAGCATCCCCAGCGCCTGGTCCACCGAGGCGTGCGGCGGCAGCACGGGCGCGCCCAGATGGCGCGGCGGTGCTGCGGTCCCGTGCGCTGCGAACGCCTCGGCCGCCAGCCCCGCTTCCGGCACCGACAGGCGCAGCGTGCCGGCCAGCGCGTGCGCCAGGGCGAACGCCTCGGCGGCGCGTCCCTCCAAGGCGACCCGGCACACCGCGCGCGATCCCCTGGCCCCGTCCACCGTGCCGCGCGTCACCGCGATCGACGCCAGGCCGAGCTGCGGATCGGGGCGCAGCCAGCGGCACAGCCCTGACAACTGACCGATGGTGACCAGGTCGCGCGGATCGCAGCGCGCCGAGTTCCGGCGCCGCTTGCGCCAGCGCCGCGGCGGTCCTGGCGATGGCCGAGACAGGGGCGCACAGCGCCGCGCCGGCGCGGTCCCGCGCCTCCAGCCGCCAGGCGGTGCGCGCGCCGGACCGGCTTTCGGCGATCACCAGCCCGGACGCGGCCAGCGCCCCGTCCGGCGTGTCGTGCCAGCGGATCAGGACCGGCGTGCTGCCCACCCGCCGTCCCTGACGCCACGCCGCCAGCGCCGGCGCGCGCCAGACCAGCCCGGCGTCATCGGGATGCAGGGCCAGGTCGAGCGCCACCTCCGGCGCAGCCTCGCTCAGTCCCGCAGCCGCCCCGGCATCGGCCGCAACCGCGTCCAACCCGCAGCCTCAGGTCGGCGCCTGGCTCCGCGCCCCGGCGGCCAGGTCGCGCGGCGCCAGATAGCGGGTCAGCCGGCCGCCGCCGGCGCGCAGCTCCGACCAGGGGACGGCGATGGCGAACTCGGCCAGCGCGCCAGTCGGCATGCCTTCTGCCAAATGGCGCATGTCGGCATTGGCCGGCGTCATCTGCTCGCCCACCAGCAGCGTCGCCAGCTCGTGCAGGCCGGGATTGTGGCCGATCAGCAGCACGCTGCGCACCGTCATGGCCACGCCGTTGAGCGCACCGAGCAGTTGCGCCTGGCTCCCCAGGTACAGCGCCTCGACCGGCTCGACCAGCGGCGTCTCGTCCCACGGCTCCAGCGCCGCCATGGTCTGCAGCGTGCGCCGCGCCGGCGAGACCAGGATCAGGTCCGGCGCCAGCCCGATGTCGCGCATCGCCTGACGCAGCGCCGCGGCGGCGGCCCGGCCACGCGGATTGAGCGGCCGTTCGCGGTCGGCCAGGCCCGGCTCGTCCCAGGACGACTTGGCATGACGCAGCAGCAGCAATTGGTGCATCGCCCGGCGGACCACCTCCAGCCCGGCCAGACGCCGGGCGCGCCGGACTATGGCATGGCGAGGACAGGTTGTCGCGCATGCCGGCCGAGCCTGGAGGCACGCTGTCCCTTGCCAACGCTGCACGGAAAACCATCCTCCGGCGATGGCCAAGCCCCGCCCTGCCAGGCAACGCCCCACCTTGCGGCTCGTCCTGGGCGACCAGTGTTCGGACGGTATCTCGTCGCTGCGCGACGCGATGCCGGGCGACGTGGTGGTGATGGCCGAGGTGATGGCCGAGTGCACCTATGTTCGGCATCACCCGAAGAAGATCGCGCTGGTGCTGTCGGCGATGCGGCATTTCGCCGACCGGCTGCGGTCGCGGGGCGTGGCGGTGGATTACGTGCGGCTGGACGACCCGGGGAACACCCACAGCCTGCGCGGCGAGACCGTCCGTGCCGCCGCGCGGCACCGGGCGGCTTCGATCGTGGTCACCGAGCCAGGCGAATGGCGGCTGCTGGACGACATGCGCAGCTGGCACGAGGCGGCCGGCGTGCCGGTGGACATCCGCGATGACGACCGCTTCCTGTGCCGCATCGCCGAGTTCCGCGACTGGGCGGCCGGCAAGCGGCAGTTGCGCATGGAGTTCTTCTATCGCGACATGCGCCGCCGCTACGCGATCCTGCAGGAGCCGGACGGCGTGCCGGCGGGCGGCCGCTGGAACTACGATGCCGAGAACCGCAAGCGGCTGCCGCCGCGCACGACCCTGCCCGAGGTGCCGAGCTTCCCGCCGGACGCCATCACCCGCGACGTGATGACGATGGTGGCGGCCCGGTTCGCCGGACATTTCGGCCGACTGGATGATTTCGCCCTGCCGGTGACGGCGGAGCAGGCCGGGGCGGCGCTGGACGATTTCGTGCGCCACCGCCTGGCGCAGTTCGGCGATTGGCAGGACGCGATGAAGGCCGGCGCGGCCAGCCTGTTTCACAGCCGGATCTCGACCTCGCTGAACGCCGGGCTGCTTGAACCGCTGCGCGTCTGCCGCGCCGCCGAGTTCGGCGTGGCGCGACGGGCGCGCGCCATTGAACGCGGTCGAGGGCTTCATTCGACAAGTGCTCGGCTGGCGCGAGTTCGTGCGCGGCATCTATTGGCTGAACATGCCCGGCTACGACCGGCTGAACGCGCTCGGCGCCACGCGGAACCTGCCGTGGTTCTACTGGTCGGGCGAGACCGACATGCGCTGCATGGCCGAGGCGATCGCGCAGACCCGGCAGAACGCCTACGCCCACCACATCCAGCGGCTGATGGTCACCGGCAATTTCGCGCTGCTGGCCGGGCTGGACCCGGACCAGGTCGATGACTGGTACATGGTCGTGTACGCCGACGCGTATCAATGGGTGGAGATGCCGAACACGCGCGGCATGTCGCTGTTCGCCGATGGGGGCATCGTCGGGTCCAAGCCGTACGCCGCGTCCGGCGCCTACATCAACCGCATGAGCGACTACTGCGCCGGCTGCCGCTATGACGTGCGCGACGCAGTGGGCGAGGCGGCGTGCCCGTTCAACTTCCTGTATTGGGACTTCATCGCCCGGCACGCGCGGCGGTTCGCCGGCAACACCCGGATGTCGATGCCGTTGCGCAACTGGGAGCGGATGGATCCGGCCCGGCGCGACGCGATCCGCGCCCGTGCCGCCGCATACCTGTCGGCGCTGGATCCAGCGCCGACGGCGTAGGGTCGGCGAGTTTCGGGCGGCGCGCTGCATCCAGCGGGGCGGCTCGCGACTAACAGGTTCAGGCGGTCGCAACGATCGTCGGACAACCAGGAGACACAGACCATGAAGCGCCGTTTTGCCGCCGTCGCGGCGGTGATGCTGACCGCCGCCGCCCCCGCCCTCGCCGTCGCCGCCGTGAACACGGTCATGGTGGGCGGCGCAGGCGATGTATCCCAACAAGACCATCGTCGCCAACGCCGTCAACTCGGCCGACCACACCACGCTGGTCGCCGCGGTCAAGGCGGCGGGTCTGGTCGATACGCTCAGCGGCGCCGGCCCATTCACCGTGTTCGCGCCGACCAACGAGGCGTTCGCCGCCCTGCCGGCCGGCACGGTCGATAACCTGGTGAAGCCGGAGAACAAGGCGACCCTGACCAAGATCCTCACCTACCACGTGGTGCCGGGCCTGCGACCGCGGCCAAGCTGCGCGCCGCAATCCGCGCCGGCCACGGCGAGGCGATGCTGACCACAGTCGAGGGCGAGAAGCTGACCTCGATGATGAACGGCCCGTCGAACTCGTGCTGCGCGACGCCAAGGGCGATGTCGCGACCATCTCGACTTATGATGTCAAGCAGTCCAACGGCGTGATCCAGGTCATCGACAAGGTGCTGCTGCCGGGCTGATCGCGGCCGATCCGTCGCCGAGGGTCCGGGCGCTTGCATCCGGGCGGTCGCGATGCCACGTTGGCGCCTGCAACAACCGAAAGGAGGTGATCCAGTGTCTAGCTTCACCATGCCGCGCGCGTCGCGCGCTGGATCGCTCGCTATTGCCTGAGTTCGCGTGCTTGGGATCCAGTATCGCTGACAGGCGCGGCCTGTCGTCGAGGCGGGGGCCACCTTCGGGTGGCCCCTTTTTGTTTCTCGGTCTCGTTGCTGGCCGGAGTGTGTGACGCCGGCTGCGTAGGCTTCGGGTTCGGCCTGTGGTTGACGGAGGGCAAGCGGCCTGCGTGGATGACGCCCTGCCCGGACCGGCGTGGCGCGGGACAGCATCGGCCAGGACCTGAGTACAGCCCGGAGAAAGTGCATGCACCTGCACCGCCTGTCCTGCCTTGCTGCGGCGATCGGATTTGCAGCCTGCGCGTTGGGAGCGGGAGCGGGGTCCGCGACGGCTCAGACGCCGGCGGCAGCCGGTTCGGGCATCCTGTCCTTTCACGGCGACGCAGCGCGCAGCGGCCACTACGTCGTGCCAGGCCTGACCTGGCGCGCGGCGGAAAGCGTGCACCGTGACCACGGGTTCGACGGGCGCGTGAAGGGCACAGCTACGCTCAGCCGCTATACTGGCGGCCCGCCGGGGCGGCGCACGGCATGCTGATCGTGGCCAGCGAGTCCAACGTCGTCGAGGCGATCGACGCCAAGACCGGCGCCCCGCTCTGGCAACGCGTGCTGGGCAAGGTGGTGCCGCATTCGGATTTGCCCTGCGCCAACATCAGCCCGCTCGGCGTCACCGGGACCCCGGTGATCGACGCGGCCTCGGGCGCGGTGTTCCTGGATGCGTTCATCAACCGGCGCGGCAACGATGCGCGGCACCTGGTGTTCGGATTGTCGCTCGCCGACGGCTCAATCCTGCCCGGCTGGCCGATCGACATCGCCGACGAACTGGCCCGCCGCAGCCTGACCTTCACGCCCACCATCCAGACCCAGCGCAGCGCCCTGGCCCTGCTGCACGGCCGGCTATATGTCGCGTTTGGCAACAGCGGCGACTGCAACTCGTATCACGGTTGGGTCGTCGGGCTGGACGTGGCGCGCCCCCGCGTCACGGGCGCCTGGGTCAGCCGCGCAGCCAGGGGCGGCATCTGGGCGCTCGGCGCGCTGGCCGATGACGGGCAGTCGATGTTCGTCGCCACCGGCAACACGGCGGGCACGTCGAGCTGGGCCGATGGCGAGGCGATCATCCGCCTGCCGCCGGATTTGTCGCACTCGCAGGCGTCGCAGGATTACTTCGCGCCGGCCAACTGGCAGACACTGGACAACAACGACGCCGATCTGGGCGGCACCGGGCCGCTGCCGATCGACGTGCCGGGCGCCGGCGGAGCAGCGCAGAAAATGTTGCTGGCGCTGGGCAAGGACGGCAACGCCTACCTGCTCGACCGCGCCAATCTGGGCGGCATCGGCGGCCAGCTGGTCGTCCAGCAGGTCGCCACCAGCGCAATCATCAACGCCGCCGCCGCCTACCCCGCCCTGGGCGGCGAGATGGTGGCGTTCCACGCCAGCGGCTCGTCCTGCCCGTCGCCGGGCGGCGGCTCGACGCTGGTGGCGCTGCTCGTGACGGCGGGCATTCCGCCCGGCCTGCGCACGGCATGGTGCGCCAACTTCTCCGGCGCCAGCGCGCCGATCGTGACCACGACGGATGGCCGCGCCGACCCGGTGGTCTGGATGGTGGGCGGCGAGGGCGACGAATTGCTGCACGGGTTCCGCGGCGATACCGGCCAGGTGCTGTTCGCCGGCGGCGGCCAGCAGGATGCCGTCGCGGGGGTGCGCCACCTGTCAACCCTGATCGCCGCCGAGGGGCGGCTGTTCGTGGGCGGCGACGGCCGCGTGTTCGCCTTCGACTTCCGCCCGCCGCTACAGTGACGCTCTTGGTCGCTGCGCCGCCCGGCGCGCGCCGTCTTCCCGCGCGCACGCCGTATGGCCCGCCTCCGGCCGCCTGAGGCTGGCGGCCCGGCGTCGATCGTGCAGCCTTGATCGCGCTGCCGCGTCCGCCCTGCATTGCGCAGCCGACGCGGGCTCGCTTCTATACGGCATGGACCTGCCGCTCCCCGTCGCCGCGCCGGACGACCGCGCCTGTCCGGCCTTCGTGCTGCACCGGCCGACGGTCCAGAGCGCGCCGCTGGTGTTCGTCTCCGCCCATTCCGGGTCCGACTATTCGCCTGCATTCCTGGCATCGAGCCGGCTCGATGCGCGCGGGCTGCGGCGCAGCGAGGACTGTTTCGTGGACGAGCTGTTCGCCGCTGCGCCCGCCTGCGGCGCACCGCTGCTGGCGGCGACCTTTCCGCGCGCCTTCTGCGACGCCAACCGGGAGAAGTGGGAACTCGATCCGGCGATGTTCGACGATGCGCTGCCGGGCTGGGTGAACACGGCGAGCGCCCGCGTCGGCGCGGGCCTGGGCACAATTGCCCGTGTGGTGGCTTCCGGCGAGAGCATCTATCGCCGCAAGCTGGGGTTCGCCGAGGCGGCGGAGCGGATGCAGACCTGCTGGCAGCCGTTCCATGACGCGCTGCGCGCGCTGGTCGGGGCGACCCTGGAGCGGTTCGGCACATGCCTGCTGATCGACTGCCACTCGATGCCCGGACTGGCGGGGGGGACGGGATCGGCGCGCCCGCCGGCGGCCGACATCGTGCTGGGCGACGCGCACGGCACTGCCTGCGCCGCCCCGGCCACGCGCCTGGCCGAGCAGGTGTTCGCCCGCCTGGGCTACCGTGTGCGGCGCAACGACCCCTATGCTGGCGGCTACATCACCCGCCACTACGGGCGGCCGCGTGACGGCGTGCACGCGCTGCAGATCGAGATGGCGCGCCCGCTCTACATGGACGAGACGCTGCTGGAACGCGGTCCGGGCTTCGCCCGCACCCGCCGCGACGCGACCGCGCTGATCGAGGCGCTGGCGACGGAGGCAGGCCGCCTGCTGGCTGTGGAAGGCTGATCCGCTTCCTGGTCCTCGCATTGCGAATGATGGCGGCAAGAGAGGCGGCGACAAAAAAATGGCGACGCCCTGAGGCGCCGCCAAGTTTAGGGAGGAAACGTCCAAGAAGCAGAAGGCGCAAGCGCCTTGCTGCGCTGCACAAGGTAGGCCGCCGGGCGATCCGTGCAAGCGGTTTTTTGCACCGCAGCATGAAGCTTTCGTCATGGGTGGCGGGCTGCGGTCAGGGCGGGCCGAGTTGGCGATGCCGGGCAGACAGCCTCTCACGTTTTCGTGAGGTGGTTGTCATTGTCGATCGCCGGTGTGAAAGTGATTTCAGGCGTAGAAAAAAATTGCGCTGCTACGTCACTAAAAATCCGTGGGGGATGTCCTGGCACTCGACGGCAGCGATTTCGGCGGCGCGGAGGATGAGACCGGGCTGGCGATGAGGGCGGCGTGGCTGCATTTCGCCGGCGGTCTGACGCAGACCGAGGTCGCCAAGCGCCTGCAGATCGCGCCGATCAAGGCGCATCGGCTGATCGCCCGCGCCGACGCGGGGCGGCTATCGTCCATGTCTTCGTCGATGGCCCGATCGGCGCCTGCATCGAGCTGGAGCGCGCGCTGGAGCAGCGCTTCTCGCTGCGCTTCTGCCGCGTCGTTCCCGATCTCGACGAGCGCGAGCTGCCGCTGCGGGCGCTCGGCCAGGCCGGCGGCGGCATTCCTGCAGGACGTGCTGGAGCGCGGCGAGCATCGCGTGATCGGCGTCGGCCACGGCCGCACGCTGGCGGCGATGGCTGCCGAACTGCCGCGCCGCACCGCGCGCGGGCGTGCGGTTCATCTCGCTGCTGGGCGGCCTGCCGCGCACCATCGGCGGCGACCCCGTTCGACGTGATCTATCGGCTGGCCGACAAGACCTCGGCCGAGGCCGATCTGATGTCGGTGCCGTTCTTCGCCAGCAGTCCGGCCGACCGCGACGTGCTGCTGCGTCAGGAAGGCGTTGCCGAGACGCTGGCCGCGGCTGCCGGCGCCACGCTGTTCCTGGTCGGCATCGGCGAGGTCGATGGCCGCGCCTTCCTGCCGATGGCCAGCGGGCTGATCGCGCACGAGTTCAAGGGCCTCGGCCGGCAGGGCGCGGTCGGCGAGGTGCTGGGCTGCTACCTCGACCAGGACGGCCGCAAGCTGGATGTGCGGCTGCACGAGCAGGTCGTCGGGCCTCGACCCCGAGGCGATGCGCGGCCGCGACGCGATCGCGGTGGCCGGCGGCAGCCACAAGGCGCCGCGCCATCCGCGCCGTGCTGCGCAGCGGCCTGCTGAGCGGCCTCATCACCGACGAGACGACCGCGCGCCGGCTCGTCGAACTGGACGGCGAGCGCGCGGGCGGGGGCGCGCAGATGTCCTGACACAATGCCACCGCCGAGCCGACGACGACAGCAAGCGCCGGCGCCGCGATCAGCGCTGGCGACAACAGACACACAGCAGGAAGCTGACGCATGAACAAAGTCGGCAAGCCTCGCCAGCACCCCGATCGCGACGACAGGTTCATGCCACGCCGTAGCTGCGCCTCCGCCGCGGCGCTCGTTCTCGGGCTCTGCTCGGTGGGACCGGCCGCATTCGCCGCGACCCAGACGTCTCCAACGTCAAAGTGGCCTTCCTGATGCCCGACGAGGGCTCGACCCGCTACGAGGAGCACGACCATCCCGGCTTCGTGGCCGAGATGAAGAAGCTGTGCCCCGACCTGCACGGTCCTGTACCAGAACGCCGACGCCGATGCGTCGCAGCAGCAGCAGCAGTTCAACTCGGTCATCTCGCAGGGCGCGAAGGCGATCGTCCTCGACCCGGTCGAATTCGACCGCGGCGGCGTCGCTGGTCCAGCAGGCGCAGAAGCAGGGCGTCAAGGTGATCGCCTATGACCGGCCGATTCCGTCGGCCAAGGCCGATTACTACGTTTCGTTCAACAACGAGCAGATCGGCAAGGTGATCGCGCAGTCGCTGGTGCAGCACCTCAAGGCGACGAACGTGCCGACCAGCGGCGACGGCGTGCTCGAGGTCAACGGCTCGCCGACCGACGCCGCGGCCGGCCTCATCAAGAAGGGCATCCACGAGGGTCTGGCCGGCAGCGGCTACAAGACGCTCGCCGAGTACGACACGCCGAACTGGGACCCGACCAAGGCGCAGCAATGGGTCGGCGGCCAGGTCTCGCGCTTCAACAAGAAGATCGTGGGCGTCGTCGCCGCCAATGACGGCACCGGCGGCGCGGCGATCGCGGCATTCAAGGCGGCCGGCCGCAATCCGGTCCCGCCGGTCACCGGCAACGACGCGACCATCGCCGGGCTGCAGCTCATCATCGCGGGCGACCAGTACAACACCATCTCGAAGCCGAGCGAGATCGTCGGCGCGGCGGCGGCGGACGTGGCGATGGAGCTGCTCGGGGGCGAGAAGCCCAAGGCCGACACGACTCCTGTTCGGCACGCCGACGCAGCTGTTCACGCCGACGCTCATCACGGCCGGCAATCTCAAGGCCGAGATCATCGACAAGCAGATCAACGGCAAGCCGATCGAGACGCGCCGCGGTGCTGTGCACGCGGCCGCTACGCCGCCGGCTGCGCCAAGCTCGGCATCACGCCCTGAGTACAGCGCGTCCGGCTGCCGCGCGGCGGCCGGACGCGCTTCGCTCATTCGCGTACTCGGACATCCCAGAAGGCTCGCCAGCCATGACAGAGACATCGCAGCGACCGACGCCGACGGGCGAGCTGGTGCTCAGCCTGCGCGGGCATCTCCAAGCATTTCGGCGCGGTCTCGGCGCTGACCGACATCGATCTCGATGTGCGCGCGGGCGAGGTCGTCGCGCTGGTCGGCGACAACGGCGCCGGGAAATCGACCCTGGTGAAAATCCTCGCCGGCGTGCATCAGGCCGAGCGCCGGAACGATGACCTTCCGCGGCAAGCCGGTGACCCTCGCCGACCCGAGCGCGTCGCTGGCGCTCGGCATCGCGACCGTGTTCCAGGATCTCGCGCTATGCGAGAACCTTGACGTGGTCGCCAACATCTTCCTCGGCAAGGAACTGCATCCGCTGCAGATGGACGAGGTGGCGATGGAGACGCGGGCCTGGACGCTGCTGCGCGAGTTGTCGGCGCGCATCCCGAGCGTCCGCGAAGCGGTCAGCTCGCTGTCCGGCGGCCAGCGCCAGACCGTCGCGATCGCCCGCTCGCTGCTGCTCGAGCCGAAGCTGATCCTGCTCGACGAGCCGACCGCGGCACTCGGCGTCGCGCAGACCGCCGAGGTGCTCGATCTGATCGAGCGGGTCCGCGACCGCGGCCTCGCCGTCGTCATGATCAGCCACAACATGGAGGACGTCCGCGCCGTCGCCGATCGCATCGTCGTGCTGCGGCTCGGGCGCAACAACGGCGTGTTCTATCCCGACGCCTCGAACCAGGAACTGGTCAGCGCCATCACCGGCGCCTCGGACAACTCGGTCTCGCGCCGCTCCGGGCGGCGCCAGGCGCAGCGCGAAGCTCGCGGGAAGGGGCGCAGACATGACCGGCGACATCGAAAGCGCCGCACCGCGCGGCGCCGCTGCTCGATCGCAGCGACGAGCGGGTCAGGCACGACACCGGGCTCGGCGGCGCGATCCGCTCGTTCCTCGACCGCGTGCGCTCGGGCGAGCTCGGCGCGCTGCCGGTGGTCGTCGGGCTGGCGATCATCTGGACGGTCTTCGAGAGCCTCAACCCGGTCTTTCTTTCGAGCAACAACCTCGTCAACCTGCTGTACGACTCATCGACGGTGGGCGTGATCTCGCTCGGCATCGTGTGCATCCTGATGGTCGGCGAGATCGACCTGTCGGTCGGGCTCGGTCAGCGGGTTCGCCTCGGCGATGGTCGGCGTGCTCTGGGTCAATCAGGGCTGGCCGGTGGGGCTCGCGATTGATCGCCGCGATGGCGGCGGGCGCGGCGATCGGCTTCCTGTACGCGCTGCTGCTCAACCGCTTCGGGATGCCGAGCTTCGTCTCGACGCTGGCGGGCCTGCTCGCGGTGCTCGGGCTGCAGCTCTATATCCTGGGTCGAGAGCGGATCGATCAACCTGCCGTACGATTCGCCGATGGTGAACTTCGGCCAGTCGCTGTTCATGCCGCCCGTCGTCGCCTATCGCCATCGTGGCGCTTGCGGGCATCGCGACGTTCGTCACGGGCTTGCGCACCGCCGCCCGCCGCCGCAGGTCCGGCCTGTCCGCGCAGTCGCTGAACGGCATGCTGGTCCGCGCGGTCGCGATCACGGTCGTGCTCGAGCTGGTCGTGTTCTACCTCAACCGGGACCGCGGCGTGCCGTGGATGTTCGGCCTGTTCGTGGGCCTGGTCGTGGCGACCGACTACGCGCTGACACGGACGAAATGGGGCCGCTGGATCACCGCGGTCGGCGGCAACCGCGAGGCGGCGCGCCGCGCCGGCATCAACGTCCGGCTCATCTACACGAGCGCCTTCGTCCTCTGCTCGATGCTTGCGGCGGTCGGCGGCATGCTCGCCTCGGCGCGCCTCGCCTCGGCCAGCCAGCAGGCCGGCACCGGCGACGTCAACCTCGACGCCATCGCGGCGGCGGTGATCGGCGGCACGAGCCTGTTCGGCGGCCGGGGCAGCGCGTATTCGGCGCTGCTCGGCATCATCGTCATCCAGTCGATCGCGAGCGGGCTGACGCTGCTCGATCTGTCGTCGTCGCTGCGCTACATGATCACCGGCGGCGTGCTCGCAATCGCGGTCATCGTCGATTCCCTGGCGCGCCGGTCGCGCGTGTCCCACGGCCGCGCCTGAACGTTCGGCCCAACCGCGTTGCCAACGCAAAGAGGACTTGACAATGACACGCAGCAACACCAGGATGACGGCGATCGTCTGCCACGGTCCCGAGGACTACCGAGTCGAGGAAGTCGCCCGGCCGACCGCCGGCCCGCGCGAGCTGGTGATCCGCATCGGCGCCTGCGGCATCTGCGCCAGCGACTGCAAGTGCTGGTCGGGTGCGAAGATGTTCTGGGGCGGCGAGGGCAAGCCGTCCTGGGTCAAGGCGCCGGTCATCCCCGGCCACGAGTTCTTCGGCTATGTCGATGAGATCGGCGACGGAGCGGCCGAGCATTTCGGCGTGGCCAGCGGCGACCGCGTCATCGCCGAGCAGATCGTGCCGTGCTGGAAATGCCGCTACTGCACGTTCCGGCCAGTACTGGATGTGCGAGGTGCACGACATCTTCGGCTTCCAGCGGCAGGTGGCCGATGGCGGCATGGCCGAGTACATGAAGCTGCCGGCGAACGCCATCGTCCACACCATCCCGCACGCGATGTCGCTGGAGGATGCGGCGATCATCGAGCCGCTGGCCTGCGCCATCCATACCGTGCAGCGCGGCGACATCCAGCTCGCCGACGTGGTGGTGATCGCCGGCGCCGGGCCGCTCGGCCTGATGATGACGCAGGTGGCGCGGCTCAAGACGCCGAAGACTCTGGTGGTGATCGACCTGGTGCCGGAGCGCCTGGCGCTCGCCCGCAACTTCGGCGCCGACGTGACGATCGACCCGCGCCACGACGATGCGCTGGCGATCGTGCAGTCGCTGACCGGCGGCTATGGCTGCGACGTGTATATCGAGACCACCGGCGCGCCGGGCGGCGTCACGCAGGGGCTGGAGCTGATCCGCAAGCTCGGCCGCTTCGTCGAGTTCTCGGTGTTCGGCAAGGAGACCTCGGTCGACTGGTCGATCATCGGCGACCGCAAGGAACTGGACGTGCGCGGCGCGCATCTGGGGCCGTACTGCTACCCGATCGCCATCGACCTGATGTCGCGCGGGCTGGTGACCTCGCAGGGGCATCGTCACGCACGACTACGAGATCCCGCAATGGGACACCGCGATCAAGGTCGCCAACTCGACCGAACTCGATCAAGGTCCTGCTCAAGCCTGCCGCCACGTAGCGGCCCATGCGCGCCGGGGCCGGGCCTTGTTCCCCAGGCCCGGCCCCGGCTATGCCTTCCCGGTGCCTGGAACATTGCCGGAACCTTTCGCCGCCTGGTTCGCCGCCCAGGGCTGGTCGCCGCGACCGCACCAGCTTGCCGTGCTCCGGGCGGCGCAGCAGGGCGACAGCGCGCTGCTGCTGGCGCCGACCGGCGGCGGCAAGACGCTGGCCGGGTTCCTGCCAAGCCTGATCGACCTGCACGCCGCGCACGCCCCCGGCCTGCACACGCTGTATGTCAGCCCGCTGAAGGCGCTGGCGGCTGACATCGCGCGCAACCTGACCCGCCCGATCTCGGACCTGGCGCTGCCGGTCGCCATCGCCACGCGCACCGGCGACACCGGCGCGCATGACCGCCGCCGGCAGCGTGAGCAGCCGCCCGACATCCTGCTGACCACGCCGGAAAGCCTGGCGCTGCTGGTCTCGCTGCCCGATGCGGCACGGATGTTCTCCGGCCTGCGCCGCGTGGTGATCGACGAGGTGCATGCCCTGGCCGGCAGCAAGCGCGGCGATCAGCTGGCGCTGTGCCTGGCGCGGCTGGCGGCACTCGCGCCGGCGCATCGGCGCATCGGCCTGTCGGCGACGGTGGCGCACCGGCGGCCGCTGCTGGATTACGTGTCGCTGGACGGCACGGGCCGCGCGACCCGGCTGATCCAGGCGCAGGGCGGCGCCGCGCCCGAGATCGGCATGATCCTGCCAGACGGACGGCTGCCGTGGTCGGGGCACATGGGCCTGTTCAGCGCGCCCGAGATCCTCGCCCGCATCCGCGCCGCGGGCATGACCATCGTGTTCGTCAACACCCGCGCGCAATCCGAGCTGCTGTTTCAGGCGCTGTGGCGACTGAACGCCGACACGCTGCCCATCGCCATCCATCACGGCAGCCTCGAGCTGGCGCAGCGCCAGCGCGTCGAGGCGGCGATGGCGGCCGGCGAGCTGCGCGCCGTGGTCGCGACCTCCTCGCTCGATCTCGGCATCGACTGGGGCGGCGTCGATCAGGTGCTGCAGGTCGGCGCGCCAAAGGGCGTGTCGCGGCTGCTGCAGCGGGTCGGCCGCGCCAATCACCGCATGGACGAGCCGAGCCGGGCCATCCTGGTGCCGGCCAACCGGTTCGAGGTGCTGGAATGCGAGGCGGCGATCCTGGGCGTGGCCGCCGGCGAACTCGACGGCGACCCGCCGCGCCCGGGCGGGTTGGACGTGCTGGCGCAGCACCTGCTGGGCTGCGCCTGCGCCGCCCCGTTCTGCCCGGACGCGATGTTTGCGCAGGTCCGCAGCGCCGCACCCTATGCCGCCCTGGCGCGCGCGGATTTCGATGCCGTGCTGGGCTTCGTCGAGGATGGCGGCTACGCGCTGCATGCCTATGACAAATATCGCAAGCTGTTCCGCGACGCCGAGGGCATGGTGCATGTCCGCTCCGAGCGCATCGCCCGCCAGCACCGCATGAACATCGGCACCATCGTCGATCAGCCGGCGCTGAAGGTGCGCTATGCCGGGCGGATGGGCGGCAGCCTGGGCGAGATCGAGGAGGATTTCATCACCTTCCTCAGCCCCGGCGACACCTTCATCTTTGCCGGCAAGCTGCTGCGCTTCGTGCGGCTGCGCGAGACCACGGTCGAGGTCGCCGATGGCGGCGAGGGCGAGCCGAAGGTGCCGACCTGGGCCGGGGCGCGCATGCCGATGACCACCAACCTCGCCGACCGGGTGCGCCTGCTGCTGCAGGACCGGGCGTCCTGGCATCTGTTTCCCGAGCCGGTCCGGGAATGGCTGGCGCTGCAGACCGCGCGCTCGCGCCTGCCGGGGCGCGACGACCTGCTGGTGGAAAGCTTCCCGCGCGGCGATCGCTGGTATCTGGTGGCCTACTGCTTCGAGGGTCGGCAGGCGCATCAGACGCTGGGGCTGCTGGTGACCCGGCGGATGGAGCGGTTCGGCATGCAGCCGCTGGGGTTCGTCGCCACCGACTACGTGCTGGCGTGCTGGTCGGCGGCGCAGCCGACCGATGTCGCGCGGCTGTTCGACGACGACATGCTGGGCGACGATCTGGAGGCGTGGATGGCGGAAAGCTCGATGCTGCGCCGCACCTTCCGCAACGTGGCGGTGGTGGCCGGGCTGATCGAGCGGCAGATGCCGGGCGCCAGCAAGAACCGCCGCCAGGTCACCGTCAGCAGCGACCTGCTGTACGACGTGCTGCGCCGCCACCAGCCGGACCATGTGCTGCTGCGGGCGACGCGCGCGGACGCCGCCGCCGGCCTGACCGACCTGAACCGCGTCGCCGGCATGCTGGCGCGCATCCAGGGCCGGGTGCGCCACATGGCGCTGTCGCGGGTCAGCCCGCTGGCGGTGCCGGTGCTGCTGGAGGTGGGGCGCGAAAGCGTGCGCCACGCCGCCGGCGACGATCTGCTGCTGGAGGAGGCGGCGCTGGTGGCCGAGGCGACCGGCGAAGCCGAGCCGCCGCCCTTCGCGCTGACGCCGCCGCCGGCGCCCCGCGCTGCGCCGGTCCGCGGGCGGCGGCGGACCCGGGGGCCGGCCCGCCGGCGGGCGGGATGATTCCGGCCCAGCTGCATCTGGCGGGCGAGCAGCTGATGCTCGATCCCACGGGCGCGCTGTTCTGGCCGGCCGAGCGGCTGCTGGCGGTGGCCGACCTGCATTTCGAGAAGGCGTCGTCGGCCGCCGCGCAGGGCCGGCTGCTGCCGCCCTGGGACACCCACGCGACGCTCGATCGCCTCGCCGTGCTGCTGCGTCGCTATGCGCCGCGCGTCGTGCTGGCGCTGGGCGACAGTTTTCACGACCCGCGCGCCTTCCAGCGGCTGCAGCCGCACGACGCCGCCCGGCTGCGCCGCCTGACCTCGGCGCCGGAGCAGTTCGTCTGGGTGCTGGGCAATCACGATCCGCACCCGCCGGAGGGCGTCGGCGGCCGGGCGGCGCCGCTGTTCCAGGCCGGCGGCCTGGTGTTCCGCCATGAGGCCGCCGCCCGCGGTCCGGCCAATGGCGAGATCAGCGGGCATTTCCATCCGAAGGCGCAGGTGCCGGCGCGCGGCGCCACGGTGACCCGCGCCTGCTTCGCGACCGACGGGCGTCGGCTGCTGCTGCCGGCGTTCGGCGCCTATGCCGGCGGCCTGGATGTGCGCCACCCGGCGATCGCCCGGCTGTTCCCGCGCGGCGGCCGGGTGTTCCTGCTCGGCCGCGACCGGCTGTTCAGCTTCCCGATGGGCAGCGCCGCGGCCGCGCTGCCGATCACGGGGTCGTGACGCATCCCAATCGGCGGCAAGCTCCGTATATCAGGGGCATGAACGACGCCTCCGCTCCGGTTGTGCTGTGGCTCCGCCGTGAGCTGCGGCTGGCAGACAATGCGGCGCTGTCGGCGTGCATCGCCTCGGGGCGGCCGATCGTCGCGGTTTTCATCCTGGACGATGCGGCCGCCGGCGCCTGGGCGCCGGGCGGCGCCTCGCGCTGGTGGCTGCGTCACAGCCTGGCCTCGCTGGCCGCCGGGTTCGCCCATGCCGGCGGCCGGTTGCTGCTGCGCCGCGGCGACACAGCCGGGCAGCTGGGCGCGATCGTGCGCGACAGCGGGGCGCAGGCGGTGCATGCCGGGCAGCCGGTCGAGCCGTGGGCGCGGCTGCTGGCCAGCGAGTTGCAGGCGGCGCTGCCCGTGCCGCTGCACCTGCACCGTACCTCTGACGCTGTTCGAGCCGGGCGCGATCCGCACGCAGGCCGGCGGCGGCTATGGCGTGTTCACCCCGTTCGCCCGCGCGTGCCGCGCCCGCGGCGCGCCGCACGCGCCCGGGCCGGCGCCGCGCCGCATCCGCCCCGGCCCGGCGCTGGCGTCCGACGCGCTCGAACTCCTGGGGCCTGCTGCCGACACGCCCGGACTGGGCCGGCGGGCTGCGGGCGACCTGGTCCGCGACCGGCCCCGGCGACGCCCCGGGCGAGGCCGGCGCGCAGCGCCGGTTGCGGCGCTTCGCCGATGCCGTGCTGGACGCCTACGACGCGTCGCGCAACAGCCCTGGGATGGACGGCACCTCGATGCTGTCGCCGCGCCTGCACTGGGGCGAGGTGTCGCCGGCGCAAGCCTGGCACGCCGCCGACGCGGCGCGGCCGGGCTCGCGCGGGACGCAGGTCTGGACCGACGAGCTGCTGTGGCGCGAGTTCTCGGCGCACCTGCTGTGGCAGCACCCGACCATGCCCGAGGCGCCGCTGCGCGGCGAGTTCGCGGCGATGGCCTGGCGGCGCGACCCGGCGGCGCTGCGCGCCTGGCAGCGCGGCCGGACCGGCGTGCCGATCGTCGATGCGGGAATGCGCCAGCTCTGGCGCACCGGCTGGATGCACAACCGGGTGCGAATGATCGTGGCCAGCTTCCTGGTCAAGCACCTGCTGCAGCCGTGGCAGGACGGCGCGGCCTGGTTCTGGGATACGCTGGTCGATGCGGACCTGGCCAGCAACAGCGCGCAATGGCAGTGGGTCGCCGGCAGCGGGGCCGACGCGGCGCCGTTCTTCCGCGTGTTCAACCCGGTGCTGCAGGGGCGCAAGTTCGACCCGGACGGGACATACGTCCGCGCCTACGTGCCCGAACTCGGCCGACTGCCGGCGCCGCTGATCCATGCGCCGTGGGAGGCGTCGGCGCCGAAGCTGGCGGAAGCGGGGATCAGTCTCGGCAGGACCTATCCGCCGCCGATCGTCGATCTGGGCGCTGGCCGCGCGCGGGCGCTGGCGGCGTTCCGGGCGCTGCCGCGTCGCTCGGCATGAGCATTGTGCGCGGGTCGTCCGGCCCCGGCTCGTTGCTTGCCTTGCCGCCGGGTCGCGGCGTGCGGGTCGTGGGCGACGTGCATGGGGATGCCCGCGGCTTTTCCGCCGCCGCCGAGACCGACCTGTTCGTGGTGCAGCTCGGCGACCTGACCGATTACGGGCCGGACAGCGCCGGCGCGCTGCGGGTGATGTTCCGCTCTGATCGACGAGGCGCGCGGCCTGTTCGTCGTCGGCAACCATGATCTGAAGCTGGCCCGCGCCCTGCGCGGCGAGGCGGTGCGGATCGACGGCCAACTGGCCGCCACGCTGTCCCAGCTGGACGGGCGGTTGCGGGCGCGAACCGCGTCCGAGATCGGCCGCGCCCCCGCCTGGGTGCAGCGCAGCCACGGCAGCCTGGTCGAGATGTTCGTGCATGGCGGCTTCCACACCGCCATGCTGGACGCGGTCCCGCCGGCGCCGCCCGAGGGGCATGTGCAGGGGGTGCTGGCGCGCGCGCTATATGGCGAGCCGACCGGGCGGCTGAAGGCCGACGGCTATCCCGAGCGCAGCCTGCGCTGGGTGGACCGCATCCCGGCCGGGATGACGGTCTATGTCGGCCACGACCGGCGCAGCGGCGATGGCCGGCCCTATGTCCGGCGCGGCGCCGCCGGCGGGCAGGCGATCTTCCTGGATACCGGCGCGGGCAAGGGCGGCCACCTGTCCTGGATCGACCTGCCGCCGGCCAGCCCCGCAGACCCGGCGGCGCGCGTCCAGTGACACAGCACGCGGAGACGACGACGATGCCGCAAGCGCCCGCCCCGATCACCCGCGCGCAGCGCTACGACGCGACCACCATCGCGCTGCATTGGACGACGGCCGTGCTGGTCGCCGTGCTCTGGGTCAGCGCGCACGCGATCGGCTGGTTCGGCCACAGCCAGACCGCGGCGATGATCCGCTCCAGCCATGTCGTGCTGGGCGTGACCCTGGGCGTCGTGCTGGTCGCCCGCTTCGCTTGGCGGCTCGGCCCCGGCCGGGCGCTGCCGGCGGCCGATCGCGGGGCGCTGCATGTGCTGGCGAAGGCCACGCATTACGCCCTGTATGCGCTGCTGGTGGCCACCGTGCTGCTCGGGGTGGCCAACCTGCTGGCGCATGGCGGCAGCATCTTCGGCCTGGTGCATGTGCCGAAGCTTGATTTCTCTGCGCTGGTCCCGCCCGACCGCATCCGTGGCTGGCATGCGCTGGCCGCCAACGCGATCCTGATCGTCGCCGGGCTGCACGCGGCGGCGGCGCTGGTCCATCATTACCTGTGGCATGACGGCGTGCTCGGCCGGATGGCGCCGTTCCTGCGCCGCTGAACCGCTGTACACGGCATGGATCGAATTCGCCGCCGCCGTCGTTATGCCGCCGCACGCATCCCCTGGCACGACCGAAAGGACCACCCGACATGGCCAAAGCTCATGACCCGCACGCCGTCCCGCCGGCGCTGGCGACGCCCACCGACCTGGGCGGCAACGCCACCCGGGACATCGCCGCCGCCGTCAACGGCCTGGTGGCCGACACCTTCGCGCTGTACCTCAAGACCAAGAACTTCCACTGGCACATGAGCGGCCGGCATTTCCGCGACTATCACCTGCTGCTCGACGAGCAATCCGACCAGATTTTCGCCATGACCGATCCGATGGCCGAGCGGGTGCGCAAGCTGGGCGGCCTGACGCTGCATTCGATCGGCGAGATCTCGCGCACCCAGCGCATTTCCGACAACGACGCGCCCTACGTCACGCCGCAGGACATGCTGGCCGAGCTGCGCGAGGACAACAATTCGATGGCCAGACGGATGCGCGAGACGCACGAGCTATGCGACGAGCTGAAGGACGTGGCGACCGCCAGCCTGCTGGAGGTGTGGATCGACGAGACCGAACGGCGGGCCTGGTTCCTGTACGAGGCGAGCCACGAGACGCCGCACTCGGCGTAGCGCCGCCGGGCGCCCGGGGCGGCGCTACGCCTTGTTGGCGCTCACCCCGGCGCCCGGCGATGTCTCGTCTAGAACGTCAGCCCGGTCGCCTGCACCACCAGCGGCAGGCCGCGCACGCTGGCCAGCACCGTCTCGGGCACCGGCTCGTCCAGGCTGACCAGACAGATCGAGTCGCCGCCGGCGGCGGCGCGGCCGAGATGGAAGGTGGCGATGTTGATGCCGGCGTCGCTCAGCGTGGCGCCGAAGCGGCCGATGAAGCCGGGGCGGTCATGGTTGGTCACGTACAGCATGTGCCGCCCGAAATCCGCCTCGACCTTGATGCCCTTGATCTCGACGATGCGCGGGCGCGAGCCGGCGAACAGCGTGCCGGCCACCGCGCGGGCCTGCGCGTCGGTCTCCACGGTGATCCGCACCAGCGTCTGGTATTCGCTAGGCCGGTCATGCACTGTCTCGGCGACATCAACCCCGCGCTCGCGCGCCAGCAGCGGGGCGTTGACCATGTTCACGCCCGCCATCACCGGCCCCAGCAACCCGGCCAGCGCCGCGGCGGTCAGCGGGCGGTGGTTCAGGCTCGCTGCCGCGCCCTCGTATTCGATCGTGACCCGCCGCAGCACGCCCTCGCGCGCCTGCGTCAACTGCCCGGCGAAGCCGCCCAGCAAGCGGCACAGTTCCATGTACGGGCGCAGCCGAGGCGCATCCTCGGCCGACACGGACGCCATGTTGATCGCGTTATTGACAGCGCCGGTCAGCAGGAAGTCGCTCATCTGTTCGGCTACCTGCAGCGCCACGTTCTCCTGCGCCTCGGCGGTGGCGGCTCCCAGATGCGGCGTGCAGACGACGTTCTCCAGGCCGAACAGCGGGTTGTCCGCCGCGGCCGGCTCGGTCGCGAACACGTCCAGCGCGGCCCCGGCGACATGGCCGTCGCGCAGCGCGTCGGCGAGCGCCGCCTCGTCGAGCAGGCCGCCGCGCGCGCAGTTGACGATGCGCACGCCAGGCCGCATCCGCCCGATCGCCTCGCGGGAGACGATGTTGCGCGTGGCCTCGGTCAGCGGCGTATGCAGCGAGACCATGTCGGCCCGTTGCAGCAGTGCATCGAGTTCGACCTTCTCGACGCCGAGTTGCAAGGCGCGCGCCTCGGTCAGGTACGGGTCGTATGCGATGACGCGCATGTGCAGGCCCTGCGCGCGGTCGGCGACGATCGAACCGATATTGCCGCAGCCGATCAGGCCCAGCACCTTGCCGTACAGCTCGACGCCGAGAAACCGGTTCTTCTCCCATCTGCCGGCGCGGGTGCTGGCGCTGGCTTCGGGGATCTGGCGGGCCAGCGCGAACAGCATGGCGATGGCGTGCTCGGCGGTGGTGATGGCGTTGCCGTGCGGCGTGTTCATCACCACCACGCCGCGGGCGGTCGCCGATTTCACATCGACATTGTCCACGCCGATGCCGGCGCGGCCGACGACGCGCAGCCGCCCGGCCGCGTCCAGCAGCTCGCGCGTCACCTTGGTCGCCGAGCGGATAGCCAGCCCGTCATAGAGGCCGATCACGCCGCGCAGCTCGGCCGGCGTCAGACCGGGCCGCACGTCCGCGTCCACCCCGCGGCTGCGGAAGATCTCGACGGCGGCAGCCGACAGCTTGTCGCTGATGATGAACTCGTGGCGCGCTCATGCTGCGGCCTGCCCGGCAAGGCTCGCGGCGACCTGCTGCTGCGCCCAGTCGAGCCACGGCAGCAGCGCGCGAATGTCCGAGGTCTGCACCGTGGCCCCACCCCAGATCCGCAGCCCCGGCGGCGCGTCGCGGTACGAGGCGATGTCGTAGGCGACGCCCTCGCGCTCCAGCAATTGCGCCACGGCCTTCGCCGCCGCCGCCTGAGCGGCAGGGTCCAGTGCTGCGAACCAGGGCGCCACGATGCGCAGGCAGATCGACGTGCAGGAGCGCGTCCCCGGATCGTCGGCCAGGAAGGCGGCCCAGTGGCTGCGGTCCACCCACTCGGCGACGGCGGCGAGGTTGGCCTCGCTGCGCGCCACCAGACCCGGCAGGCCGCCCACGCTCTCGGCCCAGCGCAGCCCGTCCAATGCATCCTCCACGCACAGCATGCTGGGGGTGTTGATGGTCTCGCCCTTGAACACGCCTTCGGCCAGCCTGCCGCCGGAGGTCAGACGGAAGATCTTCGGCAGCGGCCAGGCGGGCTTGTAGGTCAGCAGCCGCTCCACCGCGCGCGGCGACAGCGCCAGCATCCCGTGCGCCGCCTCGCCGCCCAGCGCCTTCTGCCACGACCAGGTGACGACATCGAGCTTGCGCCACGGCAGGTGCATCGCGAAGGCGGCTGAGGTGGCGTCGCACAGCACCAGCCCGTCGCGGTCGTCGGCGATGAAGTCGGCGCTCGGCAGACGCACGCCGGACGTCGTGCCGTTCCAGGCGAACACCAGATCATGCGCCGGATCGACCGTGGCGAGGTCGGGCAGCAAGCCATAGCCGGCCGACAGCACGCGCGCGCCGGCGAGCTTCAGCTGCTTGACGACATCGGCGGCCCACGCATCGGAGAAACTCTCGAACGCCAGCACGTCGGCCGGACGCGCGCCCAGCAGCGACCACATCGCCATTTCGATTGCACCGGTATCCGAGGCCGGCACGATGCCGAGGCGCCAGTCGGGCGGGATGCCGAGCATCGCCCGGCTGCGATCGATCACCTCGGCCAGCCGCGCCTTCGGTCCCTTCGCCCGGTGACTGCGGCCGAGCAGGGCGCCTTCGAGTGCCGCCAGCGAAAAGCCGGGGCGCTTGGCGCAGGGGCCGGAGGAGAAGCAGGGATTGGCCGGACGCAGGTCCGGCTTCGCGGCGAAAGCGCCCATTTGCGGCTCTCCCTTTCAGAAGAGAAGCGTCCCGTTGGGGGGACGTGGCCCGCCGCGACCATATCCCGGCCGCCCCGGCGAACGCAACGCCGCGGCGCAGCGTTGCTGGTCCGACATGGTCCAGGAGACGTGCCCGATGACGATGCTTCCCGCATTTGCCCTGCCCGGCTTAGCCCTGCCCGCCCTTGCTTTGCTGGCCGCCGGCGCTTCGCTGGCCGGCTGTGCGGCTACGGCCGACAGGGCGGCGACCCAGGTGCAGGCGGTCGCGCAGGCCACCGCCAGCCCCACCCTGTCCACCCGCGACGCCGCGTTCTTCGACCAGGCGGCGCGCGCGGGCATCGAGGAGGTGACGTTCGGGCAGCTGGCGCGCACCCAGGCGACACGCGCCGCCACGCGCGACTTCGCGCTGCGCATGGTGGATGCGCACACCACCATCAATCAGGAACTGACCCGGCTGGCCGCGGCCAAGCAGATCACCCCGCCGCTGGACATGGATCTGGCGCACCAGCAGAGCTACGCCAGCCTGCAGGCGCTGCACGGGCGCGCGTTCGACCGCGCCTATCTGGATGGGCAGGCGACTGATCACCAGGCGGTGCTGGCGGTGTTCCAGGACGAGGCGGCGCACGGGACCGACCCGCAGGTGCGCGCCTTCGCCGCCCGCATCGCGGCGCAGATCGGCGCCCATCTGCGCCAGGCCGAGCGGCTGGGCGGCCGCCCCGCGCCTGCGCCTCCCTGAGGCTTTGACCGGCCCGCCGGCGGGGCCCAGTGTTTTCGCCAGAGCATTTCGGGAGCGGCAGGATGCGGGCAGCGGTGATCGGCCTGGGTTCGATGGGCATGGGCGCCGCGCTCAATTTGGTGGCCAAGGGCTTCGCGCCGACCGGCTGCGACATCAGCGCCGGCGCCCGCGAGGCGCTGCAACGCGCCGGCGGGACTGCCGTGGCCTCACCGTCGGAGCTGCCGCAGGACACCGAGGTGCTGGCGATCTTCGTCGTCAACCAGGCGCAGGCGGAGGCGGTGCTGTTCGGTCCGGATGGCGCGGCGACGCGCATGGTCGCGGGCGGCGTCGTGCTGTGCTGCACCACCGTCGCTCCCGAGGCTGCGCGCGCGCTGTCGGCGAGGCTTGCGGGATGCGGGTTGCTGATGCTGGACGCGCCGGTGTCCGGCGGCGCGGCGGCGGCCCGGGCAGGCAGCATGACCGTGATGGCCAGCGGCCCGCCCGAGGCGTTTGCCCGCGCGCAGCCGGTTCTGGACGCGATCGCCGGAAAGGTCTGGCGGCTGGGCGACGCGGCCGGGGCCGGCAGCACGGTGAAAATGGTCAACCAGCTGCTGGCCGGCGTGCATATCGCCGCGGCGGCCGAGGCGATGGCGCTGGGCATCCGCGCCGGGGCCGATCCGCAGACGGTGTTCGAGGTCATCAGCGCCTCGGCCGGCAGTTCGTGGATGTGGCAGAACCGAGTGCCGCACATCCTTGCCGGCGACGACACGCCGCTGTCGGCGGTCAACATCTTCGTCAAGGATCTGGGGATCGTGCTGGATCAGGCGCGCGCGCTGACATTCCCGCTGCCGATGGCGTCGAGCGCGCACCAGCTGTTCCTGGCTGCCGCAGCGTCCGGCCACGGCGCGCGCGACGACGCCTTTGTCATCCGGGTCTGGCAGGCGCTGGCCGGCATCGCCCTGCCGCAGACCGGGCCGGCGCCGCCGCCATGACGCGGGGCATCACAGCAGGCTCGCGCCGATATTGACCGACAGCGCCAGGATGACGGTGTTGAACAGGAACCCCAGCAATCCGTGCACGGTGGCCAGCCGGCGCAGCTTGCGGCTGGTGATCTGCACGTCGGAGACCTGGAACGTCATCCCCAGCACCAGCGCGAAATACAGGAAGTCCCAGTAGTCCGGCGGCTGGTCTCCAGGAAACTCCAGTCCCTTGTCGATCGCCGTGCTGTCGCCGGTGGTCCCGTAATATTCGTGCGCGTAGCGCAGCGCGAACACCGTGTGCGTCATCAGCCAGGACAGCAGCAGCGTGACCACCACCAGGGCGATGCGCAGCTGGCGCATCTCGGCCGGCACGTCCTTGCCGCCCGAGAACTCGCCCAGGATGGCGGCGAAGCTTGCGAACACCGCGCAGACCGTCAGCGCGAAGATCGTCCACTCGCCCGATTCCTGCCGCTCGGCGTCGGCGGCGATGCCGTGCGAGCGGGTGCCGGTGAACTGCTCCGCGCACAAGATCAGGAACACCAAGCAGCCGATGTCCCAGGCCACCAGCCCGCGGGTCAGCGGCAGCAGCCTGCCGGGCAGCAGCGGCAGCGCCGCCGCCGCGCACAGCAGGCCGGCAATCAGGCGGGGGCGGCCGCGCAGCACGGCGAGGATGGTCATGCGACCACCCACCAGCCGGCGCCGCGCCGCGTCAAGCGGCGGGGTCTGCGTCCGCGACGGGGAAGCCGAGGCGCAGCACCGTGCCGCGCTCGTCCCCGAGCGACAGCTCGCCGCCAAGACCCTGCGCCAGCGACCGCATGATGCGCAGGCCGAGCGTCGCGGCGATGGTCGGGTCGAAGCCGGGCGGCAGGCCCGCGCCGTCGTCGCGCACCTCCAGTTCCACCCGGTCGCCTGCGGCCCGGCGCAGCCGGATGGCGATGCGCCCGGTGCCGTCTTCCGCAAAGCCGTATTTCAGGGAATTGCTGAGCGCCTCGCTGACGATCATGCCGAGCATCGTCAGCCGCCCGGCATCCAGCCGGATGCCGCCGTCCAGCCGGGTCTCCAGGCTGACGCGGTCGCGCCCGCCGACCTCCATCTGGGTCCGGCACAGCTCCTCGAGCACGAGCGCTGCGTCGCCGGAGTCGCCCTTGGTCAGCAGCAGCCGGTGCAGGCGGCCCAGCGCATCCAGCCGCCGCATTGCGCCGTCCAGCGCCTCGGCTGCCGCCGGCGTCCCGGACAGGGCGCGCCTTTGCAGGCTCAGAATCGAGGACATCAGTTGCAGGTTGTTGGCGACGCGGTGCTGCAGCTCGACTGCCATCGTGCGCTGCCCCGCCAGGACGCGCTGCGCGGATGCCTGGGCGGCCCTGGCCCGGACGGCCGCTCGTCTCAGAGCAACGACCAGCGCGATGGCCAGGCCGCCCACCGCGACGAAGCCGGCCAGCGCCGCCGCCTCCCCCGCGTCGGGCCAGCGCAGGGCGCCAGGCGAGCGGATCAGGAACCACCAGGATGCGGCGGCGCTGGCGGCGGTCACGGCTGCGGCGGCCGGCGCCCCGGCGATCCAGGCGGACAGCAGCACCGCCGGAAAGAACGCCAGGAACGGGTAGGCGCAGCCGGAGGTCGGCGCGGCCAGCCGCAGCGCCAGCGTGACCAGGAACAGCGCCAGCGCCGCGGCCCAACGCAGCAGCGGGTCCGCCAAAGGGGCAAGCCACTCGAACCCCTGTCCTGCGGAATGCGCGCGCTGCTGCACCTGGGTTCCCCTCGCTGGCTGTTGCAGGCCGGTGCGGAAACTGCGATGGCACGTGTCCGGCGCGCGGAAACTCCCGGATTACGGCAGCGCGTCCAACAACATAGGTTAGTCCCATGTCGGACGTGCTCGCGCCCGCTGGGGTCGCCCCCGGGGTATCGTCCGGGGTGAGTTGCGCGGCCTGCCCGTTGCGGCGGCTGCCGGCGTTCCGCAGCAACACGGCGGAAGAGATTGCCTTCATCCAGAGCCTGAAAGTCGGCGAGCTCAGCCTGCGCGCGCGCAGCGACATCGTGCGCGAGGGCGACGTGGCCGACCGGCTGTACACGCTGCTGTCCGGCTGGGCGTTCCGCTACAAGACATTGCCGGACGGGCGGCGGCAGATCCTGAACTTCCTGCTGCCTGGCGATCTGGTCGGCCTGCAGTCCAAGCTGTTCGACCAGGCGATGCACGGGGTCGAGGCGCTGACCGACGTGACGCTGTGCGGCTTCGCCCGCAACCGCATTTGGGAAATCTTCCGCGGCTATCCCGAACTGGCCTTCGACGTGACGTGGCTGGGCGCGCACGAGGAATCTCTGGTGGACGACAATTTGTTCTCGGTGGGCCGGCGCAGCGCCGCCGAGCGGGTCGCCGCCCTGCTGCTGCAGGTCTATCAGCGCGCGCAGGGACTGGGGCTGCGGGAGGGCGACGGGCAGGCGCTGCGGCTGCCGCTGACGCAGGTGCACATCGCCGACGCGCTTGGCTTGTCGGACGTGCACACCAACCGCACCTTGCAGGCGTTGCGCGCGCGCGGCCTGTTCGATCTGGCGGGCGGGATGCTGCGGGTGCGCGATGTGGACGGATTGCGCCGGCTGGCGCGGGCGAGCGATCAGCTTGCCGAGGCGCGACCGCTGATCTGAGTCGCCTCAGCCGGCCGGTTCCGGCAAAGGCTCGGTCCCGCTCGCGCGCAGCACGTCGATGGCCTCCAGCCGGCCGTCGCGCTCGATGTGCCAGAAGGTCCAGCCGTTGCAGGTCGGCGTGTTCTGCACCGCCGCGCCGACCTTGTGGATCGAGCCTTGCAGCTCGCCGATGCGGATGCTGCCGTCGGCCATCACCTCGGCCTCGACCCGGCGCGCGCGGTCGCACAGCCTGCTGCCTGGCGCGACCACCCCGCGCTCGACCAGGCTGCCGAACGGCACGCGCGGCCGTTCGCCGCGACCGGGCGAGGTGGCCATGCCAGACGCCGGGGCCGGGCGCACCCGGCGCACCCGGCCCAGCGCCGCCTCGACATAGGCCGGATGCCGCTCGATGCCGATATAGTGGCGCGATAGCCGCCGGGCGACGGCCGCGGTGGTGCCGGTGCCCAGGAACGGATCGAGCACGATGTCGCCCGGGCCGGTGCTGGCCAGCAGCACGCGGTGCAGCAGCGCCTCGGGCTTCTGCGTCGGATGCAGCTTCAGCCCGTGCGCGTTGCGCAGCCGCTCGGCGCCGGTGCAGAGCGGGATCAGCCAGTCGCTGCGCATCTGCAGATCGTCGTTCAGCGACTTCATCGCCTGATAGTTGAAGCGATAGCGGCTGTCGCGCTGGCGCGCCGCCCAGATCAGCGTCTCATGCGCGTTGGTGAAGCGGCGGCCACGGAAATTGGGCATCGGGTTCGATTTGCGCCAGGTCACGTCATTCAGAATCCAGAACCCGAGTTCCTGGAGAATGGCGCCGATGCGGAAGATGTTGTGATAGGTGCCGATCACCCAGATCGTGCCGTCCTTGCGCAGCAGGCGGCGGCACTCGCCCAGCCACTCGCGGGTGAAGGCGTCATAGGCGGCGAAGTCGGTGAACTGGTCCCACTCGTCATCGACGCCATCGACCAGACTGTCGTCCGGGCGGCGCAATTCTCCGCGCAGCTGCAGGTTGTATGGCGGATCGGCGAACACGCAATGCACCGAGGCCGGCGGCAGCATCCGCATCATCCGCGCGGCGTCGCCGAGCAGCACCTGATCGAGCGGCAGTTCGCGGACAATCTCCACTTGGCTGGACGGCTCCGGGTGGGCGGCGAGAACACTGCCGGTCCACCCCGTCCGGGGTCAATCGCGGCTGAGTGAGGCGTTCATGTCCGCGCCTTCGTGGTCGCGTCAATCGTCTCCGGCCGCTGCCGCCGCCGCGCCGTCCAGCAGCAGGCGCACCGCGCCGAAGGTCGGCCGATGGTGGCGCGACGGTCCCAGCAGACGCAGCGCCGCGCGGTGGCCGGGCGTGCTGTAACCGGCGTTGTCGGCCCAGCCATAGCCGGGCAGGCGCGCATCCAGCCGCGTCATGGCGCGGTCGCGCGTCACCTTGGCGATGATCGACGCCGCGGCGATCGACAGGCACAGCGCGTCGCCGCCGACCACGCAACGATGGGCGCAGGCCAGCGCGGGTGGCGCGGCGTTGCCGTCGATCAGCGCGAGATCGGGGGCGGCGGCGAGGCGGGCCAGCGCCCGCCGCATCGCCAGCATGGTGGCATGAAAGATGTTGACGCGAACGATCTCGGCCACCGACGCCGCGCCGACCGCGATCTCGACCCGCCCGGACGCCTGGGCGCGCCGCAGCGCGGCGTAGGCCAGGTCGCGCTGGTCGGCGCTCAATGCCTTGCTGTCGTCGAGCAGCGGCGCCAGTCCGCGCGGCACCCGCATGCCCAGCACGACGGCGGCGGCCACGACCGGGCCGGCGAGCGGGCCGCGCCCGGCCTCGTCCACCCCGGCTACCCGGCCGCCCGCCTGCGACTCGATCCGATAATGCGGCATGGCGGGCAGGGTAGCCGGAGGGGCTGAAAGGACAAGCGGCAGCCTGTCAATGAGCGACGACCAGGGTGGTGGACCCCAGCAGCCATGGGTAGATCGAAAAATCCGCGCTAACGTGCACCGACACGACATGCACGCCGGGGGTCGCGACGACGGCCACGCCGTTTCGCGCTACGCTGACGTAAAGGTTGGTCGCCGCGCCCGAACACAAGACGTAATCGATGTAGGGACCAGGGCCGAAATCGGGCTGAATCGGAGCCCCATCGACGTACAGGTGCAGGAACACGAATGCGCCCGGACTCCCGATGCTGCACACCGTCGAGAAGCTGAGCGAAATCGGTTCGTTCGGCTTTCTGGTGATGACGCTGAGAGTGGTGTCTCCCTGATCATCGAGCGGGATCTGATGATCCGCCGCGTCGTTGTATTGGAGGGCTCCGTGGGCCTGGGCGTAGCCCAGGATCTGCGCGTGCGCCCCGCTCGCGACACTCAGGGCGAGAACCGCGGTGGCTGCCGACAGGAGCTTTTGCATGTGACCGACCCTTTGCTTCCTCCCGGAGGCGACGTGCCGCCGGAGACAGCAGCATCGGGCGGCGGACCGCGCGTCGACGTTACGTGCGTCACCCCGCCCGCATCGTCGCGCGCCCCGGGTGGGTCTGCTGGAAGATCGCCGCGCATCCCGCCTTCCTTGCAGCGTTCACGCGTTCCCTCGACGGTGGCAATGGCTGGATGATGCCGATGCAAAATCTGTTTCGATAGGTGCTATCGCCGACGTGGTGCCGTCCTTGCGCAGCAGCCGGCGGCACTCGGCCCGCATCCGCGGGGAGAGTGCATCATAGGCGGCGAAGTCGGTGACCCGGTCCCACTCGTCAGAAACGCCATCGACCACGCTGTCGTCCGGGCGTCGCGATGCGCCGCGCACCTGCCGGTCAGCGCCCGACGAAGCGCGGCGGCCGCTTTTCCATGAAGGCGGCGCGGCCCTCGCGGTAGTCGTCGCTGTCCAGGCACGTCTTCACCGCCCGCGCGATCGCCGCCGCATCGCGCTCCGGCGCGTCCTTCAGCGCCTCGGTGATGACCAGCTTGTGCGCCAGCACCGAAAGCTGAGCGTTCGCGGCGATGTCGCGGGCGATCCCGGCCACGGTGTCGTCGAGCAGCGCCGCCGGCACGACCTGGTTGACCAGCCCGATGCGCGCCGCCTCCGCCGCGTCGATCCGGCTGCCGGTGTACAGCATCATGCGCGCGTGCGCCGGGCCGATCAGCGAGACCAGCTTGCGCGCCATCTCCAGCCCATAGACGTTGCCGATCCTCGCGGCGGGCGCGCCGAACGCGGCGTTGTCGGCGGCGATGCGGATGTCGGCCTGCATCGCGATGTTCAGGCCGCCGCCAAGACAGAAGCCGCGGATGCTGGCGATCACCGGCTTGGCGAACCCGGCCAGCGTCGCGCGCCCGGCGCTGGTCAGGCGATCGTATTCCTGCTGCGCGTCGGCGTCGCCGCGCAGCTGCTCGAACTGGCTGATGTCCGCGCCCGAGACGAACGCCTTGTCGCCCGCGCCACCCAGCACCACGACCTTGATCGCCGGGTCGGCGGCGAACCGATCGAGGATCGCCGCCAGCCCGGCCCACATCTCGACCGAGATGGCGTTGCGCTTTTCCGGCTGGTTGAAGGTCACCCGGCCGATCGCGCCGTCGGTCGCGGCCAGCATCCTGCCGCCGGCGTAGCCCGCATCCGTCGCGTCCGGGTCCGTCATGCCTGGCTGGCCATGTGCGCGCGCTGGCATATCAGGGCGTGGACCACGTCGATCGTCGGCGTGGGCACGTCCAGCATGCGGCCGAGTTCCTGCACCACGGTGACCAGCGGCGCGATCTCCATGGCCCGGCCCCGCTCCAGATCCTGCAGCATCGAGGTCTTGTGCGCGCCGACCTTGCACGCGCCCTCGATGCGGCGGTCCACATCGACCCGGAAGCCGATGCCCAGCCGGTCGCCGATCGCCTTGCCCTCCAGCATCATCGCCCGCGCCACCGCGCGCGTGCCGGGGTCGGTGCAGATCACGTCCAGCGTGGCGTGGGTCAGCGCGCTGATCGGGTTGAAGCACAGATTGCCCCACAGCTTCAGCCAGATCTCGTCGCGGATGCGGTCCAGCACCGGCGCCTTCAGCCCGCCCGCGGCGAACGCCTCGGACAGTCTTTCGACCCGCGCCGAGCGCTCTCCGGTCGGCTCGCCCAGCGGGAACTTGTCGCCGTAAATGTGCTGGATCACGCCCGGCTCGACCACCTCGGTCGCCGGATAGACCACGCAACCGATCGCTCGCTCCGGGCGCAGGCCCTCCCACTGCACGCCGCCCGGGTCCACGCTCTCGACCACGCTGCCAGATAGGTGGCCGCCGTGCTGGTGGAAGTACCAGTAAGGGATGCCGTTGACCGCGGTGACGACCGCCGTGTCGTTGCCCAGCAGCGGCTGCATGGAGGCGACCGCGCCGGTCATCTGATGCGCCTTCAGCCCCACGATGACGTAGTCCTGCACGCCCAGCTCGGCCGGATCGTTGGTGCAGGCGAGGCGGGCCACCGTCTCCTCCCCGTCGCGGCGCAGGCGCACGCCGTGGCGTTGCATCGCCTCCAGATGCGGGCCGCGCGCGACCAGGCTGACATCGGCGCCCGCGCGGGCGAGATGGACGCCGACGTAGCCGCCGATCGCTCCGGCTCCGAAGATGCAGACTTTCATGCCATTTCCCGCCCTACACGCTACAGGGAACCTGCCGATGCGGGCTGCCGTTGCAAAGACAGAAACTCTTTGCCGCAGAGTCAGGAATACTATGGCCGGGGTCGCCCTGTTGTCCGACAAACCCGAGACGGGTGAGGCTTGAGCGAGCACGCCGGCGATCAGTCGCCGCATCTGGACCGCCAGCAGCAGAAGCAGGCAGCCGATCGGGCGCCGATCGGGCCGCTGGTGATCCACGAGATCGTGCGCGAGCAGGGCCTGAAAGAGCTGGACCGCTCGTTCAGCGGCCTGGCGTGGTCGAGCCTCGCGGCGGGGCTGTCGATCGGCTTTTCGTTCTTCATCCAGGCCTATCTTCAGGCCGGGCTGCCGGACGCGCCTTGGCAGATCCTGGTGTCGGGCCTGGGCTACACGATGGGCTTCCTGATCGTGATCCTTGGGCAGCAGCAGCTGTTCACCGAGACCACGATGACCGCCCTGATTCCGGCGCTGACGCGGCGCGACCTGGCCACGCTGCGCAGCACGCTGCGGGTCTGGGGCATCGTGCTGGCCGCCAACCTGATCGGCACGTTCTTCTTCGCGGGCGTGCTGGCCTGGACACCCGGCACGTTCGAGCCGGCGGCGATCACGGCGATGGATGCGCTATCGGCGCACCTGCTGGCGCAGCCGTTCGGGCAGGTGCTGCTGCTGGCCGTCGCCGCCGGCTGGCTGATCGGGCTGACGGTCTGGCTGCTGCCCGGCGCCGGGCCGGCGCGGCCGCTGATCATCATCCTGTTGACCTACTCGATTGCGCTGTGCCGGCTGCCGCACGCGATCGCCGGATCGGTCGAGGCTGCCTATGCGGTGTTCGCCGGCCACGCCTCGGCGGGCGACTACCTGCTCCGCTTCCTGGTGCCCACGCTGATCGGCAACACGATCGGCGGTACCGCCCTGGTGGCGCTGCTGAACCATGCCCCGATCGCCGACGAGTTGAAGGCGGAAGCCCAGAGCGGACCTGCCGGAAAGCGGCAATAAAGACGCCGCATGGCACCCCTGCGCGCCGCTTCCGGCGTTGACGCGGGTGCGCGGGGTGGTCCAACCAGACCGCATGTTCCGCATCTTTGAGCGCCTGCTCCCCCCGACGCAGCCACCGCCGGAGGCGCCGCCGCCGCTGCTCGGCTCGCCGGCGGCGCTCGGCCGCTTCTACTGGCATTTCGTGCGTCAGGCGCGCGGCCTGGTCGTGGCGCTGTTCGCGGCCGGGCTGCTGGTGGCGCTGCTGGACAGCACCATCCCGGTGTTCATCGGCAGGGTGGTCACGCTGGTCTCCACCCGCACGCCCGCCGTCCTGCTGCGCGATGCCGGCTGGCAGCTGGCCGGCATGGCAGCGGTGCTGCTGGTGATGCGGCCGGCGGCGCTGCTGGCGCAGTACAGCGTCACCAACCAGGCGATCGCCGCGAACCTCACCAACCTGATCCGCTGGCAGTCGCACTGGCACGTCGTCCGGCAAAGCTGGGCGTTCTTCCAGAACGACTTCGCCGGTCGCATCGCCAACCGGGTGATGCAGGTCGGGCCGGCGCTGCGCGAGAGTGTGGTCAGCGGCACCAATGCGGTCTGGTACATCATCGTCTATGGCAGCTCGGCCACCGTGCTGCTGGCGCGCGCCGACTGGCGACTGGCGCTGCCGACGCTGGCGTGGTTCTGCGCCTATGCCGTGCTGCTTCGCTATTTCGTGCCGCGCATGCGCGACCGTTCGCGCGCGGTATCCGAGGTCCGGTCCAACCTGACCGGCCGCGTGGTGGACAGCTACACCAACATCCTGACGGTCAAACTGTTCGCCGCCGCGCGCGACGAGGACCAGTTCGTGCGCGACACGGTGGACGAGCACACCGCGACGTTCCACCGCCAGCTGCGGCTGACCACGCGGTTCACCATTACGCTGGGCAGCATGAACGCCTGTTTCGTCACGCTGGTCGCGGTCGATGCGGTGGGCTTGTGGCTGCACGGCCGCATCGCTGTCGGCACCGTGGCGATGGCGCTGCCGCTCGCCTGGCAGCTGACGCAGATGGCCGGCTGGGTGGCGCAGAACGTCACCGCCATCTTCGAGAACGTGGGCCTGGTGCAGGATGCGATGCGATCGGTGGCGCAGCCGCGCCAGTTGCCGGACGCGCCGGGCGCCGTGGCGCTGACGGTGCCGCGCGGCGCAGTGTCGTTCCAGCATCTGCATTTCGGCTACGGCACCGCGCGCGGCGTGCTGCACGACCTGTCGCTGGACGTCGCGCCGGGCGAGCGCGTCGGCCTGGTCGGCCAGTCGGGCGCCGGAAAATCGACGCTGGTGAATCTGCTGCTGGGCTTCTACGCCCTGGAGGGCGGGCGCATCATCATCGACGGACAGGACATCGCCGGCGTGACGCAGGAGAGCCTGCGCCAGCATATCGGCATGGTGACGCAGGATACCTCGCTGCTGCACCGCTCGATCCGCGACAACATCCGCTATGGTCGCCCGCGCGCCACCGAGGCCGAGGTGATCGAGGCGGCGCGCCGGGCCGAGGCGCTGGACTTCATCGAGACGTTGGAGGATTGGCACGGGCGGCGCGGGTTCGAGGCGCATGTCGGCGAGCGCGGGGTCAAGCTGTCCGGCGGCCAGCGGCAGCGCGTCGCCATCGCCCGGGTGATCCTGAAGGACGCGCCGATCCTGGTGCTGGACGAGGCGACCTCGGCGCTGGATTCCGAAGTCGAGGCGGCGATCCAGGGTCAGTTGGAGCAGCTGATGCGTGGGCGCACGGTGCTGGCGATCGCGCACCGGCTATCAACGATCGCGCGCATGGACCGGCTGGTGGTGCTGGAGCAGGGGCGCATCATCGAACAGGGCAGCCACGCCGCGCTGCTGGCCG
Source organism: uncultured Pseudomonadota bacterium (assembly GCA_963723455.1). Classification (GTDB taxonomy): domain Bacteria; phylum Pseudomonadota; class Alphaproteobacteria; order Acetobacterales; family Acetobacteraceae; genus CAVRQM01. The sequence continues at coordinate 5,886 of CAVRQM010000002.1, read as the reverse complement.
CCGGCGGCGCCTACGCGCGGCTATGGCGGCGACAGTCCGGCGGGTTCGTGGCCGAGCAGTCGCGCGCGGCCTGACGTCGCGCCCCTGGGCGTCGGTTTCGCGATCACCGTCCCGGCGGGATGATCCGCGTCGCCTGCCATGTCGCCTGCGGCCCGTACGATTGCCCCGCGATCTGGTGTTCCATCTGCTTGACCGTGACCCCGGTGGCGATCACCCGCCACTGGCTGATGATCGAGTGATAGTAGTTGCCCTCGATGCCGGTCCGCTCGTGCGAGATGCGCAGCGTCCGATACGGGCGGCCGGCGATGACCACGGTCTCCGGTCCGTCATTGGTCACCGTCTCGTCCCAGTTCAGCCCGGGGCCCTTGTGGGTGACGAACGAAGCGGAACTGCCGGGGTGTCCGTCGATGATCTGGCGCAGCGCCGGGTAGGCATCGCCCGACCCCGGCCATGCAGCGCGCCAGACGCCCATGTAGTAGCGTCCGGGACCGTCGCCCTGGTCCATCCTGCACAGGTCCGGGATGCCGGGAACGCTGCCGAGGTACTTCACCGGCGGCCCGATGGTGCGCTCGACGACGAAGCCGGCCGGCGGGCACGCCCGCGGTGTGGCCGCAGCCGGGCCGGCGGCCAGCCCGGCGGGCAGCCCGGCCGCCAGCACGAAGGCAAAAGCGGATCGTGGCTTGAACATGGCGTCCATCCTTGATCGACTGCGGAGCGACGAGGCCACGCTAGGGGCTGCGGCGCAGCGCGTCGAGACCGACCGGCCAGCAGGGACCGCCATGACCCACCCGCAACCCGACGATCCACTCAGCCTGAACGCGGGCGACATGGCCGCGGCGGTCCGCGCCGGCCATCTGCGCGCCACAGACCTGATCGCCCGCTCCCTGGCCAGGGCGCGGCTGCTGCAGGAGCGCTGCAACTGCTTCGTGCTGATCCTGGAGCAGGAGGCGATGCAGGCGGCGGCGCGGGCCGACCAGGCGATCGCCGAGGGGCGGCAGGTCGGCCCGCTGCACGGGGTGCCGGTGGCGATCAAGGATTTGACGCCGACCGCAGGCCATCTGACCACGCTCGGATCATGGAGCAGCGGCGAGCACCGGCCGGACCGCTCGGCGCTGATCGTGACCCGGCTGCAGGCGGCCGGGGCAATCGTGATCGGCAAGACCACGACGCCGGAGTTCGCCTATTCCAGCTTTACCGCCAGCCCGCGCTGGGGCGTCACCCGCAACCCGTGGGATGTCTCGCGCACGCCCGGCGGCTCCTCCGGCGGGTCCGGGGCCGCGGTGTCCGGCGGCTGCGCGCCGTTTGCCGAGGGCACCGACATGGGCGGCTCGGTGCGCATTCCGGCGGCGCAATGCGGCGTCGTCGGGCTGAAGCCCAGCCTGGGGCGCATCCCGATGACCATCCTGCCCAGTCTGTTCGACGACATCTCGCATTTCGGTCCGCTCGCCCGGAGCGTGGACGACGCGATTCGCTTCATGCAGGCGGTGGCCGGGCCGAGCGACGAGGATCCCCTTTCGCTCGACCTGCCGTTCGACGCCGCCCGCGCCCGCGAGCCGTCGGTGCGCGGGCGGCGCTTCGCGCTGTCGCTCGACCTCGGCTATTACGCGGTCGATCCGGGCGTGCAGCGCGCGGTGCGCGCGGCGGCCGCGGCCCTGGCCGATCGGGGCGCAGTCGTGGAGGAGGTGGCGCTGCCCTGGACGCGGGCGCTGAACGACGGCTGGGCGCAGCTCTGGGGCGTGTTCATGTCGGCCTATTTCGGCGACCGGCTGGAGGCGCATCGCGACCGGATGGACCCGTTCGTGGTGCGGCTGATCGAGGCCGGAAGACGGCTGGGCGCCACCGAATACAAGCGTGTCGAACTGCTGCGTTCGCAGATGTGGCGCGAACTGATGGATGTCCTGGCGCGCTGCGATGCGCTGCTATGTCCCACCTGCGCGGCGGTGGCGCCTCCGGCGACGCAGACCGAGGCGGATTGGGACCACGACCTGCCGGATGGGCGGTTCCGTGGCCTGGATCTGACGGCGCCGTTCAACCTGGTCTCGGCCTGTCCGGCGATCTCGGTGCCGTGCGGAATTCGACGGGCATCTGCCGGTCGGGCTGCAGATCGTCGGCCGCCGCCACGCCGACGAGGACGTGCTGGCCTTTGCCGGTGCGCTGGAGGCCGCACTCGGCCTAGACTTGATGCCTCCCGCATAGGATGGACCATGCGCTGTGACCTGCTGATCCGTGATGCGACGATCCTGGATGGCGGCGGCGGCCCGCGCCGGCGCGGCGATGTCGCGGTCAGCGGCGAGCGCATCGCGGGGGTGGGCGCGCTTGGCGACTGGACTGCAGAGGCGGAGATCGACGCCGCCGGCCTGGCGATCGCGCCGGGCTTCATCGACGCGCACACGCATGACGACCGCGCGGTGCTGTGCGGGCCGGCCTGCATGCTGTGCAAGATGTCGCAGGGCGTCACCACGGTGGTCGCCGGCAATTGCGGCATCAGCCTGTCGCCGGCGCCGATGCGGGCGCGGCCGATCCCGCCGCTCGATCTGCTGGGCGACGAAAGCTGGTTCGTGTTCGACAGCTTCGCCGCCTATGCCGAGCGCCTGCTGCGCGAAAAGCCGCCGGTCAACGTCGTGGCGCTGGTCGGCCACATGTCGCTGCGCATCGAGGCGATGGGCGGCGACGTGATGCGCGCGGCCAGCGATGCCGAGGCGGCGCGGATGCAGGCGCGGCTCGCCGAGGCGCTCGACCAGGGCGCCTCCGGCTTCTCCACCGGCCTGTACTATCCGGCCAGCGCCGAGGCGCCCACCGCGGAGGTCATTGCCGTCGCCGAGGCGCTGCGCGGGCGCGGCGGCCTGTATGTCACGCACATGCGCGACGAGGGCGTGGGCGTGCTGGACTCGATCGCCGAGACGCTGGGCATCGGCCGCGCGGTCGGCGCGCCGGTGGTCATCAGTCACCATAAATGCGCCAATCCCGAGAATTACGGCCGCTCCGCCACGACCCTGGCGGCCATCGACGCGGGCGCCGCGGCGCAGGACGTGGCATTCGACAGCTATCCGTACGCCGCCGGGTCGACCGTGCTGATGCCCGAGAAGGTGCGCGAGGACGTGCCGGCGCGCATCACCTGGTCGGCGCCGCATCCCGAGGTGATCGGTCGCTATCTGGCCGACATCGCGGCCGAGTGGGGCGTCGCCCAGGCCGAGGCGGCGCGCCGGCTGCTGCCGGCCGGCGCGGTGCTGTTCCAGATGGACGAGGCTGATGTCCGCCGCATCCTGGCGCATCCGCGCGGCATGGTGGGCAGCGACGGCCTGCCGCACGACGCTCGGCCGCACCCGCGCCTGTGGGGCACGTTCCCGCGCGTGCTGGGCCATTACGCGCGCGACGAACGACTGTTCAGCCTGGAGACGGCCATTCACAAGATGACCGGGCGCACCGCCGAGGTGTTCGGGCTGGTCGATCGCGGCGTGATCCGCGCCGGCGCGTACGCCGACCTGGTGCTGTTCGACCCGGCGACGGTGCGCGACACCGCCACCTATGACGACCCGGCGCGCGCCGCGGACGGCATCCTGCGCACCTGGGTCAACGGACAGGCGGCGTATGTGCACGGGCAGGGCGCGGTGGGCGCGCATGGCGGCCGCCTGGTGACGCGGGGCCGGGCATGATCCGCGACGCGACGGACGCCGACCTGCCGCGCATCCTGGCGATCACCAATCAGGCGATCGAGCGGACCACGGCGCTGTGGACCATCGCCCCGGCGACGCTGGAGACGCGCGGGGCGTGGATGCGCGATCGGCTGGCCGCGGGGTTCCCGATGATCGTTGTGGAGCACTCGGGCGAGGTCGCCGGTTTCGGATCGTACGGATCGTTCCGGCCGCATGACGGCTACCTGCACACAGTCGAGCACTCGCTGTACGTCGCGCCCGAGTTCCAGGGGCGCGGAATGGGTCGGGCGCTGCTGGCGGCGCTGATCGCGCGGGCGCGGTCGGAGGATCGGCACGCGATGGTCGGCGGCGTGGAAGCGGGCAACGCCGCCTCGATCCGCCTGCACCTGGCGGCCGGGTTCGAGGCGGCGGGGACGCTGCGCGAGGTCGGGCGGAAGTTCGGGCGCTGGCTGGAATCTGACCTTCCTGGTGCTGGTGCTGTAGACGGAGGCAGAGCGCGGCCGCCGGTGATGGCCCGCTCAGCGTTCCAGCCCTGCCGCTGCCAGGCAGATCGCCTCGAACTGCCGTCCCACCCGCGCCCACGAAAACTGCGCCTCCAGCAGCCCGCGCGCCGCGCCCGCCACCTGCCGCCGCCGCTCCGCATCGCCCAGCAGCCCGGCGACCGCCTCGGCGAACTCGGCCGCAGTCTCGGCCGGTGCGAAATGCGTGCCCGGCACGACCGCGAGACCTTCCACGCCCAGCGCGGTCGAGACCACCGGGCGGCCCAGCGCCATCGCCTCGAACACTTTCAGCCGCGTGCCGCTGCCGACGCGCAACGGGATCACCGAGACGTCGCCGGCCAGCACATGCGGGCGGATGTCGTCCACGAAGCCGGTGAAGCGCCACGGCAGTCCCAGCCGCTCCGCCCGTGCCACCAGGGCCGGCGGCGGGTTTCGGCCGACCACCAGCATCTTCGCCTGCGGCCGCTGCGCGGCCAGAAGCGGCCAGACCGCATCCATCAAAAACTCGATGCCGTCGATGTTCGAGCGGCTGTCCATCGCGCCGGAGAACACCACCGTCTCCGCCGTCCCGGCCGGCGGGTGGAAGGCGTAGAAATCCAGATCGACCCCGGTATCGATGACGGCGATGCCGGTGATCCCGAACCGCTGCGTCAGCGCCCGCCCGTCGCGCGCCGAGACCGCGATCACCGTGCCGAAGCGGCGCAACGTGTCGCGCTCGAAGACATGCATCTTCGCCGCCTCCAGCTGCCAGACCGGCTTGCGCGGCCCGCGCGCCACGGCGGCATGACGCTCATAAATCTCCGCCTCGACATTGTGGGTGAACACCGCCGCGGGTCCGGGCAGCGCATCGGGCAGCAGTACCGCGGCGTGCGGGAAGTCCACCACCGTCAGCGCCGGCCGCGCCGCCAGTTCCTGGGCCACGATGCGTCGCCCGAACGCCGAGCGGTCCGACGCGACCGACACCGGCAGGCGGCCGGCCAGCGCCAGCGCGCGGCCCAGCCGGCGGCGGCGCGGGGCCGGCCAGCCGACATAGCGATCCGAGACAACTCGATCTCGGCGGCATGGCGAGCCACGTCGGGAGGCGCGGGGGAGACCAGCACGATCTCGAACGCGCCGCCCTTCATGGCGCGCAGGATGCCGGTGGTGCGGATCTTGCCGCCCTCATCCAGCGGAAACAGGAAGCGCGGGCTGACGAACAGCAGGCGCGGCCTGCTCACCAGCACAGGCCCTGATAGGCGATCCCCTCGCGCCCGCGCAGCGCCTCCATTCCGGCCAGATCGATCACCGCATGTCCGTCCAGGGCGGCCAGCAGCGCCGGGCGGTCCTCGGGCGCCACATGGCCGATCACCGCCAGCCGGCTGCCGTCCAGGGCGGCCATCGGGCTGTCCACCATCAGCCGTTCCAGATGCGGGATCTCGCGGTCGATATAGGCGCGGTTGGCGCCCGAGCAGGGCGGCCACGTTCACCGAGCGGTCGAAGATGCGCAGGTCATAGCCGCGCCCCAGCAGCCGCTCGGCCAGCAGCACGAACGGGCTTTCGCGCAGGTCGTCGGTGCCCTGCTTGAACGCCAGCCCGAACAGGCTGACGGTCTGGCGGCCGTGCGCGGCGATCGCCGCATAGGCGCGCTCGACGATCGCGGTGTTGCTGGGCAGGACGTGCGCCAGCAGCGGGGCGGCCACCGCCTTGCGCTCGGCGAGCGAAAGGAAGCTGCGCACGTCCTTGGGCAGGCACGG
>CAVRQM010000001.1:1675000-1879955 GCA_963723455.1 uncultured Pseudomonadota bacterium | reverse complement strand
TGCCGTCGCGATTGGTGTCGATCTTCAGGTTGTCGATGGTCAGGTTGTCCACGCCGGTCGCCAGAACCGCGAAGTGGCCGCCGGCGAGCACCGAGACGTCGCGCAGGATGACGTTACGGCAGCGTTTCAGCGCGATCGCCTTGTTGCCGATGCCCGGCAGCGTGGCCACCGCCTGTTCCGGCCCGCCATGCTCGCGCACCAGCCCGCGTCCCCAGATCAGCCCCGGCCCCATGATGGACACGTCGTGCGCGCCCTCGGCCCAGATCAGGCTGTTGCGCCAGTGGCTGTGCCCGAAATCCTGGTAGGCGTCCCAGGGCTGGTTGGGCTCGGCCGCGTCGAAGCCGCCAGCCGGCCCAGGGTCGGCGGCCAGGATGGTGGCACCCGGCTCCAAATACAGGCAGACGCGGCTTTGCAGCCGGATCGAGAAACACGCATAGGCGCCGGCCGGCACCCGCACCGTGCCGCCGCCCGCGGCTGCGGCTGCGGCGATGGCGCGGTTGACCGCTGGGCTGTCGATGGCGCGCCCGTCGCCGACCGCGCCGAACGCCCGGATGTCGAAGGGGCCGGGACCTGCGGCGGCGGCAGCGGCCGGGCTGGTATCGCCCAGGTCTGAATCGACAAAGCTTGGCGGCCCCGCGGCGGCGCACAGGCCGCCGGCGGCAAGCAGCAGCAGGGTGCGGCGCGGCAGGGTCACTTGCGGTTCCGGGTCTCAGGCTGGCTCGCCATAGCATATTGGTCGGGCGGCGCGCGACGCTACGGCTCGGTCGTCTCCCAGCTTTCCGCGCCCTCCTGCGTCAGATGCACGAAGCTGGCCTGCGCGCCGGCGCCGTTCAGGGCCTGGATCAGCCCGACCCGGCGCTGCGGCGGCACAATGAACATCACGAACCCGCCACCGCCGGCCCCGGACACCTTGCCCGCGATCGCCCCATGCGCCAGGGCGGTCGCGTGCAGCGCGTCGATATGGCCGCTGGTCACATGGTCCGAGGTGCGCTTCTTGGCCGCCCAGGAGCGGTTCAGGATCTCCGCCATGTGCGCGGATTTCGCCGCGCAGCAGCGCCTGCTTCATCTCCAGCGCGTCGGATTTCAGCTGGTGCAGGCCGGCGATCGCGTCCGCGCCGTGCGCCGCCATCCGCCGCTGCTGCTCCCTGATGATGTGCCCGCTATGGCGCGAGACGCCGGAAAAGCAGATGACCAGCGAGGTCTCCAGCTCGTTGATGACGCCGCGCGCCACCCGCAGCGGGTTCACGATCACCCGGTCGCCGGCGAGGAACTCGATGAAGTTGGCGCCGCCGAAGGCCGACGCGTACTGGTCCTGCTTGCCGCCGGCCAGAGCCAGATCGATGCGCTCGATCTCGAACGCCAGGTGCGCCACGTCGTACAGCCCCAGCGGCAGCGCCAGCCAGGTGCGGAACGCCTCGACCAGGGCGACCACCAGCGCCGAGGACGACCCCAGCCCCGAGCCGGCCGGCGCATCGACATAGGTGGTGACCTGCAAGGCCGGCAGCGCGCGATCGCCGAACTGGCCCAGCATCCGCCGATAGACGCCGGCGTGCATCGCCAGCCGGGCGGCGCGCAGGCCATCCTGATCGGGCGACGCGCTCTCCTCGATCGCCAGGTCGCGGGCGATGAAGTGCAGCCTCGCGTCCGGCGACGCCTCGATGAAGGCGTAGGCGTAGCGGTCGATGGTGGCGTTCAGCACGGCGCCGCCGAACTCGTCGCAATACGGGCTGAGATCGGTGCCGCCGCCGGCCAGCCCCAGCCGCAGCGGCGCGCGCGCGCGCACCACCCGGCGGCCCGGTCGTCCGGTCATGCGGCCGCCCGCAGCAGGAAATTGCGCGGGCCGAGATAGCCCAGCTCGCGGCTCCAGATCAGCAGCATCTCCGCCTGCGCCCAGCCGGCGTCGTGCAGCATCGCCAGGATGTCCCAGCCGATCGCGTGCAGCTCGTTCGCGGCAAAGCCCGGCCCGGCGCCGGGCGGGCGGCGGCTGGTGGTGCCGGCGGCGAGTTCGCGGAACGGCAGCCGCGCCAGCAGGCAGCCGCCGGGGGCGGCGATCCGGCGCAGCTCGTCCAGCAGCGGGCGCAGCGCGGGCGCGCAATGCAGGCAGTCCGCGGCCACGATCAGGTCGGCCGCGCCGTCCGCCGCCGCCAGCGCACCACCGGGGCCGGGATCGGCGATCCGCAGCGTCTCGCCCGCCTGCGCCGCCAGACGGCGATGGACCGCGCCGCCGGGGCCGAGCAGCAGCAGCCTGGACCATTGCCGCAGGCCGCCCGAGGCCGCGGCTGCCTGCAGCAGCGCCCGGTCCCGGCCGTCCAGCCGATCCTCGCAGTCGCAGGTCTGTTCGGCCGGCCAGTCGGGGATGCGCAGAGAACCCTCGACCAGTCGCCCGCCCGTCATGCGCGAGGTCAGCATTGCCGGGCGCAGGCAGGGCGCGCAGGTGGCGGACTGATGCAGCTCGGGATCGGCGCTGGCCAGCGCCGCCTCGATCCGCGCCTGTCGCGCAAGCCGGGCCTCGGCGGCGGCCCGGTGCGCCTCGAACTCCGCCCGCGAGACGAAGCTTTCGGCCGGCAGACGGACGTGCAGGCCGGCGTCGAAGATGAGGGTGTCGCGCATAACCGTTGCATCGTAGCGGGTCGGCCGCTGACCCCGCTAGGCGACCGTCGGCCAGGGTTCCGCCAGCATCGCGCAAGACGCTGCGCGGCCGCGCAGCCGCGCCAGCGCCGTCACGAGGTCGTCACCGGCGATCACCGAACTGCGCCGGATCGCCAGACGCAGGCCGCTGCGCATGCCGGTTGCCAATAGCGGAAGCCCCGCCGTCCCGCGCACGCCGGGCGCCACCGCCATCTCGATCGCCTGCCCGCGCACCGAAGCGAGCACCGCGATCAGCCCCGTGGCCGACACCGGCCCGTCATCCAGCAGCAACAGCCACTCGCCCCGCGCCATGGTCGCCGGCGCGGCGTCCCACGCGCCGGACGGCGGACGCGCCAGAATCAGCCCCGGGATCAGGCTGGGCAGCAGCGCATGACGGGCGTCCACGCCGCCATCCAGCAACAGCACCTCCGCCCCGATGGCGTGCGCGGCGGGCGCCAGGTCGCGCAGCCGGGCGGCGGTCGCGGCCACGTCGCCGCTCGCCCGTAGCAGCAGACTCGCGGCCGGATCGGTCGGGCGCGGCAGGACGAAAGGCGGGATTGCCGCCGCCAGCACCCGCCGCGCCGCCTCGATCGCGCCGCCCGCAGCGCCGCCCTGCCCCGGCGCGTGCGCCGGCAGTGCTGCTGCAAGGACACCGGCCGCCTCGCGCAGCCTGGCGTCGCGCGGCGTCGCACGGGGCCGCACCGCCAGCCGGGCCAGACGCTGCGACAGCGCCCCGAGTTCAGCCTGCAGCGCCGCCTCGCGCGGCTCCGGCGCGGGCGGGCGGGCGGGTTCGATCATCCGGCGGCCGAACACCACCATGCTGCCGCGCGCCCGCGCCGAGATCAGGCAGGCGGCGTTGCGGTCGATCGCGTCCGGTGGCAGCGCCAGGCGGAAGCCGTGCCGCGTGTCACGCATCCCATGCGCCGCCAGGTCGGGGCGCGGCAATGCCGCCTCGCCGCCGGCCACCACGCGGTCGTCCACCAGGATGTCGAACGCCAGCCGCGCCCGCGGCCGGCGCGGCGCCCAGCACCAGCCATCCGCCATCCCGTCGGGATGTAGCTGCAGATCGCCCACCACAGGTCCGTGCCGCATTGCCCGAGTGTAGCCGCGCCGGTCGCGCCGGCGCTATGAGGGGACGCGGCGGCGGGCAAGGCGGGCGGCATGGCGGGCGTGATGATCACCGGCGCGGCGGGACTGGTCGGCTCGCATTTGCTGGAGCGGCTGCGCGACGACGGCGCCGGCGAGCTGCTGGGCGCCTATAGCCGCCCGACCATCCGCCTCGACGATATCGCCGGACGATTCGAGATGTTCGAGCTGGACATGCGCTACGCCGAGCCGGTGCGCCGGGTGATCGCCGCGCGGCGGCCCGCAGCGATCTACCATCTCGCGGCGCAAAGCCTGCCGGTGGTCTCCTGGGCGAACCCGTGGGAGACGCTGGAGGTCAACGTGCTGGGCACGGTCAACCTGTTCGAGGCGATCCGCTCGGTGCGCGCTACGGATGCCGGCTACGATCCGGTGGTGGTGGTCGCCTGTTCGTCGGCGGAATACGGCGCGAGCCTGACGCCGGAACGCCTGCCGGTGGACGAGGACGCGCCGCTGCTGCCGCTGCACCCGTACGGCGTCAGCAAGGTGGCGCAGGATCTGCTGGCGTTCCAGTATTTCCGCAACGACGGTATCCGCTGCATCCGTGCCCGCATCTTCAACTGCACCGGCCCGCGCAAACGCAACGACGTGGTGAGCGACCTCGCAAGCCGGGTCGCCGGCATGCTGCGCGCTAGGCAGGCAAGCGGGCGTTTGCGCATCGGCAACCAGGCGTCGCGCCGCGCCATCATCGACGTGCGCGACCTGTGCGATGCGCTGATCCGGCTGGCGGCGCACGGCGCCCCGGGCGAGGCGTACAACATCTGCGCCGAGCAGCTGACCCGCATCGGCGATCTGGTGCCGCTGTTCGCCGCGATCTCCGGACTGGAGCTGGCGGCGCAGACCGATCCGGCGCTGCTGCGCCCGTCCGACGAGGCGGCGATCTGCGGGCGCACCGACAAGCTGCGCGCGGCGACCGGCTGGACCCAGCGCATCGCCCTGGAAACCACGCTGCGCGACGTGCTGGACTACGAGCGGCGGTCGGCCTGAGCGACCCCGACGACATGCGCCGCCGCGCCGTGGCGCTGGTGGAGCGACTGGCCGAGGCCGACGAGCGGCTGATGCTGGCGCAGGACGACAGCGGCGGATTTGCGCGCGCGGCTGGAGGGGCGTCCCGGCCACCACGCCACCGCCGCCGCCTCGTTCGAGCCGCCGGCGCGGATGCACGCCTGGCCGCTGGCCGACGATCCCACGCTCGATCCGGCGACGCTGAGCTTCTACCAGCATCGCGTGGACGATCCGGCGCTGCTGGCGGCGCGCGCCGGCGAGGCGTTCCTGCGCCGCTTCGGGCTGACCGGGCGCACGCCGCACCTGGCCGCTGCCGCCGAGCATCTGCGCGCCCGCGCCTGCATGCTGCGTAGCGGCGGCGAGGCGCCGGATGTGTCGATCGTCATTCCGGTGCATGGCCAACTCGGCTGGACGCTGAACTGCCTGGACTCGGTGCTGGACCACCGGGCGCGCGTCAGCGCCGAGGTGATCGTGCTCGACGACGCCTCGACCGACGAAACCGCCGCGATCCTGCCGGCGCTGGGGCAGTCGTTCGCGATGCTGCGCACGCATCGGCTGACCCGCAACCAGGGCTTCATCGCCGCGTGCAACATCGCTGGCGGGCTGGCGCGCGGACGGCTGCTGGTGCTGCTGAACAACGACACGCGCGTCGTTCCTGGCTGGCTCGACGCGCTGGCGGACAGCTTCGCCCTGTTCCCGCACGCCGCCCTGGTCGGCTCGAAGCTGCTGTACCCGGACGGCAGCCTGCAGGAAGCCGGCGGCATCATCTGGCGCGACGGCTCGGCCTGGAACTACGGTCGCGGCGACGATCCGAACCGCCCGCATTTTTCGCATGCGCGGCAGGTGGACTATGTCTCCGGCGCGTCGATCGCGCTGCCCGCCGAGGTCTGGCGCGCGCGCGGCGGGTTCGACGCGCGCTACGCGCCGGCCTATGGCGAGGATGCCGACCTGGCGCTGCGCATCCGCGCCGAGGGCGGCGAGATCTGGCTGCAGCCGCAATCGCGGGTGATCCACTACGAGGGCAGGACATCCGGCACCGACCTGGCGCAGGGCGTCAAGGCGCATCAGGTGGTCAACCAGAAAAAGCTGTTCCTGCGCTGGCACCGCGCGCTGGCAGCGCACCGGCGCAACGGCGAGGCGCCGTACCTGGAGCGCGCGCGCGGCGTGCAGCTTCGTGCCCTGGTGATCGACGCCACCACGCCGACGCCGAAGCAGGATGCCGGCTCGGTCACCACAACGCTGACGCTGCACCTGTTCCAGTCGCTCGGCTACACGGCGCATTTCGTGCCGCAGGACAATTTCCTGTTCGAGCCGGAACACACCGAGGCGCTGCTGCGCCGCGGCATCGAGTGCGCCTATGCGCCGTACGACAGCGAGTTTTCCGCCTACATCGCGCGCATGGGCCGGCTGTTCGACGTCGTCCTGGTGTACCGCGTCGGCATCCTCGATCGCGTGCTGGCCGACCTGCGCCGCCACGCGCCGCAGGCTTCGGTGCTGTTTCACAACATGGACCTGCATTTCCTGCGCATGGAGCGCGAAGCGGCGCTGGACGGCGGAGATGCGGCGCACGCCGCCGCCGCGGTGATGCGCAAGCGCGAGCTGCGGCTGATCGGCGAGGTCGATTGCACGATCACCCATTCCACCTACGAACGCGACCTGCTGGCCACTCTGGCCCCGTCTGCGCCGGTGGTGGTGTGGCCGTTCATGTTCGAGCTGCACGGCACCAGCGCGCCGTTCGCGGCGCGGCGGGATTTCTGCTTCCTGGGCGGCTACCGGCATCGCCCGAACGTGGACGCGGTGACGTATTTCGCGCGCGAGGTGCTGCCGATCATCCGGCGCAGCCTGCCCGATGCGCGCTTCGTCATCGCCGGGGCCAATGCCGGGCCGGAAGTGCTGGCGCTGGCCGGCCCCGCTGTCGAGGTCACCGGCATGATCGACGATCTGCGCCCGGTGTTCGACCGCGCCCGGGTGTTCGCCTGTTCGGTGCGGGTCGGCGCCGGCACCAAGGGCAAGGTGTCCACCGCCATGGCGTACGGACTGCCGGTGGTCTCCACCGCCTGCGGCGCCGAGGGGATGGAACTGGTCGATGGCCGCGACGTGCTGCTCGCCGACGGGGCCGAGGCGTTTGCCGCTGCCTGCGTGCGCCTGCACGGCGATGCGGCGCTGTGGGCGCGGCTGTCGCAGGCCGGCCAGGCACTGGTTCGCGACAAGCATTCCCCGGCGATGGGCCGGCGCGTGCTGGAGCAGGCGATCGAGACCGCGCTGGCGCACCGGCTCGGCCTCGCGGCTACGTGACCAGGCCTGTCGTTTCGGCCGGCGCGGTCTGTGCAACGACGGCCAGCCGGCGATGTTAACGCCGGGCGGCGATGCCGCCTGCTATGGGAAAGTTTGCCCGCGGACATGAGGGAGACGAGGTGTCGCGCTCGCGTGTCCTGCTGGTCGAGGACGAGTTCCTGATTCGCCTCATCATGGCCGAGGCCCTCGCCGATGACGGGCTGGATGTCGTCGACGCGCCGTCCGGCGACGCGGCGGCGGCGTTGCTCGACGGACCGGATGGTTTCGACCTGCTGCTGACCGACATGCAGATGCCCGGCCGCATGGATGGCGCGGCGCTGGCGCGGCACGCGCGCGAGCGCCATCCCGACATCGCCGTGGTCTATATGACCGGGCGCCCGGACGTGCTGGGCCGCCTGGGTCTGCTCGGCAAGCGCGAGACCGTGCTGCACAAGCCGTTCGGCATGACCGAGGCGCTGGTCGCGGTGCATCGGCTGCTGGAGAGACGCTGACCGGGCCGCCTTGCGTCACGGCGGCAAAGTCTCGGCAGGCGCCATGGTCAGCCCGGCGAGCGAGCGCGCATGGCCGGGTCGCGGCGCCCAGGGCCGGTCGCCGCGCACCGTCTGCTCGGAGACGACACGCGCCCCGCCAGGGTTAAGCCAGACGGCGAACGCGCCCTCGCGCCAGACGCTGAACCGGTCGATGACCGCGACCGGCCGATCGCCGCCCGGCGGGCAGCGCAGCCGCACCGGCATCGCCGCCAGCACGATCGCCGCGGCGCACGCCTCCGGCCCGGGCGCGGCGCGCGCCACCCACACCAGCATGCCGCCCGGCGCGCGCCAGCGGCAGGCGGCATCGTCGCAGGCCAGCGCACCCTCGCTGCCCATCGCGGGGACCGGCCGCGCCGGGCCGGCGGCCCAGACCTGCTCCCAAGCTTCGCGGGTGAACCTGTCGGCCCCGCGTCCGGCCTGTACGAACACGCCGGACAGGGTGCGCAGGCCGATCAGGCGCGCATCCGGCGAGACCAGCGCATCCGGCGGCCGCGCCAGCAGCGGCGAGGCCAGCCCCGCCGCCAGCACCGCCACCCCGGCCAGGCGCAACCGGGTCCGCCACAGCCCCAGCCACGCGCCGCCACCCGCCACCAGCGCCAGACCCCAGCCGGGGATGTGCGGCACCGCAAGAGTGGCGTCCGGCAGGGCGGCCACATGGCGCGCGATCCACAGCACCGCGACCTCGCCCCAGCCCATCGGGACCAGCGCCAGCGCCTCGCCGTGCAGCGGCATCAGCGCCAGGGCGAGCAGCCCGAGCGGCAGGATCCACAGCGCGGTCAGCGGCACAGCGACCATGTTGGCGAGCACGAAATACAGCTGCACCCGGCCGAAATGGTACGCGCCGAACGGCGCCGAGGCCGTGCCCGCCAGCGCGCTGGTCAGCGCCAGCCCGGCGACGAACCCCAGCGCGCGCCCGGCCAGGCCGCCCTCGCCGCGCAGCCGCCGCAGCCAGGGGCGCAGCGCGTCATAGCCGGCGATCAGCGCCAGCACGGCCGAGAAGCTCATCTGGAACGACACGCCGAGGACCTCGTTGGGCGCGATCAGCACCAGGGCGGCCATCGCCAGCGCCCAGCCGCGCAGCGAGAACGCCCGTCGGCCGGCCAGCACGGCGACGGTGAACAGGCAGGCCATGGCGAAGCTGCGGATGATCGGCACATGCGCCCCGGTCAGCGCCATGTACGCGGCCCCGGCCGCCAGCGAGGCGAGCGCGGCGATCGCCTTGCACGGCCAATGCAGCGCCGCCCGCTCGGACGCCGCCAGGCCCAGCCGAACCGCGCCGAACACCAGCCCCATGACGATGCCAATATGCAGCCCGGCAATGGCCAGCAGATGCGCCAAGCCGGAATCGCGGAACGCCTGCTTGTCGGCGGCCGGCACCGACGCGGTGCTGCCGGTCAGCAGCGTGGCGGCGACCGCCGCCGGCGCGCCGTCCAGCACCGCGCCGATGCGGGCGCCGATCGTCTCGCGCAGGCCCTGCAGCCAGCGCGCCGGGCCGCTCGGCGCGGCATGCGCGTCCAGCGCCGCCGGCGCCAGCGCAAATCCGTATGCGCCCATCCCGGAAAAGAACGTATCGCGCTGTAGATCCCAGGCGCCCGGATAGGCCGGCGGCGACGGCCGGCTGAGCAGCGCGCGCACATGCAGCAGATCGCCGGTCTGCGGCAGCAGCGTGTCGCCGCGATGCAGGCGGATCCGCACCAGCCGCGAGGCGGGTGCGACCGACCCCTCCGCGGTGGTCAGCACCGCCTGTTCCAGCGTCACCCGCCGCCCCTCCGGCAGCGCCTCGACCGCGCGCACCACGCCGCTGACCACAACGGCGCGGGGCGGCACGTCCAGCAGCGGCGGCGCGCGCGCGGTGGCGAGCTGGCCGCTGGCAAACCCCAGCGCGGCCGCCAACCCCGCCGCCGACGCCGCCCGCGCGATCGGCACGCCGCGCGACGCGATCGCCAGGACGCCGGCGGCGATGCACCCGGCCCCGCCGATCCATAGCGGCGGCTCGACGGTCAGCGTCAGGTACAGCGCCGCCCCGGCCGCCATGCACAGCGGCAGCCACAGCGCGAACCGTCCCCGCTCGGCGGCGGCCCAGTCGGCAAGCGCCGAGGGCAGCGCCGAGGGCCGCGCGGAGGGCAGCGCCGGCCGCAGCCACGCCAGCCGCGCCGGCATCGGCGCCGAGGCAAGGCGAGCGGACATCAGCGGCGCGCGGCGGCGGTTGATTGCACGGCCGCAACACTAGCGGCAAAGCGCACGCCGGGTCATCGCCCGTCGCGGAACACGGCGTGGCCCGGCGCCGTTACGCGCAGCGGCGGCCGTACGCCGCCGGAGGGACCGCACGTGCAATTCGCCCTGATCGCCTCGACCGCAGCCCTGGGCGGGCTGCTGTTCGGCTACGATACCGGCGTCATCTCCAGCGCGCTGCTGTTCATCCGCACGGTGTTCCACCTGTCCACGGGCGGCCAGAGCATCGTGGCAGCCATCGTTCTGGTGGGTGCGGTGATCGGCGCGGCCGTGGCCGGCGACCTGTCCGACCGGTTCGGCCGCCGCCGGGTGATCCTGGTCACCGCACTCACCTTCGTCGTCGGCGCGGTGGTCTCGGCGGTGGCCGGCAGCGTCGCCGTGCTGCTGGTCGGCCGGCTCCTGATCGGCGTGGCGATCGGCGTTGCCTCGATGCTGACGCCGCTGTACCTGGCCGAGATCTCGCCGGCCGCGTCGCGGGGCAGCATCACCTCGCTCAACCAGCTCTGCATCACGCTCGGCATCCTGGTGTCCTACCTGGTCGGCTATTCCTTCGCCCACGCCACAGGCGGCTGGCGCTGGATGCTGGGGTTGGGCGCGGTGCCCGGGGCGGCGCTGGCCCTGGGCATGCTGTTCCTGCCGGAAAGCCCGCGCTGGCTGGCAGGCCACGCGCGGATGGACCAGGCCGAGACGGTGCTGCGGCGGCTGCGCGGCGACGCCGAGGTGGCCGACGAGCTGGCCGCCCTGCGCACCGACCTGAAGCGCGAGGGCGGCCGGCTGGTGCCGTGGTCGGCCCTGCTCGCCCCCGGCCTGCGCCGGGCGCTGATCGTCGGCATCGGGCTGGCAATGTTCCAGCAGATCACCGGCATCAACACGGTGATCTATTTCGCGCCGCAGATCTTCCAGGCTGCCGGCCTGTCTTCCGCCTCGGTGGCGATCCTGGCCACCGCCGGGGTCGGCGCGGTCAACGTGCTGTTCACCATCGTCTCGATGCGCCTGATCGACAATGCCGGCCGGCGCGCGCTGCTGCTGTGGAGCCTGGGCGGCATGGCGGTGATGCTGGCGCTGCTGGCCGCCGGCTTCGCCTTCGGTGCCTCCGGCTGGCTGGGCTGGCTGACCGTCGGCTCGCTGGCCGCCTATGTGGCGTTCTTTGCGGTCGGGCTGGGGCCGGTGTTCTGGCTGCTGATTGCGGAGATCTTCCCGCTGGCGGTGCGCGGGCGGGCGATGAGCCTGGCGACGGTCTCGAACTGGGGTTTCAACCTGCTGGTGACGATCACGTTCCTGAGCCTCATCCAGCTGTGCGGTCGGGTCGGCACGTTCCTGATCTATGCGGTGCTGACGCTGGTGGCGATCGCCTTCACCGCCGCTTTGGTCCCGGAGACCAAGGGCCGCAGCCTGGAGGAGATCGAGGCCGAGCTGGAAGGCCGCACGAACGCCGTGCCGGTCGCGGCGGGGGGAACGAGATGACGCGCCATCTTGCATGGGCCGCCGCCTTTGCCGCCGCACTCGCGACGCCCGCGCTGGCCCGGGCGCAGGCGACCAACAGCGGCGTGGGAGTTGGCCCCAGCCAGGAGCTATCACGCCCGAACACCCAGGCGCCGCCGCTGAAGGACGTGGCGCCTTCGGTCGAACACCTGCTGGGCAATCTGGGCGGCGTGCGCACCAATCTGGAAACCCAGGGCATTTACCTGCTGCTCGACGCCACCAGCGAGTTCGCCGGCAATGTCAGCGGCGGCACGCGGCAGGGCGCGACCTTCGCCAACCAGGTCGGGTTTGAGGCCGACATCGACTGGCAGCGCCTGGCCGGGATCATGGGGCTGTCCACCCACGCCATCGTCGTCAACCGCTCCGGCAGCAGCGACAGCCACCTGTTCGGCGACGATTTCCTGCCGGTGCAGGAGATCTACGGTTCCGGCGGCGACGTGGCGGTGCATCTGGTCTCGGTGTACGCGCAGGAGACTTTGTTCGATCATCGGCTCGACATCGCCGCCGGCCGGATGAACGTCGAAAACGACTTCGCCAGCTCGCCGCTATACTGCAACTACATGAACAACGGGCTGTGCGGCGACCCCAAGGCGCTGCCGGGCGGCGACATCGGCCACAGCGCCTATCCCGACGCGGTATGGGCCGCCCGCGTGCGGGTGCGCCCGACGCCGCAGACCTACATCGCAGACCGGCATCTACGAGGTCAACCAGGGCCTGTACAGCGACGTGAACTTCCGCAGCGGCTTCAAGTTCGACGGCTCGCAGGACAGTGGCGTGTACGTGCCGGTCGAGGTCGCCTATGAGCCGCTGCTGGGCGCGGCCAAGATGCCGGGCCACTACAAGATCGGCTTCGGTTATGATTTCTCATCCACCTTCAAGAGCTTCTCGACCGCGCTCAGCGCCACATCAAACACCAGTTCCGGCGCGCCGGTCTCGACTCGCACCGGCAATACGCAGACCTGGGTGCTGCTGGACCAGATGCTGGTCCGGCAGGGGCCGGGCGACCAGGACGGCATCATCGCGCTGGGCGGCTTCGTGCACAACGACCCGAACAACTCGCCCTATGCCGAGCAGTATTTCGCGGGCCTGCTGGATCGCGGCTTCTGGCGCGCGCGGCCGCAGGACACGGTGGGGCTGCTGTTCACCTACAACACGGTCAGCGGCGTGCTGGGCAAGGTCCAATTGCTGGAGGCGGAGTTCGGCATCCCGTTCAGCAACACCGCCACCGGCCCGCAGACGCATGAGATGGTGTTCGAGGCGAACTACGACATCCATGTCTATCGCGGCGTGAACTTCGAGCCGGACTTCCAGTACGTGTTCCGCCCCGACGCGCAGGCAAACATCCACGACGCCGCGGTGTTCGGCTTCAAGGCGCATGTCGAGTTCTGAACGCCAGCTTTTCTGAGCGCCGGTCTTTCTGAACACCAGTTTCCGGCCGGCCGGATTCGGGCTACACGGCGGCATGGCCGTCCGCACCCGCTTCGCCCCCAGCCCGACCGGCATGCTGCATATCGGCGGCGCGCGCACGGCGCTGTTCAACTATCTGTTCGCCCGCCATCACGGCGGCCAATTCCTGCTGCGCATCGAGGACACCGACCGCGCCCGCAGCACCCAGGCCGCGGTCGCGGTGATCCTGGACGGGCTGGACTGGCTCGGCCTGGATCCCGACGAGCCGCCGGTGTTCCAGTTCGCCCGCCAAGCCCGCCACGCCGAGGTGGCGCAACTGATGCTGGACGCCGGGCACGCCTATCGCGCCTATGACACGGTCGAGGAACTGGCTGCCCAGCGCGAGCAGGCGGCGGCCGACAAGCGCGCCTTTCGCTACGACGGCCGCTGGCGCGACCGCGACCCGACCGACGCGCCGCCCGGCGTCGCCCCGGTGATCCGCCTGCGCGCACCGCGCGATGGCGAGACAATGGTGCGCGACCTGGTGCAGGGCGAGGTGCGCGTCGCCAACGCCGAGCTTGACGACATGATCCTGGTGCGCAGCGACGGCGCGCCGACCTATCTGCACGCGGTGGTAGTGGACGATCACGACATGGGCATCACCCATGTCATCCGCGGCGACGACCACCTGACCAACACGTTCCGGCAGCGCCAGATCTATGACGCGCTCGGCTGGAACGCGCCGCGGTTCGCCCACATCCCGCTGATCCACGGCGCCGACGGCGCGAAACTGTCAAAGCGGCACGGCGCGCAGAGCGTCACCGATTTCCGCGCCATGGGGTTCCTGCCCGAGGCGCTGTGCAACTACCTGCTGCGCCTCGGCTGGGGTCACGGCGACGCGGAGATCGTCGCCCGCGCCGAAGCGGTGCGGCTGTTCGATCTGGATGGCGTCGGGCGCGCGGCAAGCCGGATGGACTACGCCAAGCTGACGCATCTGAACGGGGTCTATCTGCGCGCCGCCGACGATGCGCGGCTGACCCGCGACGTGCTGGAGCGGCTGCGCGAGCGCCCGGGCGTGATCGTCGATGCAGTCGCGGAGCAGCGCGTCCAGGCGCTGATGCCGGCGCTGAAGGAGCGGGCGAAGACGCTGGCGGAGCTGGCCGATAGTGCCGCCTTCCTGGCGCGCACGCCGCCGCTGCCAATGGAGCCGAAGGCGGCGGCGCTGCTGACGGCAGAGGCGCAGACAATGCTGCGCGATCTGGCGGCGTCGCTGGACGCCACGGACTTTTCGGCAAGCGCGCTCGATGCCGCGCTGCGCGGCTTTGCGGACGCACGCGGGACCAAACTGGGGGCGCTGGCCCAGCCGTTGCGCGCGGCGCTCACCGGCAGCGCCACCAGCCCGCCGATCGACGCCACCCTTGCCGCGCTTGGCCGCGACGAGACGCATCGCCGCATCGCCGCGGCGGCGGCGGCCACGCCTACCAGAACGGGCCAGGTCCCCACGGACCCCAATCCCATCCCGCGTTCTCATTGAGCTGCGCCGTGACCTCCGCCTGCGTCGCCAGATGCTGCTGGAACTGCTCCTGCCGGAAGCGGTCGTAGGCAGCCTGGCCGCCGACATACAGGCAGCCGCAAACCAGCGGGTCGGCATACAGGTACGCCACGCGGTCGCCATGCGCCTGCGTCACGAAGCGATTCGGCGGCAAGGCGGCAAGCTGCGCCTGCCGGCCGGGGGTGTTCGCCGGAAGCAGCCTGAACCCGGCCGCGGCCAGCAGGTCCTCCCGCCCGGCGACGACCTGCTGCTGGCTGGCGCAGGCTGACAACGCCGCGCTCGCGGCCAGTGCGACGATCACGGCGCGTCTCGACATCGCGGCCTCCAGGGGACAATAGCAGGGCAAAGCCAGCCGGACGGTCCAGAGTTCCCCATGCGCCACCTTCTCGCCATCGAGGGCATGCACCCGCCCGCCATCGCCGCCTACCTGGATCTGGCGGAGAACTACGTGCTGCTGAACCGCAGCGGCAAGACCGCGCGCGACCGGCTGCGCGGGCGCACGCTGATCAATCTGTTCTTCGAGGACAGCACCCGGACCCGGACCAGCTTCGAGCTGGCCGGCAAGCGCCTGGGGGCGGACGTCATCAACATGGGCGTGTCCACCAGCAGCGTGAACAAGGGCGAGACGCTGCTCGACACCGCGGCCACGCTGAACGCCATGCAATGCGACCTGCTGGTGGTGCGCCATGCCGACAGCGGCGCGCCCGCGCTGCTCGCCCGCAAGGTCGATGCCGCGGTCATCAATGCCGGCGACGGCACGCATGAGCATCCGACGCAGGCGCTGCTCGACGCGCTGACCATCCGCCGCCGGCTCGGGCGGCTGGAAGGACTGACCATCGCGATCTGCGGCGACGTGCTGCACAGCCGCGTCGCGCGCTCGAACGTCTTCCTGCTCGCCACGATGGGCAATCGCGTGCGCCTGGTCGGGCCGCCCACGCTGATCCCGGCCGAGGCGGCGCGGCTGGGCGCGGAGGTGTTCCACGACATGCGCGCGGGGCTGGACGGGGCGCATGTGGTGATGGCGCTGCGGCTGCAGCGCGAGCGCATGGGCCCGGGCGGCTTCGTGCCGAGCGGGCGCGAGTATTTCCGCTTCTTCGGCCTGGATCGCGAGAAGCTGGCCTATGCCAGGCCGGACGCCATCGTGATGCATCCGGGACCGATGAACCGCGGCGTGGAGATCAGCAGCCGCGTCGCCGACGATGCCGACCGCAGCGCCATCAGCGAACAGGTCGAGATGGGCGTCGCGGTGCGCATGGCGGTGCTGGACTGGCTGGCGCAGCGCTGAGGCGACGCGACGCCGAACGTTCGGCTGCTCGTGCACGAATCGATGCCGTTGCGAAAGCTGCACCGCCATGCCAGCATCCATACTGCCGGCCGTACAATGCCCGCACGTTTACTCCGCTAATATTGTAATTTTGATGTGAATACCGAACATGCGCGTCGGCATCAACGATCAACAATAAATGGAGAGAAAACGATGCACCGCCTTTCGCTCATGCGCAGCGCCGGCGCCGCTCTGACGCTCGCCGCGTTCGCCAGTTTGGCTTGCACCGCGCGCGTCTCGGCGCAGACCGTCACGCCGTCGGCAGAGTTCCAGGTACTCGGCGATCACCGGGACGAGCTCGGCGATCAACGCGACGCGCGTGCCTGTAACCGACAGCAGCGGCGCCGTCAGTTACTGGGACGTGACGATCACGTTCAACGTCAGCTCTCGCGGCATCCCGAGCGCCGCCGCGTCGTCCATCACGCGATCGCAGAAGCTCCTGGTAGCCAGCTTCAGGGCCGGAACATACGTCGCCTCCACCGACAACAACTACGCCGTAACGCTGGCCGGGGCCGGCATCGCCGCCGGGGGCACCACCGCGTGGTCGATGTCCTCGACCGGAGGGATCTGCCAGTTGCCGAGCACGGCGAATTGGTGGACCGGGCCGGTCGCCGACAATCCGCTGGCTTCGCGGATCACGATGGCCAAGATCACCTCGAAGGATTTCAGCTACGGCTTTCTCGGCACCGGCGCGAATTGCTGGCCGTTCCGGCCCGGCGACCTGATCGGCGTGGCGCAGGTGGGCAACACCCTAACTTTCGAGGATTTCACCAACAACGCCGGGGCTGACCAATCCATCCCGCAGGCGCAAACCACGTTCACGCTGTCGTCCTGAACGTCCCGTCGCGCGAACGGGCGTCAGGCGGACCCTGGCGCCCGGCCGGTGCCGCGCGTTTGCACAATCGCCGCCGCGACCCATGTCCGTTGCGCGACCGCTCCGCTGGCCGGCGCAAGCTCATCAACCCGGAGAGAATGGATGAACCGATCTCTGAGCCTGGCGCTGGCCAGCCTGGCGGCGCTCGGCATGGCTTCCGCCGCGGTCGCCGCACCGTCGTTGCAGCGCGTGCGCGGCGTCATCGAGTTGGTCAGCGGCGACACGCTGACGCTCCGGCAGGCGGACGGGCAGGAGGCGCGGATCGCGCTGGGCGCGGACACCAAATACGCCTCGGTGGTCGCGGCCAGCCTGGCGGACCTGAAGCCCGGCGATTTCATCGGCACGGCGACCAAGGGTCCGGCCGGTTCGCTGATGGCGCTGGAACTGGTGATCTTCCCGGAGTCGATGCGCGGCATGGGCGAGGGACAGTATCCCTGGGACGCGCTGCCCGACAGCACGGCCGGCGGCGGCAGCACAGCCAGCACGATGACCAACGGCAATGTGGTCTCGGCCAGCGCCGCCGCGGCCGCGCCGCAGGTGCAGACGACGATGACCAATGGCAGCGTCACCGCCGGCTCGGGCGGCGCCGGCGGCAAGCGGATCACCGTGTCGTATGACGGCAAGTCGTCGGAGATCATGGTGCCGCCCAGCGCCACGATCGTCCGCTTCGTCCCGGGCGGCCGGTCGCTGGCGGTGGCGGGCGGCAAGGCGTTCGTGGTGGCGAAATCCGGTGGGGGAACGCTGGATGCCGCGTTTGTGGCGGTCGGCAAGGATGGCGTGACGCCGCCGATGTGACGGACGGCCCGGAGGCGGGATCGCCGGAGCGGGATTGCCGGAGCGGGATCGCCGGAGCGGGATTGCCGGAGCGGGATTGCCGGAGCGGGATTGCCGCCCGGGGCTGCCAGGCCCGGGCGGCGATCCGCAAATTGGCGTCACGGGGGCGGGCGGCCCGGTCCACCCGCCGAGTCGCCCTGAGCCGGCAGCGGCGCGGTTTCGCGCGTCAGCGCTCCTCCTCGCCGGCCTCCGGCTCGACCTCGACGATCTCGGCGTCCTCGCCGAGGTCCGAGGTGTCCTCCAGCACGTCCTCCTCCTCCTCCTCGGCGGCGGGCTCGGCTTCCAGCTCCGGCTCTTCCAGGCCGGGCACCGGGATCGCCTTGGCGCGGCGCTTCTCCTCAATCACGTTGCCGCCGGCGCGCTTCATGCGCGGCTGCTCGGCCGGCTGCTCGGTGCCGCATTTCGGGCAGACGGCCGGTTGCTTGGTCAGGTCGTAGAACTTCGCGCCGCAGGAGACGCAGACGCGCTTGGTGCCGAGTTCGGGTTTCGCCATGAAAGACCCCGGAATGGAGGGAACGGTCGCAGCGCGGCGGCGCGCGTCCGAAGGGCGCGGGCCATGCCACCGTCATGCGCCGCTGTCAAACCAGGCCGCCCGTGCTAAGGCGCGGCGATGGACGCATACGCTCCCCGACCGCTCGAATCCCGTCGCCCCGCGGCGCCGCTGCGCGGCGAGATCCGCGTGCCCGGCGACAAGTCGATATCGCATCGCGCGCTGATGTTCGCGGGCCTTGCCATCGGCGAAACCCGGATTTCCGGGCTGCTGGAGGGCGAGGACGTGCTGCGCACCGCGGCCGCGATGCGCGCGCTGGGCTGCGAGGTGGTCCGTGCGGGCGACGGCCTCTGGCGTGTCGCCGGGCGCGGCGTCGGCGGGCTGGCCGAGCCGTCCGACGTGCTGGACATGGGCAATTCCGGCACCGCGGCGCGGCTGCTGGCCGGCATCCTGGCCAGCCACCCCTTCTTCTCGGTGCTGACCGGCGACGCCAGCCTGCGCCGCCGCCCGATGCGCCGGGTGACCGAACCGCTCGCGGCGTGCGGCGCCCGGTTCACCGCGCGCGAGGGCGGCCGGCTGCCGCTGGCCATCGAGGGCGCCGGCGATGCGCTGCCGCTGGACTACGTGCTGCCGGTGGCCTCGGCCCAGGTGAAAAGCGCGGTGCTGCTGTGCGGTCTGAACGCGCCCGGCATCACCCGCGTCGAGGAGCGCGCCGCGACGCGCGACCACAGCGAGAACATGCTGCGCCATTTCGGCGCGCAGGTCTCGATCGAGCCGGCGCATGGCGGAGCGGGCCGGGTGGTGCGGCTGGTCGGGCAGCCGGAGCTGCGGGCGCGCGACGTGGCGGTGCCGGGCGATCCGTCCTCGGCGGCGTTCCCGATGGTGGCAGCCCTGCTGGTGCCCGGCTCGGCGCTGCGCATCGCCGGGGTCGGCCTCAATCCGCTGCGCACCGGACTGTTCGCGACGCTGCGCGAGATGGGGGGGGACATCCGCGTCGAGGCCGAACGCATCGAGGGCGGCGAGCTGGTCGGCGACCTCCTGGTGCGCCACTCCGCCCTGCGCGGCGTCGAGGTGCAGCCCGGGCGCGCGCCCAGCATGATCGACGAATATCCGGTGCTGGCGGTGGCCGCCGCTTGCGCGTCCGGGGTGACGCGGATGCGCGGGCTGCACGAATTGCGGGTCAAGGAGAGCGACCGCCTGGCCGCGACCGCCGCGCTGCTGGCCGCCTGCGGCGCGCGCGCGGAAATCGACGGCGACGACCTGATCGTGCATGGCGCGGGCCGCCCGCCGGCCGGCGGCGGGCTGGTGGCGACGCACATGGATCACCGGCTGGCGATGAGCGCGCTGGTGCTGGGGCTGGCCACGGGCGCGCCGGTGCGGGTGGACGATGCCGGCTTCATCGACACCAGCTTCCCGGGATTCTCCGCGCTGCTGAACGGATTGCTGGGGGATGCCGAGCCGGCGTTGCGGTGATGACTGCGCCCAGGGCCTCTGGTGCGGCCCGATGATCATTGCGATCGACGGCCCGGCCGCGGCCGGCAAGGGCACCCTGGCGCGGCGGCTGGCCGCGCATTTCGGCCTGCCGCATCTGGATACCGGGCTGCTGTACCGCGCGGTCGGGCGGCGCGTGCTCGATGCCGGCGGTGCGCCGTCCGACCCGGCGCTGGCCGAGGCGGCGGCGCGGGCGCTGACCCCGGTGGACCTGGCGCGCGCCGACCTGCGCGGCCCGGCGGCGGACGAGGCGGCGGCATCGGTGGCGGCGATTCCGGGCGTTCGCGCGGCGCTGCTGGAGTTCCAGCGCGTCTTCGGCCGCCAGCCCGGCGGCGCGGTGCTGGACGGGCGCGACATCGGCACGGTGATCTTCCCTGATGCGGACGCGAAGTTCTGGGTGACGGCGAGCGCCGAGGCGCGCGGGCATCGGCGCTGGCTGGAGCTGGCGGCGGCGGGCGGTGCGGCGGACGAGGCGGCCGTGACGGCCGAAGTCAGTATGCGCGACGCGCGCGACGCGGCGCGGCTGGCGCCCGCGACGGACGCGATTCGGTTGGACACGACCGCGCTGGACGCGGATGCGACGCTGGCGATGGCGCTGAGCATGTTGGCGGGGTTGGTCGGTGCTCGACATCACTGAGTGCGTGGCAAGGGAGCTGCTGCAAGCCGTGATCACGACCACCTTCGATCCCGCTGCCGACGCGCTGTACGTGCGCCTTGCGCCGAAAGGCACGCCTATTGGCGAGACGCGCGAGGTGGAAGCGGGAGTGATGCTGGATTTCGGAGCAGACGGACGTCTTGTCCGAATTCGAGGTTCTGGGCGTGACGTCACGTCGCGGGGCGGACGCCCCGATGCCGATTGCCGCCTGAACGATGCGTGGGCTGGCAGAGAGTGCCTCTGCATGGTTCCACGCCGAGCAGCCGCAAGCGTGCGCGACGAAAAGCATCACCGTCATCGAGCCAATCCGCGAGCGGAAATATGATGTCGGGATGTGACGTCCGCCGAGCTGTGCGAGATCCGGAGCAAGCTGACGCGGTTTCGATCGCTCGCTGCGATTACGCCGTCTGCGCGCTCCGCCTGCGCGCCGGCTTCCGCCGGCGCGACCACAGTCCGCGCAGCAGCGCCACCGCGAACACCAGCAGCGCCGCCGCCGCCACGAACAGCGCCGGGCGCGGGTGGTCCAGCCGCAAGTTCGCCGCCAGCACCCGCGCCGGCGGGGCGTTGTTGCGGCCCCAATACCATGCCGCCTCCAGCGCCGCCGCCAGCCCCGCCGCCAGGACGGCCAGCGCCGGCAGCGGCAGCCGACGGGTCTGCCAGCGTTTCGGCTCGGCCCGCCACAGCAGCAGCCAGATGAACAGGCCGGCGGCGAACACCGCGTCGCTGATGTCGGCCTTGGATTGCAGGAAGTAGTGCAGCAGCCCCAGCACGGCGACCGGATAGACGAGCTTGTGCAGCCGCTTCCAGTTGCCGCGCAGCCGGCGCTGCCAGCCGTCGGTCGAGGTGATCGCCAACGCCAGCAGCCCGAGCAGCGCCACGAAGCCGATCGTCAGGTAGAACCGCCGGGCGATCTCGCTGGCGACATGCAGCAGGTGGAAATTGTTGTCCGCGGCATACAGCGTCAGGTGCGCCACCGCGTAGCAGGCGGTCCCCACGCCCAGCATCCGCCGCAACTGCACCACGCGCGGCAGGTCGAACAGCGCGCGCGCCGGCGTCACGGCCAGGGTTATCAGCAGGAAGCGGATGGTCCAGTGGCCGATGATCAGGATTGCCGCATGGACCCCGCGCGGCCCCAAATCGCCGCCGGCCAGCCGCGCCGCGGTCAGCGCCCCCGGCAACGCGATCAGCAGCAGCGTCACCGTGCGCAGCCAGGAAAACCGGCCGGACGGGTCGCGCAGCAGGCCGCCCAGCAACCGCGGCGGGCGGCGCGCGGCGGCCGCGACGCTCATTGCGGCGGGGTCACCGGCCGATAGCCGGGCGGAGGGGTGAACACGGCCGGGTCGATCGGCCCGTAGGCGACGCGCACCGCCTGCACCAGCACCTGGTCGCCGCTTTTCGCGCGCAGCAGCACGCCGTCATCGGTCAGGCAAACGGTCCTCGGCCGCCCGCCGGTATCGCGCGTCTGCCAGTCGGTGCAGGGCAGGCCGGCAACGGTGGCGCTGTCGCGCCGCGAGAACTCGGCGCTGCGCGACACGCCGGGGGCCACGCTGGCCGATCCGGTGTGCATGATCAGCACCGAGCGGTCCGCCTCGCGCACCACCAGCAGCTTGTGCTCGGGATAGTTCATGACGGTATAGACGCCGGGGCTGGGCGGATCGACCCGCAGCAGCCCGGCGCCGATGTCCCAGCGGCTGCGCTGGGTCAGCATCCGCGTGCCGCCGGACGGGCCGGGCGCGGCCATCTGATAGGTCACGTCCACGTCCCGCGTCGGCATCGTCGCCGGCCGCCCTTCGGCCCGGCCCTCCGTCGCGCCGCACGCGACCAGCGCCGCCGCGAACGTCGCCGCCGCCGCCGCCAGGATCGGCGTCCTGCGTCCTGCGCTCCCCGTCATCGACCCGACCCGCTCCTGCATCTCCGCGCCCCCGGTTTCGCTGCGGCCACCCCTCCGGTTACCGCCGACGCCCCGCCCCAGTCATGCCAAGCCGGGCGGCGCGTCAAATGATGGTCTTGTCAGATTGCCCCGGATCGCCGCCCCGGATCGCCGCCTGAGTGTCGCGCAGAGCGCGGATTTCGGTCTCGAGCCGGGCGCCGTCCGGTGCCGCGAGCCAGCGCGCCGGCACGTCCAGCGCCCGCGCAAGCCGTGTCTTGTAGCTGTCGCGCGGGATTTCGCGCGCGCCGAACCGCGCCAGGTGCGCGGTCACGAACTGGGTATCGAGCAGGCCGTAGCCGCCCAGCCGCAGCCGCGCCACCAGATGCACCAGAGCCACCTTCGAGGCGTCGCGGGCACGGGAGAACATGCTCTCGCCGAAGAACGCGCCGCCCAGCGACACGCCGTACAGCCCGCCGACCAGCGCGCCCTGCTGCCAGGTCTCGACCGAGTGGGCGTGGCCCATGCGATGCAGGGCAATGAACAGCCGCTCGATGTCGGCATTGATCCAGGTGTCCTCGCGACCGGGAGCCTGCTCGGCGCAGCCGGCGATCACGGCAGCGAAGGCGGCGTCGGCGGTGACCTCGAACTGGTCGGACAGCACGGTGCGGCGCAGCCGGCGCGGCAAGTGGAACCCGTCCAGCGGCAGCACGCCGCGCCGCGCCGGGTCCAGCCAGTGCAGCCGGTCGGCGTGCCGCGTCTCGGCCATCGGGAACAGCCCGGCCTGATAGGCACGCAGCATCAGTTCGGGAGTGATGTCGAAAGCGCGGCGAGACATGGCCCATCCTGCCCGAAGCGGGGGGCGCGGCGCCATCTCGGGCTGCTATGCCGGCCGCACGACCCGGTGATGCTTGCGGCCGATCGACAGCTTGATGACCCCGTCGCGCAGGTCCGCCTCGGTCAGCTTCAGCTTGTCCGAGGCCACGACCTCGTCGTTCACCCGCGCCCCGCCGCCCTGGATGTGGCGGCGTACCTCGCCCAGCGATGTCGCGAGCCCGGCATCCACGAACAGCCTTATCGCCGGCAATCCGGCGGCAAGTTCGGACGCCGGAACAATGATGGCCGGCAGACGCGTAAGGGTGGCTGATTGCGTGGCGGTCGCTGTATCGTGAGCCTCGAGAGGCCGCGCGACTCCCTGGAAAACGCTGGCGGCAGTCGAGGCCGCCGCCTCGGCGGCAGCCCGGCCGTGCGCCAGCGTGGTTGCCTCGGTCGCCAGGATCTTCTTCGCCGCGTTGATCTCCGCGCCCGCCAGCGCCGCAAGCCGGTCGGTCTCGGCCATCGGCAGGTCGGTGAACAGGCGCAGGAAGCGGCCCACGTCGCCGTCCTCGGTGTTGCGCCAGAACTGCCAGTAGTCATAGGGCGACAGCCGGTCCGCGGTCAGCCACACCGCGCCCTGCGCCGTCTTGCCCATCTTGGCGCCCGAGGCGGTGGCGATCAGCGGCGTGGTCAGCCCGAACACCGTCCGCTGGTCGGTGCGCCGCACCAGATCGACGCCGCAGACGATGTTGCCCCACTGGTCCGACCCGCCGAGCTGCAGCGAGACCCCGTGCCGGCGCGACAGCTCGCGGAAATCGTAGCTCTGCAGGATCATGTAGTTGAACTCGAGAAAGGTCATCGGCTGCTCGCGCTCCAGCCGCAGCCGCACGCTGTCGAAGCCCAGCATACGGCTGACAGTAAAATGCGGCCCGACCTCGCGCAGCAGATCGACATAACCCAGCCGGTCCAGCCAGTCGGCGTTGTTGGCCAGCATGGCGTCCGGGGCGGCCGGACCGAAGCGCAGGAACGGGTCGAACACGCGGCGGATGCCGGCGATGTTGGCGGCGATGTCGGCGTCGCCCAGCATCTGCCGGCTCTCGTCGCGCCCCGATGGATCGCCGATCCGCGTGGTGCCGCCGCCCATCAGCACCACCGGCCGGTGCCCGTGCCGCTGCATCAGGCGCAGCAGCATGATCTGCACCAGGCTGCCGACATGCAGGCTGCTGGCGGTCGCGTCGAAACCGATATAGCCGGACACCGGCCCGGCGCGCAGCGCCGCGTCCAGCGCCGCGGCATCGGTGCATTGGTGCACGAAGCCGCGCTCGGTCGCCTCGTGCAGGAAATCGCTGGTCGGCATCGGCGTCCATATGGTCTGACTGGGCGCGGGTAGCACGGACGGGAGCAGGCGGCAAATGCGCGCGATCGGCTTGATGAGCGGCACCTCGCTGGACGGGGTCGATGCGGCGCTGATCGAGACCGACGGCGAGACGGTGTCCGCCACCGGGCCGGCGCTGACCCTGCCCTATGCCCCGGATTCTGCGCGCCGACCTGCGGCGGCTGCTCGACCTGGCCCCCAGCCTTGCCGGCGACGAGCCGCTGCTGCTGGACGCGACCCGCCGCGTCACCGAGCGGCACGCCGAGGCGATCGCCGCGCTGGGGGTAGCCGCCGACATCGTCGGCATGCACGGCCAAACTATCCTGCATCGCCCGGCCGAGCGCCGCACCTGGCAGATCGGCGACCCCGCGGCGCTGGCGCGGGCCACCGGCCTGCCGGTGGCGCATGACTTCCGCAGCGCCGACATGGCCGCCGGCGGCGAGGGCGCGCCGCTGGCCCCCGCCTATCACGCGGCGCTGGCGCGCTTGCTGGAGCGGCCGCTGGCGGTGCTGAACATCGGCGGCGTCGCCAACGTGACCTTCGTCGGCGCGGACGGCGCGCTGCTGGCCTGCGACACCGGGCCGGGCAACGCGCTGCTGGACGACTGGGCCGCCCAGCACACCGGCGCGGCGTTCGATCGCGGACGGATTGCTGGCAGCCTCCGGGCAGGCGGACGCCGCGGTGCTGGAGCGGCTGCTGGCGCACCCGTATTTCGCGCGCCCGGCGCCGAAATCGCTGGACCGGCTGGATTTCGCGGCCAGCGTGGCGGCCAGCGGCCTCGCGTCGCTGTCGGCCGCGGACGGCGCGGCAACCCTGGTCGCCTTCAGCGCCGAGGCGGTGCGCCGCACCCGGCTGCCCGCGCCGCCGCGCCGCTGGCTGGTCTGCGGCGGCGGCCGGCACAACCCGGCGCTGATGCGGGCGCTGGCCGACCGGCTCGGCGCGGTGGCGCCGGTCGAGGCGGCGGGGTGGAACGGCGACGCGCTGGAGGCGCAGTGTTTCGGCTTCCTGGCGGTGCGAACGCGGCGCGGCCTGCCGATCAGCTTCCCCGGCACGACCGGGGTAAGCCGCCCGCTGCCCGGCGGCCGGCTGGTCGAGCCTGCCGCGCCGCTTACCCTCGGCTAACGCCTGCCTGCCACGCTGCCGCGGCGCGTGCTGCGCGGGCGGCGGGGGGCAGGATGCTGCTGCGACAGGCTGTGGCGGCGCTGGAGCGCCGGGATTTCGCGCCGGCTGCGTCGCTGTGCCGCGCGCTGCTGGCGCGCGAGCCGGACAGCACCGGCGGCATGACAGTGCTGGGACTGGCGCTGGGCGCGCTGGAGCAGCCGGGCGAGGCCGCCGCGATGCTCGACCGTGTGGCGCGCGCCGCGCCCGACGCGCCGCACCCGGCGCACGCGCTGACCGGGCTGCTGCTGACGCTGGGGCGGCCCGCCGCCATCGTGGCGCAATACGAGGCGTGCCTGCATCTGGCCGATGCCGACGCCTCGCTGCGCCTGGCGCTGGCCGAGCACCTGCGCCCGTCCGGCGCTGCGGCGCGGATTATCGAACTGCTGCGCCCGGTGCTGGACGCCGATCCCGACTGCCTGCGCGCGCTGGTCGCCAGCGGCAACGCGCTGGCCGACCTGGGCGAGTTTGCAGCCGCCGAGGCGGCGTTCGGCCGCGCCATCGAAGTCGCGCCGGACGAGGCGGCCGGCTGGACCAACCTTGCCCTGGTGCTGAAAGTGGCCGGGCGCTTCGACGCGGCGCTGGCGGCGGCCGATTGCGCGGTGGCGCTGCGGCCCGACGACGCGCAGATCCGCATGAACCGCGCCATCCTGCTGCTGCGCGCCGGGCGCCTGGAGGAGGCCTGGCCGGACTACGACAGCCGAATGACGCTGCCCGGCCGCGGCGAGATGCCGCAGGGCCGGCTGCTGCGTGAGTTGTCGGAGCTGCCGGAAGGCGGCGCCACGCTGCTGGCGATGCACGCGGACGGCTATGGCGACACGCTGCAATTCATCCGCTACGCGCCGATGCTGGCGGCGCGAGGGGTGCGGGTGCTGGCCTGGGCGCCGCCGGACCTGGCCGCGCTGCTGGCGCGCGTGCCGGGCGTGGCCGGGGTGGCGCTGTGCGGCGAGACGATGCCGCCGCACGACCTGCATTGCCAAATCTGCGACCTGCCGCGGGTGTTCGCGACCACGCTGGCCACCATCCCTGCGCCGGTCCCGTACCTGCATCCCGATCCCGGCCTGGTCGCCGCCTGGGCGTCGCGCCTGCCGCCGCGCGACGGTCGGTTGCGCGTCGGTCTGGCCTGGGCCGGCCAGGCGCGGCCGTGGCTGGAGGGATTCTCGGTGCTGGATGGCCGGCGCAGCATGGCGCTGTCCGACCTGGCCCCGCTCGCGGGGTTGCCGGGCGTCGCCTGGATCGGCCTGCAGAAAGGGCCGGCGGCGGCGCAGTCCGTGGCGCCGCCGGCCGGCATGGCGCTGCACGACCCGATGCCGGGCGTCGCGACGTTCGACGACACCGCCGCGATCGTCGCCAATCTCGATGCCGTGGTCAGCGTGGACACCTCGATCATCCACCTCGCCGCCGGCATGGGCTGCCCGGCGCTGCTGCTGGACCGCTACGACAGCTGCTGGCGCTGGTTCTTCGGCCGCGACGACAGCCCGTGGTATCCGACGCTGCGCATCCTGCGCCAGACCACGCCGGGTGATTGGCGGCCGGTCATGGCGCAGGCCGCGGCGGCGCTGACAGCGCGTGCAGCAGCACCGCCGCCGCCTGCGCCACATTGAGGCTCTGCACCCGCCCGCTGCCGCCGATGCGCACCTGCCGCCGGCACGCGGCGACCACCGGGGCGGACACGCCGCGTTCCTCGCTGCCCAGCACCAGCGCCAGCGGCCGGTCGCGCGGCAGGGTCTCCGGCGTCTGCGCCTCGGCCGCCAGGGTGGCGGCGACGGTGCGGTAATGCGGCTGCAATGCCAGCAGCGCCGCCGGCAGGTCGCGGGTGCGGTGCAGTCCCAGCCATTCCAGCCCGCCCTCGGCGGTGCGATAGGCGGCGTCCGACGGCAGCGCGTGGCCCAGACCCTCGCCGAGCAGCAGGTGGTCCACGCCGAAGAACGCCGCGCTGCGGGCGATGGCGCCGAGATTGTGCGGGTTGCCGATGCCGTCCAGCACCAACAGCAGACGGCCGCGCGGCGGCGCGGCCGGGTCGAAACGGGCGACCGCGCGCGGCCTGGCGACGACCGCGACCCCGCCGTGATGCGGGGTGCCGGCCACCTGCGCCAGCTCGTCCGCCTCGACCATGCGATATGGCTTGCGGGCCGCCGCCAGCGCGGCGCACCACGGCCCGACCTCGACCCTCAGCGCGGGAAGGTAGAATAAACGCAGCGCGTCGCCGGGCCGGCGGGCGAACAGGGCGGCGGCGGCGGCCAAGCCGCAGATCACGTCGGGCTTCACGCCGACGCGCCCCTGGATCGATCCGGCTGCGCCGACAATGCCGTGAGCGCGACAATCATCGCTTGTGTCCGGCCTCCGCCCGCCACCATGATCCCGCCCCTGAGCCAGAATTGGCCTGAACCAAAACGGATAGGGAGAGTCACATGGCTTCCTTCGGCAACCGAGGTCTCGGACGATCGGCGCTGTACGGCGCCAGCGCACTCGGCCTCGCGCTCGCCTGCACGGCGGCGCAGGCGCAGACGCTGGGACCGCTGGTCAAGGTGACCGGCCGCAGCATCTTCGCCCGCTGCACGCGCGACATGGTGGCCAACCAGCCGGGCACCAACTACCCGAATACCGTGGTCGAGCCCAACCTGGCCATCAATCCCGCCGACACCTCGAACCTGCTGATGGCTGTGCAGCAGGACCGCTGGAACAACGGCGGCGCGCGCGGCCTGCGCGGCGATGTCAGCACCGACGGCGGGACCAGCTTCACGCCGAGCAGCACGCCCGGCGTGACCGAGTGCCAGGGCGGCCCATGGCCGCGCTCGTCCGACCCGTGGGTCTCGTTCTCGCCGAACGGCACGTCCTACGAGTTCGCGCTGGTGGTCAAGGAATTGGCCAATCCGAACGCGCTGGCAGCGGCCAGCGGCCAGACCGTCAGCCGCTCGACGGATGGCGGCAGGACCTGGGGACAGCCGACCACGCTGATCGCCGATTTCGACCCCAACACGCTGGACGACAAGAACTCGCTCACCGCCGATCCCGGCAATTCCAACTTCGCCTATGTCGTCTGGGACCGGCTGACGCAGTTCCCGGGTGGTCACGGCGTAGCCGACGAGGGCGGCGGGTCGGGCGACCAGAACGGCATGCAGCTCGGCGGCATGGACGGCACCGATATCGCGCACAGGATCCTCGACCACGCTCGCGCGGTCGCCGCCGGAACCGCCAGGCCGCGCTCGAAGAATTTCGTGACCGGACCGAGCTACTTCTCGCGCACCGTCAATGGCGGCAATTCGTGGTCGCTGCCAGCCATAATCTGGAATCCCGGGCCGAACTCGCAGACCATCGCCAACCAGATCGTTGCAGAACCCGACGGCAGCCTGCGCGACTTCTTCACCGAGCTGCAGGACAACACCGCCGGCCAGCCGGCGCGCATCGGTTCGGTCCGCTCGACCGACCGCGGCGCGACCTGGAGCCGCCCCGACTACGCGCAAGGCCAAGTGAACGACAAGGCGACAACGCCCAACCTGCTGCAGCCGATCCGCTCGGCCGACGTGCTGTTCGCCATCGCCGTCGATCCGACCTTTAACGTCACGTACCTGGTTTGGGAAGACAGCCGTTTCACCGGCGACGATGAGGTGGCGTTCGCCTGGTCGCCGGATGGCGGGTTCAGCTGGACCGCGCCGGTGCGCATCAACCAGACGCCGCGCAACCCGTCCAACCCGCTGTTCCAGCAGGCGCTGATCCCCACCGTCGCGGTCGCCGCCGACGGCACCGTGGTCGTGACCTACTACGACTTCCGCAACGCGACACCCGGCCAGACCTTCGACAACACGGATTTCTGGGCGATCTCGTGCAACACGATCACCTCGCCGGACAACTGCCTGAGCAATTCCGACTGGTCCGCCGGCGAACAGCGGCTCACCGCCAAGTCGTTCAACTTCGACAACGCGCCGCTGACCAGCTCGGGCCGGTTCGTTGGCGACTACATGTCGATGAAGCCGGTCGGGCAGACCATCTACACCGTGTTCGGCCAGGCCACCGGCCCGAACGCGACCGCTATCTACCTGCGCACCCTGACACTGCCGACGGTGACCGCCGCGAAGTAGCCGGACCGGACAGGCGGCGGCACGTCGCGCCGCAGCCTGTCGCCTCACTTCGGCATCGACAGATAGGCCGCCAGCATGACGTAGCCGCCGACCGCCAGCGTGGCGTGCAGCGCGATCGCCAGCATCGGCGGCGGCCGGCGGCGCAGCTGGGCGACCACGATGCTTGAAGCGATCAGCAGCGCCACGCCGACGAACCCGGCCGCGAACAGCCCGAACGAGCCGGCGCCCTCGCGCACCCCGCGCGCCGGGCCGCGCAGCGCCAGCAGCAGGACAACGAATTCCGCCGCGCCGACCAGCCCATGCGCCGCCTGCGGCCATTGCGAACGCAGCGCGGCGACGGCCGTCAGCCGCGCCACCAGCCCCAGCCCGGCCAGGATGGCGACGCCCAGCAGGATGAAGGCGGCGAGCAGCATGGCCGGGTGATGCGGCGGTGGCCGGGCGGCGTCAACCGCGCCGTTATCCTACCACCACGTCGATCGGATGCGGCGCAACTCGGTCACCGTCAGCGGCGCGCGCCCAGCCGGGTCGCCGTCGGTCTGCGCCGGGACATGATCGGTGGCGATGACGATTTCGGCGGCGCGCAGCAGCCGCAGCCCCGGCATCCGCGGCAGCAGGTCCAGCGGCAGCGCCGCCCCGTACAGCATCGCCGAGAGCGGCCCGGAGCGGTCGAACAGCGCCACGGTGAAGCCGCGCTGGCCGGGCGAGGCGCCGGGAGCGAGCTGGAACGCGCCGCCGTAATATTGCCCCTTGGTCACGATCACGCTGCCCACCTCCATCGCGCAGCCATCGACCAGCAGGCGGATCGGCGCGAAGCGGTAGCGCGACAGCTCGCGCAGGCCCTGGACCACATAGGCATTGCGGCCCATCGCGCGCTTCAGCGGCCCGGCATGCGGTGCACCACCTGCGCGTCGAAGCCGGCGCCGAGCATCTGCACGAACAGCCTCGGCTCGCCGGCGACGCCCGGCGCGCCGCGCACCAGGCCCGGCCACAGCCGCCGGGTGCGCCCGAACGCCAGCGCCGCGGCCACCGCGCGCGGCGCGAACGGCAGCGCCAGCTCGTGCGCCAGCACGTTCGCGGTGCCCAGCGGGATCACCCCCAGGATGCTGCCCGACCCCAGCAGGCCGCACGCCACCTCGGCGATCGTGCCGTCGCCCCCCGCCGCAACCACCAGCCGGCGTCCCGCCAGGGCAGCCTCGCGCGCCAGCTCGGCGGCGTGGCCGGCGCGGCGCGTCTCGATCATCTCGACGCGCACGCCGCTTGTCGCCATCACGTCGAGCACCCGCCACAGCAAGTCGGCGCGGCGGGCCCCGGCGGCAGGGTTGAACACGATGAGCATGAACGCGGCGAACTCGGGCCGATCGCTGTTGACCGGACAGAGTGCGCCGCATCATATGTCAAGCGGATGACACTTGCGCGTCACCCGGATGATGTTATTCAACGGGATGGCGCGGCAGGATGTCGCGCAATCTTAATATGCGCGACGCGGCGGAGACCGTATGTGCTGCGCCCGGAGACCCGGCCACTGGCTCGACGCTTGGGCGGCTCGGAGCCCGGGATCGACTGTTGCAGCCTGATATACAACGAACGGCCGGTCGCATGAACGCTCCCGTCTTATCGTCTCCACCACTGGGGCCGCACCCCTACATGACGCACCCGCGACGCGCCGAACGGCATTACCGTGCGGTGTTCATTTCCGACACGCACCTGGGCACGCGCGGCTGCCGCAGCGATTTCCTGGCCGACTTCCTCGCCCGCGTCAGCTGCGACCGGCTGTACCTGGTGGGCGACATCATCGACGGCTGGCGGCTGCGCAAGTCGTGGTACTGGGACGCGATGCATGACGAGGTGCTGCGGCTGATCCTGCGCCATGCCCGCAACGGGACCGACGTGGTCTATATCCCCGGCAACCATGACGAGCTGTTCCGCGGCTGGCTGCCGCTGGGGCTGGAGATCGCCGGCATCCGCCTGGTCGCCGATGCGGTGCACCAGACGGCGGACGGCCGCCGGCTGCTGGTGATGCACGGCGACGAGTTCGACAGCGTGGTGCGCTACGCCAGGTTCCTGGCCCTGCTCGGCGACTGGGCCTATACCGCGGCGCTGATGGTCAACACCTGGTTCAACGCGGTGCGCCGCCGGCTGGGCTATCCGTACTGGTCGCTCTCCGCCTGGCTGAAGCGGCAGGTCAAGGAGGCGGTCAAGGCGATCGACCGGTTCGAGACCGCGCTCGCGGGCGAGGCGCGCCGGCGCGGGCTGGACGGCGTGGTGTGCGGCCACATCCACCACGCCGAAATGCGCGAGGTCGGCGGCGTGCTGTACCTGAACGACGGCGACTGGGTCGAAAGCTGCACCGCGCTGGTCGAACACGAGGACGGGCGGCTGGAGCTGCTCGACTGGGCCGCCATCAACCGGCTGTCGTTCCACACTCCGCGCCCGGCGGGCGTGCCGGCCGCCGCCGCGATGGGCTGAGAGAAGCCGGGATTGCCGCAGGACGCCGCTGCCGTCGCCTCCGCGCCGCGGCTGACCGATCCGGAGGCGCCCGTTCGCCTGCTGCGTGCGGGGCCGCTGTCGTCGCGCGTGCTGATCGTCTCGGATGCCTGGCTGCCGCAAGTCAACGGCGTCGTCCGCACCTTGCAGACGGTAGCCGCCGAACTCGCGGCGATGGGCCACCATGTCGAGATCATCGGCCCCGACCGCTTCCGCACCGTGCCGCTGCCGACCTACCCGGACATCCGCCTGTCGCTGGCGCCGCGCCGCCGCTTGACGCGCATGATCGAGGCGTTCGCGCCGGACGCGCTGCACATCGCCACCGAAGGCCCGCTCGGGGGCGCCGCCCGCGGCTGGGCGGTCAGGCGCGGCTGCGCCTTCACCACCGCGTTCCACACCCGCTTCCCGGAATACGTGCAGGCGCGCACCGGGCTGCCGACCGGACCGCTGTACGCGTGGCTGCGCCGCTTCCACGGCGCCGGCCAGGGCATCATGGTGGCCACCGAAAGCCTTCGCGAGGAACTGGCCGCGCGCGGTTTCCGCAACATCCGGGCATGGTCGCGCGGCGTCGATCTGGCGGCGTTCCGGCCGGGCCTGGCCGACGGCGCGGCCGACCCGTTCGCCGGGCTGGAGCGCCCGGTCTTCCTGTATGTCGGGCGGGTGGCGGTCGAGAAGAACATCGCCGCCTTCCTGGCGCTGGACCTGCCCGGCTCACGCGTGGTCGTGGGCGAGGGGCCGCAGCTGGACGTGCTGCGGCGCTCGTTTCCGGCCGCGCATTTCCTCGGCGCGCGCTACGGCGAGGCGCTGGCGCGCGCCTATGCGGCGGCGGACGTGTTCGTATTCCCCTCGCTCACCGACACGTTCGGCCTGGTGCTGCTGGAGGCGCTGGCCAGCGGCACCCCGGTCGCCGCATTCCCGGTCACCGGGCCGCGCGACGTGCTGGCCGGGGCCGCGGCCGGCGTGGGCGCGCTGGACGCCGATCTGCGCGCCGCGGCGCTGGCCGCCCTGCATGCCGACCGCGCCGCCTGCCGTGCCCATGCCGAACGCTTCAGCTGGCGCGCCTGCGCCGAGACGTTCATGGCCAACCTGGTGACCCTGGGCGGCCACTGATCGCACACTGACCCCAGGCGGGTCGGGAACCAGGCCCGCTATTGCGGCGGCCAGCGCCGGTGCAGCCACAGCCACTGGTCCGGGCGGGCGCGGATCCAAACCTCCAGGCGGTCGTTGATCGCCTGCGTCAGCGCGGCGATGTCGGCGCTGCGGTCGCCGCTGCCGGGCAGCGCCAGCGGCGGCTCGCACACCAGCCGGAAGCGCGCCGGGCCGATGCGCTCGACATGGGCGGGGATCAGCGGGCAGCCGAAGCGCAGCGCCAGGGCGGCCATCGCCGGGGCGGTCATCGCCGGCATGCCGAACAGCCGCGCCTGAATGCCGTCGTTCATCTTCTGATCGACCAGCATGGCCAGCCGCCCGCCCGCCTTCAGATGCGCGAATGCGGCGCGCGCGCCGGCCGCGCCCTTGGCGAAGTGCGGCGTGGCAGCGCCGGCGGCGGCGCGGCGCAAGGTCTGCAGCAGCGCATCGACATGCGGGTTGGTGGCGGCGCGGTAGAACGCGCCCAGGACGATCCCCTCATGCGCCGCGGCGCGCGGCAGCACCTCCCAGTTGCCGAGATGCCCGGACACCAGGATCGCCGGGCCGGGCGCCTGCGCCAGCGCGCGCACCGTCGCCGCCCCCTCCAGGACCCAGCCCGGCCCGCCCGCGGTCGGCCGCAGGCTGGCGAGATGCGGCAGCTCGGCCACGGTGCGGCCCAGATTGTCCCAGACCCCGCGCACCGTCCGCCGCCGCGCCGCCGCGTCCAGGTCGGGCAGGGCGCGACGCAGATTGGCGTGCGCCACGCGCGACACCGGCAGCAGCGGGCCGATCGAGCGCGCCACCCAGCCGCCCAGGTTCGAGGCGGCGACCGGCCCCAGGCGCCGCAGCAGCGCCAGCACGCCGCGCAACAGCACCGCCTCGGCGCGCCAGGCCAGGTCGCGACGGGTCACCCGGCCGCGTCCAGCAGCCGTTCCACCTGCTCGGGGACGTCCCAGGCCAGGCGCACGCGCAACACGCGGATCTGCGCGCGCACATCGGCCGGCAGCCGCATTGCGTCCTTCTCGGTGGTGACCAGCCGGGCGCCGCTGTCCGCCGCCTCGCGGGCCAGCGCCGTCAGTTCGGCGGCGGTGAAGCGGTGGTGGTCGGCAAAGGCGCGGCAGGCCAGCACATCGGCGCCGGTCTCGCGCAGCGTGGCGAAGAACTTTTCCGGCCGCGCGATGCCGGCGAAGCCGACGGTCCGGGCACCGCGCAAATCCGCCGCCGGCTCGGCCTGCAGCCGCGCGCGCAGCACCGGCAGGCCCGGCGGCAGGCGCGCCACCGCCCCGGTCGCGTCCTGGCCGATCAGCACCGCGGCGCGGCAGCGCGCGGCGGCGGTGGCGACCGGCTCACGCAGCGGCCCGGCCGGGATCACCCGCCCGTTGCCGAATCCCGCCGCGCCGTCGATCACCAGCAGCGGACAGGTCTGCGCCAGGTCCGGGTTCTGCAACCCGTCATCCATCGCCAGCACCTGCGCCCCGGCTGCCAGCGCCGCACGCGCGGCTGCGGCGCGGTCGCGTCCGACGAAGGTCGGCGCCAGCCCGGCCAGCAGCAGCGCCTCGTCGCCGACCAGTGCGGCGTCATGCGCCGCCGGATCGACCCGCAGCACGCCGCGCGCGGTCCCGCCATAGCCGCGCGTCAGGAACGCCAGCGCGGCCCCGCGCTGCAGCAGCCGCGCCCCCAGATCCAGCGCCAGCGGCGTCTTGCCGGCCCCGCCCGCGGTGACCCCGCCGCAGCAGATCACCGGCACGCCGACGCGCAGGCCCGGCCGGCGCAGCCGGTACGCGGTCGCCGCCGCATAGACCGCGCCAGCCGGCGCCAGCAGGCGCGGCCACGGGCCGTCCCCGTACCAGAATCCGGGCGGCCGCATCAGCCGCGCCGCGCCGCCAGCAGCGCCAGCAGCGCCGCGGCGACCTGGCGCGGCAGGTCGGCGTGGCGTCGCGAGGCGGCGATGCCGGCATCGCCCATCGCCACCCGCGCCGCCGGGTCGCGCAGCATCTTGTCCAGCCAGCCGGCCAGCGCCGCCGCGTCGGCGACCTGCGCCAGCGCGCCGGCATCGCGCAGCGTCGCGACGATCTCGGAGAAATTGCCGGTGTGCGGGCCGGTGGCGACGGCGCAGCCAAGGCGCGAGGCCTCCAGCGGGTTCTGTCCGCCATGCGCCACCAGGCTGCCGCCGATGAAGGCCAGCCCGGCGACCCGGTACAGCAGGCCAAGCTCGCCCAGCGTGTCGGCGACCCAGATGCCGGAGCCGGCCGGCGGCCCGTCGCCGGCGGCCCGGCGGGTCACCGCGCGCGACCCGGCCAGACGGGCGACCTCCGGCCCGCGTCCGGGATGGCGCGGGGCAAAGACGGTCAGCAGGCGGTCATGCGTCGCCGCCAGCCGGTCATGCGCGGCCAGCAGCAGGGCCTCCTCGCCCGGGTGGGTGCTGGCGGCGAGCCAGACCGGGCGGCCCGCCAACGCGGCGCGCAGCCGCTCGACCTCGGCGGGATCGGCCGGCAGCGCGGCGGCGGCGAACTTCAGGTTGCCCGGCGCGGTGACGTGGCGCGCGCCCAGCGCGGCCAGGCGCTGCGCGTCCGCCGGCGATTGCGCCAGGACGCGCGCGAAGGCGGCGAACTGCGCCCGGCCGAAGCGCCCGGCGCGGCGCCAGCGCGCGTGGCTGCGCGCCGACAGCCGCGCGTTCAGCAACACCATCGGCACCGCGCGCGCCGCACAGGCGGCGATCAGGTTGGGCCAGATCTCCAACTCGACGAAGCCCGCGGCGTCGGGCCGCCAATGCGCCAGGAACCGCGCCGCCCAGGCGGGCACGTCCAGCGGTACGAAACGGTGCAGCACGCGCCGCTCCAGCCCCAGCTCGGGCAGGCGGCGGGCCAGCAGCTCGGCCGAGGTCACCGTGCCGGTGGTCAGCAGCACCGTCAGCTCCGGCGCCTGCTGCGCCAGCACCGGCAGCACCGGCAGCACCGAGACCGCCTCGCCGACGCTGGCCGCGTGCAACCACAGCAGCCGCCCGTCCGGCCGCGGGCTGCCGTCCTCGCCCCAGCGTTCGCGCAGCCGTGTCGCGATCTCCCGCCCGGCGCGCAGGCGCCGGCGCAGCATCAGCCGCAGCGCCGGGGCGGCGAGCGTGGCGGCGCCCGCGTACAGCCGGGCGATCACGCCGCCAGCAGCCGGTCGGCGCGGTCGGCGGCGTCGGTCAGGGCGGCGGCGATCGCGGCCAGCGCCGTGTCGGCGTCGTCGCGGCCGACCGCGATCGGCGCGCCGCACACCACCACCGCGCGCGCCCAGGGCAGCGGCAGGACCATGCGGTCCCAGCTGCGCAGCACCCGGCGGCGGCTGGTCGCAGCACTGCAGGGCAGCACCGGCGCGCCGGACAGGGCGGCCAGGCTGGCCACCCCGGGCGCTGCCGCCCGACGCGGCCCGCGCGGCCCGTCCGGGGTGATGACGACGTGCCGGCCGGCCGCCAGCGCATCGAGCAGGGCGCGCAGCCCGGCCGCACCGCCGCGGTCGCCCCCGCCGCGGCTGCTGGAGCCATGCACCACATCGACGCCGAAGCCGCGCATCAGCGCGCCGATGAAGCGCCCGTCGGCGTGCCGGCTGACCAGCACGCTCGCCTGCGGGCCGGGGCGGGGCGACATGCGGCGCACCAGCATCCAGGCGCCCGGCATCAACGGCAGGCGCTCGTGCCAGAACGCGAAGATTGCCGGGGCGCCGGCCAGATGCGGGGCGAGGTGGTCGGCGCCGTCCAGGGTCCAGCGCGTGGTCGCCAAGGCAAAGGCCAGATAGCGGCCAAGCAGCCGGGCCAGCAGCGCCTGCGCGGCCGGACGTCGCAGCAGACGCTTCAGCATGCGTGCGCGGTAGCATGAGGGGGGGTGGCCGGCAATCGGTCTCCCCGTCCCCGTTGCGTGCCCGGGCGGGGCCGGTCGACGAAGCGGTTCAGCCGGCGTGCAGCGCGAAGATCAGCGCCAGGCTGATCGCGCCCAGCACCAGCAGCGAGGCCATCACCGCGCCGGTCACCCGGCCGCCGGCGCGCGCGACCACGCGCACGTCCACGCCAAGGCCGAGCGCCGCCATCGAGATCACCGTCAGCCCGCCCGCGGCCCGTTCGATCGGGGGGAGCGCCGCGGGCGGGATCGCGCCCAGCGAGCGCAGCGCCGCGGCCAGCAGGAACCCGACGATGAACCACGGCACCAGCCGCCCGAACCGCATCCGGCCCGGCCCGCGGCGCTGGCCGGACGCGCCCATCGGGCCGGCCAGCAGCGACAGTCCGAGCACCACCGGACCCAGCATCAGCACGCGCACCAGCTTGACCAGCGTGCCGATCTGCGCCGCTAACGGGCCGACCGGCAGCGTCGCCGCCAGCACCTGCGGCACCGCATAGACGGTCAGTCCGGCCAGGATGCCGTACTGCGTGGCCGACAGGCCGATCGCGGCGACCAGCAGCGGCAACGCCAGCACCACCGCCACGCCGAGCACCGCGGTAAAGGCGATCGAGGATGCGATGTCCTCGGCATCCGCACCGATCACCGGCGCCACCGCGGCGATCGCCGAATTGCCGCAGATCGAATTGCCGCAGGCGACCAGCAGCGCCATGCGCGGCCGCAGCCCGAGCGCCCGGCCGATGCCGTAGCTGGCGACGATGGCGGCCGCCACCACGAGTGCGATGCCGGCCAGCAGCGCCGGGCCGACCGCCAGGACAGTGGCCAGGCTGACCGAGGCGCCGAGCAGCACGACGGCCGCCTCAAGCAGCGGCTTCGCGCTGAACGCAATGCCGGCGCGCCAGCGCGGGCCGGGCGCCCAGGCGCTGCGGATCGCCGTGCCGAGCAGGATCGCCAACACCAGCGGCTCCAGCCACGCCCGGCCGGCCAGCCGCGCCTCCGCCAAGGCGAGACCGTGCGCGGCCAGCGTGACCGCCGCGCAGAGCAGCACGCCCGGCAGCAGGCAAGTCGCGGCGCGGAGATGCGGCATCGGCGACCTCGCAGGCGGAACGACCCCGCAGATGCGCCTTGGCCGACCATAACGCCAATACAGCCTACTCCTGGATGTATAACATGAGGCTATGAGCCTGAACCTGCACCTACTGCGCCTGTTCGCCACCGTCGCGCGCCTCGGCAGCTTCTCCCGCGCCGCCGAGGCGCTGCACATCAGCCAGCCCGCGGTGTCGCGCGGGGTGCGCGAGTTCGAAGCGCAGACCGGCAGCCGGCTGCTGGACCGCTCGCCGCGGGGCGTCGCGCCGACCGAGGCGGGACGCATGCTGATGCGTCACGCCTCGGCGCTGTTCGGGGCCGAGCGCGCCGCGGAGGAGGAGCTGGCGGCGCTGCGCGGCCTGGCGCGCGGCAGCCTGGGTGTCGGCGCCAGCACCACGATCGCCACGTGGTTCCTGCCGCCGCTGCTGGGCGCGTATCATCGGGCGCATCCCGGCATCGAATTGCGGCTGCGCGGCGCCAACACTGCCGACATCGCCGAGCTGCTGCTGGCGCGCGAGCTGGACGTGGCGCTGGTCGAGGGGCCGATCGAGCATCCGGGGATCATGGTCCGGCCCTGGATCGAGGATCGGCTGGTCGCGGTCGTCGCGCCGTCGCACCTTCTGGCCGGCCTGGCCGCGCCGGTGCCTGCGGCGGCGCTGGGAAGGGAGCTGATGATCGTACGCGAGCCGGGGTCCGGCACCCGCGAAGTGGTGTGGACGGCGCTGGCCCGCGCCCGGATCGTGCCGCGCGCCACGCTGGAGGCGGGCAGCACCGAGACCATCCGCCAGGTGGTCGCGGCCGGGCTGGGCTTTGCCATCGTCTCGGCGGCGACGGCGCGCGACCAGATCGCGCTCGGCAGCCTGATCGCGTTGCAGGTGGCCGGGCTGTCGGTCAGCCGGACGCTGAGCCGGCTGAGCCTGCCGGACCGCCAGCCCAGCCCGGCCGCCGCGGCGTTTGAGGCGCTGCTGGACCGCG
The DNA here is from genome assembly GCA_963723455.1 of uncultured Pseudomonadota bacterium. GTDB lineage: Bacteria > Pseudomonadota > Alphaproteobacteria > Acetobacterales > Acetobacteraceae > CAVRQM01. The sequence goes on along the minus strand of CAVRQM010000001.1, from coordinate 1,841,197 downwards.
AGGCGACGGCGTTCAGGCCAGCGTAACGGCGGGGGTGACCGCCGGGGGCAGCAGCGAGCGGAGCCGCACCGCCGGGTCGGCCAGCGCCGCCGGATCGGGGCGGATGCGCCGGGCGATCAGCTGCTCGGCCACCCGCACCTCGCGCGCGACCGACATCGGGCCGATCGCGCTGGCGGCCAGCAGCCTGCCATCGTCGGACAGGTGGAAGAACAGCAGTCCCGCCGGCCCGACCTCGCGCTGCACCGTCACGGGTCCGGCATCGGGCAGGCCCGCCACTTGCAGCACCAGCTCGAACTGGTCGGACCAGAACCACGGCACCGCCTGATACTCCACTCCGGCGCCCAGCATGTTGCGCGCGGCCAGATCGGCCTGGGTCTGCGCGTTGCGCCAAGCCTCCAGCCGCAGCCGCCTGCCGTCGTACAGCGGATCGGGGAACGAGCAGCAATCGCCGGCGGCGAAGATGTCCGGGTCGCTGGTCCGCAGCTGCGCGTCGGCGCGCACGCCGTTGTCGATCGCCAGCCCGCAGGATTCCGCCAGCGCCGTCTCCGGCACCGCGCCGATTCCGGCGATCACCCCGTCGCAGGCGAGTTCGCTGCCGTCCGCCAGCGCCACGACGTGCCCGCCATCCACGGTGTCGCGGATCGCGGCAATGCCGACGCCGACGCGCAGCGCGACGCCGGCCGCGCGGTGGCGGTCGGCCACACGCCCGGCGATCGCCGCCGGCACGCCGCGGATCAGTATCCGCGGGGCCGCCTCGACCAGCGTGACCCGGCAGCCGCGCGTGGTGGCGCTGGCGGCGATCTCCAGCCCGATGAAGCCGCCGCCGATCACCACCAGATGCGCGCCCGCGCGCAGCCGCGCGCGCATCGCCAGCGCGTCGGCGACATTGCGCAGATACAGCGCGCCGTCCGCCCCCGGCACCGCCAGCCGGCGCGGCCGCGCCCCGGTCGCCAGAAGCAGGCGCGCGTATGCGATCGTTCGCCCGTCGGCCAGCAGCACCCGGCGTCCGGCGCGGTCGATCGCGGTGGCGCAGCTTGTGTGCAGGAAGTCGATGCGCGCCTGTGCCAGCCGCGCCGGGCCGAGCACGGTGGCGATCGGCGGCTCGCCCTCGGCGGTCATCACCGTCTTGGACAGCGGCGGCCGCTCGTACGGCGGGTGCGGCTCCTCGCCGATCAACGTGATTGCGCCGTTCCAGCCATGGTCGCGCAGGGCCAGCGCGGCGCGCGCGCCGGCTTCGCCCGCGCCCACGATGACCATGCCCGCATCGGTCACGACAGGCCCCGGCTAGTACATGTGCTGGCCGCCGTTGATCGACAGCGTCGAGCCGGTGATGAAATCGGCGTCGTCGGCGGTCAGGAACAGCACGCCGCGGGCGATGTCCTCGGCATGCCCGAGCCGGCCCACCGGGATGCGCGCCACAATCTTTTGCAGCACGTCCGGCGGCACCGCGCGCACCATGTCGGTATCGACATAGCCCGGCGCGATGGCGTTGCAGGTGATGTTGTAGCGGGCGCCTTCCTGCGCCAGCGCCTTGGTGAAGCCGTGGATGCCGGACTTAGCGGCGGCGTAGTTGACCTGCCCGTATTGCCCGGCCTGGCCGTTGATGCTGCCGATATTGACGATGCGGCCGAACTTCTCCGCCCGCATCGCGTCGAAGGTGAGCTTGCACAGGTTGAAGCAGCTGCCGAGATTGGTATCCAGCACCGCGTCCCACATGTCGCGCGTCAGCCGCGCCAGGGTGGCGTCGCGGGTAATGCCGGCGTTGTTGACCAGAATGGCGACCGGACCGTGCGCCGCCGCGATGCGCGCCACCGCCGCCTCGCAGGCGGCGAAATCGCCGGCATCGAACTTTTCCACCGCGATGCCGGTGTCGGCGCGGAATGCCGCGGCGGCGGCGTCGTTGCCGGCATAGCTCGCGACCACGATGCGGCCGGCCTGCTGCAGGGTGCGGCTGATCGCGGCGCCGATGCCCCGCGTCCCGCCGGTGACGAGTGCAACCTTCGCCATGTCATCCCTCCTGTCTGCGGCAGCGACACTAGCGGTGTGTCGCTGCCGTGACGAGGGAGGATGGCGCGCCCAGCACCCTCCCGGGGCGGCCGAGCGGCCCATGGCTGGTCGCCGGACGTGAAGCCGCTCTCGCCGATGCAGGTGCCCCAGCTGCCGTTGCCGAACGCGCTCATGCCGGAGAACCACATGACGCCCTCGCCCTCGTTGTCGCCCACCGCGGCCGTGTATTCGCCCCAGCGCCCCTGGAGATATTCGCCGCCGCCCCCGCACAGGACGGTCCCCGAGTCGCGCATCGTTTGGCAGCCTGCGCACCCGGCGCGAGGCATAGGCGGTTCCGGAAAAAGGTTGGTTGTCCGAGTAGTTGAACACCACCGTCAGATTACCCGCGAAATCGTGGACCTAGGCGCTGAGCCGCACCTCACTGAACACGTGTCCGCAGAGACCGGAGCAGGAGCGGCCACGCCGCACGGCAGCAGCCCGGCAACAGCGCGGCGCATGCGGCACTCCGTCGATCAAACCGCCATCAGCATGCGACAGGACGAGGCGGAGCCGGGCGGGCGCGCTGCCGCTATCTGACGGGAACGTGACGCGCGCGGTACGGTTACCGCTCGACGCACATGGCGACCCCCATGCCGCCGCCGATGCACAGCGTCGCCAGGCCCTTGCGCGCGTCGCGCTTGGCCATCTCGTGCAGCAGCGTGGTCAGCACGCGCGCGCCCGACGCGCCGATCGGGTGGCCGATGGCGATCGCGCCGCCGTTGACGTTGACCCGCTCGGCATCCCAGCCGAGATCCTTGTTCACCGCGCAGGCCTGCGCGGCGAACGCCTCGTTGGCCTCGATCAGATCCAGCTCGCCGGCCTGCCAGCCGGCGCGCGCCAGCGCGCGGCGGGTGGCCGGGATCGGGCCGGTGCCCATCAGCGCCGGATCGACGCCGGCCGTGGCGAAGCTCGCGATGCGGGCCAGCGGCGTCAGGCCGCGCCGCTTCGCCTCGGCGGCCGACATCACCACCAGCGCCGCCGCCCCGTCATTCAGGCCGCTGGCGTTGCCGGCGGTCACCGTGCCGTCCTTGCTGAAGGCGGGGCGAAGCTTCGCCATCATCTCGGCGCTGCTGTCGTGGCGGATGTATTCGTCGTCGGCGACCACGGTATCGCCCTTGCGGCCCTTGAGCGTGACCGGCGCGATCTCGTCGCGGAAGCGGCCGGATTTCTGCGCCGCCGACGCCTTCTGCTGGCTGCGCAGCGCCAGCGCGTCCTGCTGCTCGCGGGTGATCTGGTGGGCGCTGGCCACGTTCTCGGCGGTGGCGCCCATGTGATAGCCGTTGAAGGCGTCCCACAGCCCGTCGCGGATCATCGTGTCGATCAGCTGGATGTCGCCCATCTTGACGCCGCCGCGCAGATGCTGGGCGTGCGGCGCCAGGCTCATGCTCTCCTGGCCGCCGGCGACCACGATGTCGCTCTGGCCGGTCTGCGATCTGCTGGGCGGCCAGCGCCACCGCGCGCAGGCCGGAGCCGCAGACCTGGTTGATGCCGAAGGCGGTCTTGTCGTCCGGGATGCCGGCGGCGCGGGCGGCCTGGCGCGCCGGGTTCTGGCCGGCCGCGGCGGTCAGCACCTGGCCGAGGATCACCTCGTCCACTTCGGCCGGCGCGACGCCGGCGCGCGACAGCGCCGCCTGGATCGCGACCTGCCCCAGCACATGCGCGGGCGTGGCGGCGAACGCGCCGTTGAAGCTGCCGACCGGCGTGCGCGCGGCGGCGACGATGACGATGTCGTCCATGACGGCGTCTCCCTGATGAGCCTTGCCCCAGACATGGGGCATGCGACGGCACGCTGCCAATGCCCGCGCCGCCCGGATAGCCCCGACGGGCGGCCCGACGGCAGCCCCGACGATCAGCCGCCCACAGCTCGCAGCCAGGCGGCGAGCGGTTCGCCACAGCGCCGCCTGCGCCCGGCTGCCGGCCGCCATGCCGACATGGCCGGCCGCCGGGTGGTGTGCCACCGCGCCGGCGATCAGCGAGGCCAGCGGCCGGCGCGCTGGCCGGCGGCACGATGCGGTCGCGCGCCGGCAGCGCCACGAAGGCGGGCAGGCGCAGCGCGCGCCGGATCGACCGCCAGCCCCGCAACCCGCCACTCCCCCCGCGCCGGCGTGTTGCCGCCGTACCAGCCGCCCAGACATTCGCGCGCCACCGGGGCGGCCAGCGGCACGCCGTCGGACAGCCAGTCCTCCAACGCCACGAAGCTGCGGGCGCGCTCGCTGTCCGGGTCGGCAGCGGCGAAGCCGCGGTAGCGGTCCAGGATGCCGTCCGCGTCGGCCAGGGCGAACAGCGCCTGCACCGCATCGGTCGGCAGCGCGCCGAGCAGGCCCATCGCCGGCTCCATCATCGGCAGCAGCCCGGCCAGCCGGCGGGCGGCGGCGGCGTCCTCGGCGTGGAAATCCCACGGCGTCGCCAGCAGCGCCAGTCCGGCGACGCGTCCGGGCAGGCATTGCGCGGCGGCCAGCGCCAGCAGCCCGCCCATGCAGTAGCCGGCCAGCAGCACCGGGCCGGGGCCGCAGGCGGCGATGGCGCGCTGCAGCCGGCCGGCCACGTAGTCGGTCAGGGTGAAGCCGCGCGCCGCCGGGTCGGGGAACCCCCAGTCCAGCAGCAGCGGCCGCAGCCCCTGTTCCGCCAGCCAGCGCAGCATCGAGCGGCCGGGAGCCGAGATCCAGGATGTAGGCGCGATTGACCAGGCTGGGCACGAACAGCACCGGCAGGCCGGCCGCGCCGGGCTGCGCATAGTCGAGCAGGCTGGTCCCGCCCTCCCGCCACAGCGCCGGCGGAGCCGCCATCCGGCGCTGCGAGGGGTGGCGGCGATATGCGGCGATGCCGGCGACCAGCGCCGGATCATCGCGCAGCGCCAGATCGGCCAGGCTTGGCAGGCTCCCCGTCGAGACGTCGCTCCAGCTCGGCCAGGCGCTGCCGCAGGGCCTCGATCGCAGCATCGCGTGGCCCAGCAGCAGCGCCAGCGGCCGCGGTCCCCGGCGGCGCATCGGTCCCGGCGGTTCGGCCGGCTGAATTCGGGGCGGCCAGGGTCAAGGCGCGCCGCGGCATCCAGCCAGGCGCCGAACAGCGCCGCCAGCACCATCGCGGTCTCCGGGTCGGCGGCGATCGCGGCCAGCTCGCTCTGCCAGATGGCCGCCCAGTCCTCCGATGTCGCGTGTCCCGCCGCGCTCGCGGTCATCGATGCGGAACGGATCGGCAACCATGACTCTCCCGGCCGCAAAAGTTGGGGTGTTGCGCTGCGGCATGCTACGGTTCTTGACAGAGGCCCCTGAAGGGACACGATGACGCATCCGATGCAAGACAATGCAGGCGAGAAAAAGGCCGGGGCAGGCGAGAATAAGGCCGGGGCAGGCGAGAATCACGCCGGAGCAGGCGAGGCTACGGCCGCCGAACCGGCGGATGCAGGCACGGAAAGCCCGGCCCGGTCGGCCGCCGCGGCGCCGGCGGCCGCATCGGTGGTCGTCAAGAAATACGCCAACCGGCGGCTGTACAATACCGAGAGTTCCAGCTACATCACGCTCGACACCCTGGCCGAGATGGTGCGCGAGGGCCGGGATTTCGTGGTCTATGACGCGAAAAGCGGCGACGACATCACCCGCTCGGTGCTGACGCAGATCATCGTCGAGGAAGAAAGCAAGGGTCGCGCGCTGCTGCCCACCGCCTTCCTGCGTCAGCTCATCGGCTTCTATGGCGACAGCCTGCAAAGCTTCGTGCCGCGCTACCTGGAACAGGCGATGGCCAATTTCGCCCGCCAGCAGGAGCAGGTGCGCCGGACGATGCAGCAGACCGTACAGCAGGGAATGGTGCCGATGCCGTTCATGCCGTTCCCGATCGAGGAGGTCGGGCGGCAGAACATGGCGATGATGGAGCGGGCGATGAGCCTGTTCTCGCCGTTCTATCGCGAGCCGGACGCACCCGCCAACGCGACCGCTCCCACGCACCCCGCCGAGCCTGCGACGGTGCCGGCGCAGGACAGCGAAGTGGCCGCACTCCGCGCCGAGATCGAGGCCTTGCGCGACCAGCTCGCGCTGGCGGGCAGCGTCCCCGCGAAACGGGCGCGCTAGCCGCCTAGCCTCGCCCGGCCCGTCAGCCGGTGCGGGCGACGCGCCAGGACGGGTCGGCCATCGTCAGATCGCGCTGGAACGTCCACACATCGACGATCTCGGTCACCGCGTCGGTGCCGGCCAGCGGCTGGCCGTCCGGGCCGGTGGTCAGGTTCACCTGGTCGGAGACGAATCGCACGGTGATGTCGGCCACAGACCCGGCCAGCGCCGCCTGCTCGATCGTCGCCGACTGGATGTCTCGGATCTCGGTGCGCTGCGTCTCGCCCCTGGCCTCGCGCGCGGCCGCAGCGGTGTCGAAGGCAGCAAACGTCTCGGCCGTCAGCAGCGGGCGCAGCGTGGCGCGATCGCCGGCGGTGAACGCCGTGACGATGATGCGGAACGCCGCCTCGGCGCCGTCGAGGAACCGCGCGGCCGCGAACCCGGCGTCGATCCGCTGCATCCGCGTCAGCGCCTGCCCGGCCGGCGAGGCGGCATCGGGCAGCGGGCGGGTCGGCGCCGGCGGCGTCGGTTCGGCCACCACGTCGATCACCCGCCCGCCCAGCCCGGCAGCCGGCCGCACCCGCGGGTCCTGCGACCGCTCGAAACCGGTGCGCCGGCCCAGGATGCTGCGCAGCCGCAGCACCAGAAATGCCGCGATCATGCCGAACAGGACCAGATCGATGGGGAACCCGGACTCCATGTCCGTCACTCCTTGCCAATGCCCCACATAAGCGGCGCGGCGCGGCGGCACAACCAAGCGCCCCTCGGCTGAGGCCGCGGACCGGGATTTGCACGCCGGCGGACGCGCCGCTAAGCCGCGCGGATGATCCTGCTGCGCCACGGCCAGAGCGAGTTCAACGCTGCCTTCACCGCCACCCGCCGCGATCCCGGCATCCGCGACCCCGGCCTGACCGCGCTGGGACGCCAGCAGGCCGAGCGCGCCGCCGCCGCGCTGGCGACCGAAAACGTCGCCCACATCATCGCCTCGCCGTACACGCGGGCGTTGCAGACCGCCGCCCCGCTGGCCCGCCTGCTGGGGCTGCCGGTGCGGATCAACCCGGTGGTGCGCGAACGCTTCGCCTTCTCCTGCGACATCGGCTCGCCGCGCGCGCGGCTCGCGGCGGCCTGGCCGGAGCTGGACTTTGCCGGCATCGACGAGGTGTGGTGGCCGTCGGTCGAGGAGCCGGCGGATGCGGTGATCGGGCGCGCCGCGCTGTTCCGCGCCGAGATGGCGGCGCTGCCCGACTGGTCGCGGACCGTGGTGGTCAGCCATTGGGGGTTCATCCTGAGCCTGACCGGCACCAGCCTGCAGAACGGGGAGTACCTGCGCTGCGACCCGACCGCCGCCCAGCCGCGCGAGCTGGTGTGGCGGGCCTGACCCGGCGGACCTGACGCTTTCGCCCATGCGAGGGCTGTGCTACCGGCGCGCGCGCCCACTGGAGGAAGCCGATGTCCGAGACCACCCCCGCCCCGCAGCCGCAGCCGACCATGCCGCCGCTGGTGGTCAACATCCAGTACGTGAAGGATCTGTCCTTCGAGGTGCCGGGGGCGCCGGCGATCTACACGACGCTGCGCGCCGCGCCGCGCGTGGACATCAACCTGGATGTGCAGGCCCGACGCATCCAGGAGGGCCAGAGCGTCTATGAGGTCGTGCTGGAGATCCGCACCGAGGCCAGCGAGCCGACCGCCGAGGGCGCCGAGCCGGCGCCGCCGGATCCGGCGAAGCGGGTGTTCCTGGCCGAGCTGTCCTATGGCGGCATCTTCACCCTGACCGGAGTGCCGGACAATGCGGTGGAGCCGGTGCTGCTGGTGGAGTGTCCTCGCATCCTGTTCCCGTTCGCACGCAACATCCTGGCCGACGTGACGCGCGACGGCGGCTTTCCGCCGGTGCTGCTGCAGCCGATCGACTTCGTCGCGCTGTGGCAGAGCCGGCGGGCGCAGGCCGCCGCGGCCGCCAACGGCAGCGGGGCGGCGCCCGCCATCGCCTGATGGAACCCGAAGCCGCGACGCCCGACCTTGCGTCGTGGCTGGCCCGGTTCGCCGGGTTGCGCGTGGTGGTCCTGGGCGACGTGATGCTGGACCGCTACGTGACCGGCGATGTGCGGCGCATCTCGCCCGAGGCGCCGATCCCGGTGCTGCGCCGCAGCGGCGGCCACGCAGTGCCGGGCGGGGCGGGCAACGTGGCGCGCAACATCGCAGCCCTCGGCGGCGCTGCCGCGCTGATCGGCGCGATCGGCGACGACGCGGCCGGGGCCGAGCTGCAGGGCCTGCTGGCCCGGCCGATCGCCGGACCGGGCGCGATCGAGCAGCGCCTGCTGCATCTGCCGGGCGCGCGGACCACCGTGAAGACCCGCTTCGTCAGCCACGGCCAGCAATTGCTGAGGCTCGACGAGGAAGACACTCTCGATCCCGCGCGCGCCGCCGATGCGCTGCTCGACGCGTTCGCGGCGGCGCTGCCGGGCGCGGCGGCGGCGGTGCTGTCTGACTACGCGCGCGGCGTGCTGTCCGACGCCGTGCTGCGCGGCGCCATCGCCGCGGCGCGCGGCGCAGCGGTGCCGCTGGTGGCAGACCCGAAACGGGCCGATCTGCGCGCCTATCACGGCGTCAGCGTGCTGACACCGAACCAGGGCGAGGCCGCCCGCGCCACCGGGATCGAGGGCGATGCGGACGACGCGGTGGCCGCCGCCGGAGAGCGCGCGCGGCTGGACTCCGGGGCCGAGGCGGTGCTGGTGACACGCTCCGGGCGCGGGCTGACGCTGGTGCGGTCCGGCCACCCGCCGCTGCACCTGCCGACCCATGCGCAGGCCGTCGCCGACGTGTCCGGCGCCGGCGACACGCTGGTTGCGGCGTTCGCGCTGGCGCTGGCCGCCGGCGCGGCGCTGCCCGAGGCGGCGATGCTGGCCAATCGCGCCGCGGGCATCGTGGTGGGCAAGCCCGGCACGGCGACGGTGGGCGCGGCCGAGCTGGACGCCGGTACTGCGCCATGACCGGCTGGATTCGCTGGATGGCAAGCTGGCCGGCTGGGAGGTGGCGCGCGATCGCGTCGCCGCGTGGCGGGCGGCAGGGCTGCGCATCGGGTTCACCAATGGCTGCTTCGACCTGATCCATCCCGGCCATGTCCGCCTGCTGGCCGCAGCGCGCGCGCAATGCGACCGGCTGGTGGTTGCGCTGAATACCGATGCCTCGGTGCGCCGGCTGAAGGGCGCCGGCCGCCCGATGCAGCCGGAGACGGCGCGCGCGGTGGTGATGGCGGGCATGGCGCCGGCCGACATGGTCGTGCTGTTCGACCAGGACACCCCCGAGGCGCTGATCGCCGCGCTGCTGCCGGACATGCTGTTCAAGGGCGCGGACTACACCGAGGCCCAGGTGGTGGGCGGCGACACCGTCCGCGCGCATGGCGGCCAGGTGCGGCTAATCCCGCTGGAGGCGGGGCACAGCACGTCGGGGATCGTGGGTCGGCTGCGGTAGCGGAGACGCCCGTGGCCGCAAGGCGCATCGTGGCGACTGCCGCCACCGACCAGCTCGGCCCGGCTCGGGGTTCCATAGCGACGCGCCCGGCATGCGCCTTCGGCGCCTCGGGTGTTCTACGTCACGCCAGCGCGCCGGCTGAACCGCGGGTCGCGCCAGGTCTCGCGCGCCAGACAGTCGCGCAACGCCTCGGCGGCGTCCCAGACATCCTGGAAGCGCAGATAGGCCGGCGCGAAGCCGAACCGCATGATGTCGGGGGCGCGAAAATCGCCGATGACGCCCTGCGCGATCAGCGCCTGGACCACCGGGTGGGCGGCAGCCGATGCAATGCTGACCTGGCTGCCGCGCGCCCCGGCCGCGCGCGGCGTGACGATACGCAGGCCGAATGAGTTCGGCAGTGCCGCGACACGGTCCAGGAACAGCCCGGTCAGCGCCAGGCTCTTGCGGCGCAGCGCGGCGACCGGCACCCCGTCCAGCGCGTCCAGCCCGCACTCCACCCCGCGCAGCGACAGGATCGGCTGGGTGCCGCACAGGAATCGCCTGATGCCGGAATGGGCGTGGAAGTCGCGCTCGAACGCGAACGGCGCGGCGTGTCCCCACCAGCCGGACAGCGGCTGGCGCGCCGCATTGTGATGCCGCGCGGCGACGCTGATGAAGGCCGGCGCGCCGGGGCCGGCATTGAGGTACTTGTAGGTGCAGCCGACCGCGAAATCGACCGCATCGGCATCGAACGCGAACGGCGCAATACCGGCGGAATGGCACAGATCCCAGATCACCAGCGCCCCGGCCGCGTGCGCCTGCCGCGTCGCCGCCGCCGCGTCCAGCATCGCGCCGGTGCGATAGTCCACATGCGACAGCACCACCGCGGCAACATCCGCACCGAGCACGGAGTCCAGATCCGGCCCGTCCGCGCCGATCAGCCGTCGGGCGCACGGCCGGCCGAGCGAGGCCATCGCGCCCTCGATCACATACAGGTCGGTGGGGAAGCTGCCCGCCTCGGCGACGATCACCGAGCGATCGGGGCGCAGCGCCATGGCGGCATGCAGCGCCTTGTACAGGTTGACCGAGGTAGTGTCGCATACCACCGTCTGACCCGCCGCCGCGCCGACCAGCGCGCCCACCCGGTCGCCAAGCCGCACAGGCAGCTCGAACCAGCCGGCATCGTTCCAGCTGCGGATCAGGCCCTCGCCCCATTCGTCGGCAATGGTCCGGCCCAGCCGGGCCACGGCGTCGCGCGGCAGCGGACCCAGCGAGTTACCGTCCAGATAAATCACGCCATCCGGCAGCGCGAATCGGTCGCGCAGGGCGGCCAGCGGGTCGGCCGCGTCCAGCGCCACGCAGGCGGCGCGATCCGCCGCCGGGAGTGGTGAAGCCGTGGCGGCCATCAAGGCGCTCCCTGCTGCGTCCCGCGTGGTCCGCCTGCCAGCCTGCTATGCCGGAGACGAGCGGCCCGGGCGGGTCAGTTGCACGAACTCCATGAGCATCCGCGGCGCTCCCAACCCCATCGCGGCGCCAAACATCGCCGCGCCCGCGGCGACCAGGCAGGCCAGGCGCGCCGGCTCCGACAGGCCATCCGGCAACACCGAGCGAACCGCAATCACTCCGAGCATCATCGCAGCGCCGGCCAGGATGGGATACAGCGGCGCCGACAGGATTTCGCCCACGCTCAAGCCCCCGCTCCTGGCGGTGATCGCCGCGCTGATGACGAACACGATCGGGTAGCAGATCAGCCATGCATAGCAGGCGCCCTGGACGCCGAACAGGCACCCGATCAGGATGGCCGGCGGCAGGATGAGGGCGCCCGCGGCGGTGCACCAGAAGCCTGCGCGGGCGTCGCCGATGCCCTGCAGATAGTTCGGAATCACGATTAGCACGGCGCGGAACGTGATCGCCATCGACAGCGCCGCGAGCAGCGGGCGCGCCCCCGCCCACTGCGGGCCGAACACGATGTCCACGATCTCGGGCGCGGTCGCGCTGATGCCGAAGAACACCGGCGCGGCAAGGACCGCCATCATCCGCAGCGCCTTGAGCGCATAGAAGCGCGCGTCCGCCGGCCGGCCCTGCACCAGCGCAAATGCCGGAAACGCCACGGAGTTGATGATCGGCGCCATCTTGTTCAGCGGCATGCCCGCGAAGTTCAAGGCGACGACGTAGAAGCCAAGCTGCACCGGCCCCAGCACGCGCCCGATGATGATCACGTCGGCCGACGTGAGCACGATCCAGGCGGTGGTCTCGAGCGTCCGATACAGGCCGTAGCCGAACAGCGGTCCGATGGCCGGCAAGTCCAGTCGTGGCCAGACATGTACTCCGAGGTCAGCGTGGCGAATCCAACCAGCCTGACGACGTTGCCCGCGAGCCACCCCAACAGCAAGGCCCAGACGCCGTGCCCGGCATAGGCCAGCGCCACGACAACAACGGCGCCGATCAGGCCGGACGTCAGCTCGATGATGACCATCTGGCGCACGCGAAGGCTTTTCGTCAGCCGCGCGCGCGGCAGGACCATCAGGCCATTAAGGAGGATCGAAAGGCTGGAGACCTGGATCAGCGGCGCGAGGCGCGCGTCGCCGTACCACCACGTGATCGGATACGCCGCGAGCGCCAGAAACACAGTAAGGACGGCCGACAGCAGCAGCAACGCGCCGAACACGCTGGCCATGACATGCGGCGAGGTGTCCTCACGCTGCACGAGCGCATCGCCAAGGCCGAAGTTCGCGAATCCCAGGATCAGGTTCGCGAACACCTGCGATATCGCCATGAGTTCGTAGTCGTTTGGTGAAAGAATGCGGATGACCAACAGTGTCATCACCCAGGTGATGACCTGAAAGCCGATCTTCACCGCGACCGACCACCCGACAATCGACACCACGCGCTGCTTCAGGCTCATCCCGTCATCTCTCGATTGCGTGGCCTGCCTCTATGCTGCGAGGCAGAAAGGCGCCGGCCGGCAGCCATGATCTGAACGGCCCATGCGGTCAAGCATGGGCTGGTCGAGCATGCGGCGACGCGGATCGCACGCGTAGCCGGCTGGAACGATTTGGAAACGACTGCGTCGGCCCTGTGCAGCCGGCGGAATGCTTGGCCTGCGGTCGGGGGTCGCGGCCGCTCGAACCGATCACAGCGCCGGGAACAGATGCTTGGGCAGCTGACGGCAAGCGCCTTCCGCCGCGGCCAGGCTGGCCAGGCGGGCATTACCGAACCCCAACCGGCGAGTCATTCGCCGCCAAAGCCCGCTATGGCCAGTTCGGCAGGCAACCTCCCGGAGCCTCGCCGATGCCGCCACCGCACTCACCGTTCGCCCACCATGACGCCCCGCTGGCGCTCGCCCTGACGAGGCGGCCCGACCCGGGCGTATCGGCGCTGCTGAACAAGGTTCCAGAGATCACGATCTACTTCTGGATCATCAAGGTGCTCGCCACCACGGTTGGCGAGACCGCGGCGGATCTGCTGAATGTCAACCTGCAGCTCGGCTTGAGCATCACCTCCGTCGTCATGACGGTGCTGCTGATCGTGGCGCTGGTGTTCCAGGTCAGGAGCCGCCAGTACATACCCGGCCTGTACTGGCTGGCAGTGGTGCTCATCAGCGTCGTCGGCACGCTGATCAGCGACAATCTGGTGGACAATCTCGGCATCAGCCTGGAGACGACGACGATCGCCTTCAGCATCGCGCTGATCGCGACCTTCCTCGCCTGGTATCGCAGCGAGCACACGCTGTCTATCCACTCGATCCGCACGCGCCGGCGCGAGCTGTTCTATTGGGCGGCGATCCTGTTCACCTTTGCGCTGGGCACCTCTGCCGGCGACCTGGCCGCGGAAGGGCTGCATCTCGGCTATGCCGAGGCGGCGGCGATCTTCGCCGCGCTGATCGGCGCGGTGACCTTCGCCTACTACGTGTTCGGCGCGAATGCGGTGCTGGCGTTCTGGATCGCCTACATCCTCACCCGACCGCTCGGCGCGTCTTGCGGCGACCTGCTGGCGCAGCCGGTGCATGACGGCGGGCTCGGGCTTGGCACGGTCGTCACCAGCCTGATCTTCCTGGCGGCGATCCTCGGCCTGGTCGTCCATCTCACGATCATGCAGCGCCGGCAGCCGCCTGCCCTGCGGACGGCGGACTGACCAGCCCGGCAGCGGGGCATCCAGCGTCCCGCTGCCGCCGTGCCGCGCGCAATCAGCTGCCCGGCGGGGCCAAGGTCGGGGCGAATGTGGGGGCCGGCGTTGGCGCGTAGGTCGCAGGCGGCGGGAGCGGCGGCAAAGGCGACACGGTGCCAGGCGGGGGCAGCGGCTGGGACTGCACGGCGGGCGGCAGCGGCGCGGACCCTGCCGTGGCCTGCAGGTAGTCCTGCAGGCTGCGGCGCACCTGGTACTCGAACTCGACGTTCATCGCGTCCATCATGTTCCTGGTCAACGCATAGGCGGTCGCCCGGCCGCCATCGGCATCATCGGGGTTCAGCGGCTGGCTGCGCGCCACCCGCGCCTCGGCGAAGCCGCTGCTTGCGCCGTCGGACGTGCTGACATCCAGCCGCACCGCGAACGAGCCGTCCAGCCGCCCCGGACCTTGCAGGATCGAGGCGTCCTCGATGACGAACCGCGCCCGTCCGCTGCTGCCGGCGGCGACCAGACGCTGCTGCGCCATCTGGCGCAGCGCGTCGATCGGCTGCACCGGAGACAGGTATTCGACGTGCTGACCGCTGTCGGCGGGCGGCGTCCAGGTGTCGTCGATCTCGAGGCTGGCGACGTTCAGCCGCAGCTTGGTGAGATAGCTGAAATCGAGCGGCGCGAAGACCTCGGGCGCCGGCGCCTCGCCGCCGCACCCGGCCAGGGCGGCGGGCAGGGCGGCCGTCGCGGACAGCGCCAGGCAGAACCGCAGCGCCGCGCGGCGGGCCAGCACGGGATGGGGCATCAGCTGTTCCTTTCCTGGCGCGCCGCCACCTTGCCGCGCACCTCCTCGCGGGCGAAGCGGAAATCGTGGTTGCAGAACTCGCAGGTCATCACGATCGTCCCGTCCACCGCCATGTGGTCCAGGTCGTCGGTCGGGAACCCTTCCAGGATCCCGGCGAGACGCTGGCGCGAGCAGCGGCAGCCATACGCCAACGCCCGCGGCAGGTCGGCGACCACGCCCTCGTTGCCGAACAGCCGCCATAACAGGGTGTCCGCCGGCAGCGCATCGTCCAGCAGTTCGGCATCGGTGACGGTGGCGGCCAGCGTGGTCGCCGTCCGCCACGCCTCCTCCGAGGCCTCGCCATCCTCGGCCGCCTCGTCCGCGGCCGGGTCGATGCCGCCGTCCCCGGCCACCCGCTCCAGCACCAGCGCGGCGGCGCGCCACCCCGCCGGGGTTTGCGCGCAGGCCAGTCGGATGGCGCAGCGCAGCTGCTCGCTGGTGCGGAAATAGTGCAGCGTCATCGCCGCCAAATCGTCGCCCTCGATTGCGACGATCCCCTGGTAGCGCTCCGTCTGCGGCCCCTGGTCGGCGGTGAACGCCAGATAGCCGTCACCCAGCAGCGCGGCGGCGCTGGGATCGGGATCCTGGTCCAGCAGCGCCGCCAGCCTGTCGGCGTCGGCATGGGCGTAGCAGCGCAGCGCCCCGGTGTCGGTGCAGTCGGCGAGCAGCGGCGAAACCGGCCCATCGCCCTTGGCCTGCAAGCTGAACGAGCCGCGGAACTTCAGCGCGGCACCCAGCGCGGCGGCCAGCGCCAGCGCCTGCCCGGCCAGGCGGCTGACCACCGGATTGTGGTCGTGACGCGATAACAGCGCGTCGGCAAGCGGGCCAAGCCGCACCAAGCGCCCGCGCACCGGCCGGCCGGGCAGGCGGAACGGGGCGACCCCGCGCGGCACGACAAGGTCGGGCACGGCGGGACGGCCGCCGTCGAGGAAAGCAGGAGGAACTGACATCCCGACAAGATAGGCAGCCGCGCGGCGCTCGGCCACCTAGCCAAGCCGCAGCGCGCGGCTGAGACGATTTGTAGCAAGCGCAACGGATCGCCGGCGGCTACGTTGCGCTTGCGTGGCGAGGGACGACCCCTTGCCCGAGTGCAAGGACATGCTGATGCCCGCGATACGCCTGATGCGAACGGCCGTCCTGCTGGGACTGGCCGCCCTGCCGCTCGCCGGCTGCTACGTCGCCCCCGCCTATCGGGTGCGGCCGGCCCCGGTCTATGTCCGCCCGCCGCCGCCGGTGGTCGTGGTGCCCCGCCCGTACGGCTACTGACGCGACCCGATCGCGGCCGGGCGCACGCCTCTCCCCGGGAACCGTCCCGGGGAGAGGGCCTCGCCGGCCAGTCCCGGCCCGGACCGCCCGCCGCGACTTACGCCGCGGCCCGCTGCAACCGGTCGTTGATCGCCCGCCCCAGCCCGACCTCCGGCACCGGCATGGCCGCGATGGCGCGCATGCCCGACCGATCCAGGCGGCGCAGGCCATCGAACAGCCGCGACGCCGCCTGCGCCAGGTCGCCCGCCTCGCTGAGCTGGAACAGCGCGCCGGCTCCGGGCAGAGGCGGCCCGAACGCCAGCAGGGCTTCGTCGGCGGCCACCTCGGTCGCCCGCAGCCGCACCGGGCATGCCGGCGCGTAGTGCGAGGCCAGCATCCCCGGCGAGCGGATCGCAGCCTCGGCCGGAACCGCGAGGCGACCAGCCACCGCCTCGATCGCCTCCGGCGTCGCGCCGCCCGGCCGCAGCAGCACCGGAGCCTCGCCGGTGGCGTCCAGCACGGTCGATTCCAGACCGATCGCGCTCGGGCCGCAGTCGAGCACCGCGGCGATCCGGCCGCCCAGCCCGTCGAGCACATGCGCGGCCGTGGTCGGGCTGACCCGGCCGGAGCGGTTGGCCGACGGCGCGGCGACCGGCCGGCCGGTCGCGCGCAACAGCGCCAGCGCCGCCGGATGCGCCGGCACCCGCATCGCCAGGGTAGCCAGCCCGGCGCCGGCCAGCAGCGCCACCGGACTGTCCGCGCGCCGCCGCAGCACCAGGGTCAGCGGCCCCGGCCAGAACGCCGCAGCCAGCGCGCGCGCCAGCGGCGAGGCCACACCATGCGCGAACGCCGCCTCGGCGTCGGCGACGTGGCAGATCAGCGGGTTGAAGCGCGGCCGGCCCTTGGCCTCGAAGATGGCGGCCACCGCGCGGGCGTCGGTCGCGTCGGCGCCGAGGCCGTACACGGTCTCGGTGCCGAAGGCGACGAGCGCGCCGGATCGCAGCAGGGCGGCGGCTTCGGCGATGCCCGCCGGGTCGGCGCCCAGCAGCCGCGTCAATCCAGGCCCGTGCAGATGAAATGCGGGTTGTCCCAGCCCGGCTTGCCGTAGCCCAGCCGGACGCCGTCCAGCGTGCGCACGGAGCCGCCCGCCGCCTCCAGCACCGCCTGCGGGGCGGCGGTGTCCCACTCCATCGTGCGGCCGAAACGCGGGTACAGATCCGCTTGGCCCTCCGCCAGCCGGCAGAACTTCAGCGCCGAGCCGGCATTGACCACCGCCGCGACCTGCCGCCCGGCCAGGTATTCGGCCATCCGCTGGTCGTTGGCGTGGCTGCGGCTGGCGATCACGGTGGCGCCCTCGGGCGGCAGCCGGCGCGCGGCGATGGCGCGCTCGCCGACGCCGTTGCGCTTCCACGCGCCGCGCCCGACGATGCCGCCGAACAGCTCGCCCTGCGCCGGCACGCCGACCACGCCCAGCACCGGCCGCCCGTCGCGGATCAGCCCGATGCAGACGGCGAAATCGTCGCGCCCGGCGGCGAACTCGCGGGTGCCGTCCAGCGGATCGACGAGCCAGAACTCCGCCGCCTGCGCCGGGACGTGGCCGGCCGCGATCTCCTCCTCGGCGACCACCGGGATGGCCGGCGCGGCGCGGCGCAGCCCGGCGACGATCAGCGCCTCGGCGGCGTGGTCCGCCTCGGTCACCGGGGACGCGTCGGCCTTGTGCATCGTGTCGAAGCCGCGCGCCCGCACCGCGAGGATCATCGCGCCAGCCTGACGGGCGAGGTCGGCGGCGAGGCCGAGCAGGGCTGTGTCATCCATTGCCATTGCATACCGGCTGCGACGCGACCTGCCTAGCGACCGCTTGATGGCTGCCCGCCGCCCGCCATCGCCAGCCGGGCGGCGGGCGATGGCGTCGCGTGACATCGCTGCTACACTCCGCCGCCACCGTCCTGGAGCCGCCCGATGCTGGAAGTCGCCTTTGTCCGTCCGAGCCTGCCGAATTCGGGCGCCCTGGTGCTGCCGTTCTTCGAGGCGGCGCTGGACAGCCCGGCGCTGCAGGCAGCCGACGCCGCGACCGGCGGCGCGGTGTCACGCGCGCTGGAGGCGGCTGAGTTCAAGGGCAAGTCCGGCCAGACCGCGACCATCCTGGCGCCCGGCGGCGGCCTGTCGCGGGTGGTCGCGGTGGGGCTGGGCAAGGCCGACGGCTTCACTACCCTGGCCGCCGAGGAGGCCGGCGGCCATGCCGCGGCAGCGCTGGCGCGCGAGCCGGAGGCGGCGGTGGCGGCGCGCACGCTGACCGCCCAGCAGGCGGCGCATCTGGCGCTGGGCGCGGTGCTGCGCGCCTGGCGCTTCGACCGCTACCGCACCCACGAGAAGCCGGAGGACAAGCCGCGCCTGGCCCGGCTGTCCGTGCGCGTCGAGGATCCCGAGGCGGCGGCGCAAGCCTTCGATCCGCTGCGCGCGGTGGCGCATGGCGTGTTCGTCACCCGCGAGCTGGTGAGCGAGCCGCCCAACGTGCTGACCCCCTCCGAGATGGCGACCCGCATCCAGGCGCTGGCCGGGCTGGGGCTGGACATCGAGGTGTTCGGGCCGGCGCAGCTGGCCGAGTTCGGCTTCGGCGCGCTGCTCGGCGTGTCGCAGGGCAGCGCGCAGGAGCCGCGCATGGTGGTGATGCGCTGGAACGGCGCGCCTACCGCCGCTGATGGCAGCAGCGCCGAGAAGCCCGTCGCCTTCATCGGCAAGGGCGTCACCTTCGACACCGGCGGCATCAGCATCAAGCCGGCGGCCGGGATGGAGGACATGAAATGGGACATGGCCGGCGCCGGCGCCGTGGTCGGCGTGATGGCCGCCCTGGCCGGGCGGCGCGCGCGCGTCGATGCGGTGGGTCTGGTCGGGCTTGTGGAGAACATGCCGTCCGGCACGGCGCAGCGGCCCGGCGACGTGGTGCGCACCGCGTCCGGCCAGACGGTCGAGATCATCAACACCGACGCCGAGGGCCGCATGGTGCTGGCGGACGTGCTGCACTACGCGCAGAAGCGGTTCGAGCCGCGCTTCATGGTTGATCTGGCAACCCTGACCGGAGCGATCATCGTCGCCCTGGGGCATGAATATGCCGGCTGCTTCAGCAACGACGACGCGCTGTCCGAGCGTCTGGCCGCCGCCGGCCGCGAGACCGGCGAGAAGCTGTGGCGGATGCCGATGCACGACGCCTATGACAAGGGCCTGAAGAGCGACATCGCCGACATGAAGCATGTCGGCGGCCGGCCGGGCGGGGCGATCACCGCGGCGCATTTCCTGCAGCGCTTCGTGACCGGACGGCCCTGGGCGCATCTGGACATTGCCGGCATGGCCTGGGCCAGCAAGGACGCGCCGCTGCACGCCAAGGGCGCCACCGGCTACGGCGTGCGGCTGCTCGACCGGCTGGTGGCGGACCAGTACGAAAGCTAATCGCCAGTACGAAAGCTAATCGAGAGAGCGGGCGCCTGTCCGAAATCGGCTTCTACCACCTGACCCGCAGCGAAGTCGCGCAGGCGCTCCCTGCCCTGCTCGGCCGCACGCTGGCCGCCGGCGAGCGGGCCTGCGTGGCGTGCCCCGATCCGGCGCTGCGCGCCGACCTCGATCGCGCGCTATGGACGTGCGCCGAACCCGACTGGCTGCCGCATGGCGGCCCGGCCGAGGGCGACGCCGAACTGCAGCCGATCTGGCTGGCCGACGACGACGCGGCGCCGAACGGGGCGCGGTTCCTGTTCCTGGTCGGCGGCGCGTCAAGCGCACGGCTGGACGGTTTCGCGCGCGTGTTCGACCTGTTCGACGGCCGCGACGAAGCGGCCGTGCAGGCCGCGCGCGATCGCTACCGGACCGCACGGGCGGCCGGGCACGTGCTGACCTACTGGCAGCAGGGCGAGCGGCGGTGGGAGCGGCGCGAATAGCGCGGCGCCGACCGTCTGTTCAACTCCGACCGCCCGCCCAACTCCGGCGGTCCTGCAGCTCTGGCCGGGTGCAGCGCCAGCGGGCGACGCCGCAAGAACATTGCCACGTCCCGGCAGCGGCACCCGTCAGCAGCGTCAGGCGTCGTGATGCGGGCCGATATGCCAGACGCCGTGCCGTCCGGCCTGAAACTCCGCCTGCGCCCGCGAAATCCCGAGATCCTTCAACATCCGGTCGTCGAGCTGGCTCAGCTCGCGCCGCGTCGCCCAAACCTGCATGACGTGTTCGACTTCGTGCCAAAGCCGGGTCAGCGGCGCTGCGATCTGCTGGGTCGTCATGGAAACCTCCTGTGCTGTGGCCTTGGTGGACACAGGATGGGGTCTCGCGGTCGATGAGAGAAACGAATTGCATTCATCTTGGTGATCAAATACCTTGATGGACATGACCCAGCCCGTCGCCATCGACCCCGACCTGCTGCGCGCCTTCGCCTTCATCGCCGAGGAGGGCAGTTTCACCCGCGCGGCCGAGCGGGTGGGGCGCACGCAGTCGGCGGTGTCGATGCAGGTGCAGCGGCTGGAATTGGTGCTGGGGCAGCGCATCCTGCAGCGCGGCAAGGGCGGCGCGGTGCAGCTGACGCCGCACGGGCAGTACCTGCTGGAACGCTCGCGCGACCTGCTGGCGCTGAACGACGAGATCTGGATGGCGTTCCACGCCCCCACGGTGCGCGGCACGGTGCGGCTGGGCACGCCGGACGACTACGCGCTGGCCTATCTTCCGGGGGCGCTCAAGCGGTTCGCGGACAGCCATCCGGCGGTCGAGGTCGATGTGCTGTGCATGCCCAGCAGCGATCTGTTCGCGCGGCTGCGGGCCGGCGAGCTCGACCTGATCCTGTGCAGCGAGGACAATCCGGAGTCCGGGTTCTGGCCCGAGGCGCTCGAGTTGTGGCGTGGGCCGCTGCAATGGATCACGGCGGAGCGCAACTCGCCGCATCGGCGCGATCCGTTGCCGCTGGCGCTGGCCGCGGGCAATTGCTGCTGGCGAGGTGCGGCGCTGCGGGCGCTGAACGACGAGGGCCGCCGCTACCGCGTCGCCTACACCTCGGCGACCCTGGCGGGCACCCACGCGCCGGTCCTGGCGGGCCTCGCGGTGACGGTATCGCCGGTGGCGTGGCTGCCGGAGGGGCTACGCGTTCTGCCGCCCGGCGACGGGCTGCCGCCGCTGCCCGAGACCGCACTGTTACTGCTGAAAGGCCGCGAGCCGCGCGCGGCGGTGACCGAGGTGCTGGCCGCGCATATCGCCGCGAGCTTTGGCATCGGCACGGCGGATGGTGGGCGCGACAGGGATTGAACCTGTGACCCCCGCCATGTCAAGGCGATGCTCTACCGCTGAGCTACGCGCCCATCCGCCGAGCTGTTCCTAACCACCGGGCGAAGGTCGCGCAAGCCCCGCACCCGGTCCAGACCCGGCCCGGTTGGCCGCGCCCGATCGTTACAGTGTTACCGTGAAATAATCTTGCCGCGCGCGCGTAATGGCCGGCGCGCGGCGGCGAACTGGATGCTGCGGAATGAACCGCCTTGCCATCCAGGAGAGACCGCCATGAAGAAGACCATCGCCCTTGCCCTGCTGACCCTGTCGATCGCTGCTCCGGCCTTCGCCGCGCCGGGCGACAATCCCCGCCGCCGGATCGAGTTCTACGACAATGCCGGCACCCTGAAGGAGATGGACAACTTCAACGACCCGGCGATGCTGGCAATGATGATGCAGCACGCCCAGAAGCTGGCGCCCGGCAGCATCGTGGTGACGCAGGACGGGCAGATGTTCGTGCTGCAGGACTTCAAGACGCCGGGCGGGCAGATGCTGTCCGACGAGCTGCAGCACCACTGAGGCGACCCGCCGAACGACGGGGCCGGCCCGGGAGGCATGGACGAAGCGGGTGCGGATTGCCAATACACGCGGCATGCGCACCCAGTCCCGCCGCCGCATCCTGAGCGAGGCCGAGCGCGCCGAGTGGGCCGAGTTCGCCCGGCGCGTCCGCCTGCTGCCCGGCCGCATCCTGCCCCCCGTTCCGGCAGGCCCGCAGCCGCCGCCCGAAACCCAGCCGGTGCCGGCGGGGCCGCGACCGCGCGCGGCGCCGCCGGGCGTGCGGCCGACGGCGCTGGCGGTGGGCGAGAACCCGGGCGGACTGGACCGCGCCAGCTGGAACCGGCTGCGCGGCGGCAAGCTGGCGCCGGCGCGCACGCTCGATCTGCACGGCCGCAGCGCGCAGGCCGCCTTTGTCGCGCTCGACGCTTTCGTGCGCGCCGCCCATGCCGACCGGGTGCGCTGCGTCGAGGTGATCACCGGCCGCGGCGCCGGCGAGGGCGGCGGCGTGATCCGGCGCGAACTGCCGTTCTGGCTGAACTCGCCTGCGCTGCGCCCGCTGCTGCTGGCCGCGAGCCATCCGCATCCGGCCAATCCCGGATCGGTGCGCCTGCTGCTGCGGCGGCCGCGATGAAGCCTCCGCGGCAGCCCCGAGCAGCCCGGGTCAGCGAAATGCAGATTTGCGTCGGCGCCTTCGAGCTGACCAAACGCGGCGCGGCGCGCTACGACTGGCGCGACCCGTACCACTTCGCCGTCGGCCTGAGCTGGTGGCGTTTCCTGGTTGCCGTGCTGTGCGTGGACCTGCTGCTGAACCTGCTGTTCGGGGCGCTGTACACGATGCGCCCGGGGTCGGTCGCCAACGTGCGCGCCGGATCGTTCCTGGATGCGTTCTTCTTCAGCATCGAGACGCTGGCAACCGTCGGCTATGGCGTGATGGCGCCGCAGACGCTGTACGGGCACATCGTTGCAAGCATCGAGATCTTGGTCGGCATGGGCTTCACCGCAATCACCACCGGCCTGCTGTTCGTCCGCATCTCGCGCCCGCGCCCGCGCATGACCTTCGCCCGCCAATGCGTCATCAGCCGACACGACGGCAAGCTGACGCTGATGGTGCGACTGGCGAACGCGCGCGCGGCGAACCTGACCAACGCCAGCGCCCAGTTGACCGCGCTGCTGGCCGAGCGGACCGCCGAAGGGCAGATGTTCCGCCGTCCCCATGAATTGCGCCTGGAACGTCCGCGCCTGCCGATCTTCGCGCTGACCTGGACGCTGCTGCACGTCATCGACGCGGACAGTCCGCTGGCCGGCTACGACGCCCACCGCCTAGCGCGCGAGACGGCGCGGCTGTTCCTGTCGGTCGAGGCGCGCGACCCGGTGCTGGCGGCGACTGTGCACGACATGCAGGACTATGGTCCAGACAACATCATGTTCGGCATGCGCTTCGCCGATGCGGTCTCGGTCGATGAGTCCGGGCACATCACCGCCGACCTGACCCGGCTGCACGACCTGGAGCCGGACTCCGGGCCGGAGGCGATCTCCGACCCGGCTTGAGCCCGCCGCTTACTGGAACGGCAGGTAGCGCAAGGTGAAGAACGCGATGTTCTCGTCGGTATCCGGCTTGCCGCCGACGCCGTGGAAGGCGATCTTCTTGACATAGCTGTACTGCACGCCGGCCTGCAGCGTGCCGAACCCGCCATGCAGGAAGCGCCACCAGGCGCCGATCGTCACGTCGTCCAGCGCGCGGGTCTGCGCGCTGCAGGTCGTGGCCAGCTCGATGCCGCATCCGGCCGTGGCGACGAACGAGGTGCCGTAGCCGAAGCCTGCGGTCTTGCTGCCGGAGCCGGCGGTAAAGCTGCTGCGGCCGATCTGCTCGGTGCCGACGAAGGTGTAGAGATCGACCGATTTGACCGGGTGCGCCACGATGCCGACATTGCCGATGATCTCGGGCAACGGGGCCGGGGCGCCGTTGGCCTTGAACGTGGCGTCCGGCAGCTGGCTCGCGCCGTAGCGGCCGACGCCGTACCCGGCCAGCACGTTGCCGGTCAGGTCGACGTATTTCGCGACGATCGGCAACACCGTCGAGCCGCCGACGCCGCCGCCGAACACGGTGCGCGTGTCGCCCGCGCCCAGCACCGACGTGCGCGCCTTGAAGAACGTGCCCAGACCGTACGCCTCGTAGTGACCCCAGCCGGGGTCGGCGGCCGCCTTCACGATGATGTCGGGCGCGGTGTCATAGCTGTAGCTGGTAGTCGAGTTCAGATAGCCGGATCCGAGACTGTTGAAGGTCAGCGCATCGCCTGCCTTTTGGCCGGACAGCGGCGGCAAGGTCAGGTTCGGCACCGAGGTCGATGCCGTGGCGCCAGCAAAGGAATAGGTTTCCTGCGGCGCTTCCAGCGAGGCGCCGAGCCAGTATCTGCCGCCGAAATCCTTGACCACGCGGACCTGCGGCGCGCGCGTGTAGACGAAGCCCGGAAAATAGCCGGCATCGATCACCGGCGGGATCAACTCCTTGCGCGGCGTGATGCCGACCAGGTTGCCGACGGCCAGGCTCCAGTCCTGGCCGAACAGCAGATGCAGCCCGTAGCGCGAGTCGTCGGTACTGGGCGTAGGCGAGGCGCATGCGCGGCACGTAGCCATTGGTCTGGTTGGAGTTGGAGGTGGTGCCCGAGGCGTTGAAGTCGCCTTCGAAGTAGCCGGCCAGGTTGATCGTGGCGCTTGGCTTGCCTTGCACCAGGATGCTGAACCGGGTCGGCTGCGCGGTGACGCGGAACTCGTTCAGGTGCGCGTTGACGCTGTTCGAGTACGGAATGGAGTTGAAGCTGGTCGAGGTGCCCGCAGTCAGGTTGCGGCTGCGATACAGCGCGGTGGTGTCGATGAACCCGCCCAGCGTCACGGTCACGCCGCCGAGACGGAAGGTCGGGTTGTTCCGATCGACCGAGGTGGTGGTGACCGAAGCCGGGCTGGCGCTGGCGAGCGAACTGGCGTTCGGGTTCGGCGTGCCGAGCGAGAAGCCGCTGCCGCCCTGCTGCGGGCCTTGTGCATAGGTGCCGGGCGGATAGCTCGCGGCCGGCGGCGCGGCCGGACGGACGGAGGCCTGCTGCATCGCCTGCGCGGCCTGCGCGCGCGCCTGGGCGGCGTCCTGCTGCGCCTGCCGCAGCGCCGCGTCGCGCGAGGCCGCCTCGCGCTGCAGCCGGCGCAGCTGCGCCTGCAACTGGGAGATCTGCTGCTGGATCGCCTGCAACTGCGCGGCGTCCTGCGCCGCCGCGGGATGGCTGGCGAACATACCCCCGGCCAGCGCCGTCGCGGCGAGCAGCGCCGTCGTCCGCAAAGCCGATGTTCTTGTCATCACCATGTCCCTCGTTCCTGCCGCTCGCCAGGCCAGGCCCTGGCAAGCAAAACCACGCTCGCTTTTGTGACACTTCTATGACAACTAGCGTCTGTGGTATGAAGCCGCGCGGTCGTTCGTGTTCCACGGCGTTCGTTGTTGGATTGGTTGTGCGTGCGGCGACGGTCCGCGGTCAAGCGCGTTGACAGCCGTTGCGCCGCCGCAACCGCGCAGCGTGGCGCGGCTGCAACAGTCGGTCACGGACGCTTAGCCGCGCGGGGTGCGATCCGGGCGGCGCGGTGGGAACGGGATGATCGTTGCGCCCGGCTTCGCCTCGGGTCGCCGCGACCCGGCCGGCCGCGCGCCAGCCTGCGGCCCTTCGTGCGGCCACGGCTGGGGCAATGGTGGCCGGCCACGCGGGCCGGGGCCGCGACGCATCCAGGCGGATCCAGCCTGCGCCCGCTGCGCCTCGGCGGCCTGGCGGCGGCGGCGACGGCGCCACAGCCAGCGCCGCAGGTCGGGAACGAAATACCAGCTATACGCGGTGCTCCAAAGCGCCGCGGCGATCGCCGCCAGCACCCAGTTCAGCATCCGCCCGAGGCCCGCCGCCTCTGCCGCGCACCCTGCCCGCGCGCCGCCGGTGCCGACGACGCCAGGCCGGGCCGCTCGGCAACGATGCGCTCCAGCCGGTCCAGGATGCGCAGGCCCACCGCGCGGTGCCCGTGCGAGGCCAGCACCTCGCGCCGGCCGCGTGCCGCCAGGGCTGCGGCCTGCGCCGGGTCGTCGATCAGCGCCAGCAGCCGCGCCGCGGCCGTGGCCAGATCCGGCTCGGCCCAGCGCTGGCCGCGCCCATGCGGATAGGCCCCGCGCCGCACCGCGACCATGGCCGCCGGGACCAGCACGGAATTGGCATCGGACATGAAGTCCAGATTGCCCGACCAGCCGGTGCCCAGCGCCAGCCGCCCCATCGCCATCGCCTCGCCCAGGCCGCGCCCGAAGCCTTCCGCGCGGTGCAGCGACACGAAGCAGTCGCAGGCCGCGATCAGGCTGCGTGCGCCGAGACTGTCGAGCGGCGCGCTGATGACGCGCATGTGCGGATCGGCCGGCAGCGCCGCCGCCCACTCCTCGGCCGCCACCTCGGCATTCTTGACCTTGATGACCAGTTGCAGGTCCGCGGCCGGCCGGGCGGCGCGCAGCGCTGCGAACAGCTTGCGCGCCGCCTGCGGATTCTTGCGCTCGGCATAGGATGACAGGTCCAGCATGTGCAGCAGCACGAAGGCGCTTTCGCGGATGGCGAACCAGCGGCGCGGCAGCCTCGGTCCCGGCGGCGGCTCGACCGACTGGCCAACCAGATGGCTGGCCAGCCCGGCCGCGGCGAGCCCGACCTGCACAAAGCGCGAGATTGCCCAGATCTCGTCGAAGCGGCGCAGCCCCGGCGTCCATTCGGATGGATAGACCGACAGTTCCCAGGCCGGCATGACGATGTTGTAGCCATCCTCGAAGCTGCCGCCGCGCGCGGCGAACGCATCCAGCACGCGCTCCACCTCGTTGCCGTTGACGTGGAAGATGCGGATGCCGCCCGGCGCGGCGGCGATCTCGCGCCCGTCAAGCATCGCCGCGTGCGCGTCGTCGGTGCGGCTGCTGTGGCGGAAGATGTCCAGCACGCCATGCTGCAGGCGCATCGCGTCGAGCGCCGCGACGTGGCTGCGCAGTTGCTCGCCCATGCCGATCGGCGCGAACGGGTGGCCGACCAGCGTGATCGGCACGTCCTCCGGCGCCGCGGTCAATGCCAGGCCCGTGCGTCCAGCGCGCCGCGCAGCGCCTCCAGCCAGCGATGGCCATAGCCGCTGTCCGGCTCCAGATGCGCGCCCTCGGCCCACTCGTTCCAGGCGTTGATGAACAGCAGCCGGTGCTCGCCAGCCAGGTATGCCGCGCATCGCCTCGATCGTCTGCTCGACATAGAACCCGAACGCCTCCGGCGTGGCGCCGTCGAAGCTGGTGCCGTGCATGGCTTGCCGCGGCGTGTTGTCCCAGCTCGGGAACACCGTCGGGTAGCGCCGGTGGCCCACGCCCTCGCGGCGCAGGAAGGCCAGCACCGTCTCGGCGTAATCATAGCGATAGCCGGCCCAGCCCGGCTTGACGATCGCAGCGGCGTCCTCCGCGGCCACCGCGCTGCCGTGCGGCGGGAACTCCACGGCGGCGTCGAACCCGATATCCGCCGGGCGCAGTCCGTGCCCGGCCGCCTCCATGCTTTCCACATAGGCCAGGTGCGCGCCGGCGAACCCGGCGGCGCGGAACGCCGCGCGCAGCCGGGCGGAAAAGCCGGCGGCATCGGGCAGGCGCAGCGGGCGATAGACCAGGAACAGCGGCTGGCCCTCGACCCGGATGTAGCGCGGATCGGCGGCGTGGCGCACCGCGTCGGCGATCACGCGATCCAGGGTGATCCGATCGTATTGCTGCTCGACCAGGATTTCGCGCGCGCCGCCGTCCCAGTTGCGGGTCCAGTTTTCGTTGGCCCAGCACAGGCAATGACGGAACGCGATGTCCGGATTGGCATGCAGCACCGCCATCGGCGCGTCCAGCAGGCGCTGGCTGCCGAAATCGTAGTGATAGACGCAGAATCCCTCGATGCCGTAGCGCCGCGCCAGCGCCGCCTGCCGCCGCAGGGTCTCGGCCACGCGCAGGTCGTAGAACCCGAGATCGGCCGGCAGATGCGGCTGGTAGTGCCCGGCATAGCTCGGCCGCGCGCGCACCACGTTGCTCCATTCGGTGAAGCCCGCGCCCCACCACAGATCGTTCTGCGGGATGGGGTGGAACTGCGGCAGGTAGAAGGCGATCGGCCGCACCCGGTCCATCGCCGCCAGCGACTCGGCCCAGCGCGCCTGCAGCCGCGCCTGGTTGCGCGCGATCAGCCTGTGCCGGCGGGCGGCGTGGCGCGGTTCGCTGCTTGCGCTCAGGTGATGGACCACGCGGGCGCCGGCGATGTAGCGCACGCGATGCCCCGCCGCGCGCAGCCGCAGGCACAGGTCGGCGTCCTCGCAATAGGCCGGCGCATAGGCGTCGTCGAACAGCGCATCGCCCAGCGCCGAGCGGCGCAGCAGCAGGGCGGCGCCCGAGCAATAGGCCACGTCGCGGTCGAAGCCGAATTGCGGGTCGGCCGGGTCGGCGAACAGTCCGACCATGCCGCTCTCGCCGTCCGGCCGCAGGAAGCACCCGGCCTCCTGCAGCCGGCCGTCCGGATAGACAATCTTCGGCCCCACGGCAGCGAGTCCTGGGTCGTCGTCGAGTGAGGCCACCAGCCGGTCAATGGCCCCCGGCAGCGGTTGCGCATCGTTGTTGAGCAGCAGCACATACTCGCCGCGGCAGCGCCGGAAGCCGGCGTTGCAGGCGTGGACGAACCCGCAATTCGCCGGCAGGCGCACATGCGCCAGGTTGGCCACCGCCGCCAGGCGGGCATAGACCGGCCCGCGCGAGCCGTCATCGGCCAGCACCACCTCGAACCCGCAGGCCGGCGGGTTGGCGCTGATGGCCAGCAGGCAGGCGACGGTGTGCGCCGCCTGTTCATGGGCGGCGATCAGGATCGACAGGCGCGGCGCAGCGCTGGCCGGCAGGCGGATGCGCGCCAGGTCGGCGGCCGGGCTGTGGCTGACCACAAGCGGCGGCGGCTCGACCTGCACCGCGTCCTTGTCGGCCTGGCGCAGGGCATCGAGCCGCCGTGCCAGCGCGGCGTGACCGGCCAGCAGCGCCGCCGGCTCGATCGGCGCCGCCTCGCCCACGTCGAACTCGGCGGCGGGCGCGGCGCGCGGGCGCGGCGGCGGCCGGTCGCTGGCCGGCTGGCGGCCCTCCTGCCGCCCATAGGCCAGGAAGTGCCGCAGCGGGGCCATGCGCGCGTCGGCGACATCGGTGTAGCGGCGCTGGTACAGCGCGCCGTCGAACAGCGTCCCACTGGCGCGGCCGAGCGGGTCGCCCAGCAGCACGAAATGGCGCAGCGCCGCATAGCGCCCGGCCGGCACGTCGTCGTAGGCCGCGCCGTACCAGTCGGGATCGAGCCAGCGATTCGGCTGCCTGCCATCGGCCAGCCCGGCGGTCAGGAAATGGCGCAGCAGGCCGCCGCTGCCGGCCGGCGGCGGCGATCCCAGCTGCGCGGCGTAGAAGGCGCGGTCGAAATACGGGCTGGGATCGGCCAGATCCCCAGCCAGCACGGCGGCCACGGCCGCGCCGTCCGGCGGATCACCGAGCAGCAACTCATCCTGTCCGGCGATGTGGCGCAGGTCGATCAGCGGATGCGGGTCGCGCCAGGCCGCCAGACCATGATCGAGGAACTCCAGCAGCGGGTCGGCATCATCGGGCAGGTCGCGGCTATGGATGCGGTAGAACACCGGGTCGAAGAACGGCGTCAGCGCCGGACGCTCCGCCGCCGACAGTCGCAGGTAGCGCGCGACCGTGCCGATATTCGCCCGCCCGTCGCCCAGGGCGGCGCGGAACTCCGCCTCCTCGATCAGCGGCGAGCAGAGCAGGCGATGCGCCCGCCGCAGGTCGCCGGTCAGCCGGCCATCAATCAGCCGGCCATCGATCAGCTGGCCCCCGATCACCTGGCCATCAATCACTGGCCATCCTTGGCACCTGTTCCGAGGTCGTTGCGACGGCAGGGTTGCCCCGGTCGCGGCGGGCTGTCAAAACGCCCGCCACCACGCCGGACACGCCTGGGTCAGATGCGCCTGAACCAGGTACGTCAGAACCAGACGCGCCTGGGCGCTTTCGGGAGTATCGCATGCGAGTGTTGGTGACGGGTGGATGCGGCTTCATCGGCTCGGCCGTCATACGCCATCTGATCGCCGCTACCGAGCACAGCGTCGTCAATCTCGACAAGCTGACCTATGCCGCCTCGGAGGATGCGCTGGAATCCGCGCGCTCCAGCAACCGTCACACCCTGGTTCGCGCCGACATTGCCGATCCCGGTGCGGTTGCGCAAGTGTTCGCGACCTACCAGCCGGACGCGGTCATGCACCTGGCGGCCGAGACGCATGTGGACCGCTCGATCGACGGCCCGGCGGCGTTCGTGCAGACAAACGTGATCGGCACGTTCACCCTGCTGGACGCCGCCCGCGCCTATTGCGCGACCCTGCCGGCCGCGCGCCGCGCCACGTTCCGTTTCCATCACGTCTCGACCGACGAGGTGTTCGGCGCGCTGGGCGCGGACGATGCGCCGTTCAACGAGACCACCGCCTATGACCCGCGCAGCCCGTATTCGGCGAGCAAGGCGGCGTCGGACCATCTCGTGCGCGCCTGGCACCACACGTATGGCCTGCCGACGCTGGTCAGCAACACGACCAACAACTACGGCCCCTGGCAATTCCCGGAAAAGCTCATTCCGCTGGTGCTGCTGAACGCGCTGGAAGGACGCCCGCTGCCGGTGTACGGCGACGGCTCCAACCTGCGCGACTGGTTGTATGTCGATGACCACGCGGCCGCCCTGGTGGCGGTGCTGGAGCGCGGCCAGGTCGGACAGACCTACGCCATCGGCGCGCGCCAGCCGCGCAGCAACCTCGACGTGGTGCGGGCCATCTGTGCGGCGCTCGATGCGCGCCTGCCCGATCCGGCCGGCCCGCGGGCGCGGCTGATCGAGTTCGTCTCGGACCGTCCAGGCCATGATTTCCGCTACGAGATCGACCCAAGCCGCAGCGAGGCGGCGCTGGATTGGCGCGCGCCGCATGATTTCGAGGCCGGGCTGGCCAAGACCGTTGACTGGTACCTGGCCAACCGGGCGTGGTGGCAGGGCGTGCGCGCCCGCGGCTATGCTGGGCAACGCCTGGGCGCGGCCGCGCCGCGGCAGGACGCCGCCTGATGCAGAAGGGCATCCTGCTGGCCGGCGGATCGGGCACCCGGCTGCATCCGATGACGCTGGCATCCAGCAAGCAGATGCTGCCGGTCTATGACAAGCCGATGATCTACTATCCGCTGTCGGTGCTGATGCTGGCCGGCATCCGCGACATCCTGGTGATCTCCACGCCCGGCGACCTGCCGCAGTTCCGCCGCCTGCTGGGCGATGGCGAGCGGCTCGGGGTGCGCATCGGCTATGCCGAGCAGCCGCGACCCGAAGGCCTGGCGCAGGCCTTCGTCATCGGCCGCGACTGGATGGACGGACAGGCCTGCGCCCTGGCGCTGGGCGACAACCTGATCTTCGCCGACCACCTTTCGGTGCTGCTGCGCAAGGCCGCCGCGCGCAGCGCAGGCGCCTCGGTCTTCGCCTATCAGGTGCGCGACCCAGAACGCTACGGAGTCGTCACGATTGACGGCGACGGCCGGGCGCGCGACATCATCGAGAAGCCGGCCGCACCGCAAAGCAACTGGGCGGTGATCGGCCTGTATTTCTACGACGCCCGCGTCGGCGAGATGGCGGCGCGGGTGAAGCCGTCGCATCGCGGCGAGCTGGAGATCACCGACCTGAACCGGATGTACCTCGACGAGGGCTCGCTGCATGTCGAGCGGCTGGGCCGCGGCTGCGCCTGGCTCGACGCCGGCACGCCGGATTCGCTGCTGCAGGCGGCGACCTTCGTGCAGACGATCCAGTCGCGCCAGGGTATGCTGGTCGGCAGCCCGGAGGAAGTGGCGTTCCGCATGGGCTGGATCGACGCGGCGCACCTGCGTGCGCAGGCGCGCGCGCTGGGCAAGACGGAGCTCGGCCGGGTGCTGCAGGAGCTGGCCGATGGCGAACATGCCTGAACGGGGGCGCGCATGAAGGCCGAGCGGCTGTCGATTGCCGAGGTGATCCGGCTGGAGCCGCCGCGCTTTTCGGATTCGCGCGGCTGGTTCTCGGAAGTCTATGCGGCGGGCAAGTTCGCCGAGGCCGGCGTGGCCGGTCCGTTCCGCCAGGACAACCAGAGCTTCTCGGCGCATGCCGGCACGGTGCGCGGCCTGCATTGCCAGATTGGCGCGCGCGCGCAGGGCAAGCTGGTGCGCGTGCTGCGCGGACGGATCTGGGACGTGGCGGTGGACATCCGGCACGGCTCGGCCACCTACGGGCGCCACGCGGCGGCCGAGCTGTCGGCGGATAACGGCCAGCAGCTCTGGGTGCCGGTCGGCTTCCTGCACGGTTTCGTCACGCTCGAGGCGGACACCGAGGTGTTCTACAAAGTCACCGCAGATTATGACCGCGACAGCGAGCGCGGCGTGATCTGGAACGATCCCGATCTGGCATTACCATGGCCGGTCGCGCCGAATGCGGCCGTGCTGTCCGACAAGGACGCGAGGCTGCCGCGGCTGGGCGAATGCGACCCGTGGTTCCACGCTTGAGGCAAGACCGTTACGTCGGGCAGAGGGCGGCGGTGAGGGCGTGACCATCCTCGTGACCGGCGGGGCCGGGCAGCTCGCCTCCGCGCTGGCGGCGTCAGGCGATGTTCGCGTCATCGGCCGCCCCGCGTTCGACTTCGATCGCCCCGACACGCTGCTGGACGCGGTGCGCGCGGCGCGCCCTCGCGTGCTGGTCAACGCCGCCGCCTACACCGCGGTCGATCGCGCCCAGACCGAGCCGGAAGCGGCGATGCGCGCCAACCGCGACGGCCCGGCCGCGCTGGCGCAGTACTGCGCGGCGACGAACATCCCGCTGATCCATGTCTCGACCGACTACGTGTTCGACGGCGACAAGGGCGCGCCGTATGTCGAGACCGACGCCCCCAATCCAACCGGCGTGTACGGTGCCACCAAGCTGGCCGGCGAGCAGGCGGTGCTGGCGGCCTGCCCGCGCGCCATCGTGCTGCGCACCGCCTGGGTGTACGGCCCGCGCGGCAGCAACTTCGTGCTGACCATGCTGAACGCCGCACGGAAGACCGACCGGCTGCGCGTGGTCGCCGACCAGATCGGCACGCCGACCTCGGCCGACGACCTCGCCACGGCGATCCTGGGGCTGGCCGGGCGCGTGGAAGGCGAATGGCGCGACGAGTTCGCCGGCATCCTGCACGCCGCCGGCAGCGGCGAGACGAGTTGGCACGGCTTGGCGACGTCGGTGTTCGCCGAGGCCGCGAAGCACGGCCTGCCGCACGCCGCGGTGGAAGCGATCGCCACCGGCGACTGGCCGACCCCGGCGCGCCGTCCGGCCGATTCGCGGCTCGATTGCGGCAGGCTGCAACGCGTGTTCGGCCTGCGCCTGCCGGATTGGCGCGACGCGGTCGCGCGCACCGTGGCAGCCGTCGCCGCCGGCTGAGCCGGCGCAATGCCGCGCCCACCGCCAGACCCCGCCCGGCGCGTCGCGATCCTGCTGTCCACCTATGACGGCGCGCGCTTCCTGCCCGAGCAGCTCGGGAGCCTGCTGGCGCAGACCCACGCCAGCTGGACCCTGCACTGGCGCGACGACGGCTCGCGCGACGGCACGGCTGCCATCATGCGCGCCTTCGCCGCCGGGCCGGCACGCGGGCGGTGCGTCGAACACGCCGCGCCGGCCGGCAATGTCGGCGTGCTGGCGAGCTACATGCGGCTGCTGCGCGACGTCGCGCCAACGCTGGACGAGGCGGACGCCGTCGCGTTCGCCGACCAGGACGATGTCTGGCTGCCCGGCAAGCTCGCGCGCGGCATGGCGATGCTGCCGGCCGGCAAGGGAGCAGGCCAGGGGACGGCCCAGAACGCCACGCTGTACTGCGCGCGCTACTGGCGGGTCGATGCCGGGCTGAACCGGGTGGCGCAATCGGAGCGGCTGCGCCGCCCGGCAGGATTTCCGCAGGCGCTGACGCAGAATATCGCGACCGGCTGCACCATCATGCTGACGCCCGCCGCCGCGCGGCTGGTCGCCGCCAGCGCGCCGCCGCCGGGCACCTTGCATGACTGGTGGTGCTATCTGCTGGTCAGCGCAGCCGGCGGGGCGGTGCTGCGCGATGAAACCCCGGTGCTGCTGTATCGCCAGCACCAGGGCAATGCGGTCGGCGCGCCGCCCGGCTTCGCCGCCCGCGCGATCGCGGCGCTGCGGCGCGGCCCGACGCAGTTCGCCACGCTGCTGCGCGCCCATGTCGCGTCGTTGCGCGCGCAGCCGCAGGCGCTCAGCACGGCGTCCGCGGATGTTCTCGCCGCATTGGACCGCGACCTGAGCGGCGGAGTTGCGTCGCGCGTCCGCGCCCTCGCCACCCCGGGACTGCGCCGTCAGGGCTGGTGGGAGACGGGAGCCTTTCGGCTGTGGGTGCTGATCGGCTGACGCGCGCTCAGCCGCCGGCGGCACGCGGCGCGGGTGCCGGCAGCCAGCGCGGCGCCAGCATGCCCAGCACCAGCCCGCAGATCACCAGCATCGCGGCCAGCAGCTTCCAGCCCGGCATCGGCTCGCCCAGCCACCAGGCCGAGCTGGCCATGCCCACCACCGGGACCAGCAGCGCCAGCGGCGAGACCACCGCAGACGGATAGCGCGCCAGCAGGAAGCCCCAGGCGGCGTAGCCGAACAGCGTGTTGCCGACGGCCTGCCACAGCACCGCCAGCCACGCTGCAACGGTGGCGTGGCCGAGGCTGTGCAGGATGGCCGGGCCGCCCTCGAACGCCCAGGACAGCGCGAACAGCGGCGGGGCGGAGAACAGGCTGGCCCAGACCACGTAGGCCAGCATATTGCCGCCGCGATTCACCCGCACCAGCAGGTTGCCGCACGCCCAGCAGAGTGCGGCGACCAGCACCAGCGCCAGCCCGAGCGGAGTCGTGGCGGCGTCGGCGTGCGCCGCGATGACGCCGATCCCCGCGGCGGCGAGCAGCAGGGCGAGCCATTGCAGCACCTGCACCCGCTCGCCCGACAGCGCCACCGACAGGCCGATCGTGAAGAACACCTGCATCTGGATCACCAGCGAGGCGAGACCGGGAGAGATGTGGCCCTGCATCGCGATGTACAGCAGCCCGAACTGGCCGGCCCCGATCAGCGCGCCATACAGCGCCAGGTTGCTCCAGGGCACGCGCGGGCGGCGGATCAGGAACACCGCCGGAAGCAGCGCGATGCTGAAGCGGAGTGCGGCGAACAGCAGCGGCGGCATCTGGTCCAGCACGAACCGGATAACCACGAAATTGCTGCCCCACACCGCGACCACGGCCAGTCCGAGCAAGGCGTGGCGCAGCGACAGCTGGGACGGGGCCATGCCCCGGTGTGCCACGGCCACCGGCCGCGGGGCAGCGCCGGTTGTGTGATGCTGGGTTGTGCTGATATCCGGACGCGGGCGAACCGCGCGACGATGGCAAGGCCGCACCGGCCGCTTACGTCGAGAGCAGGAAGCCGCACATGCGCTACCCCGTCGCCATTGAAACAGGCACCGACACGGCGGCATTCGGCGGCGTCGTCCCTGACCTGCCCGGCTGCTTCTCGGCCGGAGACACGCTGGACGAGGTGGTGGACGCCGCGTCGGATGCCGGCGGGGCCATCCCGCCTGCGAGCAGCCTGGAGGCGATTCGCCGGCATCCAGATTATGCGGGCTGGACGTTCGGCGTCATCTCGCTGGACCCGGCGCTGCTTGATGATGCCGTCGAGCGGGTGAATATCACCCTGCCGCGCCGCGTGCTGAAGCGGCTGGACGCCCTGGCCCGGGCGGCCGGCGAGAGCCGGTCGGGCTACATCGCGCACCTGACGCTGGAGGAGCCGCGCCGCGTCGCATAGAGCGGCGTTGGCGGGCGCTCACCTCCGCTACGCGCCAGCCGCCCGCCACCCGCAACCGCCCATCGCGTCGCGCATGTGCTCCGGCATCGAAGCCTCGGCGGCCAGCGGCGGCAGCAACGGCAGTTCGATCGCCCGCGCCAGCAGCTGCAGCCGTCCGTCGCCGTCGCCATAGACCGGATCGCCCAGCACCGGGCAGCCGAGGGCCGCGCAATGCGCCCGCACCTGATGCGTCCGCCCGGTGCGCGGATGCAGTTCCAGCCAGGCGACGCCGTCCGCCAGACCGCGCACCCGCCACTCGGTCAACGCCGGACTGGCCTCCGGCGCCCGCGGCCATGCGCCAGCCGCCGGGATCGCTGACCTTGCGCAACGGCAGGTCGATCGTGCCGCGATCCGCGTTCGGCCGGCCGCGCACCACGGCCCAGTAGGTCTTGCGCACCCGCCCTGCGCGAACGCCGCCTGCGCCTCAAGCAGCGCCGCCCGCCGCAAAGCCACCACCAGGCAGCCGGCGGTGTCGCGGTCCAGCCGGTGCGCCAGCCATGGCCCGTCGCGCCGCCGCGACAGCTGCGCGAACCAGTCCTCGACGCTGGGGCCGCCGCCCGGCCCGGCATGCGAGGCCAGGCCGGCCGGCTTGTCCAGCACAACGAAGCGGGCGTCGGCGAACAGGACGGGCGGTGCCGAAAGTCCGGGCATCAGCGCCGCCCGAACAGCCGCTCGATCTCGGCCCGGCTCAGCTTCAGGAAGGTCGGCCGCCCGTGGCTGCAGGTGGCGGCGCGCGGCGTCACCTCCATCCGGCGCAACAGGGCCGACATCTCCGCCGCCCCCAGCCGCCGCCCGGCGCGAATGCTGCCGTGGCAGGCCATGCGCGCGATCACCGCATCCAGCCGGGCATCCAGTGCCAGCGCCGCGTCCAGCTCGGCCAGCTCGTCGGCCAGGTCGCGCAGCAGCGGCGCCGGGTCGGCCGCGCCCAGGGCCGCCGGCAGCGCACGCACCAGCACCGCACCCGGCCCGAACGCCTCCAGCTCCAGCCCGAGCCGGGCGAACTCGCCAGCGCGGGCCAGCACCCGGGCGGCATCGGCGGCGGCCAGCTCGACCACCGCCGGCAGCAGCAGCGGCTGCGACCGCACGCGACCGGCCAGCATCTCGTCGCGGATCGCCTCGTGCGTCAGGCGTTCATGCGCGGCGTGCTGATCGACCAGCACCAGGCTGCCGTCCGCGGCCACCGCGATGATGTAGGTGTCCAGCACCTGCGCCACCGGCGCGCCCAGCTTGTGCTCGCCGGCGACCGCCGCCGGGTCCGGCAGCACGCGGGCGGACGGCGCGAACGGCAGCGCCACCTCGGCGAACCCGGTCGCCTGCGCGACGGGCATGCCCGGCGGCGGGGGCGGACGCAGCGGCGGGCGCGCGGCGAAGCGGTGCGGCGGGGCCACGCCGCCGGCGCCGCCGGCCAGCGCCCGGCCGAGCGTGCCGATGACCAGCGCGCGCACCCCGTCCGGGTCGCGGAACCGCACCTCGGCCTTGGCCGGATGCACGTTCACGTCCAGCGCGTCGGGTGGCAGATTGAGGAACAGCGCCACCACGCCGTGCCGGCCGGGCGGGGTCACGTCGCGATAGGCGACGCGGACGGCGGTGCGCAGCACCGGGTCGGCGACCGGGCGGCCGTTGACCACCAGCGCCTGCGACGCGGCGGTGGCCCGGGTATGGGTTGGCGCGCAGGCATAGCCGGACAGCGCCGCGTCGCCGCGCTCGCCGGCGACCGCGATCATCACGCCGGCCGCCTCCGGCCCCAGCAGATTGGCCACGCGCGCGGCGCGGTCCTGCGCGGGCAAGTCGAACAGGGTGCGCCCGTCGCTGTCCAGCCGGAATGCGACGCCGGGGGCGGCCAGCGCCAGGCGGCGCACCGCGGCCTCGCTGGCTTCGGCCTCGACCCGGGCCGATTTCAGGAACTTGCGCCGCGCCGGGGTGGCGAAGAACAGGTCGGCGGCGACGACGCAGGTGCCCGCCGATCCGGCCGCCGGCTCGACCGCGCCCACCACGCCGCCCTCGACCGCCAGCCGCCAGGCATGGGCCGCGCCATGCGGTCGGCTGGCGATGACCATGCGCGCGGCCGCCCCGATGCTGGGCAGCGCCTCGCCGCGAAAGCCCAGCGTGGCGATGCGGGTCAGGTCGTCGTCCTCGGCGAGCTTGCTGGTGGCGTGGCGCTGCACGCTCAGCGCCAGGCCGGCCGCGTCCATGCCGAAGCCGTCATCGGCGACCTCGATGCGCTCGACCCCGCCGCCGTGCAGGCGCACGCTGATGCGCGTGGCCCCGGCGTCCAGCGCGTTCTCGACCAGCTCGCGCACCGCCGCGGCCGGGCGCTCGATCACCTCGCCGGCGGCGATGCGGTTGATGGTCGAATTCGGCAGCACGCGGATGCGCGGGACGGCGCCAGCCGCCCTTTGCCCCTCTCCCGGCGGAGGGAGAGGGTGCGGCGTCACAACGGGTTCGCCGTCCCGTCCGCCCGCAGCGCGTGGAACCGCTCGATCAGCCCGGCAGTGGACGCATCATGCGCGCCGGGATCGGCGTGCACGCCCGGCTGCAGATCCGGGATGATGCCGCCGGCCAGCACCTTGCCCAGCTCCACGCCCCACTGGTCGAAGCTGTCGATGCCCCACAGCCAGCCCTGGGTCGCCACCTTGTGTTCATACAGCGCGATCAGCCGGCCCAGCGTGAACCCGTCCAGCCGCCGGAACAGAATGGTGTTGCTCGGCCGGTCGCCGGAGAACTGGCGATGCGGCGCGACCCGGGCGATCGCGTCGGCGGCGACGTGCTTTTGCGGCCATCTCGGCCTCGACCTCGGCCCGGGTCTTGCCGCGCAGCAGCGCCTCGGCCTGGGCGAAGGCGTTGGCGGCCAGGATGCGATGCGCCTCGGGCCGGCCGTGGTCGGGGATGGCGGCCAGCAGAAAATCCACCGGCACCGATTGCGTGCCCTGATGCACCAGCTGCATGAAGCTGTGCTGCGCGTCGGTGCCCGGCTCGCCGAACACCACCGGGCAGGTCGGGCGCGTGGCCGGACTGCCGTCCAGCAGCGTGGACTTGCCGTTGCTCTCCATTTCCAGCTGCTGCAGATAGGCCGGGAAGCGGCGCAGCCGCTCGTCATACGCCAGCACGCAATGGGTGCGCAGCCCCAGCCCGTCGATGTGCCAGATGCCGGTCAGCGCCAGCAGCACCGGCAGGCTCTCGCGCGGCTTCGCGGTGCGGAAATGCTGGTCCATCGCGTGGCCGCCATCCAGCATCGCCTGGAACGCCGGCCAGCCGGCTGCCAGGGCGATCGACAGACCAACCGCCGACCACAGCGAATAGCGCCCGCCCACCCAGTCGCGGAAGCCGAACATGCGGTCGGCCGGGATGCCGAACGCCTCGACCGCCTGCCGATTGGTGGACAGCGCCGCGAAATGCGACCCCACCGCCTGCTCGCCCAGCGCGGCGGCGATCCAGCCGCGCACCGCGTGCGCGTTGGTCAGCGTCTCCAGCGTGGTGAAGGTCTTCGACGCCACCAGCACCAGAGTCCGCGCCGGATCCAGCTCGCGCGCCAGGGTCGCGAAGGCGTGGCCATCGACGTTGGACAGGAAGCGCGCCCGCATCTCGCCGCCACCGACCAGGGTCAGCGCGTCACAGGCCATGCGCGGCCCCAGATCCGAGCCGCCGATGCCGATGTTCAGCACGGTGTCGAAGGTGTGGCCGGTGGCGCCCTTGATGGTGCCGTCATGCACGGCGCTGACGAAATCGCGCATGTGCGCCAGCTCGCCGGCGACGATCGACGCCGCGTCGTCGATCCCGCCTGGAAGTGCGGCGCGCATCGCCTCGGCGCGCGGCGCGCGCAACGCCATGTGCATCGCCGCGCGGCCCTCGGTCGGGTTGACCACCTCGCCCGCGAACAGCCGCTCGCGGAACCCGTCGAAGCCGGAGGCGGCGAGCAGGTCATGCAGCGCGTCCAGCGCCGTGTCGGAGACCGACGATTTCGAGGCGTCCAGGGTCAGGTCGTCCAGATGCAGCGTGTAGCGTGCGGCGCGGCCGGGATCGGCGGCGAAGAGCGGGCGAATGGCCGCGGCGCCCGGCGCCGCGGCCAGCGACGCGACGCGCTCCCATGCGGCGCTGCGGGTCTGGGCGTCGAAGGATGCGGCGTCCGTCATGGCGATCGCTCCCGCCGGCTCGAGGTTCGGTTGACCGCAGCCGCCGCCCCCGGTTGGGTGCGGCGCTGCCGATTGTCAGAACAGCCCGTTCAGCAGCCCGGTATCCTGCGTGTTGCGCTGGATGATCGGCGTGTCGCCGGTCTGCACGCTCTGGCCGAGCGCCGCGTCCTGGCGCAGCCGCTGCAATTCCTTGGCCGGATCGATCACCACGCCTGGCAGCGGCGGCTTGCGCCAGAACTCCAGCCGGTCGGTCAGGCTCTGGTTGGGCTGGTCGAGCGAGGCATCGCGTTCGATCTTCTGGCGCACGTCCGCCGGCGCCGGCGGCCCGGCGGCGGCGAGCAAGGCCTGCTGGCCGGGGCTGGACGAGCCGGATTGCGCATCGACCAGGGCCGATTGCGGCACCAGGGCGGCCTGCGCCGCGTCCGGCGCGTCCTGCTCCTGCGGCCGCGGCGCGCCAGGGCGCGGCGGGCGAAGGGAGAAGTCCGGCGGCATCGACAGCGGCGCGCGCGTGGTGACGGTGAACTCGTCGGGCGTGTCGCGGGTGATGCCGAAGCTGCGCGACAGCTCGTCGCCACTGCAGGCGGACAGGCCGATCAGCAAACCGGGCAGCAGGACGGGCAGCAGGAGGACGGCGCGATTCATGGCCGCGCAGGATTACCGCTGCCGGACCGCTTATTCAAGGCACCGTGATGCGGCGTCAGCCCGTCCAGCACCAGCACGGCCACGCCACAGACGATCGCCGCATCGGCCAGGTTGAACACGTACCACGAATAGCCGAAGGCGTGCGCGTGGATGAAATCGACCACCGCGCCATAGCGAACGCGGTCGAGCACGTTGCCCACCGCGCCGCCGGCGATCGCCCCCAGCGCCAGCGCCACCGCCAGCCGCTCGGCGCGATGCAGCCAGACCGCCAGCGCCGCGACCACCACCAGCGCCACGCCCGCCAGCACGACGTGCCCGGCAGCGCCGAAATCGCCGAGCAGGCCGAAGGTGACGCCGCGGTTCCACACCATCGTCAGGTTCAGCACCGGCAGCACGGCGACCGAGCCGAGTGCCGGCAGGTTAAGGCCATACAGGATCCAGTCCTTGCTGGCCTGGTCGGCCCCCAGCACCAGCACGGCCATCAACGCGCCGACGGCGGTCAGATGGAACCGGGTCATGCCGAACCGATCTCATCACCCCGGCTCACTCTCCGAGGGAGACCTGCCCCCTCTCCCTTTGGCAGAGAGCCGGGGTGAGGGCGGCGCCGCGTCCCGGTCACGCCGCGCGCGCCACGAGGCCGGAGTCCACGGCGTCGGCGCAGCGCAGGCACAGCGTCGGATGGTCGTGCATATCGCCCACCTCCTCCAGCACACGCCAGCACCGGGCGCACTTCGTTCCCCGAGCGAGAGCGACTGCGACGGCACCGGGGGCAGCGGCCTCGTCCTGATGAACGTGCGATACGATCAGAAGGTCTTGCCAGTCTTGGTTGGTCAATCCGCGCGTGCTCGCGTCGCCGCCGAGCACGACGGAGTAGCTCAACGACGAGCCTCCGAGGCCCGCCGCCCGCTCTTTCTCGATGCGCTCTGTGATCTTGCGTCGCACCCCGCGGATCGCCTCCCACCGCAGCGCCAGCGCCTCGTCCCGCCACGCCGCCGGCGCCTCGGAAAACTCCACCAGATGCACGCTGGCCGCCTCGCCGAAGCGCGCCACCCAGGCTTCCTCGGCGGTGAACGCCAGCACCGGGGCGAGCCAGGTGGTCAGGCAGCGCATAACATGATCCAGCACCGTGCGCGCGGCGCGGCGCGTCGGGCTGTCGAAACGATCGCAGTACAGCGAATCCTTGCGCACGTCGAAGTAGAACGCCGACAGGTCGGTGGCGCAGAACGCATGGATCGCCGGATACACCCCGGCCCAGTCATGCGTCTCCACCGCGCGCCGCACCAGCGCATCCAGCGTCGAGAGCCGGTGCAGCACCCAGCGTTCCAGCTCCGGCATCCCGGCCAGCGGAGCCGCCTCGGCCGGCGTGAAACCCGTCAGCGCGCCCAGCAGCCAGCGCAGCGTGTTGCGCAGCCGGCGGTACAGCTCGGCGGTCTGCTTCAGCACCTCGGGGCCGATGCGCTGGTCCTCGGTGATGTCGGTGTTCATCACCCACAGGCGCAGGATGTCCGCGCCATACTGCTCCAGCACCTTGTTTGGCTCGACCCCGTTGCCGGCCGACTTGCTCATCTTGCGGCCCTGCTCGTCCAGCGTGAAGCCGTGCGTCAGCACCGCCTTGAAGGGCGCGGCGCCGCGCGTGCCGACCGCCTCCAGCAGGCTCGACTGGAACCAGCCGCGATGCTGGTCGGATCCCTCCAGGTACAGATCCGCCGGCCACGCGATGCCGCGCGCCTGCATCGCAAAGCCATGCGTCGAGCCGCTCTCGAACCACACATCGACGATGTCGCGCACCTGCTCGTAGGCGTCCGGGTCGCGGTCCGCACCCAGGAAGCGCGACGGCGGCGAGGCGTACCAGGCGTCCGCGCCTTCCTCCTGGAAGGCGGCGACGATGCGGGCCATCACCTCGGGGTCGCGCAGCACCTCGCCGGTCGCGCGCTCGACGAACACGGCGATCGGCACGCCCCAGGCGCGCTGCCGGCTGACGCACCAATCCGGGCGGCTGGCCACCATGCTGGCCAGCCGGGTGCGGCCCTTTTCCGGGACGAAATCGGTGCGCGCGATGGCGTCCAGCGCGCGCGCGCGGATCGCCTCCGGTCCGTCCAGCCGGATGAACCATTGCGGCGTGGCGCGGAAGATCAACGGCGCCTTCGATCGCCAGGAATGCGGATAGGAATGGGTCAGCCGGCCGCGCGCCAGCAGCGCCCCGGCCTGGTCCAGCGCGGCGCAGACCGGCTCGGCCGCCTTGAACACGTGCAGCCCGGCGAACATCGGCACCCAGGCGGCAAACCGCCCGTCATCGCCAACCGTCTCCGGCACATCCAGTCCATGCACGCGGCCCAGCGCGAAATCGTCCTCGCCGTGGCTCGGGGCGGTGTGGACCAAGCCGGTGCCCTGCTCAGTGGTGACGTAGTCGGCCGGCAGCAGCGGCACGTCGAACTCATAGCCGCGACCGCGCCAGGGGTGTGCGGCGACCAGGCCGGCCAGCTCCGCGCCGGGCAGGACGCGCAGCACGTGATGGGTGGCGATCCCGGCCTCGGCGCAGACTTGCGGCAGCAGCGCCAGCGCGGTCAGGAACGTCTCGCCCGGCCGCGCGCGCGACCCCTCGTCGATGCTGTCCACCCGCGCCAGCGCATAGTCGATGCCCGGGCCATAGGCGATGGCGCGGTTGGCCGGCAGAGTCCACGGCGTCGTGGTCCAGATCACGGCGCGTGCCCCGGCCAGATCGCCGGGGGCGTCGATCAGCGGGAAGCGGACGAACACCGTGGTGCTGGCGTGGTCATGGTATTCGACCTCGGCCTCGGCCAGCGCGGTCTTCTCCACGGTGCTCCACAGCACCGGCCGCAGCCCGCGATACAGCGCGCCGTTCAGCAGGAACCTGCCGATCTCTCCGGCGATCGCCGCCTCGGAGGAAAAATCCATCGTCGAATAGCGGTGGTCCCAGTCGCCCTGCACGCCCAGCCGGTAGAACTCGCGCGCCTGCTCGGCCATCCAATGCGCCGAGTAGCGGCGGCACTCGTCCCGGAACTGCAAGACCGGCACGGCATCCTTGTCGCGGCCGGACTTGCGGTATTCCTCCTCGACCTTCCACTCGATCGGCAGGCCGTGGCAGTCCCAGCCAGGGATGAAGGTGCAGTCATAGCCGGCCATGCGGTGCGCGCGGGCGACCACGTCCTTCAGGATGCGGTTGAGCGCGTGGCCGATATGCAGGTTGCCGTTGGAATAGATCGGCCCGTCATGCAGCACGAAGCCTGGCCTGCCGCGCCCTGCCTCGCGCAGCCGGCCCGCCAGATCCATGTCGGCCCAGCGCGCCAGCATCGCCGGCTCGCGCTTCGGCAGCTCGCCTCGCATCGGAAACGGCGTGGACGGCAGGAACACGGTGTCCCGATAATCGCGCGGGCCGGCAGGTGCGTCGCTCATGCCCGCACCTATGCCGAGCCGGGGCCGGCGGGCAAGGGCGCTCGCAGCAAGCCCCGCGCCGCCTCGGCATCAGCCGCGATCTGGGCGCGCAGCGCATCGAGCCCGGAAAACCGCAGCTCGGGGCGCAGGAACCGCTCCAGGCTCACCGACAGGTCTGCCCCATACAGATCCTCGTCCACGTCGAACAGATGCACCTCAAGCCGGCTCTGCGGATCGCCGCCCAGCGTGGGGCGGCGGCCGATATTGGCGACCCCCGGACGGATTGCCCCGTCCGGCGTGCGGACCCGCGTGGCATAGACGCCGCGCGCCGGCTCCAGCTGGCGGCCGAGCGGGATGTTGGCGGTGGGAAACCCCAGCGTGCGGCCACGCTGGTCGCCGCGCGTCACCTCGCCCTCGATCGCCCAGGCGCGCCCCAGCAGGGCGGCGGCGCGCTCCGGATAGCCGTCCTGCAGCGCACGGCGGATGCGCGAGGACGAGATCGGGCCGGCTGCGTCGGCCAGCGGGTTGACCACCGTCAGGCCGATGCCCAGCGCCTCGCAGCGCGACGCCAGGAACGCCACGTCACCGCCGCGGCGATGGCCGAACGCGAAATCCGGGCCGCACACCAGATGCCGCGCGCCAAGGCCGCCATGCAGCACTTCGGCCACGAACGCCTCGGCGGTCATCAGGCTGAAGGCGGGATCGAACCGCAGCTCGTATTCGACCTGCGCGCCATGCGCCGCCAGCAGCCTCGCGCGCGCCGCGCCGAGCGTCAGGCGGAACGGCGGATCCTGCGGCCGGAACACCTCGCGCGGATGCGGCTCGAAGGTCAGCACGCCCAGCGCCGCGTCGGGGCGCGCGGCGTGCGCGGTGCGCAGCACCTGGGCGTGGCCCAGATGCACGCCGTCGAAATTGCCGAGGGCCACGGTGGCGCCGCGCGAAGCCGGCGGCAGCCCGCGCCAGTCATGGTGGATCTGCATCGCCGGCTTGTCCGCGACTTCGCCCGCTCCGTCCAGCCGGCCTGGCGGGGCTG
Organism: uncultured Pseudomonadota bacterium; assembly: GCA_963723455.1. Lineage (GTDB taxonomy): Bacteria > Pseudomonadota > Alphaproteobacteria > Acetobacterales > Acetobacteraceae > CAVRQM01. The sequence goes on along the minus strand of CAVRQM010000001.1, from coordinate 1,796,510 downwards.
CCACGGCGACACCCTGGCTGCTGCCGGGCATGGCCGCCTGTTCGTCATGGACTCTGGCGACGCGGTGGTTGCCAGATGGCCACGTATCGGCGAGTGGTCGGCACAAGGCGGGGAGGACATCGCATGCGGCGCATCGGCATCGGCCTGATCGGCAGCGGCTTCATGGGGCGCAGTCACGCCATCGCGCTGCGCGCCGTGCAGGGCATCTTCGGCGCCGACATCGCGCCCTCGCTGGAGGTGCTGGCCGACATCGACGCCGCGGCCGCGCAGGCGGCGGCAACCAGTTTCGGCTTCGCCCGCGCCACCGCCGACTGGCACTCGCTGGTTGCCGATCCGACCGTGCAGCTGGTCCACATCACCACGCCGAACGCGCTGCACGCGCCGATGGCGCTGGCCGCCATCGCCGCCGGCAAGGCGGTGTATTGCGAGAAGCCGCTGGCCGCCAACGTCGAGGACGCGCGCGCGATGGCCGACGCCGCGGAGGCAACCGGCGTGGTCAGCGCGGTCGGCTTCAACTACCTGAAGAACCCGCTGCTGCTGACCGCGCGCGAGATGATCGCCGCCGGCGAGATCGGGACCGTCGTCAGTTTCCGCGGCCTGCATGCCGAGGACTACATGACCGATCCGGCATCGCCCTGGACGTGGCGGCTGGACCCGGCCGGCGGGCACGGCGCGGTGGCCGATCTGGGCAGCCACATCCTGTCGATCGCCCGCTTCCTGTGCGGCGACATCGCCGAGCTGTGCGGCCAGGTCGCCACCGTGCACGCGGCCCGCCCGTTCGCCGGCGGCACGCGCGCGGTGGAGGTGGACGACCAGGCGCGCGCCCTGCTGCGCTTCTCCAGCGGCGCCACCGGCTCGATCGAGGCGAGCTGGGTGGCGGCAGGGCGCAAGATGAGCCTGGCCTTCGAGGTCACCGGCACGCGCGGCAGCATCGCCTTCGACCAGGAGCGGATGAACGAGCTGCAGCTATGGACCGCCGGCCAGCCCGCCGCGCGGGAGGGGTTCAGAACCATCCTGTCCGGCCCGGCGCACCCGCCCTATGGCGCGTTCTGCCCGGCGCCCGGGCACCATCTTGGCTTCAACGACCTGAAGACGATCGAGGTGCGGGCGGTGCTGGAGGCGGTCGCCGGCGGCGCGCCGTTCATGCCGGACTTCCGCGAGGCGGCGCGCATCCAGGCGGCGGTCGATGCGATCGTCGCCTCCGCGCGGACGCGCGCCTGGGTGACGCTGGCCGGATAGCCTACCAGCGCGGCGGCAGGTCGAGCCAGACGCGGCGGCGGATCAGCGCGTCGTCGGCCGGGTCGGCGCCCGCGATCACCCGGCCGCGCGCGGCGACGTGCGGCGGGTAGGTGGCGAGCCGGCCGACCTCCTCGGCGTAGCGCGGCGAGGGAAATCGGACGACGCAGGCGCCGTCCGGCTGCTCGCAATAGAGCGGGTTGCGCCGCAGCGCCGCGCCGCGTGGCGGGGCGCCCAGCACGCCCAACACAGGCTGCGGCGACTGGGCCGCGGCGCGGCCGGCGGCGACGGCGATCGACCCCGACCGGCCTGCGCCGAGATTCGGCAGCGGGCGCGGCGCACGGCGCGCGATCAGCGCGGAGGCCATCTCGGCATCGTCGTACAGCAGCGCCGGGCCGAACACGCCGGCCCAGCCCTCGCCGCTCCCGTCGCTGTCGGGGCGCATCGCCGGCACGTGCCCGCACAGGATGGCCCCGTCGCCGGCCACGCGCCGCATCTGCGCCACCGCGGCCGACGCGTCCGCCAGCAGATGCAGCGTGTCCTGGCACAGCACCATATCGAACGCGGCATCATCGAACGGCCAGCCTGCGCACGCATCGAAGCACACCAGCTGGGCGGCGGGCGCGACGAAATGCCGGGCCAGCCACAGATGCGCGAACACCGCGTCGCCGCCCCACGCGGCCTGCACGGGCGTGGCGGCCGCGCGCAGGAAATGACCGGCGCCGCAGCCGACATCCAGCAGGCGCGGCCGCGACGGCCAATGCGCCTCGGCCAGCGCCAGTCCCGATAGGAAGGTCGGGTCAGACCAGCGATGTGCGAACACCTCGGCCGCGTAGCCCAGGTCCAGGCCGCGCATGGCCTCGCGAAAGCCGAGCGCGCCGCGGCGCAGCACCATGTCGCGCAGATCCGCTGACGGTTCCTCGACCTCTCCACCATCTTCGAGTCGATCCTGCAGCAGCAGCGCCGTGGCGCCCGCCGCGTCCCCAGCATCGAGTGCGCGCAGGACCGCGCCGACCAGCCCCCGTCGGCCATCGCGCAGATAGGCGATGCCGTCCAGCACCGGCCAGCGCTCGCCGTGAGCCGCCAAGCTGTGCGGGCCGTCGCGGTGCAGCCGCGCCCCGGTCAGCGGGCTGCGCAGGACGTCGGCGCAGGAATCCTGCTCAGCTGCGAGGATCGGCCGCTGGAGTGCTGCGCTCATGAATATCTCCTCGGACGGAGGTTCTGCCGGCGGGAGGTGGACGTCAGCTCAGTTCCGGCTGACGATGACGCGCGCACATGCAGTATTGTCATACAAAGGCCCATGTTCCCTGGCGCCCGGTACTTCGATACATGTTGAACCGACTGCCTGACACCCGGCCTGGCGCGCCTCTACTCCCTGTTGCAAAGATCATGGAGCTTTTCGGCCACAGATGCTCAGGATTAATCGTCACTCACCCAGGGCGGTGCGGACAACTGTCCGTGAGTCTTTGTAGATCAGCCGTGCAGCTGGTCCGCGTGGTGGGCGATGTGGTCGGCGATGAAGCTCTGGATGAACCAGTAGCTGTGGTCGTAGCCATCCTGCATCCGCAACCGCAGATCCTGGCCGCCATGCGCCGCCGCGTCGCGCAACGATTCGGGGCGCAGCTGCTCGGTCAGGGTACTCGTCGCGCGTGCCCTGATCAACCAGGATCGGGCCGGAATAGGGCTTTGTTCTCATCAGCAGGCTGGCGTCCCATGCCGCCCAGGCTGCCCGATCCGGGCCGAGATAGCCGGTGAACACCTTTTGCCCCCAGGGCACCGCCACCGGATTGGCGATCGGCGCGAAGGCGGACACCGAATGCCAGCGGTCCGGCTCGCGCAAGGCGGTGACCAGCGCGCCGTGCCCGCCCATTGAGTGCCCGGAGATGCCGCGTCGCCCGCTGGCCGGGAAGCTGGCCTCGACCAGCGCCGGCAGTTCGCGGGTGATGTAGCGCGCCATGCGGTAGTGGCGCGACCACGGCTCAGCGGTGGCGTCGAGATAGAACCCGGCGCCGGTGCCGAAATCCCAGGCCGCGTTCTCGCCCGGGATCTTCGCCCCGCGCGGGCTGGTATCCGGCGCGACCAGCAGCAGCCCGCGCGAGGCGGCGTGACGCTGGGCGCCCGCCTTGATGACGAACGTCTCCTCGGTGCAGGTCAGGCCGGCCAGGAAATACAGCGCCGGTACGCGCCGCGACGCAGCCTGCGGCGGCACGAACACGGCGAAGCGCATCGGTGTGCCGGTGGCCTCGCTGGCATGTTCGCAGAATACCATCCTGCCGCCGTAGCAGGCGTGCTCGCTGCGGATCTGCAGGGTCATGCGCGGTCTCCTTCGGGATGACTTCGCCAGCGTGCCGCGCGCCGTTCCCAGGGCTGCAGCAACGCCAGCTCGATCGCCTGCACCACCACCAGGAAGGCCAGCGTGTAGGCGAGGATGCCGGTGATGTCGAACTCCTGGAACAGCACCTGAATGCGGAAGCCGACGCCGCTGCTGCGGCCCAGCAGTTCGGCCACCAGCACCACTTTCCAGATCAGCGCCAGGCCGGTGCGGGTGGCGGCGAAGAAATACGGCGTCAGCTGCGGCAGCACGACGTGGCGCAGCGTCTCGGCGCGGCTGTAGCGCAGGCTGCGCGCCATCTCCGCCAGGGCGGGATCGAGCGCGCGCGTGCCCTCGCGCAGCAGCACTGCAGTGCTGGGCAGCTTGTTGAGCGCGACCGCGACGACGGCTGCGGCCTCGGTCAGCCCGAACCAGATGTAGATCAGCACGATCAGCACCAGCGCCGGCAGGTTCAGCAGGGCGGTCACCGGCGCGTCCAGCAGCGCATCCAGCCGTCGCCACGCGCCCATCGCGATGCCCAGCGCCGAACCGAGCAGCATCGCCAGCGCGAAGGCGGCGGCGACGCGGGCAAGCGTGATCGCCAGATCGGCCGGCAGCTGCCCGGTCCAGCTCAGCCCGCCCAGGTCGGCCAGCACCGCCGATGCAGTCGGGACCATCCGGCTGGCCGCCACGCGCGCCGCAGCTTCCCACGCGAGCAGGATCGCCGCGATCGAGAGCAGCCTGGCCAGTCCGCGCGGCATCCAGTCGCCAGCCGGTCAGCCGGTCCAGAAGGTGCCGGGGGCCAGATGCGGCGACGGGCCGACCAGCGCCGCGCCGCCGATCCGGGCCACGATGTCGTACAGCCGAGCGGCATCGTCGCGCTGGCTCGGCGTCAGCTCGGCAGGCACGCCGGCGCGGTACAGGGCGCGTAGCCGGTCCAGCTCGGCCGGGCCGCGCGCGCCGGTCAGCGGCCGGATGCGCTGCCACTCGGCATCGTCATGCAGCAGGATGGCGCGGGCGCGCCTGCCGGCGTCCAGGAACCCGGCCACCGCCGACCGGTTCGCCTGCGCCCAGGCAGCGCTGAACACATAGCCGACATAGGGCAGTCCGGGCGCGACGCCCAGGGCCGCGACAGCCTGCTCCACGCTGAGCAGGCTGCGCTGCCCCGCCGCCTCGGCACGTGCCACGTACAGGCCAGTAGGTCAGCACCGCGTCCAGCCGCCCGGCATCAAGCTCGGCGGAAAGCAGCGGCGGCGCGCCGAATTGCGGCCGCATCCGTGTCGCCGGGTCGAAGCCCAGCACGCGCTGTCCATAGGCGCGCAGGATCAGCCAGCTCTTATCAAGCGGGCTGCCGGCCACGCCCAGTCGCGCGCCCTGGGCCAGATCCGCCAGGCCGCGCGCCGGCGAGGCGGCCGACACCACAACCCCGCCCACCGCGCCGGAGGTGGGCGACAGCGTCCAGTCCGCGCCGGCGGCGCGCTGGCGGGAGACCCAGAACCAGTCCTGCACGATCGCATCGACGCGGCCGCCCTGCAGCGCCACCTGGGCGGCCGGGCTGGCGGCGAGCGGCACCACCTCGACTGCGACACCGGGGGCGAGGTCATGGGCGCGGATCACGTCCAGCTCCCAGTCGGCGCTGCCGAACCGCAGCGCGCCGACGCGGATGGTCGGCAGCGGCGCGGCCGCGCCGACGCCGAGTGCCAGCGGTCCCAGCAGCACCGCGCGGCGAGTCGCCGGCATCACAGCGGCTGCAGTTCGTCGGGTGCGCGCAGCGGGCGCATTGCGCTGCCCTCGGCGGCCGAGCGATAGGCCGCATCGACCAGCGCATAGGTGCGCAGGTTGTCCTCGCCGCTGGTCTGCGGCGCGCCGCCGGCGCGCAGGCAGTCGATCCAGTGGCGTTGCGTGTTCAGCACGCTTTCCTGCGCCACATGCCACGGCAGCGAGGTCCACGGCAGCAGCGGCGACGACACGTCATGCTGCGTGGTCACACCGTCGCTGCTCACCACCATGCGCAGGCCCTCCAGCAGCCGCAGGCTGCCCCGCGCGCCCTCCAGATGCAGCAGCGTCTGCGGGAACGGATCCGGGTCGATGCGACTGGAATACGAGCAATCGACGATGCTGACCGCGCCGCTGTCGTGGCGCAGCAGCATGGTCGCCATGTCCTCGCCGCGCAGGCCGGGGCGGATGGTCTGGGTCTGGCGGTACAGGGTCGCGACCTCGCCGAAGAACACCCGCGCCAGGTCGAGCACGTGGATGCCGAGATCAAGAACGATGAGCCGCTCCTCGCGCGCGAGATACGGCTGGTTGGCGAACACGTCGTATCCGGTCCTGAACGACACCCGGCCGAACTGCGGCGCGCCGATCGCGCCCGATGCGACGACGCGGCGCGCCGCCAGCATCGGCGCCTGGAACCGGAAGTTCTCGTGCACCATCAGCGCCACACCGGCGTCGCGGCAGGCCCGCACCATTGCCACGCAATCCGCCCAGGATGGCGCGAATGGCTTTTGCACGACACAGGCGACGCCATGCCGCGCGGCCAACTCCACCAGCGGGCGATGCGACGGCATGGTGGTGGCGACATCGACGAAGTCGAGCCGTTCCCGGGCGAACATCTCCGCCGCATCGGTATAGGCAGCCGGCACGCCGAACCCGGCCGCGGCGGCTTGCGCGCGCGCCGGATTCAGGTCGCAGACCGCCGCCAGCTCCACGTCGGAAATGTCGCGCCAGGCATGCAGATGGTTCTGCGCGAAGAACCCGCAGCCAATCAGCCCTCCGCGCAACCGCGGGGCGGCCGCCGCCGAACTCTGCTGCATGGACCTCCCTTCCCTGCGCCTGCGGCGATGGTGGCACGCGGCTACGGGACGGTCGAGACGATCGGGACGGCTGGCGGCGGAGGGATCAAAGCGTGGTCTTTTCCGAGTCCGGCCAGGCGCAGCGATAGCGGATCACCCGGAGATTCGGGTGTTCCTGCATCCAGGTCGCCATCCACGGCTGCGCCTGCATCATGCAGGCGGACAGCGAGCCGGACGATTCAAACAGATTGTGCTTTTCGGCGCAGGATCCGGGATGCGCCAGCAGGCATACCGTCAAGATCAGATCAACCACGTCCCTTGGCTCCCCACCCGTCCAGCCGGCCCGCCCGGCCATTACGCGCAGATGGCCTCGCGGATGCGCCTGCACAGAGGCAGAGGTTGCCTGGCGATGATTGCGCGGGCAGAATCGGCAGGCGGACCCGCGCAGTCTCAGCCCGGGCCGATGCGGGCCATCGCGGCGTCGGGGGATAGCTCATGCCGCTCGCCGGTGGCGCGGCGCTTGAGTTCGACGGAGCCGGCGGCCGCGCCGCGCGGTCCCACCGCGACCTGCCAGGGGTGGCCCATCAGGTCGGCATCGGCGAACTTGCGGCCGGCCCGTTCGTCGCGGTCATCGTACAGCGCCTGGCCGCGGAACCGGGCGTACAGATCCTCGCACAGTGCGTCGCACGCAGCGTCGCCAGGCCTTAGGTTCAGGATCGCCGCCGGAAACGGCGCCACGCTGTCCGGCCAGATGATGCCGGCATCGTCATGGAACGCCTCGATCAGGGCGCCCACCAGGCGCGAGACGCCGATGCCGTAGCTGCCCATGTGCGGCGTGACCGCCGCGCCGTCGCGGCCGGTCACCGTCAGGCCCATCGGCTCGCTGTACTTGGTGCCGAAATAAAAGATATGACCGACCTCGATGCCACGCCCCTCGCGCTTGTCCGCCACGCCCGCCCAGGCGGCCGGATCGTGCTTCTCGTCGGTCGCGGCATAGGGGGTGGTCAGACCCTCGTAGAACCGTGCCAGATCCGCGGGCAAGTCGGCGGACAGGTCCGAGTAGTCGGCGCGCTCGAACGCCGCGTCGTACCAGACCTCGCTCTCGCCCGTCGGGGCCAGGATGATGAACTCGTGGCTCAGATTGCCGCCGATCGGGCCGGTCTCGGCCGCCATCGGGATCGCTTTGACGCCGAGCCGCTGGAACGTCCGCATGTAGGACAGCATCATGCGGCGATAGCTGACGACCGCGCCCTCATAGTCGAGGTCGAAGCTGTAGCCGTCCTTCATCAGGAACTCGCGCCCGCGCATCACGCCGAAGCGGGGGCGCACCTCGTCGCGGAACTTCCATTGTATGTGATAGACGGTCTGGGGAAGCTCGCGATAGCTTCTGACCGACTGGCGGAAGATGTCGGCGATCATCTCCTCGTTGGTCGGCCCGTACAGCAGGTCGCGCTCGTGGCGGTCTCGCAGGCGCAGCATCTCGGGTCCGTATGCGTCGTATCGGCCGCTGGTCCGCCACAGGTCTGCGGATTGGATGGTCGGCATCAGCATCTCCTGCGCGCCGGCCGCATCCTGCTCGGCGCGCACGATGTCGGCGATGCGCTCCAGCACCCGCCAGCCCGCCGGCAGCCAGGCATAGATGCCCGATGCCGTCTGCCGCACCAGCCCGGCCCGAAGCATCAGCCGGTGCGAGACGATCTGCGCCTCGGACGGGGTTTCCTTCAGGGTCGGGATCAGGCTGCGGGACAGGCGCATGCAGAGGCATCCATCATGTCGGGAGGGTCGGCAAATCTAGCGGCAACCCGGGCCAATCACCATACGCGACGCTGGCCGAACGCTGGGCCGCCTGGCGACGCGCGCAACGGTCGCAACACATGGACGTGCCGGGCAACATTTGTGCGCCGCACAATCGATGGCGGACATATAATCGCTTTACTGGCCGCTCTCGCGATCGAAACCGCGTGACAGAGCGATACCCGCGCGTTACACAGAAAAAAGGCCCGCGCGCCTCAGGCGCAGCGGGCCAAGTTTAGGGAGGAAACGCCAGTCACACGACAGGATGAGGAAGAACCCTCGTCCTGTCGTGATGATCCTCCCCCGAACCCGCCCGCGTCCAACAAAATCTGCGGCATTGCAGCATCAATTTTGTGCTTTCAAACAAACGTGCATTGTTCATGGGCACGCTTTGGTGACGGTTGCGGCGATCTGCCTGACACGGCGGCAGCGCAGTTGAAGTCGAGCGAGAAATCCAGGTCTGCCCGCAATGGCGTGTTCGGCCTACGCTGCGACGGCTCGGCGGCGCGGTCGTGACGTCCTCGCCAGTCGGGCGAACAGCAGGGCGTGGTTGACCGCCAGCAAAGGAACCAGGAAGCCTGGATACAGGAGCCAGGGAAGCCCGATCATCACCGCGCTCGAAGGATCGCCGACAAACACGCGGAGCGGCCCCGGCGCCGACGTGACACCCAGGCCGATTGCCACGACGAGATCCAAAAGCCCGAACGAGTTCCAGGTCAGTGCAAGCTGTCTGCTCCAGGGAGAGTCGCGCAGGAACATCCAGGCGACGAGTGGCGCGGCAGCGCCCACCGCGATGTCGCCCCATCCCGCGATGGGCGCGAACGGCGCCGGAAGCCGCCCGGCCGCGTGGAGCAACAAGAAGGCCGCACCGGCAACTCGGATCGCGTTGAGACTGATCAACGCCGGCACCGACGCCTGCGCGAGAGCCTGCCGGCCGCCGCCAGTGCCCAGGGCGAGAGTACTCATGGCGACGATGGGCAGGATCACGGCAAGTCCCAGCCCTGAAGCGCCGAATGCGCCATCGTAGGACAACACGCGGCCCGCGCCGAGCCCGACGATCACGACGAACCACGTGGCCAGGGCCGCCGCGAGGCGAACTCGCCGATCCGGCGTCGCCGCGACGGCCAGGGTGACAACGACGATCGCGATTGCCGCGCTGGCCGTCAAGGCAATGGCGGTAAGCAGCTCAAGCAGCATGGTGTCCTCCATGTATATGCACCTTTTTCGGCGACAGTGTCAGCTCCGGTCCCTGGCCTCCGCTTGCGGCAGCGGCATCCCCTCCAGGACCGCGGCGACACTCGCCTGCGCGCGCTGCCACGCAGGCAAGAGTTCGAGCGCCAGGCGCTCCCCGTCCGGTGCGATGGCGACCCGACGAACCCGGCCGTCCTGCTCGGCTTCGGAGCGGATCAGCCCCCGTTTTTCGAGCGGCCGGAGATTGCGGGTGAGCGTCGTGCGCTCCAGGCCCGCCATCTCGGCAAGGCGCCCGAGCGGGATCGGACCTGTCTGGATGAGCGTCGCAAGCAGCGTGAATTGCGTGGCCCGCAGCCCCGTTCCCCGGAACGCTCGCTCATAGTGCTGCGTCACCGCACGGCTGACCCGGCGCAGCGCCGAACAGGTGCACGCGCGGCAGGGGCGGAAGAGCGCGGCGGTCGAACCCATAAACGTGCATATGCACTGTTTGCCGCAATACGTCAACGAAGGGCGGATACGTCCCTGGCGAGCATCAGCAGGACAGTGGTTTTGAAGGCGCCCCTGTCAGTCCGGGGGCAGCGCCAGCCAGCCGGCCCGGAAACTGAGGTACGGACTCGAAATCAGCAGATAGCACCCGACCCAGAGCACCGCCGCGACCATCGTCGTGGCGATCGCCTTGGCCAGCAGCCTCGGCCGGGCCGGCGCGCCGCGCCAGCCGCCGGGCACCTCGCTGCCGTCCTCGACCGGGCGGGTGCCGAACGGCAGCACCGCAAACAGCGAGACCCACCACAGCATGAGGTAGAGAACGACTCCGGTGAACCAGTTCATCGCGTGGCGCCATTCAGACGATAGGATCGCCCGCGCCTCATCCCGGCCCTCCCCCGAGGAAGAGAGAGAAGGTCAAACACGCAGCAGATGCACATCGACCAGCGGCCGCTTCTGCAGCCGCCGCCCAAGGGCGCGGCGCAGCGCCGCCTTGGCGGCATCGGTCAGGGCGGCGTCGTCGCGGCGCAGCGGGGCGGCCAGATCGGACAGCGCCTCGGCCATCTCGGCCGCGACGCGGCGGGTCTCCGGGTCGTCGGAGTCGAACAGCCCGGGCGCGCTCACCTTGGGCTGCCCGCGCAGCTGGCCCGAGGCATCGACCGCCAGGCTCGCGATCACCATGCCGTTGAACAGCATCTTGCGCCGCGCGCCCATCACCGCGCCCTGCAGCGGCACCAGGCGGTTGCCGTCCAGCACCAACCGGCCGACCGGCGCGCTGTCCACCACCTCCGGCACGCCCGGCGCCAGACTGAGGATGTCGCCGTCCTCCAGCAGGATCGGCGTCACCCCCGCCTCGCGCGCCAGCGCCGCGTGCGCCGCCAGATGCCGCCACTCGCCATGCACCGGCACCGAGAAGCGCGGCCGCACGAGGCCGTACAGCCGCCGCAGCTCGTCGCGCGCCGGATGGCCGGAGACGTGGATGGCGTGGTCGTGATCGGTCAGCAGCCGCACGCCGCGCCGCACCAGATTGTCCTGCACCGTGCCGATCGCCCGCTCGTTGCCTGGGATGACGCGACTGGAGAACAGCACCGTGTCGCCCTCGCCCAGCTCGATGCGCGGATGGGTGTCCGACGCGATGCGGGCCAGCGCGCTGCGCGGCTCGCCCTGGCTGCCGGTGACCAGGATCAGCAGGTTGTCGTCCGCGATGTCGTTGGCCGCGTCCTCGGTGACGAAGGCCGGCACGCCGCGCAGATAGCCGCACTCGCGCGCCGCCGCGTCCAGGTTGCGCAACGATCGGCCGACCAGGGCCACGGTGCGCCCGGCGTCGCGCGCGGCCAGCGCCACGCTTTCCACGCGGGCCACGTTGCTAGCGAAGCAGGTCACGGCGACGCGGCCGCGCAGCGAGGCGATCACGTCGGCCAGGGTCTCGCGCACTTCGGACTCCGACCCGGAATGGCCCTCGACCATCGCGTTGGTCGAATCGCAGATCATCGCCAGCACGCCCCGCTCGCCCAGCGCCGCGAACGCCGCCTCGTCGGTGGGGGGGCCGACCATCGGGCGCGCGTCAAGCTTGAAGTCGCCGGTGTGCAGCACCGTGCCGGCGGTCGTGGTGATGGCCAGCGACTGCGCTTCCGGGATCGAGTGGGCGACGCGCAGGAACTGCAGCGCGAACGGGCCGACGGAAAAAGCGCCGCCCGGCGGCACGGTATGGATCTTGACCTCGCCCACAAGCTGCACCTCGGCCAGCTTGCGGCGCAGCACGGCGGCGGCGAACGGCGTGGCATAGACCGGGCAGCGCAACTGCCGCCACAGCCAAGCGACCGCGCCGATATGGTCCTCGTGCGCGTGGGTGATGACCAGGCCCAGCAGCCGGTCGCGGCGCTCGGCGATGAAGGCCGGGTCGGGCATCATCACGTCGACCTCCGGCATCTCCGAGCCGCCGAAGCCGATGCCGCAGTCGATCGCCAGCCACTGACCGTTGCAGCGATACAGGTTGAGGTTCATGCCGATCTCGCCGGTCCCGCCCAAAGGCAGGAAGGCGAGATCGCCGGTTAGCGCGTCCATGGGTTAACTTTCGTCGTTCAGGGCCGACGGCGCCGCCGCGCGGTCCGCGTCAGTCGCTGTCGACCAGCCTGGTCATGTCAGGGACCAATGTGGGGACCGGGTTGCGTTCCGCCAACATGCGCAGCCCATCCAGCGTCAGATCCGGGTCAACCCGCCCGATCGTGGTGGTGCCCTCGGCCAGCAGCGGCGCCAAGCCGCCGGTCGCCACCACCTTCATCGGCGTCTCGGCCTCCGCCTGGATGCGGGCCACCAAGCCCTCGACCATCGCGACATAGCCCCAGTAGATGCCGGACTGCATCGCGCCCACCGTGCCGCGGCCGATCACCGCCTGCGGCCGGCCGATGCCGATGCGCGGCAGGCGCGCGGCGGCGCGGTGCAGCGCCTCCAGCGACAGGTTGATCCCGGGCGCGATCACCCCGCCGCGATAGTTGCCGTCGCGGTCCACCACGTCGAATGTGGTCGCGGTGCCGAAATCGATCACCACCAGCGGCCCGCCATAGCGCCGATGCGCGGCCAGCGAGTTGAGCAGCCGGTCGGCCCCGACCTCCTCCGGCTGGTCCACGTCGATGCGGAAACCCCAGTCGAGCCGCGAGCGGGCGATCAGCGGTTCGACGCCGAACCAGTCGCGGCAAAGATGGCGCAGGTGGTACAGCGCCGCCGGGACCACGGTGCCGATCACCGCGCTGGTGACGGCGTCGCGCGACAGGCCGGTATGCTGGAACAGACCGAGCAGCCACACCGCGTATTCGTCCGAGGTGCGCTGCGGCTCGGTGGCGATGCGCCAGCGGCCGCGATAGGCCGCCCCATCATGGACCGCGACCACGACGTTGGTGTTGCCGGCATCGATGACCAGTTGCATCAGGTCTCTCCGGACGCGAACTCGCGCACCTCGCCATCCGCCCGCAGCAGCAGGCGGCCGTCATCGCTGAGGCCGGCGAACGTGCCGGCGACGGTCTCGCTGCTCGTGCGCAGCACCAGCGCGGCGCCGGGATCGGGTGCGCGCGCCAGCCACGCCGCGCGCACCGGCGCGAAACCGTCCGTCAGCAGCCGGCTGCGCCATTGATCCAGGCGCCGCAGCAGATCGGCCGCGAACGCATCCGGCGCGGGCGGCGGGGCGAGCTCTGCCAGGCACGCGGTCGGCCGGTCGGCCAGCGCGGGTGCGGAGGCCAAGTTGACCCCGAAGCCGATCACCACCCAGTCGAGCCGCCCGTCCGGCCGCGCCGCGCACTCAGTCAGGACGCCGGCAAGCTTGCGGCCGGACAGCAGCAGGTCGTTGGGCCATTTCAGCCGCAGCGCGGCCGCGTCGGGCAGGTGCCCAGCGACGGTGTCGGCCAGCGCCACGCCGGCCAGCAGGCCCCACTGCCCGGCATCACGGGCCGGCGCGCGCGGGCGCAGCAGGACGGACAGGAACAGGTTGCCGTCCGGCGAGGCCCAGTCGCGCCCGTGGGTGCCGCGCCCGTGCGTCTGCCGCCCGGCCAGCACCGCCAGGTAGCCCGGCTCGTCGGCCTCGGCCAGCTGCCGACACAGATCTTGGGTCGATGCCAGGGCGGCGAAGGACTGCAACCGCCAGGGCGGCGGCGGCGTCACCCGAACAGCACCTTCGCCGCGGCGTCGGCCGCGGTCAGGAACGGCGCCGGGAACAGGATGAAGAACGTCGTGAACAGCCCGCTGCCAACCGCGACCAGCGAGACGGAAGCCGGGCGCGCATCGAACGCCTCCTCCGCCGCATCGAAGTACATCACCTTGATGACGCGCAGGTAGTAGTAGGCGCCGATCACGCTGGTCAGCACGCCGATCACCGCCAGCGCCCAGAGGCCGGACTGCACGGCGGCGATGAAGATGAAGTACTTGCCCCAGAAGCCGGAAAACGGCGGGATGCCGGCCATGCTGAACATGAACACCGTCATCCACAGCGCCAGTCCCGGATCGGTGCGCCCCAGCCCGGACAGGTCGGAGATCTTCTCCAGCATCTTCCCTCGCCGGCGCATCGCCAGCAGGACCGCGAAGGTGCCGGCGTTCATGAACACGTAGGTGACCAGGTAGATCAGCACGCCGCGGATGCCGACCGTGCTGCCGGCCGCCAGCCCGATCAGCATGTAGCCGATATGGCCGATCGAGGAATACGCCATCAGCCGCTTGATGTTCCACTGGCCAATCGCCGCCAGCGACCCGAGCAGCATCGAGGCGATGCTGACCAGCACGATCAGCTGCTGCCACTGCGCCAGCAGGTGCCCGAAGGGCGTCACCATCGCACGCAGCAGCAGCGCCATCGACGCGACCTTCGGCGCGGTGCCGAGCAGCAGCGTGACCGGAGTTGGCGCGCCCTCGTACACGTCCGGCGTCCACATGTGGAACGGCACGGCGGAAATCTTGAAGGCCAGCCCGGCGACGACGAACACGATCCCGACGATCAGGCCCAGCGAGGCGTGCGACGGATCCGTGAGCAGACCTGACAGGTCGCTGTAGCTCATTGTCCCGGTGAACCCGTACACCAGGGTGATGCCGTACAGCAGCAGCCCGGAAGCCAGCGCGCCGAGTACGAAGTATTTCAGCCCGGCCTCAGACGAGCGCAACTGGTCGCGGGCGAAGGCTGCCAGCACGTACAGCGCCAGCGAGTGCATCTCCAGCCCGACATACAGCGTCATCAGGCTGGTGGCCGAGGCCATCACCATCATGCCGACGGTGGACAGCAGGATCAGCACCGGGAACTCAAACCGGCGCAGGTTCTGGTGCTCGTTATAGTCCAGCGAGGCGATGATGCCGAGCGCCGAGGCGACCAGCAGCAGAAGCTTGACGAAGCCGCTGAAGCGATCGACCGAGAACAGCCCGTTGAAGCCCACTCCCGCGCCGCCGCCGATCACCAGCAGCGCGGTCAGCAGCAGCGCGCCGACCGACAGCATCGAGCAGATCAGGAAGCTGTCGCGCTGGCGCAGCACGCCGAACACCAGCACCGCCATCGCGGCGCAGGCCAGGAACAGCTCGGGGATCGCGAGCGTCCAATGCTGGTTCATCGCGGCGACCCCGCAAGCTGGGCCGCCAGTTGCGTCGCGTGGTGCAGCGTCAGCGCCGCCTGGTGCTGCTCTACCATCGCGCCCACGCTGGCGTCGAAGAAGCTGGTGAAGCTGGACGGATAGACGCCCATCCAGATGGTGACCAGCGCCAGCGGCACGAAGATCGCGACCTCTCGCGGCGACAGGTCGAGGATGGACTTCAGGTCGTCGCGCGTGATGGTGCCGAAGATGATGCGGCGGTACAGATACAGCGCATAGATCGCGCCCAGGATCATGCCCAGGCTGCCGAGCAGCGCCAGCCAGAAACTGACCTTGAACGCGCCCACCAGCACCAGGAACTCGCCGACGAAGCCCGACGTGCCGGGCAGGCCGATGCTGGCCATCGTGAACAGCATGAACGCCAGCGCATACGCCGGCATCCGGTCGCCCAGGCCGCCATAGCGGGCGATGTCGCGGGTGTGGATGCGGTCGTACACGACACCGACGCACAGGAACAACGCCGCCGAGACGATGCCGTGCGACAGCGACTGGATCAGCGCGCCGTCGATGCCCTGCACGTTGAATGTGAAGATGCCGATGGTCACCACGCCCATGTGCGCCACCGACGAATAGGCGATCAGCTTCTTCATGTCGGTCTGCGCCAGGGCGACCATCGCGGTGTAGATCACGGCGATCACCGACAGCGCGTACATCAGCGGCGCCAAATGCTGCGAGGCGATGGGCAGCATCGGCACCGAGAAGCGCAGGAACCCGTACGCCCCCATCTTCAGCAGCACGCCGGCCAGGATGACCGAGCCGGCGGTCGGCGCCTCCACATGCGCGTCCGGCAGCCAAGTATGCACCGGCCACATCGGCACCTTGACCGCGAACGAGGCCAGGAACGCCAGGAACAGCCAGGTCTGCACGCCCGGCGCAAACTGCGTGTGCAGCAGCGTCGGGATGTCGGTGGTGCCGGCGATGTACCACATCGTCAGCAGCGCCAGCAGCATCAGCACCGAGCCGGCCAGCGTGTACAGGAAGAACTTGAGCGCCGCGTACACCCGGCGCGGGCCGCCCCAGACGCCGATGATGAGGTACATCGGCATCAGCACGCCTTCGAAGAACACGTAGAACACGACGAAATCCATCGCCGCGAACATGCCGACCATCATGGTCTCAAGCACCAGGAAGGCCAGCATGTACTCGCGCACGCGGCTGTGGATCGCATCCCAGCTGGCCAGGATGCAGATCGGCATCAGCGCCGTGGACAGCAGCACGAACAGCACCGAGATGCCGTCCACGCCCATCTCGTAACCGATATGATACTGCGGCATCCAGTCCAGCCGCTCGACGAACTGGAAGCCGGGATTGGCGCGGTCGAAATCCACCCACAGCAGCAGCGACAGCGCGAACACCACCAGCGTGGTCCACAGCGCCGTCCAGCGCGCGTTGCTGGCCACCGTCGCCTCGTCGCCGCGGACCGACATGATGACGGCGCCGCCGACCAGCGGCAGGAAGGTGAGCAGCGACAGCAGGGGAAAGCCGGCGGCGTTGTTCACGTGCCCGCTCTCCGCATCGTTCTTGCGCCGTACAGAATCAGGCATGGCGAGGGCTTGCATGGGCTGGATCACCGCAGGAACAGCAGGAAGATGCCGACCAGCGCGACCAGCCCGATCAGCATGACGAACGCGTACACCGCGATCGACCCGGTCTGGATCTTCACCACCTGCGCCGAGCCGCCGGCGGTCAGGGCGGCGACGCCGTTCGGGATGCCGTCGATGATGGTCGCGTCGCCCACCGTCCAGAGCTGGCGCGAGAGCACCCGATACGGCTGCACGAAGACCGCGTTGTACAGCTCGTCGAAATACCACTTGTTCAGCACGAACCGGTAGCCGGCGGGGAAGGCCGCGGCCAGCCGCGCCGGCAGCGCCGGCGAGATCATGTAGAACCAGTAGGCGATGGCGATGCCCAGCAGGCCCACCACGGTCGGCGCGAAATGCACCCACAGCGGCACCTTCTCGATTGCGCCCAGCACCGAGTTGGTCTGCGCCACCTGGATCGAGTTGCCCCAGAACGTTTTCCAATCCGCGCCGATCAATTGCTCACGGAACAGGAAGCCAGCGCACACCGCGCCGATCGCCAGCACGATCAGCGGCCCGGTCATCACCGGCGGGCTTTCGTGGACGTGCTCCATCACGTGACGGTCGGCGCGCGGCCGGCCGTGGAAGGTCATGATCAGCAGCCGCCAGGAATAGAACGCGGTCAGCAGGGCGGCGATCAGCGTGCACCAGAACCCGTACTGCCCAATGCCGGAGTGCGACGCCCAGGCCGCCTCGATGATCGCGTCCTTGCTGAAATAGCCGGCGAACGGGAACACGCCGCTCAGCGCCAGGTTGCCGATCCACATCATGACGTAGGTCAGCGGGATCAGCCGCCACAGCCCGCCCATCTTGCGCATGTCCTGCTCGCCGGACACCGCATGGATCACCGAGCCGGCGGTCAGGAACAGCAGCGCCTTGAAGAAGGCGTGGGTCAGCAGATGGAACATCGACGCCTGGTACGCGCCGACGCCCGCGGCCACGAACATGTAGCCGAGCTGCGAGCAGGTGGAATAGGCGATCACCCGTTTGATGTCGAACTGCGCGCAGCCGACGGTCGCCGCGAACAGCGCGGTGGTGCCGCCGATGAGCGTCACGAACCACAGCGCGCCCGGCGCATAGTCCATCAGTGGCGACATGCGAGACATCAGGAACACCCCGGCGGTGACCATCGTCGCCGCGTGGATCAGGGCCGAAACCGGAGTCGGCCCCTCCATCGCGTCCGGCAGCCAGACATGCAGCCCGATCTGCGCCGACTTGCCCATCGCGCCGATGAACAGCAGCACCCCGATCACCTCGTAGGCCCGCCATGTGCCGCCCAGCACATGATAACTGTAGTCCATGTGCGACTGGATGTTGGCGAAGATGTCCGAGAACTGGATCGAGCCGAAGGTGAAGAACACCAGCGCGATGCCGACCGCGAAGAACAGGTCGCCGACGCGGTTGACGATGAACGCCTTCATCGCCGCGTCGTTGGCCGATTTCTTGTAGTACCAGTAGCCGATCAGCAGATACGACGCGAGGCCCACGCCCTCCCAGCCGAAGAACAGCTGCACCAGGTTGTCGGCGGTCACCAGCATCAGCATCGCGAAGCTGAACAGCGACAGATAGCTGAAGAAGCGCCACGTGCCGTGCTCGTGGCTCATGTAGCCGACGCTGTAGATGTGGATCAGGGTCGCGACGCAGGTGACCATCGCCACCATCACCGCCGACAGCGCATCGTAGCGCAGCGCCCAGGTGACATGGAACGCGCCCGCGTCCATCCAGGTGCCGAGCGACACCGTCCCGGCGTTGGCCGCGGCGCCCGCGCCCTGATACTCCAACGCCACGAACGCCGACACGCCGCAGACCGAGGCCAGGATCATCAGCAGGATGGTGACCGCCTGCGCCGCGCGGTCGCCGATCTGGCGGCCCAGCAGCAGCGCGACGATCGAGCCCAGCAGCGGGGCGAAGACGGCGACGGCGTACAGCATCGCTGTTGCTCAGCCCTTCATCAGGTTGACGTCCTCGACCTCGATCGAGCCGCGGTTGCGGAAGTAGATCACGACGATAGCCAGGCCGATCGCCGCCTCCGCGGCGGCCACGGTCAGCACGAACATGGCGAACATCTGCCCCACCATGTCGTCGAGCGCCGCCGAGAACGCGACCAGGTTGATGTTGACCGCGAGCAGGATCAGCTCGACCGACATCAGGATGATGATGACGTTCTTGCGGTTCAGGAAAATCCCGAAAATGCCCAGCACCAGCAGGATCGCGCTGACCGTCAGATAGTGGCCGAGCCCCACCTGCATCGCTAATGCCCCGCCCCGTGATGGCTGTCCGCCTGGGTCGCTGCCGCCTCGGCCACGGCCGCATCCTCCTGAACGATCGGCCGATAGATCGCCATGACGCCCACGCCGACGCCCTCGCCCAGCGGCGCGCGCACCATCGCCAGCGTGTCGGCCGGCGTGCGGGCGATCTGCCGGGTGATGCTCTGCCGTCGCGATGCCGCCAGCGGCCGCTCGCCCGGCTCACGCAAGGTCAGCACGATCGCGCCGATCATCGCGATCAGCAGGATCACCCCGGCCGACTGGAACAGGAACACGTACTGCGTGTAGATCATCTGGCCGAGCTGCGCGGTGTTCTGCAGCCCGTCCATCCGCGGCGCGAGGCGCAGCGTCGCCGCCTGCGGCGCGAAATGCCAGCCGCCCAGCACCAGGCCCAGTTCGACCAGCAGCGCCACGCCCACCGTCGCGCCGACCGGCAGGTAGCGCTGGAAGCCTTCGCGCAGCTCGGCGAAGTTGATGTCCAGCATCATCACCACGAACAGGAACAGCACCGCGACCGCGCCGACATAGACGATGACCAGGATCATCGCCAGGAACTCGGCCCCGGCCAGCAGGAACAGCCCGGCGGCGTTGAAGAACGCCAGGATCAGGAACAGCACCGAGTGCACCGGATTGCGCGCGGTCACCACCATCGCGGCCGAGGCCAGCAGGATGAAGGCGAACACATAGAAGGCGATGTCCGCGATCATGGCTGCATTCCGGCGGCCGCGCATGGAACGGCGAGAACCTTGCTCATCGATACGGCGCATCCAGCTCCAGCCGCCGCGCCAGTTCCGGCTCCCAGCGGTCGCCGTTGGCCAGCAGCTTGCCCTTGTCGTACAGTAACTCCTCGCGCGTCTCGGTCGAGAATTCCAGGTTCGGCCCCTCGACGATCGCATCCACCGGACAGGATTCCTCGCACAGCCCGCAGTAGATGCACTTCGTCATGTCGATGTCGTACCGGGTCGTGCGCCGGCTGCCGTCGGCGCGGGGCTCGGCCTCGATGGTGATGGCCAGCGCCGGGCATACCGCCTCGCACAGCTTGCAGGCGATGCAGCGCTCCTCGCCGTTCGGGTAGCGGCGCAGCGCGTGCTCGCCCTTGAAGCGCGGGCTGAGCGGGTTCTTCTCGTACGGGTAGTTCAGCGTCACCTTCGGCTTGAAGATGTAGCGGAAGGTCAGCGCCATGCCGCCGAGCAGCTCGCGCAGCAGCAGGCTGCGCGCGGTGCGATCGAGGAATGTCATCAGCCGCGCTCCAGTTGCACGGGCGGCTTAGACCGCGGACCCCGCCGTATCAAGTCACGCAATCCTCGGCAGCCAGCCCATCGCCAGCAGCACGCCGGCGACGATCACGAGATAGGCGAGCGAGCCCGGCAGAAACACCTTCCACCCCAGCCGCATCAGCTGGTCGTAGCGGAAGCGCGGGAAGGTGCCGCGCACCCAGATGAACACGAACAGGCAGAACGCGACCTTCAGCAGGAACCAGAGCGGCCCCAGCGCCGGCAGCAATCCGAACGGCCCCAGCCAGCCGCCCAGGAACAGGATCGTGGTCATCGCCGACATCAGGATCATGTTCATGTATTCGCCGAGGAAGAACAGCGCGAACGCCATCGCGCCATATTCCACGAAGAACCCGGCAACGATCTCGCTCTCGCCTTCCGGCAGGTCGAACGGCGCGCGATTGGTCTCGGCCAATGCGGAGATGAAGAAGATCACGAACATCGGCAGCAGCGGTATGCAGAACCAGATATGGCGCTGCGCCAGCACGATGTCGTTCAGGTTCAGGCTGCCGACGCACAGCAGGACCGTCACGATCACGAAGCCGATCGAGACCTCGTAGGACACCATCTGCGCCGCCGAGCGCATCGCGCCGAGGAAGGCGTATTTGCTGTTGCTGGCCCAGCCGGCGATGATGATGCCGTACACGCCCAGACTGCTGATCGCGAACAGGTACAGCACGCCCACGTTGATGTTCGCCACCGCCCAGCCGTTCTGCACCGGGATCACCGCCCAGGCGATCGCCGCCAGGCCGAAGGTCAGCATCGGCGCCATCAGGAACAGATAGCGGTTGGCCCCCTCCGGGATCACCGTCTCCTTCATGATCATCTTGATGGCGTCGGCGAAGGGCTGCCACAGGCCGAACGGCCCGACCACGTTGGGACCCTTGCGCAGCTGGATCGCCGCCAGCACGCGCCGCTCGGCCAATGTCAGATAGGCCATCAGGATCATCACCGGCACCAGGATGGCCAGCGTCTTGCCCACGGTCAGCAGGAACAGCAGGAGATCGCGCATCGCCTATTCCGCCGCGATCGGCAGGGGTGCCGCGGGCGCCTGCACGATCTCGGCGACGCAGGCCGCCATCGTCGGGCTGGCGCGGCTGATCGGGTCGGTCTGGTAGTACGTGTCGAACCACGGCCGGAACGCCGGCCCGTCCAGCGCGCCCTCGCCGGCCGGCCCGGCGCGGTCCGCGCAGCCGAAGCGGGGCAGCACGCCCACGGTGGCGAACACCGGGTTGGCGCGCTCCAGCCCGGCGCGAACCTGCTCCAGGCTGTCGAACGGCAGGGTCTTGCCCAGCGCGGCGCTGGCTGCGCGCAGGATCGCCCAGTCCTCGCGCGCCTCGCCCGGCGGCCGCACCGCCATCAGGCCGCGCTGCACCCGGCCCTCGGTGTTCACGTAGGTCCCGTTCTTCTCGGTATAGGCCGCCCCCGGCAGGATCACATCGGCGCGCGCCGCCCCGCGGTCGCCGTGATGGCCCTGATAGACCACGAACGTCTCGGCGGCGATGCGTGAGGTATCGAACTCGTCGGCCGCCAGCAGCCACAGCGCCGCGACGCCGCCGCCCAGCATCCCGGACAGCGCCTTGCCGCCCGCGCCGGGCAGGAAGCCCAGATCGAGTGCCGCCACCCTCGACGCCGCGGTGTGCAGCACGTTGAAGCCGTGCCACTCCGGCGTCAGCATCCCGCGCGCCGCCGCCAGCCGCCACGCCGCCGCCAAGACCGCGTCCCCGTCCGGCCGCGCCAGCGCCGCGTGGCCAAGGACCAGCATCGGTCGCTTGGCTGGGCCGAGCGGCTCCGTGGACTCCAACAGCGCCCGCAGCGCCGCCGGCCCGTCGCCCAGATGCTCGTAGCCATAGGTCAGCTCGGCGGCCGGCCCGATCAGGCCGATCGGAAAGCCGCCCTGCAGCCAGCGCTTGCGGATGCGCGCATTCAGGATCGGCGCCTCGTGCCGCGGGTTGGCGCCGATCAGCAGCAGCGCGTCCGCGTCCTCGATCCCGGCAATCGTGGTGTTGAACAGATAGAAGTCGCGTCGCCCGGTCGCGTACTGCGCCGCGTCCTGGCGGCAGTCCAGGTTCGCCGAGCCGAGTGCGGCCATCATCTCGCGCAGCGCGAAGATGCTTTCGGCGTCCGCCTGGTTGCCGACAACGGCGCCGATCCGCTCGCCGGGCAGCCCGCGCACGCGCGCGGCGATCGCGGCGAACGCCTCGTCCCAGCTCGCGCGATGCAGGCGGCCGTCGCGGCGCACCCAGCAGCTGTCCAGCCGCCGGCGGATCAGCCCGTCGATGGCGTGACGCGACTTGTCGGCCAGCCACTCCTCGTTGATGTCCTCGTTCAGTCGCGGCAGGATGCGCAGCACCTCCGGCCCGCGGCTATCGACGCGGATGTTGCTGCCCACTGCGTCCATCACGTCGATGCTGTCGGTCTTGCGCAGCTCCCACGGCCGGGCGATGTACGCGTACGGCTTCGATGTCAGCGCCCCCACCGGGCAGATGTCCACCAGGCAGCCGGACAGCTCGCTGCTCAGCGCGCGCTCGACGTAGTTGGTGACCTCCATGTTCTCGCCGCGCGCCACCGCGCCGAGTTCCGGCACGCCGGCGATCTCGGTCGCGAAGCGGATGCAGCGCGTGCATTGGATGCAGCGGGTCATGATCGTCTTGACGATCGGGCCTAGATACTTGTCCTTCACCACGCGCTTGTTCTCGTGGTAGCGCGAATGGTCGCGCCCGTAGCCCATCGCTTGATCCTGCAGGTCGCACTCGCCGCCCTGGTCGCAGATCGGGCAGTCCAGCGGATGGTTGATGAGCAGGAACTCCATCACCCCGCGCCGCGCCTGACGCACCATCGGACTGTCGGTGTGCACCACCATCCCGTCGGCCACCGGATAGCCGCAGGAGGCGACCGGCTTCGGCGCCTTCTCCACCTCCACGAGGCACATGCGGCAATTGCCGGCGATGGACAGGCGCTCGTGATAGCAGAACCGCGGCACCTCCCGCCCGGCCAGCTCGCAGGCCTGGATCAGCGCCGAGCCGGCGGGAACCTCGACCTCGACGCCGTCGATGGTGAGCCTGGTCATGCGCGCGTCACTCCGCCGCCATCGCCAGCGGCGCGGCCCTGCGGCCCTTGTACGCCGCGATCCGCGCCTCGATCTCCGGGCGGAAGTGCCGGATCAGGCCCTGCACGGGCCATGCCGCCGCGTCGCCCAGCGCGCAGATCGTGTGGCCTTCGATCTGCCGCGACACCTGGTCCAGCACGTCGATCTCCTCCGGCTCGGCGCGGCCCTCGACCAGCCGGTACATCACCCGCATCATCCAGCCGCAGCCCTCGCGGCACGGCGTGCACTGGCCGCAGCTCTCGTGCTTGTAGAATTGCGAGATGCGGGCGATGGCGCGGATGATGTCGGTGCTGCGGTCCATGACGATCACCGCCGCGGTGCCCAGCCCGCTCCTCACGTCGCGCAGGCTGTCGAAATCCATCAGCACGGTGTCGCACACCGATTTCGGGATCAGCGGCACCGACGAGCCGCCGGGAATCACCGCCAGCAGGTTGTCCCAGCCGCCGCGCACGCCGCCGGCGTAACGGTCGATCAGTTCGCGCAGCGGGATGCCGAGTTCTTCCTCGACGTTGCACGGCTTGTTCACGTGGCCGCTGATGCAGAACAGCTTGGTCCCGGCGTTCTTCGGCCGGCCGAGTGCGGAGAACCACGCGGCGCCGCGGCGCAGGATGGCCGGCGCGGCGGCGATCGACTCGACGTTGTTGACCGTGGTCGGGCAGCCGTACAGCCCGACCGCCGCCGGAAACGGCGGCTTCATGCGCGGCAGGCCCTTCTTGCCTTCCAGGCTTTCCAGCATCGCGGTTTCCTCGCCGCAGATATACGCGCCGGCGCCGCGATGCACGTACACGTCGAAATCCCAGCCGGACCCGCAGGCGTTCGGGCCCAGCAGCCCGGCCTCGTACGCCTCGGCCACTGCGATCTCCAGGTTCTGCGATTCGCGGTAGAACTCGCCGCGGATGTAGATGTAGCTGGCATGGGCCTGCATCGCGAAGCCGGCAATCAGCGCGCCCTCGATCAGCTTGTGCGGATCGTGGCGCATGATGTCGCGATCCTTGCAGGTGCCAGGCTCGCTTTCGTCGGCGTTGATCGCCAAGTAATGTGGCCGCTCGCCCACGGTCTTGGGCATGAACGACCATTTCATGCCAGTCGGAAAGCCCGCGCCGCCGCGCCCGCGCAGGCCGGATGCCTTCATCTCGTCGATGATCGCGTCGCGCCCGCGCGCCAGGATCGCCGCCGTATCGTCCCAGTCCCCGCGCGCCCGCGCCCCGGCCAGCCGCCAGTCGTGGACGCCGTACAGGTTGGTGAAGATGCGGTCCTTGTCGTCGAGCATTCCGCCCACTCCGCCCCGATCGTGTTCAGCCAGCGTATTCAGTCAGCGTGGTCAGGCGACGCCGTCAGCGTGATCGGCCCGCCAACCGGCGCGGATGTCTGGCGGCCGATCATCGAGCCTGGCTGCGGCAGCGCCTCGCCGCGCTTGATTCCAGCCAGCAGGCGCTCGGCAATCTCGCCGTCCATGTCCTCATAGAAATCGTCGTTGATCTGCAGAATCGGCGCGTTGACGCAGGCGCCGAGACATTCGACCTCCGTCATGGTGAACAGCCCGTCGGCGCTGGTCTCGTGCCAGCCGGCGATGCCGGTCACGCGCCGGCACGCGGCCACCACCTCGTCGGATCCGCGCAGCCAGCACGGCGTCGTGGTGCAGACCTGCAGATGGTATGAGCCTACCGGAGAGGTGTTGAACATCGTGTAGAACGTGGCGATCTCGTACACCCGGATCGGCGGCATCGCCAGCCGCGCCGCCACCGCGTCCATCGCCACGCGCGGGATCCAGCCGCTGCCGGTCTGCCGCCGCATCTGGTCCTGCGCCACATACAGCAGCGCGATCACCGCACTCGCCTGCCGCCCCGGCGGATATTTCGCCACCAGCCGAGCGGCTTCGCGCTCGCTCGCCTCGTCCAGCGCGAAATGCGCCGGCTGCGCGACCTCCTGCCCGGTCGAGCCGTCGCCGATGTCGTCGGATCCCCGTGCGCCTGCTGCAATCGCCATCGCCGCTCTACCTGTCGATTTCGCCGAACACGACGTCGATCGAACCGATGATCGCCACCGCGTCGGCCAGCATGTGCCGCTTCGCCATCACCTCCATCGCCTGCAGATGCGCGAACCCGGTCGGGCGGATTTTGCAGCGATACGGCCGGTTGGTGCCGTCGGCCACCAGATACACCGCGAACTCGCCCTTCGGCGCCTCGACCGCGGTGTAGGTAGCGCCGGCCGGCACGTGATAGCCCTCGGTGAACAGCTTAAAGTGATGGATCAGCGCCTCCATCGAGCGCTTCATCTGCCCGCGCGTCGGCGGCGAGATCTTGTTGTCCTGCACCTTGATCGGACCCGGTCGCATCTGCGCCAGGCATTGCTTGATGATCTTGACGCTCTCGCGCATCTCGGCCACGCGCACCAGGTAGCGATCGTAGCAGTCGCCGTTGCGGCCCACGGAAATGTCGAACGTCACCTGATCGTATCTGTCATACGGCTGCGAACGCCGCAGGTCCCACGGCACGCCGGATGCGCGCAGGCAAGGCCCGGTGAAGCCCCAGGCCAGCGCCATCTCGGGCGGCACGATGCCGATGTCCACGGTGCGCTGCTTCCAGATCCGGTTGCCGGTGAGCAGCTCCTCCATGTCATCGACGAACCTGGGGAAACCCTCGGCCCAGGCGGCGATGCGATCCTCCAGCCCGACCGGCAGATCGCGCGATACGCCGCCCGGGCGGAAGTAGTTGGCGTGCAGCCGCGCGCCGGAGGCGGCGTCGTAGAACTCCATCAGCTTCTCGCGTTCCTCATAGCCCCACAGGCTCGGGGTCAGCGCGCCGACATCGAGCGCATACGAGGTCACATTCAGCAGATGGTTCAGGATGCGGGTAATCTCGGCGAACAGCGTGCGGATCCATTGCGCGCGCTCCGGCGCGGTCACGCCCAGCAGCTTCTCCGTCGCCAGCGCGAAGACATGCTCGCAGCACATCGGGCTGACGTAGTCCAGACGGTCGAAATACGGCACCGCCTGCAGATAGGTCTTGTGCTCGATCAGCTTCTCGGTGCCGCGATGCAGCAGGCCGATATGCGGATCGGCGCGCTCGACCACCTCCCCGTCCATTTCCAGGATCAGCCGCAGCACGCCATGCGCGGCCGGATGCTGCGGGCCGAAATTGATGGCGTGGCTGTCGATCTCGACCCGCTTGGTCGGCTCGATCGGCTCCTGCAGGACCGTGGCGCTCATGTCGCCGCTCCCGATTTCGCGGCCGCCGGGGTTGCGGCATTGGCGGCGGCGCCGAGCTTGCCCTCGGCGCGAGTCTCGTGCGCCTTCTCATCGCCGGGCAGCGTGGTCATCGCTTCCCACGGCGAGAGGAAGTCGAAGCTGCGGAACTCCTGCGTCAGGCTGACCGGTTCGTAGATCACCTGCTTGCGCTCCTCGTCATAGCGCACCTCCACATACCCGGTGAGCGGGAAGTCCTTGCGGAACGGATGCCCCTCGAACCCGTAATCGGTCAGGATGCGGCGCAGGTCGGGCTGGCCGGAGAATACGATGCCGAACAGATCCCAGGCCTCGCGCTCCCACCACGTCGCCACCGGCCAGACGCCGACGACGGACGGGACCGGCGTATCGACGTCGGTGGTCACGATCACGCGCACGCGCTGGTTCAGGCTGACCGACAGCAGGTTATAGACCACGTCGAAACGGTCGGGGTTGCGCTCCGGCCAGTCCACGCCGCACAGGTCCATCAACTGTTCGCAGGCGAAGCGGCGATCGTCGCGCAGCGCCGTCGCCAGCTCGACGATCGCATCGGCGCGGGCATGGGCGACGACCTCGCCCTTTTCGACGCCGCAGGACAGCACGCCCAGCAGCGATGCGACCTCGGCGGCGAGCGCGTCGGGATCAGCCACGCAGGATGCTCCCGGTCCGCCGGATCTTCTTCTGCAACTGCATGATGCCGTACACCAGCGCCTCGGCTGTCGGCGGGCAGCCCGGCACGTAGATGTCCACCGGCACCACGCGGTCGCAGCCGCGCACCACCGAATACGAATAATGATAGTAGCCGCCGCCATTGGCGCAGCTGCCCATGCTGATGACCCAGCGCGGCTCCGGCATCTGATCGTACACCTTGCGCAAGGCGGGAGCCATCTTGTTGGTCAGCGTGCCGGCGACGATCATCACGTCGCTCTGGCGCGGCGAGGCGCGCGGGATCACGCCGAGCCGGTCGAGATCGTAGCGCGGCATGTAGGCGTGGATCATCTCCACGGCGCAGCAGGCCAGGCCGAAGGTCATCGGCCACAGGCTGCCGGTGCGCGCCCAGTTCACCAACTTGTCCACATTGGCGACGACGAACCCCTTGTCCTCGATCGCGCCGGTGATGCCCTTGACAACCGCTTCCTGCTCCGGCCCGGGCGGCAGGTGCTGGCGGTTCCAGGCAATGTCCTGTTCGGTGGTGGCGCTCATGCGTCAAGTATCCCCGTGGGTCAATCGCGCGGCGAGACAATCATTCCCAGTCCAGCGCGCCCTTGTTCCACTCATATATGAAGCCGACCGTCAGCACGGCAAGGAAGGCGACCATCGAGAGAAAGCCGAACAGACCGATTTCCGACAGGCTGACTGCCCACGGGAACAGGAACGCCACCTCCAGGTCGAAGATGATGAACAGGATTGCAACCAGGTAGAACCGCACGTCGAACCGCCGCCGCGCATCGTCGAACGCCTCGAAGCCGCATTCGTACGCCGAGACCTTTTCCGGATACGGCTTCTGCCGCGCCGCTGCGATCGAGCCGCCGACCAGCGCCAAGCCGATCAGCGCGGCGATGCCGATGAACACCAGGATCGGGAAATAGCTCGCGAGCACCGAAGGCATGGACCACCTGCATCAGATCGCCGGGCATCAGATCGCGGATCGCGTTTGCCGCACCGCAGCGCGGCCGCACCATAGCGGAAGCGCGCCGCAGCGCCAGTGGCCGAAGCGCCTCCGGGGCGCGTCTCACGCCGCTTTGCGGCCTGAGCTTTTCGCCGCTGTGCGGCCCGGGTTTTTCGCCGCTGTGCGGCCTGGGTTCAGGGATGCCGCCGCTGGCGCGAGTGACGGGGCTCGAACCCGCGACCTCCGGCGTGACAGGCCGGCGCTCTAACCAACTGAGCTACACCCGCAGCGGCAGGGCGCAGCACTTAGAGCCGCCCCGATACCCCGTCAAGCCGCATCGGACGGACTCAGGCCGCGACGCTCGCCCGATCGGTCAGCACGCAGCCGCTGATGCGCCACGAGCCGTCGGACTCGCGTTCCATGAAGTACAGCGCCTGATGTCCCGCGCCGTCCGGCCCGATCACGTCGAGCGTCTGAACCACCCGGCCGCCCTGCATCAGCGCCGGCCCGAACGCCGTGCTGCGCGGCCGGTAGACCGGCTGATAGCCGCGCCGGACCATGCCCATGAAAATGTCTGGATTGCCTGCGAACTGCGCCTGAATGCCCGGCGACGCCTCGGCGAAGGCGGCCGGCCCATCGTCGTGGCGAAATGCGTCCAGCTGCTGCTGGATGACCCGACGTATCGCCGCCTGATCTCCCGGCGCGACCGAAACCTGCGGAGCCGGGACCTGAGCCGGGGATTGTGCGCGGGCGAGGCCGCCCAGCAGAAGCGACGCCGATAGCGCGACTGCCATGACCCGCATGCCCATATTCCTCCGACATACCTCAACGGAGGAGGTGGGTTGACGCCAGCGCAATGCAACGCGCCGCTCCCGGCCGGAACTCGCCCCGAGACGCAACCGTTGAGAACGCGTGGCCGCTGCAAGCGGCACGGGAGGACCAGCATGAACCAGGCGACACGCAGGGCGGCCCGGGCGCACGCCATCGCGCAAGCGAGGCCGGCGGCGCTCGCGACCGCATGGTGGCTGTGGATCCTGCTCGCGCTCGCCGCGCTGTCGGCACAGGCCTTGGCTCAGGACAACGCGCCGCCGGCCACGCTCCCAACGCCCGGCGGCGCGCAGGCGATCGATCCGAACGCGCCGGCAGCCACAACGGGCGTGATTCGCCCGCCCGCCCATGTCGATCCGGGCATCAAGGCCAAGCCACCGGTCCCGCCCGCCGCCCTGCCGACACCAGTCATCCCGCCGCCGGGCAGCACCGGAGGGCTGCCGGTGCAGCCCAAGTAGGCCTGCAGGGCGGTGGAATGGGCGGTGACGGTTTCGAACCGCCGACCCTCTCGGTGTAAACGAGATGCTCTACCGCTGAGCTAACCGCCCCGCTGAGCGAACCGCCCCGCTGAGCGAACCGCCCCGCTGAGCGAACCGCCTTGAGACCGCGCCGGCCAGCGCGGTCAGTCCTCCGACGCGCCGACCGCATCCTTCAGCGCCTTGCCCGGCTTGAAGCGCACCGAGGTCGAGGCGCCGATCTCCATTGCCTCGCCGGTGCGCGGATTCCGGCCGGTGGAGGCCTTGCGCAGCGAGGTGCTGAAACTGCCGAAACCGGTCAGGCGGACTTCCTCGCCGGCTTTCAGTCCGCTCTCGATCGCCGAGAACACCGCGTCGACCACCTCGGCGGCCTTGCTGCGCGGCAGATCGGCATGCTCGGCCACCCTGGCGACAACGTCCAGTTTGTTCATCGGGAACTCCCTCTGCGAGCGGGCGACACTAGGGGGCGCTTTTCGGCCCCGTCAACGATGACGGGATGACGGATTCGATCCACCACCCCGCGCATCATCAATGCGGCAGCGACGCTCCCGGCGGCGGCGCGACGGCCGCCGCCACCGCCGCTTCAGGCTCTGGCGGCTCGGTCCACTCGATCGCTTCCGGCTTGCGCACCAGCGCCTGCGCGATCACGTCGTCGACATGCGCCACCGGAACCAGCGTGAGGTTCTTCTTCACGTTGTCCGGGATTTCGGCGAGATCCTTCTCGTTGTCCTTGGGGATGAACACGGTGGTGATCCCGGCGCGCAGTGCGGCCAGCAGCTTCTCCTTCAAGCCGCCGATCGGCAGCACGCGACCGCGCAGCGTGATCTCGCCGGTCATCGCCACGTCGCGGCGCACGGCGATGCCGGTCAGCACCGAGACGATGCTGGTCGCCATCGCGATGCCCGCGGAGGGGCCGTCCTTGGGCGTCGCTCCCTCGGGCACATGCACATGGATGTCGCGCCGCTCGAACAGGGTCGGCTTCAATCCGAACGTCACCGCGCGGCTGCGCACGTAGGACAGCGCCGCCGACACGCTCTCCTGCATCACGTCGCCCAGCTTGCCGGTGTGTTTCACCGCGCCCTTGCCCGGCACCATCACGCTCTCGATGGTCAGGATCTCGCCGCCCACCTCGGTCCAGGCCAGGCCGGTAACCACGCCCACCATGTCCTGGTCCTCGAGGTCGCCGTAGCGGAACTTCCTCACGCCGGCATATTTCTCGAGGTTCTTGGCCGAGAACGTGACCTTTTTCACCTTCTTGGTGACGATGTCGCGCACCGCCTTGCGCGCGAGGTTCGCGATCTCGCGCTCCAGGTTCCGCACGCCTGCCTCGCGCGTGTAGTAGCGGATCAGGTCCAGCAGCCCCTCATCGGTGATCGACCACTCGGCCGGCTTCAGGCTGTGCGCCTCGCCCTGCTTGGCGACCAGGTGCCGCTTGGCGATCTCCACCTTCTCGTCCTCGGTGTAGCCGGGGATGCGGATGATCTCCATACGGTCCATCAGCGGCTGCGGCATGCGCAGGCTGTTGGCCGTGGTCACGAACATCACGTCCGACAGGTCGTAATCGACCTCCAGGTAGTGGTCGGCAAAGGTGCTGTTCTGCTCCGGGTCCAGCACCTCCAGCAGCGCCGATGACGGATCGCCGCGCCAGTCGGCGCCCAGCTTGTCGATCTCGTCGAGCAGGAACAGCGGGTTGCTCGTCTTGGCCTTCTTCATGCCCTGGATCACCTTGCCGGGCATCGAACCGATATACGTCCGCCGGTGCCCGCGCACCTCGGCCTCGTCGCGCACGCCGCCAAGGCTCATGCGGACGAAGTTGCGCCCAGTGGCGCGCGCCACCGACTTGCCCAGCGAGGTCTTGCCCACGCCCGGCGGCCCGACCAGACACAGGATCGGCCCACGGATCTTGCTGCTGCGCGACTGCACGGCGAGGTACTCGAGGATGCGCTCCTTGACCTTCTCCAGACCGTAATGGTCGGCGTCCAGCACGCGCTCGGCCTCCAGCACGTCGTTCTTGACTTTGCTGCGCTTCTTCCAGGGGATCGACAGCATCCAGTCCAGGTAGTTGCGCACCACCGTCGCCTCGGCGCTCATCGGGCTCATGGTCTTGAGCTTCTTCAGCTCGCCAAGCGCCTTCTCCATGGCCTCCTTGGTGAACTTGGTCTTCTTGATGCGCGCCTCGAGTTCGGCGGTCTCGTCTTTGCCGTCCTCGCCCTCGCCCAGCTCCTTCTGGATCGCCTTGAGCTGCTCGTTCAGGTAGTACTCGCGCTGCGTCTTCTCCATCTGCCGCTTGACGCGGTTGCGGATGCGCTTCTCAACCTGCAGCACGCCGATCTCAGACTCCATGTGCCCGAATACCCGCTCCAGGCGCTCGCCCACCTTCGGGGTCTCCAGCAGATCCTGCTTCTCGCCGATCTTGAGATTCAGGTGCGCGGCGACCGTATCCGCCAGCTTGCTCGGCTCCTCGATCTGGTTGATCGAGACCAGCACCTCCGGAGCGATCTTCTTGTTCAGCTTGATGTACTGCTCGAACTGGCCGATCACCGTGCGGCCCAGCGCCTCCAGCTCGCGCGCCTCGCCGACATCCTCCGCCAGCGGCTCGACGAACGCCTCGAAATAGCTGTCGGTCTCGCGGAATCCGGTGATGCTCGCACGGCGGCCGCCTTCGACCAGCACCTTGACCGTGCCGTCGGGCAGCTTCAGCAGCTGCAGGATCGTGGACACGGTGCCGACGCGGTAGATGTCTTCCGAGGACGGATCGTCCTGCGCCGCGTTCTTCTGGGCAACAAGCAGGATCTGCTTGTCGTCCTTCATCACCGCCTCAAGCGCGCGAACGCTTTTTTCACGGCCGACGAACAGCGGCACGATCATGTGCGGAAAGACAACGATGTCGCGCAGCGGCAGCACTGGCAACAGATCGCCGCGCACCTCGGCCCGGGCCGGCGCGGGCTTGCCGGCGCGGCGGGTCGGCTTGTCGGCTTCGGGAGAATCGGATGAAGGCATGGAATGACTTCCTTCAGAAGAGTCGGCCAGATCGCGAGGCGCCGGCCGGGGACCGACAGCAGGGTCAGCCTTGGAGCAGGCGCGAGCCGTTCGAACGTCGCAGCGCGCGCCTTCACGTTCTCGGGACGAATAGGACGTGCAGATGACGCGCCGCAGATACATAGGCATATCGGCAGCGCCCGCCCGGTGGACAAGACCCCGTGATCGACCACACTGGGCGAGCCGCCGGGCAGGGCCGCTCAGGCGCTGCTCTCGGCCCGTTCCTTGCCATACACAAACACCGGATTGGCCCGCGCCTCGGCCACCTCGCGGTTGATGACCACCTCCTCGACACCGTCCAGACTGGGCAGGTCGAACATGGTGGCCAGCAGGATCATCTCCATGATCGAGCGCAGGCCGCGCGCGCCGGTGCGTCGGGCGATGGCGCGCTTGGCCACTGACCCCAGCGCGTCCTCGGTGAAGCTCAGCTTGACGCCCTCCATCTCGAACAGCCGGGCATACTGCTTGACCAGCGCGTTCTTCGGCTTGGTCAGGATCTCGATCAGCGCGCCCTCGTCCAAATCCTCCAGCGTGGCCACCACCGGCAGGCGGCCGATGAACTCCGGGATCAGGCCAAAGCGCAGCAGATCCTCGGGTTCCACCTCGCGCAGGATCGCCCCGGTGCGCCGTTCGTCCGGGTCGCGCACGTCCGAGCCATAGCCCATGCCCGACCCCTTGCCGCGGGCGCCGATGATCTTCTCCAGGCCGGAGAACGCGCCGCCACAGATGAACAGGATGTTGGTGGTGTCGACCTGCAGGAACTCCTGCTGGGGGTGCTTGCGCCCGCCCTGCGGCGGCACCGAGGCGACGGTGCCCTCCATGATCTTCAGCAATGCCTGCTGCACGCCCTCGCCGCTGACGTCGCGAGTGATGCTGGGGTTGTCGGATTTGCGGCTGATCTTGTCGACCTCGTCGATATAGACGATGCCCCGCTGCGCCCGCTCCACGTTGTAGTCGGCGGATTGCAGCAGCTTGAGGATGATGTTCTCCACGTCCTCGCCGACATAGCCGGCCTCGGTCAGCGTGGTGGCGTCCGCCATGGTGAACGGCACATCCAGGATGCGCGCCAGGGTCTGCGCCAGCAACGTCTTGCCGGAGCCGGTCGGGCCCACCAGCAGGATGTTGGACTTGGCGATCTCGACGTCGTTGTTCTTGGCCCCGTGCGCCAGCCGCTTGTAGTGGTTGTGGACCGCGACGCTCAGGACGCGCTTGGCGTGCGCCTGGCCGATCACGTAGTCGTCGAGAACCTTGCAGATCTCCTTCGGCGTCGGCACGCCGTCGCGAGACTTGACAAGGTGAGTCTTGTGCTCCTCGCGAATGATGTCCATGCAGAGTTCGACGCATTCGTCGCAGATGAAAACGGTCGGACCCGCGATGAGCTTGCGCACCTCATGCTGCGACTTGCCGCAGAACGAGCAGTACAGCGTATTCTTCAACTCCGGGGCCTTGCTCATGTCCACTCCTGCCCCGAACCTGCCGGGGTCGCCGATAAAACTGTAATCCCTGGCCGTCTCTGGCGACAAGGACCGTGCCTCGCCGCACCCACGCCGCCTGAGTCTAGTCGCCTGCACGCCGCCACGGAACGCCTGCCTGCCGTGCAGGTGATAGCCTAGTATGCTGAAAGCAGGCCGACGGTGCGACGCAGGTCACGATCCGGCAAGCAGTGGCCCGGCCGCAACAGGTCTGCAACACCAGCGAGCGACCCGACCACGCAGGACGGCAACGGACGCCGGCGGCCCGGCGGATGCGCGCCGCGCTCAGGGCTTCTTGTCGGCGGGCGTCGGCGGTCGGCTCTCGACCACCTCATCGACGATCCCGAAATCCCGGCTCTCCTCCGCCGACATGTAGGAGTCGCGCTCCAGCTTGGCCTCGATCGCCTCCATCGCCTGCCCGGTGTGGCGGGCATAGATCTCGTTCAGCCGCCGGCGGGTGTAGAGGATTTCCTTGGCCTGGATGGCGATATCGGCGGCCTGGCCCTGCGCGCCGCCGGACGGCTGGTGCACCATCACGCGGGCGTTCGGCAGCGCGAAACGCTTGCCCTTGGCGCCGGCGGCCAGCAGCAGACTGCCCATCGAGGCGGCCTGGCCGATGCACACCGTGCTGATCGGGCTACGCACGTACTGCATGGTGTCGTAGATCGCGAGACCGGCCGAGACCACGCCGCCCGGGCTATTGATGTAGAAGGCAATGTCCTTGGACGGGTTCTCGCTTTCCAGGAACAGCAGCTGCGCGCAGATGAGTGCGCCCACCTGGTCGAACACCGGCCCGGTCAGGAAGATGATGCGCTCCTTGAGCAGGCGCGAATAGATGTCGAAGGCGCGCTCGCCGCGGGCGGTCTGCTCGACCACCATAGGCACCAGCGCATTGCCGTAGATCTCGACCGGGTCGCGATCCCTCATTGCTCAGAAACCTCTGTTCGACGCGCCCGGTCGAATGACCGGACCAGAATGACGCCGCCCGGTTAATTGGGGGCCAACGCGCCCCATGCCAAGCTCAGCCACCTTCCCCCGCCATCTGGCCGGGCAAATCGGGCGCCGCAGCCTCGCCGGGCACCGGCGGCTCGGCGGCAGCGTCCGGGTCGCGCGCCAGTTCCTCGGGCGAGACGGTCTGCTCGGTCACCTGCGCCAGTTCCAGCACGTAATCGACGACCTTCTCCTCGAAGATCGGCCCGCGCAGCCCCTCGGCGGCCTGCGGGTTCTTGCGGAAGAAATCGACCACCTGCTGCTCCTGGCCGGGATAGCGGCCGGCCTCGTTGCGGATCGCCCGGGTCATCTCGTCGGCCGCCACGGTGATGCCGTTGGCCCGCCCGATCTCGGACAGCAGCAGCCCCAGCCGCACCCGGCGCTCGGCGATGGCGCGGTACTCGGCCTTCAGCGTGTCGTCGTCCTTGCCCTGGTCGTCGGCGTCAAGCCGGCCTTCCTTGCGGTCGGCCTCCAGCCGCTGCCAGATCTGGCCGAATTCGGTCTCGACCATGCCCTCCGGGACCGGGAAGTGCACCCGCTCCGCCAGCGCGTCGAGCAGCTGGCGCTTGATGCGCAGGCGCGACAGCTGGTCGTATTCACGCTGCACCTGCTGGGTGATCAGCCGGCGCACCTCGTCCAGCCCGTCGAAACCGAGCTTCTTCCCCAGTTCGTCGTCCAGCGCCGGCAGCACCGGCCGCTTCAGCGCCTTGGCGGTGACCTCGAACGTCGCGGCCTTGCCGGCCAGCTCCTTGACGCCGTACGCCTCCGGAAAGGTCACATGGATGGTGCGGGTCTCGCCGGAGCGCATCCCCTGCATCTGCTCGGAAAAACCGGGGATGAAGCCGGACCCGCCGATCTCCACCTCCATGTCCTGCCCGGTGCCGCCGGGAAAGGCGGTGCCGTCCACCTGACCGGCATAGTCCACGGTCAGCACCTCGCCGGTCTCGGCGGCCCGGTCCTCCTCGATCGTCTCCAGCGTGCGCTGGCGGGTGGCGATCTCGCCGAGCGCCTTGTCCACGGTTTCGGCGGACGGCTCGGATGTCAGGCGGGTCAGCTGGATGTCGGAGAAGTCCGGCAGCGCGATATCGGGCAGCAGTTCGACCTCGACCTTGAACTCCAGGTCGCGCGCCTCCTCGACGGTGACCACCTCGACCTTCGGCTGGCCGGCCGAGCGCAGGCCGCGATCCTCCAGCACCTGGCGCGTGGCGTCGTTGACGCTCTGTTCCAGCACCTCGGCGGTGACCGCGCCGCCGTAGCGCTTGCGCACCAGATTGGCCGGCACCTTGCCCGGGCGGAAGCCGGGCAGGCGCAGGTCGCGCGACAGCTCGGCCAGCCGCTTGCTGCGCTTGCTCTCGATGTCGGCGGCCGGGACCACGACGGTATACCCGCGCTTCAGCCCATCGGAGAGGGTCTCGGTGACCTGCATAGTGTAAGGGTGTCCTCGTCTGCCGCCATCAGGGTGCGTCGCCGTGCGGCCGGGTGGTGCGGGCGGAGGGATTTGAACCCCCACGGCTTGCGCCACCAGAACCTAAATCTGGCGTGTCTGCCAATTCCACCACGCCCGCGCCGCGGCCGTGAGCCGCGGGGAGTAGCCCAGCCGCGTCGCCGGGGCAAGCCGGGCCAGCGCGGCAGACGCCGCTCTCGCGCTCAGCCGGGCGGGTCGAAGATGCGGTCCAGCAGCAGCCCCGGCGGATCCAGCATCAGCGGCACGTCGCTGACGATGCGGGTGGCGATCTCGCCGGCATCGTCGCGGCGGTGGCGGATGACAGTGCGCTTCTCGACATCCACGATCAGACAGTGCCGGACCGACGGCAGCTGCATGTAGGCGGCGAACTTGCGCGCCTTGTCCACGCCCCGCGTCGATGGCGACAGCACCTCGACCAGAATCACCGGATCGTCGATCCACAGCGCGTTCGGGTCAGGTCGGACGCCGCAGCGGACCACGACATCCGGCTCGAAGCTGGTCTCGCCATCCACCCGCACCACGATGTCATCGATGTACACGCTGCACGTCGGGCCCCGCTGCTCGACGGCGTTGCCCACGCGAATGCTCGTCTCCGGACGCTCCATCGCCCAGGCGATGAACTGCTCGGAGGTCATGCGGGGCCAGCGATGGTCCAATCAGGATGCGGACATGGCGCGACCCTAGCAGCCGTCCGGGCGATGTTCACCGCCATTGCGCGCGCGGACGAAGCCCAAACCGGCCGCAGCCCGGCCCGTTCTATGGATCCTGCCACGACCAAGGGAGACGACGATGCCAAGTCATTCCAGCGACCACCAGGGCTCGGTCAAGGATCCGGAGCATGACGGGCGGCTGAAGGAGAACCGCGAGGCCGGCCGCACCAAGGGCACCACCGAGGGTTCGCGCGCCCGGGCCGAGGAGCACGGGCACGAGCCAGCCCAGTCCAGTCATTCATCCGCCAGCAGCCATTCGTCGGGCTCGCACAGCGGGTCGCAGGGCTCGGGCGGTTCGCATAGCGGTTCGCATGACGGCGGCTCGTCCAAGTCGTCCAGCGACAGCGACCTGAAAAGCCGCGAGTACAAGGACGCGGAGGGCAACGTCCACCACCACACCACCACGTTCGAGTCGCAGCACAAGGGAAAGTAGCCCGGTACGGGCAGCAGATCGGCGGCGCGGCCCGGCCAGGCGGGGCCGCGCCGCCGGCCGGCCGGTCAGGCGCCGGCGGCCAGGGTGGCTGGCAGCACGTTGCTGGCGCGCGCCGCCTCGACCACGGTCGCGCGCTGGCCCAGCACATCGTCCAGCCAGTCCGCCCGCATTTCGGGCACGCTGGACAGCAGCAGTTCGGTGTACGGGTGATATGGCGGCGCGAACACCCGGGCGGTCTCGCCGCCGGCGACGACGCGGCCCTTGAGCATCACCGCGACCTTGTTTGCGATGCGCCTGACCGTGCCGAGGTCGTGGGTGATGAACAGATAGGCGATGCCCAGTTCGTCCTGGAGCCGCTTCAGCAGCTTCAGGATCTCCTCGCCGACCAGCTGATCGAGCGCCGAAGTCACCTCGTCGCAGATGATCAGGTCGGGCTCAGCCGCAAGCGCTCGGGCGATGCCGACCCGCTGCTTCTGGCCACCGGACAACTCGCCGGGGCGGCGCATCAGGAAATGCTCGGGCAGATCCATCAGCCGCAGCAGCTCCAGCACCCGCGCGCGCACCTGGGCGCGCGAGCGGCCGAAATAGAACTGCACCGGCCGGCCGATGATCTCCAGCAGCGTCTGGTTGGGGTTCAGCGCCACGTCCGGCATCTGGTAAATCATTTGGATACGGCGCAGCTGGTCGCGCGGCCGATCGCCGAGGCGGGGCTCCAGCCGCTCGCCGTTGAAGCGGATGTCGCCACTCTGGCGCGGCAGCAGGCCGATGATGACGCGCGCCAGCGTGCTCTTGCCGCTGCCGCTCTCGCCCACCACCGCCACGGTGTCGCCGCGATAGACGCTCAGGCTGACATCGTCGATCACCCGCAGCAGGCCGCTGTAGCTGGCGACCACGCTCTCCACGTCGAGCACCGGCTTCTCGCCGACATCCTCCGCCGACAGGAAGCCGTGGCCGCTGGCGCGGTCGGCAACCAGCCGGCGGGTATATTCCTCGCGCGGCGCCTGCAGGATCTGCACCGAGGCCCCGTATTCCACCATGCGGCCGTGCCGCAGCACCATGATGTTGTCGGCGATCTGCGCCACCACGGCGAGGTCATGGGTGATGTAGATGGCCGCTGTGCCGCTCTCGCGGATGAGCTTCTTGAACGAGGCCAGCACATCGACCTGCGTGGTCACGTCCAGCGCGGTGGTCGGCTCGTCGAATACAAGGATGTCGGGCCGCGCCGCCATAGCCATCGCCGCCATCGCGCGCTGCAGCTGGCCGCCGCTGACCTGATGCGGATAGCGGTCGCCGATCGTGTCGGGGTTGGGCAGCTCCAGCTCGCGGAACAGCTCGATGGCGCGGGCGCGCGCCTGGTCCGGCGACATCAGCCCCTGGCGCAGCGGGATTTCGCAGACCTGCTGCATCAGGGTCATCGACGGGTTGAAGCTGGCGGCCGCGGACTGCGCGATATACGCCACGCCGGGACCGCGCAGCGACCGCCGCTCGGCGGCCGACATGGCGCGGATGTCGCGGCCCAGATAGTCGATCGTGCCGCCGACGATGAAGCAGCCGGCGCGTGTGTAGCCCAGGCAGGCCAGCCCGATCGTGGACTTCCCGGCGCCGCTCTCGCCGATCAGCCCGACGACCTCGCCGCGCTTGAGGCTGAAGCTTACGTCATGCACCAGCACCGGCCCGTCGCCGCGATCGGTGCGCACCTGGATGCGCATGTCGCGCACCGTCAGGATGGTCTCGCCGGCGATGCGCTGGGGGGGGGCCATCTGGTTCATGCTCCCTCCCCATGCGCGTGGCTGTGTATCGACAGCATCCAATCGACCACGAAGTTGACCCCGATGGTCAGCAGCGCGATGGCGCCCGCCGGATACAGCGGCGCCGGCAGGTCGAGGTTGATGACGTCGCGGTAGTCGCGGACCATGCTGCCCCAGTCGGCCAGGGGCGGCTGGATGCCCAGCCCCAGGAACGACAGCGCGGCGATGAACAGGAAGGTGAAGCTGAACCGCATGCCGAACTCGGCGATCAGCGGCGCCATGGCATTCGGCAGGATCTCGCGGCGAATCACCCACCACAGCCCCTCGCCGCGCACCCGCGCGACCTCCACGTATTCCAGCGCGCCGATGTTCATGGCCAGCGCACGGGCGAGGCGGAACACCTTGACGCTGTCCAGCAGGGCGATGGTGACGATCAGCACCGGGATGCTGGTGCCCAGCACCGACAACACGACGAAGGCGAAGATCAGCGTCGGCATCGACAGGATCAAATCGACCAGCCGGGACAGCGCGGTGTCCACCCAGCCGCGGCTGATCGCCGCGGTGAAGCCCAGCGTGATGCCGATCGAGAACGACAGGCAGGTGATGACCAGCGACAGGCCGATCGACATGCGCGCGCCGTACAGCAGCCGGCTGAACAGGTCGCGGCCCAGATTGTCCAGGCCCAGCCAGTTGACCGAACTGGCGTCGGCCCAGGCGTCGCCGACGATCGCATAGGGATCGAACGGCGCGATCCACGGCGCGCCGATCGCCCCGATGATGTTGATGGCAATGATGGCCAGCCCGAGCGCCGCGGTGGCCGGCAGCAGATGCCCGAACAGACGAGCCCGCGGCAGGCGGATGCCGCGCGCCGACTTGACGGGCAGCGGGGCGGGCGCGGTGACGCTCATCGCGGCCTGCGCAGGCGCGGGTTGCTCAGGATCGCGAAGATGTCCGCGGTCATGTTGAGCATGATGAAGGCGGTCGCAAAGATCAGGCCGCAAGCCTGCACCACCGGCACGTCGTGCTTGGACACCGCATCCACCATGAGCTGCCCCAGCCCGGGATAGACGAACACGACCTCCACCACCACCACGCCGACGATCAGATAGGCGAGATCAAGGGCGATCACGTTAATGATCGGCGCCAGCGCATTGGGGAAAGCGTGCCGCACCACCACGCGCCATTTCGGCAGGCCCTTCAGGAATGCCATCTCGATATACGGGCTGGACATCACCTGCAGCACGCTGGCCCGCGTCATGCGCATCATGTGCGCCATCACCACCAGCACCAGCGTCAGCATCGGCAGGAACGTCAAATCCAGCCGACCCAGGAAGGTCGTATCGGGGCTGACATTGGCCATGCTCGGAAACCAGCCGAGCCGGATCGACAGGTACTTCACCAGCAGGTAGCCGACCAGGTATTCGGGAAACGAGATCGCCAGCAGGGTAACGAAGTTCACCACCCGGTCGTATATCCCGCCACGCCAGATCGCCGCCGCGATGCCCAGCGCCACCGCGAGCGGCACCGCGACCAGGGCCGCATAGACCGCCAGGAACATGGTGTTCTTCAGCCGCGGCGTCAGTTCCTCGACCACGTCGCGGTGATTGGCGAGGCTGCGCCCCATGTCGCCCTGCACGGCGCGACCCAGCCACTCGACATAGCGCACCGGCGCCGGCCGATCGAGCCCGAGTTCGTGGCGCAGCTCGGCCACGTTCTCCGGCGTCGCCGAGTTCTGCAGGATGGCGGTCGCCACGTCGCCCGGCAGGACCTCGGTGCCCGCGAAGATGAGCACCG
Organism: uncultured Pseudomonadota bacterium; assembly: GCA_963723455.1. Classification (GTDB taxonomy): domain Bacteria; phylum Pseudomonadota; class Alphaproteobacteria; order Acetobacterales; family Acetobacteraceae; genus CAVRQM01. Next base: position 1,755,572 of record CAVRQM010000001.1, on the reverse strand, counting down.
ACGCTGCCAGCAGCGTCAGGATCCCGAGGCCCAGCCGTTGCGCGATTATCCTGAGCATGCCGGGATCCCGATCACTCGATCACGCCTTGAACCAGGCCTTGTCCACGATATAGCCGCCGTCCATGTCGAACAGCGTGTGCGGCGTGTGGCCGGCGACCTTGGTGCTGTGGGCGTCCACCCAGTCGCGGAACGCCGGGATCAGCGTCGCCGGCGATTCGTGCAGCATGGCTTGGCACTCGTACACCATCGCCTTGCGCTTGGCCGTGTCCAGCTCGGCCTTGGCCTGCGCCAGCAGCGAATCGAACTTCGGGTTCTTGTAGTGACTCTCGTTCCACACCGCGTCCGATGCGTAGGCGACGCTGAGCATCTGGGTCGCCGCGGTGCGGCCCGCCCAATAGCTGGTCACGCAATCCTGCTTCAGCCAGACATTGTCCCAGAAGCCGTCGGCCGGGTCCTTCTTCACCTCGACCTTGATGCCGGCCTTGGCGGCGCTCGCCTGGATCAGCGTCGCCATGTCCACCGCGCCATTGAACGCGGCGTCGGAGGCGTCGATGACCACGGTGCCGGTGAAGCCCGACTTTTTCAGGTGGAACTTCGCCTTGTCCGGGTCATAGGCGAACTGCTTCAGGTCGTTGTTGCAGAAGGCGTCGCTTTTCGGAATCGGCTGGTCGTTGCCGACCGCGCCGTAGCCGCTGAACAGCGTCTTGACGAGCTGCGTCCGATCCACCGCGTATTGCATCGCATGGCGCAGGTCCGCGTTGTCGAACGGCGAGCGGTCCTGCATCATGGACAGAAGCGTGTGCCAGCCGCCATGCGCCACCACCAGCTCCAGCCGCTTGTTGCGCTTGAGCAGGTTGGCGCTTTTCGGATCGACGCGGTTGATGCCGTCCACCTGGCCCGAGATCATCGCGCTCATGCGGGCGTTGTCGTCGTTGATGACGGTGACGTCGAAGCCGTCGAAATGCGCGCGGTCGTGGCGCCAGTAATTCGCGAACTTTTTGCCGGTGGCGCGCACGCCCGGATCGTACTGCTCCTGCGTATAGCCGCCGGTGCCCATCGCCTTGGACCAGTCGGTCCAGCCGTTCGGCACCACCTTGGAGTGGTAATCGGTCAGCACGGTCGGAAAATCTGCGTCGCCCGAGACCAGCGTGATCAGGATCTGGTTCGACGTCAGCTTCTTGACGTCGGCGATCTCCTTATACAGCGCCGCCGCGCCGGATTTGGTCTGCCCGCGATGCAGGTTGATCGAGTAGATCGCGTCATCGGCATCGAACGTCTTGCCGTTGTGGAACTGCACGCCTTTTTGCAGGTTGAACACCCACTCCACCGCACCGGGCTTGGCCTCCCAGCTGGCCGCCAGTTCCGGCAGCGGCTGGTTGTCCGGCGACGCCTCGACCAGCGCGTTGTAATATCCGGCGCCGACATCGACCATGACGCTGTCGGTCCAGGTGGTCGGATTGACGCTGTCCGTGGTGCTGCCGCCGCCCAGGCCCAGCCGCAGCGTGCCGCCCTGGCGCGGCGTCCCGGCGGCATGCGCCTCGACGCTATCGACGATCGTGCCGAGCACCGCGGCGGTCGCGCCGGCGGCCGCGGCGCGGCCGAGCAGTTCGCGTCGGGAAATGCGCCCCGTGTTGTGCTGCTGCTTCAGGAACTCGAACTCGCTCATCCAGGTATGCCTTTTCGACGAGAAGGGAGCAGCCGAGGCGCAGCGCGCCGCAGTTGCGATCTTCGCGGGCGTTTCCGTCCAGAGTCAACAGGAAGTGAATTGACGATCAATCTCGCTTCCGGCGACGCCGCCTGCCAGCCTGCGACGGGAAACGCCTGACGGTTCCGTGAGCCTTCGTTGTGCGATGCAACCGACGCCGGCCCGGTTCATTGAAAAGCCATGATGCCGAGTAATTTGCGCACCGATCCGCGCGACCGGGCTGAGGAGGCCGCAACGCGTCTGGGCGTCGAGGCCTGGCTGCGGCGCGGCCTGGCGGACCGATACGCCGCCGTGCTGGACGAGCAACTGCCCGCCAGCCTGCTGGATTTGCTGCCGCGCGACCGGGAGTGCTGAGGCGGCGGTCAGTCCAGCCCGACGATCTCTCCGTCCGACCCCAGGCCGATCGCCTCGGCGGCCGGCCGGCGCGGCAGGCCGGGCATGGTCATCACGTCGCCCGCCAGCGCCACCACGAACCCCGCGCCGGCGGCCAGCCGCACGTCGCGGATCGGCAGCACATGCCCCTCCGGCATTTCCCCGGCGCGCGGATCGGCGCTGAAGCTGTATGGCGTCTTGGCGATGCAGACGGGCAGCTCCCCGAACCCGTCGCGGGCATAGCCATCCAGCTTGCGCTGCGCCTGCGACGCGATCGCCACCCCGGCGCCGCGATAGATGTCCGTCGCGATCCGCTCGATCTTGCCGGCCAGCGGGAGTGCGTCCTCGGTACAAGGTGCGGAACCGCGCGCCGCCCTCGGCGATCAGCGCCAGCACCGCAGCGGCGAGGTCGCCGGCCCCGGCGGCGCCGGCGGCCCAGTGTGTGCAGGGCACCACGCGCGTCGCCGCAAGCCCGGCGGCGACGGCGTCGATCTCGGCCGGGTCGTCACTGGAAAACAGGTTCAGCGCGACCACCACCGGCAGACCGAACTTGCCCATGTTCTCGACGTGCCGCCGCAGGTTCGGCAGCCCGCGGCTGACCGCCGCCGGGTCCGCGCGGGACAGCGCCTCGCGCGTCACGCCGCCATGCATCTTCAGCGCCCGCACGGTCGCCACCACCACCGCGCAGGCCGGCGACAGGCCGGCGACGCGGCACTTGATGTCGCAGAACTTCTCGCCGCCGAGATCGGCGCCGAACCCGGCCTCGGTCACCACGACGTCGGCGGTGGCCAGCCCCAGGCGGGTGCCGGCCACCGAGCTGCAGCCATGCGCGATGTTGGCGAACGGGCCGCCATGCACCAGCGCCGGCGACCCCTCCAGCGTCTGCACCAGGTTCGGCATCATCGCGTCGCGCAGCAGGGCGGCCATGGCGCCACTGGCCTTCAGGTCGCAGGCGGTGACGATGCGGCCGTCGCGCGCGCGCCCGATGATGATGCGGTCCAGCCGCTGCTGCAGGTCGGGCAGGTCGGCGGCCAGGCACAGCGCCGCCATCACCTCGGACGCCACGGTGATGTCGAACCCGTCCTCGCGCGCCGGGCCGTTGCCGCCGCCGCCCAGGCCGGCCGCGATGCTGCGCAGCGCGCGGTCGTTCATGTCCACCGCCCGCCGCCAGGCGACGCGGCGCGGGTCCAGGTCCAGCGCGTTGCCCCAATGCAGGTGGTTGTCCAGCATCGCCGACAACAGCGCGTGCGCCGCGGTGATGGCGTGGAAGTCGCCGGTGAAATGCAGGTTGATCTCGTCCATCGGCGCCACCTGCGCCCGCCCGCCGCCGGTCGCGCCGCCCTTCATGCCGAAGCACGGCCCCATGCTCGGCTCGCGCAGGCAGGCCACCGCGCGCCGTCCGGCCGCGTTCAGCGCGTCGGTCAGGCCGATCGTCGTCGTGGTCTTGCCCTCGCCGGCCGGCGTCGGCGTGATCCCGGTGACCAGCACCAACGCCCCGCGCCGGCCGCTGGCGGCGGCGTCGCGCAGGAACGCGTGGTCGATCTTCGCCTTGTGCCGGCCATAGGGCAGCACCGCGGCGGAGGGGATGCCCAGGCGGTCGGCGACCGCCTGGATCGGCCGCAGCGTCGTCGCCCGCGCCAGCGCCAGGTCGGACACCATCGCTCAGGCCGCCTGCCGGGCCGGCGCACGCCCGCGCACGCCCAGCCGGGTCAGCACTCGATCGACCGCCTCGGTGAAGCGGCGCATGTCGTCCGGCGTCACCTGCCCGATGCAGCCGACGCGGAACGTCGGGTTCGGAGTGTCGAAGAAGTTGCTGATGAGGTAGCCCTCCTGCTTCAGCGCCTCGACGAACGGCAGCAGCGCCCAGGCCGCGTCGTCCGGTGCGCAGACATTCAGCACGATCGGTCCCTGCACCGCACGCGGCAAATTGGGCTGCAGGCCGATCCGCTGCATGCCGTGGTGCAGCGCCGTGGCGTTTTCGGTGTAGCGCGCCAGCCGCGCCGGCTGGCCGCCCTCGTCGCGATGCAGATCCAGCGCCACGTCGAACGCCGCCAGCACCTGAGCCGGCGGCGTGAAGCGGAATGACCCCTGGCCGTGCCCGGCGCTGTGCCGATAGATGTCGCCCAGATCGAAGCTCCAGCTGCCGGCCGGCTGCGCCGCTTCCAGCGCATCGCAGCGGGCGATCGTGAAGGACAGGCCGGGCATGCCTTCCAGGCACTTGTTCGAGGTGAACACTGCCGCCTGGATTTCCGGTTGCGCGGCCAGCGCCAGCGGCAGCGCGCCGAACGCCGAGACGGCATCGAGAATCATCGCCCGCCCGGCCTCGCGCACCACGCGGCCGACCGACGCCGCATCGTGGACGACCCCGGTGCTGGTCTCGCTATAGACCAGCCCGACATGGGTGATCGCCGGATCGGCCGCCAGCGCCGCGGCCACGGCGGCCGGATCGACCGGCGCGGACTGCGCGATCGGCAGCTCCACGACCTGCCGCCCGGCCTCGCGCGCCAGCCGCGCCATGCGGCTGGCATAGGCCCCGGTCAGCGGCACCAGCAGCCGGCCGCGGTCCTGCGGCAGCAGCGTGCGGATCGCCGCCTCGGTGGCGAAATGGCCGCAGCCCTGCAGCGGCAGCGTCATGTGCGTCTGCGCATCGACCCCGGCCAGCGCCAGCAGCTTCCGCCGCACCGTCGCGCACAGCGCACGGAACTCGGCGTCCCAGGGCGCGATGTCCTGAGCCATCGCGGCCCTGACTTCCGGGCGGGTCGCGACAGGCCCCGGAATCAGCAGCAGCATGGCGGCAATCCTCCCGGCGATCAGGCGGCAGAGGTGACACGGGCGGCGGCGGGAATCCACCCCCGCGCGCCGGCCGCGTCGGCTATGCCGACCGGCCGCCCGGCTGCTAGGGTCGGGCATGACCCTGCCGTTCGCGATCGCCACCGTGCCGCTGCCTGACTGGCTGCCCTGGTGGGTGCCGGCGCTGCTGCTCATCCCCTGCCTGATCTACGCGCTGCTCGCGCTGCTGGTGCCGTTCGGGGTGTTTGGGCTGAAAGGACGGCTGGAGGTGATCGAGGCGCGGCTGGACGAGATCCAGGGCGAGATCCGCACGCTCAGCCTGCGGCTTCCGGCGGCGATCGGCGAGGATCTGCCGGCCAGTGAACGAGCCAACAATGAACGCGCCATCCATGACCGCGCAACCGGCGAGCGCGCGCCATCGCGCCCGCCGATCCCGCCGGTGACGCGCTACCCCGATCACCCGGAATACGAGCCGGAGCGTGCCCGGCTGGTGCCGCAAGCCGCCCCGTCCGCCTCTCGCGCGCCCCGGCCGGACAGCCGGCCGCAGCGCGCCGAGCCGCGATTCGGGCCGCAATAGCCCGCCCGGTTGGTGCCGCCGCCGGCCGGCTGCTAGCATCGCCGCCTGTCAAGGCAATGGGGGACTGGGATGCGGGTGAGCGTCATCCAGATGGAGCCGGGCCACGACAAGGCGGCCAACATCGCGCAGGCGCGCGGGCTGCTGCGTTCCGCGATCGGGGCCGACCGGCCGGATCTCGTCTCGCTGCCGGAAGTCTGGAGCTGCCTCGGCGGCGACCGCGCGGCCAAGTTCGCCGCCGCGGAGGATCTGCCGCCGCCCGGGTCGAACGCGCCGGGCGGCGACGCCTACGAGTTCCTCCGCGACATGGCGCGAACGCATCGGCTGCACGTGCATGGGGGCTCGATCGGCGAGCGGGCCGGCGACGGGCGGCTGTTCAACACCACGATCTTCTTCGACCCGGACGGGACCGAGATCGCGCGCTACCGCAAGATACACCTGTTCGACATCACCACCCCCGACGGCGCCGGCTACCGCGAGAGCGCGACCTATGCGCCCGGCCGCGACATCGTCACCTGCGAGGTCGGCGGGCTGAAGATCGGGCTGGCGATCTGCTACGATATCCGCTTCCCTGAGCTGTTCCGCGCGCTGCGCAACGCCGGGGCGGACCTGGTGATGCTGCCCGCGGCCTTTACCCTGCTGACCGGCAAGGACCACTGGGAGACGCTGATCCGCGCTCGGGCGATCGAGACGCAATGCTGGTTCGCCGCGGCGGCGACCTACGGGCGGCATGTCGATGGCGGCGGCGGCGCGCGCCACACCTATGGTCATTCGCTGGTCTGCGATGCCTGGGGCGGCGTGGTGGCGCGCGCCTCGGACGGTCCGGGCTGGGCGACCGCCCGCATCGACCCGGCGCTGACCGCGCGGGTGCGGCGCGACATGCCGGTGGCGGAGCACCGCGTGCTGGCGTAAGCGCCGCCGCCGCCGCCGGCCCGGGTCACGACCGCGCGACGCGCATCACGGCGCGATGAGCCTGCCTCGCGCGCCCTGGACGGGCGGACGGGCCGTCGTCAGGCTGCCTGCATCGTTTCATCCGCAAGGCGATCCGATGAAGCTGCTCGCGGTGCATCCCAGCGGCCTGATGTACACGCGGGTGTTCCTGCGCCTGGAGCCGCTCGGGCTGGAAATGATCGCCGCGGCGGCGCGCGGCGCCGGTCATGCAGTACCGGCTGATCGACCTGCAGGTGCAGACGCATCGGGACCTGGATACCCTGATCCGCGCATGGCGGCCGGACGCCATCTGCTTTTCCGGCAACTACCTGGCCAACATCCCGGAAATCCTTGACCTCGCGAAATCCATCAAAGCCACGCTGCCGGGCTGCTTCGTGTTCGTCGGCGGCCACAGCGCCTCGTTCACCGCCGCCGACCTGCTGGCCCATGCCGAAGGCGCGGTCGATTGCGTGCTGAAGGGCGAGGGCGAGGCGTCGGTCGTGCAACTGCTGGACGCCGCTTCGGCCGGCGGCGGCCACCTGCTGGCGGTACCGGGCGCGGTCACCGCGGCCGGCCACGGGCCGCCGCCGCGCTTCGTGGACAGCCTGGACCGCATCCGCCCGGCGCGCGACCTGCTGGCGCATCGCCGCAAGTATTTCATCGGCACGCTGGATCCCTGCGCCTCGATCGAGTTCGCGCGCGGCTGCCCCTGGGACTGCACGTTCTGCAGCGCCTGGACGTTCTACGGACGCAGCTACCGCACCGCCAGTCCCGAGGTGATCGCCGACGAGCTGGCGGCGATCCGCGAGCCCGGCGTGTTCATCGTCGATGACGTGGCCTTCGTCCACGCCGAACACGGCACGGCGATCGGCGAGGCGGTGCAGCGCCGCGGCATCCGCAAGAAATACTATCTGGAGACGCGCGGCGACGTGCTGCTGCGCAACAAGGAGGTGTTCCGCCTCTGGCGGCGGCTCGGGCTGGAATACATGTTCATCGGGCTGGAGGCGATCGACGAGGCCGGCCTCAAGGCGTTCCGCAAACGCATCAACCTGGACAAGAACTTCGAGGCGCTGGAGTTCGCCCGCACGCTGGGCATCACCGTGGCGGTGAACCTGATCGCCGATCCCGACTGGGACCGGGAGCGGTTCCAAACCATCCGCAACTGGTGCCTGGAGATCCCGGAGATCGTCAACATCAGCGTCAACACGCCCTATCCGGGCACCGAGATCTGGCAGCGCGAGCAGCGCCGGCTGACCAGCCTGGACTACCGGCTGTACGACATCCAGCACGCCGTGCTGCCGACCCGCCTCACGCTGGCGCAGTTCTACGCCGAGCTGGTGCGCACGCAGCAGGTGCTGAACCGCAAGCACCTCGGCTGGGCCGGGCTGCGCGGCGCGGCGACGCAGGCCGGGCGGCTGCTGCTGCGCGGGCAGACCAACTTCCTGCGCATGCTGTGGCGGTTCAACTCGGTGTTCGACCCGAGGCTGCAACTGGCCGACCATGCGCGCGAAGTCCGCTATGCGATGTCGCCGCCGCCGGGGATGGCGGGCGGACCCGTGGACTCGAAATCGCTGTACGTGCATGGGCCGGCGGGACGGCGCGGACGAGCGATCGACGACGCGATGGAGCAATTCGTCGAGGAGACGCGGATGGGGGCGGAGTAGCCCGGCCGCCAAGAACTTCCGGCACCGCCGCCCGTTGCAGCGCCCTGAAGCACGCGCGAGGCATCATGTCGCACGCCGACACTCCGGTCTGACTCATCACCGGCTGCTCGACCGGCTTCGGCCGGGAACTGGCGCGGCTGGTCATCGCGCGCGGCTGGCGGGCGGTGGTCACGGCGCGCAATCCCGCCCAGGTCGCCGACATCGTCGAAGGCCACGGCGACACGGCGATCGCGCTGCAGCTGGACGTGACCGATCCGCGCCAGGTGGCACACGCGGCGGAGGCGGCGCAGCAACGTTTCGGCCGCATCGACGCGCCGGTGAACAACGCCGGCTACGGCTATCTCGCGGCGATCGAGGAGGGCGACGACGACGCGGTCCGCGCCATGTTCGAGGCCAATTTCTTCGGCCTGGTTGCGATGACCCGCGCCGTGCTGCCGGGAATGCACAGCCGTCGCCGCGGCTGGATCGTCAATGTCTCGTCGATCGGCGGCATCGCGAGCTTCCCGCGACGGGCTACTATCACCGCGACGAAATACGCGGTCGAAGGCCTGTCGGAATTGCTGGCGCAGGAACTGGCGCCGCTGGGCGTCAAGGTGCTGATCGTGGAACCCGGCCCGTTCCGCACCAAATGGGCCGGCCCGTCAAAGGAGATTCGCGCCCTGTGGAACCGCCGAGGCTGACACAGCAGCGGGGAAAGGACGCTTGCCAACAAGACAAGGCGTTGCCGGTGCACGGCGCTAACGTTCGAACCGGGTTCCGCCAAATGCGACCAGAGCAGCAAGCGTCAGAACTGCGGCACTGCTCAGGAAGTCGATCCGGGGACCGCCCGCATCGAATACGAGGCCGCCGAGAGTTGCCCCGGCGGTGATGGCGAGCTGCACCACAGCGACCATCAATCCGCCGCCCGCTTCCGCATCGTCCGGCAGCGTGCGCGTAAGCCAGGTCCACCAGGCGACCGGCGCCGCAGTGCCGACCAGGCCCCAAACCGCGAGAAGTGCCGCAGTGACCCAGGTTGAGGTGCCAAAGAATGCCAGCGCGGCGGCGATACCGGCCATGATCGTGGGGATCAGGGCCAGGATCAGGGGAAGCCGGTTTTCAAGCACCCTGCCGATCAACGAGGTGCCAACAAAGCCGGCAACGCCAATGACGAGCAGCAGCAGGGATAGCGTCGAAACGCCCACCCCGGTCACCTGCTCAAGGAATGGCCGCAGATAGGTGAACAGGGCAAATTGCCCCATGAATAACAGCATGACGGCTACAAAGCCGATCAGGACATGCCTGTCCCTCAACAGACCGAGCATGCTGCTGCCCTCTCGCCGCGGCTTTGCCGGCAATCTCGGCAGCGTAGCGGCCTGCCAGACCGCCGCCGCCAGCGCGAGCGGCACCACGCAGAAGAATGCCCCGCGCCAGCCGATCACGCTTCCCATGAAGCTGCCAAGCGGCGCTGCAATCGTGGTGGCGATGGCGTTGCCGCCATTCAGAATGGCGAGGCCGCGCGGCACCGATGCCGCCGGTACGAGCCGCATGACCGTAGCGGCCGACATCGACCAGAAGCCGCCGATTGCGATGCCCAGCAGCGCCCGGCCAGCAATCAGCACAGGGAAGGCGGGGGCGAGGGCAACAACTGTCCCCGAGACGACGAGCAGAGCCGCAAGCGCGATCAGGATGATGCGCCGGTCCAACTTGCCCGCAAGCACGGTGATGAACAGGCTTGTCACCACGGCCAGCACACCGGAAACTGATATTGCCTGGCCTGCCTGCCCTTCGGTAAGCCGAAGGTCATGCGCAATCGGGCTCAGCAGGCTAACCGGCATAAACTCAGACGCGATCAGCACGAACACGCAGAGCGACATGGCAAACACCGCGCCCCACGCGGGCACAGCAGCTTGCACCTGGTGCTCGCCGCCCCGTGCGTCGGCCATTGTGACGGTTGTCACGGATGCGCCCTCCCTGCGTCAGGGTCGTACCTGCTCAGCACTGACCTGTTCCATCCAATCGACGGGGGAGCCGTTCTGCTTTTCCTGGATGGCGATGTGGCTCATGGCCGTGCTGGGCGCGGCGCCGTGCCAATGCTTCTCACCGGGCGGAAACCAGACCACATCACCTGAGGGATGGGATGTCCTCGATCGGGCCACCCTCGCGCTGAACCCGGCCGCAGCCGGCGGTGACGATCAGCGTCTGGCCGAGCGGGTGCGTGTGCCAAGCGGTGCGGGCGTCAGGCTCGAACGTCACCAGCGCCATCGAGACGCGGGCCGGGTCGGGCGGGCTGAACAGGCGGTCGATCCGCACGGTCCCGGTGAAGTAGTCCACCGGACCCTTGCCGGACGGCTGGCTGCCTGCGCGCTTGATCTGCAAAGCTTATCTCCTTGTGGTCCGTGGCATGGCGCCGTTTCACGGCCTCCACGTCGAGTGACCTGCAGGTAAGCGGTGCAGACCGGACCGATTAGGCGCTAAAAGCTGGATGACGTTATTAGCGGCTCTACTAAATGTCTCGGACCGACCTCAACGACCTGCTCGCGTTCCGCGCCGTCGCGCGCGAGCGCAGCTTTACGCGGGCCGCGGCCCAGCTCGGCGTGTCGCAATCCGCCCTCAGTCAGACCCTTCGCGGGCTTGGGCGCGGCTTGGCATTCCATTGCTGACCCGCACGACCCGCAGCGTCGCGCCGACAGAGGCGGGAGAGCGCCTCCTGCAAGGCGTGGGATCGCACCTGGACGAAATTGAGGTTCAGGTGGCCGCGTTGAGTGAGTTGCGCGAGAAACCGGCGGGAAATATCCGGATCACGTCCGAGGAAAACGCCATCCGCTCGGTACTCTGGCCAGCGCTGCGCAACCTGCTTCGCAGCTATCCGGACATCAGCGTCGAACTCGTCACGGATTACGGCTTGACCGACATCGTGGCCGAGCGTTTCGACGCCGGGGTCAGGCTTGGCGGCATCGTGGCCAAAGACATGATTGCGGTGCCGATTGGACCCGACATGCGCATGGTGGCGGTCGCGGCCCCGTCCTATTTCACGAACAAAGCACAGCCCGCGGTGCCCCAGGACCTTACCTCGCATTGCTGCATCAACCTGCGCCTGCCGACCTATGGCGGCCTGTATGCCTGGGAGTTCGAGCAGGAGGGCCGTGAGTTGAGAGTTCGAGTGGGTGGGCAGCTCACGTTCAACAGCATCACGCCCATCCTGGAGGCCGCGCGCGATGGCTTCGGCATCGCCTACCTCAGCCAGGACCAGGTTCAGCCGTATCTCGACAGTGGCGAGTTGGTGATGGTGCTGTCCGAGTGGTCGCCGCCGTTCTCCGGTTATCACCTTTACTATCCCAGCCGTCGTCAGCCGACGCCCGCATTCTCTGTTCTCGTGGACGCGCTTCGATACCGCAGCCGTAGCTGATGGCGGAGCGGTTTACTCGGCAGCATGGGGCAGGTGCAGCGGGTCGGCATCGAAGCGGCCTGCACAGGCAGGGTCAGTCAGCTAGGTGACACGGCTTAGCAACTAAAGCGGCTCGCCGGAGACCAGCACGATCGGCGGGTCGAGCGCAGGCGACATCGTCATCGCCGACAACCTCGGCAGCCACAAGGTCGCGGGTGTGCGCGAAGCGATCGAGGCACGTGGGGCCAGCCTCTTGTTCTTGCCGGCCTACTCCCCCGACCTGAACCCGATCGAGCAGGTCTTCGCCAGACTGAAGGCTGTGCTGCGCCGAGCCGAACCGCGCAGCCGGGAAAGCCTCTGGAACACGATCGAACGCAGCCTCGGACGCTTCAGCCCCGCCGAGTGCCAAAACTACTTGCGACATTGCGGCTACCGACACGTCAGCTGAAACCGCTGTAGTCACAACGGAACCCCCGTTGAGTCACCACAGCACCCCGTCTATTCACATTTGAGGCCGCAAGCCTTTGTTTTCAATTAAGCCGTCGGCGACGCGGATCTCCGATTACGACGCTACCGCCGGAGAGCGCCGTGCGCAGACCGCGGCGCGCAGCGGCAGCCAGGCCGGCGACCCGACGCGCGCCGCCGAGGCGATCGTCGCGGCCACGCAATTGCCGAACCCGCCGCTGCGGCTGGTGCTGGGCGCGGCGGCGCTGCGGATCGCACGCGGGAAGATCGAGGCGATGGCACGGGATTTCGACGGGTGGGAGACGACGACGCTGGGGGCGGACTTTCCGGACAGTGCGGAACGGACGTTTTGAATCCTGCGGCGAACGCTACCGCCGCAGCAGGAACTCCCGCCCCACCTTCACCATCGGCCGCCCATCGGTACTCCACCACATCAGCGGTGGCGTAGGTCTCGCCCCAGGCATCCGGGATGAAACTCCCCGTCCCCACCACATCCACCGGCGCGTTCGCATCCGCCATGGTCAGGCACTTGCCCACCCCGAACCCGCTCGACGCCACGATGCGGACACGCTCGAACCCGGCCTCGTCCAGCGCCTCACGCAGCGCGCCAGATCGCCGCCGCCGAGACGCCGGTGCCGACCAGGTGGCGCAGCTCGATGTCGCTGCGGTAGCGGCGGATGGTGCCCGGGGTGCGCCGTTCCAGCACCGCATAGCTCTCGCCCGGGTCCAGCCCCTCGACGAAGCGGCCGCCATGCGTGTCCAGCCGCAGCGCGAGCTGGCCGGAGCCGGCAAGCTCGGGAAACCGGCGACAGACCGCCAAGCCGTCGGTGATCTCATGGCCGAAGTAATCCACCAGCACGGTCAGCGGGCTCGTCGGGGAACGTCTCGTGGAACATCTCCGCCGCGCGCACGGTCGATCCGGCATAGCCGATCAGCGCATGCGGCATGGTGCCCAGGCCGGTGCTGTTGCCGAACCAATGCGCGGTGCCGTCGTTGGCGTTGCCGACGAAGCCCGCGCGCCCCCTCGCGCTTCGCCGCGGCGCTGCCGACGCTGGCGGCATAGGCCATCGCGTCCTGCATCTCGGCCCCGGCGCAATGCCGCGCATCCATCGCCAGGAACGCCACCTTCGGCAGCGCCAGGCACATCTGATAGGCGTTGTGCGCGGCGACGCAGGCCGGCCCCAGCTTCTGCAGCAGCAACGTCTCGAGATCGCTCAGCTGCGAGAACTGCCCGGAGACATAGGCCAGCGGCTCGCCCGCGCCGGTCCAGGCGCCCTCCGGGTGGGTCACGTCCACGTCGAACGCGACATCGCGCTCCAGCGCGACCCGCGCCAGCCAGTCCAGCATCAGCCTCGGCGCCGAGATCACCGGCCGGCGCAGGAACAGCGCGTAGGTGACCCGGGCATCGCCGAACCGTTCGACCACCGCGCGGGTGCGGTTGAAATAGACGTCGGTGCGCGCGGCGATGTCGTCCAGCAGGGCGGTCATCGCCCAGAGTCCACCATTTCCGGCTCCTACTGCGCCGCGACCGGCATCGGCAGCGCGGCCGGCGCGCGGCGGGCTTTCAGCTCCTCGGCGACCAGGAACGCCAGTTCCAGCGACTGCTCGGCGTTCAGCCGCGGATCGCAGAACGTCTCGTAGCGGCCGCCCAGATCGGCCTCGGTCAGCCGGTGCGCGCCGCCGACGCATTCGGTCACGTCGCGCCCGGTCATCTCGACATGCACGCCGCCGGCCCAGCTTCCCTCGGCCGCGTGCGCGTCGAAGAACTGGCGCACCTCCGACAGGATGGCGTCGAAGCTGCGGGTCTTGACGTTGGCCGCCGTGCTGATGGTGTTGCCGTGCATCGGGTCGCACAGCCAGACCACCCGCCGCCCGGCGCGCTGGACCGCGCGCAGCAGCGGCGGCAGGCCGCGCGCCACCTGATCCACACCCATGCGGCTGATCAGCGTCAGCCGGCCCGGCTCGTCATCCGGGTTCAGCGCGTCGATCAGCCGCAGCAACTCGTCCGGCTGCATCCCCGGCCCGACCTTCAGCCCGATCGGGTTCTTCACCCCGCGCAGGAATTCGACATGCGCGCCATCCGAGCTGGCGGGTGCGCTCGCCGACCCACAGGAAATGCGCCGAGCACGCGTACCAGTCGCCCGACGTGCTATCGACGCGGGTCAGCGCCTGCTCGTACGGCAGCAGCAGCGCCTCGTGGCTGGTGTAGAAATCGGTCTCCCGGATCTGCGGCGTGGTCAGGCTGGTCAGGCCGACCGCCGACATGAAGGCCAGCGTCTCGTCGATGCGGCCGGACAGGTCGCGATAGCGCTCGACCAGCGGGCTGCGGTTGACGAAGCCCAGGTTCCAGCGATGCACCTCGTGCAGATCGGCGTAGCCGCCGCCGGCGAAGGCGCGCAGCAGGTTCAGCGTGCTGGCCGAATGGAAATACCCGGTCTCCATCCGCACCGGATCGGGCACCCGCGCCTCGGGCGAGAAGTCCGGGCCGTTGACGATGTCGCCGCGATAGCTGGGCAGGCTTTCGCCATCCAGCGTCTCGATGTCGCTGCTGCGCGGCTTGGCGTATTGCCCGGCCATTCGGCCCAGCTTCACCACCGGCACGGTCGCGCCGAAGGTCAGCACCACCGCCATCTGCAGCAGCACGCGGAACGTGTCGCGGATGTTGTTGGCGTTGAAATCGGCGAAGCTCTCGGCGCAGTCCCCGCCCTGCAGCACGAAGGCGCGGCCGTCGGCGACCATCGCCAGCGCCGCGCGCAGCCGCCGCGCCTCACCGGCAAACACCAGCGGCGGGTAGCCGTGCAGCCGCGCCTCGACCGCCGCCAGGCGGTCGGGGTCGGGATAGGCCGGCACCTGCCGGATCGGGCAGGCGCGCCAGCTTTCGGGGGACCAGGCTTTTGGCATCGCGACGGGCTCCGCTCCCGCGCCGGATCGTCCCGGCCGGGCACACGGCGGCGTTATCCTCCGAAACGCCGCGCGTGGCTACTGGCCGGCGTCCGACGCAGGGCGTCAGGCGCCCAGCCCCATCTCCGCCGCGCCCATCTCCTCCTCGCCGATCTGCTGCGCGTCCTGCTCGGGCTGGCTCGGGCCTTCGGCGACGCGGGTGCGGGTGCGCAGGGTGACGAACTCCTCGGCGCTGGTCGGGTGGATGCCCACGGTGCGGTCGAAATCGGCCTTGGTGGCGCCGCAGTTGATGGCGATGGACAGGCCCTGCATCAGCTCCGGCGCGTCGTCGCCGATCATGTGCGCGCCCAGCACCACCTGCGTCTGCTGATCGACCACCAGCTTCATCATGCTGTGCCGCGGCCGCCCGCCCAGCGCGTGACGCATCGGCGTGAAGCGCGTCAGGTAGATGTCGGCGGTCCCGCGCGCCGCCGCCTGCAGCTCGGTCAGGCCCACGGTGGCGATCGGCGGGCTGGAGAACACCGCGGTCGCCACCCGGTCCAGCGCCCAGCGGCGGCGGGTCGGGGCGAACAGCGCGTCGGCCAGCGAGTGTCCCTCGGCGATGGCCACCGGGGTCAGGTTCATGCGGTTGGTCACGTCGCCGATGGCGTAGATGGTCTCGACGTTGGTGCGGTTGTCCGCATCGACGCGGATCGCGCCGAACCCGTCCGTCTCCACGCCTGCCGCGTCCAGGCCCAGCCCCTCGGTCAGCGGCGCGCGGCCGACCGCCGCGAACACCAGGTCGGTCGAATGGCGGCTGCCGTCCGTCAGACGCACCCGCGGCCGCGCCTCCTGCGCGACGATCGCCGGCGATCTCGGCGCGGCTGTGCAGAATGACGCCCTGCGCCTGCAGCGCCTCGTGCAGTCCCGGCGCGCAGATCCTCGTCGAAGCCGCGCAACGGCAGCTCCTGGCGCATCACCATGATGCACCTCGCTGCCCAGCCCCGCGAAGATGCCGGCGAACTCGACCGCGATATAGCCGCCGCCCAGGATGGTGACGCGTTCCGGCCGCTGCGGCAGGAAGAACGCGTCGTCGCTGACGATGCAATGCTCCGCGCCCGGAAATTGCGGGTGCAGCGGCCGGCCGCCGGTGGCCAGCACGATCCGCTCGGCGGTCAGCCGCCGGCCGCCGACATCGAGCTCGTGGCGGTCCAGCAACACCGCCCGCGCCTCGAACACCGCCGCCCCGCAGCCCTCCAGCAGCCGGCGATAGATGGCGTTCAGCCGGCCGATTTCGCGATCCTTGTCGGCGATCAGGCGCGGCCAGTCGTGCCGCCCCGGCCTGGTGTCCCAGCCGAAGCCGTGGCTGTCCTCGCAGGCGGCGCCGTATTCGGCGGCCATCACCATCAGCTTCTTCGGCACGCAGCCGACATTGACGCAGGTGCCGCCCCAATGGCGCTGCTCGGCCACGCCGACACGCGCGCCGTGACCGGCGGCGATGCGCGCGCAGCGGGTGCCGCCGCTGCCGCCGCCGATGACGAACAGGTCGAAGTCGTAGGGCATGGAGCGCCTTCGCAGCCGTGACGACGACGGCTAGCACGCCGCGGTGCGCGGCGGGAGCGTCAGCGGCGCGTCAGGGCACCATCCGCACCGATCTCTCGCGATCCCAAACCCGCCCCTTGCTGGCCGTCTCGACGAACGCGCGGCCGCCGCCGGCGTCCAGCGTGACGACCCCGGCATCCGGTCACCACCCCCGCCTTGTCCAGCAGCGGCTTTGCCGCCTCGCGATGACCGATCACCTTCAGATGGGCGAAGGCGTCATGCACGAACGCCGACCGCCGCCGCCTCCTTGGCGAGCATCGCGGCCGCGTCGGCGGCCAGCGCCAGGACCACCGCATCGAACAGCACCGACGGGCCGCCGGCGAGCTGGAAGTCCGCCTCGATCGTCGCCGCCGACCTTCGGCGCCACCGACTCTTCAGCATGCCGCCTGCCTCGGCGACCGCCGCGGCCAGTTCCTTGACCACCGCCGCGTCGCTGCCATCGGCGACCAGGCAGCCGACCACGCGGCCCTTCAGCGTCGGCTTGACCTTGCCAAGGATGCTCAGCGCCGGCGACGGCGGCAGGTCGGTGCGCGTCGGCCTGGCCGCCGCGGTTGCCTTCACCGCCGCATCCAATCCCAGCCCGCCGGCCACCCGCTCGGCCAGCCTGGCGTCGATGTTGGCGAGCTGCCCGAGCATGCGCATGCGGATCGCCTTGGTCTCGACCTTGCTCAGCTCGAAGATCAGGGCCGCGACGATGTGGTTCTGCTCCGGCTCGGTCTGGCTGATGAAGAACTGCCGCGCCTGGCTGAAATGGTCGGCGAAGGTCTCGCTGCGCACCCGCACGCGCTCGCCGCTCTCCTGCGCCGGGACGCTGACGGAAGCCGGCCTTCGGATCCTCGCGCGGCCCGCTGTCGTCCAGCGTGTTCGGCTCGTACGCGGCGCGTCCTTTCGGGACATGCATCTGCATATGCCCGTCGCGCTGGAAATTGTGCATCGGGCAGCGCGGCGCATTGATCGGGATCTGCGCGAAATTGGGACCGCCCAGCCGCTTCAGCTGGGTGTCCAGATACGAGAAGTTGCGGCCCTGCAGCAGCGGGTCGTTGGTGAAGTCGATGCCCGGTACGACATGGCTGGTGCAAAACGCCACCTGCTCGGTCTCGGCGAAGAAATTGTCGGGATTGCGGTCCAGCACCATGCGCCCGATCATCCGCAGCGGGATCTGCTCCTCGGGGATGAGCTTGGTGGCGTCGAGGATGTCGAATTCGAACTTCTCGGCAAACGCGTCGTCGAACAGCTGGACGCCCAGCTCCCATTCCGGGAAGTCGCCGCTGTCGATCGCGGTCCACAGGTCGCGGCGATGATAGTCCGGATCGGCGCCGTTGATCTTCAGCGCCTCGTCCCAGATCACCGACTGCGTCCGCAGCTTCGGCCGCCAGTGGAACTTCACGTAGGTCGATTTGCCGGCCGCGTTGACCAGGCGGAAGCTGTGGACGCCGAACCCCTCCATCATGCGCAGCGAGCGCGGGATGGCGCGGTCCGACATCACCCACATGATCATGTGGGCGCTCTCGGGCGTCAGCGAGATGAAGTCCCAGAACGTGTCGTGCGCGCTGGCCGCCTGCGGAAACTCGCGATCCGGCTCGGGCTTCACCGCATGGACCACGTCGGGGAACTTGATCGCGTCCTGGATGAAGAACACCGGGATGTTGTTGCCGACCAGATCCCAGTTGCCCTGCTTGGTGTAGAACTTCACCGCGAAGCCGCGCACGTCGCGCGGCACGTCGGCCGACCCCTTGCTGCCGGCCACCGTCGAGAACCGCGTGAACACCTCGGTCTTCTCGCCGACGCGCTGGAAGATGTCGGCCTTGCGACACGTCGGCCAGCGATTCGGTCAGCTCGAAATAGCCATGCGCGGCGCTGCCGCGCGCGTGGACCACGCGCTCGGGGATGCGCTCGTGGTCGAAATGCGTGATCTTTTCGCGGAGGATGAAATCCTCCAGCAAGGTCGGGCCGCGCGGTCCGACCTTCAGCGAGTTCTGGTCGTCGGCGATCGGCTGGCCCTGGTTGGTGGTCAGCGCCGGGTGACCGCCGCCCGCTTACTGGTGCCACTCGCCGCCCTGCGCCGAATCACGTCGTGGTCGGCGCGCTCCCCTTCGCCATCGGACTTCCCCGCTGTGATCGGCGGGTCAACGCGGCCCCGGCGCGCGGGTCGCCTTCGGTGGCGAAAATCCGCCTACGCGGCTTCCTGCCGCGCCCGGAACGCGGCCGCGCGGCCCGGCTTCTCGACCTGCCCGGCCCGCCCGAACGCCATCGCGTCAGCCGCGACGTCGCGGGTGATGACGCTGCCGGCCGCCACCAGCGCGCCGTCGCCGATCGACACCGGGGCCACCAGCACCGCGTCCGACCCTACGAACACGCGCTCGCCGATGGCGGTGCGATGCTTGGCAAAACCGTCATAGTTGCAGGTGATGGTGCCCGCGCCGATATTGCTCCGCGCGCCGACCGCCGCGTCGCCCAGATAGCTCAGATGGTTCGCCTTGGCGCCGGCGCCGAGGCTGCGCCGCCTTCAGCTCGACGAAATTGCCGACATGCGCGCCCGGCCCGACCACCGTCCCCGGCCGCAGCCGCGCATAGGGGCCGACGACCGCGCCGGCCTCGACCCGGCAGCCCTCAAGATGGCTGAAGGCGCGGATCACCGCGCCCGCCTGCCACCGACACGCCCGGGCCGAACACCACGTTCGGCTCCACCGTGACATCGGCGGCCAGCGCCGTGTCCGCGGCCAGGAACACCGTCTCCGGCGCGATCAGCGTGGCGCCCGCATCCATCGCCGCCGCGCGCAGCCGGCGTTGCACGATCGCCTCGGCCTCGGCCAGCTCGGCGCGCGAGTTGATGCCGCGCAGCTCGTCGTACGGCGCCTCGACGGCCGCCACGGCGCGGCCGGCGGCGTGCGCCAGCGCCACCACGTCGGTCAGGTAGTATTCGCCCTTGGCGTTGTCGCGGCCGACCGCGCCGAGCCAGGCCGCCATGTCGGCGGCCGCGGCGCACAGCACGCCGGCATTGCACAGCGTCTCGGCCCGCTCTGCGGCGCTGGCGTCGGCCCATTCCACGACCCGCTCGACCAGCCCGGCGCTGCCGATCACCCGGCCATAGCGGCCCGGATCGGGCGGCCGCATGGCCAGCAGCGCCAGCCCGACATCGCCCCGCCTGCGCCGCGCCAGCAGCCGCCGCAGCGTCTCGGGCAGGATCAGCGGGTTGTCGGCGTACAGGATCGCCACCTCGCCCCCGCCGAACTCGCCGGCCGCCTGCAGCGCGGCGTGCGCGGTGCCCAGCCGCTCCGCCTGCACCACCACCGGATGCGGCGCAGCGGCCGCTGCGATCCCCGGCATGTCGGGCCCGGCGACCACCACGATGCGCTGGAACAGCCCGGCGCAACTGGCCAGCAGATGCCGCAGCATCGGCCGCCCGGCGATCGGGTGCAGCGCCTTGGGCAGCGCCGAGCGCATCCGCGTGCCGAGGCCGGCGGCGAGGATCACGGCGGTTGCGGGATGCGCGCTCATCCCGCCCCGGTAGCGGCGGCGGCCGCGGCATGTCAAAGGATGGTTTTCGCGCCCGGGAGGATCGTTATGCCTCGTACCCTTCTGTTCGACCTCGACGGCACCCTGGTCGATTCCGTGCCCGACCTGGCCGCGGCGCTCAATCGGCTGCTGGCCGGGCGCGGCATCGCGCGGTTCGACGAGCCGACCGTGGCCAGCTTCGTCGGCGACGGGACGCGCGTGCTGGTCGAGCGCGCCTTTGCCGCGCGCGGGCTGGTCGCCGACGACGCGGCGACGGAGTCGTTCCTGGCCCGACTACGCCGCCCATGCCAGCGACGCGAGCCGCGCCTTCCCCGGCGTAGCCGAGACGCTCGGGCAGTTGCGGGCGCAAGGCTGGGCGATGGCCGTCTGCACCAACAAGCCGCTCGCGCCGGCGCGCATGCTGCTGGACGCGCTCGGCATCGGCGTGTTCTTCGCGACGATCGGCGGCGGCGACAGCTTTCCGGTGCGCAAGCCCGACCCGGCGCATCTGCTGGCCACCTTGCGCGAGGCCGGCGGCGAGGCGGGGCGGGCGATCATGGTGGGCGACCATCGCAACGACATCGCCGCCGCACGCGGCGCCGGCGTGCCGGCGATCTTCGCGGCCTGGGGCTACTCGCCGCGCGACGCGGCAGCCGGCGCCGCGCGCATCGCCGAGCGGTTCGCGGACCTGCCCGAGGCCGCGGATGCGCTGCTGGCGGCCTGACGCAGGGCCGGCCTGACTTCGTCACGCACAATGGAACGCAACCGGGCGGGCGCGGTTATAGCGGCATCGTTCATACCCTGGAGGTTGCAACCATGCGCTCGCCTGCCCTCGCCGCGGCCGCGGCCAGTCTTGCCCTTGTGCTGTCCGCATCGTTGCCGGCCGCCGCACAGGATCCGCTGGTCAACAGCCCGGTGGACGCGACGCTGGTGATGCGCGCCAAGGGCGCAGCGGTCGGCGTCGGCTATACCTGGGGCAACGGCACGCTGGTCTATCACCACCACCAGTATCCGTTCACGGTGAAAGGCATCTCCGTCGCCGATGTCGGCTTTTCCAGCGTCACCAGCCGCGGCCGGGTCTATCACCTGAGCCACCTTGCGGATTTCTCCGGCACGTACGCCGCGGCCACCGGGCAGGCGACGGTGGGCCAGGGCCTGGGCGGCCAGATCCTGCGCAACGGCAACGGCGTGATGATCCGGGTCGATCAGGTGACCAAGGGCGCCAGGCTGGAAGGCTCCGCCGGCGGCATCCAGCTGACGCTGGTGCACTGACCTTCAGCCCAGCAGCGCCGCGCGGATGGCGGCCGGGTCGCGCGCGCCCCGAACCGCCGCCGCCGCGGCCGGGTCGCGCAACCGCCGCGTCACCGCCGCGAGCGCGGCCAGATGCTCCGCCCCGGCCCGGTCGGGACTGAGCAGCAGGAACACGAGATCGACCGGCTTGCCGTCGATCGCCTGCCAGTCCACCGGCCGCTCCAGCCGCGCGAACACCGCGCCGATGGCGGGCAGCACGGACAGGCGGGCATGCGGCACGGCGATGCCGGAGCCGATGCCTGTGGAACCCAGCGCCTCGCGCGCAGCCAGCGCCGCCGCGACCTCGCCCGCCGCCAGCGACAGCAGCCCCGCGACACGGCGCGACAGCTCGCCCAGCGCCGCCGCCTTGTCGGCGGGGCGCAGGCGGAACACCCGGTCGGGCGGGAACAGCTCATGCAGGCTCATGCGGCTGGGTTCGGCGGTTCCGGATCGCGAAGCATGAGACGGTAGCCAACCCCGGTTTCGGTGACGATGTGCCGCGGCCGCTCGGGATCGGCCTCCAGCTTCTGGCGGAGCTGGCGCACATACACCCGCAGCTGCTGCACGTCGCCCCCCGCGCCCCAGAGTTTTCCTAGAATGTGCCGATGCGTCAGCACGCGCCCGGCATGACCCACCAGCAGGCGCAGGATGTCCCATTCGCGCGGCGACAGATGGATCTCGACTCCGCCGCGCAGCACGACCCGGCGGAGCAGATCGACCGACAGGTCGCCGGAGGCGAACAGCGGCGCCGCCCCCTCCTGCGCCAGCCGGTGACGCAGGGCGGTGCGCAGCCGGGCCACCAGCTCGGCCATGCCGAACGGCTTGGTCACGTAGTCGTCGGCCCCCAATTCGAGGGCCGCGACCTTGCCCCGTTCATCGTCGCGCGCCGACAGCACGACGATCGGCAGCGCATTGCCGCCGCCCCGCAGCAGGCGAATCACGTCCAGGCCGTCGGTATCCGGCAGGCCCAGATCGAGCAGCAGCACGTCCACGCCGCCGCGCGCGGTCAGAGCAAGCGCCTCGGCGCCGCTGGCGGCCTCGACCACCCGCCAGCCCTGGGTCGGCAGGCTGGTGCGCAGCAGGCGACGGATCGCCGGCTCGTCATCGGCGACCAGCACGCACGGCTCGCTCATGCCGCCGCACCCGCCGGCACCGGCGCCGGCACCGGCAGGCTGATGGTGAACGCCGCCCCGCCCTGCGGCCGGTTGGCGGCGCGGATCGAGCCGCCCATCGCCTCGACGAAGCCGCGGCAGATCGCCAGACCCAGCCCGGTGCCCGGCCGCTGCCGGTCCGACAGATGCAGGCGAGTGAACTTGTCGAACACGCGCTCCAGCCCGTCCTCCGGGATGCCCGGCCCCTGGTCGGCCACCTGCACGCAGACCGCGTCGCCGCCGCGCCAGGCGCGCAGGCGGATCTCGGTGCCGGCCGGCGCATATTTCGCGGCGTTGTCCAGCAGGTTGAACAGAACCTGCTCGAACAGCACCACGTCCAGCGGCAGCAGCGGCAGGCCCGGCTCCACGTCCAGCACCGCCCGGTGCCCCTCCAGCACCTTGGCCGCCCGCGCCAGCGCGCTGCCGGCCAGCTCTCCCAGATCGGCGGGTTCCCGGCGCGGCGTGATCGCCCCGGACTCCAGCCGTGTCATGTCGAGCAGGTTCGCCACGAACCGGTTCAGCCGCTCCGCCTCGTCGCGGATGGTGCCCAGCAGCTCGCGCCGTCCGGCCTCGTCCAGCAACGCGCCGAAGCTGTCCAGGCTGCTCGCCGCCCCCAGGATGGAGGCCAGCGGCGTGCGCAGGTCGTGCGAGATCGAGGTCAGCAGCGCGGCGCGCAGCCGCTCGGTCTCGGCCAGCAGGCGCGAGCGGTCGAGATCCTCGGCCAGCTTCACCCGCTCGACGGCCACCGCCGCCTGATCGCCCAGCGCGTCCAGCAGGCGCGACTGTTCCGGGGTCAGCAGCGCGCCGGCCCGGTCGGCGTCCAGGCCGATCACCGCGACCGGCCCGCGACCGGTGCGCAGCGGCAGGAACAGGCGCTTCGCGCCGGGCAGGCTGTCCGAGCCACGGCCAGCCGGCCGATCGTGCTGCCACGACCATTTGGCCGCCGCCACGTCGGCCTGGTCCAGCTCGTCCTCTGGTGGATAGCCGGCGCGCACCGCGATGCTGCCGGACGCGTCCGGCAGCAGCAGCACCACGCGCACGTCCAGCAGGGCGGCCACCTGATAAGCCGTGGCCCAGAGGAGGTCGTCCAGGTCCGCCGTGCCCGCCAGCTTGCGCGAGAACTGGTACAGCGACTCGGTCAGCCGGGCGCGGCTGCGCGCCGCAAGGGTCTGGCTGCGCATCCGCGCGCCGAGATGGCTGGCGATCAGCGCCGCCGCCAGGAAGAAGAACAGTGCGACGACGTTTTCCGGGTCGTCGATGACGAAGGTGTAGAGCGGCGGCAGAAAAAAGAAGTTGTACGCCAGCACGCTGACGAGGCAGGCATACAGCGACGGGAACAGCCCGAACCATGCCGCCGAGACCAGCACCGCGGTCAGGAACGCCAGCGAGATGCTGTTGGCCGACAGCAGATGCTGCAAGGCGACGCCCACCGCCACCGCCGCCCCGACCAGGGCGCTGCTGCCCAGATAGGGGCCGACGCGAAACGGCGCCCGCACGCCCGCCCCCGCGTTCGCGCCCACCGCCTCCGCCTTGCCGCCGACGATGTGGATGGGGATATCCTGCGCGCCGGCGATCAGCTCGCGCGCCGCCGAGCTGCGCAGCCAGGCCAGCCACGAGATGCGCCCGGGATTGCCGATGACGATCTGCGTGAAGTTGTGCGCCCGGGCATAGGCGATGGTCTCGGCGGCGACGCTGCGGCCGGGAATGGTGACCGCCTCCGCGCCCAGCGATTGCGCAAGGCGCATCTGCTCGGCGATCCGCCCCGTGTCCGCCGCACCCGCGTCGCCTTCGATCTCGACATGCAGAGCGGCCCAGGGCGCGCGCAGGCGCTCGGCCAGGCGGCGGCCGTAGCGCACCAGGTCGGTGCTGGCGCCGCGCCGGGTGATGCACACCAGCACCCGGTCGCCGGCCGCCCAGGGCCCGGCAATGGCATGCGCCTGCATGTGATCCAGCAGCTGCGCATCGACGCGCTGCGCGGTGCGGCGCAGCGCCAGCTCGCGCAGCGCGGTCAGGTTTCCCGGCGAGAAGTAATGGCTCAGCGCGCGTGTCGCGGTCCTGCCGACATACACCTTGCCGTCGCGCAGCCGCTGCAGCAGGTCGTCCGGCGAGAGATCGACCACCTCGACATCGTCAGCGCGGTCGATCACGTCGTCCGGCACGGTCTCGCGCACGCGGATGCGGGTGATGCCGGCGACCACGTCATTGAGGCTCTCGATGTGCTGGATGTTGACCGTCGTATAGACGTCGATCCCGGAATCCAGCAGCTCCTGCACGTCCATCCATCGCTTCGGATGGCGGCTGCCGGGCGCGTTGGTGTGCGCCAGCTCGTCGACCAGCGCCAGCTGCGGGTGGCGGGCCAGCAGCGCGTCGAGATCCATCTCGTCCAGCATCCGGCCCTTGTACTCGACCTCGCGGCGCGGCAGGATGGCCAGCCCGTCCAGCAGCGCCTGCGTCTCGGCGCGGCCATGCGTCTCGACCACGCCGACCACCACATCGACGCCCTCGCGCCGGCGCGCCTGCGCGGTGGTCAGCATCTCGAACGTCTTGCCGACGCCGGGCGCCGCGCCCAGAAAGACCTTCAGCCGCCCGCGTGTCGCGCGGGCGGCCTGGCGCAGCAGGGCGTCCGGATCCGGACGGGTATCGCGGTCGTTCGGCAGATCAATGCACCCGGTCGAGCGCGAGGTTCAGCGCCAGCACGTTCACGCGCGGTTCGCCCAGCAGGCCGAGGAAGCGGCCGCGCGTGTGTGCAGCGACCAGAGCGCCGACCTGATCCTGCGACAGATGCCGCGCCTTGGCCACACGCGGCGCCTGGAACATCGCCGCGGCCGGGGACATGTCGGGATCGAGGCCGCTTCCCGAGGTGGTCACCAGGTCGCCGGGAACGGGAGTGCCCGGATTCTCGGCCTGCAGCGCGGCGATGTCTCCCTTCACCCGGTCGGACAGCGCCTTGCTGGTCGGTCCGAGATTGGACCCGGCCGAGTTGTCGGCGGCGTAGGGGACGGCGATGGTCTTGCTGCTGTCCTTCGGGTCCGGCTCGGTGGTCGCGGAGGGGCGGCCGTGAAAATACTGCGGCTTAGTGAAGTTCTGGCCGATCAGCGCCGAGCCGACAACGACGCCATTGCGCTCGACCACGCTGCCGTTGGCCTGCCACGGAAACAGCGCCTGCGCGATGCCGG
This sequence comes from uncultured Pseudomonadota bacterium, assembly GCA_963723455.1. Classification (GTDB taxonomy): domain Bacteria; phylum Pseudomonadota; class Alphaproteobacteria; order Acetobacterales; family Acetobacteraceae; genus CAVRQM01. The sequence goes on along the minus strand of CAVRQM010000001.1, from coordinate 1,730,114 downwards.
TCATGGCCAGCGGATAGGCCAGCCCGGTGACGATCGTGAACAGCACGATCATCATGAAGGCGGGACGAAGTTCACGCAGCATGGCGGGGTTCTCCTGAAGGTCGAAACGCGGAGCGGTGGAAGCCTCCCTCACCCGGGGTGACGGTCCCTCTGGGAGAGAACCGGGGCGAGGGTCTTGCCGCCATCACGCCAGGCCCAGGTGGCTGACCACCAGATCGATCACCTTGATGCCGACGAACGGGGCGGCGATGCCGCCCAGGCCGTAGATCAGCAGGTTGCGCTGCAGCAGCGCCGAGGCGCCGATCGCCCGGTAGCGGACGCCCTTCAGCGACAGCGGGATCAGCGCCACGATGATCAGCGCGTTGAAGATGATCGCCGACAGGATGGCGCTCTGCGGGCTGTGCAGCCGCATGATGTTGAGCGCCTGCAGCTGCGGGTAGAACGCCAGGAACATCGCCGGGATGATGGCGAAATACTTGGCCACGTCGTTGGCGATCGAGAACGTGGTCAGCGCGCCGCGCGTCATCAGCAACTGCTTGCCGATCTCCACGATCTCGATGAGCTTGGTGGGATCGCTGTCCAGATCGACCATGTTGCCGGCCTCGCGCGCCGCCATCGTGCCGGTGTTCATCGCCACGCCGACATCGGCCTGCGCCAGCGCCGGCGCGTCGTTCGTGCCGTCGCCGCACATCGCCACCAGCTTGCCGGCGGCCTGCTCGCGGCGGATCAGGGCCAGCTTGTCCTCGGGCGTCGCCTGCGCCAGGAAGTCATCGACGCCGCTCTCGGCCGCGATCGCCGCCGCGGTCAGCGGGTTGTCACCGGTGATCATCACCGTTCGGATGCCCATGCGGCGCAGCTCGGCGAAGCGTTCGCGGATGCCGCCCTTGACCACGTCCTTGAGGTGGATGACGCCCAGCAGCCGGTCGCCATCGGCCACCGCCAACGGCGTGCCGCCGGACTTGCCGACCCGCTCGGCGATGGCGCGAACCTCACGCAGCGTGGCGTCGCTGGCACCCTGCACATAGGCCAGCACGCTGTCCACGGCGCCCTTGCGGATGCGCCGCTCGCCGATATCCACGCCGCTCATGCGCGTCTGCGCGGTGAACGGCACGAAGCTCGCAGCCAGGCTGGTCATGTCGCGCGCGCGGATGGAGAACTTCTCCTTGGCCAGCACCACGATGGAGCGGCCCTCCGGCGTCTCGTCGGCCAGGGACGAGAGCTGCGCCGCATCGGCCAGCGCCATCGCATCGACGCCGGCGACGGGGATGAACTCGCTGGCCTGGCGGTCGCCGATGGTGATGGTGCCGGTCTTGTCCAGCAGCAGCGTGTCGACGTCGCCCGCCGCCTCGACCGCGCGGCCGGACATCGCCAGCACGTTGAAGCGCACCAGCCGGTCCATGCCGGCTATGCCGATCGCCGACAGCAGCGCGCCAATGGTGGTCGGAATCAACGTCACGAACAGCGCCACCAGCACCAGGACGGGAATCGCCCCGCCGGCATATCGGGCAAAGCTCGGGATGGTGGCGACGGCCATGACGAAGATCAGCGTCAGCCCGGCCAGCAGGATGTTCAGCGCGATCTCGTTCGGCGTCTTCTGCCGCGTCGCGCCCTCGACCAGCGCGATCATGCGGTCGAGGAAGGTCGAGCCGGGCGCGGCGGTGATCCGCACCTTGATCACGTCGGACATGACCTGCGTGCCGCCGGTCACCGCCGAGCGGTCGCCGCCGGCCTCGCGGATCACCGGCGCAGATTCGCCGGTGATCGCCGCCTCGTTCACCGAGGCGACGCCCTCGATGATCTCGCCGTCACTGGGGATCAGCTCGCCCGCGACCACCAGAACGATGTCGCCCTGCCGCAGCGCGGTGCCGGCGACCTGCTCGGTGCGCCCGTTCGGCAGGATGCGGCTGGCCATCGCATCGGTCTTGGCCCGCCGCAGGCTGGCCGCCTGCGCCTTGCCGCGACCCTCGGCCACCGCCTCGGCGAAATTGGCGAAGATCACGGTGAACCACAGCCAGACGTTGATCTGCAGCGCGAAGACCGAGATCCGTCGCGCCGGTCGCAAGGTCGCGCAGAAACAGGATGGTGGTCAGGGTCGAGACGATCTCGACCACGAACATGACCGGGTTGCGCCACAGCGTGCGCGGATCGAGCTTGCGCAAGGCCTGGCCCACGGCGGGCCACAGGATCGCCGGATCGGTGATCGAGGAGGCGGTCCGGCTGCGCGACGCGGAGGCGATGGCGGGGGTGATGGCGTCCATTGTCGGTGTCCTGTCCGCGCTCAGTACAGCGTGCCGGCGTTCATTGCGAAGTGCTCGACGACCGGACCCAGCGCCAGCGCCGGGAAGAAGGTCAGGCCGCCGACGATCAGGATGACGCCGATCGCCAGGCCCACGAACATCGGCCCGTGCGTCGGGAACGTGCCAGCCGAAGGCGGTACCGTCTTTTTCGCCGCAAGCGAACCGGCCACCGCCAGCGCCGGGATGACGAACAGGAACCGGCCGATCATCATGGCAATGCCCATCGTGGTGTTCCAGAACGGAGTGTTGGCGGAAATGCCCGCGAAGGCGCTGCCGTTGTTGCCGGTCGCCGAGACATAGGCATACAGCGCCTCGCTGAAGCCATGCGGGCCGGCGGCGGACAGCGCGCCAAGTGGACCGGGCAGCACCACCGCAAGCGCGGTGAACCCCAGCATCGACAGCGGCAAGCACAGGATCGCCAGCATGGTCATCTTGACCTCGCGCCCCTCGATCTTCTTGCCGAGATATTCCGGCGTGCGACCCACCATCAGCCCGGCGACGAACACCGCGACAATCGCGAACAGGACGAAGCCGTACAGGCCCGACCCGACGCCGCCGAAGATGATCTCGCCCAGCATGATGTTGATCAGCGGGATCATGCCGCCCAGCGGCAGGAAGCTTTCATGCATGCCGTTGACCGCGCCGCACGAGGCGTCGGTGGTGGCGGTGGCGAAGATGGCGCTGGCGGGGATACCGAAGCGGACCTCCTTGCCCTCCATGTTGCCCATGCCGGGCGCCATGCCGAGATGCGCCAGGATCGGGTTGGCGTGGCTTTCCGACCAGTAGATCACCGACACGCCGGCCAGGAACAGCAGCCCCATGGCCGCGAACACCGCCCAGCCCTGCCGCTCGTCGCCGACCATGCGGCCGAACATGTTGGTCAGCGCCGCCCCGATCACGAAGATCGAGATCATCTGGACGAAGTTGGTCAGCGCGGTCGGGTTCTCGAACGGGTGCGCCGAGTTGGTGTTGAAGAAGCCGCCGCCATTGGTGCCGAGGATCTTGATCGCTTCCTGCGATGCCACCGGCCCCACCGGGATGGCCTGCCTTGTGCCCTCCAGCGTGGTCGCGGCGATATGCCCGGCCAAGGTCTGCGGCACGCCCTGCCAAACGTAGAACAGCGTCATGATGACGGACAGCGGGATCAGCACGTACAGCGTGATCCGCGTCATATCGACCCAGAAATTACCTATGCTGCGCGCCGAGCGGCGCGAGAAGCCGCGGATCACTGCCACCGCCATGGCGATGCCGGCCGCGGCGGAGGCGAAGTTCTGCACCGTCAGCGCCGCCATCTGGGTCAGGTAGCTCATGGTGGTCTCGCCGCCGTAGCTCTGCCAGTTGGTGTTGGTCAGAAAGCTGACTGCGGTGTTGTAGGCCAGCATCGGGGCGACGGCGGACTGGCCGTCCGGGTTCAGCGGCAGCGCCGTCTGGACGCGTTGCAGCGCATAGACCGCAAGAAAGCAGAACAGCTTGAACACCAGCATCGCAACGGCGTATCCGACCCAGCTCTGTTCGGCCGTCTCATCCACGCCGCAGATCCAGTACCACGCCCGCTCGACAGGGCGGAACACCGGCGAGATGAAGGTGCGCTCGCCCGCGTATAGATGCGTCATGAAGCCGCCGACCGGGCGGGTGACGGCGGTGACGATGGCGCAGAACAGCGCGATCTGGACCCAGCCGATGAGTGTCATCAGAACCGCTCCGGCCGGACCAGGGCATATACAAGGTACGCGAGCAGTCCGACGGTGACGATGCCGCCGAGCACATAATCGAGTGTCATGGCGTGCGCCCTATAGCCGGTCGCAGAGATGGACATAGCCCAGGCACACCGCAAATCCGGCAATGCCGAGGGCGACGAACAGCACGTCGTACATGAATCGGGCCTCGTGTTGACCCCAGCAGGATCGAGCGGCCCGCATAGGAAAGCGATGCGGCAGCGTACGCCGCCGCATAGGAATCCCATAGGATCGGCGTGTCAGGCGAAGGCGTCAGGCGGGCGCTTCGGGCCCGAACACCTGCACCTGGTTCAGATGCAGATACTGCCGCCCGATCAGCGAGATCCGCACGAACCGGGCGGCCTCCGGCGTGCGGGGACGCCAGCGCAGCGGGCGACCGTCGATGCCGCCGAAGGCGATGCCGTCATCCTTGCGCAGCGCGTGCCGCCACGCCTCGCCATCATCGGACAGCCAGATCTGCAGGTTGGCGGCGCGGCCGACATGCTGCGAGTGGTCCATGCGGTTGTAGATCCGCACCTCCGCGATCGCGTGCCGCCGCAGCAGATCGACCTGCCACCACGGGTCGGTCTCAAGGTCGGTATGAAACGCATAGGACGCGCCGATCTCGCCGCTGGTCGCCCGCCCGGCGCAGGCGGTGGCATTTTCGGCGGCGAGCCAGTCCGGAACCGAGGATTGCGCGCATGGTTTGCCGAGCGCGACGTCCTCGCCCGGCGGCGGCGGATACAAGGCAAGCATCCGGGCGGGGGCGAGCTGCGCCGACCAGTAGTCGTGCAGGGAATTGTCCTCGACGCAGTTGATGGTGGACAGGAACGCATCGGCCCCGCCGCTGTCCCAGACCTGCTTCCAGTGCAGTTGTGCCGCATGGTCGCCGCCGGTGCCGCGATGGTAGCGGTGCAGGAAGTCGCCTGCGGACTTGAAGGCGTAGTGATGGATCAGCGCGGTGCGATAGATCGCCTCCGCGCGGCCCGGCTCGTTCACCCAGGCCGCGCTCCGCCCGGCAGGGTCGTCGTAGTACTCCGCCATATCGTCGCCGAGCACGTTGACCCGCCGCATGTGCCCGCCGGTGTCGGCGTTCCAGCCGTGGTTGAAGGCGACGAAGCCCGGCATGTCGCGCAGCTCCCGGCGCAGCAGCGCCGGGTCGATCGCGGCGGTTCTGGTCAGGTGCTTGGTGTGCACGTCCAGGCCGTCCTGCCGCCGCGTGTAGTTCAGCAGCACGCTGCCGGCCGGCCGCTGATCGAAGCCGTTATGGCCGAAGAACGCCCAGTTGAGATAGATGCTGTCCGCGCCGGGGTAGTCGGCGACGAAGGCGGCGAGGCCGCGATGGCGGCGGAGGCAGATGAACTCGTCGATGTCCAGCATCGAGATCCAGTCCGTCTCCGCCGCGTGATGCTCCAGGAAGTGCCGATAAATCCACCATTGGGTGCCCTGCACCGCGCTGTGGCGCCAGGTCACGAACGGATCCGGGCCGTGCAGGAACGGCAGCACCGCTTGGTACATCGCGGCGGGGTCGTCGTCGTTGCAATAGAGATAGGCGTGATCGAAGCCGATCGAGCGATGGTAGCTGAGCCATTCTCCGATATACGGCGTCTCCCAGCGGGCGCAGGCGACCAGCGAGAACCGGTATTTCATGCTGCCTCGGAATCGGCGCCCGGTGCGGGACCGTATCGGGCATGTGAATGAAATCCGTTGCCTGCTGTCAACCACCCGCAGCGGACGAGCACGAAGCCGTGCAGGCCGCTTCGGCGCTTGCATCGCGCCGCCCATCCGCGCGACGCTGAATATCCGGCGGCGAGGCGCTGGCCGGCAAGCAGCAGATCAGGGAGCGCGAGATGACCCGTATCCTGGCCGCGACTGTGCTTCTGACCATCGCGGCGTCGCCATGCTTCGCCTGCGACTGGACCCACACGACCGCCGCCGTGGACACGCCGGCAACCACCGCCGCCGCCCAACCGGCCACGCCGGCCGCCGCCTGCCCCACCTGCATTCCCGGCCACGCCGCGCCAGGACAGCAGGCGGCGCCCCAGGCGCAGACGCCGTCCTGAGCCGCGCCGCATGGACCCGCGGATGCAGGTGGTGCTCAGCGGCACGCTGACCTTCGGCGTGCCGCTGCTGCTGGCCCTGCGCGAGTTGCTGGTGCTGCGGCGCGACGGGCGTGGCGCGGGCGGTCCCGGCGGGCACGGTCCCGGCGAGCGTCGGCCGCTGCCGCCGCGCCCGGACGGGCAGTCTTCGTCGCCCAGATTGCCCGCATGCCTGCTGCCGCCGATGCCGATTGCGCAGCCCGCGCGATCCCCGGCGCCTGCCGAGCGGCCCCGGGTCCTGGAGCCAGCCTGACGCCGCCCGCGGCCCGGCTGGCCTCGGCGCTGGTGCTTCTGGCCGCCGCCGCCGCCGCCCAGTCCCCCGCGCGGGTGCTGCCGTCGCGCGATGTCGCGGTTGCCTACAGGGTCGCCGGCGCGGCCGCCGATGCTATCCCGGCTTTGTCACAGGGCGACGGACAGCCTGCCCTGCTGCGGCTCGCCTGGGACGCGGCCGGGCAGCGGCTGCGGGTCGAGGCCGAGGGCCGGCCAGAGGTCGCCATCATCGACCTGCGGCAACTCCAGGCCGACATCGTCGAGCCCGCCTTGCACGCCGCCCTGGCCCTGCCGATGCGTGCGCGAGACATCCAGGCACTAACACTGGCGCAAGCCCGCCTCAGCCGTCGCGGCCTGGGCGCGGTGCTGGGCCATGCCTGCACGGTCTGGGCGGTGCAGGCGCCGCGCGGCGCCGGCACGCTCTGCCTGACCGAGGACGGCGTGGCGCTGCGCGGCGACGGCGTGGTGGACGGCCGGCGCGGCGGGTTCGTGGCGGTCAGCCTGACCTATGCCCCGCAGGCGGCCGAGCTGTTCGCCATCCCCGCCGGCTACACACGCCTGCAATGGCCGCGCTTCGGCCGCGCCCAGTGATGCGCGTCAGGCGTGCAGCCAGCAGCGGACCCGATGCGGGAAGCCCGGCTGGCCGACGTCGCGCTCCGGCGGCGCGGTCGTGGCGCAGACCGGCATGGCCTGGGCGCAGCGCGGGTGGAAGGCGCAGCCGGGCGGCGGCGCGCTTGGGTCCGGCGGCTCGCCGGCCAGGGATTGCGGCCGCAGCGGCGATCCGTCCGCTTCCAGCACGGCTGCGAGCAGGGTCGCGGTGTACGGGTGCGCGGGCGCGGCGAACAGCGCCTCGGCCGCTGCAAACTCCACGATCTCTCCCAGGTACATCACCGCCACGCTGTCGCTGACATGGCGGATCACCGCCAGGTCGTGCGAGATCACGACGTAGGTCAGCGCGAAGCGCGCCCGCAGATCAACCAGCAGGTTGAGGATCTGCGCCTGGATCGACACGTCCAGCGCCGAGACCGGCTCATCGGCCACGATCAGCGCGGGCGATAGCGCCAGCGCGCGGGCGATGGCGATGCGCTGCCGCTGGCCGCCGGAGAACTCGTGCGGGAAGCGGCGCGGCGCGTCCTGCGGCAGCCCCACCAGTTCGCACAGCTCGGACACGCGGACGCGACGCTCCGCGACGCTGCCGATGCGGTGGATTGCCAGCGGCTCGGCCAGCAGGTCGCCCACCTTCATGCGCTGGTCCAGCGACGCCTGCGGATCCTGGAAGATCATCTGCATGTGCCGCCGTTTGCGCCGCATCTGCGCGGGCGTCAGCCGCCGCAGCGCGTCGCCATCGACAAACACCTCGCCGGATGTCGGCGCGACCAGATGCAGCAGCAGCCGCGCCAGGGTGGACTTGCCGCAGCCGGACTCGCCGACGATGCCCAGGGTCGCGCCGCGCGCATGGGCGAAGCTGATGTCGCGCACCGCCTGGACCGCGCCGCCGCCCTTGAGCGGAAAGCTTTTGCCCAGGCCCTGCGCCACCAGGAAATCGCGCGCGCTCATGCCGCCGGATTCCAGCATGCCACGCGATGCGCCGGCGGGCCGGACAGCCTCGGCCGCTCGGCCGCGCAGCGCGGCAGGGCGCGGCCGCAGCGCGGGGCAAAGCTGCAGCCGACCCCGCGCGCGGCAGGCGGGGGGACCATGCCGGGGATGGCCGCGAGCGGACCGCGCGATCCGGTCAGGCGCGGCCGCGCCGCCAGCAGCCCTACGGTGTACGGATGGCGTGGCGCGCGGAACAGGTCCGGCGTCTCGGACTCCTCGACGATCCGCCCGGCATACATGACGCTGACATGCTCGGTGTACGACGAGATCACGCCGAGATCGTGGGTGATCAGCAGCACCGCCATGCCCAGCTCGCGCCGCAGCCGGTCGATCAGGTCGAGGATCTGCCGCTGCACGGTCACGTCGAGCGCCGTGGTCGGCTCGTCGGCCACCAGCAGCGCCGGGTTGCAGGCCAGCGCCATCGCGATCATCACCCGCTGCCGCAGGCCGCCCGACAGCTCGTGCGGGATATTGCGCCAACCGCTGTTCCGCCGCCCCCACGCCGACCAGACGCAAGGCCTCGACGGCGCGGGCGCGCAGATCGCGGCCGCGGTGCGCGCCGTGCAGCCGCAGCGCCTCGCGGATCTGCCAGCCCACCGAGAAGGTCGGGTTCAGGCTGGTCATCGGCTCCTGGAAGATCATGCCGATGCGGCTGCCGCGCAGCGCGCGCAGCCGTCGCTGGTCCAGGCGCGCGATGTCCACGTCGCCGAAGCGGATGGCTCCCGCGGCGATGCGCGCCGGCGGCTCCGGCAGCAGGCGCAGGATCGACAGCGCGGTGACGCTCTTGCCGCAACCCGATTCGCCGACCAGCCCGCGCGCGGCGCCCGGCGCGATGGCGAACGAGACATCCTCCACCAGCCGGATCGGGCCATCATCCGTCGCCACGTCCAGCGAAAAGCCTTCGACGGCCAGCAGAGTCACGCAGCCACGCTTAGCTGAACACGATGCGGGGCAAGTACAGGCTGACCACCCAGTTCGGCATGTCCACGATCTCGCTGATCCGCAGGTCGGCGCAGACGCTGCACAGCATGTAGGCCTCGACCGCGGACATGCCGTGCCGCGCGCCCAGCAGGTCGATCATGCCCGACACCGCCGCGCGCGCGCCCGCCATCAGGTCGGGGCCGATGCCGGTGGTGACCTCGTAGCCGTCGCCGTCGATGTGCCGCGTCGGCGCGCCGGGCAGCATTGCGCGCGGCGAGGCGAGGTGCGCCCCCTTCACCAGGTCGAAGCGCAGCGTGATGGTCATGGGGCTTTCGATGGCGGTGCCGCACACCTCGCCATCGCCTTGCGCCGCGTGCGTGTCGCCGACCGAGAACAGCGCGCCAGCGACCTCGACCGGCAGGTACAGCTCCGTGCCGGCGGCGAGGTCGCGCATGTCCAGGTTGCCGCCGACCCGGCGCGGCGGCACGACGCTGTGCAGCCCCGGCTCGGCCAGCGCCACGCCGATCGTGCCGGCGAACGGCTTCAGCGGCACGCGCGCGAAGCGGCCGTACGCCGCCGGCCCCATTGCGGTCGCATCGTAGTTCCAAAGATGCAGCGCCGGATCGGGGAACTGGTCGGCCAGCAGCCCGAAGCCGGGGATGTTGGCGGTCCAGCCCCAGCCGGACGGCCCGAACTCCAGCACGCTGACCTTCAGCGCGTCGCCCGGCTCGGCGCCGTCGATCAGCACCGGGCCGGTGGTCGGGTTGATGCGCGTGAAATCCAGCCCCTTCAGCGTCTCCAGCGTCGCCGCGGGCGACAGCTGGCCGCCGGAGGAATCCACCGTCTCGAACGTCACGGTCTCGCCCGGGCGCCACGGTGAGGACCGGCGCGATGCTCCGGTCCCAGCCGTGATGGTGGTGGTGGGCGTGGATGGTGTGGCGGCTATTTGCCATCGGTGACGTACACGTACTTGTAGTTGACCGGGGTGTAGATCGGATCGACGAACATGATCGGATCCGGGGCTTCCAGGCGCGGCGACTTCATCGTGTACAGCCGCTCGTTGAACACCGGCACCCAGGGCGTGTCGGCCATCACCGCGCGGTAGATCTTCGCCCAGGCCGCGTCGCGTTCGGCCGATTTCGCGGGATCGGTGATCGCGTCCGCCGCCTGCGCCTGCGCGTCCAGCGGCTTGTTGCAGTAGAACGACCAGTTCCAGCCGCCCTTGGTGGCGCTGTCGCAGGACAGGATCGGCGTGAAGAAGTCGGCGGGGTCGGGGAAGTCGTCGCTCCATGCCATGCCGCCGGACCAGACCATCGGCCCCTGGTTCGGATCGCCGCCGGCGGCGATGACGTTTTCCTGCGCCAGCGTCTTCAGCGAGACCTTGATGCCGACCGCGGCCAGATCCTGCTGGATCGCCTCGGCGATGCGCGGGTTGGGGTCGGTGTTGTTGGCATACAGGTCGGTGCTGAACCCGTCCGCGAGCCCGGCCTGCTTCAGCAGTTCCTTGGCGTGCGCGGGATCGTAGGCGATGCCGACGAAATCCTTGTCGTAGCCGGGCATGCCGGGCGGCAGGATCTGGTCGGCGACCGTGGCGCGGCCGTTGATCAGCTTGACGATGCGCTTCTTGTTGATCGCGGCGGCGACCGCCTGGCGCACGCGGATGTCGTCGAACGGCTTCATGCCGACCTTCATGGTCAGGTAGCTGGTCTCCAGCCGCGACCCCACCACGATGTCGTTCTTGAACGCCGGATCCTTCATCACCTCGTTGAACTTCGCCGGCGGGATGCCGTCGCCGAGCGCGTCGATCTCGCCGCTTTGCAGCCGCAGCAGCGCGGTCAGCGGCTCCTGCGCGACCTCCACCACCAGCTTGTCCAGGTGCGGCACGCCCGGCTGGTAGTAGTCGGGATTGCGCACCAGGGTGATGCGCTGTCCCAGCTTCCATTCCTGCAGCCTGAACGGGCCGCTGCCGACCGGGTGCTTGCCGAAATCGACTCCGGCTTTCTCCACCTCCTCCTTCGGCACGACGGTCGCGAAGTTCAGCGCCAGCACCTGCAGGAACGTGGCGTCCGGCCGCGACAGCGTGAACTGCACGGTGGCCGGATCGAGCACCTTCACCCCGGCCAGATGGTCGGCCTTGCCGCCGTTGAAGGCATCGAACCCCTCGATCGCGCCGAAGAAGCTGGCGCCGGGGCTTTGGGTCTTGGGGTTGCAGGTGCGGGTGATCGAATACAGCACATCGTCGGCGGTGAGCTGGCGGCCGTTGGTGAACTTCACGCCCTGCCGCAGCTTGAACGTGTAGGTCTTGCCGTCCGGCGAGACGGTGAAGCTCTCGGCGAGGTTGGGGGTCAGGTCGGTGCTGCCGGGCTTGTAGTCCATCAGCCCGTCGAAGATCGACTTGATGATCGGCCAGTTCTGCCAGTCATAGCCGATCGCCGGATCCAGGGTGGCCACATCATCCTTGAACGAGATCGTCATGCTGCCGCCGTCGCGCGGCGCGGCCGCGAATGTCGGGGCGGCCGCCGCGAGGCTGCCGGCCAGCACCGTGCCGAGCAACAGGTGTGTCGCGAGTTTCATAAGGCAAAACTCCCCTTTTCTGATTGACTTCGCAGCGAAGTCGTCACTTGCATCGCTAACGTAGCGTCACCCGCGGGTCGATGAACGGCGCGACCACATCGACCAGCAGGTTAGCAAGAACGATTCCAGCCGCCGCGACCAGGGTGACGGCCATGATGATCGGTATGTCGATCTGCTGGATCGCGTGCCAGGTCAGTTGCCCGATCCCCGGCCAGGCATAGACCGACTCGACGACCACCGCGCCGCCCATGAACACGCCGATGTCGATGCCGATCATCGCCAGGATCGGCAGCACCGCGTTGCGCAGCGCGTGGATGCCGACCACTCGCCACTCGCCCATGCCTTTCGCGCGGGCGGTGCGGATGAAGTCCTGATGCAGCACATCCACCATCGTCGAGCGCGTCATCCGCCCGTACCAGCCGCCGCCCAGTATGCCCAGCGTCAGCGCCGGCAGGATCAGGTGCGACAGGCCGCCATAGCCGCCGATCGGGAACCAGCCGAGCCGTGCCGCGAACACGTACAGCAGCAGGATGGCGATGATGAATTGCGGCGTGGACACGCCGACGAAGGACAGCACCATCACCGCCCGGTCGGCGCCGCGCCCGCGCCAATAGGCGGCCAGGATGCCGGCGGGCAGGCCGATCAGCAGCTCGCAGGCGATCGCGCCCAGCATCAACCACAGCGTCGCCGGCAGCCGGCTCAGGATCAGCGTCGTGACATCGGTGCGCTCGACATAGGATCTCCCCAGGTCGCCACGCGCAAGCCTGCCGATATACCGCGCGAACTGCACCGGGACCGGCCGGTCCAGCCCCATTTCGTGGCGCACCCGCCCGACCACCTCGGCGGTCGCCGCGCGCCCCGCCACCTGTCGCGCCGGGTCGGCCGGCACCAGGAACAGCAGCGCGAACGTGACCACCGCCACGCCGAACAGGATGGCCACCGATTGCAGCAGCCGGCGCGCGACGTAGCCGATCACCGCCGCCCCCGCTCACGCGGATCCAGGATGTCGCGCAGCGTGTCGCCCACCAGGTTGAACGACAGCGCCAGGACCACGATGCAGGCGCCGGGAATGAACACCAGCCAGGGCGCGGAGCTGAAGTAGCTCTGGTTCTCATAGATGATGTTGCCCCAGGACGGCGTCGGCGGCTGCACGCCGACGCCCAGGAACGACAGCGTCGCCTCCAGCAGCACCGTCGTCGCGATGCCCAGCGTCGCATAGACCAGGATGGTCGGCAGCAGATGCGGCAGGATGTGCCGCCACAGCACATAGGACGATGTCGCCCCCAGCCCGCGCGTCGCCAGCACGAAGTCGCGCTCGGCGAGTGCGGTGGTCTCGGTGTAGATCACGCGGGCGATCTGCACCCAGTTCACCATCGCGATCACCATCGCCACGATCCACAGCGAGGGGTGGAAGATCGCCGCCAGCGCGATCGCCAGCAGCAGCGCCGGGAACGCCATCATCAGGTCGGTCAGCCGCATCAGCAGATTGCCTAGCATGCCGCGCGCATACCCCGCGACCACCCCGATCGCGGCGCCCAGCGCGACCGCGATGCCGTTGGCCACCACGCCGATGATCAGCGACGTGCGCGCGCCGTACAGCAGCCGCGCCAGCAGATCCCGCCCCAGCAGGTCTGTGCCAAGCAGGAACGCATGCGACGGCGGCAGCGGCCCGCCATCGTCGGACAGGCCCTCCGCCAGCTGGATGTCGGGCCCGTGCGGCGACAGGTACGGCGCGAAGACCGCGGCCAGCACGATCGCGACGATCACCAGCGATGCGGCGACGCCCAGCTTGTGCCGTCGCCAGATCATTCGCGTCAGGCCGCGTAGCCCATGCGCGACCGCTTGCCCAGATCGCGCAGGATCTCTCGCGCCGCGTTGTAGCCGGGGATCCCGGATACGCCGCCGCCGGGGTGGGTCGAGGCGCCGCACACGTACAGCCCGTGCAGCGGCGTGCGGTAGTCGGCGTAGTGCGCGACCGGACGCTTGAAGAACAGCTGGTCCGACGACAGCTCGCCATGGAAGATATGGCCTTGCGGCAGGCCGACGATGCGCTCGATGTCCTCGGGGATCAGCAGCTGCTCAGCGATGATGTCGCTGGAAAATCCCGGCGCGTGCCGCTCCAGCGCGTCGATCACGGCGCGGCGGAAGTTCGGCTTCTCCGTCGCCCAGTCGCCGTTGCGCAAGGCGTACGGCGCATGTCCGCCGAACAGGTTGACGACGTGCTTGCCGGGCGGGGCCAATGTCGGGTCCACGATGGTCGGCACCACCGGGGTTATGAACGGCGCCGAGGAGAACCAGCCGTCCTTGGCGTCGTCATAGGCGCGCTCCAGATAGTCCACGTCCGGGGCGATGTGCACATAGGTCGGATACGACCAGCTGCCGAGCGCGCCGTCGGCGATCGCCTTGGGCAGGCAGCGGTATTGCGGGGGACGCTCGCAGGCGATGTTCATCTTGAACGCGGTGGAAAACGTGCGGTAGCCGGAAATGTCGCGCACCAGCTCGTCGGGCAGGTGCTCGGCCCCCACCAGATCCAGATACAGCAGCTTGGCGTTGAGGTTGCCGATGATGACCGGCGCGTCGTATTCGTCGCCGCCCTGCGTCACCACGCCGGTCGCCCGCCCGCCCGACACCTTGACCCGCGCGATGGGGCTGCCGGTCTTGATCTGCACGCCCTTCTCGCGGCCGTACGAAGCGAGCGACTGCGTGATCGACCCCATGCCGCCCTTGATGAAGCCCCAGCCGCCCGCGCCGGCGTTCTCGCCCATCACGTGATGCATGATGACGTATGCCGAACCCGGCGTCTTCGGCCCGGCAAAGGTCCCGATCGAGGCATAGTACGCCAGCACCGCCTTTATGCGGTCGTCCTCAAACCATTTCGACAAGTAATCGTATGCGCTCATGGTCAGCATGTCCATGACGCGGAACACCTGGTTGCCGAACCGCCGGTTGCGCCACAGGAAGCCGGAGACCTGCCGCCCGGTGCGCAGGTCGCGCCTGGTCGGATCGAACGGCGTTTCCCACAGCAGCCTGCGGAACACGTTGGCGGTCTCGGTCAGGTAGCGGTCGAACTCGGGATAGATCTCGGCGTCGTGGCGATTGAACCGCGCGAAGCTTGCCTGCGTGCGGGCCACGTTGTCCGAGAACACGATGTAGTCGTCATCGTCCAGCGGTGAGAGCATGTCCGAGCACGGCATCACCTCCAGCCCGTGCCGCTTCAGCTCCAGGTCGGCGATGATGCGCGGGTGCAGGATGCTCATCAGATATGAAAAGATCGAGGCGCGGAAGCCGGGCGCGATCTCCTCGGTCACCGCGGCGCCGCCGACCACGTCGCGGCGCTCCAGCACCAGCGGCTTCAGCCCCTGACGCGCCAGATAGGCGGCGCAGACCAGTCCGTTATGGCCGGCGCCGATGATGATGGCGTCGTGGGTGGACGCCATCACTCGGCGGCCATGCGCAGCGGCGCTCCGTCGAGCGACGATCGCACCATGTCCTGAAACGCGCCGACCGCATGCTCGTAGCGGGGCGACAGCGGGCCGCGGTCATAGATGCCGGCGTTCAGGTTGCGCTGCACCCCCAGCAGCATGTCGAGATCCTCGGACACGATCCGCGCCGACCACTCCATCGAGCGGGTGTTCTCCTCGGCGCGCTCCGGCGAGATGTCGGTGAACCGGTACCAGTTGACGTGGCGCAGCCGACCCGGCCCCAACGGCTCGACGGTCGCGATCGAACTGCCCCAGTCGTACAGGTTCAGCATCAGGAACGGAAAGCGGTAGAAATACAGCCCGCGCGTCAGCCCACCCTCGCGCCTCGGCGCATGCAGATGGAACATCTGTTCCGCGCGATGCACATCGATCCGGTACTGGCGAACGTCCATCGCCGCACACAGTCCGGGATGCATCATCCGGCAGTGATAGCACTCGAGGTAGTTCTCGCCGTACGCCTTCCAGTCCACCGCGACCTCGCGCTCCTTCGCCGCGAAATGCTGCTGGCCATCAAGGTCGTAGTCGGCCGCCATGGCGTCGATCGGCCCCAGCCAGGCGCGCAGATCCGCCCCGCCGCGCTCCAGCCGCACGAACACCAGACCGCGCCATTCGGCCACGTCGATCTCGCGCAGGCCCCATTCGTCCGGATCGAACGTCGCATCGCCACCGAAATCCGTCGCCTTGATGAGCCGGCCGTCGCGCCCGTACGCCCAGGCGTGGTACGGGCAGGTAAGCACCCGGCCGCAGCTTGCCGGGCCGGCGGGGATCAGTTCTGCGCCGCGATGGCGGCAGGCATTGTGGAAGCCGCGCAGCCGCCCGTCATCGCCGCGCATCACGAACAGGCCGTAGCCGGCCGAGACGCCGCTGAATGCGTCGCCGGGCTGCGCCAGCCGCGCCGACCAGGTGAACAGCGACCAGTTGCGCGCGAAGATCTCCCGCCGCTCACGCTCGTACTGGGCCGGATCGCGATACATCGACGCCGGAAGGGTCCAGTCGAGTCCGTCCGCGTGCATGATGATACGCCCTCCCCGCCGCCGATCCGCGCCGGCGGCACTGTCGTTCCGGCGCGCGCCGCCGGTCAAGTAAGCTGCGCGGTCCTATTCGCCGAACCGCAGATCCTCGCCGAACTCGATCAGGCTGGGCCGCGTCCGCGCCGCCGCCGCCGCCAGCGCGCCGGCCAGCGCCGTCGGGTCGGCCAGGCGCTCGGCGTGCCAGCCATAGGCGGCGGCGAGCGCCTGAAAGTCCGGCGTGTGCAGATCGACGCCCATCGGGACCACGCCCGCCGCCTGCATCGCGGCCTTGATCTCGCCGTAGCCGGAATTGTTGAGCAGCAGCAGGATGACCCGGACGTCGGCCTCGACCGCCGTGCCCAACTCGCCCAGCACGAATTGCAGCCCGCCATCCCCGCACAGGCAGACCACCGTCCGCCGCGTCGCCAGCGCCGCGCCGATCGCCGTCGGCAGGCCGTAGCCCAGAGCGCCATAGCCGGTGGCCGCGTTGAACCACTGGCGCGGCCCGGCGGCGGCGAAGCCGAGATTGCCGGCATAGACCTGCCGCGTGGAATCGCCCACCAGCAGCGCGTCCGGCAACGCCGCGCGCACCGCCTCGATGCAGGCGATGTCCGATCGGGTGGTCGCGTCGAAATCCGCCGGCGCCTCCGCCCGGGCAGCGGCGGCCGCAGCCTCGCCCCAGCCGGTCTCGCGGGCCGCAAGCATCGGCAGCAGGGCGGCGAGCGAGGCCTGCGCATCCCCGGTCAACGCCAGCTCGGGCGGCGCGCCGCGGAACACCTGCTGCGGGTCGATGTCGAGCCGTATCAGCCGGCCGGGGATGGCCAGCGCGCCGCGTTCGTAGATGTCGTAGTCGGTCGGGCCCAGCTCCGTGCCGATCGCAAACACGACGTCCGCCCGCCCAATCAGCCGCCGCGCCGCCGGCAACGAGGCGCTGCAGGACAGGCCGAGCGGGTGCCCGGGCGGCAGCATGCCGCGCGCGTTCACCGTCATCAGCGCCGGGGCATGCAGAAGCTCGGCCAGCGCCCGCGCCTCGGCGGCGGCGGCGATCGCGCCGCCGCCCAGCAGCAGCAGCGGCGCGCGTGCCGCGCCCAGCATCGTCGCGGCGCGTTGCAGCGTGCCGGCCTGCGCCGCCGGCCGGGCGGTGCGCGCGACGCAGGCCGGCGCCTCCACATCGGTCCGCGCGCCCAGCAGGTCGGTCGGGATCTCGACATGCACCGGTCGCGGCCGCGCGCCGTCGAACACCGCGAAGGCGCGCGCCATCACCTGCGGCAGCTCGGCCAGCGTGGCGACGCTGTGCGAGAACGCCGCCGCGCCGCCGCCCAGCCGGCTCTGGTCCGGCAACTCGTGCAGCCAGCCCTCGCCCGAGCCGGCGCGGCCGGCCGCATTGACGCTGGAAATCACCAGCATCGGCACCGACTCGGCATAGGCCTGCGCCATCGCGGTCAGCGCGTTGGTCAGTCCGGGGCCGCTGATGAGAAAGCACACGCCGGGGCGGCCGCAGGCGCGGGCGAACCCGTCCGCCATGAACGCGGCGCCCTGCTCGTGACGCGGCGTCACATGCCGGATGCGGCTCGCGTGCAGGCCGCGATACAGCTCGATCGTGTGCACGCCGGGGATGCCGAACACCACATCGACCCCGTACCGCTCCAGCAGCGCGGTCAGCAGTTCCGCACCGGTGCGCGTCATGCCGGTGCGGGCATGCCAGCGCCCGTCATGCCGCGCGCTGCGCGTCGCCGCGTCCGGCGTGCGCCGCCTGCCAGGTCAGGCTGGCCTGCAACAATTCGGCGGCGGCGAAGGCCGCGATCACCTCCGGCCGCTTGTCGCGGACGAAACCGCCGCCGATCGGGCAAACCAGGCGGGCGATGCGCGCCTCGCTCAGCCCGATGTCGCGGAACCCGTGCTCGAAGCGGCGGCGCTTGCTGCGCGAGCCGATCAGCCCGACATACGCAAAATCATCGCGCTCCAGAGCGGCGGCGACGATCAGGCTATCGAGCGCGTGGCTGTGCGTCAGCACGATGCAGACCGCGCCCGGCGGGGCCGCGGCGATCTCGCCGGCAACATCGCTCGTGACCACAGCAGCCACGCAATCCGGCACGTCCGGCCCGAACTCGCCGGCCCGGGCGTCGATCCAGCGCACCCGCAGCGGCAGCGGCGACAGCGCCGCGGCCAGCGCGCGGCCGACATGCCCGGCGCCGAACAGCAGGGCCGCCGGGCGCGCCTCCAGCCGCGCGCGATCCTCGGCCGCCATGCGGCCCAGCAATGCCGCGTCGGCGCGGAGGATCTCCAGGCTGACATGGCCGCCGCAGCATTGGCCGCTCGCCGGACCCAGCGCCATGTCGAACGCCACACTCGCCGCCTCGCCGGCCAGCATCGCCCGCGCCCGCGCCACCGCCTCCCATTCCAGACGCCCGCCGCCGACCGTGCCCAGCATCGCACCCGCTGTCACCAGCATCGCCGCGCCGGCTTCACGCGGGGTCGAGCCGGCGGACCGCGCGATCCGCACCAGCGCCGCAGCCTCGCCGGCCTCCAGCATGCGGCGCAGCGCCTCGCTCAGCCGACACTCGCTCACGCCCGGCCCCGCTCCAGCCGCGCGATGGCGTCGAGCATGCGTTCCGGCGTCGCTGGCGCGTCCAGGCGCGGACAGATCCGGTAGCCGCCCACGCTGGCCACCGCGTCGGACAGCGCGTGCAGCACCGATACGCCCAGCATCAGCGGCGGCTCGCCGACCGCCTTGGAGCGCAGGATCGTGTCCTCGCGATTGTCCGCGCCGTCCAGCAGGCGCACGTTGAACACCCGCGGACGGTCGCCGCAGGCCGGGATCTTGTAGGTGCTGGGCGCGTGCGTCATCAGCCTGCCGCGCGCGTCCCAGACCAGCTCCTCGCTGGTCAGCCAGCCGGCGCCCTGCACGAAGCCGCCCTCGACCTGGCCGATGTCGATTTCGGGGTGCAGCGAGCGCCCGGCATCGTGCAGGATGTCCACCCGCTCGATCCGGTGCTCGCCGGTCAGCAGGTCCAGCGCGACCTCGGAACACGCGGCGCCATAAGCGAAGTAGTAGAACGGCCGCCCGGTCCCGGTCGCCCGATCCCAATGGATCTTTGGCGTCGCATAGAATCCGGTGGCCGAAAGCGCCACCCGCGCCATGTAGGCCTGCCTGACCAGGGCCGGAAAGGCGATCTCCTCGCCGCCGACGCGCACGCGATTCGGCAGGAACGCGACCTCCGCCTCGGGCACGTTCCAGTGCTGTGCCGCGAAGCGGACCAGCCGCGCCTTCAGCGTGCGCACCGCGTCGCGCGCCGCCATGCCGTTCAGATCCGCGCCGGACGACGCGGCGGTGGCCGAGGTGTTTGGCACCTTCCCGGTGCTGGTGGCGGTGATCTTGATGCGGTCCTGGTCGATCTGCAGCTCCGTCGCGACCACGCGCGCCACCTTGGCGAACAGGCCTTGCCCCATCTCGGTGCCACCGTGGTTCAGGTGCACGCTGCCGTCGGCATAGATGTGCACCAGCGCGCCGGCCTGGTTGAAATGCGTCGCGGTGAACGAGATCCCGAACTTCACCGGCGTCAGCGCGATGCCGCGACGGATCACCGGGCTGTCGCGGTTGGCCTCGCGGATCGCCGCGCGCCGCACCGCGTAGCCGCAGGACTGCGCCAGCTCATCCACCACTGCGCCGATGATGGTGTCCTCGACCGTCTGGTGATAGGGCGTCACGTCGCGCCCGGTCTCGCCGGACAGGCCCGAGCGGTAGAAGTTGCGGCGACGGACCTCCAGCGGATCGAGTCCCGTCGCGAACGCGATCTCCTCGATCACGCGCTCGGCGGCGACCACGCCCTGCGGACCGCCGAAGCCGCGAAACGCGGTGTTGGACACGGTGTTGGTTCTCAGCGGCAGCGACCGCAGCTCCACCGCGGGGTAGAAATAGGCGTTGTCGGCGTGAAACAGTGCGCGGTCGGTGACCGGCCCGGACAGGTCGGCCGACCAGCCGCAGCGCGCCGCGACCAGCATGCGCACGGCATGGATGCGACCGTCCGCATCGAAGCCGACGTCGTAGTCGATCTCGGCGTCGTGGCGCTTGCCGGTCACGATCATGTCGTCGTCGCGATCCGGCCGCAGCTTCGCCGGGCGACCGGTGCGGCGGGCGACCAGGGCGGCGATGCAGGCGAACAGGTTGGCCTGAGTCTCCTTGCCACCGAACCCGCCGCCCATGCGCCGCACCTCGACGGTGACGGCGTGATCGGGCGCGCCCAGCACGCGCGCCACCAGATGCTGCGTCTCGGTCGGGTGCTGGGTCGAGGACAGCACGCGCATGTCGTCGTCCTCGCCGGGCTCGGCCAGCGCGATCTGCCCTTCGAGGTAGAAATGTTCCTGACCGCCGACGGACAGCCGCCCCGACAGGCGGTGCGGCGCATCGTCCAGCGCGCGGCAGGCATCGCCGCGACGCAGCACCAGCGGCTCCGTCACCAGCTCGGCCGCCTCGCGGGCCGCCGCCATCGTCAGCACCGCCGGCAGATCCGCGTAGCCGATGGCCCCCAGCCGCGCCGCCGCGCGCGCCTCCCGCCGCGAGCGCGCGGCCACGGCGAACACCGGCTGCCCCACGAACTGCACCCGATCGGTCGCCAGCAGCGGCTCGTCGCCACGGCCGACCGGACTGATCTCGTTCTGCCCCGGAACGTCATCGCCGGTCAGCACCAGCACCACGCCCGGCGCGCGCCGCACCGCGCCCAGATCCATCTCCAGAATGCGCGCATGCGCCCGTTCGGACAGGCCGAGGCAGACATGCAGCAGCCCGTCCGGTTCCGGCAGGTCGTCGATGTAGGCGGCCTCGCCCGCGACATGCTTGTGGGCGCTGTCGTGGCGCGGCGACAGCCGGAGCGCGTCCTGCGCGGCGTCGGGCGCGAGGCGCAGCGGCGCGGCTTGGTCAAGCATGCGCGAGGCTCCTGTCGCCGACCAGCCGCGTTTGCACGTCGCCGCGCGTGGTCTCGACATGCAGGCGGCGCAGCAGGTTCTTGGCCACGGTCATGCGATAGCCGGCGCTGGCGCGCATGTCGCTCAGCGGCTGGAAATCGCCTTCGAGCGCGGCTTGCGCCGCCGCCAGCGTGGCCTCGTCCCAGGCCCGGCCCGACAGCGCCGCCTCGGCGTGCGCGGCGCGCTTCGGGGTGGCCGCCATGCCGCCATAGGCCAGCCGCGCCTCGACCACCACACCGTTTTCGACAAGGATTCGGAACGCTCCCAGGACCGCGGTGATGTCCTGGTCAAAGCGCTTGCTGACCTTGTAGGCGCGATAGCGCGTGCCGGCCTGCGGCGCCGGCACGCTGATGCGCTCGACGAACTCGCCCGGCTGGCGATCCTGCCTGCCGTACGCGACGAAGAAATCCTCCAGCGGCATCGCACGCCTCATCTCGCCGCGGCGCAGGTGCAGCCTCGCCCCGGCGGCGATCAGCGCCGGCGAGGCGTCGCCGATCGGCGAGCCGTTGGCGATGTTGCCGCCGACGGTGCCCATGTTGCGCACCTGCACCGAACCCAGGCGTCGCAGCAGCTCGCCCAGATCGGGATAGAGCGCGGCCAACGCCGGCATGACGTCGCTGTAGCTGGCGGCCGCGCCGATCTCCAGCGATCCGGCGCCGCGCTCGATGCGCCGCAGCTCGGCGACGCGGCCGATCCAGACGATCGGGTCGGGCCGGCGCAGCGCCTTGGTGATCCACAGCCCGACATCGGTGCAGCCGGCGACGATCGTCGCCTGGTCGTGGCGCAGCAGCGTGTCGGCGAGGTCGTCCGTGGTCGCCGGCGCGATGAACGCGCCGCCGCCGCCCTGCACATGCACGGACTGCCCGTCATCCAGCGCCAGCAGACGCGCCAGCGTCTCTGCGCTCGCGCGCCTCGAACTGGTCTCCGTCATGCAACGCGTACATGCGCTGCGTCGCGCGCACGATCGGCGCGTAGCCGGTGCAGCGGCACAGATTGCCGGCCAGCGCGTCGTCGATCGCCGCCTCCTCCGGCGGCTCGGGCGAGGTCTTCAGCAAGGCCAGCATCGACATCACGAACCCGGGCGTGCAGAAGCCGCATTGCGAGCCGTGGCAATCCACCATCGCCTGCTGCGCGGCATGCAGCGCGCCGTCGGCGCCCTTCAGGTGCTCGACGGTCAGCAACTGGCAGCCGTCCAGCGCCCCGACCAGCTGGATGCAGGCGTTGACCGCGCGATAGGCCAGCCGGCCACGCTCCGGCCGCGCCACGACCACGGTGCAGGCGCCGCAATCGCCCTCGTTGCAGCCCTCCTTGGTCCCGGTCAGCCGCCGCGCCTCGCGCAGCCAGTCCAGCACCGTCAGGCGCGGGTCGAACCCCGCCAGGCGCACCGCCTCGTCGCCCAGCAGGAAGCGGATATGGTCGCGCACGGCGACGATCTCCTTCGCGGAACAGGCACCGACTATAGCGACCGGCGCCGCCGAAGGGCAAAACAGCGGTGCAACGCAGGGAGCAGGCGATGACGGAGGCGGCGGTCGGCCCGGTGACGGCGGTGCGCGGGCGGGTGCTGACCTTCCCGCCCGGCCCGGCGGAAGCGGTGGCGCACCGCTACATCGCGGACGGGCTGGTGGTCATGCAGGACGGGGTGTTCCGCGCGGCCGGCGAGGCATCCGCCCTGCTGGCGGCGCTGCCGTCGGGCGTCGTGGTGGATCATCGCCCCGATTGCCTGATCCTGCCCGGCTTCATCGACGCGCATATCCATTATCCGCAGACGCGGGTGATCGGCTCCTACGGCGCGCAGCTGCTCGAGTGGCTGCACAACTACACGTTCGTCGAGGAGCAGAAATTCGCCGATCCGGACCATTGCGGCCGAGGATGGCGCGGTTCTTTCTCGACGAGCTGTTCCGCCAGCGGCACGACGACGGCGATGGTCTATTGCACCGTCCATCCGGAATCGGTCGACGCCTTCTTCGCCGAGGCGGAGCGGCGCGGCGCGCGCATGATCGCGGGCAAGGTGCATGATGGACCGCAACGCGCCCGGACGGCGCTGACGCGACACCGCCGAGCGCGGCTACGCGCGAGAGCAAGGCGCTGATCGAGCGCTGGCGCGGCCGCGGCCGGCTCGACTACGCGATCACGCCGCGCTTCGCCATCACCTCCAGCCGAGGCGCAGCTGGAGGCCGCCGGCGCGCTGCGCGCGCCGAATTTCCCGACGTGCTACGTCCAGACGCATCTGAGCGAGAACGCCGGCCGAGATCGCGCTGGTCGAACCGGCTGTTTCCCGGAGCGCGGCAGCTATCTCGACGTCTACGAGCGCTCCGGCCTGCTCGGGCCGCGCTCGGTGTTCGGCCATTGCATTCATCTGCAGGCGCGCGAGATCGATGCGCTCGCGGCCAGCGCGGTCCGTCGCGGCGTTCTGCCCGACCTCCAACCTGTTCCTCGGCTCCGGCCTGTTCGACCAGGCGCGGCTGCGCGACGGCGGGCGTGCGGGTGGCGCTGGCGACCGACGTCGGCGGCGGCACCAGCTACTCGATGCTGCGCACCGCGGCGGAAGGCTACAAGGTGCTGCAGCTGCGCGGCCAGAGCCTGGCCCGCCACTGCAGGCGTTCTATCAGATGACGCTGCGGCAACGCCGCGGCGCTGGGCCTCGACGACCGCATCGGCGCGCATCGAGCCGGGGCACGAGGCCGATCTCGTCGTGCTCGACTCCCGCGCGACGCCGGCGATGGCGCATCGGATGGACGCCGTGCAGGGCGATCTGGCCGAGGAGCTGTTCGTGCTGATGACGATGGGCGACGACCGCGCGGTGGCCGCGACCTATGTCGGAGGCGCTCCCGCCCTGGATCGCGAGGCCGGACCGAGACCTATCGCGCAGCCCCGGCGCTGACCCAGGCGCCGAGTTCCCTCCGCTCCGCGTCGGTCATGCCGGTGACGTTGCCCAGCGGCATCGCCTTCGCCTGCACCGCCTGCAGATAGATGCGCGGGCGTTTGCGGGATCTCGTCGGCGGTATTGAACTTGATGCCCTGCGGCGCGGTCTCCAGCAGCGTCGGATGCGCGGAGTGGCAGGCGACGCAGCGGTGTTGGATGATCGGCGGGATGTCGGCCACCGTCAGCGCCGCCGGCCCCGCATCGGCCGCGCGCGCTGCCGCCAGCGCGCCGGCGCGGGGCCAGCCAGATCATCGCCGCACATCAGCACCGCGCCGGCGACCGGCAGCGGCCAGACCTCGCGCCCGAGATGGCGCAGCACGAAAAACTGCGGATCAGCGCGCCGGCCAGCATCAGGACGCCAGGATCGCCCAGTTGTACGCGCCGCTATACGCCATCGCGTAGTGGTTGCTGATCATCGCGAACACCACCGGCAGCGTGAAATAGGTGTTGTGGACCGAGCGCTGCTTGCCCTGCTTGCCGGGATCGGGTCCGGCGTCTCGCCGCTCAGCATCGCAGCGACCATCTTGCGCTGGCCGGGATGATGACGAAGAACACGTTGGCCGTCATGATGGTCGCCATCGATCGCGCCGACGATCAGGAACGCCGCGCGGCCGGCGAAAATGTGCGTGGCGGCGAAATCCCACACCAACACCTGCGCGGCCACCGCCATGCCCAGCGCGCGCTTGTCTTGGCCCAGCGCGTGCACAGCACGTCGTAGACGACCAGCCGAAGCCAGGAAGGCGAGCGCCGCCGCCGCCGGCCACAGGGCGAGATATCGGCAACGGCGGGGTCGATCAGGTAGGCCCTCGGCTGCAGCAGGTACAGCGCCGCGAACAGCGCGAAACCGCTCAGCCAGGTGGAGTAGGCCTTCCACTTCGACCAGTGCAGGTCGCCCGGCATTCCGCGGCGGCGAGACCAGGTATTTCTGCGAGTTGTAGAAGCCGCCGCCATGCACCGCCCACAGCTCGCCGGACACGCCGCGCGCGCGCGCCGCCGGGTCGATCGCCGGCTTCAGGCTGCTGTCCAGCATGACGAAATAGAACGACTCGCCGATCCAGGCGATCGCCGCGACGACATGGAACCAGCGCAGCAGCAATCCGAGCCATTCGCCCCAGTAGCCGGTCATGCGGTGCGACTGTCCCTTGTTCCGTCGTCCCTGCGCTTGATGCGGGCAAGCACGGATCTTACCGAGCGGCTGGTGGATAGCCGGGTCAGTCCTAGCCATGACGATCCAGGAACGGCTTGGCGCGGACCGGGCATCATCAGCTGCCCCGGTACGTGCTGAAGCCGTACGGCGACGCCAGCAGCGGCACATGATAGTGCTGCGCCGGGTCGGCCACGCCGAAACGGATCACCACCTCGTCCAGGAAGCGCGGCTCGGGCTGGTCGATGCCGGTGCGGGCGAAATACGCGCCGATGCCGAACACCAGCTCGTACCGCCCGGCCTGCATCGCATCCCCCTCCAGCAGCGCCCGGTCGCAGCGGCCATCGGCATTGGTCACCGCCTCGCGAAGCAGGACAGGCTCGGGCCCGAGCAGGCGCAGGGCGATCCGCACCCCTGCGGCCGGGCAGCCGCGCGCGGTGTCCAGCACATGCGTGGTCAGCCGCCCCATTGCCGTCCCCCGGTCATCCCGCCGCCAGGATGACATTGCCCGCCCGTTCTGCTTTGCATGCGGCCAAGGAGTTCACACCGCCCCCGATGCAACACACCGACGCCCGCCGCACAAGGCCTGCGCGATCCGTGCAGAGGCTGATGGACCGCCTGCTGCTGCTGGCGCGCTGCACCGATCAGCCGGACGGCCTGACCCGCCTGTACCTGTCGCCCGCGCACCGGCGGGCTGCCGGCCAGGTACGGGACTGGATGGACGATGCCGGCATGCAGGCCGGCTTGGACTCGGCCGGCAAGGTGGTCGGCCGCTACGAGGCGGCGACGCCCGGCGCCGCCCGCCCTGCTGCTCGGCTCGCACATCGACACGGTGCGCGACGCCGGCCGCTATGACGGCAATCTCGGCGTGCTGGCGGCGATCGAGGCGGTGGCGGCGCTGCACGATGCGGGCGAGCGGCTGCCCTTCGCGATCGAGGTGCTCGCGTTCGGCGACGAGGAAGGCGTGCGGTTCCCGGCGACCCTGACCGGCTCGCGCGCGATCGCCGGCACGCTGGATGCGGCGGCGCTCGACGCTCTCGATGCCGATGACGTCAGCATGCGCCAGGCGCTGTCAGCGTTCGGCTGCGAGCCGGCGCCGCGCGACGCGGATCGGCCGCGATCCGGCCGCGGCGCTGGGCTATGTCGAACTGCATATCGAACAGGGGCCGGTGCTGGAGCGCGAGGGCCTGCCGGTGGGCGTGGTCACCGCGATCAACGGCGCCAGCCGCTTCGCGGTGATCGTCGACGGCGTGGCGGGCCATGCCGGCACGGTGCCGATGGACATGCGCCATGACGCGCTGGCCGCCGCCGCCGAGATGGTCATGGCGGTCCAAGCGCCGTCGCGCGAGCCACGCCGGGACTGGTCGGCACGGTCGGGCATATCGCGGCGCGGCCGGGCGCGGTGAACATCATCCCCGCCCAGGTGGAGTTCTCCATCGATCTGCGCGCCCGCCGACGACGCCGTGCGCGGGGCGCCGCGGCGCGCATCGGCGCGATCTCGCCGCGATCGCCGCGCGGCACGGCGTCGACGCTGGCGATCACGCGCACCCACGACGCGCCGGCGACCCCCTGCTCGCCGCTGGCTGCAGCGACCAGCTCGCCGCCGCCGTGGCGGCCTGCGGCATCCGCCCGCTGCATCTGCCCAGCGGCGCCGGCCACGATGCGCATGGCGATGGCCGCCCTGTGCCCGGTCGGCATGCTGTTCGTGCGCTGCGCGCGGCGGCATCAGCCACAGCCCGCAGGAGGCCATCGCCGCCGAGGACGCCGCCTGCGCGCTGGAGGTGCTGCTGCGTTTCCTGCGCGCTTTCCGCCCCATGCCCGTCACCCAGGACTGAACGCCATGCCAGCGCACAGCGACGCCGCCATCCGCGCCTTCCTGGCCACACAGCGCGAAGCGCAGACCCGGCTTCCTCGCAGAGCTGGTGCAGACGCCGTCCGACAACCCGCCCGGCGACTGCGCCGCCGCCGCCGAGCATGCGGCGGCGGCTGCTGGAGGCGCTCGGTTTGACGGTCGAGCGCCATCGCCGTCCCCGCCGGCCTGGCGCGCGGCTGCGGCATGGTCAGCGCCACCAACTTGGTCGTTCGCCATCGCTTCGGCGACGACGGGCCGGTGATCGCGCTGAATGCGCATGGCGACGTGGTGCCGCCCGGCGAGGGCTGGACACAGGATCCGTACGGCGCGGCCGTCCTGCGATGGCTGGATGTACGGACGCGGCGCGGCGGTCTCGAAATCTGATTTTGCCACCTACGCCTGGGCGCTGCTGGCGCTGCGCGAGGCCGCGGCGGGAGCGGGCGCGCGGCTGGGCGGCACGCGTCGAGCTGCATCTGACCTATGACGAGGAGGTGGGCGGCGAGATCGGGCCGGCCTGGCTGCTGCGGCAGGGCATCTCGCGGCCTGACCTGGCGATCGGCGCCGGGTTTTCCTACGCCGTCGTCAACGCGCATAACGGCTGCCTGCATCTGGAGATCGAGGTGGTCGGCCGCTCGGCGCACGCCGCGATGCCGGCGACCGGCATCGACGCGCTGGAGGCGGCGACCGCGATCCTGGCCGCGCTGTACGCCTGGCGCCCGCGCCTGGCGCAGCGCCGCTCGCAGATCGAGGGGATCGGCAGCCCGCAGCTGACGGTCGGGCTGATCCGCGGCGGCATCAACACCAACGTCGTGCCCGACCGCGTCACTGATGCGGCTGGATCGCCGCATCATCCCCGAGGAGACCGCAGACGCGGCAGAGGCCGAGCTGCGCGCCGCTCGTGGCCGAGGCGGCGCGCGGCTTTCCCGATGCCGGCGTCGCGGTGCGCCGGATCCTGCTGGCCGCCCCGCTGACGCCGCTGCCGGGCGGCCGCCGGCTGACCGAGATTCTGTGCGCCCGCGCGACCGAGGTGATGGGCGAGGCGATCACCGCCAAGGGCGTGCCGCTCTACACCGACGCCCGCCACTACGCCGAGGCCGGCGTGCCGATCGTGCTGTACGGCGCCGGGCCGCGCAGCATCCAGGAAGCGAACGCGCATCGCGCCGACGAGCGCCTGCCGCTGGCCGACCTGTTCCGCGCGACCGAGGTGGTGGCGCTGGCGCTGCACGACCTGCTCCACGGGCAATGAGCGCGCCGGCGGCGCGGCCAGGCCTGTCGGCGCTGTCGGCCATGCCGCGAGCGGCGTTCGTGGCGGCGCTGGACGGCATCTACGAGCATTCGCCCTGGGTGGCGGACGCCGCCTGGACCGCCCGCCCGTTCGCGAGCCTCGCGGCGCTGGAGACGGCGCTGGCCCATGCCGTCGCGGCCGCGCCCCCGTCGGCGCAGCTGGCTCTGGTGCGCGCCCATCCCGAACTCGCCGGACGCGCCGCGGCGGCGGGCGATGTCGCGCCCCTGTCTGCGCAGGAGCAGGGCCGCGCCGGGCTGGACCGCTGCTCGCCGGACGAGCTGGCGCGGCTGCGCGAGCTGAACGCCGCCTATGCCGAGCGCTTCGGCTTTCCGTTCGTGATCGCGGTGCACGGCCTGACCCCTGCCGCCATCATCGCGGCGATGCGCAGCCGCCTGGAACACGGCCGCGCGCAGGAACTGGCCGAGGCGCTGCGGCAGATCGACAGGATCGCCGGATTGCGGCTGCGCGACCGCTTCAGGGATGCGCCGGGCGGGGCGGCTTAGGGGCTGGCCTGGTCCGGCCCGAACGCGCCGCCATTGCTGTTGAAGTTTTCCGGGCCCAGCTCAAATCCGCTGGCCGCGGTGGAGTGGTTCGCGTTCTGCGCCGCCGCGGCGGCCGGAGTCGGCGCGGCGCCGCCCGGCGCGCAGGCGGCCAGCAACAGCAGGCCGGAACCGGCAAGTGCGGCTCTGCACGGCGCGAGGGTGCTGCGGATCATGGGTCGGGTCATGGCGTGACCTCCTGCGGGGACGGCAGGCCAGGACAACGCGCCGATTGCCGCTTCGTCGCGTCTGGTTGCGCGCCGGCCGCCCGCAAGTTGCGCGTGCCGCCTTGTCTCGGCCGCGCGCCTCCCCTACCTCCCCGCCCATGAGCGACATACCCATGACCGAGGCACCCGGCCGGGCGACCCTGGACGACGCGCCGGCGCCGGACACCGCCGACGAGCTGATGCAGGCCGCCTCGGCCCGCATCGCGGCCCTGGAGGCCGAGCGGGACGACTTCAAGGACCGTTGGATGCGCGCCGAGGCGGAAACCCAGAACGCCCGCAGCCGCGCCCGTCGCGACATCGACGATGCGCGCCAGTTCGCGGTGCAGAAATTTGCCAGCGACGTGGCCGAGGCCGCCGACAACCTCAAGCGCGGCCTGGACAGCATCCCTGCCGCCCAGCCGGGGGAGCCGGAGCTGGCCGCGCGGCTGCGCGACGGCTTCGCCGGCGTCGAGCGCAGCTTTCTCGCCCTGCTGGAGCGCAACGGGATCGTGCGGACCGATCCGACCGGCGCGATGTTCGATCCCAACCTGCACCAGGCGATGAGCGAGCAGGAGAGCGCCGAGCATCCGCCGGGGACCGTCGTGCAGGCCTGGACGCCGGCCTGGACCCTGAACGGACGCCTGCTCCGGCCGGCGATGGTGGTGGTCGCACGCGCACCCACAGCCATCCAGCCGGC
Organism: uncultured Pseudomonadota bacterium; assembly: GCA_963723455.1. Taxonomy (GTDB): domain Bacteria; phylum Pseudomonadota; class Alphaproteobacteria; order Acetobacterales; family Acetobacteraceae; genus CAVRQM01. The sequence continues at coordinate 1,700,542 of CAVRQM010000001.1, read as the reverse complement.
GTCCGGCGCCGCCCTGGACACCACTGCCTAGATCCGATGCCTAAATCCGTCCGCCGGTGATTCCGCCCGGCGCCGCTCTTGCCCCCAGGCGGCGGGCTGCGCATATCCGGGGCTGATTTTCCCACTCACGGGGAACCGGGGGGTGCTTCGGGCCTCCCGCGTTCCGCCACACAGGAGTATCGCATGAGCAAGGTCATCGGCATCGACCTGGGCACCACCAATTCTTGCGTCGCGATCATGGAGGGCAAGGATGTCCGCGTGATCGAGAACACCGAGGGCGCCCGCACCACGCCCTCGATCGTCGCGTTCAGCGACAGCGGCGAGCGGCTGGTCGGCCAGTCCGCCAAGCGCCAGGCCGTCACCAACCCGACCAACACCATCTATGCCGTCAAGCGCCTGATCGGCCGCCGCTACGACGATCCGATGGTCGCCAAGGACAAGACGCTGGTCCCGTACGCCATCGAGCGCGGCGACAACGGCGACGCCTGGGTGGGTGCGCGCGGCGAGAAATACGCGCCGAGCCAGATCAGCGCGTTCATCCTGGGCAAGATGAAGGAGACCGCCGAGGCGTATCTCGGCGAGAAGGTGTCGCAGGCGGTCATCACCGTTCCCGCGTATTTCAACGACAGCCAGCGCCAGGCCACCAAGGACGCCGGCCGCATCGCCGGGCTGGAAGTTCTGCGCATCATCAACGAGCCGACCGCGGCGGCCCTCGCCTACGGCATGGACAAGAAAAAGACCGGCACGATTGCGGTCTATGACCTCGGCGGCGGCACCTTCGACGTGTCCGTGCTGGAAATCGGCGACGGCGTGTTCGAGGTGAAGTCCACCAACGGCGACACCTTCCTGGGCGGCGAGGATTTCGACGCACGCGTGATCGACTACCTGGCCGACGAGTTCAAGCGCGACCAGGGCATCGACCTGCGGCGCGACAAGCTGGCGTTGCAGCGGCTGAAGGAAGCGGCGGAAAAGGCCAAGATCGAGCTGTCCTCCAGCAAGGAGACCGAGATCAACCTGCCGTTCATCACCGCCGACGCCTCCGGGCCGAAGCATCTGGTGATGAAGCTGACGCGCGCGAAGCTGGAAAGCCTGGTCGATGACCTGGTGACCCGGACGCTCGAGCCGTGCCGCGCGGCGCTGAAAGATGCCGGCGTCAAGGCCAGCGAGATCGAGGAGGTGATCCTGGTCGGCGGCATGACCCGGATGCCCAAGGTCATCGATGCGGTCAAGCAGTTCTTCGGCCGTGAGCCGGCGCGCAACGTCAACCCCGACGAGGTGGTGGCGATCGGTGCCGCGGTGCAGGGCGCGGTGCTGAAGGGCGACGTCAAGGACGTGCTGCTGCTGGATGTCACCCCGCTGTCGCTGGGCATCGAGACGCTGGGCGGCGTGTTCACCCGGCTGATCGACCGCAACACGACCATTCCCGACGAAGAAAAGCCAGACCTTCTCGACCGCCGATGACGGGCAGACCGCGGTCACCATCAAGGTGTACCAGGGCGAGCGCGAGATGGCGGCCGACAACAAGGCGCTGGGCCAGTTCGACCTGGTCGGCATCCCGCCCGCCCCGCGCGGCGTGCCGCAGATCGAGGTGACGTTCGACATCGACGCCAACGGCATCGTCTCGGTGCAGGCGCGCGACAAGGCCACCGGCAAGGAGCAGCAGATCCGCATCCAGGCCAGCGGCGGGCTGTCGGACGCCGACATTCAGACGATGGTGCGCGAAGCCGAGGCGAACGCCGAGGGCGACAAGAAGCGTCGCGAGTTCGTCGAGACCCGCAATCAGGCGGACGCCCTGATCCATCAGGTCGAAAAGCTGCTGCGCGAGAACGAGGGCAAGGTCGCCGCCCAGGACAAGGGCGAGGCCGAGGCGGCGCTGGCCGCCGCGCGCTCGGCGATGGAGGGCCAGGACGCGGACGCGCTGAAGCAGGCGACCGAGCGGCTGAGCCAGTCGGCGATGAAGATTGGCGAGGCGATGTACAAGGCCGGCGCGGCAGCGGAGGCCGCCGGCCAGCCGGGATCCGGCCCGGGTCCGCAGTCGGCGGGCACCGCCGACGACGATCGCGTGGTCGATGCCGAGTTCGAGGAAGTGGACGACAAGAAGAAGTCCGCCTGACAGGCTGCAAATTGGTCAGCGCGGCTGGCTGACTGCGACGTGCGTCCCGCTCTCCTCGGGGAGAGGGTCGGGGCCATTGGTTCAGTCGCTCGGAGATCGAGCGAACCGGCTGCTGAGCCAGAGCCGCGTAGGGGCTGAAATGGCGAAGCAGGACTATTACGCGACGCTTGGCATGGCGCGCGAAGCTGGCGCCGACGATCTGAAGAAGGCGTACCGCAAGCTCGCGATGCAGTTCCACCCGGACCGCAACCCGGGCGACAAGAAGGCCGAGGCCAAGTTCAAGGAGCTGAACGAGGCCTACGACGTGCTGAAGGACGATCAGAAGCGCGCCGCCTATGACCGGTTCGGCCACGCCGCGTTCGAGCAATGGCGGCGGCGGGCGCGGGCGGCTTCGGTTTCGGCGCCGGCGACAGCATCGGCGACATCTTCGACCAGATGTTCGGCGAGTTCATGGGCGGCCGGCGCGGCGGCGCGCGTGGTCCGCGCGGCGGTGCCGATGTGCGGGTCAGCGCCGAGATCGATCTGGCCGAGGCATTCTCCGGCGTGAAGGTCAGCCTGCGCGTGCCGACCCGGGTGGCCTGCGAGGCCTGCGCCGGCACCGGCTCGGAGAACCGCGACAAGGGGGCGGAGACCTGCCCCACCTGCGGCGGCCACGGCAAGGTGCGCGCGCAGCAGGGCTTCTTCATGGTCGAGCGCGTCTGCCCCACCTGCGGCGGCAGCGGCCGGGTGGTGCGCAATCCCTGCCGCATCTGCCAGGGCGCGGGGACGGTGCAGCGTGAGCGCAGCCTGCAGGTCAGCATCCCCGCCGGGATCGAGGACGGCATGAAGATGCGGCTTGCCGGCGAAGGCGAGGCCGGCGGCGCCGGCGCGCCGCCGGGCGATCTGTACGTGCATGTCGGCGTGCGCCCGCACCCGCTGTTCCAGCGCGAGGGACCGCACATCTTCTGCCGCGTGCCGCTGCGCATGACGCAGGCGGCGCTGGGCGGCGAGATCGAGGTGCCGGTGATCGACGGCGCCAAGGCGCGGGTGAAGATCCCCGCCGGGACACAGACCGGAGACCAGTTCCGCCTGCGCGGCAAGGGTTTCACCGACGCGCGCCGCCCCGGCCGCGGCGACATGCAGATCCAGGTCGCGGTGGAAACTCCGCAGCAGCTGACCCGCCGGCAGCGCGAATTGCTGGAGGCGTTCGAGGCCGAGGCCGAGAGCCACGCCCATAGCAGCCCGGAAACCCACGGCTTCTTCGACAAGGTGCGCGAGTTCTTCGACGGCGCGGCGCGCGAGTAGCGTCACAACTCACGCATTGGTTGGTTACGCCGGCCGCCCTGCCGCAGGATGGCCGTCGACGCAGCCCTGTAGCCTCGCCTAAGCCGGCAGCAGCCCGACCAGCCGCTCCGCCTCGGCCACGATCGGATCGGCGATCGCCGCGGCGCGGCGGGCGCCGGTGCGCAGCACCTGCTCGACATGACCGGGATCGGCCAGCAGCCGGCGGGTTTCGGTGGCGATCGGCGCCAGCTTGTCGATCAGCAGCGCCGCGAGCGCCTCCTTAAACGCGCCGAACCCCTTGCCGCCGTGCTCGCGCAGCACGCCGGCGGCGTCGGTGTCGGCCAGGGCGGCATAGATCGCCACCAGGTTGCGCGCCTCGGGCCGGCCCTCCAGCCCTGCCGGCTCGCCGGGCAGCGGCTCCGGATCGGTCTTGGCGCGGCGGATTTTCAGCGCGATCGCGTCGGCATCGTCGGTCAGGTTGATGCGCGACTGTTCCGACGGGTCGGACTTGCTCATCTTCCTGGTGCCGTCGCGCAGGCTCATCACCCGCGCCGCCGGACCCAGGATCAGCGGCTCGATCGCCGGGAAGAAGTCGGTTCCGTAATCGCTGTTGAACTTGGCCCGGATGTCGTTGGCCAGCTCCAGATGCTGCTTCTGGTCGTCGCCCACCGGCACGCGCGTCGCGTGATAGGCCAGGATGTCGGCCGCCATCAGGTTGGGATAGACGAACAGCCCGGTCGAGGCGGCTTCGCGATCCTTCCCGGCCTTGTCCTTGAACTGCGTCATGCGCGACAGCCAGCCGATGCGGGCGACGCAGTTGAACAGCCAGGCCAGGCGCACATGCGCGTGCACCGCGGACTGGTGGAACAGGACGTGGCGCTCGGCATCGATGCCGCAGGCGAGCAGGGCGGCCGCCATCTCGCGCGTCTGCGCGGCGAGCTGCGCCGGATCCTGCCACACGGTCAGGGCGTGCAGATCGACCACGCAGAACAGGCAGTCATGGTCGGCCTGCAACGCCACCCAGTTGCGCACCGCGCCCAGGTAGTTGCCGAGCTGCGGAACGCCCGAGGGCTGGATGCCGGAGAGAATGCGCTGCATGGCCGGGGTTTTCGGGCGGGAGCGCGGCGTGGTCAATGGCGGCGGAGCCACCGCCCCTGCATCAGCATCGTCGCCGTCAGCCGATGCGGCTGGGGATGTCGTTGGTCTCGAAGAACACGCCGGCGATGATCGGGATGCGCGGGTCGTATGCGATCCAGTAGCGGCCACGCTTGAGCCAGGACAGTCCGAGGGTCGCCAGCTCCGGATATGGGCGAGGTGCGGGCAAGCCGCGCTCTGGCGCGTTCACGATGACGAGGCTGGCCTCCGCAAGTGCGTGACCAAGGTTGCGCAAAGCCTGCGGGCGATGCCTATCGATGTAGTATCGTTCGAGTGCTTCGAGAAGGGCGCCCGCCTCCGGAGTAAGCGCAATCAACGACTGACGCTGACCTTTTCGCCGTCCGCAGTCACGCCCTGTTCCGCCTCAAGCCTCTCAGCCGCAGCCCGCAGCCGGTCGAGGATCGGCAACAGGTCCACGCTCTCGCCCGCAGCGATCTGCGTCTTGCTACGGGCAAGGCTTTCCCTCCACTGGGCGCACTCGGAACCGTGCGTGTCCTTGGAATCCATCGTCTCATTATAGGTGGGCGCATCGGGCATTGCCACTTGCACCATCCACCCTCAAATCGCCGCCCGTCGCTCCACCTCCGCCGGATCCAGACGCACCAGCGCTTCGTAGTCGCGCAGCAGCGTCTCCGTCATCCGGCCCGGGGTGAACTCGAGCGCGCCGATCTGGCGCACCGGGGTCACCTCGGCCGCCGTGCCGGCCAGGAACACCTCGCTCGCGCCGCCGATCTCCTGCGGCATGATCGCCCGCTCGATCACCTCGACCTGCCGCGCCCGGGCCAGCGCCATCACTGTGCGCCGTGTGATGCCGTCCAGGAAGCAGTCGGGGACCGGCGTGTGCAGCGCGCCGTCGATGACGAAGAAAATGTTGGCGCCGGTCGCCTCCGCCACCTGGCCGCGCCAGTCCAGCATCAGCGCGTCCTGGAACCCTGCCGCCTCGGCCGCGTGCTTGGCCAATGTGCCGATCATGTATAGCCCCGCCGCCTTGCTGGCGGTCGGCGCCGTCTCCGGGTGCGGGCGCTTCCAATGCGCCATGTCCAGACGCACCCCCTGCATCCGCGCGTCGCCGAACAGGTTGGGCCAGGCCCAGGTCGCCACCATCAGATGCACCGTGGTATGCTGCGCGGACACCGACAGCTGCTCCGACCCGCGCCAGACCAGCGGGCGGACATAGGCCTCGACCAGACCATTGGCGGCGACCACCTCGCGGCAGGCGTTATCGATCTGCTCGGCGCTATAGGGGATGTCCATGCCCAGGATGCGCGCCGAGGCGATCAGCCGGTCGGTATGGGCGCGCAGCTTGAAGATATGGCCGCCATACGCCCTCTCGCCCTCGAACACGCCGCTGGCATAATGCAGCCCGTGGCTCAGCACGTGCAGCGTCGCCTCGCGCCAGGGCACCAGCGCCCCGTCGTACCAGATCAGTCCGTCGCGGTCGTCGAAAGGAATGAGCGCCATTGCGTTCCGCCCCGAAAGATTGTTGCTCTACGGGCCCAACGCTAGACGTCCAGGCCCGAATAAGTCAACGAAGCTGCCGTAATATGCGAGGCATCCCAGCCATGCCGGACCACGATGCCTGACCGCTCGCCGCCGGAAAAGACCGCAACGCCTGGCAGCAACCTGCTGTTCCTGCGCGAGGAGGACATCCGCACCGCCCAGGATCTGCTGTTCTTCGCCTATCGCGACTTCACCCTGGCCGCCGACGCCGATCCTGGACGAGCTGGGGCTGGGCCGCGCGCATCACCGCGCCCTGCACTTCATCGGCCGCAATCCGGGCAGCACCGTCTCCGACCTGCTCGGCATCCTGCGCATCACCAAGCAAAGCCTGGCGCGCGTGCTGACCGAGCTGATCGACAAGGGCTACGTCGCGCAGCGGCAGGGCCACGCCGACCGCCGCCAGCGCCTGCTGACGCTGACCCCGCCGGGCGCGGCGCTGGAGCGGCGGCTGTTCGAGCGCCAGCGCGAGCGCCTGGCGGCCGCCTATCGCGAGGCGGGCGGGCCGGCGGTGGAGGGGTTCCGGCGAGTCATGCGCGGGATCATGGATCAGGCCGCCCGCGACACCCTCGACCGGCCGCGCGATGAGCGGTCGCGGGATGGCGGCGCCGAGCCGTCCGCCGCCGCGTCGCTTGCCGCGAAGCTGGCTCCCGGGCGCCCGGCCTGAGCGCGCGCATGGGGCGGCCTGCGCTGCGCGCGAACGAGCCGGAGGACGCGCTGATCCTGGTGGTCGATGACGACGCAGCGGCTGCGCCGGCTGCTGCAGCGCTATCTGGCCGAGAACGGGTTTCGCGTCAGCACCGCCGAGACCGCAGCGGACGCGCGCGACCGGCTGCGCTTCCTGCAGCCCGATCTGCTGGTGCTGGACGTGATGATGCCGGGCGAGAGCGGGCTGGACCTGACCCAGGCGCTGCGCCGCGAGCGCGCCGCAGAAGGCCGCGCCGAGCTGCCGGTGCTGCTGCTGACCGCGCGCGGCGCGCCGGAGGACCGCATCGCCGGGTTCGAGGCCGGCGCCGACGACTATCTCGGCAAGCCGTTCGACCCGCGCGAGCTGGTGCTGCGCATCCGCGCCATGCTGCGCCGCGCCGCGCCGGCCGCCGCTGCCCCCGCGCCGCCGCCGGTCGCGGGCCTGCCAGTCGCGCTCGGCCGGCTGGCCTTCGACACCGTGCGGCTGGAGCTGACGCGGCCCGCATGGCGTGGTCCGCCTGACCGGCGGCGAGGCGGCGCTGCTCGGACTGCTGGCCGCAGCGTGCGGGCGAGGTGCTGTCGCGCGAGGCGATCGCGCAGGCGCTCGGCATGGACGACGCCAGCGAGCGCGCCGATCGACGTGCAGGTGACGCGGCTGCGGCGCAAGGTCGAGGCCGACCCGCGCGAGCCGCGCTTCCTGCATACGGTGCGCGGCCGCGGCTACGTGCTGAAGCCGGGGGCCTGAGCGCATGGTGCGCGTGCCGCATGCCGCGGCAGAGCCGGATGGTGAAAAAGGTGCTGCCGCGCTCGCTGCTCGGCCGCAGCCTGCTGATGATGCTGACGCCGCTGGTCATCACGCTCGCGGTGGCGTTGCAGATCTTCTACGGCAGCCACCTTGACATCGTCTCGCGCCGGTTCACCGGGGCGGTGGCCGGCGAGATCGCGGCGACGATCCAGCTGCTGAGCCGCTATCCCGCAATCGGGCGACCGCGCCTGGGTGCTGGCGCGCGCGCTGGGACGATTTCGGGCTGAACGCCCGGCTGCAGCCCGGGGCGCGGCTGCCCGACGCGCTGCGCAGCACGCTGCGCCCGAACATCCCTGGCCCGGTCGATGACGACCTGACGGCGGCGCTGCGCGAACGGGTCGGCCGGCCGTTCGCGCTGGACTGGGACCGCGACCCGCAATTCGTGCTGGTGCGGGTGCAGCTGCGCGATGCGGTGCTGGACGTGCAGGTGCCGCGCAAGCGGCTGTTCACCGGCACGCTGTACCTGTTCGTGGCCTGGCTGGTCGGCACCGCGCTGCTGCTGTTCGCCATCGCGGCGCTGTTCATGCGCAATCAGGTGCGCGCGATCCGCCGCCTGGCCGCCGCCGCCGAGGCATTCGGCATGGGCCGCGACACCGGCCCGATCCGCCCGGAAGGCGCCTCGGAGGTGCGGCAGGCGGCGACCGCGTTCAACCGCATGCAGGAGCGCATCCGCCGCTTCCTGCAGCAGCGCACGGAGATGCTGGCCGGCGTGTCGCACGACCTGCGCACGCCGCTGACCCGGCTGCGCCTGGCGCTGGCGATGATCCCGCCGGAGGACGCAGCGGCCAATGACGTGACCGGGATGACCGCGGACGTGGAGGAGATGGACCGCATGGTGGGCGGCTACCTGGCGTTCGCGCGCGGCGAGGGCGTGGAGCAGGCGCGCGAGACCGATCTCGTCGCCATGCTGGGCGAGGTTGCGGCGGCAGCCACCCGTGGCGGCGGCACGGTGCGCGTGGAGGCGGCGTCCAGCCTGTCGCTGAAGCTGCGGGCCGACGCGGTGCGCCGCGCGTTCACCAATCTGGTGGACAACGCCAGCCGCCATGCCAGCCGCGTGGTGCTGACCGCGCAGCCGTCCGGCGCGCGGCTGGTGCAGGTCACGGTGGATGACGACGGCCCCGGCATCGCGCCGGACCGGCGCGAAGGCGTGTTCAGGCCGTTCGCGAGCGGCGCAGAGGGCGGCACCGGACTTGGGCTCACCATCGCGCGCGATATCGTGCGCGCGCATGGCGGCGACATCACGCTGGAGGACTCCCCGCTCGGCGGGTTGCGAGCGCGGATCGTGCTGCCGGTCTAGCCGCCGGGGCTTCGCGGGCGAGGACCGGCCGCGGACAGGCTGCTAGTGGCGCGCCGATCCCGGCTCGGCCAGCTTGCGGTGAGAGTCGGCGGTCCACTGCTCGGACCGGATCGCGTTCATGCCGACCATCGCCTTGTTCTTCAGGCCGGCCACAACCTTGTCGCGGCCTGCCATCAGGGCGTCGAAGCCGGTCCTGGCGACCATCGCGGGATCATCCTTGCTGCCCGCCCCGGCCTTGGTGTCGTCCATCTCCGCGCGGTGGAAGAAATTGGTGTCGGTCACGCCCGGCATCAGCACGGTTACATGTATCCCGGTATCCTTCAGCTCGCTGTGCAGCGATTCGCCGAACGAGCGCAGGAACGCCTTGGTGGCGCCGTACACGGCCTCGAACGGGGTCGGCGTCGTGCCGGCGATCGACGATGTGAACAGGATGCCGCCACTGTCGCGCGCCGCCATGTCGCGCAGCACCAGCTTTGTGAGATGGACGGCGCCGACCACGTTCAGGTTGAGCATCTCCATCTCGCGGTCGAGATCCGTCTCCAGGAACGGGCCGCCCAGGCCGATCCCCGCGTTGACGCACAGCGCATCGACAGGTCGCCCAAGCCGCCGGATGGCGCCCTGGACCGCCTCCCGGCCCGCAGCGGTGGCCAGATCGGCGCTCACGGTCTCAACCTTCGGCCGGCCGTCGGAGGCTGCCAGGGTCCGTGCCGCTTCGGCGAGATGAGTCTCGTCCTCGGCTGCGATGAGCACGTCGTAGCCGTTCTGCACGAACTGCTTCGCGAGTTCATAGCCGATGCCGTTCGAACCTCCGGTGACGACGGCGAGCGGCTTCGACTGGTCCGGGTTCATCGGCGCATCTCCTGCAAGAGTGCCGAAGCAACGCCGGCCAGCCCACGGGTTCCGCCGCCGCACCGCGCAGGAGCGTGATCGCGCTCCGGGCCTTTGGCGTCGGCCTCGCTGCCAAGGGCCACATGCCGCCTGATCCGGCGCCCTGGTCCCCTGACCACAGGCAGCCCGCGCTCGTCACGTCAGATGCGGCAGGCTCAGCCACGCCTCGCCTTGCATTTCGACCAGCCGCGATGCGGTGCGGACGAACGGCACCGCCCATTCGCCGTCCCGGCACAGCGCATCCGGCTCGGCCGCCGCCGAGGCGACCAGTTTCACGCGATGGTCGTACATCGCGTCCACCAGCACGATGAACCGCCGCGCCGCGTCGCGCCGCTCGCCGCCCAGCAGCGGCACAGCATCCAGCACGAGCGCATGGAACAGCGTGGCGATCGCCAAATAATCGCCCGGACCCAACGGCGCGTCGCAGAGCGCCGCGAAGTCGAACCGCGCCACCGACGCGGCGGCCAGCGGGATGTCCAGCCGCCGCCCGCTCACCACCAGCCGACGCGGCCCGGCGGCAGCCCCGCCGGACAGCTCGACAAACGCCGCATCCAGCGCGAGCCGCGCCGACGCGTCGGCCGGGACATGCCAGCGACTGCGCCCGCGCAGGCTGGCGCGGCGGAAATCGCGCTCGCCGTCCAGCGCCAGCACGTCCAGGTTCTGCTCCAGCAGGTCGATGAACGGCAGGAACGCATCGCGCCCCGGCTGGCCCCAGAACAGCCGGCGCGGCGGCGTGTTCGAGGTCGCGACGACCACCACCCCGCGCGCGAACAGCGCCTGGAACAGCCGCCCGAGAATCATCGCATCGGCGATATCGGTGATCTGGAACTCGTCGAAGCACAGCAGCGCCGCCTCCGCCGCCACCGCGTCGGCCAGCGGCGGGATCGGGTCGGCGCCCTCGGGATGCGCGCGGCGGAAGGCGTGGATGCGGCCGTGCGCCTCCTGCATGAACTGGTGAAAATGGATGCGGCGGCGGCGCGGCACGCGGGACTGCGCGAAGAACAGGTCCATCAGCATGGATTTGCCGCGACCGACCTCGCCGACCAAATACAGCCCGTGCGGGCGCGTCTCGTCGGCGCCCTCGGTGGCGCGCCGGCGCAGGCGGCCGAACAGCCCGGCATGCGACGGCTCCGGCAGCGACGACGGGTCGTAGCCGCGCAGCGCCGCCCACAGCGTCTGCAACCGCTCGGCCGCGACCAACTGCGCCGGATCGGGTTGCAGCAGCCCGGCCGCGACCCGGGCGCGCAGCGCCGGCAGCGGGCCGGCGGCTTGCCGGTCGATCGTGTCGGTGGGGGCGTCCATCGGGTGCCCGGCCGCTTAGCCGGAAAACGCTTCGGGTTCAACGTGCCGCGAGGCGGAGAACTTCCCGGCGGCGTGTGTTGTTGTGGCAACACGCAAGTCGAAAATTGGTGTTTCGCGCATGTTTTTTCGTCGTCGGGCTGCCGTGGCGCTCGCTCTCTCGGCCACCCTGGCCAGCGCGCCGGGGATCGGCCGCGACCTGCAACAACCGGCGCAGCTCGCCGGGCCGTGCGCCCGCGGCGTGTTGCATGTCGCACTGCTGTCGCCGGCGCAGATGTGCCCGCGACCGCTGGCCACGACCCCAATGCAGCAGCGCCGCCCGGCAGACGCGCATACCTGACGCGCCGCCGCACGCCGCGGCCTTGGCCACCCGGCTGGGCCGGGTCTATCATGGCGTCATGATGCTGAATGTCGAGGCGCTCCGCGCCACCCCGGTCGCCGCCGATCCGTTCGCCCATGTGCTGGTGCCAAACTTCGTGACCCCCTCGGCGCTTGCCGGCGTGGTGGCCGACCTGCCGGACATCGCCGCGGGCGGCTCGTTTCCGCCCTCGGCGCTGCGCCTCGGGCCGTCGGCGCGCGCCCTGATGCGCGAGCTGGAGGGTCCGGATTTGCGCCTGGCCATCGCGGAAAAGTTCGGCCTCGACCTGGGCGGGGCCGCAACGATGGTGACGCTGCGCGGCCGCTCGCGTGAGCGCGACGGGCAGATCCATTGCGACTCCTCGGCCAAGCGGGTCACCGTGCTGCTGTACCTGAATCCGGCGGACGCCGCCTGGGCCGAGCGGGGCGGCAGCCTGCGCCTGCTGCGCGGCCCCGACGACATCGACGATTACGCGGTCGAGGTGCCGCCGGTGGACGGCGCCCTGCTGGTGTTCCCGAACGGCCCCGGCACGTGGCACGGCCATCGCCGCCATGTCGGCCGGCGCTACGTGGTGCAGCTGAACTACATGACCGCCGACGCCGCCGCGCGCGCCGAGATCCGCCGCCACCGCATCAGCGCGGTGCTGAAGCGCCTGACCCGCGCGGCATGAGCGTCCAGGACCGGGCGGCGGCGCTGCGGCTGGTGCGCGCCTATTACACGGCGTTCGAGGCGGCCGACCGGGCGGCGTTCCTGGACCTGCTGACCGAAGACGTGGTGCACGACATCAGCCAGGGCGGAAGCGAGGTCGGGCGCGACGCCTTCGGCCGCTTCATGGCGCACATGGACCGCTGCTATCGCGAGCGCATCGCCGATCTGGTGGTGATGGCCGACGAGTCCGGCGGCCGCGCCGCTGCCGAGTTCGTGGTGCACGGCGAATATGTCGCCACCGACCCCGGAGTGCCCGACGGCACGCCGCCGGCGCGCGGCCAGCGCTACGTGCTGCCGGCCGGCGCGTTCTTCACCCTGCGCGACGGCCGGGTGGCGCGCATCGCCAACCACTACAATCTCGGCGACTGGGTGCGCCAGGTCGGCGGGTGACGGCTGTCGCCGGGTCCGCTCCCGGCGCGGCAAAAGGTCGGGCCGGGATCGCGGCTCAGGATTCCTCGACCACGATCGCGTCGTAGCGTTTCCAGCGATACACCAGCGCGGAGACGATCCAGCTCGCGGCGAAGAGGCCGATGATGGCAAGGCCGAGCACCCCGAAATTGTCGTTCAGGCTGCCCACGGCATCCCAGAACACGCCCTTCATCGCCAGCTGGTCGCCGATCAGCCCCAGCACCTCGATGCCGCCCACCGCCAGCGCGACCAGCACAGAGACGGCGGTGATGGTCAGGTTGTAGTACAGCTTGCGGATCGGCTTGATGAATGCCCAGCCATAGGCGCCCAGCATCAGCACGCTGTCGGTGGTGTCGATCAGCGTCATCCCGGCGGTGAACAGCGCCGGGAACACCAGGATCGACCAGACATGCAGCCCGCGCGACGCCTCGGAAGCTGACAGGCCGAGCAGGCCGATCTCCGTCGCGGTGTCGAAGCCCAGGCCGAACAGCACGCCCAGCGGATACATGTGCCAGCTGCGCGTCACCATGCGGAACAGCGGCCTGAAGATTCGCGCCAGGATGCCCCCCCCGGCCAGCAGCATGTCCAGATCCTCGCTGACATAGCGGCCGCCGCGCCGCACGTGGCGGAAGCTGCGCCAGATGCCGCCCAGGATCGTCAGGTTGATCAGCGCGATCGCCAGCAGGAAGCCGGCCGAGATCAGGGTGCCGGCCACGCCGCCGACAAGCTGGGCGGCGTGCAGGCGCGTCCCGATGCCAGTGGCGGCCAGCGCGACCCCCACCGAGGCAAGCACCACGACGGTCGAATGACCGAGCGAGAAGAACAGGCCGATTCCGACCGGCCGGTGACCGCCCTGCATCGCCCTGCGGGTCACGTTGTCGATGGCTGCGATATGATCGGCATCGATCGCGTGGCGCAGCCCGAACGTGTAGGCGAGCAGGGCGGTCCCCAGCAGGACCGGTCGATCCCGAAACACCTCCAGCGCCCAGGCCCAGGCCGCCACGTTCATCGACAGCAGCAGCAGGTAGACGCCGGCGAGCCGCCTGAGCAGGGTCCGGGCGTCGTCGCCGAAGATTTGCCCAAACCGTCGCATCCCCGCCCCGCATCGCCGCGGCCCGAGTTAGCACGTGGGCGCGGCCGACGCAACGCGCACACGGCCGGCAGCGCCGCATCGCCGCGGCCGATCACGCTGGAATGATGAGGGCGGGAGCGAGGCGTCGGCGGCCCGACGGCCTTTCGGGCGCCCTTCCGTCAGGCGGCGGCCATTCTGGGCCGGGCGCCCCTGCGCCGAGGCCGCGGCCGGGCCGCCGCGATGATGCCGGCGCCCTCCGCCGCCCAGCGGCGCAGAAACGCCGGCACCGCGTCGGCCGGCATCGGGCGGCTGAACAAATAGCCCTGACCGCAGTCGCAACCGGCGTCCAGAAGGGCCGCAAGCTGCGATGTCTCCTCGATGCCTTCGGCGGTGACGCGCAGGCCGAGATTGCGCCCGAGGTCAATGATGGCGCGGGTGATCGCCGTGCTGCTGCGATCGCTGCCCAGGCCGCCGATGAAGGACCGGTCGATCTTGATGCGCGTCACGTCGAACTGCTTGAGGTGGGTCAGCGAGGCGTGGCCGGTGCCGAAATCGTCCAGCGCCACGACCACCCCATGCGCCTGCAGCCGGGCCAGCGTGTCCACGATCCGGTCCGGCTGGTGGCCCAGGAAGGCGCTCTCCAGGATCTCCAGCTTGAGCCGGTCGGGACCAAGCCCGTGCGCCTTCAGCAGCGTGGTCACCTGGCCGAACAGCGCGTCGCCGTCGCGCAACTGGCTTTCCGAAACGTTGACGTTGACGCAGCCCACCGCCTCGCCGGCGTCGATCCAGGCGCGCATCTGCCGCAGGCTGCGGTTCAGCACAAAGCCGCCGATCTCCGCCGACAGCGCCGGGTCATCCAGCGCCGGCAGGAACGCCGCCGGGCCGAGCAGCCCGCGCGCCGGGTGGCGCCAGCGGATCAGCGCCTCCAGCCCGCGCACGGCCTGCGTGCGCAGGTCGATGATCGGCTGGTAGAACACCTCCATCTCGTCGCGCCGCAAGGCGTCGCGCACCTCCGCGAGCAGGCCGAGCCGCGCCTCGATCGCGTCGCCCAGGGCGGGATCGTACAGGCAGGCGTGACCGGCGCCGGACCGCTTGGCGTGGTGCAGCGCAATGTCGGCCTGCCGCAGCAATTCGCTGGCGACCGCTGCGCCCTGCGCATGCACCACCGCGCCGATGCTGGCAGCCATGCCGATCGCGCCGCAGTCGAGCTGCGCCGGGGCGTGGAACAGGGCCAGCACGGACCCGAGCCGGCTGGCCATGTCGGCCTCGCTCGTCACCCCGAACAGCACCAGTGCGAACTCGTCGCCGCCGAGCCGCGCCGCGACGTCGCCGGCGCGCACGCCGGCGCGCAGGCGGCGCGCCACCTGGACCAGCAGCGCGTCGCCGGCGGCGTGGCCGTGCAGGTCGTTGACGTCCCTGAACCGGTGCAGGTCCAGCAGCAGCAGCGCCAGGCCGCGGGTCTCGGCCGCAGCGGCGCGTTCCAGCGTCTCCAGCAGCAGCCGGCGGTTGGGCAGGCCGGTCAGCGGGTCGTGCCCGGCGAGATGACGCAGCCTGTCCTCGGCCTGCCGCTCCTCGGTGACGTCGCGCACCACCCCGATCAGCCGCCGCACTCCGGTGGGCCCGACCTGCAACTGTCCGATGGCGCGCACCCAGCGCCGGCTGCCGTCCGGCAGCATATGCGGATCGACGCTGTCATAGGCGTGACCGGTTTCGATCGCCTCGGCGATGCGCGCCTGCAGCCTGGCGCGGGACGGCTCGGCATAGACCGAGATCGCCTGTTCGAGCGTGATCGGCGCATCGGCAGAGACCCCGAAGATGCGGCGGGTGCCCTCCGACCAGGTCGATACCCCGCTGTCGAGCTCAAGCTCCCAGGTGCCGGTCCGTGCCAGCCGCTCGGTATGCGCGGCCAGGGCGCGCCACCGTCGCAGCTCATCCTGCAGGCTCTCGACCTGCGCGCGCAGCATGTCGCCGTCCAGCCGATCCGGTCCGATCGCTGCAAGCAGCCTGGCATGATCGGCCGGCGGGCCTGCCGTCCAGGTCATCGATTTCACGCCGGCCCCTTCTCAAGATCGGCCGACGATAACAGAGACGGTTAAGACCTAGGCGTTAATTCCGAGTACCGTCGCCGTACCGGTGGGCCGGCACGACGTTATTGCGTCGGTATCCTGCTGCGGCGAGCGGTCGCGCGGATGCACCGGATGGTCGTGCGCCGCCAGCAGGTAGCGGCGCGCGACCTCGGCATAGCCGCGATAGACCAGCCCGCCATTGTTCGCCAGCAGGCGCGCCCGCTCGCCCCGATACCATCCGGGCAGGCGATACCACGGCAGACCCGGCCGCTCGTGATGCGCCGCGTGCAGGTTGTTGAACAGGAACAGCAATCCCAGCACCGGCGCGCGCTCGACGATGGCGGTGCGGTGGCCGCAGGCCGGGGCGGCGCGGTGCTCGGCAAATGAGCGCAGCAGCAGCAGCGCCATCCCCGGCAACCAAAAACACAGCGCGTAGGTCACCAGGCTCATGCCGCAGGCCAGCGTGAGCCAGGCCAGCACCACGGCCAGCGCCGGCAGGTGCCAGGCCCAGGCCGCGCGCACCCCCGGCGCGCCGCGCCAGGCCCGCCCGGCGTCGCGCCGGACAAATCGCGCGATCGCCCAGACCGGACCCAGCGCCAGTCGCCCGGCCAGCCGCGCGGTGATCCGCAGCGCCATCCGCCCGGCCGGACCCAGCGCCCGCCAGTCGGTACCGGTGACATACTGCGTCTCGGGATCGTCCAGCGGGTCGGTCAGGCGCTCGTCGCGATGGTGCGCCAGATGCAGCGCGCGGTAGCGGTCGAACGGCAGGTGCAGCAGCAGCGGCGGCAGGCCGAGCGCGCGGTTCAGCCAAGGCAGCCGGGTCGGGTGGCCGTGGATCAGCTCGTGCTGCAGCGAGGCGTGCCAGGCGACGGTCCAGGCGCCGCCGGCCAGCAGCAGCGGCCACGGCAGCGCCCGGTGGAACCAGGTCAGCAGCAGCCATCCGCCATAAATCGTTGCCGCCAGGACCACTGTCTGCCACTCGACCGCTGGCCTGCACGGCCTGCCGACACTCGCGTCCACGCCGCCGCCTCCCGCTCGGAACCATCACGTCTGCGTCATTCTAAGAGGCCACCAAAAGCGTTGGAATGTCCGTGATGTAGCGTTAAACCCCCAAGTGTTGACCTAACAAACAGGTATGCAGCAGACGTGATTGCCTCACGCCCCTCTGCCGCTGATTTTCGCGACCGGCTGCTGTCGGTGATGGCGCAGCGCGGGCTGAACCAGTCCAGCTTCGCGCGCGCCGCCGGGCTGGACCGCTCCACTCTGGCGCAGCTGCTGAGCGATGCCAGCCCGCGCCTGCCGCGCGCCGAGACGCTCGCGGCGATCGCCACGTCCTGCGGGGTGTCGGCCGACTGGCTGCTTGGCCTGTCGCAGCGCGAGCAGCCGGGTGTCGCAAGCGTCGGCGAGGTGATGCAGATCGAGCCGCACGAGGACGTGCCGATCGACGACCGCATGTTCCGCTGGATGACCGAGGCGGCCGGGAGCAAGATCCGCACCGTGCCGGTAAGCTTTCCCGACCTGCTGAAGACGCAGGCGGTGCTGCGCCATGAGTACCGCCACGCCGCCGGCGACGCCGCGCCGCGCAGTTGGGACAGCGTGGAGAGCCGGCTGGTGTACCTGCAGCAGCCGGACACCGAGATCGAGGCCTGCGCCTGCGTGCAGGCCATCGAGGAGCTGGCGCAGGGCCGCGGCATCTGGACCGGGCTGCCGGCGCGCCAGCGGGTCGAGCAGATCGAGCGCATGGCCAGCCTGTGCCGCGAGCTGTACCCGAGCTTCCGCCTGTTCCTGTTCGACCGGCGGCGCTGCTATTCGGTGCCGTTCACGGTGTTCGGCTCGGCGCGCGCTGCGGTGTTCGTGGGCGGCATCTACTTCGTGTTCACCTGGACCGAGCACATCCGCGCCCTGGTGCGCCGCTTCGACGTGCTGGTGCGCGAGGCCGTCGTGCAGCCGCCGGACATCCCCGCCTTCCTGCTCGGCCTGACGCTGGAGCCTGACCGATGAGCGAGGTGGCCAAAGATGGGGTGGCCAGTTTGGGGATGTACGACTTCCCGTGGCTGCGCGCGGCGACCGACGCGCTGTGGGCCGAGTTGCGCGCCCGGCTGCGCGCGGCCGGGGTGGCCCGGGCGCCCGACGCGCTGGACCGCTCGCGGGATCTGCGCGCGATCTGGCGCGACCCGGCGCTGCTGCTGGCGCAGACCTGCGGCTATCCGCTGATGACCGAGCTTGCCGGGGCGCTGCAGGTGGTGGCCGCGCCGATCTATGACTTTCCCGGCTGCGACGGCGCGCTGCATCGGAGCTTCGTGGTGGTCCGCGCGAACGAGCCGGCGGAGTTGCTGGCCGCCATGCGCGGGCGGCGCTGCGCGATCAACGGGCGCGACAGCAATACCGGAATGAACCTGCTGCGCGCGCTGGTGGCGCCATTGGCGGCGGGGCGGCCGTTCTTCGCGGCGGTGATCGAGACCGGGGCGCATCTGGCGAGCCTGGGCGCGGTGCGACACGGGCGCGCCGATCTGGCGGCCGTCGATTGCGTGACCTTCGGGCTGGCGGCGCGGCACCGGCCGGAGCTGCTGGTCGGCGTCCGCGTCCTGACGCAGACGGCCGCCACGCCTGGCCTGCCGCTCGTCACAGCTGGGGCAGCCTCGGAGACGGATTTGGCGACAATCCGCGCGGCCGTGATCGACATCGCGGCCACCCCGGCAGCCGCAGCGTGCGGCTGGCGCGGCGCTGCGGTCGTGGATGCCGCACTATACCGCGCGGTCACCGCGCTGGAGCAGGACGCGAGGCACGCCGGCTACGCCACGCTGGCTTAAGCGAGCCGGGCGAATATCATCAGTGTCGTCGTCAGATGTTGCGAATCGACGCATCGAGCCGGTACGGGACGGCTGTTCGCCACAGCGGTTCCGGGCGTTGCTGGTACCGGTTACGGGGCAGCGGTTCATCCCCGCATGTGCGGAGCACACTCGATAAGGACGTCACGACTGCATGGATGACCGGTTCATCCCCGCATGTGCGGAGCACACTTTCATACCGCCGAGTCTATTCGATGATCTTTCTGATCCATGGATAATCGCAAAGCGAGTGGAGCCGGTCGGGCGTGAGCTTGCGCCAGGCGTCGCACAGGGCGTCGAGGATGGCGGTGTATCCGTCGAGGGTCCGGTGCGAGAGGTGCCGCTCGCGCAGATGGAGCCAGACCCGCTCCCCCGGGTTCAGTTCTGGCGAGTAGGCGGCAGGCGGAGCAGGGTGACGTTGGCCGGCACCGCCAAAGCGTGGCTGACGTGCCAGCCGGCGCCGTCCAACACCATGACGGCGTGTTCGTCCTCAGCAAGCGTAGCCGCGAAATGCCCCATGAACAGGCTCATCGCCTCGGTCGAGACGACCGGTAGCACCAGGCAGACATTGCGTCCCGTGGCGGGCTCGACGGCGGCGAAGACACAGGCGAAGTCATGACGCTGATCGACCGGCCCGGTTGGCCGCCCGCAACGCCGCCTGCTGCCCCTCGGTCAGGCGCGAGGGGCGGAGGCGCGGCCGGTCGGTCAGGCCGCTCACGCCGTCCGCGTTGTAGCGCAGCACGGCGTCGCGCAGCGCCTGCCGCTCCATGCCGGCGAGGCGGGCCGCCTCGGCACGCGACAGACCTTCCAGGGCGTGCGCGATCGCGTAGGCACACGACGCAGCACGCGGATTACTGGCCCGCCGCGCCCACATCCGCAGCGCGGCTGGTGTTCTGTCCCGCCTGATCGCCAATGCCATTCCTGCGCCTCTGCCTTCGACCGTCCGGCAGAACCGAATCACGGCCCCGGCGCGTCGAAGAAGCAGAAAAGCGAGTCAGGCAAGGCGCTCGGCGGTATAACACACGTAAAGCCCCCCCCCCGCATGCGCGGGGCACACGTTGCGTTGCCGAACGACGCCGGCGGCATCGACGGTTCATCCCGCATGCGCGGGGCACACACGGATGATGATGGGGTCGGCTGGGGCAACAACGGTTCATCCCCGCTTGCGCGGGGCACACCTATCCTGCGAGCCGCTGCCGGGCGGGATTAGCGGTTCATCCCCGCACGCGCGGGGCGCACAACCTGCTGCATGAAGTCGGACTGCTGCTCGAACGGCTGGCGCTCACCGGCGCACTCGTCGATCCCGCCGCCAACGTCCACAGCCGTTTCGAGGCGACCGACGGTGATCACAACCGGATCGAGGTCCGTCGCCATGTCGTCAGCCACGACGTGGACTGGCTCACCACGGACCGGCGGTTCCCCGACGAGCCCCGCTTTCCGGGCCTCGCGCCATCGCCGTCGTCGAGGCCGAGGCCGAGGCCGAGGTCGAGGTCGAGCGCAACGGTTGCACCAGCCTCGAACGGCGCTTCTACCTGTCCTCCCGACCGCTCGACGCCAAGCTGTTCGCCTCCGCGGTGCGATGCCACCGGCATGTCGAGAACCGCCTGCATCGGGTGCTCGACGTCGTGTTCCACGACGATCTCAGCCGCCTGCGATCCGGCGCCGGGCCACAGAACATCGCCACCGTCCGGCATAGGGCCATGACCCTGCTGCGCGGGCCAAAAGACAAGCACAGCCTCAAGGTGAGGCGTGACCTGAGCCCCAACTTCCCTCCACTCAAAAGTAGAGTCCACGGTTGCCGTCACGCCCATCGTGCCGGTGTTTCTCGGTTCGGTCGAGCGCCGTTTCTCCGTCCCGGCCGCACTCTCCCGAGCCGTCGCGCGCAGCCTGCGTCAAGGCTGGCCGAAGGCCATCGCCGCAGGCGACGCGCAGCGGCCTTGACGCAGGCGAGCACGGCGGCACGCTGAGCCAGCCGGGTGCGCGGCCCCCCAGCGCCGAGTGCGGCCGCACCTCGTTGTAGTCCTGCCGCCACGCCGCCAGCACCGCGCGCGCCTGCCGCAGCGAGGTGAACACCGTCTCGTTCAGGCATTCGTCGCGCAGCCTTGCCGTTGAAGCTCTCGACGAAGCCGTTCTGCTGCGGCTTGCCCGGCGCGATGTAGTGCCAGCCGACGCCACGGTCCTGCGACCAGCAGCAGGATCGCCTGCTGGTCAGCTCCGTTCCGTTGTCGCTCACCACCGTCGACGGCAGCCCGCGCACCGCCGCGATCGCGTCCAGCTCGCGCGCCACGCGCCGGCCGGACAGCGACGTGTCGGCGACCAGGGCCAGGCATTCGCGCGTGAAATCGTCGACCACGCACAGCATCCGGAACCGTCGCCCGTCCGACAGCGTGTCCGACACGAAGTCCAGCGACCAGCGCTGGTTCGGGCCGTCCGGCGGCGTCATCGGCGCCCGCGTGCCGAGCGCCCGCTTGCGACCGCCGCGACGGCGCACCTGCAACCGCTCCTCGGCATACAGCCGCCGCAGCTTCTTGTGGTTCAGCCAGCACGCCCTCGCGCGCCAGCAGCAGGCCGAGCCGCCGATAGCCGAACCGCCGCCGTTCGGCCGCCAACGCCCGCAGCCGGGCACGCGATCGCGCCATCGTCCGGCCGCCGGCGACGATAACGGATCGTCGTGCGATCCGCGCCGAGCATCGCGGACACGCCCGCCGCTCGCTCACCTCGTGCTCCTCACGCGAGATGAGCAACGGCCTCGCGCCGTGCGGCAGGCGTCACCATTTTTTTGCCAGCGACGTCTTTCAGCATCGCGTTGTCCAGCATCGCCTCCGCCAGCAGCTTCTTCAGCCGCGCGTTCTCCGCCTCCAGCGTCCGCAGCCGACGCGCCTCGGACACCTCCAGCCCGCCGAACTTCGCCTTCCACTGGTAGAACGTCGCCGGGCTGATCCCGTGCTTGCGGCATACATCCGCCGTCGATGACCCGGCCTCCTGCTCCCGCAGCACGCCGATGATCTGCTCCTCCGTGAACCTCGAACGTCTCATTCCGTCCGCCTCCTGCTCAGGCGGACTCTACTCAATACTGGAGGAGATTCAGGGGCTCACGTCAGGCGGGATCAGCCGCATGGGATACCGCCTACCTCGAAGCCCCGCTTCGGCAATCAGCGTGACCGCACTGCAAGCGATTGCCCCAAGAATTTGACCTGATGAGGGCGCGACGCTGGCGCAATCTGGCGCGGCACGCTGCATCCGCTGCTGCCGGAGACCGCATCGACGTCGCCACCCTTTCCGTCGCCGTTCGGATCGCCGCGCTAGCAGCGCCCGCGTTCACGGCCGGACTGGGTCGGATCTACAACATGGTTAACGTGGCACGCCTGTTTGCTCTGCGCCACTGGTTGGCGGTTTTGGTGCGTATCTGGGTCTGGGTGGTGTTTGGATCTGGTTGCGGGGACAGGATTTGAACCTGTGACCTTCAGGTTATGAGCCTGACGAGCTACCGGGCTGCTCCACCCCGCGTTGGTGTGGTGTGTGTGTGTGTGTTGGCTGGAGGACCTGGCGGCGACCGACTTTCCCGCGTCTTGAGACGCAGTATCATGGGCGCTGGGGGTTTTCACGGCCGAGTTCGGGATGGGATCGGGTGGTCTCTCCCCGCCAAAGCCACCAGGTCGTCCAGCCAACACGGGATCAGCTGGCAGCGGTCAGCTGTCAGCGATCAGGAGGGTTCTGGTGTGTGTCGTGCTGTGTTCGAGCCTGCCTGCCTGCTTGTCTCCTGCCGCTGCCCGCTGAATGCTGGCGGCTGACTGGCGATGGCTGCTGTGCAGGATGGTGGTCCGCGGCTGGTCTGCCTGACGGCTGACCGCTGACCGCTGACCGCTGTTATCGAGCCTGTCGGGCGATTAGGACCGGTTCGCTGAACGCGTTGCCGCGTGTATACGTCCGGCCTATCGACGTGATGGTCTATCACGGCCCTCATGGGATTGCTCCCTGGGAGACCTGGTTTCGAGGAGGGTTTCCCGCTTAGATGCTTTCAGCGGTTATCCCGTCCGCACATAGCTACCCGGCGGTGCCGCTGGCGCGACAACCGGTTCACCAGAGGTGCGTCCATCCCGGTCCTCTCGTCCTAGGGACAGCGCCTCTCAAGTCTCCTTCACCCACGGCAGATAGGGACCGAACTGTCTCACGACGTTCTAAACCCAGCTCACGTACCACTTTAATCGGCGAACAGCCGAACCCTTGGGACCTGCTCCAGCCCCAGGATGTGATGAGCCGACATCGAGGTGCCAAACCTCCCCGTCGATGTGGACTCTTGGGGGAGATCAGCCTGTTATCCCTAGAGTACCTTTTATCCGTTGAGCGATGGCCCTTCCACGCGGGACCACCGGATCACTATGGCCGACTTTCGTCTCTGCTCGACCTGTCGGTCTCGCAGTCAGGCGGGCTTATGCCATTGCACTCAGCAGCCGATGTCCGACCGGCCTGAGCCCACCATCGCGCGCCTCCGTTACAGTTTGGGAGGCGACCGCCCCAGTCAAACTGCCCACCATGCAGGGTCCCGGACCGGGATGACCGGCCGCGGTTAGACATCAGAAGAGCTCAGGGCGGTATTTCAAGGGTGGCTCCACACAAGCTAGCGCCCATGCTTCAAAGCCTCCCGCCTATCCTACACAGCTCTCCCCTGATGCCACTGCAAAGCTGCAGTAAAGGTTCATAGGGTCTTTCCGTCTGACCGCGGGTACCCCGCATCTTCACGGGGAATTCAATTTCGCTGAGCCGATGCCGGAGACAGTGGGGAAGTCGTTACGCCATTCGTGCAGGTCGGAACTTACCCGACAAGGAATTTCGCTACCTTAGGACCGTTATAGTTACGGCCGCCGTTTACCGGGGCTTCAATTCAGTGCTTGCACACCTCCTCTTAACCTTCCGGCACCGGGCAGGCGTCAGACCCTATACGTCGTCTCTCGACTTCGCAGAGCCCTGTGTTTTTACTAAACAGTCGCTACCCCCTGGTCTGTGCCGCCCGCCCCT
The DNA here is from genome assembly GCA_963723455.1 of uncultured Pseudomonadota bacterium. Taxonomy (GTDB): domain Bacteria; phylum Pseudomonadota; class Alphaproteobacteria; order Acetobacterales; family Acetobacteraceae; genus CAVRQM01. The sequence goes on along the minus strand of CAVRQM010000001.1, from coordinate 1,677,082 downwards.
GGTTGCCCAGGAACGGGCCCCGCTTATCCCGAAGTTACGCGGGCAATTTGCCTAGTTCCTTCGACATCGTTCTCTCAAGCGCCTTGGTATGCTCTACCAGTCCACCTGTGTCGGTTTCGGGTACGGTCTCTACGCTGGCGCTGTTTCCCGGAACCGCTTCGCAGCCCCCCCAATCCGATAAGGAGAGACACACTCCACGATCCGTCACGTCCAGCAGGCCCAGGACTATTCACCTGGTTCCCATCGACTACGGCTTTCGCCCTCGCCTTAGGGGCCGGCTCACCCTGCGCGGATTAACCTTGCGCAGGAACCCTTGGACTTTCGGCGACAGAGTTTCTCGCTCTGTTTGTCGCTACTCATGTCAGCATTCGCACTTCCGATACCTCCAGGACAGGTCACCCCATCCCTTCGCAGGCCTACGGAACGCTCCGCTACCGAACAGTGACCAGTGACCAGTGATCGGTGATCAGGAAGATTCGCGCTTCCGGCGCTCGGTCAGGCCCTGCAGCATCCGTGCCACCTCCGCAAAGGTCGCCCGCCACCGCTCCGCCTGTGCGGCGTCCGTTTAGCCGAGATCCTCGGCATAACGGCACCACACCCTCGCCTCGTCCGCCGAACCCAGCGCCATCAGCAGATAGCGCCGGAACTCCACCCGAGAGCCGCGCAGCCGACCCGAACCCTCGACCATGAGGGCGCAGGCCGCCTTGGACGCACGCCGCACCTGATCGGCGACGCCGCCATACTGCTCGACCTTCGGCCAGGACAAGCTCGCCCGATGCACATCGAGCGAGACCAGATAGGCCAGACGAAAGACCTTGAGATCCTCAACGTCTCCAGCCTCACCCATCGACCCGTCTTTCTTCCTGATCACTGATCACTGGACCCTGATCACTGAACCCGCAGCTTCGGTACGTGGCTTGAGCCCCGTTACATCTTCGGCGCAGGATTTCTAATAGACCAGTGAGCTATTACGCTTTCTTTAAAGGATGGCTGCTTCTAAGCCAACCTCCTGGTTGTTTTGGAATTCCCACATCCTTTCCCACTTAGCCACGATTTGGGGACCTTAGCTGGCGGTCTGGGCTGTTTCCCTCTCGACGACGGACCTTAGCACCCGCCGTCTGTCTGCCAGGCTATACTTCCGGGTATTCGGAGTTTGGTTAGGTTTGGTAAGTCTTTGGGACCCCCTAGCCCATCCAGTGCTCTACCCCCCGGGGTAAACACCTGACGATCTACCTCAATAGATTTCGCGGAGAACCAGCTATCTCCGAGTTTGATTGGCCTTTCACCCCTAGCCACAGCTCATCCCCGACTTTTTCAACAGGCGTGGGTTCGGCCCTCCAGTGGGTGTTACCCCACCTTCAGCCTGGCCATGGCTAGATCACTCGGTTTCGGGTCTTCTGCCGGCAACTGAACGCCCTGTTCAAACTCGCTTTCGCTGCGCCTACACCTAACGGCTTAAGCTCGCTGCCAACAGAAACTCGCTGACCCATTATACAAAAGGTACGCCGTCACCCCACCCCGCTCGCGCGGAGAAGGCTCCGACTGCTTGTAGGCATCCGGTTTCAGGTCTCTTTCACTCCCCTTGTCGGGGTGCTTTTCACCTTTCCCTCACGGGTACTTGTGCACTATCGGTCACCAGGGAGTATTTAGGCTTGGAGGGTGGTCCCCCCATGTTCAGACAGGATTTCACGTGTCCCGCCCTACTCGAGGACCCATCGGACCTTACGCATACGGGGCTATCACCCGCTATGGCCGGACTTTCCAGACCGTTCTGCTTACCTTCCGACAGGCCACTGGCCTGTTCCACTTTCGCTCGCCACTACTCGCGGAATCTCTGTTGATGTCTTTTCCTCCGGGTACTGAGATGTTTCAGTTCCCCGGGTTCGCCTCGCCCGCCTATGTATTCAGCGGACGATACCCCATAGGGGTGGGTTGCCCCATTCGGATATCCACGGATCAACGCCTGCTCGCGGCTCCCCGTGGCTTTTCGCAGCGTGCCACGTCCTTCATCGCCTCCTGGTGCCAAGGCATCCACCGAATGCCCTTCTTACGCTCGAGAACATCCCACCATGCACAGGAACC
>CAVRQM010000001.1:162500-1670000 GCA_963723455.1 uncultured Pseudomonadota bacterium | reverse complement strand
AGCCGCTTGCCCTTCAGCGCCTCGGGCACGTCGCCGTTGACGATGCGCAGCGCCAGGCCTTCGACGATCGCAGTCTTGCCGACCCCCGGCTCGCCGATCAGCACCGGGTTGTTTTTGGTGCGCCGGGCGAGCACCTGGATGGTGCGCCGGATCTCCTCGTCGCGGCCGATCACCGGGTCGAGCTTGCCCTCGCGCGCCACCGCGGTCACGTCGCGGGCATATTTCTTCAGCGCGTCGAAATTGGCCTCGGCGGTGGGGCTGGTGACCCGGCGGCCGCGGCGGATGTCGGCCACGGCGCGATCCAGCGCCTGCGGCGTTGCCCGCGCGTCGCGCAATGCGCGCCCGGCCGCCCCATCGCTGCCGGCGATGGCGACCAGCAGGCGGTCCTGCGCCACGAAATCGTCGCCGGCGCGGGTCGCGGCCTGCTGCGCCGCGTCCAGCAGGCGCACCAGTCCCGGCGTCGCCTGCGGCTGCGCGGCGCCGCTGCCCTGCACCTTCGGCAGCTTGGCCAGCTCCGCGTCGTTGGCGGCGCGCACCGCGCGGTCGTCCCCGCCGGCGGTGCGGATCAGCCCGGCGGCCGCGCCCTCGTCGTCGTCGAGCAGCGCCTTGAGCAGGTGCTCCGGTGTCAGCTGCGGGTGGAACTCGCGGATGGCGATGGTCTGCGCCGCTTGCAGGAAGCCGCGGGCGCGTTCGGTAAACTTCTCGATGTCCATGTCATGTCCCTGTGCTCAGGCGACCCGGGCAGCCGCCCCTACGGCAGCGGCGCCCGATATGCTCAGGAAATGGGCAACCGTCGGGACGGCCTCAAGAGGCTCAGAGCACGTGGAACAGGTAAAGCAGGATGATGACCGGGATCGGGATGCCGATCAGCCAGAGCAGGACGCCGCGCATGCTCGCCTCCTTGGATGTATGCGGGGGCGGAACGCTTTTCCGGCGTCGCCGGTTCCGGTCCGGGCTATGCCGCGGGCTTCAGCCGCGCCCGCAGCTTGCCGATGCGCGCGACCCCGGCCAGGCGGCGGTCCAGGAACGCCAGCGTATCGGCGCTCTCCTCGCCGTCGTCGCGCAGCCAGAACAGCAGCGTCGCCCCGTACACCCCGGCCAGGATGGCGCGCTTGGAATACCAGCTCATGTCCGCCGAACGGTCGCCCGCGGCGTGCCAGATCGCGTCCACCGTGCGCGCCGTGATCCGCGCCGCCAGCCCCGCGTGCCGCGGCAGCGCGAGGATCGCCAGCGCGCGGCGGATCGCCTCGCGTGCCATATAGTTTTGCTCCAGACGCAAGGCGATCACCGCGCGCACCCGCTGGGACAGGCGCAGCGAGGCCACGTCCGCCGCCGCCTCCATGCGCCGGTCGGCGAGGTCGCAGAACACCTCGATCATATCGGGCGCACCGCCGGGGAACAGCAGCTCGGCGTCCAGTTCGTCGCCGCCGCCGTCGCGCAGGGCGCCGCGCAGCGCCTCGAAGGTCCAGCCCTGGGTCGCCACCCGCGGCAGCAGCGCGTCGATCGCCGCGTCGCGTTCGGGAGAGCGTTCGGGCGCGGCGCTGGATGCGGTGTCGGCCATCGGCGAGACCTCCTGGGTGGTTCTGCGATGTGGCGAGGGTGGGCGGTTGCTGCTAGGCTTCGCGCATGAGTGCCGCCCTGAAGCAGCGCGCGATGACGGTCGAGGCGTTCCTCGCGTGGGAGGAGCGCCAGCCGATCCGCTACGAGTTCGACGGGATGCAGCCGGTCGCGATGGCCGGCGGCTCGCTGGCGCACTCGGCAATTGGCCTGAACCTCGCGATCGCTCTCGGAGGAGGGCTGCGCGGCAAGCCCTGTCGCCTTTAGAACAGTGACGCGAAGGTGCGGGTCGCCGGCAGGATCCGCTACCCGGACGCCAGCATCAGCTGCTCGGAACAGGTGGCGCCCGAGCTGGCGCGGCTGGGCGTGGTCCACGCCCCGGTGGTGGTGTTCGAGGTGCTATCCGAATGCACGTCGGCCACCGATCGGACCGACAAGAACGCCGAATGTCAGGCCACGCCGTCGATCATGCGCTACGTGATGCTGGAGCAGGACCGCATCGCGGCCACGGTGTTCGCGCGCGACGGCGACGACTGGGTGGGCCACCTGCTGGTGGCGCCAGGAACCACTCTGGCGTTGCCGGAGGTCGGCATCGCCGCAATCCGGATGGCAGACCTCTACGAGGGAGTCGCCCTGCCAGGACCGGGAGATGCCGACGGCGCGGCGGACATGGCTCTGCAGCCGGCCGCTGCCTGACGGCTCACGCCTCGGCCTCCGCCTGCGCCAGTTCTTCCAGGAAGCCGAACCGGGAAAGATCGGTCATCCGCATTGGATACAGGATCCCGTCCAGGTGGTCGGTCTCGTGCTGCACCACGCGAGCATGAAAGCCCGAGGCGGTGCGCTCGAACGGCGCTCCGCGCGCGTCCAGACCGGCGTAGCGGATGCGTGGCCAGCGCGGAACCGCGGCCTTCAGCCCCGGAATCGACAGGCAGCCCTCCCACCCCAGCACCCGGGTCTCGTCCAACGGCTGCAGCACCGGGTTGATGACCGCCTGCAGCTCCATGTCGGAATCGTCCGCCGCGCCCGAGGCGCGCCCGGCGCCGACCCGGAACACGAACAGGCGCAGCGGCACATGCACCTGCGGCGCCGCCAGCCCGGCGGCGCCGGCATCCTCCACCGTCTGTATCATGTCGGCGATCAGCCGCTGCACCTCCGAGTTAGCCGGGTCGGCCACCGGCTCGGCGCGGCGCAACAGGATGGGGTGGCCCATCCGGGCGATCTTGAGGATGGCCATGCCGCCTCCCTGGTGTGGCGCTCACCAGATTGGGTCCGCAAAACCCTTTGGCGAGGCCCGGACCGCATGCTATGAGCGCCAGCTTCCGCGCGGGGTGCCGCGGCGGACAGAACTTTCGTGCGTCCCGATCGGCGGGACGCCCAGCGGACAGGAGAAGGCGGCCAAGTGCAGGTAGTGGTTCGCGACAACAACGTTGATCAGGCGCTCAAGGCGCTCAAGAAGAAGATGCAGCGCGAGGGGATCTTTCGCGAGATGAAGCTGCGCCGGCATTTCGAGAAGCCATCCGAGCGCCGCGCCCGCGAAGCCGCCGAGGCAGTCCGCCGCGCCCGCAAGATGGAGCGCAAGCGCCTGGAACGCGAAGGCTTCTAGCCGGGCCGCCTCGTCCATCGGGGCGATGAAGCCAGCACGGCCGACGCACAATCCCTCGACGCTGCGCATACCGGTAAGTCAGGGCCGAGGGCTGTTCGATCATGCCGGGATTCAGGCGATCCGGCCAAATCGCGCCGCTTCTGACAGTTGCATGGCGAAGTAGATCGCAGTCTGGGCCATAGGCGACCCGCGCCGGGAGCATCTCGGCCAGCCGGCCGGTCCGGCCGGCTTGCGTCTCAGGACGGCGGCAGCGTAGCCGCAATCAGGTCGGCAATGTCGTCCTGCCCGCGCCCGCGCAGCGCCCGGATCACGCCCTCGCGGTCGCGGGCACTGCGGTTCTGGCTCAGCTTCCACTGCGCCTCGACCCGCAGCGCGACGAGGCGGAAGGCGCGGATACCCTGCATCATCTTCGCCCCATAGGTCTCCGGCAGGTGGCCGAAGGCGAACCGCCCCGGATCGTCGCTCGCCAGCTCGTCCAGCATCGCCACCATCCCGACCTGGTCGGTGAGCGGCTCCAGGCGGCCGTGCAGGTGCACGGCGCAGTAGTCCCAGGTCGGGACGGCCGGCTGCGCCGCATACCAGCCGGGTGCGATATAGGCGTGTGGGCCGGAGAAGATCGCCAGCGCCTCGGTCCGGGCGGCGATGGCGGTGCATTGCTGGTTGGCGGCGGCAAGGTGGCCCTCCACCACCGGCGGGTCGGCCGAACGCAGCACGAACGGCAGGTGCGAGGCATCCATGCCGTCCGGCCCGTGCGTGACCAGCACGCCGAACGGGTGGTCCGCGATCAGCGCTGCGATGCGGGCGGGATCGGGTTGCGCGAAGGCGGGGCGCGACAGCATCGGGTTGCTATGCCAGTTCCGGAATGGGAAAGGGCTGCGCCACCTCCAGCGTGCGCGCCGCCCGCAGCACAAGGTCGTCGCGATATAGCGCGGCCGCAAGCTGCACGCCGCGCGGCATGCCGGCGGCAGAAAATCCCATGGGCACGCTGATCGCGGGCTGGCGGGTCAGGTTGAACAGGAACGTCCACGGCGCCCATTGCGTCCACAGCGCCGTCATCGGATCCAGCGTCGGCGCGTCGGCCGGCGGCGGTCCCTGCGGCACCGAGGGGCACAGCACCAGGTCGTAGCGCTGGTGCAGCCGGGCCATGGCGTGCGCGGCGGCGACGCGCATCGCCTCCGCCTCGATCATCTCGCCGGCCGGCACCTGGGCGCAGGCGGCCGCCACCTCCAGCAGCCCCGGATCGAGCATGTGGCGGCGGGTCTCGGGCACCCCCGCCACCAGCCGGCCCAGCGCCACGCCCCACAGGCGGCCGAACACCCGGCGGATGTCCGGCAGGCCGGGATCGGCCTCCTCCACCTCGGCGCCGGCCTCGCCCAGCAGCCCCGCCGCGTCCTCGATGGCGGCCATGCCCTCCCAGTCCACCGGCGCCTCGAACCCGGGATTGCGCAGCACGGCGACGCGCAGTTCGGCCACGCCATCCTCAAGCCCCGCCCGCCAGTCGCGCGGGTCGTCGGGCAGGCAGAACGGGTCGCGCAGGTCGAACCGGGCAATGGCGCCCAGCATCAGCGCGGCATCGCGCACCGTGCGCGTGATCGGCCCGGCCACCGACACCGGGGCGAACGCGCCGAGCGGCCATTGCGGCACCCGGCCGAAACTGGGCTTCAGCCCGACGACGCCGCACCAAGCGGCGGGAATGCGGATCGAGCCGCCGGCATCGCTGCCGACATGCAGCGGACCGAAGCACGCCGCCGCCGCCGCCCCAGCGCCGGCCGAGGAGCCGCCCGGCGTCAGGTCGGTGTTCCAAGGGTTGCGAGTGATGCCGTGCAGAGGGCAGTCACCCGGAGATTTCCAGCCGTACTCGGTGGTGGTGGTCTTGCCGACGATCACCGCGCCGGCTGCGCGCAGCGAGGTGACCAGCGGCGCGTCCTCGGCCAGCGGCGCGGGATCGGTCAGCCGGCTGCCGCGCCGCGTCGGCAGGCCGGCGACATCGACCAGATCCTTGACCGTCACCGGCACCCCGTCCAGCTCCCCTGCCGGCCGCCCGGCGCGCCAGCGCGCGGCGCTCTCGCCGGCCGCCGCCTGGGCCTGCGGGTTCATCACGGCAAAGGCGTTCAGGCGCGGATTGAGCCGGGCGACGCGCTGCGTCACCGATTGCAGCGCATCGACGGGGGTCAGGCTGCCGCGCGCGTACTGCGCGAGCAGCTCCTCGGCGGACATCAGGGCGGGGTCGGTGGGGGTCATCGCCGCAGGATGCCGGGCCGGGGGGCGTGAGGGAACCCCGGCGCGCGCGGAGGGCTGACCCGCCGACGCGCTCCTATCAGGGTGGGCGGAAGAATCCGCCAGCGATTTCCAGCACGATCAGCGCGGCTTTCCTGCGGCGTTGTGCCTGACGGCGGCGCGGATAAGTTCCTTGAATGCTTCCTGGTCAATCTGGTCCTGCTCGCGAACGTCGATGGCACGTCGGGCGCCGCCGTCCAGGCTGGCATTGAACAGGCCAGACGGGTCCGGCAACGACGCACCCCGGGCAAAGGTCAGTTTGACGTAGGCAGCATAGGTTTCGCCGGTACAGATGATGCCGGCGTGAGACCAAACGGGGATACCCGATGGATTCGTGGGCTTCCGCCATTTCACTTCTTCGACCACGTCAGGATCCGCCAGCCAAATCAGTTGCCGGATCCGGGCAAGTGTCGCACCTCGCCAATTTCCCAGCGTCGCGATCTTCGCGTCGATCAGTTCGCTTGCGCTCCGCGCGTCACCAGCGTTCTCGCCAGTCATTGCATCCTCCCCATCGAAACCGTCTCGCATACCGAGCGCAGGCGAGTCATCCCTCGGCCACCATGCGGCGCCGGGCGTAGAACACGCACGCCGCTCAGCACCATCCGCGCTAGCGGAACAGTGAAAGGTAATCTGGTCCCGAGAACGTGTCGCGGGGTGCGCCACGCGCCTGTGCGGATCGTTTCCGCGGATGAGGATGACGTCGCGGCAAGGGACTTCCAGAGAAGCGGCGGTCAGTCTCGTCCGGGGCGGACTTGATAGGCTTCGGGAATACCGGCCTGACCTGCAAGCGTTCCGTTTCAGCATTGAGGAGCTACGCCTGCTTCCGCCGCCCCCGCGCCAACTCCGTCACGACCCCGTGCAGCGTGCGCAGCTCCTGCTCGGTCGCCTCGCCGCGCTCGAGGAAGTGGCGCAGGTTGCGCACCATGCCCGGTCGCTTCGGCAGGTTGTCCAGAAAACCGCAGGCATCCAGTTCGGCGATCAGGTGGCGAAACAGATTGTCCAGCTCGCCCTTGGTCGCCACCCGCGTCTCGTTGGTCATCAGCGCGCGCGGCGGCGTCTGGTCGGCGGCCGTCCACCACTCATAGGCCACCACCATCACCGCCTGCGCCAGGTTCAGGCTCATGAAGGCGGGGTTGAGCGGAAACCGCACCAGCGCGTCGGCGCGCGCCATGTCGTCGTTGTCCAGCCCCGCCCGCTCCGGTCCGAACAGCACGCCGGCGCGCAGCGCCGGGCGGGCGCAGATGGCCCGCAGCTCGGCGGCCGCGCCGCGCGCGGTCAGCACGGGCTTGATGATGTGGCGCGGGCGCGGGCAGGTGGCGAAGACGTGGTGCAGGTCGGCTACGGCATCGGCCACCGTGTCATGCAGGGTCAGCGCGTCCAGGATCGCGTCGGCGCCGGAGGCGGTGCGCCAGGCCCGCTCCTGCGGCCAGCCGTCGCGCGGGGCGACCAGGCGCAGATGGAACAGGCCGCCATTGGCCATCGCACGCGCCACCGCGCCGATATTGTCGGCCAGCTGCGGGCGCACCAGGATCACCGCCGGGCTGCGGCCGATCGGCGCCAGCGCCGCGCCGCCGTCGCGGCCGGTCACGGCGCTACTGCCGCCGCCAGGTAGTGCCGCCCGGCCCGTCCTCCAGCAGCACGCCGGCGTCAGCGAGGCGGGCGCGGATCGCGTCGGCACGGGCGAAATCGCGCGCGCCACGGGCCGCGAGCCGCTCGGCAATGGCCGCCTCGATTGCCGCCGCCGGCAGCGCGGCCGCGTCGCCGGCCGCCTGGAACCAGATCCGCGGATCAGTCTGCAGCAGACCTATCAGCGCGCCCGCCGCGCGCAGCCCGCCGGCGGCGCGCGCATCGCCCGCCATCGCCGCGTCCGCCAGCGCGTGCATCGCGGCGAAGGCAGCCGGCGTGTTGAGATCGTCGCACAGCGCGTCCATGACCGGCTCCGGCATTGCGTCCGACACGCCCGACGGGGAGCGCAGCAGCGCCCGGTACCAGCGGTCCAGATCGCGCCGCGCCTCGGCCAGCGCGGCATCGGAAAAGTCCAGCGTGGCGCGGTATTGCGCGCGCAGCAGCAGCAGGCGCACCGCCTCGCCGGGAGCCTCGGCCAGCACGTCGCGCACCGTGCGGAAATTGCCGAGGCTTTTGCTCATCTTCTCGCCGCCGACCAGCAGCATGCCGTTATGCACCCAGACGCGGGCGAAGGCGCTGCCCGGAAACGCGCAGCACGACTGCGCCATCTCGTTCTCGTGGTGCGGGAACAGCAGGTCCTGGCCGCCGCCGTGGATGTCGAACGCCTCGCCCAGATAGCGCCATGACATCGCGCTGCATTCGATATGCCAACCCGGCCGGCCGCGCCCCCACGGGCTGTCCCAGCCGGGCAGATCCGGGGTGGACGGCTTCCACAGCACGAAATCGCCCGGATCGCGCTTGTACGGCGCGATGTCCACGCGCGCGCCGGCCAGCAGCTCGTCCGGGCTGCGGCCGGACAGCGCGCCGTATGCCGGATAGCTGGACACAGAAAACAGCACGTGCCCGGCCGCCGCATAGGCGTGCCCGCCGGCCAGCAGCCGCCCGATCAGCACGATCATCTCGCCGACATGCGCGGTCGCCGCCGGCTCGATGTCGGGCGGCAGGCAGCCGACGGCGGCCATGTCGGCGTGGTAGTCGGCCGTGGTCCGCTGCGTGATGGCGGCGATGCTCTCGCCGGTGTCGCGGCTGCGCGCGGCGATCTTGTCGTCAACGTCGGTAATGTTGCGGACATAGGTGACGCGCGGATACAGCCGGCGCAGCAGCCGGGCCAGCAGGTCGAACACCACCGCCGAGCGCGCGTTGCCCAGATGCGCCAGGTCATAGACCGTAGGGCCGCAGACATACATCCGCACATGCGCGGCGTCGGCCGGGGCGAAGTCCTCGCGCCGGCGGGTCAGGCTGTTGTGCAGGCGAAGGTGCGTCATGGCGCCGCGTTGTCCGCCAGGGACGGCCGCAACGCAATCCGGCCGCACCAGCCCGGCAGCACGCGGCGCGCGCGAGCCGCTGGTTTGCCTGACGCCTCGCGCCGCCCGACACTGGCGGCGTGACACGTCCCCGTTTGATCCTGCCCCGGCTGTCCGCCGCGGCGCTCGGCGGCGGCGCCCTGGTGGCGCTGGTGGCCTGGCTCGGCGCGCGGCAGATCGGCGCGCAGGTCGCCGGCGCGGCATGGACGCTGCCGGCCTGCCTGGCGATCCACGCCGCGCAGCTCTGGCTGTCGGCGCTGGCCTGGCGCGGGCTGTGCGGCCGGCCGCGGCCCGGGCCGGTCGCCTGGTGGCGCATCCGCTGGGTGCGCGAGGCGGTGAACGCGATGCTGCCGGTGGCGCAGATTGGCGGCAACATCGCGGCCGTGCGGCTGCTGGCCGCGCGCGGCGTGGGCCAGGCGCGCGCCGCGGCGGCAACGGTGCTGGACGTGACGGTCGAGGCGGCGGCGCAAGCGGCCTTCACGCTGGCCGGCATCGCCGTCCTGGCCGCGGTCAGCCCGGATCGCCGCTGGGTGCCGTGGCTGGCCGGCGGCGGCGCGGCGCTGTGCCTGGGCGTAGCCGGATTCGCCGCGGCACAGCGGTTCGGCCTGCTGCGGCTGGTCGAGGCCGGCGCCGCGCGACTGCGCCGCCGCCTTCCCCGGCTCGACCTGCGCGGGCTGCAGGCGGCGTTCGTCGAGCGGCGGCGCGATCTGCGCGCGCTGTCCGCGGCCACATCGCTGCACCTGCTGGCCTGGCTGCTCGGGGTTGCCGAGACCTGGATCGTGCTGGCGGCCATCGGCCCGCTGCCGGGCGCCGCGGCGGCGTTCTGCATCGAAAGCCTCGGCATGGCCGCCCGCAGCGCCGGCTTCGTGGTGCCCGGCGCGCTGGGCGTGCAGGAGGCGGGTTTCGTGCTGGTCGCCGGCCTGTTCGGCGTGCCGCCCGGGACGGCGGTCGCGCTGTCGATGGTCAAGCGCGCGCGCGAGCTGCTGGTCGGCGTTCCCGGCCTGCTGGTCTGGCAGGGAAGTGAGGGGGTGTGGAGACGCCGCAAGGAACCCGCGGGCGTGGCCCCGCGCTCTGACACGGAGCGCCGCTGACGCGGACGCGCAGCAGCAAGGAGGGCAGGCGATGAGCGACAAGACCATGCCGCCGCAATCCCAGTCGCACCAGCCGGGATCGGAGGCGCGGATGGACCCGGCCCCGCGCGCGGAGATGCGCGATTACCGCGCCGCCGGAAAGCTGACCGGCAAGGTCGCGTTGATCAGCGGCGGCGATTCCGGCATCGGCCGGGCGGTGGCGATCGGCTTCGCCAAGGAGGGCGCGGATGTCGCCTTCGCCTACCTGGACGAACACGAGGACGCGCAGGATACGATGCGGCTGATCCAGGCCGAGGGCCGGCGCACGCTGGCGGTCAGCGGCGACATCGGCAGCAGCGCCTTCTGCGACGACGCGGTGGATCAGACCATCCGGCAGTTCGGCAAGCTCGACATCCTGGTCAACAACGCCGCCGAGCAGCACCTGCAGCCGGAGTTCGAGAAGCTGACCGACGAGCAGATCGAGCGCACATTCCGGACCAACATCTTCGGCCAGTTCTTCCTGACGCGCGCCGCGCTGCCGCATCTGAAGGCGGGCGCGACCATCATCAACACGACCTCGGTGACCGCGTACAAGGGCTCGCCGGCGCAGGTGGACTATGCGGCGACCAAGGGAGCGATCGTGGCGTTCACGCGCTCGATCGCGACGCTGCTGATGGAGCGGGGAATTCGGGTGAACGCGGTGGCGCCCGGTCCGATCTGGACGCCGCTGATCCCGGCCAGCTACCCGGATGAAAAGACCGCCAAGCACGGCGAGCAGGCGCCGATGAAGCGGCCCGGACAGCCCGACGAGGTGGCCCCCTGCTACATCTTCCTCGCCTCCGAGGATGCCTCGTACATGAGCGGGCAGGTGCTGCACCCGAACGGCGGCACGGTCGTCGGCGGCTGAACAGGAGTTCCGAGATGAGCGACCTGCCCCCCGTGCTGCCGCCGGAGATGCCCGGCACCGACCCGACCCCGCCGCCCGGCCCCGACCTGCCGCCGGTGCCCGAGAAGCTGCCGCCCGCCGATCCGGGCCATGTGCCGGGCGAGTCGCCGCCGCCGATGGTGGCGTGAGGCCAGCAAGACTGCTAGGGTTGCGCAATGAGCGCAGCCATGCAGCGGCAGTCCATGACGATCGAGGAGTTCCTCGCCTGGGAGGAATTGCAGCCGATCCGCTACGAGTTCGACGGGATCCGCGCCGTGGCGATGGCGGGCGGATCGCTGGCGCATTCGGCGATCGCGATGAACCTTGCAGCAAGCCTCGTCAACGGCCTGCGCGGCAAGACCTGCAGGGCTTACAACAACGACGCCAAGGTCCAGGTCGCCGGACGCATCCGCTATCCCGATGCCAGCATCACCTGCTCGGAACAGGCGGCCGCGATCCTGGCTCGACAGGGCGTCGTGCATGATCCCGTCGTGGTGTTCGAGGTGCTGTCCGACAGCACTGCGCTGAAGGACCGGACGGAGAAGAATTTCGAATACCAGGCGACGCCGTCGATCATGCGCTATGTCATGCTGGAACAGGACCGCATGGCGGCGACGGTGTTCTCGCGCGAGGGCGCGGACTGGGTGGGCCATCTGCTGTTCGGGCCCGACGCGGTTCTGGCGCTGCCCGAAGTCGGGATCAGCCCGATCCGCCTGCCGGATCTGTATGACGGCGTGACCCTGCCTGAGCCGTCGCACAGCGACGAGGCCGCATAGCGCGCGCCGTCTCCGCCAAGTGTCAGATCGGCAGCCCGGTGTAGTTCTCCGCCAGCATCGCGCATGCCGCAGGCGAGTCGACCAGCGTGTCGAACTCGGCGCGCTGCATGCGTCGCGCGAACCCGTCGGCATCGGGGAAGCTGTGCAGCAGCGTCGTCATCCACCACGAGAACCGCTCGGTCCGCCAGATGCGTCGCAGCGCGCGGGCGGAATAGGCGTCAAGCGCCGCCGTGGACCGCGCGCGGTAGTATTCGGCGAGCGCCTCGGCCATCAGGGCGATGTCGCCCAGCGCCAGGTTCAGTCCCTTGGCGCCGGTGGGTGGGACGATATGCGCGGCGTCGCCAGCCAGGAACAGGCGCCCGAAGCGCAGCGGCTCGGCCACGAAGCTGCGCAGCGGCGCCAGCGATTTTTCCAGCGAAGGCCCGGTGCGCAACGCCCCGGCCAATGCCGGCGGCAGGCGGCGGCGCAGTTCGTCCCAGAACGCCGCGTCCGACCATGCCGCGTCCGACCGCGCCGCGGCGTCTGAGGGAACCTGCAGGTAATATCGGCTCCGGCTGGCCGAGCGCATCGAGCACAGCGCGAAGCCGCGCGGGTGATGCGCATAGACCAGCTCGTGCGCGACCGGCGGCTGGTCCACCAGCACGCCGAGCCAGCCGAACGGGTAGGCGCGCTCGAACACCTCCAGCGCGCCAGGCGGGACGCTGGCGCGCGACACGCCGTGGAAACCGTCGCAGCCGGCGATGAAGTCGCAGGCGAGTTCGTGCGCCATGCCCTGATGCCGGTAGCGCACCAGCGGCCGCTGGCCGGCGACATCGTGCAGCGACACGCCGTCGGCCTGATACACCGTCATGCCGCCGGAGGCGTCGCGCGCGTCCATCAGATCGCGCGTCACCTCCGTCTGGCCATAGACGGTGACGGACCGGCCGGTCAGGGCGCGAAAGTCGATGCGGTGCAGGTCGCCGTCGAAGCTCAGGCTGCAACCGTCATGCACCAGACCTTCGGCCGAGACACGGGCGGCCAGCCCGGCCTGGCGCAGCAGCGCCACGCTGCCCGCCTCCAGCACGCCGGCGCGGACGCGGGACAGCACGTAGTCGCGCGTGCGCCGCTCCAGGATCACCGCGTCAATGCCGGCCTGCTCCAGCAATCGGCCGAGCATCAGTCCCGCCGGGCCCGCGCCGATGATCGCCACCTGCGTCCGCATGGCTGCCCCTCCGTTTCGCGCAGGCTGCAGCGGGCGCGGCGCCCATCCAATGGACGGAACCGACAAAGTGCTGGACATTGCGAACCAGCGGCCGGAACCCTGGTCCCGAGGAGCCACACGATGCGCGCGGTGCCGACCTATGCGCTGTACGGCGAGCCGGCGTCGCGCGGTGCGGGCGATTTCCTGCATTGCGAGACCATCGAGGCGCGGAGCCGGCTGCATGATTTCCGCATCGGCCCGCACCGTCACGAACAACTGTTCCAGATGCTGTTCCTGTCGGGCGGCGAAGGACAGGCGGTGATCGACGGCAAACCGGCGGTCCTGACCCCGCCCTGCGTGGCGCTGGTGCCGGCCTTCGTGGTGCATGGCTATCACTTTTCGAACCCCGTGCAGGGCTTGGTGCTGACGCTGTACCAGGACCAGCTCGCGGCGATCCTGCAGGCCAGCCCGGAGGCGTGGCACGCGCTCTGCCGGCCGCTGGTGCTGAACCTCGCCGACCAGCCCGAGGCGGCGCTGGCCATCGCCGCGAGTTCTCGCGGCGGTAGCGGCCGAGTTCGCCGGCCGCGCCGCCGGGCGCGCGGCGATGATGCGCGCGCAGATCCTGATCGCCTGGCTCGCGGCCTGGCGAGCCCAGCACGCGCCCGCCGGCGGCGACGGGCGCGCGCCGCCCAAAGGCCTGAGCCACGTCGTCCGCTTCCGGCAGATGATCGACCGGGATTTCCAGGCGCATCGCCCGATTGCCGAGTATGCGGGGCGGCTCGGCATGACGCAGGTGCATCTGCGCCGCCTGTGCCGCGCCCATCTCGGGATGACGCCGCTCGCCGCGCTGCATGCGCGGGTGGCGCTGGAGGCGCAGCGCCTGCTTGAATTCAGCGAACTCGGCGTGAAGCAGGTCGCGGCGGCGGTCGGCTTCACCGAGGATGCCTATTTCTCGCGGTTCTTCCTGCGCGAGACGGGCATCTCGCCGACCGCGTTCAGGGCCAGGCAGCGAAGGACGGGGTCGCCGGCGCCGGCCGCGCCGCCGCCGCAAGCCGGCGATAGGCGCCCGGGGACTGGCCGGCCAGCCGCTTGAAGAAGCGATTGAAATAGCCGGGGTCGCGAAAGCCGATGCCGTAGCCGACCTGCTCGACCGAGAGATCGGTCTGCTCCAGACGGGTGCGCGCCTCGGCCAGCAGGCGGTCGTGCAGCAGCGCCAGCGGCGTTCGGCCGGTGGCGCGCAGGCAGGCGTCGTGCAGGTGCGCCCGCGTCACCCCCAGCCGCGCGGCGAAGGCGTCGATGCGCAGCCCGTCGCGATAATGCAGCTCGACCAACTGGCGGTAGCGCTGCGCGGTGGTGGCCCCAGCGCCGCGCCGCCCGGCCTCGCCGGGCATCCCGGCGCAGCGCCACAGCAGCAGCAGCAGCGCGGCGAGCTGCAGCCCGGCCATCGCCGCGGCGCCCGGACGCAGGCCCGGAGCCTCGCTGACCAGCCCGGCGAAGCCGTCCGCCACCGCCGCCAGGTGCGGGGCCAGCATGTCCGCCCCGGCGAGGATCAGCCGGTCCAGCAGCGGGCGCAGGTGCACTGCCAGCGCCGGGTCGCCGAGCGTGCGTTGCAGCAGATCCAGGCCGGCCGAGGCGACGAATCCTTCGCCGCCGGCCAGCACCTGCAGGCTGCCGCGCACCGTGTGCGGCAGCCACAGCAGCGCCGGCGCGGTGATCTGCAGACCGGGCTGCCGGGCCACCGCCAGCGCGGCGCGGCCGCCGGTCAGCAGCACCAAACGGCAGCGGGCCGGGTCATCCAGGTCCCAGGTGCGATGCGCCAGGGCCGCCGCGATGCGGGCGGCGTCGATACGGCTGGCCGGCAGCGGGACCAAGGCGCTGACACCTCCAGAAAGTGCAAGTTTTATCCAGGATAGTGCATTACGTTGCGGCGTCGAGTGCGGCCTACTCATCCTCGCCCGAACCAGGCGGCGTGGACGGGGCAAGGGAGCGGTCATGCTGGACACCAGCCTGCTGATCGGCGACGACCGCCGCGCTGCCTCCGATGCGGCGCTGTTCGAGCGGCGCAACCCGCTGACCGGCGAGGTGGCCAGCCGGGCGCCCGCCGCCAGCCTGGCCGATGCGGCCGCGGCGGCGGCGGCGGCGGCGGCGGCCTTCCCGGCCTGGTCGGCGCTCGGCCCGTCCGCCCGCCGCGCCAGGCTGATGGCGGCGGCGGCGCTGCTGGAGGCGCGGGCCGACGCGTTCGTGACCAGCATGGCCGAGGAGACCGGCGCCACCGAGGGCTGGGCGCGGTTCAACGTCGGCCTTGCCGCCAGCATGCTGCGCGAGGCCGCGGCGATGACCACGCAGATCGCCGGCGAGGTGATCCCGTCGGACAAGCCCGGCCTGCTGGCCATGGCGGTGCGCCAGCCGGTCGGCGTGGTGCTGGGCATCGCGCCGTGGAACGCCCCGGTCATCCTGGGCGTGCGCGCCGTCGCCATGCCGCTGGCCTGCGGCAACACGGTGATCCTGAAGGCCTCGGAGATGTGCCCGGCGACGCACGGGCTGATCGGCGAGGTGCTGCATCAGGCCGGCCTGGATCGCGGCGTGGTCAATGTCGATCAGCAACGCGCCGGCCGACGCCGCGCGCATCGTCGAGGCGCTGATCGCCCATCCGGTCGTGCGCCGGGTCAATTTCACGGGTTCGACCCGGGTCGGCCGCATGGTGGCCGAGGTCGCCGCGCGCCACCTGAAGCCGGCGCTGCTGGAACTCGGCGGCAAGGCGCCGTTCGTGGTGCTGGACGACGCCGACCTCGACGAGGCGGTGCGCGCCGCGGCGTTCGGCGCCTTCATGAACCAGGGCCAGATCTGCATGTCCACCGAGCGCATCGTGGTCGATGAGGCGGTGGCCGACGCCTTCGCCGACAAGCTGGCGCGCAAGGCCGCGACATTGGTGGCCGGCGATCCGCGCCGCGCGGCGACGCCGCTCGGCTCGGTGATCGGGCTGGAGGCGGTGGAGCGGATCGAGGCGCTGGTGCGCGACGCGGTGGCGCGCGGCGCGCGGATGCTGGCCGGCGGCCATGCGCGGGGCACGCTGATGGACGCGACGGTGCTCGACCACGTCACGCCGGCAATGCGGATCTACGATGAGGAATCGTTCGGCCCGGTGGTGTCGATCGTGCGCGTCGGCGGCGCTGGAGGAAGCGGTGCGAGTCGCCAACGACACCGAATACGGGCTGGCCTCGGCGGTGTTCGGGCGCGATGTCGCGCGCGCGATGGGCGTGGCGCGGCGCATCGAGGCGGGCATCTGCCACATCAACGGCCCGACCGTGCATGACGAGGCGCAGATGCCGTTCGGCGGCGTGAAGGATTCCGGCTACGGCCGCTTCGGCGGCAAGGCCGCCATCCACGAGTTCACCGAGCTGCGCTGGATCACGGTTGCGACCGAGCCGGGACATTTTCCGATCTGACGAAGCAGGCGAGACAAGTCTGTAGGGCGGCCGCCCGCGAGAACGCGGACCAGGGAGACGATGTCATGACCAAGTTGCAAAATCCGTCTGACGCCGTTTCGCGGCGGGCGCTGATCGGCGGGACGGGCGCGCTGGCGTTTGCTGCGGGCGCGCGCCGCGCGTCGGCGGCGTCGGACAATGTGCTGAAAGTTGGCTTCGTCAGCCCGCGCACCGGCGCGCTGGCCGGGTTCGGCGAGACCGACGGCTATGTGCTGCAGCTGGCTCGCAAGGCGCTGGCGAAAGGCCTTGCCGTCGGCGGCACGACCTATGACGTGCAGATCCTCGACCGCGACACGCAATCCGATCCGTCGCGCGCCAGCCAGCTCGCCAAGATCGCTGATCAACGGCGACCGGGTCGACCTGATGCTGGCGGTCTCGACGCCCGAGACCATCAATCCGGTCGCCGACGCCTGCGAGGCGGCCGGGCGTGCCGTGCCTGTCCACGGTCATGCCGTGGGAGGCCTGGTATTTCGGCCGCGGCGCCAAGCCCGGCCAGCCCTCGCCGTTCAAATGGACCTATCATTTCGGCTTCGGCGTCGGCGAGTTCTATCAAGACCTACGTCTCGCAATGGAACCTGATCCCGACCAACAAGAAGGTCGGCGTGCTCTATCCCAACGACGCCGACGGCAACGCCATCCGCGCCAATCTCGCGCCGCTGCTGGCCAAGGCCGGGCTTCACCATCGTCGATCCCGGCCCCTACGAGGACGGCACCACCGACTATTCCGCGCAGATCGCGATGTTCAAGCGGAGCAGCTGCGAGATCTTCAACTCCTTCCCGATCCCGCCGGACTTCGCGGCGTTCTGGCGGCAGGCGGCGCAGCAGGGCTACGCCAAGCATGGTCAAGATCTGCCAGACCGCCAAGACCGGCCTGTTCCCCAGCCAGATCGAGGCGCTCGGCCGATCTCGGCTACGACATCTCGCAGCGCCGCCTACTGGCACAAGGCCTTCCCCTACAAGTCGTCGCTGACGGGCGTCTGCGGCGAGCGAGCTCGCCGACGGCTACGAGCAGACCTCGGGCAAGCAATGGACGCAGCAGCTCGGCGCGAGCCTGGCGCTGCTCGATGCCGGCTGTCGCGGCGCTGCAGGCGAGCGCCGATGCCGCGCGACAAGGCCGCCGTCGCCCGGCGCTGAGCACGCTGAAGGCCGACGACGATCGGCGGCACGCGTCGACTTCACCACCGGGCCGGTGCCCAACGTCGCGCACCGGCCCGATCATCGGCACGCAATGGGTCAAGGCGCCGGCCGGCTGCAAGTTCAAGCTCGACTATGTCGTGACCGAGCACGCGACCGACCCGAACGTGCCGATCGAGCGCCAAGCTCGTTGCCGTATTCAACGGCGTGACGGCCGCGAGGCCGCGCATGTCCGGCTGATGCCGATCTCTGCGTGCGTCGGGCATCGGCAAGCGCTTCGGCGCGCTGGTCGTGCTCGACGGCGTCGATTTCAGCATGCGGCGCGAACGAGGCGGTGGGCATCGTCGGGCCGAACGGGGCCGGCAAGACGACCTTGCTCAGCGTGCTCGTCCGGCGCCCACGCCGCCGAGGCGGGAACGGTCGCGTTCGCGAGCCATGACGTGACCCGCCTGGCCGCCGCCGAGCGCTGCCGGCGCGGCATCGTGCGCACGCATCAGATCCCGCGCCCGTTCGCCGGCATGACGGTGTTCGAGAACGTCTTCGTCGCCGCCGCGCATGGCGGCGGCTTCGCGCGCGCCGAGGCGTATGACCGCGGCCTGGACGCGCTGCGCCTCTGCGGCGATGCTGGCGCTCGCCAACCGGCGCGCCGAGACGCTCGGGCTGCTCGACCGCAAGCGGCTGGAACTGGCCCGCGCGCTGGCGACCGGCCCGAAGCTGCTGCTGCTGGACGAGATCGGCGGCGGCCTGACCGACGCCGAGGCCGGCGAGCTGGTCGGCATCATCCGCGAGCTGCGCGTCCGCGGCATCGCGCATCGTCTGGATCGAGCACATCGTCCATGTGCTGCTGCAGGTCGCCGAGCGGCTGGTCTGCATGGATGCCGGCCGCATCATCGCCGACGGCGAGCCGCATGCGGTGCTGGCCGATCAGGCCGTGGTCGGCGCCTATCTGGGCGGCGCCGCGGCATGACGCGGCCTCGGCGTCGAGGCGCTCGATGCGCGGCACGGCCTGCTGCAGGCGGTGCGCGGCGTCGATCTTGCCGTGGAGCACGGCGAGACGCTGGCGCTGGTCGGCGCCAACGGCGCCGGCAAGACCACGCTGCTGCGCGCCATCGCCGGCGCGCACCTGCCGGCCGGCGGGCGGGTGCTGTTCGGCGGCGCCGACGTCACCGCGACTGCCGGCGCACCGCGCGCGCGGCGCTGGGCATCGCGCTGGTGCCCGAGGGGCGGCGGCTGTTCGCGCAGATGACCGTCGACGAGAACCTGAAGCTGGCGCGGGCCGCCGGACGGCGTGGCGCCTGGGACCTGGACGCCGTGATCGAGGCCTTTCCCAACCTGCAGGCGCGCCGCAACGCGCCGCGCCGGCACGCTGTCGGGCGGCGAGCAGCAGGCGACGGCCATCGGCCGCGCGCTGATGACCAACCCCGAGCTGCTGCTGCTCGACGAGGTCTCGCTCGGCCTGTCGCCGCTGGCGGTCGACCGCGTCTATGCCTCGCTGGCCGGGCTGATGGCGGGCGGGCGCCACGACCATCATCCTGGTCGAGCAGGATCTGGCGCGCGCCATGCGCGTCGCCGACCGGGTCGTCTGCATGCTGGAAGGGCGGATCGTGCTGCAGGGCCGCGCAGACGCGCTCGGCGCGCGAGCCATCACCGACGCCTATTTCGGCCTGCACACGGAGTCGCGCGCAGGGCTGCCGGCATGATCTGGCTCAACCAGATCATCCAGGGCGTGCTGCTCGGCGGCTATTACGCGCTGATCGCCTGCGGCCTGTCCTTCATGTTCGGCGTCATGCGGATCATCAACCTCGCGCATGGCAGCCTGGCGGTCCTCGCCGCCTTCGCGCTGTTCGTGCTGGCCGACCGCTTCGGCGTCTCGCCATTCCTGGGATCTGCTGATCGTGCTGCCGGCGATGGCGGCGATCGGCTGGGCTGCTGCAGCGCGCCGATCCTGGAACGCAGCCGCGCGCGGCGGCTTCCTGCTGCCGATCCTGGCCACCTTCGGCCTGGCCATCGTCATCGACAACCTGCTGTTCCAGGAGTTCGGCGCCGACACCCGCTCGCTGGCGCCGTATATCGGCTCGCTCTCGTATGACTCGCTGGGCGCTGACCGACGACATCTCGATCGGCCAGCTCGCGGCGCTGCACCTTCGCTGCCGCGGTCGCTGCTGCTCGGCGGCCTGCACCTGCTGCTGGTCCGCACCGCACTGGGCCGCGCGATCCGCGCGACCGCCGAGGATCCCGACACCGTCGGCCTGGTCGGCATCGACGCGCGCCGGGTCAACGCGATCGCCACCGCGATCGCGATGGTGACGGTCGGGCTCGCCGGCGCGGCGCTGGCGATGCGCGCGACCTTCGACCCCTATGCCGGCGCGCCGCAGCTGATCTTCGCCTTCGAGGCGGCGGTGATCGGCGGCGCCGGCTCGCTGTGGGGCACGCTGCTCGGCGGCATCGTGCTGGGCGTCGCGCAGAGCGTCGGCGCGCAGATCGTCCCGCAGGGCTTCCTCATCGCCGGGCACCTGGCCTTTCTTGTGGTGCTGTTCGCCCGGCTGTATCGAGGCCGCGCGCGGCTGCCGCGCGGCCGCCCGGTCCCGGCCCGGACCAGTCGCCAGGCCGCCGGATGATGAGCACGCGCGCCAGGATCACGGTCGAGCGCTGGACTCCGCTATCGGCGGCGGCGCTCGGCGTCGCCGGGCTGACGCTGCTGGCGCTGGCCGCCGGGCCCCTGCTGCTGGATGCCAACGCCGTCGACCGGCTGACGACGCTGTTCATCTATGTCATCCTGGCCGCCACCTGGAACGCGCTGGCCGGTTATGGCGGGCTGGTGTCGGTCGGCCAGCAGGCGTTCTTCGGCCTCGGCGCCTATGCCGCGGTGCGCCTGGCCGCCGCCGGCATCCCGGTCTATCCGGCGCTGCTGCTGGCCGCGGTGATCGTCGCCGCGGTGTCGGTTCCTATCTCGATCGCCATGCTGCGGCTGCGTGCCGGGGAATTCGCGATCGGCATGTGGGTGCTGGCCGAGCTGGCGCATCTGCTGGTCAACCTCGACAGGCTGGTGCAGGGCGAGACCGGCACCTCGCTGATCGCGCTCAACGCCTATTCGGCGGCGACGCGCCATGCGGCGACCTACTGGTGCGCGCTGGCGGCGGCGGCGGCGCTGCTGGCCGCGCTGTTCGCGCTGCTGCGCAGCCGCACGGGCGCTGCGATCCAGGCGATCCGCGACAACGAGGAGGCCGCCGCGTCGCTCGGCGTGCGGGTGCTGGCGACCAAGCGGCTGATCTTCGTGCTGGCGGCGTTTGGCGCGGCGCTGGCCGGGGCGCTGTGGCTGGCCACCGCCATCACCTTTCAGCCGAAGACCTATTTCAGCGTGCAGTGGACGCGCGTACATGATCTTCATGGTGCTGGTCGGCGGCCTGGGCACGTTCGAGGGACCGATCCTGGGCGCGGTCGTGTTCTTCGCCATCGAGACGTGGTTCGGCGATGCCGGGGTCTGGTACCTGGTCGGACTGGGCGCGACCGCGCTGCTGTTCGCGCTGTTCGTGCCGCGCGGCCTGTGGGGCGCCCTGGAGGCGCGCACCGGGCTGCGGCTGCTGTTCGTCGGCTACCGGGTCCGGCTGCCGGCGCGCGCGCATCGCCATCCCGCAGCGAGATCCCGATGATGCTGTTCGGCAAGACCATCCTCGTCACCGGGGCAGCCTCCGGCATCGGCGCGCGCACCGCCGAACTCGCGGCACGGCTGGGCGCCGAGGTCATCGGCGTCGACCTGCGCGAGCCGGTGCGCCCGGTCGGCGAGTTCATCGCCGCCGATCTCGGCGCGGCCGAGCGCCATCGCCGAACTCGTCGCGCGCCTGCCGCCCCGGCTGGATGCGCTGTGCAACGTCGCTGGCGTGTCCGGCACGCCGGGCATTGCGGCCACGCTCGCGATCAACTTCTTCGGCCTGCGGGCGCTGACCGAGGCGGTCGCGCCGCGTCTGCGGGAGGGCGGCTCGGTGGTCAACGTCGCCTCGATCGCCGGCTTCGGCTGGCGCGCCAACCTGGCGCGGGCGAAGGCGATGGTCGATGTGGCAGGGTTTCCCGATGACGTGGCCGCTCTCGCCGCACGGCACGGCGCCACCGACGAGATCGGCTATCCGCTGTCAAAGGAGTTGCTGCTGCTGTGGACGTTCCGCGCCGCGCATCAGCCGCTGTTCAAAGCTCGCGCAATCCGCGTCAACGCGGTCAGCCCCGGCCCGGTGGAGACGCCGATCCTGGCGCAATTCCGCGCCGTGCTGGGCGACGCGCGCGTGGACAGCGACATCGCGCGCGTCGGGCGCGCGGGCAGGGCGGCCGAGATCGCGCCGGCGATCGCGTTCCTGTGCTCGGACGGCGCGCGCTGGATCAACGGCGCCAACCTGCCGGTCGATGGCGGGCTGGAGGCGTCGGTCAACGCCGAGGCGCTGGGGTTCGCCGCATGACGTTCTCGCGCCTGAACGGGGCGGTCCTGCACTGGCAGGCGAGCGGGCCAGCGACCGCGCCCCCGGTGGTGTTCGCAAACTCCCTGGGCAGCGATCTTCGCATCTGGGATGCGGTCGCGGCGAGGCTGGTCCCGGATCACCGCGTGATCCGCTACGACCTGCGCGGCCACGGCCTTTCGGAGTTGCCGCCGGCCCGGTTCGGCATCGGCGACCACGCGGACGATGTTGCCGCGCTGCTTGATGTGGTCGGGGCCGAGGCGTGCGCGCTGGTCGGGCTGAGCGTCGGCGGCATGATCGCGCTGCATCTTGCAGCGCACCGCCCGGCGCGGGTCCGCGCGCTCGTGCTGTGCGATGCCGCCGCGCGGATCGGCACCCCGGAGAGCTGGCGCGCGCGCATCGACGCCGTCGAGCGCGGCGGGCTGGAGGCGATCGCCGATGCGGTGCTGGACCGCTGGTTCACCCGGCCCTTCCGCGAGCAGCGCGCCGACGAGGTCGCCGGCTGGCGCACCATGCTGCTGCGCACTCCGGCGAGTGGCTACGCCGCTGTCTGCGCCGCGATCCGCGACGCCGACCTGTCGGGCGAGGCCGCCGCGATCCGGGCGCCCTGTCTGTGCGTGGTCGGCGACGAGGACGGCGCGACGCCGCCCGAGCTGGTGCGCCAGACCGCGGCGATGATCCGCGCCTCGCGTTTCGCGGTGATCGCGGGCGCCGGCCACCTGCCCTGCATCGAACAGCCGGACCGGCTCGCCGCGCTTATCAGACAGCACCTGACGGAGCCTGGTCATGGCTGAGCCGAGTGCGACGCATCAGGCCGGCATGGCGACACGCCGGCGCGTGCTGGGCGACGCGCATGTCGATCGCGCCGCCGCCGCGGCGACCGACCTTGATGCCGGCTTCCAGGCGTTCATCACCGAAACCGCCTGGGGAACGGTCTGGGCCGGGCCGGAGCTGACCTTGCGCGAGCGCTCGATCGTGACGCTGGCGCTGCTCGCGGCGCTGGGCCATGAGGAGGAGCTGGCGGTGCACCTGCGCGCAACCTCCAACACCGGGGCGACGCTGGCGGACATACGCGCCGCGTTCATGCATGTCGCCGTCTATGCCGGCGTGCCGGCTGCCAACCGCGCGTTTCGCGTGGCGAAAGCCGTGCTGGCGGAATGAGTTCGGTGCGCGATCGCGGGCCGTTCTACCCGCGCGACCGCGCCTGGCATCCGCCGGCGCTGACGCCGGACTACCGGAGCACGCTGCTGCGCGCGCCGCGGCACCCGCCGCTGTCGCTGGAGAGCACGCCGTCGGAGATGTCGGGGCCGGTGTTCGGGCACGCCGCCATCGGCCCGCTCGACCACGACCTGATCGGCAATCACGCCCGCACCGGCGAGGCGGTCGGCCAGCGCATCGTGGTGTTCGGCCGAGTGCTGGACGAGAACGCTCGCGCAGTCGCCGGATCGCTGGTGGAGTGCTGGCAGGCCAATGCCGGCGGTCGCTACCGCCACGCCCGCGAGGGCTATCAGGCGGCGCTGGATCCCAATTTTGGCGGCTGCGGGCGCACGATCACCGACGCCGAGGGCTGGTACGCTTTCCGCACCATCCGCCCGGGCGCCTATCCGTGGCCGAACGGCGTCAACGACTGGCGGCCCGGGCACATCCATTTTTCGCTGTTCGGCCACGCCTTCGCGCAGCGGCTGGTCACCCAGATGTATTTCGAAGGCGATCCGCTGATCTGGCAATGTCCGATCGTCGCCACCATCCCCGACCGCGCCGGCATCGAGCAGCTGATCGCCAGGCTCGATCGCCGCAACAGCGTGCCGATGGACGCGCTGGCGTATCGCTGGGACATCGTGCTGCGCGGCCGCCGGGCCACCTTCTTCGAGACGACGCCATGAACCCGATCCTGCGCGAGACGCCGTCGCAGACCGCCGGGCCGTACGTGCACATCGGCAGCAACCCGAACTGGGTCGAGATCACCGGCGTATGGGAGCGCGACCTCGGCCTGGTGCATGGTCACGCCGGAGACGCGCGGCGAGCGCATCCTGGTCACTGGCACGGTGTTGGACGGCGCGGGCGCGCCGCTCACCGACGCGCTGGTGGAGATCTGGCAGGCCGATGCGGACGGGCGCTACAACGCCGATCCGACATTCGCCGGCTGGGGGCGGCAGCCCACGGACATGTCCAGCGGACAGTTCCGCTTCGAGACGATCCGGCCGGGACCGGTGGCGCTGGCCGGCGGAGGGCTGGCGGCGCCGCACATATCGGTGTGGATCGTGGCGCGCGGCATCAATCTCGGCCTGCACACGCGGCTGTATTTCGCCGACGAGATGCAGGCCAATGCGGCGGATCCGCTGCTGGCGCGCATCGCCGATCCGCGCCGGCGGCGCACCCTGCTGGCCGCGCGCGACGCGCATCAGGGGCTGGCGCGTTACACCTTCGACATCCGCCTCCAGGGACCGGACGAAACCGTGTTCCTCGATCTGTGAGCATCGCCCATCCGCGCCTGCTGGACGCGCTGGTCGGCGATGCGGTGGTGGCGGCATGGTTCGCCGACGCGGCCGAGCTGGCGGCGATGCTGCAGGTGGAGGCGGCGCTGGCGGCGGCGCAGGCGGAATGCGGAGTGCTGCCCGAGGCCGCCGCCGCCGCCATCCAGGCCGCGTGCGCGCTGTTCGCGCCGGACTGGCAGCGCCTGCGCGCCGGCCTGGCGAGCGATGGCGTCGTCGGGCCGGCCTTCGTCGCCGCGCTGCGCGAGAGCGTGGAGCCGCCGCATCGACACTGGCTGCATTTCCAGGCGACCAGCCAGGATGTCGTCGACAGCGCGCTGACCCTGCGGCTGAAGCCCGTGCTGGCCGAGCTGGGCGGCCGGCTGGACGCGGTGGCCGTCGTCCTGGCCGGGCTGCGTGACAGGCAGGGCGAAGTGGCGATCATGGGCCGCACGCGGATGCAGCGGGCGTTGCCGATCACCGCCGGAGACAAGCTGGAGGCCTGGGCGCGGCCGCTGCGGCGGCATGGGCAGCGGTTGGCCGAGCTGTCGCCGCGGCTGCTGGTGATCCAGCTCGGCGGCCCGGTCGGCGTCCGCGGCGGATCGGCCGGGCAGGGCGATGCCGTCGCGGCGGCGCTGGCGGCGCGGCTGGGACTGGGCATGGCGCCGCCGTGGCACAGCGCGCGCGACGCCATCGCGGAGTTCGGACACTGGCTGGCCTTGGTGTGCGGCTCGCTGGGCAAGATCGGGCAGGACGTGGCGCTGCTGGCGCAGAACGAGGTCGGCGCGGCGCGGCTGGCCGCCGGCGGCGGCTCCTCGGCCATGCCGCACAAATTCAACCCGGTCGCCGCCGAGGTGCTAGTGGCGCTGGCCCGCTTCGCCGCGACGCAGGCCGGCGGCCTGAATCATGCGCTGGTGGCCGAGAACGAACGCTCCGGCGCGGCCTGGACGCTGGAATGGATGCTGCTGCCGCCGCTGGCCATTGCGGCGGCGGCGGCGCTGCGCCATGCCCGGGCGATGCTGGACGGCCTGACATTCGTGGCCGAGCAGGGAAGGTGATCGCATGAACCCCGTCATCGTCGCCGTCGCGATCACCGGCTCGGTTCCACGCAAGCGGGACAATCCGGCGGTGCCGGTCAGCCCCGTCGAGCAGATCGAATCGACCCATGCGGCGTTCGAGGCCGGAGCGAGCCTGGTGCATATCCACGTCCGCAATCCCGACGAAAGCCCGTCCTCGGATCCCGCGCTGTTCGCGCAGGTGCAGGACGGCGTGCGGCGTCATTGTCCGGGGATGATCGTGCAGTTCTCCACCGGCGGGCGCGGCCGCGATCCGGCTGCGCGCGGGCTGTCGCTGCGCCACCGGCCGGACATGGCCTCGCTGTCCACCGGCTCGGTGAACTTTCCCAGCATCGTCTATGAGAACGGCGCGGCGCTGGTCACTGAACTCGCGACCACGATGCAGGCACACGGCATAGCGCCCGAGATCGAGATCTTCGACCTGTCGCATCTGCATGGCGCGCGCCGGCTGGTCGATGCCGGGCTGCTGTCCGAGCACCCGCACGTGCAGTTCGTGCTGGGGGTGCAGAACGCCATGCCGGCGCGCGAGCGTCTGCTGGACATCCTGCTTGGCGAGTTGCGCGTTGTATTGCCCGACGCGACCTGGACGGCGGCCGGCATCGGCCGCCACCAGACCGAGGTGATGCGCTGGTCGCTGGCCCGCGGCGCCGACGCGGTGCGCACCGGGCTTGAGGACAACATCCGCATCACCCGCGACCGGCTCGCGCGCAGCAATGCCGAGCTGGTCGGGCTGGCAATGGGCGAGATCGCCGCCCATGACCGCCGCCCGGCCAGCGCGGCCGAGGCGCGCGCCGCGCTTCGCCTGCCGCCGGCGCCATGACAGCGACGCGCCGCGGCCGCGCCTACGCCACCAGCGCCGCGCGCTCCATGCTCGCCCGCTCCCAGGCCAGTGCCGCGTCCTCGTCGAACAGCTCGGTCAGCTTCTTCATCATCGTGCCGCCCAGCTCCTCGGCGTCCACGATCGTCACCGCGCGGCGATAGTAGCGGGTCACGTCGTGGCCGATGCCGATGGCGATCAGCTCGACCTGGTCGCGGCCCTCGATCTCGGCGATCACCTGGCGCAGATGCCGCTCCAGGTAGTTGCCCGGGTTGACCGACAGCGTGCTGTCATCGACCGGCGCGCCGTCGCTGATGACCATCAGGATGCGGCGATGCTCGGTGCGCACCAGCAGCCGGCGATAGGCCCAGAGCAGCGCCTCGCCGTCGATGTTCTCCTTCAGCAGCCCCTCGCGCAGCATCAGCCCGAGATTCTTGCGCGCGCGGCGCCACGGGGCGTCGGCGGATTTATAGATGATGTGGCGCAGGTCGTTCAGCCGCCCCGGATTGCGCGGCTTGCCCTCCGCCACCCACCGCTCGCGTGACGAGCCGCCTTTCCAGGCGCGCGTGGTGAAGCCCAGCACCTCGACCTTGACCGCGCAGCGCTCCAGCGTGCGCGCCAGAATGTCGCCGCACATCGCCGCCACGGTGATCGGCCGCCCGCGCATCGAGCCGGAATTGTCGATCAGCAGCGTCACCACGGTATCGCGGAAGTCGGTCTCGCGCTCGCGCTTGTAGGACAGCGCCAGCATCGGGTTGACCACCACGCGGGCCAGCCTGCCAGCGTCCAGCAGCCCCTCGTCCAGATCGAAGTCCCAGGCGCGGGTCTGCTGCGCCATCAGCTTGCGCTGCAGCCGGTTGGCCAGCTTGCTGACCACGCCTTGCAGGTTCTGCAACTGCTGGTCGAGCTGCTGGCGCAGGCGCGACAGTTCCGAGGCATCGCACAGATCCTCGGCGTCGATCTCCTCGTCGAACTGGCGGGCGAAGGCGCGATATGGCGGCTCGCCCTCGGCGACGGGGCGCTCGCGGCGCTGCTGCGGGCCGCCCGGCTTGTCCTCGCCCTCGGCGGCGGCGGCATCGTCCGGCGCCTCGTCGCCATCCTGGTCGTCGGCGGCGTCGCCCTGCGTCTCGTCGGACTGCGCGCCGAGCGTGCTGTCGCTCTCGGTCTCGCCCTGCGCCTCGGCATCCTGCGCCTGATCCTGCGCGCCGGGCTGCTCGGCCTGGTCCTCGCCCTCCTCGGTCTCGTCCGGCTCGGCCTCGGCCTCGGCCTCGGCCAGATCGAGTGCCGCCAGCAACCGGCGCGCGGCGCGGGTGAACCGTGCCTGATCGCCGCTGACCCTCGCCATCTCGGCCAGCGCCGCATCGGCCGGGCCGCCCAGCGTGTCGCGCCACTGGTCGAGCACGCGCGCGACGCCGGCCGGGCTGCGCTGCCCGCTCATCGCCTCGCGCGCCAGCAGGCTGAGTGCGGCGGCCATCGGCAGCTGGTCGCGCCGGGTCATGCGGTCGAAGCCCTCGGCCTCGCACTCCTCGGCCAGCCGCGCGCGCAGGTTGGCGGCCACGCCGTCCATGTGGCGACCGCCGACGACCTCGACCCGCGCCTGCTCCAGCGCCTCGTACACGGCGCGCGCCTCCTGCGGCTGCGGCATCCGCGCGGCGTGGATCGCGTCGTCGTGGTGACGCAGCCGCAGCGCCACGCTATCCGCCGCGCCGCGCAGCTTGGCCATCTCGGCTGGCGGCAGGGCGCGGGTCGGCAGCGGCAGGCGGGCGCGCCGGCCGGACAGGCCGGACGGGCCGGGCTGGAACGCCACCGTCACGTCGGGCTGGCCGGCCACCGCGCGCAGCGCGCCGGTGGTGGCGCGCTTGAAATCCTCGGCGCGGGCGTCCTTGCTGCCGGTACTGCCGCTCATTGGGTCCGCCCGGTCTGCAAGACGCCGGCGATCAGCCGGCGCGGCGGACGAAATTGCCGGTGGCCAGCTCGGCGTTCATGCAGCGCTGGTAGTACTCGGCCACCGTGCTGCGCTCGGCCTCGTCGCATTTGTTCAGGAAGGTCACGCGGAAGGCGAACGCCAGGTCGCCCCCGAAAATCTGGGCGTTCTCCGCCCAGGTGATGACGGTGCGCGGGCTCATCACCGTCGAGATGTCGCCGTTGATGAAGCCGGCGCGGGTCAGGTCGGCCAGCGCCACCATGCTCTCGATGCGCTTGCGCTGGGCCGCGTCGCCGGCCGGGATGCCCATCTTGGCCATGACGATCCGCACCTCCTCGGCATGCGGCAGGTAGTTCAGCGTGGCGACGATGTTCCAGCGATCCATCTGGCCCTGATTGATCTGCTGGGTGCCGTGGTACAGGCCGGTGGTATCGCCAAGGCCGACGGTGTTGGCGGTCGAGAACAGCCGGAAGCACGGGTGCGGGCGGATCACCCGGTTCTGGTCCAGCAGGGTCAGCCGGCCCTCTACCTCCAGCACGCGCTGGATGACGAACATCACGTCCGGCCGGCCGGCGTCGTATTCGTCGAACACCAGGGCGCAGGGGTGCTGCAATGCCCAGGGCAGAATGCCCTCGCGGAACTCGGTGACCTGCTTGCCGTCCTTCAGCACGATCGCATCCTTGCCGATCAGGTCGATGCGGCTGATGTGGCTGTCCAGGTTGACGCGGATGCAGGGCCAGTTCAGCCGGGCTGCGACCTGCTCGATATGCGTGCTTTTCCCGGTGCCGTGATAGCCCTGGATCATCACCCGGCGGTTGAATGCGAAGCCGGCCAGGATCGCCTGCGTGGTCTCGCGATCGAAGCGATAAGCAGGGTCGATGTCGGGCACCTGCTCGCCGCGCTGGCTGAACGCCGGAACCTGCAGGTCGCTGTCCACGCCGAAGGTCGCGCGCGCATCGACCGTGGTGTCCGGCAGGTCCGATGGCGAGGTCGCGGAGTGCAGGGCGGGGCGGGTCTCGGACAATGCGGCTACCTTGTTCATAGGCCGGCAATCCTGTGGTGATCGATCGGGTCTCGTGGCGGACGGCCCGACGCGAGCCTGTCCCGGAAGTAGGTCTGGGCTGCCGGCAGACTAGCCCGCCGAGGGTGCAACGCGGAAGTGCGGCCCGGGCCGCACGTCCGCCCGGCCTATCCGCCGACCCCGGCGGCAACGCCCTGCGACAGACGCCCGCGCAACGCGGCATAGGCCAGGTTGATGGTCTTCAGCCGTTCCTCGGCCGCACGGTCGCCGCCATTGGCGTCCGGGTGATGCAGCTTGGCCAGCGTCTTGTAGCGCTGCTTCAGCGCGTCCAGGCTCACCGGCCAGTCCAGGCCCAGGGTGGCCAGCGGCTCGCGCAGCTCGCGCGGGGTCGGGTCGGCGGCGGGCGACGGGCGGCCGCCGGCGCCGCCGAAGCGGCCGCCGAGCGCGCCCAGCTCCTCGCGCAGCGCGGCCTCGTCCACCCGGGCGCCGAGCCGGCCCAACGGCCAGGTCGGTCGCTGCCAGGAGGTGTCGGCGCGGGTCTGCGCCTCGATCTCGCCCGGCGACATGCCTTTGTAGAAATCCCAGCCAGCATTGTAGGCGCGTACGTGCTCCAGGCAGAACCACCAGGTACTCGTGCAGCGAGGCGCGCGATTTCGGCGCGCGGTACTCGCCCGCGGCGGGGCAGCCGGGCATGTCGCAGGAATGGCCCGGCGCGCCCGGATCGGGCGCGTAGGCCCGGGGGCGCGAGGAGCGTCGGGTCATCCGCAGATAGATGCTTCCTCGGCCACGCTTTGCAAAGGGGTTTCCCGGGCCGGCGTTCCGGCTAGGATGGGCGATGGAGTCCGACCGCGCCGATCGCATCGCCCGCAGCCTGGAGCGCGCCCTGGCCCCCGCCGAGGTGCGCGTGCAGGACGACAGCGCGCGCCACGCCGGCCATGCCGGAGCCGCACCGGGTGGCCAGACGCACTACGTGGTCGAGGTGGTCTCGCCGCGTTTCCGCGGCCAATCGCGGGTCGCCCGGTCGCGCGCCGTCCACGCCGCGCTGGACCGCGAGTTTGCCGGCGGCCTGCACGCGCTGTCGCTGCTGCTGCGCACCCCCGAGGAAGCCGGCCCCGCGCCCGAGGAGCCAGACGCAACACTTCGTTAACCGGCCCGGCGCATACCAGAGTGGTCATTCCCGCCGGGAGCGCATGGTGAGCAGCCGCCTGCTGAATCGCAACGTCGTGGCGACCGAAGGCCGCACCTCGATGCGCCTGGAGCCGGAGATCTGGGACGCCATGGCCGAGATCTGCGCCCGTGAGCGGACCTCACAGGCGCGGCTGGTGCAGGCGATCGAGCGCGACGGGCCGGCCGGCGCCCGCACCAGCGCGGTGCGGGTGCATGTGCTGCGCTATTTCCGCAGCGCCGCGACCGAGGTCGGGCATGCCGCAGCCGGGCATGGCGGCCTGCCCGACGCGGCGGGCCTGCCCACGCCGGGCTGAATCTCGGGACTTATATCTAGCTTCAGCGGGCCGGCAGCACCGCGCGCGTGCGGGCCGGGAGCAGTCCGCGCACCTGCGCCAGCACGCCCGCGAGGATCCGCCGCCCGGCCGGCAGGGCGGCCATGACGCCGAGGAACACCGCGTACGACAGCAGCGCGGAGACGCCGAGCATGACCCAGCCGGGCGCCATCACCGCGGCCAGGGCGCGCAGCGCGGCCAGCGAGGCGAGCGCGCCGGCGATGAACGGATGCAGCAGCCCCAG
Source organism: uncultured Pseudomonadota bacterium (assembly GCA_963723455.1). Lineage (GTDB taxonomy): Bacteria > Pseudomonadota > Alphaproteobacteria > Acetobacterales > Acetobacteraceae > CAVRQM01. Next base: position 1,639,509 of record CAVRQM010000001.1, on the reverse strand, counting down.
GAAGCTGGCGCCGCGCAGCGGGCCGGTGCGGGTGGCGACGCGCCACAGCACGGCGATTTCGATCACCCCGGCCACCACGTAGCCGCTGGCCACGCCGGTGGCGCCCCAGCGCAGGCCGGCGGCGAAGCAGGTGACGAACAGCAGCGATGCGGCGATGCCCCAGTCGCGCATCTCGCGCGTGCGCCCCTGGCTGACGAACAGCCAGCCCATGCTGCTGCCGATCGGCGCGACGAAGGCATCCAGCACCAGCACCCCGAAGATCGGGCTGACCCCCTCCCAGCGCCGGCCCAGCACATGCAGGATCAGCGCATGGTGGGTGGCGAGCGCCCAGGCCAGTCCCGGGTAGCTGAGCAGCAGCACGGATTCCAGCAGCCGCCGATAGGCGCGGGCGTAGAACTCCGGCTCGTGCTGCGACTTGGACAGCAGCGGCAGGGCGACGCGCGCGAACGGATAGGCGATCTGGTTGAACGGCATCAGCACCAGCTTGTAGGCGCGGTCGTACAGGCCGAGATCGCCGGCGCCCCAGACGCGGCCGATCAGCACATTGTCCATGTTGCGGGCGAAGAAGTTGACGATGCTGAAGCCGGTCAGGTTGGCGCCGAAACGGAACAGCGCCCGCATGTCGTCGGTGCGGCCCGGGCGGCCCGGCCGCCAGCCGCTGATGATCCAGGCCAGCAGCATGGCTGTGGCCGATGTGGCGGCGGAGTTCACCACCAGCGACCAGTACGACAGCCCGGACAGCGCCGCGACGACGCCGGCGGCGGCGCCCACCGCGAAGCTGCCGAGTTCGACCGCCGCGATCGCGCCGAACTTCAGCCGGCGGTTGAGCAGCGCCATGTGCTGGCTGAACAGCCCGCCCAGCAGCAGCAGCGCGCCCGCTGCAATCGTGATATCGGCGACGCGCGGGTCGCCGTAGAACCAGGCGACCGCCGGGGCCAGCGCCGCGGTGATCGCGGCCAGCAGCGCGCCCATGCCAACATTGACCCAGAACAGGAAGCTGAGCTGCGACTGCGAGATCGTCGCCTGCTGGATGGTGGCCGAGGACAGCCCGAGGTCGGAGAACAGCTGCACGAAGGCGATCACCGGAGCGGCCATTGCCACCAGCCCGAAATCGCCGGGCGCCAGCAGCCGCGCCATGGCGATCTGATAGGCGAACAGCAGCGCGAACCGCACCAGCTGCGAGGCCATGTTGATGGCCGCCCCGCTGACCGTCAGCGACTTCAGCCGCTGCCGTTCGCCGTCCGGATCCGGCTCGCCGGCCGCCTGTTGGAGCGGCGTGTCGGCGGCGCTCATTGCCCGGCCGCGGCCGCGTCCTCCAGGGGTCGGCCGGCGTGCGCCGCAGCCCCAGGCGGCAGGCCCGCGGGCACCGCAGGCTGTTCCCCCGCCCCGGCGAGCAGCCGGTCGATGCCGGCGTCCAGCGCGGCGACGCCGTACTCGTCCACGACGAATTGCCGGGCCGCCGCGGCGAGCGACAGGCGCCGGGGACGGTTGTGCGCCAGCGCGATGACCGCCTGCGCGAACGCGGTCATGCTGTCGGCCATCAGCAGGTGTTGCCCATGCACCAGATCAAGGCCCTCGGCGCCCAGCGAGGTCGAGACCACGGCGCGGCCATAGGCCATCGATTCGAGGATCTTGATCCGCGTGCCGCTGCCGAACAGGATCGGCGCCAGCACGATGTCGCTGTCGGCGTAATAGGGCGCGACGCTCGGCACGTCGGTATGCAGCGCCAGCCCGTGTTCGGCGCATAGCGCGCGAACCTCCGGCACCGGCAGCATCCCCACCACGGTCAGGGTCACGTTCGGGGCAGCCTCGCGGACCAGCGGCAATGCCTGAGTGACGAACAGCTGCAAGCCCTGCAGGTTGGGGAAGAAGCTCAGGTTGCCGACGAACAGCAGCCGCACCACGCCGTCGTCGGCGCGCGGCGGCAGGCTTGGGCGTTCGATCACGTTGGGAACCCTGACCGCATGCGCGCCTGGATAGGTCTCGCGCAGAGCGTCCGCATCCTCGGCGGTGCAGACGCTCACGCCGTCCCAGGCGGCGGCGATGCGGCGCTCGGCGCGACGGATCAGCACGGTGTCGATGCGCGCGATCAGCACTCCCTGCCGGCCGAGCGACTTGCCGTCGAAGCGGCGCTGGCGCTCGCGGAAGCGCGACATGATGTCGTCGAAATCGACGATGCGGCGGCGCGCCTTGAGGTGGCCGGCGTCCATCAAATCCTGCATGAACACCGCCGACGGCAGCCGGCCGGCAAACACCGTGTCAGCCTCGCGCACCGGCAGCTGGGCGGCGATCCGCGCCAGGGCGGCGGCCGGGATTACCGGCGCCTCGTGGCTGCGGAACTTCAGCAAGTCGCCCCAGCCGTTGTTGATGCGGTGCAGGCCGGGGATGTCGCTGCGCCGGGTGGGATTCCATTCAGGAATGTCGATGGTGGTGACGGATCGCACCAGCGGCCGCAGCGGCTCCAGCGATACGCTGGCCGCGTCCTTGTCGGCCTTGCGGCACACCAGCACGAAATGCACCGGACCGTGCCGGCGCAGCGCCTCGACCAGCCGCCACGCCCGCTGCGAGCCGCCATGCCCATCCAGCGCCGGCGGTATCCGCATCACGCAAAGAAACATGCGACAATCCTGAACCCGGGTGTGAGCCCTGGACGTTGCCCCGCCGACGATACGGATTGGTCTTGCTGGGAGGAGCGGCGAGCGTCCCTCGAAGGCCGGCGCGTAACATGCGCCCCGGGCCGCGCCCAATCACGGGATCGCGAGCCGCCGCCGACGGCGGCCTGGCTGGCCTCGGCATCGCGTCACGGCTAGAACAGAACGGAAACGGGCGGTGCGAATGGAGCTGTTGCAAAAACTGGCGATCCTGGCTGACGCGGCGAAATACGACGCCTCCTGCGCCTCGTCCGGCACCGACCGCCGCCACTCGCTCGGCGCGCGCGATGGCATCGGTTCGACCGAGGGCATGGGCATCTGCCACGCCTACGCGCCGGACGGGCGCTGCATCTCGCTGCTGAAGATCCTGCTGACCAATGCCTGCGTGTACGAGTGCCTGTACTGCGTCAACCGCCGCTCCTCGAACGTGCGCCGGGCGCGGTTCTCGGTCGATGAGGTCGTGCGCCTGACCCTTGGCTTCTATCGGCGCAACTGCATCGAGGGCCTGTTCCTGAGTTCCGGCATCGTCCGCAGCCCGGACTACACGATGGAGCAGGTGATCCGCGTCGCCCGCAGCCTGCGCGAGCAGCACGGGTTCCGCGGCTACATCCACCTGAAGACCATCCCCGACGCCGACCCCGCCTTGCTGGCCGAGGCGGGCCGCTACGCCGACCGCCTGTCGATCAATGTGGAATTGCCGAGCCAGGCGGCGCTGGACCGGCTGGCGCCGGAGAAGGACTCCGCTGGCATCCGCCGCTCGATGGGCCGGCTGCGGCTAGGCATCGAGGCGGCGCGCGAGAGAAAGGCGCCGCGGTTCGCACCGGCGGGACAGAGCACGCAGGTCATCGTCGGCGCCGACACCAGCAGCGACCGCACGATCCTGGACATGAGCACCAACCTGTATAGCTCATACGCATTGCGCCGCGTGTACTACTCGGCGTTCAGCCCGATTCCTGACGCCTCGGCCGCCCTGCCGCCGCGCCCGGCGCCGCTGCTGCGCGAGCACCGGCTCTATCAGGCCGACTGGCTGCTGCGCTTCTACGGCTTCGCCGTCCCCGAGCTGCAGACCGACGCCGCCGGCAACCTACCGCTGGAGCTGGACCCGAAACTGGCCTGGGCGCTCGCGCATCGCGGGCTGTTCCCGCTGGACGTGAACCGCGCCGACCGGGAGATGCTGCTGCGCGTTCCCGGCCTGGGTGTGAGGTCGGTCGAGCGCATCCTGGCCGCGCGGCGGCACCGCTGCCTGCGCATGGACGATCTCGCCCGGCTGCGGCTGCCCTTGGCGAAGCTGACGCCGTTCGTGGTCACGCCGGACCATCGGCCGCGCGGCCTGGACGCCGAGCGGCTCGCGCGCCGCCTGCCGAGGCAGGGCGAGCTGTTTGCATGACCGGGATCGTGCTGGCGCATGAGGTGGACTGGGACGGTTTCCGCGCCGCCGCCCGGGCGCTGGCGCTGGATGGCGTGACGCCGGAGCAGGTGGTCTGGTCGGTCGGCGCGCCCGCCGACCTGTTCGCGGCCCTGGACGAAGGGGCTGCCCGGCCGCCGCCCTCGGGCGCTTTCACCCTGCCGCGCGCGCTGGTCGATCTGGCGCAGACGGTGATCCAGGCGCGCGAGCCGGAGCGGTTCGCGCTGATGTACGGCCTGATTGTCCGCGCGCACCGCGGCGAGCGACAGGTGCTGGAGCAGGCAGCCGACCCATTGGTGGCGCGCGCCAACCGGCTGGCCCAGGCGGTGCGGCGCGACACCCACAAGATGCGCGCCTTCGTCCGCTTCCGCGAAGTGACCGAGGCCGAGGCGGTGCGCTACGTCGCCTGGTTCGAGCCGGAGCATTTCATCGTCGAGGCCAACGCCGCGTTCTTCGCGCGCCGCTTCGCCACGATGGCCTGGTCGATCCTGACGCCGTATCGCAGCGTGCATTGGGATGGCGCGGGCCTGGCGTTCGGCCCCGGCGCCGACCCGCGCCAGGTGCCCGACGACGACCGGCTCGCTGAGTACTGGCGCACCTATTTCGCCAGCATCTTCAACCCGGCGCGGCTGAAGGTGCGCGCCATGACCTCGGAGATGCCGCGCAAATACTGGCGCAACCTGCCGGAAGCGGCGGCGATACCAGAGCTGATCCGTACCGCGCAGAGCCGGTCCGACAGCATGACGGAGCAGCCCGTGATCTCGCCGCCGCGCCCGACCGGCCGCTCGCATCGCCCCGCGCCAGCCGCCCCCGACACTGCGCTCGGGCGCGCCGCCGCCGAGGCGGCCGGATGCCGGCGCTGCCACCTGTGGGAAGCGGCGACCCAGACCGTGTTCGGCGAGGGGGCGGCCAATGCCCACATCCTGTTCGTCGGCGAGCAGCCCGGCGACCAGGAGGATCTGGCCGGCCGGCCGTTCGTAGGGCCGGCAGGGCAATTGTTCGACCGCGCCATGGCCGAGGCCGGGCTGGATCGCGCCGACGCCTACGTGACCAATGCGGTCAAGCATTTCAAGTTCGAGCCGCGCGGCAAACGGCGCATCCATGCCAAGCCCGGCACCAGCGAGATCGTCGCCTGCGCGCATTGGCTGGACATCGAGCGCGCCGAGGTGCTGGCGCGCGTCACCGTGCTGATGGGCGCCACCGCCGCGCGCGCGGTGCTCGGCCGCGCCGTGGCGATCACCCGCGAGCGCGGCAAGCCGATGCCGCTGGGCAACGGCGTGGCGCTGGTGACGGTGCATCCGTCATACCTGCTGCGCCTGCCCGACGAGGCGGCCAAGGCGCGCGAATACGCGGCGTTCGTGGATGACCTGCGGCTGGCCGGCAGCCTGATCGAGGGAGGGTGAGATGCGGAAGATCCTGACGGCCGGTGTCCTGTTCGCGGCCGTTCTGGCGTTTGCCCTCGTAGCGGCCTTGCCGGCCTGCCGGGCCGCGACGATCGATTGCGCCCATGCCGAGACACAGGCCGACATGAACGCCTGCGCGGGCCAGGACTACAGGCGATCCGATGCGGCGCTCAACGACGCCTACCGGCAGGCCGCCGCACGGCTGCGCGACGACGCGGCGGCGGGAAAGCTGCTGGTCGCCGCACAGCGGGCGTGGATCAGGTTCCGCGACGCCGAGTGCGCGTTCGCCTCGTCATCGGTGCGCGGCGGCAGCATCCTGCCGATGATCGAGGCCGGCTGCATGGCACGCCTGACGGCGGAGCGGACCAGGGTTCTGCAGTCCTACCTGCATTGCGCCGAGGGCGACCTGAGCTGCCCGTTGCCGCCGCCGCACTGACGGTCCGCCCTGCGGCGCGGTATAGTTCACGAACACATCGCAAGCCGCACGTCGTTCCCCGCGGGCACAGCGAGCGACACGATCACTGCGGCAGCGCATAGGCGATGACGTAGTCGCCGACCTTGGTGCCGAACGAGCCGTGCCCGCCGGCCGCGGTGACCACGTATTGCCTGCTGTCCACCGAGTAGGTCATCGGCGTCGATTGCGCCCCGGCCGGCAGGCGGTCCTGCCACACTTGGCGTCCGTCGGTCACGTCATAGGCGCGGATGAAATAATCGGTGGTCGAGGTCAGGAACGCCACCCCGCCGGCGGTGGTCATCGGGCCGCCCAGACTGGGGACGCCCATCTTGATCGGAATCGGCAGCGGCGCGCTGTCGCGGATGGTGCCGTTGCGGTGCATCCAGGCGATCTTGCGGGTCTTGAGGTCGATGCCGGCCATGAACCCCCAGGGCGGCCGCTTGCAGGGCAGGCCGATCGGCGACAGGAACGGGTGCAGCACCACTCCGAACGGCGATCCGTACATCGGCTGCACGCCCACCTCGCTGCCGGACGGGTGGGCGGCGTTGGGCGCGGGCGGGTTGTCCGGCCCGCGCGGGATCAGCCGCGACACGAACGGGATGGCGATCGGATTGGCGATGGCGATGTCGCGCACCGGATCGAGCGCGATCCCGCCCCACTCGAACATGCCCAGATTGCCGGGAAACACCAGCGTCCCTTGCAGCGAGGGCGGGGTGAACGTGCCCTGATAGCGGAGCCGGTGGAACATGATCCGGCAGGCGAGCTGGTCGAAGATCGTGGCGCCCCACATATCCGCGCCGGTCAGGTCGGCGGCGGGGCGGAACGTCAGGTCGGAGAACGGCTGCGTCGGCGAGACGCGGTCGCCCGGCGCCGCGCCCTGCGGCACCGCGCGTTCCGGCGCCGGCACGATCGGCTGGCCGCTGCGCCGGTCGAGCACGAACAGGTTGCCGGTCTTGGTCGGCACCAGCACCGCCGGCACGGTCCCGCCATCGGCCGGCAGGTCGGCCAGCGTCGGCTGCGACGACACGTCCATGTCCCACAGGTCATGATGCACCGTCTGATAGGACCAGACGCGCTTGCCGGTGCGGATGTCCAGCGCCACCAACGCGCTGGAGTAACGCTCCATCAACGCGTCGCGATCGCCGCCCCAGATGTCCGGCGTATGCACGCCGGTCGGCACATAGACCAGATGCAGCTGCGGATCGAACGAGGCGGTGATCCAGGATTCCGGCGAGTTCCTGGTGTAGGTCTGCGTGCCGCTGGGGATGGCGTTCTCGTCGGCGGCCCCGGAATCCCATGCCCAGACCAGCCTGCCGGTATGCGTGTCGTAGCCGCGCACGACGCCCGAGGGTTCGTCGGTCGAGTAGTTGTCGATCACCGACCCGGCGACCACCAGTATGCCGTCGCCGATCACCGACGGCGACGTCGGCTCGTAGAAGCCGGGCGTCTTGACCGGCATCCCCTGTTGCAGATCAAGCGTGCCGTGGTCGCCGAAGCCGTCGCACGGCTTGCCGCTGTCGGCATCGAGCGCGATCATCCGACCGTCATTGACCGGCAGGAAGATGCGACGCGGACAATCGGCTGCCGGCGGCGCGGCGTCGGCACTGCCCGCTTGCGGCGGCGTGTCGTCGTATGACACGCCGCGGCAGCTCAGGTGCTGGAAGGTCGGGTTGTCCTGCACATGCGGATCGTACGACCAGCGCAGCCCGCCGGTCCTGGCATCGACGGCGAACAGCCGCTGGTGCTGCGAGCACAGATACAGCGTGTCGCGGACCTTGATCGGCGTCACCTCGAACGTGGTCTCGACCGGGTCGTTCTTGCCGGGCAGGTCGCCGGTGCGGAAGGTCCAGGCGACCTTCAGCCGGGCGACATTGGCCGGGGTGATCTGCGTCAGCGGCGAATACCGCTGGCCGAGTTGAGTGCGGCCATAAGCCCGCCAGTCCCCGTCCGGCTGCGCATCCGGTGCTGCGGCCGGAGCTGCGCTCGCGACGGGGATCTTGCCGAATGTCTCGTGGTAGTCCGAGTTCGAGCCCGACGGCCAGGACGATGACCGCCGCGACGACGCCGATCCATAGCGGCCAGGTGGCAGCGCCGTAGCCGGCCGGGCCGGGGCCGAGCGGGCGCGTCACCCACGGCAGCAGCAGCCACAGCGCCAGGGGGAATATGATGTCGCCGCGCGCGGCCAGCGGCCACCAGTCAAAGCCGATTTCGGCCACCGCCCAGATCAGGGTGCCGATCAGCACGGCGGCGAACACCCACAGCGCCAGCCGGCGACGGGCGATCAGCAGCACCCCGGCCAGCAGGACGCCGAGCCCGGCAATGAGGTAGTACAACGAGCCGCCCAGCGCCGCGAGCCAAGCCCCGCCGGCGGCCAGCGCCAAGCCGATCAGGGCATAGACCACGCCGGTCAGGACCGGCACGACGGAGCGGGCGGGTCGGGCGGGCGGGACCGGCGGCATGGGCGACCTCGCTGCTGCGCACGCGCTCAACGCGGGGGCGCACGGACCGCAGCCGGACCCCGCAATGACATGGCCGTGACCCGGGCTATGCCCCCAGCCGCGCGGCGACGCGGTCGGCGAGCTGTCCCAGCAGCGCGCTTTCGGTGGCCACCAAATCCTGCGTCGCCGGCCCGGCGGGTGCGGCGGTCAGGCGGATCGTCTCGGCGTGCGCCGGCTGGCCGCCGGTCTCGTGGCGCACCGCGAGCTGCGCCAGCAGCACCACCTGGCCGGACCCATCCGCGTCCATGCGCTGAATATCGACTTCCAGCACCAGATCCGGCTGGGTCGAAATGGCGCCGCTTTCAGAGAAGACCGACGTGCCCGGCAGGCGCTGCACCAGATCCTCGGTGAACACCCGTTCGATCATGCTGCCGGTGGGCTCGGCCCAGCGCTCGTTATGCGCCAGCTGAAGCTGGAATCCGGTCTCGGCGCGCACGATCTCGGGGCGGTCGAGATAGCCCGCGATGCCGATGCGGCGCAGTTCCAGGCTGCGCGCGGCGATGGTCTGCGGCGCGCCGGGCGCCGCGGCCAGGGTGAACAGCACCGGATTGGGCGACGCGCAGCCGGCCAGCGCCGACAGCACACCCAGCAGTATCGGCAGAAGGACGCGCGCGCGCGGCATCGTGCGGGTTCTCATTGGCTGGTCGCCTGGCCGGTGCGGCCGCGGATCAACGCCTCGGGATGGACCGACAGGTAGTCGGCGAGCAGGCGCACCGAACGGGCGGTGTCGCTGGCCTGCTGCAGCAGCCGCTCCAGGTCGCGGCGGAACTCCGAGCCGTCGCCATAACCCGCGTTGGCCGAGCTGACCAACCGGCCGGCCTGGGCCAGGGTCGTGTCGAGCTGGTGGGCCACCCCCGGCAACTGCCGCGTCGCCGCGTCCACGTTGGCCAGCGTCTGGCGCAGCGGCGCGCCGTTCACCACCTCGCTGATTCCGTGCAGCGTGTCGGACAGGTTGCGCGCCACCTGGTCCAGCGGCAGCGCGTCGAGCTTCTGCGCGATGTGCGCCAGGTTCGATGTAATGCTGTCCAGGCCGCCGGTAGTGCCGGGCAGCACCACCTCGTCGCCCTCCATGCGCGCCTCCGCCGGGCCGGCGTTCGGATCGAACTCGAACGCGACAAGCATCTGCCCGGTCAGGAAGTTCGCGGTGGACAGCTGCGCGCGCAGGCCGTGCCGCACCAGGTTCTGCGCGATCGCGAGCGTATTGCCCGGCTTGATCTGGTCGCGTGACAGGAATTGCTCCGGCTGCACCTGCATGTGGACGGCGACGCGCGAGGTCGCCCCGAGCGGATTGAACAGCAGGTGGACGTCGGTGACCGTGCCGACCTGGATGCCGTTGAGTTCGACCGGCGCGCCGACGCCGAGCCCGCGCACCGATCCGTCGAAATACGTGACCAGCTTGACCTGCCGGCTGAACCCCGCGTCGCGCGCGGTCGTCTCGTCGCTGTATAGCGGAAAGGTCGTATCGGGCGGACTTTGCGGAAGGTCGGCACGGCCCACGTCGTCGAAGGCGACGCCGCCGGCCAGCGCCGCCTGCAGGCTGGTCACGCGCAGCTGGATGCCCTGCGCGCCGAGATCGACCGCGATGCCCGAGGCGTTCCAGAAATGCGTGTCCGGGCGCACGAAACGGTCGAACGGCTTGCGCACGAAGGCGTGGATGGTGACGCCGTTGCCACCCGGGTTGAGGTCGTAGTTCAGCACCTCGCCGGCGATGATGTCGCGGAAGAAAATCGGCGAGCCGCTGCCCAGCGAGCCGATGCGGTCGGCTTTCAGAGTGTACGCCGTGCCCGGCTCGCCCGAGCGCACCGCCGGCGGATCCTCAAGCCCGGTGTAGCGCGTCTGCCGCTCGCCCTTCGGCTGCCCGGGATCCATTTCGATATAAGAACCGGACAGCACGGTGTCCAGGCCGGAGATGTTGCCCGAGGTCAGGCGCGGGCGCACCACCCAGAAGCGCGCCTGGTCGGTCAGCATCCGCTCCGCCGAGGACAGCATGGCGACCCGCACCTCGACCCGCTGCAGGTCCGGGTCGAGCTGCACGTTGGTCACCGTGCCCAGCTCGACCGCCTTGTAGCGCACCTTGGTCTGCCCGGCGGTCACGCCGTCGCCGCTGCGGAAGGTGATGAGGATGTGCGGGCCTTCTCGCGAGACGTTGCGCAGCACCAGCCAGCCGGCGATCAGCGCGGCGACGATCGGCAGCAGCCAGACCACCTGAAACGAGCCGCGCCGCCGCCGCCGTACCTGCGCCGCCGGCAGCCGGTCCTGGCCGGGCGGGTGGGGCGGGGCGGGTTGCGGCGCGGGATCCGGATTGGCGGGGCCGGCGGGGCGGTCGCTCAAGCCGGCTGCCCCTGCCACGCGGCCGCGAACGGGACCGCCTCGGGTGACCGCTCGGCGGCGGCATCCCACATCAGCCGCGGGTCGAAGCTGGCGGCGGCCAGCATGGTCAGGATCACCACCGCGCAGAACGCCAGCACCCCGGGATCCGGATAGACCGTGGCGACGAAGCCCAGGCGCACCAGCGCGGTCAGGATCGAGATCATGAACACGTCGATCATCGACCAGCGACCGATGAAATCGACGATGCGGAACAGCGCCGCGCGCTGCCGGAGCCGCCAGGCGCTGCGGCGATGCGTGGCCACCAGCATCACCGTCAGGCTGACGATCTTCAGCACCGGCACGGTGATGCTGGCGAAGAACACCAGCAGCGCCAACGGCCACATGCCGGCCTGCAGCAGCTGCTGCGCGCCGCCCAGGATGGTTGACGGCTCGCCGTGGCCAAGCCGGGTCAGGGTCAGCACCGGCAGGATGTTGGCCGGGATGTACAGGCAGGCGGCGGCGATCAGCAGCGCCCAGGTGCGGCTGAGGCTGTGCGGCTTGCGCCGATGCAGCGCCGCGCCGCAGCGCCCGCATTCCAGGCGGCCGGGACGGCTGACCAGCCCGCACGCCTCGCAGCCCACCGCCGGCATGGCGGGATCGGCCGGCGCGTCGGCCGCCACGTCGCGCGACGGCAACGCTTCCCACACCGCCTGCGGATCCAGCGTGGCGTCGGTCGCCGCCAACGCCAGCATCAGCGCGCCCATCGCGTAGCAGGCGACGCCGACATGCACCTGCGCGATGTCCACCAGCTTGGTGTAGGCGACGAACACGCCCAGCAGGAACACCTCGACCATGGACCACGGCCGCAGCCACGCCGCCCACCGGAACACCGCGCCCAGGTGCCGCGGCGGCCGGCGCAACTGCAGGCCGCCCAGCACCCAGGCCAGCGCGAGCAGCCGGAAAATCGGCGCGATCAGGGTGAAAGCCAGGATCACCACGCCGAGTTCGGCCATGCCGTAGCGGTCCAGCGCCAGAGGGCCGCTGAGCAGCGTGGTCTGCAGCCCCATGCCATAGACGCTGAGATCGAGGAACGGCAGCCTGGCCGCCACCGCCATCAGCGCCAGCCCGGTCAGCGCGGTGGCCAGCGGGCGGACCAGCGGATCGACACGGCCGCGGCGCAGCACCTTGCCGCAGCGCGGGCAGGCGGCGACAGCATGCGGCCGCAGCGACGGCACGCGCTGGAACAGCCCGCAATCCGGACATTCATGCGCGGCGCTCCCGGCACCTGTCAGCACATGGCCGCCGACGCCCTGACTGGCGCCGCGCCGAAAAAACCGCCCTGGTTGCATCGCCGCGCCCTAACGTGGTGCCGCCGCCGCCGTTCCTGCCGGCGCTGCCTAGCCGGGCGACGTGCCGCCGGCAATGGCCGGCCCCGAGGAAGCAGCCGCCGAGGCGGCGACAGTCACGCACGCCACCTCGAAGCCGTCCAGCGGCACCGGGGCGGCGTCGGGCGGCAGCACGGCAGCCGGAGCGGGGCCGAGATTGGCGACCCAGAGCTGCCGCCCGGTTGCGGTGTCGGCGACGAACCCGGCCAGGACGGCCGGCTCCGGGCAGCGTAGCGCGCGCAGCGTGGCCCCGCGCAGGGCGGCGCAGGCGCGGATCACCCGGAACACCGGGTACGGCCCGTCCGCGTCCATCACCCCGCACCGCCCGGCGGGGGCCGAGACCGCGATCCGGGCCGCGCCGCCGGCTGCGAAGGCGGCGATGTAGCCCAGCGTCCAGGCGGCGTTGAACGCGCCGCGCTGGCGCGGATCCTGGCCGGCCATCGCCAGACGCAGGCCGGCGGGGTTGTCCAGCGGCGCCGGGCCGTACGGGTTGTCGCGCAACGCGATGGCGCTCGGCCCGACCACGAACGGCCGCCCGCCGGCGATCGCGCGCGCCGACCGCGCCACCGCTTGCAGCGACTGCAGCGATTCCATGACCGACCGGTCGTCCGCGGCGTGGACCAGCGGCGAGGTCGCGAAGGTGACGAAATCCAGCAGCGCGGCGAGCGGCCGCTTGCGGTTCAGCTCCGGGAAGTGCGCGAAGGTGCCGCCGCCCAGCGCCACGCCGGGAAACGCGGCGCGCGCCGCCGCATACAGCCCGTCGAGCGGAGCGCAGTCCGGCCAGGGCTGGCCCGGCGGCACGCTTTTCAGGTCGGCCGCCGGCGATACCGCGACCGCGCGCGGCGCCAGCCCGGCATCGCGCGCGGCGGCGGCGGCGTCCAGCAGCTCGGCGGCATAGCCGGCGACCGAATGGACCACGACCTGCAGTTCCACCGCGCAGCCGCAGCGGGCGGCGAGGTCGCGCAGCGCCGCAAGCGCCGCCGCGTCATGGCCCTCGCCGCGATCGTAGCGGGCGACCAGCGCATCGAAGCCCGCCTCGGCCAGCCGTGCCGCGAACGGCAGGGCGGCGCGCGCCTCCGCGGGCGTGCAGCCCAGCCCGATCGGCGGCATGGTCCCGACCGCCTCCCCGACACCCAGCCGGATCGGCCCCGGTTTCGCCGCGCGCGGCGCAGCGCGCCCGTCCACCCGCGCATGCACGCTCTGCCTGCTGACGCTGCCGCGAGGCAGATGATACGGCCAGGGACGCGAGAGCGGGCGGACATAGGTCTTGAACGAGGCGTCAGTCCAGTTGCGCTGGTCCTCGGTCTCGAAACTGTCGCCCTCCATCCGGCAGGTCGCCATCAGCCCGGGCGCGGCGGCGTGGCTGAGCGCCCGCACGTCCGAGAACGGCTGCGCCGGGTCGATCAGGTCCGGAAACGCAGTCTCCGTCATGCCGCCATCGGCATGCTCGACACGCACCGGAAGCCCGGCGACGCTGGCCGGGTGCAGCACCACGAACCCGGTGCGGCAGGTGAGGAAGTCGGTCGCCGCCGTCGCCACGCAGAAAAACGCCAGCGCCGATTCGCTGCCCTCGATCTGCGCCGCGTAGTCCAGCCGCGCGTCGCCGTCGCGCACCACCGCGCGGTAGGTCACGCGGAACCGTCCGTCGGTCTCCACGATGTCCGTCCCGACGATCTCCGGCTCCAGCGTCGCCCAGATCCGGCTGCGCACCAGGAACGAGACCGCGCGCAGCACCTCCACCCCACCGACGCGCAGATAGCGAAGATTGCCGCCCTCCAGCTCGACCGACAGCCGGCCGGCGACCAGCCGGCGCGGCTCCGACGGCAGCTCGGTCGTGCCGTACAGCGCCAGCAGCCGAGCGGCATCCGGCATGGCTCAGGCTCCGGCGAGCGCCCGCCAGCGCGGGTGGGCCAGCACGTCGCGATTGACCAGACCCTCCGGCACGCGGCCGTGCAGCACGTCCAGCACCGAGCGCACCACTGATGCGCCGTTGCCGGCGAAACACTGGTCGGTCCAGCACAGCGCATGCGGCGCCAGGATCACGCTGTCCAGCGCCAGCAGCGGATCGGCCGGATCGGGCGGCTCGTGTTCCTGCACGTCCAGCCCGGCGCCGGCGATGCGCCGGGATCGCAACGCCTCGACCAGCGCCGCCTGATCGACGATCGGGCCGCGCGCGGTGTTGATCAGGAACGCCGACGGTTTCATCAGCGCCAGGTGCGCGGCATCGACCAGATGCCGGGTTTGCGGCAGCAGCGGGCAGTTGACCGCGACGAAATCGCCGTCGCGGAACACCGTCGCGAGATCCACCAGCGTCACGCCGAGACCGGCCGCGACGGCGGCATCGGCGAACGGATCGTAGGCGATATGCCGCAGCTGCAGCGGCTGCGCCAAGCGGAACATCTCGGCGCCGATATTGCCTATCCCGATGGACGCCAGGGTGCGGCCGACCAGGCCCACGCCCATGTGCGCGCCGCGCTGCGCGTAGCCGGCCGGACCCTGCCGGCACAGCCGGTCCTTGGTCAGCAGACGCCCGGCCAGGGCCAGCAGCAAGGTCAGGATCGCCACCGCCACCGGCCGGCGCACGCCGGCCGGTGTGATCGACAGGGCGATGCCGGCATCGGTGCAGGCGTCCACGTCCACCGTGTCGTAGCCGACGCCGAACCGCGCCACCAAAGCGAGCCGGCGGTCCACGGCGCTGCCGCGTCCGAAGCGGCGGCCCAGCAGGATCAGCGCGTCGAACGACTCCGCCACCGATGCCGGCGTCTCGTCGCCAAGATCCACATGCTCCAGCGCCACGCCGGGCGTTTCGGCCAGCGGGGCAAGATCGAAGTCGGCAAACGCGGGCGCTCCGTCCGGCTTGCGGAAGTCGCTGTCGATGGCAACGCGAAAGGCGCTCACGGCGCAGCCGCCGCGCGCATCACGCCCAGGCCGCGCGACAGCGCCGACTGATACAGCATGCTGTCCAGCCCGTACGCCATCATGCGGAACCCGTAGCCGAGATACTCGCGCGCCCAGTCCTCGTCGGTGGCCATGAACCCCGCGACCTTGCCGTGCCGCCGCGCGGCCGCGACGACCGCCGCGCGCGCGGCGCGGTACTCGGGGTGGTCGAACTGGCCGGGGATGCCCATGAAGTTGGTCATGTCGAAATGCCCCAGCCACAGCACGTCGATACCGGGAAGCGCGGCGATCGCGTCGGCCGCCTCGGCGCCGCGCGGCGTCTCGATCTGCGCGATGACCTGCGTCCGCCGCCGCGCCGCCGCGATCTTGTCGGCGACCACGCCCGGCGCGTAGTCGTCATGCGCGACCCCGAACGCCGAGCCGCGCACGCCCTCGGGCGGATAGTGCGCGAAGCGCACGATCTCGCGCGCCTGCTCGACGCTCTCCACCATCGGCACCATCACGCTCATCGCCCCGGCGTCGAGGCTGCTGGCGATGAAGTGGTAGTGCGTCGCCGGCACCCGCACGCCCGCAACGATCGGCAGGCCACGGCAGCCGGCCAGCTGCGCCTTGATCGTCTCGATGCCGGCGCCGCTGTGCTCCATGTCGAACAGCACGAACTCGGCGCCTGCGGCGCAGGCGATCTGCGGCATGCCCGGCGAGAAGAACTCGAACACCATCGCGCCGAAGGCGTGGCCGCCCGCCTGCAGCCGCTGCTTTACCGGATTGTCGCGCATCGCGCCCTCCCGCCGTCGATCACTTCACATGCAGCGCGACAAGAACCTTGTCCACGTTGCCCTTGTTGACCACCAGCACGCCGGTGTCGACGGTGGGCGGGATCGGCACGCCGCCCTCCGCGCCGCTCAGGCCCGAGGTGTGCAGTCCGTTATGGGCGTAGTCGTACAACATCCGCACCGCGTAGTAGATGAACAGCTCGCGGTTCTGCACCACGATGCCGTCGGTCCAGCCCTGCTGCGCGGTCTTGAAGAAGTCCGGGGTCTGCTCCATCGCGGTCACCACGATCTCGCCCGGCTTCTTGCCGCCCTCCTGCAGCGCGCGCACGATGCCGGCGCCGGATTCGGAATCGAAACCGGCGATGCCGGCGACGTCCGGGTGCGCGGCCAGCAGCGAGGCGGTGACTTCCGCCGCCTTGGCGGCGTCGCCGTTGTCGTCCTCGCTGGCGACGATGGTATACTTGCCGCCGCCATGCGCCGCGAGATAGGCGGTGAAGCCCTTGACGCCCTCGCGCATGTTGTCGGCATTGATGATCGATGTCATGGCAATCTTGCCGCCCTTGGGCAGCCGGTCCATCATCACCTTCGCCTGCGCCTCGCCGATGCCGGTCCAGTTGGTGCCGATATAGGACAGCCGCCTGCTGGCCGGCAGGTCGCCGTCATCGACCACGGTGGGGACGCCCATCTCGACGCATTTGTTGACCGCCTCGGTCAGCGACGGATCCCAACCGCCCACCACCGACACGCCGGCCGGCTTCTGCGCGCAGACCTGCTCCACGGCGGCGATGAAGCCGGGAATGTCGAAATCGGTCGGCCCGGCGACCCGCACGCGCACATGCAGCTCCTCGGCGATGCGCTTCATGCCGACATAGTCGTACTGCACGAACAGCGGCAGGTTGGCCTTGTTCGAGACCCAGTAGTAGGTCTCCTTGGCGTCGGCGGGGCCGAAATTGCTCTGCTGCGCCGCGGCCGGCAACGCCGCCAGCGCGATCGGCAGCGCGATCCCGAGCACGTGTCTTTTCATCGTCCTGTTTCCCCCGTTTCTGGTTGTCGTTGTTCAGGTCATTGCCGCGGCGTCTGCCGCCAGCGGTCGAGCGACACGCCCAGCAGCAGCACCAGGCCCACGATGATGTTCTGCCAAAAGATGCCGATGCCGTTGATGATCATGGCGTTCTGCACCAGCGCGATGAACAGCACGCCCAGCACGCCGCCGATCACCGTGCCCTCTCCGCCGGACAGGCTGGCGCCGCCCAGCACCGTCGCGGTGATCACCGACAGCTCGACGCCGATGCCGGCGCTGACCACCGCCGAGTTCAGCCGCGACGCGCCCAGCACGCCGGCCAGGCCGGCCAGCGCGCCCATGATGCAGAAGCCGATCAGCGTCAGCCGCTGCACCCGGATGCCGGACAGCTTGGCGGCGCGCGCATTGCCGCCGATGAAGTAGTACTGGCGAAAGAAGCGCGTGCGCGCGACTGCCCAGCCGCCGATCGCGACCACCGCCAGCATCACCCAGAACGGGGTCTGCAGCCCGAAAAAGACGCTCTGCCCATACCGCTTGAACGCATCGCCGATCGGCGTGACGCCGGTGCCGGCGGTCAGGTATGTCAGGCCGCGAAAGATGGTCAGCGTCGCCAGCGTGGTGATCAGCGTGTTGATGCCCAGCCGGGTGACGATCAGCCCGTTGACCAGCCCGGCGGCGGCACCCACCAGCACTCCGGCCAGCACGCCCAGCGGCGCAGGAAAGCCCCACCAGCCGACCACCACGCCGGCCCAGACGCCGCTCAGCGCCAGGGTCGAGCCGATCGACAGGTCGAACGCGCCGGCGATCATCAGCAGCATCATGCCGGTGACCAGGATGCCGTTCTGCGCGGCGTTCAGCAGCACCGCGGCGATGTTGTAGCGGGTCGGGAAATTGTCCGGATAGACGACGCTCATGGCGACGCACAGCGCCGTCACCAGCACGAACAACGTCAGCGGGCGCGAGCGCGCCAGCACGCCGAGCACGCGGACCGGCACCGGCGCGCGCGCCGGCCGCGCCGTCCCCGACTCGGCCAAAGCAGCGCCCCTCACGCCGCCTCCAGGCTTGTGTGGCGGGTGGCCAGCCGAAGCACGCCCTCCTCGTCGGCATCCGCACCTGGCAGCGCGCCCACCGTGCGCCCGTCGGCCATCACCACGATGCGGTCGGCCAGCGCCAGCACCTCCGGCAGATCCGAGGACACCAGCAGCAGCGCCATGCCGTCCGCCGCCAGCGCACGCAGCAGCCGGTAGATGTCGGCGCGCGCGCCCACGTCGACGCCGCGCGTCGGCTCGTCGACGATCAGCAGGTCCGGCGCCAGCGCCAGCCACTTCGCGATCAGCACCTTCTGCTGGTTGCCGCCGGACAGGTGCTCCAGCGTCTGCCGCAGCCCGGGCGTGGCGATGCGCAGCTCGCGCACGAAGCGCGCCGCCAGCGCGTCGATGCGCGCCCGGCTGACCACGCCGCGCGGCGAGACCTGATGCAGCGCCGCCGCGGCGATGTTGATCCCGACATCCATCGACAGGAACAGGCCGCCCTGCTTGCGGTCCTCCGGCACCATGCCGATGCCGGCGGCCATCGCGTCCCACGGCCCGCGCGGCCGGAACGGCTGGCCATGCAGCAGCAGCCGTCCGCCGGTCAGCCTGACGGCGCCGAAGATCGCCTCGCACAACTCGCTGCGCCCGGCGCCGATCAGCCCGGCAAGGCAGACGATCTCGCCGCGCCGCACCTGCAGGTCGGCATGGCGCACGCGCGACGCGGCGACGGACTCCGCCTGCAGCACCACCTCGCCGCAGGTGGCGGCGGCGGCGCGGCCAAGCTGCACGTCGCGGCCGACCATCAGGCGGATCAGCTCGTCCTCGGTCGTCGCGGCGGTGTCGCGCGCGCCGCTCAGCCGGCCGTCCTTCAGGACCGTCACCCGGCTGCTGATGCGGAAAATCTCGGCCAGCCGGTGCGACACGTAGATCACCGCGACGCCGGCGGCCGACAGCCGGCGGATCACCGCGAACAGGCGCTCGGTCTCGGTCAGGGTCAGGGCGGCGGTCGGCTCGTCGAGGATCAGCAGCCGCAGCTCGCGCGACAGCGCCTTGGCGATCTCGACCACCTGCGCCTGCGCCGGCGACAGGTCCGCCACGCGGCGGCGCGGGTCCAGCGAAAGGCCCAGCTCACCGAGCAGCGAGGCGGCGCGGCGGTTCATCCGGCGGCGATCGACCTGGCCGAGGAACCCGGTCGGCTGACGGCCGGCAAAGACGTTCTCCGCCACCGAGAGCTGCGGCGCGAGGCTGCCCTCCTGGTGCACGATGCCGATGCCCAGCGCCGCGGCCGCGGCTTCGTCCAGCGCGCCCAGCGGCGCGCCGTCCAGCCGGATCTCGCCCGCGTCGCGCGCCACCACGCCGGCCAGGATCTTGCCCAGCGTCGATTTGCCGGCGCCGTTCTCGCCCAGCAGCGCGTGCACCTCGCCGGGCGCGACATCGAGCGAAACCCCGACCAGCGCCTGCACGCCGGGATAGGCTTTGCCCACATCGCGCACCGACAGGCGCGGGGTCATGCCGGCCTCGCATGTTCGCGCAGGTCGAAGCGGCGCACTGCGCTGGCGCGCACCAGCGCCTGCGTCGCGGCGGCGAAGGCGGCGTAATGCTTGGTGCGCAGATGCGCGTCGAAGGCGGCGCGGTCGCGATAGATTTCGTACAGCGCGATGCGCTCGGCCGCGGCCTCGGGGCGCAGCACGTCGAAGCGCCGGCACCCCGGCTCGTCGCGCACCGAGGCGGCGGCATTGCGCGCGGCGTGGCCGAGGAACTCGGCCGCGTGTTCCGGCGCCACGTCGAACTCGGCCAGGATGACGAACCCGTCGGTCAAGCGTCGGCCGCGGCGCGGGCGCGCCAGTATAGCAGCGCGACCTCCTCCAGATGCGCACGCATCTCGTGCTCGGCGGTGTCCCGGTCGTGCGCGGCCACCGCGCGGAAGATTCGGCGGTGGCTGGTCGCGGCGTGCGCCTCCGCGCCCGGAGTGCGCAGCGTGGCGCTGCGCTGCTCGGTCAGCCAGCCGATCATCGCCTGATGGATCGCGGCGAAGATCGGATTTGCCGAAATCTCGGCGAGCACGAAATGGAACGCCACGTCGGTCCGCTCGAACCGCCTGAGGTCGCCGCGCGCCGCCTCGTTCTCGGCCAGCGCCGCCTCCAGCCGGGCAACGTCGTCGCCGGTCGCCGCTGTCGCCGCGTCGCGGACCAGCGCCACTTCCAGCAACATCCGGGCGCCCTGCAAGTGGCGCACGCCGTCCGGGTCGGCCAGCCAATGCCGCACCGCCGGGTCCAGCCCGGCCATCATGGCGCGCGCCGAGGGCCGCGCCACGCGCGCCCGCTCGCCGCCGCTTATGGCGATCAGCCCGGCCCGCTCCAGGCTCAGCAGCGCCTCGCGGACCGCCGGGCGGCCTACGCCGTAACGCTCCATCAGCTCGCGCTCGGACGGCAGCGCATCGCCGATCCGCAGGGCGCCGGAGAGAATCGTCTCCTGCAGCCGGTCGGCGACCTCATGGAACAGCTTGCGACGCTGAATGACCTCGCTCACGCCGGACGACCCGATGACCTTTTCATGCTGTAAGCCTGTCATGCCAGCACGGTCATTGACAAGCCCTCGCGGCAAGCTTGCCTGGGCAGAAGGATTCCTGGGCCGAAACCCTTGCCAGAGCGCTCCGACAGGTTGATGGTCGTTGCGGCCCGGCAGCGTCTCAGGGGGAACAATGGGTCTTTCCGGCGCGTGGCTCGCCGGCGCGGTTTCGCTCGTCCTGGCGATGAGCGCGGCGATCGCTCAGCCGGCGGCGACGCCACCGGCTGCGAACGATTGGACGCAGCCGGCTTCGGCGCAGGCCGCCGCATGGCCGCGCACGGTCACCCGCGACGGCGCCAGCGTCACGATCTATCAGCCGCAGGCAACCGGCTGGACGGACCGCAAGCGGCTGACCGCGCGCGCCGCCATCGCCGTCACGCCGCAGGGGCAGGGGCAGGGGCAGGACCATCCGATATTGGGGACGGTCGAGTTGTCGCTGATCACCAGCGCCGACGATGCCGGCGGACTCGTCCAACTGTCCGACCCGGTGCTGCTGTCCAGCCGCTTCCCCGCGCTGGACACCGGCGCGGCCGCGGCGCTCGACGCCAAGCTGCGGGCCGCGCTGCCGCAGATGCAGCTGCGCCCGGTTCCGCTCGCGTCGGTTCTGCTCAGCCTGAAGCAGCTGCCCGCGCCCGCGGTCGCGCTGGACAACGATCCGCCGGTCATCTTCGCGTCGAGCCGGCCGGCAAGCCTGGTGGTGTTCGACGGCGAGCCAGTGCTGGCGCCGGTTGGCAAGACGGCCGGCAAGACGCCAGCCAGGTCGGGGCTGAGCTTCGCGGTGAACACCAACTGGGACGTGTTCGCGCTGAACGGCGCCTGGTACTTGCTGGCCGACGGCATGTGGCTGACAGCGCCGGCCGCAACCGGCCCGTATGCGCCGGTCAGGCGCCTGCCCACCGCCTTCAACAATCTGCCGCATGAGCCGAGCTTTGCCGACGCCCGCAAGCACATCCCGGCCCTGGCGCCGGCGGCGGGCGCCCAGGCCCCGACCATCTTCGTCAGCACCAAACCCGCTTCGATCATCGTCACCGCCGGGCCGCCGCGCTTCGCGCCGATCGCGGGCACCGGGTTGCAGCGCGTGGCCAACACCGACTGCACGCTGATCTTCGATCCGGCGCAGAAGCGGTTCTACCTGCTGCTATCCGGCCGGTGGTTCGCCGCCGCGGGCCTGGACGGCCCGTGGACCTATGCCACGCCGTCGCTGCCGGCCGATTTCGCGCTGATCCCGCCCGACGGGCCGGATGCCGGGCTCCTGCCCGCAGTGCCCGGAACCACAGCCGCGCAGGAAGCCGTGCTGCGGGCGCAGATCCCGGTCACCGCCGCGGTGGATCGCAAGACGGCGACGATCACCGTCGCCTATGTCGGCGCGCCGCGGTTCGACCCGATCCCCGGCACGGCGCTGCAGCACGCGGTGAACACCAGCAAGATCGTGCTCAGGATCGGCGCGGCCTATTACGCCTGCAAGTCCGGGGCGTGGTTCGTCGCGGCGTCGCCGACCGGGCCGTGGGCGCTGGCCGACAGCGTGCCCGAAGCGGTCAAGGCCATTCCGCCGAGTTCGCCGCTGTACCCGGTGACCTACGTGCAGGTGTACGGCTCGACCCCGGCCGCCGTCACCTATGGCTACTCGTCGGGCTACCTGCTGGGGTTCGTCAGCGCCGGAGTGCTGGTGTACGGCACCGGATACTCCTATCCGCCGGTGGTCGTGCCGGGGCCGGTGCCGGTGTATTTCCCCTATCCGTACACCTACGCCGGCAACGTCTGGTATAACTCCGCAACCGGCGCCTGGGCGCGCGGCGGCACAGTCTATGGGCCGTACGGGGCGGCGACCGCCGGGCGCTACTACAACCCCGCCAACGGCGCGTGGGCGCGCGGCGGCGCGGTGTACGGCCCCTATGGCGGGGCCGGCGCCTGGTCGTACTACAACCCGACCACCGGGGGCTACGCGCATGGCAGCGCGGTATGGGGCGGCGGCAGCGGCACGGCGAACGCAAGCTTCTACAACCCGCGCACCGGCGTCTCGGCCAGCACCAACCAGAACGTCAATCCGTACGGCCGCTGGGGATCCAGCACGATCAGCGGGCCGAACCAGACGGTGCACACGCAAAGCCGCAGCAATGCGCAGGGCGCGGCCGGGTCGTTCAGCTCATCCACCGGGGCGCAGGGGGCCGGCTACCACAACCGGGCCACCGGCAGCAGCGGCGGCGTGGTCAAGGGCGCCGGCGGCGACGTCTATGCCGGCCGCGACGGCAATGTGTACAAGCACACCGACACCGGCTGGTCCAAATACGGCAACGGCGGCTGGACCCCGGTGCAGCCGGCGAATGGCGGCCGGGTGCAGGGCGGCGCGAACGCCAGCGCCTCGGGCGCCAACCGGGGCGCTAACCAGGCCGCCAACCGGGGCGCGAACCGGACCGCCGGCCATCCCGCCAGCGTCGATCAGGGCAGCTATCAGCAACTGGAACAGGACCGCCTCGGCCGCCGCGCCGGCCAGGGCTGGCCCTCGGCCGGCGGCAACGGCGGCGGCGGCGCGCGCCGCTACCGCCGCTAGACGCCGCGCCATCACCGAGAGAGGACCGACATGCCGCTTCCAGCCCGCCGCATCCCGATCCTCGCCGCGCTGGGGCTGCTGGCCGCCGCCACGGCAGCGAGCGCGCAGCAGCCGACCACGGCGCAACGCAACGCCATCAAGTCGGCATGCCGGGCCGACTACGAAAGCCATTGCGCGGACGTGACGCCCGGCGGCAAGGCCGCGCTGCAATGCCTGCAGCAGAACATGGGCGACCTGTCGCCGTCCTGCCAGCAGGCGGTCGGCGCCATCGGGGGCGCCAGCGCGCCGACCGCCGCCCCCACGGCATCTGCGCCGGCGCAGGCACCACCGCCCGACGCCGGCGCCGCGCCGCGGCAATTGTCGCCGCGCGAGCAACTCGCGATCCTGCGCGTCGATTGCGGCGCCGACTATCGCCGCCTGTGTCCCGGCGTGCGGCCGGGCGGCGGGCGCGCCATGGACTGCCTGCGCGCGCACGCGCGGCAGTTGTCGGGGCAATGCCGGTCCGCCCTGGCCTCGGCGCGGCAGCTGCCGTGATGGCGCCGCGCGCGGGCCGTCGCCTGCGCGTGCTGCTGGCCGCCGGCGTGGCGGGACTGTCGCCCGGCGGCTGCGGCAAGCAGAACGCCTACGCGCCGCCGCCGCCGCCGCAGGTCGGCGTGGCGGCTCCGGTCGCGCGGGTCGTCACCCCGTATCTGGAGACAACCGGCAGCACCGCGGCGTTCAACCAGGTCGATCTCGTCGCCCGCGTCCAGGGCTTCGTGCAGAGCATCGACTACCAGGACGGAGCCGAGGTGCCGGCCGGCCGCCAGCTGTTCGTAATCGAGCCGGCGCCGTACCAGGCCAAGCTGCAGCAGGCGCAGGCCGCGCTGGCGTCGGCGCAGGCGCAATTCAATCAGGCCGACGCCGAGCTGCATCGGCAGGCGCAGCTCGGGCGCAGCGACTTCGCCTCGCAATCGGCGGTGGACCAGGCGCGCGCCACCCGCGATGCCGACCAGGCGAACGTGTCCGACCAGCAGGCCGGGGTGGCGCTGGCCGGGCTGAACCTCGGCTACACCCACGTCAACGCGCCGTTCGCCGGCGTGGCGACGCGCCACCTTGTCTCGGTCGGCGACCTGGTCGGCGTCAGCGAGCCGACCAAGCTCGCGACCGTGGTGCAGCTGGACCCGATCCACGTCACGTTCAGCATCACCGAGCCGGACGTGCAGCGGATCCGCGCCGAACTGGCCCGCGCCGGCCTGACCCTGGCGCAGCTCGGCCGCGTGACGGTGGAGGTCGGGCTGCAGACGGAAACCGGCTTCCCGCATCACGGCGTGCTGGACTACGCCGCGCCGCAGGTCGATGCCTCGACCGGCACGCTGCAACTGCGCGCGGTGCTGGCCAACCCGCAGCGCACGCTGCTGCCCGGCTATTTCGTCCGCGTCCGCATCCCGCAGATGCGCGCGGCCGCCCAGGCGCTGCTGGTGCCCGACGCGGCGCTCGGCGCCGATCAGGCCGGGCCGTACGTGCTGGTGCTGGATCGCGCCGATACTGTCGAGCAGCGCGGCGTGCGTCCCGGCCAGCGCGAGGGCTCGCTGCGAGTGATCGAGGCCGGGTTGCAGCCAGGCGACCGGGTGATCGTGAGCGGGCTGGCGCGCGCCGTGCCCGGGCAGAAGGCGGCGCCCATGCCGGCCGCAAAGCCGCCTTCCGGATGATCTCGGAGTTCTTCATCGACCGGCCGGTGCTCGCCAACGTGCTGGCGATCCTGTTCGTGCTGCTGGGCGGCGTGGCGCTGTGGCAGCTGCCGGTGGCGCAATACCCGAACGTTACCCCGCCCACGGTGCAGGTCACCACGCGCTACCCCGGCGCCGGGGCCGAGACGCTGATGAACACCGTCGCCCTGCCGCTGGAGCAGGCGATCAACGGCGTGGACCGGATGCTGTACATGCAGTCCACCAGCACCTCGGACGGCACCTATACGCTGACGGTAACGTTCCAGATCGGCACCGACCTGAACTTCGCGCAGGTGCTGGTGCAGAACCGCGTCGCCACCGCGCTGGCGCAGCTGCCGCAGCCGGTGCAGGCGCAGGGCGTGCAGGTGCAGCAGAAATCGACCGCGATCCTGCAGATCGTGACCCTGACCTCGCCGGGCGGGCGGTTCGACAGCCTGTATCTCAGCAACTACGCGACGCTGAACCTGGTCGCCGACCTGGCCCGCATCCCCGGCGTCGGCAACGTCAACGTGTTCGGCGTCGGCCAGTATGCGATGCGGATCTGGCTGGACCCGCAGCTCTTGGCGGCGCGCGGGTTGGCGCCGCAGGACGTGATCCAGGCGGTCCAGCAGCAGAGCCAGCAGGTCGCCGGCGGGCAGATCGGCGCGCCGCCGGCGCCGCCCGGGCAGGATTTCCAGTACACCGTCAATGTCGCCGGCCGGCTGACCGATCCGGCGCAGTTCGGCGCGATCATCCTCAAGACTCAGGACGGCGCAGTGACGCGCCTGTCCGACGTGGCGCGCATCGAGCTGGGCGGCCAGACCTACGCCCAGGCGTTCCGGCTCGACGGCGCTCCCGGCGCCGGCGTGTCGATCTTCCTGACCCCCACGGCCAACGCGCTGCAAGTGGCCGATGCGGTGCGGGCGCGGATGCGCAGCCTGGGCGCGGGTTTCCCGCGCGGCATCGCCTATGCCATCCCGTTCGACACGACGCGGTTCGTGCAGGCCTCGATCCACGAGGTGTACTACACGCTGATCGAAGCGGCGGTGCTGGTGCTGCTGGTCATCCTGCTGTTCCTGCAGGACTGGCGGGCGACGCTGGTGCCGGCCACCACCGTCCCCGTGACCATCATTGGCGCGTTCGCGGTGATGGCGGCGCTCGGCTTCAGCATCAACCTGTCCACGCTGTTCGCCATCATCCTGGCCATCGGCATCGTGGTGGACGATGCGATCGTCGTGGTGGAGGGGGCGGCCCAGCACATCGAGCGCGGCCTGTCCGCGCGCGACGCGGCGGTGGCCGCGATGCGCGAGCTGTTCGGGCCGATCATCGGCATCACGCTGGTGCTGATGGCGGTGTTCGTGCCGGCGGCGTTCCTGCCCGGCCTGACCGGGCGGATGTATGCGCAGTTCGCGCTGGTGATCGCGGCCACCGCGCTGATCAGCGCGGTCAACGCCGCCACGCTGAAGCCCACGCAATGCGCGCTGTGGCTGCGCCGGCCGGTCCCGGCTGCACGGCGCAACCTGGTGTTCCGCGGCTTCAACCGCGCCTACGCGCCGCTTGAGCGCGGCTACGCCGGCCTGATCGCGCGCATCACCGGCCATGCCGGGGCCGTGGTGCTGCTCGGCTGCGTGCTGGCGGGGCTCGCCGTCTGGGGCATCGTCCGGCTGCCGACCGCGTTCATTCCGACCGAGGACCAGGGCTATCTCGTCGCCTCGGTCCAGCTGCCGGACGGCGCCTCGCTGGAGCGCACGCAGGCGGCGCTGGCCGAGACGGCGCGGCGCGCGCGCGCCATCCCGGGTGTCGATCAGGTGATCGAGATCGCCGGGATTTCCGCGCTCGACGGCAACGCCTCGCTGTCCAGCGCCGGCGCGGCCTACGTCATCCTGAAGGACTGGGGCGTGCGCGGCCGCGCCGGCGGGCAGGGCCTGCGCGCCATCTACGGCCGCCTGCAGGGCGCGCTGGACACGCTGCCTGACGGACGGGCGCTGGTCATCGTGCCGCCGCCAATTCAAGGCATCGGCGCGTCAAACGGCTTCACCATGCAGCTGGAGCTGCGCGACGGCAATTTCGATTGGCAGAAACTCCGCCGCATTGCCGACAGCATCACCGGACAGGCGGCCGCGCAGACGGCGCTGCAGCACGTCTTCACGCCGTTCCGCGCCGACGTGCCGCAGCTAGACGTGCGGCTGGACCGCACCAAGGCGGCGACGCTGCACGTCTCGGCCAGCGACGTGTTCGACGCGCTGGCCGGCTATGTCGGGTCGAGCTACGTCAACCAGTTCAACGCGTTCGGCCGCACGTTCCAGGTCTATGTGCAGGCCGACGCGCGCGACCGGCTGCAGCCGCGCGACCTGGATGCGCTGAAGGTGCGCAGCGCCGACGGGGTGATGGTGCCACTCGGGTCGCTGCTGACGGTCCGCCCGGCGGCGGGTCCGGGGCTGGTCACGCTGTACGACCTGTATCCGTCGGCCACCGTGGTCGGGCTGCCGGCGCCGGGCTTCAGCTCGGGCCAGGCGATCGCGCTGATGGAACAGATCGCCGCGCGCACGCTGCCGCGCGGCGCCGGCTATGACTGGACGGCGATGTCGTTCCAGGAAAAGGCCGTCGGCGGCCAGATCTACCTGGTGTTCGCGCTGGCGCTGCTGCTGGTCTATCTGTGCCTGGCTGGGCAGTACGAAAGCTGGATCGCGCCGCTGGCCGTGCTGCTGGCGGTGCCGCTGGCGCTGCTCGGGCCGGGGCTGGCGCTTGGCGCGCTGGGCCTGTCGAACAATCTCTACACCCAGATCGGCATGGTGCTGCTGGTGGCGCTCGCTGCCAAGAACGCGATCCTGGTCGTCGAGGTCGCTCGCGCGCGGCGGCGCGACGGGGCCGGCATCGCCGACGCCGCGGTGGGCGCGGCGCAGGCGCGGTTCCGGCCGATCCTGATGACCTCGCTCGCTTTCATCCTGGGCGTGGCCCCGCTGCTGCTGGCCAGCGGCGCGGGCGCCGCGGCGCGGGCGACGCTCGGCCTGGCCGTGGTCAGCGGCATGCTGGCCTCGACCTGCCTCAGCATCCTGTTCGTGCCGTCATTCTTCGTGGTGCTGCAGCGCGCCGAGGACCGGCTGCGCTCGCCCCGTCCCGCCCCGGCCTACGCCCGCGCCGAATTGGTCACCCACGCGAAGGACTCGCCATGAAACGAACCGTCATCCTGATGGCGCTCCTGCTGGCCTGCTGCTCGAAGGGGCATGTGCAGGTGGCGCAGGGCGGCTACGCCGGTGCGCTGCCGCCGCCGGTGCGGGTCGTGGTCGCCGATTTCACCGTGACGCCCGACGAGGTGCAGCTCGATAGCGGCATCAGCGCGCGGCTGCTGCGCTCGCAGGGCGACGAGTTCGAGGCCGATCTGCAGATGCAGGCCGCGCAGGCGACGCAGGCGGCGCTGGGCGAGACCCTGGCGGCGCGGCTCGCCAGCTACGGCCTGAACGTGCAGCGCCAGCCCGACGCGGCCGGCGCGGAGCCGCCCGGCACGCTGCTGGTGCAGGGCCGGATCCTGTCGATCGACCAGGGCAACCGCACGCGCCGCACGCTGGTCGGGCTGGGTGCCGGCAAGAGCAGCGTCACCGCCGACGCGCAGCTATACTATGTCAGCGGCCCGGCGCAGCCGCGGTACCTGCAAACCATGTCGGGCAGCGCGAACAGCGGCCACATGCCCGGCGCCGCCGAGACGATGGGCGCCGGCGCGGCGGCGCAACATCTGGCGCGGAGCGCGGTGGTCGCGGGCGTGACACACGCCGGCGCGGAGGCGCGGCGGACCGCGGACGAGGACAACGCGGACAAGCTGGCCGTGGCGCTGGCCAAGCAGATCGGCGAGTACGCAGTCGGCCAGGGCTGGATCCCCGCCTCCGCGCTGCGCTGACGCCCTTGCTCTAGCCGTGCCGAGGCTCGATGGTCAGATCGGCTTCTGCACGATAGAAGGCGCGCTGCTCGCCCGCCAGCACCAGCCCGCGGCGCTTGATCTCGGCATCGTCCACCACGTCCAGCCGGGTGGCGCGCGGGTGGTGGTGTTCCTTGTACGGATCGTTGCTGACGCGGTTGTAGCAGCACAGCAGCACGTTGCGCGAATGATCGGACGTGTTCTGCGACGAGGCGTGCAGCGTGTTGCAGTGAAAGAACAGCGCGTCGCCGGGATCCATTTCGCAATCCACCCTGTCGAGGCGGCGCATCGCCTGGTCCACCCGCTCCATGTCCGCCCCGGTCTGGCCGCCGACGCGGCCGTGGTCGATGCGGCCCATGCGGTGACTGCAGCGCAGCACCTGCAGGCAGCCGTTCTCGCGCCGCGACGGGTCGATGGCGATGAACACGCTGGCCATGTCGGGGAACAGGCAGCCGTTGTTGTACCAGTAGCCGTAATCCTGGTGCCAGTCCCAGGCGCCGCCGACATGCGGACGCTTCATGGTCAGCTTGCTGTGGTAATGATACACCTCGCCGCCGAGCAGCAGCGCCATGCCGTCCACCACGCGGCGGCTGCGCGCGACCATGCCGAACACATCCTCGCCGGGATGATTCCACAGCGCCAGCTCGGTCGATGCGCCGCTGCTGTCGAGCAACCTGGTCACGTTGCGCGCGATCGCCGGGTCATCGGCGATGGCGCGCTGCAGCAGCGCCACTTCCTCGGCGTCGAAGAAGCCGCGCCGGAGCACGTAGCCGTCGCGCTCGAAATCGCTCCGGTCAAGGTCGGTCAGGTGCGCCGCTGTCATGCCGGGTCTCCTGAAGGATCCGGCAGGGCGCCGGGATCGGGGATGTTTTCGCGAAAGATCGCCTGGGTGCGCAGCAGCGGCGGCGGCGGCGGATCCTCGCCGCGCGCGGCGGCGGCCAGCAGCGCCACCGCGGCGCTCGCCTCGGCCGCTGCATCCTGGTCGATGACCGCGTCCAGAACCCCGCTGACCAGGAACCGGGCGGTGTGCGGGGTCAATTCGTGGCCGATGAACGCCACCGCCTCGGCGCGCCCGCTTTCGTGCAGCGCGCGCCCGACGCCGCGCACGCCGCCGCCCAGGCAATAGATGCCGCGCAGGTCGGGATGAGCGGTCAGCACCGCGCGCGCGGCGGCATAGCCCTGCTCGAAATCGTCCTCGATCTCCTGGGTCGGCAGCGGCCGGAGATGCGGGAAGTCCTCTGCACAGATGCGCCGGAAACCCATCTCCCGCTCCTCATGGCCGCGGTAGCGCAGCGAGCCGGCGAACAGGGCGACCTCGCCCGCCGCGCCGCCATGCGCGAGGCGGCCGAGCAGATGCCCGGCGAGCCGCCCCGCGGCACGGTTGTCGGTGCCGACATAGGCCAGGCGCGGCACGTCGGAGATGTCGGAGACCAGCGTCACCATGCGCACCCCGGCGGCCGCCAGGTCGCGCATCGCCGCGCGCACCGCCGGATGGTCCAGCGCCACCACGCCGACCGCGTCGGCATCCGCGCCGATCCGGCGCAGGCCGTCGGCCAGAGTCTGCGGCTGGTAGGTGTCCAGCCGGTGCACCGCAAGCTGCACCAGCGGCAAGGCCGCCGCGGCCTGTCGCAGCGCCCGGCTGAGCTGGTCTAGGAAAGTGTTGCCCCCGCCCGGCACCACGCAGGCCAGGCGCACCGGGAGCAGCCGCTCCGGCGTTTGCCTGGCCGCAGACGCTGCGGGCGCAGGCTCGACATACCCCAGGCTCCGGGCGGCGCGCATGATCCGCGCCCGGGTGCGGGCATGCACGCCGGGGCGCTGGTTCAGCGCGCGATCGACGGTGGCGGCGGACACGCCGGCTGCCACCGCCACGTCGGCGATCGTCAGGGGCATCGAAACACGTCATTCACAACATCACTTTGCGTCATCAGATTGCCTGTTGCAAGCTCGTCGCCTGCGTTGCAAACTCCCGAGAACATCGAATCAAAGCAAAAAGCATCGCGTTGCGGATGAGGGGGGAATGGCGGTGGACAGTCCAGCCCGGTCGGGCGCCGCCGGATCTGATCCGGCGCTCGGCTTTTCGCCGGACCCGCCGATCCGCACCCGCGACGTGCCGATCGGCTGCATCGGCGCCGGCTTCATCATGGCCGACGTCCAGCTCGCCGCCTATGCCGAGGCGGGGTTCCCGGTGGTGGCGATCGCGTCGCGCACCCCTGCGCGCGCGGCGGAGGTTGCGGCGCGTTGGAGCATCCCCCGGGTGCACGACACGCCCGCCGCCCTGCTCGCCGACCCGGCCGTGGCGATCGTCGATCTCGCCTTCCCGCCCGACCAGCAGCCGGCGCTGATCCGCGCGGCGCTGGCGCAGCCGCATGTGCGCGCCATCCTGGCGCAAAAGCCGCTGGCGATGGACGCGCCCGAGGCGGCGCGGCTGGCCGCCGAGGCGCGGGCCGCCGGCACGCTGCTCTCGGTCAACCACAACATGCGCTATGACCAGTCGATGCGCGTGCTGCATCAGATCATGGCGCGCGGCGCGCTGGGCGAGGCGGTGCTGGCGACGATCGAGATGCGGGCCGTCCCGCATTGGCAGCCTTTCCTGCGCGACTACGACCGGCTCACCATCCTGAACATGAGCATCCATCACCTCGATGTCCTGCGCTTCCTGCTGGGCGAGCCGGAGGCGATCACCACGGTCGCGCGCGCCGATCCGCGCACCGGCTTCGCGCATCGCGACGGCATCGTGGTCTCGACCCTGCGCTTCACCTCCGGCGCGCTGGCGGTATCGATGGAGGATGTCTGGAGCGGCCCGCGCGAACCGGGCTTCGCCTCGGACACATACATCAAGTGGCGGATGGAGGGCACCGACGGCGTGGCGCAGGGCACGATCGGCTGGCCCGACTACCCGCAGGGCAGTCCATCGACCTTGCGGTATGCCTCGCGCACCGCCACCGGCGGCCAGTGGGTGCAGCCGCGCTGGACCACGCGCTGGTTCCCGCAGGCGTTCGCCGGCGTCATGGCGCAATTGCAGCACGCGGTCGGCACCGGCGCGACGCCGGCGCTGGACGCGACCGACGCGGTGCGCACGATGGCGCTGGTCGATGCGGCGTATGTTTCCTTGCAGCAGCGGCGCGAAGTGCGCCTGTCCGAAATCGACATTTCCGGGAGCGCGGCATGATGCAGGTCGGCATCTTCAACGGCTATTTTCCGTACTCGCTGGAGGAACAGGCGCGTCGCATCCGCGCACTCGGCTTCAACACGGTGCAGCTCGATCTGGCGTTCAAGGACATCGACTTCTCGACGCCGGATTCGATCACCCCGGACAAGGCGCGGCGCGTGCGCGAGACGTTTCGCGATTTCGACCTGCCGATTTGCGCGCTGTCCGGCTATACCAACATCGTTCATCCCGACCCGGATGCGCGGCGGGCAAAGCTGGAGATGCTGCGCGCGATGATCCGCCGGGCTCGCGATTTCGGCACGCCCTATGTCATCAGCGAGACCGGAACCTATGCTACCGAGAGCGACTGGGTCGCCGACCCGCGCAACCGCACCGAGGCGGGATTCGCGGACTGTCGCGCCGTCATCGCCGAGCTGGCGCAGACAGCCTATGACCATGGCGCGGTGTTCCTGCTGGAAACCTACGTCAACAACGTGATCGGCTCCGTCGAGGAGACGGTGCGCGTGTTCGCCGAGGTGGACCATCCGGGTCTGGGGCTGCTGATGGATCCGACCAACTATTTTGAGGATCACAACATCGACAGCATGGGCGCGGTGCTGCGCCAGATCTTCGACACGCTGTCGGAGCGCGTGTGCATCGCCCACGCCAAGGACGTGAAGCGCTCGGCCAGCGCCGAGGAGAAGCACGCCGAGCTCGACGCCTCCGAGGCGCACAGCTTTCGCGGCGTCGGCGCGATCGAATTGCCGGCGCCCGGCCTGGGATCGCTGGACTATGACGACTATCTGCGGCGGCTGTCGCGCCGGCACCCGAACATCCCTCTGGTCATCGAGCACCTGGACGAGGCGGACGTGCCGCGCGCCAAGCGGTTCATCGATGCCAGGCTACGGGCGCTCGGGGTTTAGGGATCGTGCCCGTCGGTGACGGGCACGCCGCGGCGGAAATGTGTCGGCCGGCTGCGACCGGGCCCGAGGCTGCGCGTTAGCCGCGTGCACGGCCCGGGAGGCTGCTCATGCGACATTCGATCGTGCTCGCGGCGGCCGCCCTCGGCGGCGTGCTGGCGCTCGCAGGCTGCGGGCCTGGCTCGACGCCGGTGATGTCCGCATCCGCCCCCAGCGGCAACAGCCCGAGCGACCACACCACTGCGGCGACCGGCTTCGGTCTCGGCCCGGAGGACTTCAAGAGCAACGGCGGAGCGTTCGGCCCCGATCAGGCCGACCCGAACCGCTGATCCGTTGGCGGGCCGCCGCCGGACGCGCTAGCCTACGGCGTGACTCCGATTGCGATCAGCATGGGCGACCCGGCCGGCATCGGGCCGGAGATTTGCGCGCGCCTGTTCGCCGTGCGCCCTGGCGGCCAAGCGGCGCTGCCGCCGTGCATCGTGGTGGGCGATGCGGGCGCGCTGTTCCGCGCCGCCGCGCCGCTCGGGCTGGCCGTGCTGAGCATCGACGGCCCGGATGACGCGGCGTTCGCCGCGGAGGTGATCGAGGTCATCCAGGCCGGGCCGGCGCTGCCCGGCGACCTGCCGTTCGGCCGCATCGATCCCCGCGCCGGCCGCGCCGCCTATGACGCGGTGGCGCTCGGCGCGCGTCTGGCGCACGAGCGGCGGGTGCGCGCGCTGGTCACCGCGCCGCTGCACAAGGAGGCGCTGCACGCCGCCGGCATCGCCCATCCCGGCCACACCGAGATCCTGGCCGAGCTGGCCGGCGGAGCGGATGTGCGCATGATGCTGTTCAACGACGAGCTGCGCGTGGTGCTGGCCACCATACATGTGCCGCTGTCGGCGGTGCCCGCCCTGCTGACGCTGCCGGGCGAGCTGCGCAGCATCCGCCTCGCCGCCGATGCGGCGCGCCGGCTGGGCGTCGCCACGCCGCGCGTGGCGGTGGCCGGGCTCAACCCGCACGCCGGCGAGGGCGGGCTGTTCGGACGCGAGGAGATCGCGGTGATCCAGCCGGCCATCGAGCGCGCCCGCGCCGAGGGCATCGACGCCTCCGGCCCATGGCCGGGCGACACCGTTTTCATGCGCGCCCGCGCCGGGGAGTTCGACGTGGTGGTGGCGCAGTACCACGATCAGGGCTTGATCCCGGTCAAGTATCTCGGGCTGGATCGCGGCGTGAACGTCACCCTCGGCCTGCCCTTCATTCGCACCAGTGTCGATCATGGCACCGCGTTCGACATCGCCGGCCAGGGCGTCGCCGACCCGTCCAGCCTGGCCGAGGCGGTGCGCCAGGCCGACCGGCTGGCGGGGGCCGCATGACCCTGCTGGCCGCCGATGAGGCAGCGCCGGTGCGGGTGCTGCGGCCGCGGGGAACCTCGCCGTGGTTCCTGGTCGCCGACCACGCCGGCCGCGCCATTCCGCGCGCGCTGGGCACGCTGGGACTGGACGAGACCGAGCGGGAACGGCACATCGCCTGGGACATCGGCATCGCGGCGGTGACCGAGGCGGTGTCGGCCGCGCTGGACGCGACCGCCGTGCTGCAGGTCTATTCGCGGCTGGTGATCGACTGCAACCGGCCGCCCGGCGTCGCCGCCTCGATACCGCTGGTCAGCGAGGCGACGCGCATCCCCGGCAACCACGGCCTGTCGCCCGAGGCGATCGACGCTCGCCGGCGCGAGATCTTCGCGCCGTACCATGCGCGCGTGGTAGAGTTGCTGGAGGCGCGCGAAGCGGCCGGACGGCGGACGGTGCTGCTGTCGATGCACAGCTTTACCCCGATTTATCTGGGCCGGCCCCGGCCGATGCAGGTCGGCACGCTGTACGGCGCAGACGCCCGGCTGGCGCGGGTGCTGCTGACCCTGTTGCAGGCCGAGGGCGATCTGGTGGTGGGCGACAACGAACCCTATGCGGTCAGCCCCGAGAGCGACTACGCGGTGCCGGTGCACGGGATCGGCCGGTCGCTGCTGCACAGCGCCATCGAGATCCGGCAGGACGAGATCGCCGGCGCCGCCGGCCAGGCGGCCTGGGCGGCCCGGCTGGCCAGGCTGCTGCCACAGGCGCTGACGGCGTTCTGACACAGCCGGCAGGGGCTGCGCGGATCACGCCAGCACGCAGCCGTGCTGGCGCAGGAACCCGAGCAACGGCAGCAGCGGCAGGCCGAGGATCGCCGCGTGCTCGCCGTCCACGGCGTCGAACAGCTGCGCGCCCAATCCCTCCAGCCGATAGCCGCCGACGGTGGTGGCCAGCGCCGCCGCTTCCGCGGCCAGGTAGGCGTCCAGGAACGGCTCGGAGAACGTCCGCATCGTCAGGCGCGGGCGAGCCACATGATGCCATACTTCCTGCCCGCCGCGCTGGCACAGGACCGCGGTGGGCAGCGCATGCGATCGGCCGCGCAGCGCCACCAGCTGCGCGCGCGCATCGGCCAGGGTGGCAGGCTTGTCGAACCAGCGTCCGTCGCAGACCAGCAGCTGGTCCGCCGCGATCACCAGCGCGTCCGGCTCGGCGGCGGCGACGCGGCGCGCCTTCAGCCGCGCCAGCAGCAGGGCCGTGTCCTCGGCCGCAACGCCGTCCGCAAGGGCGTCGCGCTTGATCGCCGCCTCGTCGATCGCCGCCGGGCGCACCGTCACCTCAAGGCCGGCGGCCCGCAGCAGCGTCAGCCGCGCGGGCGAGGCGCTGGCCAGGACCAGGCGGCAGGCCTGGAACCGGCCCGCAGCGGCTTCGCTCACGGCGTCGCCTCGGGCGCCGGCGCCACCTTGCGGGCGCGTTCGTGCCAGGCGTCCATCAGCTGCAGCACGGTCGCTGCCGTCTCCTCGATCGAGCGGCGGGTGACATCGACCACCGGCCAGCCGCGCCGCGTACACAGCCGCCGCGCCCAGAGCAGTTCGGCGCGCACCGCCTCCGCATCGACGTAGTCGGTGCTGTCCTGGCGCATCGGATGGGCGCGGCCGGAGCCGATCAGCCGCAGCCGGTGGCGCCGGATCTCGATCAGCGCCTCGGCGTCCAGAGTAAGGCCGACCACCGGGCAGCGCGGCGCCGCAAGGCCGGGCGGGTCGGCGAGGCCGGGCACCAGCGGCACGTTGGCCGCCTTGATGCCGCGATTGGCCAGATAGAACGAGGTCGGCGTCTTGCTGCTGCGCGACACGCCGACCAGCACCACGTCGGCCTCGGCGATGCCGGGCTGCGCCTGGCCGTCGTCATGCGCCAGCACGAAATGCATCGCGTCGATGCGGCGGAAGTAATCCGCGTCCAGCACGTATTGCCGCCCCGGCCGCGCCGACCGCCGTTTCCTCCAGCTGCTCCTGGAGCAGCGCCATCACCGGGTCGAGCACATGCACCACCGGCACGCCGTGCCGCTGGCAGGCGCTCTCCAGCTCGGCGCGCAGGCCGCGCTCGACCAGCGTGGACAGCACCGGGCCGGGTTCCGCCTCGATGCCCTCCAGCACGCGGTGCAGCTGGAACCGGGTGCGCACCAGGCTCCAGCGGTGATGCAGGATGTCGGCATGCTCGAACTGCGCGACGGTGGCGCGCGCGATCGAGTTCAGCGTCTCGCCGGTGGCGTCGGAGACCAGGTGCAGGTTGATGCGGTGCGGCACCGGCCCAGGATAGCCGCGCCAGGATAACGGGGCCAGGATAGCGGGGACACTATCGGCCGGCGCGCGCGCCGCGGTGGATTGCGGGGACAACCGCCATCCCTCGCGGAGCTGTGAGCGAAGCGATCGACGGGTCAGGCTGCGACTCGGGGACGAGCGCAGATTCCGCGGCGTTCGCATCACATTGCGCGGCGCGGCTGCTGTGGATCAATTCGCCGGCCGGTTCGGACCGCCACGGGGTACACCGCTATCCACAGCCACCTGTCTCTCCTCCCAAGACCTTAAGATATTCTTCTTTAGGAAGGGGCGAACGAGCGGGACACGGAATGCGCGGGTGAAAGCATTGCGGCGGGTGCTGGCGGGCGAGGCGGTATGGCCGCCGCCGATCTGGCTGATGCGCCAGGCCGGACGCTACCTGCCCGAATATCGCGAGGTCCGGGCGCAGGCCGGGGATTTCATCGCGCTCTGCACGACGCCGGCGCTGGCGGCCGAGGTGACGCTGCAGCCGCTGCGCCGGTTCGGCATGGATGCGGCGATCCTGTTCAGCGACATCCTGATGCTGCCTTACGCCCTGGGGCAGGATCTGCGTTTCGAGGCGGGCGAGGGACCGCGGCTGGAGCCGGTGCGCGATGCCGCGGGCCTGGCCCGGCTGCGGCGCAGTGGTCTGGACGGCCGCATCGCCCCGGTGCTGGAGACGGTGCGGCGGGTGCGCGCGCAGGTGGATGAGGCGACGCTGATCGGGTTCGCCGGCGCGCCGTTCACCGTCGCCTGCTACATGGTCGATGGCGGCGGCTCGAAGGATTTCGTGCAGACCCGGCTGCTGGCCTATCGCGACCCGGGGCTGTTCGCGGCTCTGATGCGGCTGCTGGTGGACAGCACGGTGGCGTACCTGTCGGCGCAGGCCGAGGCCGGGGCCGAGGCGCTGATGCTGTTCGACAGCTGGGCCGGCCTGCTGCCGCCGGCGCAGTTCGCCCAGCATGTCATCGCGCCGGCCGCGCGAGATCGCGACGCGGCTGCGCGCGCCGCATCCCGACGTGCCGCTGATCGGCTTTCCCGCGTCTGGCCGGCAGCATGCTGCGCGCCTATGCGCGCGGCGACCGGGGTGCAGGGCCTCGGGCTGGATACCGGCTGCGACCTGGACGCACGGCCTGCCGCAAGGACGTGGCGCTGCAGGGCAACCTCGACCCGCTGGCGCTGCTGGCCGGCGGCGAGGCGCAGCGCCGCGCCACCGAGGCGATCCTGGCCGCCGCGCGGGGCAGGCCCTGGGTGTTCAATCTCGGCCACGGCATCCTGCCCGAGACGCCGACCGGGCATGTCGCGGCGCTGATGGCCCAGGTGCGCAGCGCTTGACGCGCCGCCGCATCCGGCCATGTTGGCCGCGATGACGCCCCCCGGAACTGGCCCCAGGATCGCCGTCGTGCTGTTCAACCTCGGCGGTCCCGACCGGCCGGAGGCGATCCGCCCGTTCTTGGTCAACCTGTTCAGCGACCCGGCGATCTTGCGCGTGCCCGCCCTGCTGCGGCCGCTGCTGGCGCGCATCATTGCCGGCGCCAGGCTGAAGCCGGCGACCGCCAACTATGCCCTGCTCGGCGGCCGCTCGCCGCTGCTGGAGCTGACGCGACGGCAGGCGACGGCGCTGGAGGCCGCACTGCCCGAGCTGCACGCGCGCTGCTTCATCGCCATGCGCTACTGGCATCCGTTCAGCGCGGCGGCGGCGCGCGAGGTGCGCGGAATGGGATCCCGACCAGGTGCTGCTGCTGCCGCTGTATCCGCAGTTCTCCACCACCACCACCGGCAGCAGCCTGTCGGCATGGCGCGAGGCGGCCAGCCGTGCCGGTCTGGCCAAGCCGACCAGCGCGGTCTGCTGCTACCACTCCGATCCGGCATTTGCCGCCGCCACGGCGGCGATCGTGCGGCGCAGCCTGGCGCGCCGCCCGCGCCGCCGCCGGGGCGAGCGCGGTGCGGGTGCTGTTCTCGGCGCACGGGTTGCCGGAGGTGATCGTGCGGGCCGGCGACCCGTACCAGTTCCAGGTCGAGCGGACCGTCGCCGCGGTGCTGTCCCGGCTCGGTCCCGAAACGCTGGACTGGCAGATCTGCTACCAGTCGCGCGCGACGCCGCAGCAATGGATCGGCCCGTCGACCGATGCCGCGATCGAGCAGGCCGGGCGCGACGGCGTGGCGGTGCTGGTGGTGCCGATCGCCTTCGTCTCGGAGCACTCCGAAACGCTGGTCGAGCTGGACGTGGAGTACCGCGAACTGGCCGAGCGCGCCGGCGTGCCCGGCTATTTCCGCGCGCCGACGCAGAACGACGATCCGGCGTTCGTCGCGGCGCTGGCCGGGCTGGTGCGGCGCACGCTGTCGCGCGGGCCGGGACTGCACAGCTTTGCCGGCCCGCGCGTCTGCCCTGCGCCGCATGGCGACTGCCCGCATGCCCGCGCCGGCGTTGCTGCCGAGCCGATTGCCCCTGCGACGGCCGCGCCGGAGCTGCAGGCGGCATGACGATGCCCGCAGCATGACCGCGCGCGAGCTGATGCTGGCGCGGCGCGCCAAGCTGCGCCTGGTGATCTTCGACTGCGACGGCGTGCTGGTGGACAGCGAGCCGATCTCGAACCGCGTGCTGGCCGAGGACTTTTCCGCGCGCGGTTGGCCGATGACCGCGGCCGAGGCCGAGCGGCTGTTCATCGGCACCACTTTGGCCGACATCCAGCCGCGCGCCGAGGCGCATCTTGGCGTGCCGCTCGCGGCCGGACTGGCGCGATCGCATCCGCACCCGGATCATCGCGGCGATGCTCGCGCGAGGCGGTGGCCATTCCGGGCGGCATCGAGGCGCTGCGCGGCGTGTCGGCGCTGGGCCTGCCGTGGCGCGTCGCTTCGAACTCCTCGCATGCCGAGATGCGCGCCAAGTTCGGCCGGCTCGGCGTGACCGAGCTGGTGGCCGGGCGGGTGCACAGCCACCACGACGTGCCGCGCGCCAAGCCCGCCCCCGACCTGTTCCTGGCCGCCGCCGCCGCCGAGGGGGTCGGCCCGGCCGAGTGCCTGGTGGTCGAGGATTCGGTGGCCGGCGCCACCGCCGCGCGCGCTGCCGGGATGGACTGCCTGGGCCTGGACCGGCACGGCGACGGCGCGGCCCTGGCCGCCGTCGGCGCCGCGCCGTTTCACGACATGACCGAACTGCCGGGGCTGATCGCTCTGGCGCAGGAGCACGCCGCGTGACGACATTCCCGCCTTGGCGCCGTTCTATTCTTGGCTCAAATCACTGCACCTGCTGGCCGACATCGCCTGGATGGTGGGCCTGCTCTATTTGCCGCGGCTGTTCGTCTATCATTGCGAGACGGCGCGCGGCTCGGCCGAGAGCGAGCGGTTCAAGGTGATGGAGCGGCGGCTGCTGAAGCAGATCATGATTCCGGCGATGATTGCCGCCTGGGTGTTCGGCATCCTGCTGGTGCTGACCCCCGGAGCGGTCGATTGGCATGCCGGCTGGTGGCACACCAAGATTTTGATGGTCATTCTGCTGTCCGGCTTCACCGGCGCTGCCTCGCGCTGGCGGCGCGACTTCATGGAGGACCGCAACCGGCGTTCGCAGCGATTCTATCGGATCGCCAATGAAATTCCGGCGGTGCTGCTGGTGGTCGTCGTGGTCATGGTGATCGTGCAGCCGTTCTGACCGAGGCGCCCGATCTGCCCCGCTGCGCGGGTTTCGCGGCGCAGGGTTCTTGCAACCGGCCCGGGCCGGGGCCAAGTGCGATCTTGACGGGGTTCATCCCGCCTCAATACTTTGGCCACGCGTCGTCGGCACGTAGCGTTTCCGCCGTCAACCCCTCGCTTCTTTTTCTGACCGGGACAGCCCAGGCGCCGCACATGCGGGCGCCGGGATCGCTCGGGCGAAGCATCATCCCGCATCGCCCTGTCCCGCCCCTCACCGATCGACTGAACGGGCACTCCCATGCACCTCGCCGAACTCAAGGCAAAAACCCCCGCCGACCTGCTCAGCTTCGCAGAGTCGCTGCAGATCGAGAACGCATCCAGCCTGCGCAAGCAGGACATGATGTTCGCGATCCTCAAGAACCTCGCCGACAACGAGCAGGCGATCCACGGCGAAGGCACGCTGGAGATCCTGTCCGACGGCTTCGGCTTCCTGCGCAGTCCCGAAAGCAACTACCTGCCCGGCCCGGACGACATCTATATCAGCCCGACCCAGGTCCGCCGCTTCGGCCTGCGCACCGGCGACAGCGTCGAGGGCCAGATCCGCGCGCCCAAGGACGGCGAGCGGTATTTCGCGCTGCTCAAGGTCAACACCATCAATTTCGAGCCGCCGGACGCGGTGCGCCACCGCATCAATTTCGACAACCTGACGCCGCTGTACCCGGATGAGCGACTAAAGCTTGAAATCGAGTGGAAGGAACTGCCCGCCAAGGGGCAGACCCGCGACATGATCCCGCGCGTGGTCGATCTCGTCGCCCCGATCGGCAAGGGCCAGCGGGCGCTGATCGTGGCCCCGCCGCGCACCGGCAAGACCATGATGCTGCAATCCATCGCCACCAGCATCACCGCCAACCATCCCGAGGCGTTCCTGATCGTGCTGCTGATCGACGAGCGGCCGGAGGAGGTCACCGACATGGCCCGGACGGTGAAAGGCGAAGTGGTGGCCAGCACCTTCGACGAGCCGGCGACCCGGCACGTGCAGGTGACCGAAATGGTTCTGGAAAAGGCGAAGCGACTGGTCGAGCACAAGCGCGACGTGGTGATCCTGCTGGACAGCATCACCCGCCTCGCCCGCGCCTACAACACCGTGGTGCCCAGCTCGGGCAAGGTGTTGACCGGCGGTGTCGATGCCAACGCCCTGCAGAAGCCCAAGCGGTTCTTCGGCGCGGCGCGCAACATCGAGGAGGGCGGGTCGCTCACCATCATCGCCACCGCGCTGATCGACACCGGCAGCCGCATGGACGAGGTGATCTTTGAGGAGTTCAAGGGCACCGGCAACAGCGAGCTGATCCTGGACCGCAAGCTGTCCGACAAGCGCACCTTCCCGGCCATCGACATCACCAAAAGCGGCACCCGCAAGGAGGAGCTGCTGGTGGACAAGGGCACGCTCAGCAAGATGTGGGTGCTGCGCCGGATCCTGAACCCGATGGGCACCACCGATGCGATGGAGTTCCTGCTGGACAAGCTGAAATACAGCAAGACCAACCAGGATTTCTTCGACGCGATGAATACCTGAAAGCGGGGCCGGCCGGCGCGGTCGGCGCGGCCGGCCGGCCTTTTCTCAGATCCTGCTGCGCGCGAGCCGCTTCGGCCTCCTCAGCGCGCCCAGCCCGAGCAGCCCGGCGCCGAGCAGGGCCAGCGATGACGGCTCGGGCACCGGCGTCACGGTCTTGGCCGTCCAGTGGCCGGCGACGGCGCAGGCACCGGCGGCATAGCAGTTGGCCGGGTCGTCGGTCTGATACATGCCGCGGACGCGCCTGCTCGGGCCGGCCAGGGTGAACTCGGTCGTCGTGGTCTGCACGGTGATGGAGGACGAGGCGATCTGTCCGAGGCTGTTGAACGTCAGCGCCAGGCTGAATCCGCCGCCGGAGACGCCGCTGGCAACCTGCAGCGACGGCGCGGTACCGGTCAGCGAGACCAGTCCGGCATCGCCGCCCTGGTAGAACGGCCAGGGGTTCTGCGTCATGGTGAAGCTGCCGCTGGCGACCGCCGCGCCGGTCAGATCCAGTGTAAGGCCGACCGGCTGGCCGCCGCCGGTCTCGACGAAGGAATAGATCACATCGGCGCGGGCCGAGCCGGCCAGCACCAACGAAACAGCAGCTATCTTGAGAATGGCCAGGCGCGACATGGCGGGGTGCTCCCTTGCTTGCGAACGCTCAAGCTACTTGCGGACACGCAAGCACGTTTCACGCCAGCTTGAGAAATCAGACACTTGCCGGGCGTGCGGTCCTGGAGTGTAAGGGAAATATTCACTTGGCTCCCGCGGAACCGTCCGTGCCGCGGGGCTGGTCGGCGTGAACTTGCCGACATAAGGATGTCCTTATATACCGCCCGCACACATCCAGGAGGCCGCTGTGCCCGATACTCAGACGTCGTCCGCCGGCGAATCCAGAGCCGCGGCCTCAGACTACAAGGTGCGCGACATCTCGCTGGCCGCCTGGGGCGCCAAGGAGATCGCGATGGCCGAGGACGAGATGCCGGGCCTGATGGCGCTGCGGGCCGAGTACGGCGACGGCAAGCCGCTGGCCGGGGCGAGGATCGCCGGCTGCCTGCACATGACGATCCAGACCGCGGTGCTGATCCGGACGCTGCAGCAACTGGGCGCCACGGTGCGCTGGTCGTCCTGCAACATCTTCTCGACGCAGGACCATGCCGCCGCCGCGGTCGCCGCCGCCGGCATCCCGGTGTTCGCCTGGAAGGGCATGGACGAGGCCGAGTTCTGGTGGT
Organism: uncultured Pseudomonadota bacterium; assembly: GCA_963723455.1. GTDB lineage: Bacteria > Pseudomonadota > Alphaproteobacteria > Acetobacterales > Acetobacteraceae > CAVRQM01. The sequence goes on along the minus strand of CAVRQM010000001.1, from coordinate 1,596,847 downwards.
GCATCGAGCAGACCGTGCGCGGCCCCGACGGCTGGACTCCAAACCTGATCCTGGACGACGGCGGCGATCTGACCAAGCTGATGCATGACAAATATCCCGACATGCTGGCCGAGGTGCGCGGCCTGTCGGAGGAGACCACAACCGGCGTGCATCGCCTGTGGGACATGGCCCGCGACGGCACGCTGCGGGTGCCCGCGATCAACGTCAACGACAGCGTGACCAAGAGCAAGTTCGACAACCTGTACGGGTGCCGCGAAAGCCTGGTGGATGCGATCCGGCGCGGGACCGACGTTATGATGGCCGGCAAGGTCGCCACGGTCTGCGGCTTCGGCGACGTGGGAAAGGGTTCGTCCGCCTCGCTGCGCCAGGCCGGCTGCCGCGTGCTGGTGACCGAGGTGGACCCGATCTGCGCGCTGCAGGCGGCGATGGAAGGCTATGAGGTGGTGACGATGGAGCAGGCGGCACCGCGCGCCGACATCTTCGTGACCGCCACCGGCAATGTCGATGTCATCACCATCGAGCACATGCGGGCGATGAAGCATCGCGCCATCGTCTGCAACATCGGCCATTTCGATAGCGAGATCCAGATCGACGCCCTGCGCAATCACCGCTGGGAGAACGTCAAGCCGCAGGTGGACGAGGTGGTGTTCCCCGATGGCAAGCGGCTGATCGTGCTGTCCGAGGGGCGCCTGGTCAATCTCGGCAACGCCACCGGCCATCCCAGCTTTGTCATGTCGGCAAGCTTCACCAATCAGGTGCTGGCGCAGATCGAGCTGTGGACCGCGCCGGCAGGCCGCTACGAACATAAAGTGTACACCCTGCCGAAGCGGCTGGACGAGAAGGTTGCGGCCCTGCACCTGGCCAAGGTGGGCGCCACGCTGACCAGGCTGACCGACAAGCAGTCGGCCTATGTCGGCACGCCCGCGTCCGGCCCGTTCAAGCACGAGCTGTATCGCTACTGACGCCGTGGCGGTGGGCGGCGGCGTGACCGAGATCCGCACGCCCCGCCTGCTGCTCCGGCGGCTGCGCCAGGACGACGCTCCGGCGCTGCATGCAATTCTGTCGGATGCCGGCGCGATGCGCTTCTGGTCCACCGCGCCGCACGCCAGCCTGGCGCAGACCGAGGCGTGGCTGGACCGGACCATCGCGGATGCCGCCGGCGGCCGCGCCGACGAGTTCGCGGTCGAGCGCCTGGACGATCCTTCGGGCGGGCTGGTGGGCAAGGCGGGGCTGTGGCGCGACAACGAGATCGGCATGATCTTCGCGCCCGCGACCTGGGGCACCGGCATCGCGCATGAGGCGGTCGAGGCGACGCTGGCGCGTGCCGATGCGCGGGGGCTGGCCTGTGTGGTGGCCGACGTCGATCCGGACAATGCGCGCGCGCTGCGGCTACTCGGACGGCTTGGCTTCGCGCTGACCGGTTTCGCCGAGCGCACGCTGTGCATCGACGGGTGCTGGGCCGACAGCATGTTCCTGACCCGCCGCTTCGTCTCGCGCCCGGGCGATCGCGCGCGGGGCCTTCGGGGCGAATGAACGGCCGCAGACGGTCGCGCAGATATTAATTCGATACACGCCGGGGATGGTTGGGAAATCGTCAACCAACTGCGCTATAAAGGCGTTGGCTGCGTCCGACGAGACGCTACCGGGGGCCCTCGCCCGTCGGATCGCCGAAGGGAGTACGGATGTCTGAGAATCCGCTGGTCGCCGAGTACGCGACCGCGCACACCGCCGCCGTCCAGCGGGCGCTGGCCGCGGCGCATGACCACACCATGCAGGCGGACCTCCTTTTTCTTGAGCGCTGGGAGCAGGTGCCCATCCCGGGCGCTGCGGCGGCATTGCGCATCAACCAGATCCGCCGCGCCAACCCTGCCCTGGTCGCGGAAATCCGCGCCGAGCTGCGGCACGGGCGGCCGCTGACCAGCATCGAGCGAGCGGCGCTGGCGGGGTGAGATCGGGCCCGCGGTAGTTCCCGCTCCGCAACCAGCTGCGGCCGCGGGCGTTGCCCGGCGCATGATGCCCAGACAGTCTTGTGAGGAGCGGGCGACTGACGAGCGGGTCGCGCTGCGCGGACCCGGATGCGGCAGGCGCCGATGCGGCGGCTGAACACGCTATGGCAGACGCTGCGTTCGGCGGCCCTGGGCTATGTCGAGGACGGCTGCCTCAGTCGCGGCGCGGCGATCGCCTACTACACGACGTTCTCGCTCGCCCCGGTGCTGCTCATCGTGATCGCCGTGGCCGGGCTGGTGTTCGGCCAGGACGCCGCGCGCGGTGCGGTCGTCCACCAGATCAGCGGGCTGATGGGCAAGCAGGGCGCCGACGCCATCCAGGCAATGATTAAGGGCGCGGCGAACCGCAAATCCGGCATCCTGGCCACCGTCATCGGCGGCGTCACGCTGCTCGTCGCCGCCAGCGGCGTATTCGGCGAGATGCAGACGGCGCTGAACGCCATCTGGAAGGCGACGCCGAAGGAAGGCGCGGTGCGCCAGCTGGTCCGCGCCCGGCTGCAGAGCCTCGGGCTGGTGCTGATCCTGGGCTTCCTGCTGCTGGTCTCGCTGGTCGCCTCGGCGGCGCTGAGCGCGGCCGGGGCTTGGCTGTCGGCGCGGCTGCCGGGGGTGCACCTGCTGCTGCGCCTGGCCAGCCTGGCCATCTCGTTCCTGCTGGTCGCCGCACTGTTCGCGGCGATCTATAAAGTACTGCCGGACACCAACGTGCTGTGGCGCGATGTCGCGATCGGCGCCGTGGTGACCACGTTGCTGTTCGACCTGGGCAAGAACCTGATCAGTCTGTACCTGGGCACATCGAGCATCGCCAGCACCTACGGCGCGGCCGGCACGCTCGGCATCATCCTGGTGTGGATCTATTACTCCAGCCAGATCTTCCTGTTCGGATCGGAGTTCACCCGCGCCTTTGCCGAGCGCGTAGGCAGCCGCGTCGGCCACCCGGTGCGCGGCGGCCACGGCGAGGAGATCGACCGGCTCAAGGCCAAGCTCGAAGCGACCTCGCGGCCGCGCGCCGCCGGCTCGCGCTGATCGCCTAGCGCGCCCTGACCCGCTGGCGCGCGCGCCCGCGGCGGGCGCATTGCCGCGCCGCCGCGCCGGTGGCAGCGTGCGCCGCGAGGCGACCGAGGGGGACCGGCATGGCGGTGACGAAACTGTACCAGGACGCGACGCAGGCCCTGGCGGGGTTGCTGCAGGACGGCATGACGATCATGTCCGGCGGCTTCGGCCTGTGCGGCATCCCGGCGGCGCTGATCGAGGCGGTGCGCGAATCCGGCGTGCGCGGGCTGACGGTGATCTCGAACAATGCCGGCATCGACGATGTGGGCCTGGGCCGGCTGCTCGCCACCCGCCAGATCCGCCGCATGGTCAGCTCGTATGTCGGCGAGAACGCCACCTTCGCCCGGCAATACCTGGCCGGCGAGCTGGAGATCGAGTTCAACCCGCAGGGCACGTTGGCCGAGCGCATCCGCGCCGGCGGCGCCGGCATCCCGGCCTTTTTCACCCGCACCGGCGCCGGCACGCAGGTCGCCGAGGGCAAGGAGACGCGCGCGTTCGACGGCAAGCCGTACGTGATGGAGCGCGGGCTGTTCGCCGACCTGGCGCTGGTGCACGCCTGGCGCGCCGATCCGCAGGGCAACCTGGTGTTCCGCAAGACGGCGCGCAATTTCAACCCGATCATGGCGACGGCCGCGAAGGTGACGGTGGCGGAGGTCGAGCTGATGGCCGCGCCCGGCGAAATCGACCCGGACCACATCATCACCCCCGGCATTTTCGTCCGCAGGCTGGTGCATGTGCCGGCCGCCGACAAGCCGATCGAGCAGCGCACCGTGCGCGCCCGCCCCGGCGCGGTCGCAGCCTGAAGGGGGCACGCAATGGCCTGGACACGCGACGAAATGGCCGCCCGCGCCGCGCGCGAGCTGGCGGACGGGTTCTACGTCAATCTCGGCATCGGCATCCCGACGCTGGTCGCCAACCATGTTCCCGCCGGCATGTCGATCGTGCTGCACAGCGAGAACGGGATGCTCGGCATGGGGCCGTTCCCGTTCGCGGGCGACGAGGATCCGGATCTCATCAACGCCGGCAAGCAGACCGTGACCGAGCTGCCGACCACCAGCTTCTTCGACAGCGCGGCCAGCTTCGCGATGATCCGCGGCGGCCATATCGACCTGTCGATCTTGGGCGCGCTGCAGGTGGCTGAGAACGGCGATTTGGCCAACTGGATGATCCCGGGCAAGATGGTCAAGGGCATGGGCGGGGCGATGGACCTGGTCGCCGGCGTCGAGCGGGTGGTGGTGCTGATGGAGCACACCGCCGCCGGCAAGCCGAAGCTGCTGCGCCGCTGCACGCTGCCGCTGACCGGGGCCGGGGTGGTCGATCTTGTGGTCACCGATTTGGGCGTGTTCGACGTGACGCCCAACGGCTTCGTGCTGGCGGACATCGCGCCGGGCGTCACTCTGGCCGAGATCACCGACAAGACCGAGGCGGCGTTCCGGACGCATCCGGATCTGCGTCTGCCGGTCGGATGACCGTTGCGCCCAGCGCGCGCGCGGCGCGCGGCCAGCAATCGTCCGCTGCACCCGCCCAGGCCACCGCGTCCCCCGGCCTGGTCTCGAGGTCGAGCAGGTGCCCGCCGAGCGCCTCCAGCAGCCCGGGATCGGCTGCATCGGCGCCGGACAGGGCGCAGAATGCGCCGATGGCGGCCAGGAACGCCTCCGGCTCGCGTCGTCGCCAGGCGCGGACGTCCTCGGGGCTGGCTTGGGGCCGCCGCCCGGTGGCGCGCAGCCACTCGATCAGCGCCGCGCCGTTGCCGGCCGCCTCCGCCTCGCTGGCCGGGCGCCATGCCGGCCCCGCTGCATCCGCCTGCGCCATCCCCTTGATCCCCCTCCGGCCCCGGCGCTATATGCGCGCTCCGCGCCGCCACCCGGTCGCAGACGGGGCCATAGCTCAGTTGGGAGAGCGCCTGAATGGCATTCAGGAGGTCGTCGGTTCGATCCCGATTGGCTCCACCATCCCTCGCCTGACCGGCGCCGCCAGACGATCCCTGGCGTGCCCGCGTCGGCGGTGAGGCACCGGGCGTGAAGCCGTTGCCGCGCCGCGCCGTCCTGACCGCCTCGGTGGCGCTGCTTGCGGCCGGCGGCGGGATCGGCGCGTGGCTGGCCCTGCGGCCGGCCGCGGGCGGGCCGGCCGGCGACGCGGTCGCGATCGGCGGCCCGTTCAGCCTGATCGACGGACATGGCGCGACGGTCACCGACCGCGACCTGCGCGGCAGCTACCTGCTGATATATTTCGGCTACACCTTCTGTCCCGATGTCTGCCCGACCACGCTTGCGGCGCTGGCCGCCGCCCTGGGCGACATGGGCGCCGCCGCCGCGCAGGTCCGCCCGGTGTTCATCACCGTCGATCCCTGGCGCGACACGCCGGCCGTGGTGCGCGACTACGTGGCCGCGTTCTCGCCGCGGCTGACCGGGCTGACCGGGACGCCGGCGCAGATCGCCGCCGTGGAGCGCGAATACCGGGTCTATGCCGCGCGCCACGTCACCGGCCCGGGTCCGGGGGACTACAGCATGGACCACACCTCGCTGATCTACCTGATGGACCCGCGCGGCCGGTTCGTCGCCCTGGTCGCGGCCGACCAGCCGCCGGGGCAGATGGCCGCCGACATCGAAAGCCACCTCGCCCGCACCACCTGATTGACCGCCATTTCCCCGCTGACCCGATCCGCACGGAGCCGCCGATGTCCCGCCCGATGTCCATGCTGGCGATCCTGGTCCTGTCTGGCGCCGCAGCGGTCGGAATCGCCCCGGCGGTCGCCGCGCCGCAATCCGGCATCCAGGTGGTGCGGGCCTGGGCGCGCGCCCCGGCCGGCGGCGGCGCCGCGGCGATGTACCTGACGCTGCGCGACGCGGGCGCGGAGGACCGGCTGACCAGCGTCTCGACCGACGCCTCGCAGATGGCGATGCTGCACGAGAGCGTGACCCTGAACGGGGTGGACGAGATGCGCGACCTGTCCTCGGCGGTGATCCCGGCGGGCGGGACGCTGGCCATGCGGCCGGGCGGCATGCACGTGATGCTGATGGACATGAACCGGCGGCTGCAGGCCGGCGACACCATCCACGCCATCCTGACCTTTGCCCATGCCCCGCCGCTGACCGTGGCGGTGCCGGTCCTGGCCGCCGGCGCGCCCGCGCCGCAGTAGCTGGCAACATTGCTCCGCCTGCCGCGTTGCGCTGTCAGAACGCAGGCATCTTGCCGGCAGGGAGGGGATTATGAGCTGGATCGCGTGGATCATCCTGGGACTGATCGCGGGCTTCATCGCCAGCAAGATCGTCAACAACACCGGCCAGGGCATCCTGGTGGACATCATCCTGGGCATCGTCGGGGCGGTGGTCGGTGGCTGGATCTTCAGCCTGTTCGGCGGCGCGGGAGTGACCGGGTTCAACATCTACAGCATCGTCGTGGCGATCATCGGCGCGATCGTCGTGCTGTGGATCTACCACCTGATCGCCGGACGACGCAGCACGATCTGACTTCCTGACGCCCTCCCCCGCCCCGACCGGCGGGGGTCGGGGTCAGATCGTCACACGCACGCCCAGCTCCACCACCCGGTCGCTCGGGATGCGGAAGAACTCGACCGCCGAGCTGGCGTTGCGCGCCATCACCAGGAACAGGAACACCCGCCAGCGCGGCATCCGCGGCACGGTGGCCGGGACCAGCGTCTCGCGCCCGAGGAAATAGCTGGCCTGCATCGGGTCGAAAGCTACCCCCGCAGCACGCAGCGCGGCGAGGTCGCGCGGCAGGTTGGGGCTTTCCATGAAGCCGTAGCGTACCAGCACCCGATGAATCCCCGGCGCCAGCTCGGTCACCTCGCTGCGCTCCTCAGGCAAGACCTCCGGCACGTCGAGGTTGCTGATGGTGACGAACAGGACGTGTTCGTGCAGCACCTTGTTGTGCTTCAGGTTGTGCAGCAGGGCGGCGGGCACGTAGTCCGGGCTGCCGGTCATGAACACCGCCAGGCCGGGAACCCGGATGGTGCGGCTGCGCGGCAGGCGGTTGAGGAACGAGGTCAGCAGCAGGCTGTCGGCCCGCCAGCGCGCCAGCAGCAGGTCGCGCCCGCGTTTCCATGAGGTCATCAGCCCGAGCAGCGCCAGTCCCATCGCGATCGGCACCCAGCCGCCCTCCGGCAGCTTCAGGCAGTTGGCGGCCAGGAACAGCACGTCGATGGCGAAGAAGAACCCCCACACAGCGATGGTCGCCGGGCGCGACCAGCCGAACTGCCGCCGATAGACCACGGCCGCGAGGACTGCGGTGCAGGTGAAGGTGCCGGTGACCGCCACGCCATAGGCCGAGGCCAGGGCGTCGCTGCTGCGGAACGCGAACACCAGCAGCAGCACGCCAAGCATCAGCGCGGTGTTGATCTGCGGCACATAGATCTGGCCCTCCTCGGTGGCCGAGGTGTGGCGCACGGTCATGCGCGGCAGGAAGCCGAGCTGCATGCATTGCCGCGCCATCGAATAGGCGCCCGAGATCAGCGCCTGGCTGGCGATCACGGTGGCCGCCGTGGCCAGGAACACCAGCGGCAGGCGCAGCACGTGCGGCGCGATCAGGTAGAACGGATTGGCCAGCACCGCCGGGTCGGCCAGCACCGCCGCACCCTGGCCGAAGTAGTTCAGGGTCAGGCAGGGCAGCACGAAGCCGATCCAGGCCACCCGGATCGGCCGCGCCCCGAAATGCCCCATGTCGGCATACAGCGCCTCGGCTCCGGTGACCGCCAGCACCACCGATCCCAGCGCCACGAAGGCCAGGCCACGATACTGCGCGCACAGCGCCACCGCGTAGCTGGGCGACAGCGCCAGCAGCACGGTCGGATTGCGCGCGACCTGCAGCAGTCCCAGCGCGCCGATCGCCGCGAACCACACGACCATCACCGGCCCGAATACCCGCCCGACGCTGCCGGTGCCGCGGTACTGCCAGGCGAACAGCGCCACGATCACCGCCGCTGAAATCGGCAGCACGAATTCGGCCAGCGACGGCGCCGCGATCTCCAGCCCCTCCACCGCCGACAGCACCGAGATCGCCGGCGTGATGACGCCGTCGCCGAAGAACAGGCAGGCGCCGGCGACCCCGGCCAGCACCAGCGTCGCGCGCACCCTCGGCCCGGAGGCGACGCGTTGCGCCATGGCCATCAGCGCCAGGATGCCGCCCTCGCCGCGGTTGTCGGCGCGCATCACCAGCAGCACGTATTTGCATGTGACGATCAGCAGCAGCGCCCAGAAGATCAGCGACAGGATGCCCAGCACCTCGGGGGTGCGGATGCCGGTGCGGGAGAAATGCTCGAGGCTGGCCTTGAAGGCATAAAGCGGGCTGGTGCCGATGTCGCCGTACACCACGCCCAGGACGCCGAGCAGCACGCTTGCGCGCAGCTTGCGGCGCGCGCGCGCGGCGTGTTCGGGCGCGGCGGGCGCCAGGGTCAGGGCGGTCATGCGGACGACGCGGCAGGAGAGGTCATCAGTGTTCGATCAGTTCGTCGCCCGGCCAACGCATGCAGGCGGTCCATGCGCAAGGCAGGCTATGCAGGGTGCCGCGAGGCGATGCCGTCCCCCGTCCGGCCGCCAGGCGAACCGGCGGTTTGCCGCAGGGCCGGGGCGGGCCTCGTTCGGGCGGCCGGACGGATACGCCGTCGTCGCGGGTGGGGCAAGCGTCGGCGTGGCCCCGCCTGGCTATGGCCGTGCGCCGAAAATCGCGCTGCCGACGCGGACTTCAGTTGCCCCGTGGCGGATCGCCAGCTCGAAATCCGCCGACATGCCCATCGAGACGGTGCCGAGCCCGTGCCGGGCGGCGCAGGCGGCGAGCCAGACAAAGTGCGGCGCCGGATCGCCCAGCGCCGGGGGCACGCACATCAGCCCGCGCAGCCGGCCGGCGAAGCGGCGGCGGCACAGCGCGATGAAGGCGTCCGCCCGATCGCGCGCCACCCCGGATTTCTGCGCCTCGGAGCCGACATTGACCTGCACCAGCAGGTCCGGCAGGCGCCCGTCGCGCTGCGCGGCGTCATCGAGGGCGTCGGCCAGCCGCTCGCGGTCGAGGCTTTCGATGACATCGGCGATGCGCGCCGCCTCGCGCGCCTTGTTGCTCTGCAGTGCGCCGATCAGGTGCAGCCGCAGATCGGGGTGCGCGCGCCGCAGGTCGGGGAACTTGCCCGCGGCCTCCTGCACCCGGTTCTCGCCGAAATGCCGCTGGCCGGCGGCGAGCGCCGCCCGCACGTCGGCGGCGGAATAGGTTTTCGACACCGCGACAAGTGTGACATCCTCGGGCGGACGCCCCGCGACGGCGCACGCCTCCGCCACGCGCGCGCGGGTGGCGGCCAGCCGTTCGGACAGGCCGGAGGGCTGCGGCAGGCGGGCGGGCGGCGTTGCAGCGTCCGGGGGCGTCGGCATGGATAGGAAACTCCTGGCCTGGGCGCGGCGGGTCAAGCCCGGCGGGCCGCCTGCGGTCTGGCTGTTCACCGACCCGGACCGCCTGCCCGATCCGCTGGCCGCCATCGCGCGCCTGCCGCGCGGCCGCGCCGGCGTGGTGCTGCGCCCGCCGGCTGACCCATGCCCGGCCGGGTTCGGGCGCGCGGTGGCGCTGCTGTGCCGCGAGCGCCGCCTGCCCCTGAGCGTGGCCGGGGACTGGCGGCTGGCGTGTCGGCTGCGCGCCGGGCTGCATGTGCGCGGCGGCCGCGTGCCGGCTGGTGCGCCGCCGGCGCTGCCCCGGCTGACCGGCTCGGCGCACGGCCCGGCCGAGGCGGTCAGCTGCCGCCGGGCAGGCGTGCGGCTGATCTTCATCTCGCCGGTGTTCGCGACCGCCAGCCATCCCGGACGGCGCGGCCTGGGCGTGCCGCGCTGGGCGGCACTGGCGCGGCTCGCCGGGCCGGGTGCCGCAGCACTCGGCGGCATCGCGGGTGGGCGGCTCGGCGCCCTGCCGCGATCCTGCCGCGCGGTCGGCGCGATTGGGGCGCTGCAGTAGCGGCTGCACAATCGGCAGCGTTGCCGGCGCGCCACAGTGTTTCGCAATTGCCATGTCGCGGCCCCCGAGATGGTTGCGAGATTGTGACCTGCACGGTCATAGTCCGTCCCGAGGTCCGGCTGCCCCCGCCCGTTTGCGGTTGCTCGCAAGAAGCAATCAGGGGGGAACGGGGCGGGGCCTGCGACACGTTGCCGGACTGTCCGGCTCTATGAGGAGGATTGAATGCGTAAGCTCCTGCTGGCCACGTCGGCTCTGCTGGGCGCGTCGGTCGGGTTCGCGGGCCTCGGCCACGCCGGCACCTTGACCCCGAACGCGCCAAACCCTGCCCCCGGTTCGATCACCGTGACGCTGAACGCCCTGGTCGAGGCTTTCGTGTTCGACAGCACCGACAGCGGCACGCTGCCGCAGAACACGCACGGATCCAAGACCGCGACTTACGGCATCGCCGACTACGCCCGTCTGTATCCGTCGTTCGACGGCGTGCTGGCGAATGGGATTAAGTACGGCGCCTCGATCGAAATCCGGCAGAACAGCGGCTTTGCGGGCACGACCGGCCTGAACGGCGACCAGGGCACGTTCTACGCGCAGCGCGAGTTCGTCTATATCGGGGCCGACAAGTTCGGCAAGATTTCGCTGGGCTCGCCGGTGCAGCCGACTGAACTGTTCCAGGAAGGCAACCCGGCCAACTTCAACACCGGCGGCTGGGACGGCGACCTGCCCGGCGTGTTCGCCACCGGCATCCCGTATTTCATCGACGACGACAACGACCGCGCCAACAAGATCGTCTATGTATCGCCGCAGTTCTCCGGGTTTGATTTCGGCGCCTCGTTCGAGCCGAACAACTACGGCAACGAGTACGGCAAGCCGTTCACCCGCGTCTCGTCGGCCAGTTCCAGCACGGTTGACGGGGTCACGACCGAGGGTCTGCAGTACGGCCGTCGTCGCAACACCGTCGACGGCGCTGTCCGCTATCAGGGCACGTTCGGCGCGATCGGCTTGAAGGCGGATGTCGGCTACTCGTATGGCGGCACCGTGCACAGCAACGGTGGCATCGCTGATGACGGAACGGCAGTTGCGGCCGGGCCGAACTACAAGAACTTCAGCATGCTTGCCGCCGGCGCGGCGGTCACCTTCGGCGGGCTGGAGCTTGATGCTCACTACGACGGCGGCCAGTTCGGCCCCGACCTGACGCCGCTGACCACCGGGCATACCAACGCGTATATCGGCGGCGCCTCGTACACGATGGGTCCGGTGATCTTCGGCGCCTCGTATTATGGCTTCAGCTCGGGCTTTACCCGCGCGACCGCCGGCGCCGGCGCGCTGCACGGTTACGGCATCGCGGCCGGCGGCACCTACACGCTGGCTCCGGGCGCCTCGGTGTTCCTGGAATACCTGTATGGCCACCAGCACGTGAACGGCCTGGACATCGTCAACGGCGGTTCCAGCAGCGCCAACAACAACACCCGCTCGCAGGGCTTCGGCATCGGCACCGCCTTCAAGTGGTGAGCTGACGCACTGGCCGGCCAGCCAATCCTGGGCTGGCCTGGCAGGTAGGGGCGGGGCGGTGGGTGACCACCGCCCCGCTTCGTTTTCCGGCACCTTGCCGCCGCGATCCTTCCGCACGCCGCCGATGGCGCATCCCGATCCGGCGGCGCTTGGCGCGGCGCGGCGGCTCGGCTACATCATCGCGCTGTGAACCCCGCGCGGGCGGGGTGGGAGTGGCAGCATCGCTATGAACGGTCGGGTTCGTCTTTTGTTCGCGTTCGGCGCGATGTGCGTCGTGTCGGCGTTGGGCGCGTGCAGCAACTCCAAGGCATTGCAGGCCACCGACTACAACGATCCGCGCTTCCGCGGCCCGGGCGTGGGCCGGCTGACCGGCGGCACGCTGTTCACCACGGCGCATAACGGGACCAGCGACTCATCGTCCGACCAGGGCGGCGCGCTGGGCGTGAACGCCTATCTGTGGCGCGGCGCGCTGGATACGCTGTCGTTCATGCCGCTGGCCTCGGCCGACCCGTTCGGCGGCGTCATCATCACCGACTGGTATTCGCCGCCGGCCAGCAACGGCGAGCGGTTCAAGGCCACCGCCTACATCCTCGGCCGGCAGCTGCGCGCCGACGGCGTGCGCGTGACCATCTTCCGCCAGACCTTGCAGGACGGGCAGTGGGTTGACTCGCCAGTGGCTGCGACCACCACGGCCGAGATCGAGGACAAGGTGCTGGAGCGCGCGCGCGAACTGCGCACCCAGTCGGCGCAAAGCTGAGTGCGGTCGGCGTGGGCGAGGCGCTGCGGCGCAAGCTTGCGATGACAGAGGACCTGCAGGGCGCGGCTGTCGTCGCAGCCGACGCGGCCGCGGAGCCAGCCGGCGAGCGCGGCCGCTACGATTTCGCGGCCGCCGAGCCGCACTGGCAAAGCCTGTGGGAGCAGCGCCGCTGCTTCGAGGTCCCGGACGTGCCGCAGGCGGGGCGCGAGCCGTATTACGTGCTGGAGATGTTTCCGTACCCGAGCGGAAAGATTCACATGGGGCACGTCCGCAACTACACGCTGGGCGACGTGGTGGCGCGCTACAAGCGGGCGCGCGGCCATGTGGTGCTGCATCCGATGGGCTGGGACGCGTTCGGCCTGCCGGCCGAGAACGCGGCGCGCGAGCGCGGCGTGCATCCGGCTTCGTGGACCCGCGCCAACATCGCCGCGATGCGCGCCGAGCTGCGCCGGATGGGGTTGTCGATCGACTGGCGGCGGGAGTTCGCGACCTGCGACCCGGAGTACCATGGCCAGCAGCAGCGCCTGTTCCTGGCGTTCCTGCGCGCCGGGCTGGTGGACCGTCGGGAGGCCTGGGTGAACTGGGATCCGGTGGACGGCACGGTGCTGGCCAACGAACAGGTGATCGACGGCCGCGGCTGGCGCTCGGGCGCCGTCGTGGAGCGCCGGCGGCTGGCGCAGTGGTTCCTGCGCATCACCGACTACGCACCGGATCTGCTGGCCGCGCTGGACACGCTGGAGCGCTGGCCGGAGCGGGTGCGGATCATGCAGGCCCGGTGGATCGGCCGCAGCGAGGGCGCGCGCGTGCGGTTCCCGCTGCAGGCGCCGGAGGACGGCGTGACGGAAATCGAGGTCTATACCACCCGGCCGGACACGCTGTTCGGCATGTCTTTCATCGCGTTGGCTCCCGAGCATGGGCTGGCCGCGCTGGTCGCATCGCGCGACCCGGCGGCGGCGGCCTTCGTGGCAGAGTGCCGCAGCCTGGGCACCAGCGAGGCGGCAATCGAAGCCGCCGAGAAGCGCGGCTTCGACACCGGGCTGCGGGTGCGCCATCCGTTCATGCCGGATGCGACCTTCCCGGTATGGATCGCCAATTTCGTCTTGATGGAATACGGCACCGGGGCGATTTTCGGCTGTCCGGCGCACGATCAGCGGGACCTGGATTTCGCGCGCCGCTACGGGCTGCCGGTCCGTCCGGTGGTCCGGCCGCCGTCCCCAATCGCGCAGTCCGACATCGGCGGCGACCCGGCGCCCGGGCGCGTCGAAAGTGCCTATGACGGCCCGGGGACGATCTGCAATTCAGGGTTCCTCGATGGGTTGGACGCGGCCGAGGCCCGGCGCCGCGCGATTGCCGAGCTGGAGCGGCTGGACGCCGGGATCGGCGTGGTGAACTGGCGGCTGCGCGACTGGGGCGTCAGCCGTCAGCGCTACTGGGGCTGCCCGGTGCCGGTGGTCCACTGTGCGGCCTGCGGCATCGTGCCGGTGCCGGACGCGCAGCTGCCGCTGCGGCTGCCGGAGGATGTGGCCTTCGACCGCCCCGGCAACCCGCTGGACCATCACCCGACCTGGAAGCATGTCGCCTGCCCGAGATGCGGGGGCGCGGCTGAGCGCGAGACCGACACGTTCGACACGTTCGTTGACAGCTCGTGGTATTTCGCAAGGTTCTGCAGCCCGGCCAGTGCCGGGCCGGTGGACGCCGCCGCAGCGCAGGCCTGGCTGCCGGTCGATCAGTATATCGGCGGGGTCGAGCACGCGATCCTGCACCTGCTGTATGCCAGGTTCTTCACCCGGGCGATGCGGGCGACCGGCTATCTGTCGATCGAGGAGCCGTTTGCCGGCCTGTTCACGCAGGGCATGGTGACGCATGCGAGCTACCGGCGGGCCGACGGGCAGTGGTTGTATCCCGAGGACGTAACGCAGATTGAGGCGGGCGCGGTGGCGCGCGACACCGGCGAGCCGGTGGTCGTCGGCCGGGTCGAGGCGATGTCGAAGTCCCGCCGCAACACCATCGACCCCGGACGCATCATCGACCGCTACGGCGCGGATACCGCGCGCTGGTTCGTGCTGGCCGACAATCCGCCCGATCGCGACATGGAATGGACCGAGACCGGGGTCGCCGGCGCCTATCGGTTCGTGCAGCGCCTGTATCGGCTCGCGGTGTCGCTGGGCGCCGGGACCCTGGCATCGCCGCCGCCCCTGGACGAGGCGGCGATGACGCTGCGCCGGATGACGCACCGGACGATCGACGCGGTCACCGAGGCGCTGGACAGCTTTGCCTTCAACGTGGCGGTAGCGCGGGTGCATGAGCTGGCGCGGGCGCTGGGCGATGCGGAACGCGCGGCCGAGCGCCGGGCGGATGCGCCCGCGTCCGTGCACGCCCTCGCCTGGGCGCGGCGCGAGGCGCTGGCCACGATGACCGTCCTCATCGCACCGATGATGCCGCATCTTGCCGAGACGCTGAACCAGGTGCTGGGCGGCATTGCCGGCGAGCTGGTCGCCGAGGCGGCGTGGCCGCAATCCGACCCGGCGCTTACTCGTCAGGCGCTGGTGACGGTGGCGGTGCAGGTGCAGGGCCGGCTGCGCGGCTCGATCGAGGTGCCGTCGGACGCCGACGAGGCCGCGGTGCTGGCCGCCGCGCAATCCGAGCCGAACGTTGCTCGCCTGCTGGACGGCGCGGTGATCGCCAAGCGCATCTATGTGCCCGGCCGGATCGTCAATTTCGTCCTGCGCGGCTGACATGGCGGCCGGCGCGGTTCATCTGGCTGCACAGGAATGAGCGTTTGGCTGGCGCGCCGGGCGTTGGTGCAAGGCGTCCCGAGGATGCTTGCCGCGGCGCTGGGCGGCTGTGGCTTCCAGCCGGTCTATGCGCCGCGCGGTGGCGCGGTCACATCGCGGGCGCAGGACGGGCTGGCGGCGATTTCGGTGGACATCATTCCCGAGCGCGCCGGGCAGTTGCTGCGTCAGGCGCTGCAGGAGCGGTTCGAGCGATTCGGCAGCGGCGTCGAGCGCCGCTACAGCCTGCGCGCCAGCTTCGGCGTCAACGAGGATGCGATCGGCGTCCAGCAGGACAGCACGGTGACGCGCATCCGGGCGATTGGCTACGCGCAATACACCTTGTTCAGCCTGGACGCGGTTCGGCGCACGCTGACCAGCGGCTCGGCGCGGGCGGTCGATGGGTATGACGTGATCAACCAGCAGTTTTTTGCCGCCGATCTGCAGAACGAACAGATCGTGCGGCGGCTGGCCGAGATCACCGCCGATCAGGTGACCCTTCAACTCGCCAACTATTTCAACTCGCACGGCCTTGCCTGACCCCCGCGGGTTCGATCGCGCCTGGTCCACGTCGGCCAGGTCGCGGTGAAGTCCGAGATCCGCCGCCTGGACAGCGTCCTGCGCGACCTGGCCCGGCTGAAGGTGGTGGCGTTGCACGGCGCCGATGGGAATGGCATCCGCGAGGCCGCGCGACAGGTGGTCGCGGCAGCGGCAGGGTCGGCGGATGACCCTTTCCGGGTGAGCGAGTGCGACGGTGACTCGCGTGAGTCTGTCGAAGCGGCGATGGATGCTCCGGGGCTGGATGGCGGTCGCCCGGTGGTCTGGGCGCGCCACGCCGGCGAGCGGCTTCTGGACCTGGTGAGGCGGGCGCTGGCCGCCCCGGTCGGACCGCTGCTGGTCCTGGAACTCGGCAGCGTCACGTCCCGATCGCAACTCCGCGCAGCAATCGAGCAGAACGAGAATGGCTGCGCAATCGCTTGCGGTGTTCACCCGGCCGCAACTCGGGAGGCGGTTCGCACCGCCCTCGATGCATGTGCGGTCGAGGCGCCGGACGAGGTGGTGCGAGCGCTGGCGGCGCAGGCGGATGCGCTCGCCTGCCCCGGTTTCATGGCGGGTCTTGCCGCCGCCCTATACGCCGGCCCGGGTGGCCGGCTGGAACTCGGCGACCTCGTCCAGTTCAGCGATGGCCCGGCGCTGGGCGGCCTTGATGCCGGCCTGACCGCCGGGCTCGCCGGGAACATGGCGCGCCTGGATCGCGCGCTGGCGGACGCGCTCGACGGCGGCGCATCCGGAGTCACCATGCTTCGCCACGCCTTGCTGCACCTGCAGCGCCTGCGTGCCCTGTCGATCGGTGTGGCGCAGACCGGATCGCTGCCCAGCGCGATCCGGTCCGCTCGGTATCCGCCATTCTTCGGCCACGAACAGGCGCTTGGCGCGGCCTTGCGACTGTGGACCACAGAGCGCCTCGGCCACGCGGCGCGCGCGCTCTGGGAGGCGGAGCGATCGGTCAAGGCGGCCGGTGTGCCCGATCAGTCGCCGAGCCGGGAGGCCGTGGCGGCGCTGTCGCGCGACGCGGTGTCTAGGGTTGGCCGGGGCCGCTGAGCAGGGCAATCAATCCATCGAGCTGATCCAAGCTGCGATAATCTATTGTCACTCGCCCGACGCCGGCGCGATCGCTGATGCTGACCGCCAATCCGAGTTTCTCGGACAACTCCTGCTCGAGGGCGCACAGGTCGGGGTCGCGCTGCCGGTCCGAGTGCCGGTCCGGGCCGGCCGGTGCCGGCCGCTGCGCCGCCGCAGCGACCAGCGCCTCGGTCTGGCGGACATTCAGACCGCGGGCAATCACGCTGCGCGCGGCCGCCTCCGGGTCGGGATGCGGCAGAAGTGCGCGTGCATGCCCGGCGCTCAGTCGCCCGGCGCGAACGTCGCGCCGGATCGACTCCGGCAGGTTGAGCAGCCGCATGGTGTTGGCGACGTGGCTGCGCGACTTGCCGAGCGAGCGGGCCAGCGCCTCCTGCGTCAGTCCGAACCGATCGAGCGCCTTCTGCAGGCCCTCGGCTTCCTCCAGCGGATTGAGGTCTTCGCGCTGCAGGTTTTCGACCAATGCGGCCATCGATGCCTCGGGATCCGACATGCGGCGGACGACGCAGGGAATCCGCACCAGACCGGCTGCCGTTGCCGCTCGCCAGCGGCGTTCGCCGGCTATGATCTGGTACCGCGGCGTGCCCTCGGTCTCGCGCACCAGAATCGGCTGCAGCAGCCCCTGCTGCTCGATGGAGGCGGTGAGGTCGCTAAGCGCTGCGGGATCGACATCCAATCTAGGCTGATGCGGATTGGGGCCGATGTCGCCGATATCGACAATGTGCAGATAGCCGGCCGCGGAATCGGTCCCATCATCGGACACTTGCCCGAGGAGCGCCGCCAGTCCCCTCCCCAGCCTGGGTTGCGGCTCACGCATGCGCGCCGGTCCGCGCCAGCTTCGGCAGCAATTCGATGGCCAGCTTTTCGTAGGCGAGCGCTCCCGGCGAGCGAGGATCATAGAGCGAAATCGGCAGACCGTGGCTCGGCGCTTCGGAGAGCTTGACGTTGCGCGGGATGACTGTCGTCAGCACCTTGCCGCCGAAGAAGCTTCGCACGTCCGCGGCCACCAGTTCCGATAGATTGTTTCGGCGATCGTACATCGTGAGCAGAATTCCGAGCAGGGCGAGGCCAGGATTGAAGGCGCGCTGCACAGCGTCGATGGTTCGCGTCAGGTGGGCGAGCCCCTCAAGCGCGAAGAATTCGCATTGCAGTGGAACCAACACCGCGTTCGCCGCGGCCAGGGCGTTGACCGTGAGCAGGCCGAACGATGGCGGACAGTCAAAGATCAGGACATCATACCGCGACGGCATCGCCTCCTGGAGCGCCTCGCGCAGCCGGTAGGCGCGGGCGGGATCCGTTGCAAGCTCGACCTCGATCCCCGCGAGATTCATCCCTGCTGCCAGCAGGTCTAGCCGAGGAATGGAGGTGGCGACCGGTCGCGGGCTGCATGCCGAATCCGTAAACAGCTCATAGCTGCCGTTGCGACCGCCCCCGGCGCTGGCGCCCAGATTGGTCGACGCGTTGCCTTGGGGATCAAGATCGATCAGCAATATCCGGCGATCGCGGGCTGCAAGACTGGCGGCAAGGTTGACTGCGGTCGTGGTCTTTCCAACACCGCCCTTCTGGTTGGCGACAGCAATTCTAAAGCTCATGGTGTCGTGCAGCACGGAACCGCATCACTGTCGAGTGGCGCCCGGCTCCCGCGGGCCCACGTCTCGCAACCGCAGGATGACGCTGCCCGGCGCGCTTGCACTCGGGATCACCTCAGTCGTCATGCTCCAGGTCCGCTGGGCGGCGGCCAACTCCGCCGCGAAGCCGCGTCCCTTGGGAAACAGGCACATGGCTCCCGGCCTGAGCAGCGGGAGTGCCCAATCCAGCAACTGCGGCAGCGGGGCCAGCGCGCGAGCGGTGACGAGATCGGCAGGCGGACAGGGTTCGGCCCAGGCGCGTGCAGAGCCGATCCGCTCGGCACGAACGATCGCTGGCGCGCAGGTCAACCGAATGGCCTCGCGCAGGAACGCCGCCTTGCGCAGATCGGATTCGATCAGCGTGAACGGCACGCCGGTCGCGATCGTGAGAACCAGACCGGGGAAGCCTGCGCCGCTGCCCAGGTCGATGCCGGAGCGCGTGCCCTGCGCAAGCAGGCTCGCAAGCTGCAGGCTATCCTCGATGTGGCGCTCCCAGATGCGGTCATTGTCTGAGCGGGCGATGAGATTCAGTCTCGGATTCCAGCGGGCCAGCAGGTCTGTGAAAACCCGGAGGCGAGCCAGCGTTTCACGTGGAACAGGCTCGAGCAGATTGCCAGAATGGGGTCGTGCCAGCCGCATGAGGGCCTCTCCATTTCCCGCACTGGAGGTGAGCGAGACGATGGATTCTGCACCGCGCAACGAACTGGGGGAGGAGACCTCGCCCTACCTGCTGCAGCATGCCGGCCAGCCTGTGCATTGGAAGGCATGGAGCCTCCGCAGCATCGCCGCGGCGAAGGCATCCAATCGCCCGATCATGCTCTCCGTCGGCTACGCCGCCTGCCACTGGTGCCACGTCATGGCGCACGAATCCTTCGACAGCCCAGCAATCGCCGCTATCCTCAACGATCGCTTCGTCAGCATCAAGGTCGATCGGGAGGAGCGGCCGGACATCGATCATATCTACATGGCCGCGCTGCAGGCGATGGGCGAGCAGGGCGGTTGGCCACTGACGATGTTTCTCACCCCGAATGGCGAACCGTTCTGGGGAGGAACATACTTCCCACCCGTTGGGCGCTGGGGTCGTCCGGGCTTCGCGACGGTACTGGATGCCGCGGCGAACGCCTTCGCCGCCGGCGATCCGCTGGTCCTACGCAATGCTTCGGCGCTTGGGGCGGCCGTGCGCGCGAGGTACCGAGGGCGTCAAGGGCCGCTTCCCGGACGCGAACAGCCTTGATCGCGCGACGGCGCGGATACTCGCTCTGACTGATCCGGTGCAGGGCGGCTTCGCAGGTGCGCCGAAGTTTCCGAATTTTCCGGCCTTCCGCATGCTGGCTCAGCGCGGCGCCCGTGGTGACGCCGCGGCCCTCGCTGCACTGCGTGGCCTGCTCGACGCGCTCTGCAGCGGCGGCATCTTTGACCATCTCGGCGGTGGTCTGTTCCGCTACAGGACCGACAGCGAATGGCTGGTGCCGCACTTCGAAAAAATGCTGTACGACAATGCCCAGTTCGTCGAGTTGCTGGCCCTGGCCCATGCCGGTGCGCCGGACCCCAAGTATCGGGCGGCAGCCGAGGCGACGGTCGGCTTCATGTTGCGCGAACTCGACGCGGCCGGCGCATTTGCGGCGTCTCTCGACGCCGATACCGAAGCGGGTGAGGGCGCGTTCTACGTTTGGGAGGAGTCCGACATAGACGCGCTGCTCGGTGCCCGCGCGCGACCGTTCAAGGCAGAGTTCGACGTGACCGCCGGCGGGAACTGGGACGGTAAAACCATCCTGCGGCGCAATCGTGCGGACGCGGCCGGACACGCAGACTTCGCTGCCGAGCGGGCGATCCTGCTCGCCGCGCGGGCTGGCCGGCCCAGGCCGGCCCTCGACGACAAGGTGCTGGCGGACTGGAACGGGCTGGCGGTCACGGCGCTGTGCCGCGCGGCCTTCGCATTCGACCGGCCCGACTGGCTGCGGGCCGCCTCGGCGCGGCTCGACGAGGTGGCCCGGCGGCTGTTCCGGTCGGGGCGCTGGCACCATGCCTGGCGTGCGGACCGCATCTCCGCGCCCGGTCTGATCGACGACCTGGCCGCGCTCGGCAATGCCGCCCTGTCGCTCTACGAAGCCGGCGGCGACGCCTCCCGCCTGGCCCAGGCGGAATCCATCGTCGCCGAGGCGGATCAGTGGTTCGGGCCGGCGGCGGACGGCTACGCGATGACCGCGGCCGATGCACGCGACATCCCGGAACGTCTGGCGCTGCGGCCGCGCTCGGCGGTCTGCTCCGCGGTGCCCTCCGGCAGCGGCATGATGGCCCAGTTGCTCGCCCGCCTGTTCCACCTGACCGGCGAGCTATCGTACCGCGACCGCGCGCGCGCGGTGATCGAGGCGTTCGCGGGTCGGTTCGATCAGCCGCTCGCCTGCGCCACGCTGCTGGCGGCAGCCGAAATGCTGGAGGACGGGCGGTTGGTCGTCGTCGCCGGCGATGCGGGCCTGCCGGCCACCCAGGCGCTGCTCAAGGCTGCCCGGGGGACCGGAGATCCGGCCTGCTGGGTGCTGGCACTGCCGCCGGACCGCGCCCTGCCGGGTCCGCATCCGGCGTTCGGCAAGGCGGCGCCGGACGGCACGGCGCTGGCTTTCGTCTGTCGCGGCGCGACCTGCCTGGCGCCGGTGGGCGATGCGGCCGATCTGCACGCGTTGCTGCGGCGCTGAACCCGCCGGCGCGAGGATGCCAGCCCTGCCGGCAGCCCTGGGTGACAGCAGGGCCGGCGCGGTCGCATAGAGTGCGTGACTGTGTCGAGTCCGGCGTTGTTGTCGGACAGCGGCCTGGTCACAACCGGCCGACAGGGTCTGCAGAGCAAGGGGCGGCGAATGACACAGGCGATCCGTATGCACATGGCCGGCGGCCCGGAGGTGCTCCGGTTTGAGACTGTCCCGACGCCGGAGCCGCGCGAAGGTGAAGTGCTCATCCGCCACGACGCCATCGGACTGAACTACATCGACGTGTATTTCCGCACCGGTCTGTACAAGACCGCCCTGCCGGCCATTCTGGGAATGGAGGCTGCCGGAACGGTCGCGGCGGTGGGCGACGGGGTGGCCGACTGGCGCCCCGGTGACCGCGTCGCCTACGCCAGCGGTCCGATCGGCGCGTATGCGACGGAGCGCGTGCTGGCCGCCGACCGGCTGATCCGGGTTCCCACGGATGTGACGCTGGAGGTCGCGGCCGCAGTGATGCTCCAGGGCCTGACCGCGCAGTACCTGATCCGGCGCACGTTCCACGTGCAGCCGGGCCAGACGATCCTGGTGCACGCGGCGGCCGGCGGCGTGGGGCTGCTGCTCTGCCAGTGGGCCTGCCATATCGGGGCGCGCGTGATCGGCGTTGTGTCCACGCCCGAAAAAGCCGACATCGCGCGCGCGCACGGCGCTGCCGAGGTGATCGTCGGACAGGACAGGCTGTCCGCGGAGGTGGCGCGTATCACCGGCGGAGCGATGGTTCCGGTGGTCTATGACAGCGTCGGGAAAGACACCTTCATGGCCAGCCTGGACTGCCTGGCGCCATTGGGCATGATGGTCAGCTATGGCAACGCCTCCGGGCCGGTGGGCGCCGTCGATGTCGGCCTGCTGGCCGCCAAGGGCAGCCTGTTTCTCACCCGGCCCAGCCTGGCCAGTTACACCGCAAGCCGCGCCGACCTGATGGCGGCGGCCGAAGACCTGTTTTCGGTGATCGCCAGCGGCGCGATCAAGGTGCGGATCGGCCAGCGCTTTGCCCTGCGCGACGCCGCGGCGGCGCATGCCGCCCTCGAGGCGCGGAGCACGACCGGCAGCACGGTGCTGTTGCCCTGACGGCGATGCCGGCCCCAGCCTCGGCGCGGACGACAGTTCCCCCTGCACCGATCGCCTCTGCCCGGGCCGACCGGGACGAGCCTCGGCCAGCCACGCCGCCCAGTCGCGCCCGGCGCACCGCGCTGATCGTCGCCTGCGCGCTGTTCATGCAGAACCTGGACGGAACCGTGGTCTCGACCGCTCTGCCGGCGATGGCGCGGGCGTTCGGCGCCGACCCGGTGCACATGAACCTGGCGCTGACCTCGTACCTGGTCAGCTTGTCGATGTTCATCCCGGCCAGCGGCTGGATGGCTGACCGGTTCGGCGCGCGCCACGTGTTCAGCGGCGCCATCGCGGTGTTTACGCTGGGCTCGGTGCTGTGCGGGCGCGCCGACTCGCTTGGAGCCCTGATAGCCGCCCGCATCCTCCAGGGCGCCGGCGGGGCCATGATGGTGCCGGTCGGCCGGCTGGTGCTGCTGCGCACCGCCGCGCGTTCTGAACTGGTGTCGGCAATGGCCTGGCTCTCGGCCCCGGCGCTGATCGGTCCGGTGCTCGGGCCGCCGATCGGCGGCTTCCTCACCACCTACCTCAGCTGGCGCTGGATTTTCGACATCAACGTGCCGGTCGGGCTGGTCGGAATCCTGCTGGTCTATCTGTATGTGCCGGACCTGCGCGAGACCGGCGGCCGTCGCCTGGACGTGGTCGGGTTCCTGCTGTCGGGACTGGCGATGGCGGCTGGCATGGCCGGGCTGGAGACGATCGGCCGCGGCATCGTGCGGCCGCCCTATCCGGCGCTGCTGCTGGCGTGCGGCGTGGCGGCGGGCGTGGCGTATGCTCGGCATGCCCGCCGCCGGACCGCGCCGATCCTTGATTTCAGCCTGCTGCGCATCCCGACTTTCCTGGTTTCGGTGCTGGGCGGCACGCTGTTCCGCATCGGCGTCGGGGCGCTGCCATTCCTGCTGCCGCTGATGCTGCAGCTTGGCTTCGGCATGACCGCGCTGCAGAGCGGGCTGGTCACCCTGGCCAGCGCCGCGGGCGCGATCCTGATGAAGCCGGCGGCAACCTTCACCCTGCGGCGCTTCGGCTTCCGCGATACGCTGTTCGCCAACGGCCTGCTCGCGGTGCTGACCCTGGCCGCCTGCGCCCTGTTCCGTCCGGCCTGGCCACTGTGGAGCATCTACGCGGTGCTGCTGGCCGGCGGCCTGTTCCGCTCGCTGCAGTTCACCGCCTACAACACCGTCGCCTATGCGGACATCCCGCGCCCGCGCATGAGCGCCGCGACCAGCCTGTATGCCACCATCCAGCAATTGTCGCTGACGCTGGGGGTGACGGCGGGCGCCGCCGGCCTGCGGATCTCGATGGCGCTGCTCGGCCACGCGCATCCGCGCAACGCGGATTTCTCCGTGGCGTTCGCGCTGGTCGGCGCCATTTCGCTGTTCGCTGCGCCGTGTTCGCTGCTGATGGGCCACGCGGCCGGCGCCGAGGTCAGCGGGCAGTCCGGCGCCGCCCGGCGCTGACCGCCTCGTGTCGCCGGTCCCGCGGCGTTTGCATCTGGCGCGGCCGCTATATCCTGGGCCATATGACGCGCACCCGGTACGGAGACTGCGCATGCCATGGCCCTTCCGTCTGCTCGGCGTCACGTGCGCGATCATGGTCCTGGCCGGGCCGGCCGCCCGCGCCGCCGGTCCGGTCGACGTACTCTATGCCGGCTCGCTGGTGACGCTGATGGAGCAGAGCGTCGGCCCGGCCTTCGATCGCACCAGCGGCGACAGGTTTCGCGGGTTCGCTGGCGGCTCGAAGGGGCTTGCCAACCAGATCAGCGGCAAGCTGCGCCGCGGCGACGTGTTCATCAGCGCCAATCCGCGCGTCAACGACGCGCTGATGGGACCGGCGCACGGCGACTGGATCAGCTGGTACGTTTCCTTCGCGCAGTCGCCGCTGCTGATCGGCTACGACCCGCATAGCCGGTTCGCCGGCGATTTCAGGAACAGGCCCTGGTATGTCGCCGTGGCCGAACCGGGAGTGCGGATCGGCCGCACCGACCCCAGGCTCGACCCGAAGGGCGCGCTGACGGTGGCGCTGCTCGCCCGCGCCGAGGCTGCCTACCACCAGCCCGGCCTGTCGCAGCGCGTTCTCGGCGCCCCGGACAACCCGGCGCAGGTGCTGCCCGAGGAGACGCTGCTCGGCCGGCTGCAATCCGGACAGCTCGATGCCGGATTCTTCTACTCGACGGAGACCTCGGACGCGCATATCCCGGTGGTCCAACTGCCGGCGGACATTCGCCCGGAGGCGCGCTACACCGTGACTGTCCTGCACGGCGCGGCCAACCCGGAGGGCGCGGCCCGGTTCGCGGCGTTTCTGCTGTCCGACCAGGGCCGCGCGCTGCTGCAGGCGCACGGGCTCGAGGTGATCGCGCCGACGATCGGCGGTGACGCCGCCGCGGCGCCCGCCGCGATCCGGGCGGAGGCCGCCGCCGCCGCCAAATGACCCGGACCGGACCGCCGGTCCTGCTCTGGCTGGCTGCTCTGCTTGCGCTGTATCTGGTCCTGCCTTTCGTGGCCGGCATCCAGCAGGCCGGGCTCGCGGACTGGTGGTCGGCCGATCCCGCGATCCTGGCGCGCGCCTGTGCGGTGTCGGCGATCAGCGCGACGCTGGCGACGGCGATCATCGGCCTCTGCGGCATCCCGCTCGGCTATGCGCTGGCACGGGCGCCGAGCCGCTGGACCGCTGCAATCGGCTTCGTCGTGCAGCTGCCGCTGGCGCTACCGCCGCTGGCCAGCGGCGTGCTGCTGCTGTTCCTGTTCGGCGCCTATTCGCCGATCGCGCGACTGCTGGGCGACGTCACCGACACGCTCTGCGGTATTGTCCTGGCGCAGACCTTCGTCGCCGCGCCGTTCCTCATCATCGCCGCGCGCTCCGCGTTCGAGGCGGTCGATCCGACGCTGGAGGATGTCGCCGCCACTCTGGGCCATGGACCGGGCGCGCGCTTCCTGCTTGTCAGCCTGCCGCTCGCCTGGCCGGCGGCGCGCGCCGGGCTGCTGCTCGCATGGCTGCGCGCCTTCGGCGAGTTCGGGGCGACCGTCATGGTCGCCTATCACCCGTACACGCTGCCGGTGTACACCTACGTCCAGTTCGGCTCCCAGGGCCTACCGGCGATGCTCCCGGTGCTGCTGCCGACGCTCGTGGTGGCGATCGGCGTGATGGGCCTGACCCGGATCCGCCGGCATCCGGCCAGGGCGCCTGCCGAGCGGGTTGCCGCTCCCCCGAGCCAGCCCGCGCCGGGCCAGAACGGCTGGCCGGAAACTCTGCCCGGGGCCACCATCGCCTTCCGCCTGCAGCAAGCGGCTCGGCGATTTCGAGCTGGACGCCGCGTGGTCGCCGCAGGCGCGGCGGCTGGCGATCCTCGGGCCGTCCGGCTCCGGCAAGTCGCTGACGCTGCGGCTGCTCGCCGGGCTGGAGCGGCCGGACAGTGGCTGGGTCCGGGCCGGCGCGGCCGACCTGACGAAGGTGCCGCCCGAGCGGCGCGGCGTCGCCTACGTGCCGCAAGGCTACGGCCTGCTGCCCGACCGCAGCGTGCGCGGCCAGCTTCGGCTGGTCGCCGGCGCCACGCCGGCCGAAGCCGAGGCCTGGATCGGCCGCCTCGGCCTGTCCGGGCTGGAGGAACGCCGGCCAGCCGAGTTGTCGCTCGGCCAGCAGCAGCGCGTGGCGCTCGCCCGCGCGCTGCTTCGTCCGGCCGGGCTGGTGCTGCTTGACGAGCCGTTCTCCGCGCTGGACGCGCCGCTGCGCATCCAGCTCCGTCGCAACATGCGCGAACTGCAGCGCCGCATCGCCGCGACCACCATCATCGTCACCCATGATCCCGAAGAAGCCATGCTGCTCGCCGACGAGATCATGCTGATGGATGCAGGGCGGGTGCTGCAGGCCGGGCCGACCGGGCAGGTCGCGGCAAACCCGGTCAGCGCCCGCGCCGCGTCCCTGCTCGGCCTCGATCTGCTGGACGGGATGATCGCCGAGGACGGGCGCATGGCCATTGGCGGCGGCATCTGCCTGCCCGTGCCGGGTCGCTCGCTGGCGGCCGGCCAGCGTGTCGTCTGGAGCCTCCGCCGCGAGTTCGTCCGGCTGTTTTCGATGGACGGCGATCTCGCGAATACGTGTGACGCAGACGACTTGCGCACGACCTACCCGGGCACGGTCGAGGACACCCATGCCGTCGCCGGCGGCATCGCGGCGACTGTCAGGCTGGGCGGGGCGCAGGTGCGCGCGCTGCTGGAGCCGGGCACGCCGCCGCCGCCCGGCCCCTGCCGGGTCGGCATCGGCGCGCATGCGATCCAGGTCTGGCCGTGCCTGCCGGACGGTTCAGGCGGTCGCGGCGGCGAGGTCAGCCCGGGCTGATCGTCAGCCGGGCTGATCCAGGATCAGGGCCTGGATGCGCTGCGGGTCGCTTTCGTCTAGCACCCGGCGCGCGAAGCGGGCGCAGTCGTCGATCTTCGCCGCGCGGATCGCCTGCTTCACCCGGGGCACGGCAGAGGCGTTCATGCTGAAGCTGCGCAGCCCCATCCCGAGCAGCAGCCGCGTCAGACGCGGGTTGCCGGCCAGTTCGCCGCAGACCGAGACCGGGATGCGTCGCCGCAGCGCCGCCTCGATGGCGAAGCGCACCAGGCGCAGCACGCCCGGATGCAGCGGGTCGTACAGCGCCGAGACCTCCGTCTCCCCTCGATCCACGGCGAGCGCATACATGGTCAGGTCGTTGGTGCCGATGGCGAAGAAGTCCGCCTCCAGGGCCAGCGCGTCGGCCGACAGCGCCGCCGCCGGCGTCTCGATCATGATGCCGAGCGGCGGTAGCTTGTGGCTTGGCCGATCGCTTGCTCCCTCACCGCGCCGGCGCAGTCGCCGCGCCACCCGGTCCATGATCGCGCGCGCGGCGCGGACCTCGGCCACCGTGGTCACCATCGGCAGCAGCACCCGCGCACGTCCCGAGGCGGCGGCGCGCAGGATTGCGGCAAGCTGCACCTCGAGCAATGCCGGATGGCGCAGCAGCAGCCGCAGGCCGCGCAAGCCGAGCGCCGGGTTGGCCTCGGGGTGGGCGGGCAGCAGCCCAGCTGATTGCAGCGCCTCGCTGTCCTTCTCGCCGCCCCAGTCGAGCACGCGGATGGTCACCGGGTCGGGATCGAGTGCTGCGACGATGGCGCGGTACGTCTGATATTGCGCGGCCTCGTCGGGCAGCGAACCGGCGTTGATGAACAGGAACTCGCTGCGCAGCAGGCCGATGCCGGCAGCCCCGGACTGCGTGACCAGCGGCAGCTCCGCCGGCAGCTCCAGGTTCGCCTGCAGCTCGACCGCCTCGCCGTCGGCGGTGACCGCCGGCAGGCGGCGCAGCCGGGCGAGCGACTGCCGTCGCCGGGCGAACGCGGCGACCGCCGCCTGCGCCTCCGCCAGCGCCGCTTGGCCCGGCCGCAGCGTGACCAGCCCGGCGCCGCCATCGACGATGGCCAGCTCGCCGGGCCGCGCCGCGGCCGCCAGCCCCGCGACCCCGAGCACCGCCGGGAAGCCGAGGGCGCGCAGCATCACCGCGGTATGGCCGGCCTCGCCGCCCTCCTCGGTTGCGACGCCGGCCAGCCGCGCCGGATCCAGCAGCGCCGCGTCGGCCGGCCGCAGGCTTTCGCTGACCAGCACCGCCCCGGCCGGCAGGGCGGTGAGGCGTCGGAACGGCGCCTGCGACAGGTTGCGCTGCAGCCGGCGGCCGATCTCGCGCACCTCGTCGGCGTGGCGCTGCGCCGCGCCGGGATCATCGTGCGTTGTCGCCAGGATCGCCGTGGCGACCGCGGCGGTTTCGTCGGCCACCGCGGTCTCGGCGGTCACCAGCTGTCCGGCGATGCGCGCCCGCGCGCCGCGCGTCAGACGCGACGGCCCGATCATCTGCAAGTAGGCGTCCAGCAGCGGCGCGATCTCGGCCTGGCTGTCCTCGGGCAGCATGCCAAGCCGTCCGCGCAGCTTCGTCAGCTGCTTGCGCGACTGCTCGATGGCCGTCTCCAGTCGCGCCTGTTCGCGCGCGACATCGGCCGAGCCGATCGTCGCGCGCTGCAGCGGCGCGGCGATTTCGGAGGCCATGAAAACCGGGCCGATCGCGACGCCCGGAGAGACGCCGATGCCGCTGAGCCGCCGTTCGTCGGCCGCCACCGACCGGTCCCCCGCCGGCTCAGTCCTGCTCATGGAAGCCGGACTCGACCAGGGCCGCGAGACTGTCGAGCGCCTCGCGCGCGTCCCAGCCTTCGGCGCGCAGCTCGATCGGCGTGCCGGGGCCGGCGCCCAGCATCATCAGCCCCATGATCGAGCGCGCCGAGACCGCCTGCCCGTCCTTGACCACGTCCACCGACGCGCTGAAGCGCTCGGCCAGGGTCACGAACTTGGCCGCCGCCCGTGCGTGCAGGCCACGCCGGTTATGGATCGTCACCATGCGGACAAGCACCGGCGCGGCGCCTGATTCGTCGCTGCCCCGGTCGTCGCTGCCCGAAGATGGGTCGCCGGACCCAGTAGCGCCGGACCCAGTGGCGCCGGAGCCGGCTGCGCCGGCACCGGGCGCGCCGTCAGGAACGCCGTCGGTCACGCGCCGCGCAGCCGGATCACCCCGGGCGTCCGCCAGGCTTGGCGTGCGCTCCGTTCACGACCGTGGCAGGGGCTGGGGGCGACCCCATGCCGCCGCGGCAATGCGGCAGCACGTCGGATGCCGAGGCGATGTATTTCCGCCCGGCCGCCTGCGCGCAGCCGACCGCGTCGCCCAGCGGCAGATGCGAGCGCACCTTGGCCAGCTTGACCAGCATCGGCAGGTTCACCCCACCGAGCACCTCGACGCCGCCGCGCGCCATCTGGGCGATGCACAAATTGGACGGGGTTCCGCCGAACATGTCGGTCAGCAGCACCGCGCCGTCCCCGGTGTCCACCTGCTCGACGCAGCGACAGACCTCGGCGCGGCGGGCATCGGTGTCGTCCTCCGCGCCGATGCACACCGTCGCCAGGTTGCGCTGCGGCCCCACGACATGCTCCAGCGCCAGGCGAAGTTCGTCGGCCAGGCGTCCGTGGGTGACGATGACGAGTCCGATCATGATCCTGTCTTCAGGCCTCCTGAGCCTGCATCGCGCCGCGATCCGGGTGCGCGTCGTCCGTGGTCTCGGCGGCCATTTCGGTCGCCGCCAGCTCTGCCACGGCCAGCTCTGCCACGGCCAGCTCTGCCCGGCCAGCTCTGCCACCGTCAACTCGCCCGCCAGCTCGCGATGCACCACGCTCACGCACCAGGTTCGCCCTCGCAGGTGGTCCGCCAGTCGCCGCACCAGATGCACCGAGCGGTGTCTGCCGCCGGTGCAGCCGATCGCTACCGTGCAGTATTTTTTACCTTCCCGCACGAAACGCGGCAGGACGAAATCGACAAGGTCACGAACCTGCCCGAAAAAGCGATTAAAATCGGGGTCGGCCTCGATATACGCCCCAACCGCCGGATCCAGGCCCGTCAGCGGCTTGAGCACGGCTACATAATGCGGGTTGCGCAGGAATCTGGCATCGAACACCATGTCCGCTTCGCGGGGCAGACCGGCGGGAAATGCAAACGACATCAGGGTGACGGCCAGCCCCGGCGGCTCCTCGCCGCCGCCCGCGCCGAACCGGGCGTCGATCAGCCGGCGCAGCCCGACTAGCGGCAGGTCGGAGGTGTCGATCACCAGGTCGGCGGCGTCGCGCAGGGGTCCGGTCAGCAGGCGCTCGGCGGCGATGCCGTCTTGCACGCGGCCGCTCTCGGCCAGCGGATGACGGCGGCGGGTCTCGGTGAAGCGGCGCTGCAACACCACCTCGTCGGCCCAGGCGAACACCAGTTCGGCGCGCAGCGCGGGATCGGCGCGCAGCCGGTGCAGCGCCTGCAGCACCGCTTCGCAATCGAAGCCGCGCGTGCGCGCATCGACGCCGACCGCGACGCGCCGGCAGCCGGCGCCGGCGGCGCGGCGGATGACCTCCTCCAGCATC
Source organism: uncultured Pseudomonadota bacterium (assembly GCA_963723455.1). GTDB lineage: Bacteria > Pseudomonadota > Alphaproteobacteria > Acetobacterales > Acetobacteraceae > CAVRQM01. The sequence goes on along the minus strand of CAVRQM010000001.1, from coordinate 1,566,733 downwards.
GGCAGCGGCGCGTTGTCCACCGCCTCGAAGCCGAGATCCTCCAGCGCGCGCAGGATCGACGCCTTGCCGGCACCGGACAGCCCGCTGACCAGCAGCACCCGGCCCGGCCTGACGCCATCCGGCCTGACGCCATCCGCCCGGCCGCCATTGCCCGCCATCCGCCTGGTCCGCGCCCAGGTCCGGCGTCATGCCGCGAACGCTCCGGCCAGCTGCGTGACGCGACCGGTCGCGCAGTCCAGCGCCAGGCCGATGCGCTGCACGGCCGAGGCCGCGGCGCCGTCCAGCAGCAACACCGGGACGCCGAACGGCGATGGACTCAGCGTGTCCGGCAGCCGATCCGGCCGGTCCTCGCCCGGCGGCAGCAGGCGGACGCCCAGCGCCAGGCCGACCGGCGCCACATGCGCCAGCCGCACGATGCCCAGGCCGCGCACCTCCAGCAAGCCGGCAAGCGACGGCGGCGGGCTGGCCTGGCCGGCGGACAGCTCCACCTGATCGTCGGCGACGAGCTGGAACCCGTGGCCCAGCAGCCGCAGCAGCAGATCGGACTTGCCGATGCCCGGCGGACCCAGCAGCAGCACTCCGTGCCCGTCTCGGGCGGCACAGCTCGCATGGACGCGCATGGGGCATCAGCTTATGCGCCAGCGCGCCGCGAAAAGGAAAGGGGCACGGCGAGCGGGGCCGGGCGCCGGCGCGGCCTGGCCAGGAGCCTGTTTCCGTAAGTGTTGTCTGGGCTGATGGGCTAATTGCTATAGGGATCGAGTATGCTTGGGTGTGCGTCACGGGGTGGCCATCCGCGGCTGCTGAGCTTTGAATGCTGCGTTGCCGCCGGCCGCGCGTGGACGCGGGGGTGGCGGGCAGGCGCGGACGTGGCGCTCGGCCATGGCGGCCAGGTTGGCCTCCACGCAGGACGACAGGATCGCCGAACGATCCAGGCTCTCTCGCACCGCGTCGCGGATCGTCCACTGAAGGCCCAGGCCATTGCCTCGTCCGCCCGGGCGACGCGGCGCCGGGCCGCGGCGCCGTGCTGAGGCAGCTCGCGATCCCGCTCGCGTTGCTGCTCGCGATCCCGGTCGCCCCGGGGCTCCGTTACCTCTGCGGCGCGTCTCCGATCTGGGTGTTCGTGGCTGGCGCGGTCGCGATCGGGATCCTCGCGGACTGGATCCGGAGGGCGACGGAGCAGGTGGCCGTCCAGGTAGGCCCGGCGCTCGGCGGCCTGCTCAATATCAGCTTCGGCAGCCTCGCCGAATTGATCCTCGCCTCGTTCGTGCTGGCCGACGGCAAGGCGGACGTCGTGCGGGCGCAAATCACCGGCTCGATTATCGGCACCAGCCTGCTTGGTCTTGGCCTCGCGGTGGTGGTCGGCAGCGTCGGGCGGGGAAGACAGACGTTCAAGCGGGAGAGGGCCGGACTGCTGTCGAGTTCTGCTCATCCTCGTCGTCATCGCCCTGCTGCTGCCGGCCGTGTTCGACTACACTGGGCGGGCGGTGACGGGCACACGGAACCTGGGACTCTCGGAGGAAGAGCTCAGTCTTGGTGTCTCGGCCGTGCTGCTTGTTCTCTACGGCGCCAACCTGGTCTATACGCTCGTGACGCGCCGCGACGCCTTCGCCTCCGACGAGCCGCGCGACAGAGGCGAGGATGCGGGTTGGCCGCTGTGGGCGTCGCTTGGTGCGCTTGTGGCCGCCACTGCCGCAATCGCGCTCGAAGCCGAACTGGTTTCGGGCGCGCTGGAGGCGACATCGGGAACGCTGGGTCTGTCGCCGGTATTCCTTGGCGTGATCGTGCTGGCGCTGGTCGGCACCGTATCCGACCTGTTCGCCGCCGCCTGGTTCGCGCGCCAGGACAAGATGGGCCTCGTGATGAATATCTGCATCGGCTCGGCAATCCAGGTCGCCCTCGTCATCGCGCCGCTGCTGGTGATCATGTCGTGGCTCATGGGCCGCCCCATGACGCTGGTGTTCGGCAACCCGCTCGACCTGTTCGCCATCGCCGGCGCCGCATTCACCGTCAACGCCATCGCGGCCGACGGGGAGACCACTTGGTTCGAGGGCGTGCTGCTGATCGGTGTCTACGTCCTGCTCGGCCTGGCATTCTTCTTCATAGCACCCGCCGGGTAAAGCAAGCCCGATGGAGCTTGAGCTAGGCCTTGATGCCGCGCTTCCTGGGCGCGCCCAGCACATGCCCCAGCGGCGTCAGCGCCGGGATGTGGTCGCAGACGATCTTGGCGATGGCCAGCAGCGGCACCGCCAGGAATGCACCGACTACCCCCCACATCCAGTCCCAGAAGAACAGCGCCACGATCACCAGCACCGGGTTCAAAGTGAAGCGTCGGGCCAGCAGCATCGGGGTGATGCTCTCGCCCTCCAGCACGTGCACGGCAAGATAGATGGCCGGCGGCAGCAGCGCCGCCCATATGCCGGATTTCACGAACAGCCCGACCAGGAAGAAGATGACGACGCCGGTGAACGGCCCCAGGATCGGGATATAGTTCAGCAGGAACGCCAGCGCCCCCCACAGCAGCGGGTCGGGGAAGCCCTGCGCCCACATCTGCAGCCCGTTCGCGGTGCCGGTGAACAGGTTCATCACCGTGATCGTCAGCAGGTAGCCGGAGATGTTGCGTTCGATCTCCGAGGCGATCTCGACTACCCGCCGCTTCTCGCCGAATGTCGGCAGCACCTCGACCACCCGGCGCAGCAGGCTGTCGCCGAACGCCAGCATAAAGAACAGCACCACGACCAGCGTCAGCAGCTGTCCCATCGCCGCGCGGGTGCTCTCCAGCAGGGTCAGCCCGACGCCGCCCAGATTGGGGCCGCCGCCCGGTTGCGGCGCTGCCGGCGGCGCGGGCTGGCCGCCGCCAGCCGCGCCGCCCCCGCCATGCAGCGCGACGGACAGGCGCTCCATGCCGTGCCGGGCGAAGTCGATCGCCGAGCCGACGAAGCCCAGCTTGTGCTGCAGGGCGGAAAAGGTCTGCGGCAGCTTGGCGGCCCAGGAGGTAGCCGGCAGCGACAGCGCGAACACCACGGCTGCCAGCACCGCGAACAGCAGCAGGATCAGGAGCAGGGCGGCCAGCGCCGCCGGCAGGCGCAGCCGTTCGACCAGCAGCCGCTTGCCCGGCAGTAGCAGCAGCGTCAGCACCAGCGCCAGCAGCAGCGGCAGGATGATCGAGGCGGCGAAGTACAGCGTGTAGAACACCGCCAGCACGGCCAGCGTCGCCAGCGCGACGGTGCGGGTGTCCAGCTGCGCGGTCGCGACCTGGTGCTGCGCCTCGGCGGTTTCCGCAGCCGAGGTCTCGGACGGCCGCGTGGTCTGCACGGCGGCGATCGCGCCTGGCTGGGCGCTGGCGCGCGTCGCGGACGGGTTCGCAGCATGGGGGGTGTCGTTCATCGCCGCCCAACGCCGCCCCGTCCTGGTCGTTCCACCCCTGGTCGTTCCACTCGCGTTCCCGCAGCCCGGTCGCGGCGAGCTATGCGGATGCCGGCAGGCTCAGCACGAAGCGCGCGCCAAGCACCCGGCCGGTTTCGTCGCGCCGGTTGCCGGCGACCAGGCTGCCCTTCAGCGCCTCGGCGATCTGCCGGCTGATCGACAGGCCCAGGCCGGAATGCTGGCCGAACCGCTCGCCCTGCGGGCGTTCGGAATAGAAACGGTCGAACACATGCTCCAGCTTGGCCTCGGGAATGCCCGGCCCGTCATCCTCGACGCTGATCTGCACCATTCCCCCGGCCTCGCGTGCCGACAGGCCGACGCGGCCGCCTGGCGGCGAGAAGCTGGCCGCATTGGCGATCAGGTTGCGCAGCACCTGCACCAGGCGCCCCTCCACCGCCTGCACCACGAGCCTGCCTTCGGGCAGCGACAGCGCGATCGCCGGGTCGTCGTCGTCGCGGGTGGCGTCGTGGATGTCGGCCAGGGTGACCAGGATCGGCGCCACATCGACGGCGGTGGTGGCCAGGCGCGACAACTCGGCGTCGATGCGCGAGGCATCGCTGATGTCGCTGATGAGCCGGTCGAGCCGGCTCACGTCCTCGGTGACGATGCCCAGCAGGCGGCGCTGCTTCTCGGGATCCTCGATGCGCCGCCAGGTCTCGATGGCGCTGCGGATCGAGCTCAGCGGGTTCTTGATCTCATGGGCCACATCGGCGGCGAACCGCTCGATCGCGTCCATTCGGTCCCACAGCGCGCGCGCCGAGCGGTCCAGCGCCTGCGCCAACTCGCCCACCTCGTCATGGCGCGCCAGCAGCGAGCGCGGCACGGTGCCGGCGCGGCCACGCCCCTCCTGCATCTGCTCGGCGGCGCGCGCCAGGCGCAGGATCGGCCGCGCGATGGTCAGCGACAGATACCAGGACAGCAGCACCGTCAGCCCCAGCGCGAACCCGAACAGGCCCAGGATCGACAGCCGTACGTCCATCAGGCTCTGGTCCACCTCGCGCGCCTCGCGCGTCAGCAGCACGATGCCGACCGTGTGCTTGGTGCGCTGCACCGGCTCGGCCACGGTGATCAGCAGCCGGTTGTCCTCGGTGCGGCGGATATACGGCGGCATCTCGCGGCTCTGGTCGGAGCCGGTCAGCCGCACCTCCTGGCGCACGTCGGGCTGCCAGTCGGGGCCGGCGGCGGACGGGCCGGTGTCCAGCGCCGGAAAGTCGTTGCTGTGCGGCAGCCAGCTCAGCACCCGGTCATAGATGCGGCCGATCGCGCCCAGCACCTCGCCGCGATCCGGCGGCGGCGGCAGCGGCTGCTCGCGCATCGCCCCGCCGCTGTCCGGCCGCGCCCGGCTGTCAGCGACGACCTGCCCGTCCGGCGCATAGACCTTGGCCTCGGCGGTCGGGCTGGGTTCGGTCAGGCGCATCAGCAGGGCGCGCGCGATCTCCGGCACCAGCTGCGGATTGCCGTCCGGCTGCATCCGCGTCGCCGCCTCGCCCAGCGCCCCGGCATAGATGCGCGCCTGCTCGCGCAGCGTGCCGACCTCGGCCTCCAGCAGGCCGTTCTGATACTGGTCAAGATACAGCAGCGCGGCCAGCAGCAGCGCCAGCGGCACCAGGTTGACCAGCAGGATGCGCCGCAGCAGCGGCGAGGCCCAGCGCCAGGGCGGCCGCAGCTCGGGCGCGCGCGCGCCCTGCGCGCCGAACGCGGCGTCGCCCAGCGTGGCGTGCGTGTCAGGCATCGCGCCGGTCGCTCATCGCACCTCTCAGGCCTCCCGGTAGCGGTAGCCTATGCCGTAGAGCGTCTCGATATGATTGAAGCTGTCGTCGCTCGCACGGAATTTTTTCCGGACACGCTTGATGTGGCTATCGATGGTGCGGTCGTCCACGTAAATGTTCTCGCCATAGGCGGCGTCGATCAGCTGGTCGCGCGAACGCACCATTCCCGGCCGCACCGCCAGCGTCTTCAGCAGCAGGAATTCAGTGACCGTCAGCTGGATGTCGTGGCCGCGCCAGGTGCATTGGTGCTTGGTCTCGTCCAGGACCAGTTCGCCGCGCACCAGGATCGAGCTGGGCGAGGCGCCGGTGGCCTCGGCGCGGCTGCTCTCGTTGCGGCGCAGCAGGGCGCGGATGCGCTCCAGCAGCAGGCGTTGGCTGAACGGTTTCGTGATGTAGTCGTCCGCCCCCAGGCGCAGGCCCATCAACTCGTCCACCTCCTCGTCCTTGCTGGTGAGGAAGATCACCGGCAGCTGGCTGCGCGCGCGCAGGCGTTGCAGCAGCTCCATGCCGTCCATGCGCGGCATTTTTATGTCCAGCACCGCCAGATCGACCGGGCGCGCGGTGATCGCCTGAAGCGCGCTCTCACCGTCGGTATAGGTGCGCACGGAGAAACCCTCCTGCTCCAGCGTCATGGCGACGCTGGTCAGGATGTTGCGGTCGTCGTCGACCAGGGCGATTGTCTGCTTCATGCGCCCGATGATGGCGCAGAACCGGCGGAGACGCACGGCACATGACCGAGACGAGCCCGGAGCGCGCGCCGCCGTCGCAGACGCCCGATGATCCCGGCTGGACCGCGCGCCGGCTGCTGCGCGCCGCCCGGGTCGGCACGCTGGCCACGCAATCCGGCGGCTATCCGTTCGCCGGGCTGGTGACGCCGGCGACCACGCCGGAGCTGTCGGTGCTGCTGCTGCTGTCCGACCTGTCCGAGCACACCAAGCAGCTGCGCCGCGATCCCCGCTGCGCGCTGCTGGTCGCCGGGCCGGCGGCCGAGGGCAATCCGCAGACCACGCCGCGCGTCACCGTGTCCGGCAGCGCCGCGATCGCCGACGAGGCGGGGCTGCGGGCGCGGTTCCTGGCGGTGCATCCGTATGCGGGGCTGTATGCCGGGTTCGGCGACTTTTACCTGTGGCGGATCGCGCCGGAGGAACTCGCTGCTGGTCGCCGGCTTCGCAAGCGCGCACCGGCTGCGCCGAGACCGGCTGCTGCCCGAGCCGGCGGCGGTCGCCGCGGTTGCAGCGGCGGCGGCCGGCATCATGGACCATTGCAACGCCGACCACGCGGACACGCTGGCGCTGCTGGCCGGCGGGTCCGGCGCATGGCGGATGGTGGGCGTGGACGCCGACGGTTGCGACCTGGCCCGCTGTGACCTGGCAGGCGACGCCGAGCAACCGGCGCTGCGCGTGGCGTGGCCGGCGCCGGTGGCCGATGCGGACGGGGTGCGGCGGGCGCTGATCCTGCTGGCGCGGCACGCCCGCGCCGCCTGACGCGCCGCAGCCCGCCTTCGCAGCCCGCCGTCGCACCCGGCCGCTGCGATGTTGCGGAGCAGCCTGCAGCGAACGCTACTCCGCGCCCTGCGTCTTCACCGCGAAGGTCAGGTTCTGCCCCTTGACGCCCAGCGTCCCGCTGAGCGCGTCGGCCTTGCCATGCATCACCAGGGTTTCGGACGGCGCGCTGGTGGCGATGCCGACGGCGGTCTCCGCGCGCAGGCGGCACGATCCGGCCCCGTCCGCCTGGCAGACGAACGTGCCGTGCAGCGCGGCGCTGCCGAGACGGGAGATGCCGAGCCAGCTATCGACCAGCGTGCCGTCGCTATCGGCCAGCAGCGACAGCCGACCGTCCAGCACCTGGCCCCCGAACTGCATCTCGACCGGGAAGACGTAGGCCGCGCTGGGCAGGATGTTCGGCACGTTCAGGTCGGCGTCGATGCCCTCGACGGTCGCCGTCATCGAGCGCAGGGCGGCGGCCCAGAACGCGCGCGCATGCTCGTCGAACGGCGGGTCGTCGGCCACGTCCAGGCCAAGCCCGAACCCGTAGAACACGCCTCGCCGCAGATACGAGCCGAGCCTCGCGCCCACATCGTTCTGCGCCTCCGAGGCGCCCTTGAAAGCCGAGCCGAGATCGCTGTTCTCCGCCATGTCGGAATAAACGATGGCGCGGATTGTGGTCTGGCTGTTGGCGAACCGCCCGTCATCCGAGGCCAGCGCCCGCAGCAGCTGCTTCTGCGGCGGCGAGCCGGCGTCGAGCTGCGCCGGCGCGCGCCTGGCGCTGTCGTAAATGCGGGTCAGCGCCCCGCCGAAGCCGGCGAAGAAGTATTTACGCTGTCCGGCCAGTTCGGTCACCGGATCGGCCTGGAACAGCGACATCAGGCCGCCCGAAGCCGCAGCGCCCGGCGGGCCGGCGGCCGGCCAGCAGCCCGACCATTCCTCGCGGCTGCGCCCGGACGCCGGCGACAGCCGGACCACCGTGACGCGCTCGCCGGGCGTCAGGGTGCCCTTCAGCTTTTCGTCGAGCTTGGGCACCCAGCCGGTCTGGCCGGTGTACATCATCATGTCATCGACGTAGACCACGGTCTGCCGGACTGTCTTGAGATCGCAATATTTCGGGTCCAGCCCGTGCGGCCCGAACAGCTGCGCCCGCGCCGGGGTGGCGGGCAGCAGCGCCAGCAGCAGAAGCGCGAACCGGCGCCAGGGTGCGGTGGCCCCCTCACCCAACCCTCTCCCAAGGGGGAGGGCCTGCTGCTCCGTCTCCCTCCGGGACAGGGCCGGGGTGAGGGGCAAGCGCCCGGACCGGGGCCAAGACCAGGGCCAAGACCGGGTCAACTTCAGCCGCATGCGGGTCATTCCACCATCGCTCGCAGATCCGCCGCCTGGATGCGCGGGACCAGCGCCTTGAACGCATGGGCGGAGATGTCCGGCTCGCCCTGGCGGACGCGGCACTCGCCCTGCATCGAGATCACCAGCTCGGCCAGCACGTCGTGATAGGCGCTGGCATTCGTCGCCACCTGCGCGGCCACGGCGGCGACCACCGCCGCCTCGTGCCGCTCGACCTGCGCCAGAAGCTCGTGCTGGGCGCGCACGCCGGCCGCCTGCCGCTGCGCGGTGGCGCGCAGTTCGCGCACCCGCCTCTCGAACTGCGCCTCGATGGTGCGCTGCTCGTCCTCGGTCGGCGCGCGCATGCGGTGGTAGCGCCGCGACCAGACCTGCTCCTGCCGCGTCGCGCGCATGTAGTCGGGATCGACATCGTGCGCGAGGTAGGCGATGAACACGCCGACCGCCCAGGCGGCGACGTTGGCGAGCAGGCTCAGCAGCACGTCGCGCAGCGGATGGGTCTGGATGATCGCGTCCGCGCCAGCCAAATTGTCGCTGACCTGGCCTGCCGTGGCCGAGACGACGGCGGCGTAGCGCGAGCCGCCGGCCGCCAGCAGGACCACCAGCAGCGCGAAGGTTGACAGCACCAGCAGCCGGCGGTCGCCATGCCGCTCGATGCTGCGCCGCTCCGCGCCGAACAGATGCGACCACTGCTTGAACAGCGTGCCATGCCCGTGCGCGGCGAAGGCCAGCAGGACGCCGAGGACGATCGTGGCGCCCGCGGCCAGCGCCGGGATCCCCATGAACATGTAGAACACGCTGTAGTTGATCAGCCACTCGGCGCCGCCGATGCCGAACAGCGCCACCCAGTACAGCGGGTGATACGCGCCCATGTTGGCGTCCAGGTTGCTGTGCGCGGCGCGCAGCTCGTCGAAGCGGACGCGCGTCGAGTGGTGCCGGTCGCGCACCCGCAGATAGGCCTGGTCCTGCTCCAGCTTGTGTTCGGCCTGCCCGAGCGCCTGCTGCTTTTCCTGCTCGCACGTCGCGACCTGCCGCTCCAGGTCGCGCACCGCGTTGATCGCCGGCAGGAACGGCTCGATGGCGCGGTCAAAAGGCGCGCGCGCCTGCCGCCACTCGGCCAGCACGCCGCGGGCCGGCTCCAGCACATGCAGGCGGGCGCCGGCGGTCAGGTTGTCCGCGTCAACCGAGACGACCCGGAACGCGACTTCCTTCTGGGCCTGGGCGGCGAGCGCCTCGCGCGTCTGTGCCAGGGCGCGCGCACGCTCCGGCGGGAAGCTCATCGCGGCGTCGAAACCGGGTTGCAGCGGCGACGCCGGCGCCCCGGGCGTCTGGCTGCGCGCGGATTTGGCGCTGAACATGCTGGTCTCCGCAAATCCGACGGCTAATACGACAGCGCTGCGCCGGGCGCACGCGGCGCGTATTGCGGCGCCAGCGGACGGGCGACCGCGGGCGGCGTCTCGGCCAGGGGCGCGGGGCGCGGGGCCGGCGCCGCCTGCTGCGCCACCGGCAGCCCCTGCGCCGGCTCCGGCGCGGCGCCCGGCGCATCGGGCGCCACGGCTCGCGGCGAGGCGGCCGGCCCGATCGGCTGGGCGAGCGCGATGGAGCCGATCGCGGCCAGCGTCAGGCCGTCGTCGCCGGCGGCCGGCCGCAGCACCTGCACCGCGGCGCCCGGCGGCACGTCCGCCGCCGCGAACCCCGCCTGGACCGGCTGGGCGCGGATCACGGCGAGATTGGCCGACAGGCTCGGCGAGACGAAGAACTCGACCCGGCGGTTCTCGGCGCGCCCGGCCGGGGTGTCGTCCGGCGCGACCGGCTGGCGCTTGCCGAGCGCGACCGTGCTCAGCGCGCCGGGATCGACGCCGCGCGCGAGCAGCGCCCGCATCACCGCGAGCGCGCGGCGGCGCGACAGGTCCAGATTATAGGCGTCGCTCCCGATCGCGTCGGTATGGCCGACGATGGTCACCTGCACGCCGGCGACATCGCGGCGGATGCTGTCGGCGATCAGGTCGCAGACCGGCCCCGCATCGGGCCACAGCGCGTCGCGGTCGAAGTCGAAGAACACCTGCTCGGGAAAGCTCACGCGCATCACGGGAACGCTGAGCGATGCCCCGGAGGCATCCGTCACGGCGGCGTCGGTCTGCTCGATGCGCGGCGGCGGCGCCAGGCCGCTCGCGGACAGGCGGCCCAGCAGTGCCGCCCGCACCTGTGCTGCGTCCTGGCCGGAAAGCGCCGGCTGCGCTGCCGGCGGCGCGACCACGGCCACGCTTGCGGGCCGGACGGCGCATCCGGCGGTGGCCGCCGCCGCGCCGGCCGCAAGCATCGCGAGCAGCCGCCCCGACCTCCGCGTCACGTCCCACCAGTCACAGACATCCTGCCGCGTACAGTGTCAGGTCGATCCGAACTGGGCAACCCCGGGGGCGAGGCGGGGCGCGGCGCGGCACCCGGCTGCGTCACATCTGCCGGTCGCCCATCACCACGCCCACCGGGATGGCCGCGCCGTCCGGGCCGGCGGCTTCGGGACTGGCCCGCACCAAGCGCGCATCCAGCCACGGCGACGGCCCGGCGCTGACGCCGGGGATGTTCGCGCCGGCCGCGTCATAGCGGCCGCTGGCCAGGGCGCGCGCCTCCGCCTCGTCGGCGGCGTTCACCCACAACACGTCATGCACCGGGCTGTTGCGCCAGGCCGCGTCCTCGAGCAACGCCGCCACCGGCTGCAGGCGGAAGATCGGCATGTGCGCGTCCCTCAGCCGGTCCAGGCGGCGGAATCGATGCCGCTGGTCACGTCCGCGTCAGTGCGATCGACCGCGGCTATCCGGGTCGCCCCGGCGGCGCGCAGCAGCGCCTCGGCGCGACCGCGGCGGTCGGCGTCGGTGGTCCGCACCGCCAGCACCAGCTCGCCGCGCCGCGCCGCCTCGTCGCGCCCCTGCTGCTGCGCGCCGACTGCGGCGTTGCGGGCGGTGTGCGCGATCGCGGCGGCCCCCGCGCCGACCGCCGCCGCCGCCGCCGCCGCCGCCAGCGCGGCACCGCCGGTGGCAACCGTCACGCCGGCCGCGGCGAAGGCGCCGACGGTGCCGGCCATGCTGGTCTCCATCGTGCGCATCTGCTGGGTGTCGTCATGCGTCAGCGGGTCGTCCGCGCCCTGCTCGGGCGTCGCTTCCTGCGCCGCCGGACGGGCGTGCGGCAGGCTCAGGTCGGCGTGGTCGAACCCGGCTTCGCGCAGCCGGCCGATCGCCTCCTCCAAGGCCGCGTTGGAGGCGAACACCGCCTGCACCTCATGCGCCTCGGCGCCAATCGCCGGCCCGGCCTTTTGTTGCCCGGCGCTCACGGCGCCAACTCCGGGATCGATTGCATCCGCCATGGTCGAACCTCCGCCTGCGGTCACGCGGACGCGAACGCGCGGGCAGGCCCGGCTGTTCCCGCCAGCCGCGCCGCGGCGAGAGGCGGCGGCGTCAGACCTGCTGGAAGCGCGCCCGCGCGCCGCGCTCGATGGCGGCGGCGACCAGCTTGTCCACATGCAGTTCGCCGCGCACGAACTCCAGCATGCGCAGGCTGTCCTGCTCGGCGAACCGGTCGGCGGCCACTACCTCGCAGCCCAGCGCATAGGCGGTCTCGCGCAGCCGCGGCTCCAGCGCGTCGCGGATCATGCGCCCGGCATGGGCCAGCCCGTCTTCCTCGTCCAGCAGGGCGATGCTGGCCTCAGTGGCGGCGTCGAGCCGGCCGGAGGAGAAGCCGTGGAACACCGGCAGCGTCTGCACCAGGGCGGACATCACCCCGATCTCGCGATCGGTGATCTCGCCGCTGGCCGCCGCGATCAGCACCATCGTGCAGACCAGCGCTTCCTGCGCGTCCAGTCCGGTGCGTGCCAGCATGTTCGTCGTGTCCTCTGTCATCTCCGGCGGACCCTCTCTCATCGCGCCGGCAGGATCAAGCCGCCATCCGGCGCCGGTAGAACCGCGAACTCATGTTCCAGCGCTGACACCTTAGCAACTCATTGATCTGAGGGGGCGTTGTCGATCGGAGCCGCCCGATGTTGTCGTCCGAAGCCAGCCTCGGAGAAATCCCGCCCTGGCGTTCTGCTGGAGCACTTCACGACCACCGACGATCCGAGCGATGCTTGTCCGATTGCCCACCGGTGGCCACGACCGTGCCGCGCGGACCACCCATCAATCTCGTCTCGGCGTTCGCCACGGCCAGCCGGCAGGTGCTCGGCCAGCAGGCGCCGGCCCGAGGAATGCAATAAGTTGACCGCCAGTCCGGTGCTGCTGGCCCGGCTCGCCGAGAACAACGGCCTCAGAGGCGCCAGCGTCTCGATCGAGGCCACCGCCACCAAGGCGACCATCGCGACCGCCATCAAGGGCGCCGGCGCCGATTACCTGCTGGCCGTCAAGGCAAGCCCATGATTCATCACTCATGCGCAACGACCTCGCGGCCGTCAACCTCGTCCGATCCTCAACGACAGGAATTCACCGACCAATGGACGGGTTGCGGCTGCCGGCGCTAGTGATGCCGGGCGACACCGGACGGAGGGCGGGGCGATGGATACCGGGTTGGCTGGACGGCGCGCGCTGGTCTGCGCGGCGAGCCGTGGCCTGGGCCGCGGCTGCGCGCTGGCGCTGGCGCGCGAAGGCGTGGCGGTGACCATCACCGCGCGTCAGGCCGGTCCGCTGGAGGACGCGGCCGCCGCAATCCGCGCCGAGACCGGCGCGGCCGTGACCACCGTGGCGGGCGACATCACCACCGATGCCGGTCGCGCGGCGGCGCTGGCCGCCTGCCCCGACCCGGACATCCTGGTGAACAACGCCGGCGGCCCGCCCGCCGGGGATTTCCGCGACTGGGACCGCGACGCCTGGGTGCGCGCGCTGGACGCCAACATGCTGACGCCGATCTTTCTGATCCGCGCCGTGATCGACGGCATGATCGCCCGCCGCTTCGGGCGCATCGTCAACATCACCTCGGGTTCGGTGAAGTCGCCGATCCCGGCGCTCGGCATGAGCAACGGCGCGCGCGCCGGCCTGACCGGCTTCGTCGCCGGCCTGTCGCGGCAGGTCGCGCGCCACAACGTCACCATCAACAACCTGCTGCCCGGACCCTTCCTGACCGACCGCCTGCGCAGCCTGGCCGCCACGGCCGCACAGCGCAGCGGCGGCTCGGCCGAAGCTGAACTGGCGCGGCGCGGGACCGAGAATCCCGCGGGGCGGCTCGGCGACCCGGAGGAGTTCGGCGCGGCTTGCGCATTCTTGTGCAGCGCGCAGGCCGGATACATCGTCGGGCAGAATCTCCTGCTCGACGGCGGCGCGTTCAACGCCACGCTGGGCTGACTGCCGCATGCTGCGGCGGCGCGGGCTGCTCGGCGCCGCCGCCGCCGCGCTGGTCGGCGCACGCCCCGCGCGGGCGCAGCAATTCGCCGACACGCTGCGCGTGTCCTGGAGCGACGGGCTGGACGATCTGGACCCGTACGCCACACCGCTGCGCACCGGCCTGGCGCTGGCGCACGAACTTTGGGACGGCCTGATCCACCACGACCCGGACACGCTGGAACTGCGCCCGCTGCTGGCGACCGACTGGCGCGCGCCGGACCCGACGACGTGGGAGTTCACGCTGCGGCGCGGCGTCTGGTTCCACGACGGCTCGGCGTTCGGGCCGGCGGACGTGGTGGCCACCGTGCAGCGCATCGTGCGAGGCGAGCGGATCGCCACGCCGTCGAACTACGAATGGCTGGCCGGGGCGGAACTCGCCGGCAACAGCCGGGTGCGGCTGCGGCTGCGCCATCCGTTCGCGCCGGCGCTGGCGTTCTGCGCCGCGGTGCTGCCGATCCTGCCGGCCGGCATGGCGCAAGGCGAGGCGATCGGCACCGGCCCGTGGCGGCTGGATGCGATCGACCGGCGCACCCGCCACATCGCCCTGGCGCGGCACGAGGCGTACTGGGCGGGCAGCCCGAAGGGCCGCGCGCGCATCCCCCGCCTGTCGATCGACCAGCCGGACGATCCGGTCACGCCGTACAACGACCTGGTCAGCGGCCGGGCGGACTGGATCTGGCAGCTGACCCCGGAGGAGTTCGACGCGATCGGCCAGGCGCCGATGCTGCAGGCGCTGCGCGCCGATTCGATGCGCGTCGCCTATCTGGCGCTTGATGCCGCCGGGCGGAGCGATCCCGGCGGGCCGCTGACCCTGCTGCCGGTGCGCCAAGCGGTGTGCTGCGCCATCGACCGCGCCCGGCTGGCGACGCTGATCGCGCCGGGCGGCGCGCGGCTGCTGGACACGCCCTGCTATCCGACCCAGTTCGCCTGCGACGCCGCCGCCGCCACCGCCTATCCGCTGGATCGCGGCCGCGCCCACGACCTGCTGAGCCAAGCCGGGCTGCCGGACGGGTTCTCCACGACGCTCGTCACCTACTCCCGCCCCGAACTGGCCGAGGCGGTCGCCCACGACCTGACCAAGATCGGCATCCGCACGACCGCGACGATCCTGCCGCCAGCCCAGGCAATGGCGCTCGCCCGGGCCGGCCGGGCGCCGCTGTTCCTGGGCAGCTGGGGCAGTTCGTCGATCAACGACATGGCGGCGTTCCTGCCGACCTTCTTCAATGGCGGCGCGCTGGACTGCGCCCGCCTGCCCGGCCTGGCCGCCCTGATCGCCCGCGCCGGCGCCACGCTGGCCGCCGACTCCAGGCGGGCGATGTACGAGGAAGCCATCGCCGAGATCACCGGTCAGGCTTGCTTCCTGCCGCTGTTCATCGACGCCGCGAGCTACGGCATCGACCGCACCCTGTCGTTCCACCCGACCGCCGACGAGTTGCCGCGGTTCTATCGCATGGCATGGCGCTGAACCGCGCCCAGACCGTGCCACGGCTCGCCGCTTGACGCGGCCGGCGCGGCAGCCCATTTCAGCATTCAGGACTGGCGCGGTCCTGAATTAAGTCTCTCCTGGATGCGGGGTTCCTGGTCGGGTCATGGTACGGCTTTCCAAGCTGACGGACTATGCCGTGGTGGTGTTGATGCGCCTGTCCGCCGGGCAGAAGGTGCAGACGGCGCCCTGTCTGGCGGCCGCCACCGGGATCCCCGAGCCGACCGTAGCCAAAGTGCTGAAGCTGCTGGCCGCCGCCCGGCTTGCTGCCTCCTCGCGCGGCGCGCGCGGCGGCTACCGGCTGGCGCGCGGCCTGTCCGAGGTGTCGGTGGCCGACGTGATCGCCGCGATCGACGGGCCGATCGCGCTGACCGCCTGCGTCGAGGGCGCGACCGGCACCTGCGATGTCAGCTCCGTCTGCGCCGTGCGCGGGCGGTGGGAGGCGGTCAACGATGCCATCCGCGCGACGTTGTCGGCGATCAGCCTCGCCGAGTTGCGCGCCGCGCCGCCCCCGTCCGAGCTGTTCCTGACGCCGCCCCCCGCCCCCGCCTCCGCCATTTCCGCCGAGCCATAAGGACACGCCATGCCCGCCGTCGCCGAGACCCTCGACGCCCTGCAATCCGTCACGCAGTCCGGCTACAAGTACGGCTTTTCGACCGACATCGAGATGGATCTGGCGCCGGTCGGCCTGAATGAGGACATCATCCGGCTGATCTCGGCGCGCAAGCACGAGCCCGAGTGGCTGCTGGCTTGGCGGCTGCGCGCCTTCGCGGCGTGGCAGGAGATGGAGGAGCCGCATTGGGCGAAGCTGCATCACGCGCCGATCGACTATCAGGCGTTGCACTACTACGCGGCGCCGAAGACGACGGCGAAGCCAAAGAGCCTCGACGAGGTCGATCCGGCGCTGCTGGCAATGTACGAGAAGCTCGGCATCCCGCTGCGCGAACGGGCCATCCTGGCCGGCGTCGAAGGCAGTGAGGAGGCGGCGCGCCCGCAGGTCGCGGTTGACGCGGTGTTCGACAGCGTTTCGGTCGCCACCACGTTCCGTTCTACGTTGGCCAAGGCGGGCGTGATCTTCTGCCCGATCAGCGAGGCGGTGCGCGAACATCCCGAGCTGGTGCAACGCTATCTGGGCAGCGTGGTGCCGTCGGCCGACAACTACTTCGCCGCGCTCAATTCAGCGGTGTTCACCGACGGCAGCTTCGTGTTCATACCCGCCGGCGTGCGCTGCCCGATGGAGCTGTCCACCTATTTCCGCATCAATGCGCAGAACACCGGCCAGTTCGAGCGCACGCTGATCATCGCCGAGGCCGGCGCGTCGGTCAGCTACCTGGAAGGCTGCACCGCGCCAATGCGCGACGAAAACCAGCTGCACGCCGCCGTGGTCGAGCTGGTGGCGCTGGACGATGCGCGGATCAAGTACAGCACCGTGCAGAACTGGTACCCGGGCGACGCCGAGGGGCGCGGCGGCATCTACAACTTCGTCACCAAACGCGGCGCGTGCCGCGGCGCGCGCAGCAAGATTTCGTGGACCCAGGTCGAGACCGGCTCGGCGATCACCTGGAAGTACCCGAGCGTGATCCTGCAGGGCGACGACAGCGTGGGCGAGTTCTATTCCGTGGCGCTGACCAACAACCGCCAGCAGGCCGACACCGGGACCAAGATGATCCATGTCGGCCGCAACACCAGCAGCACGATCGTCAGCAAGGGCATCTCGGCCGGACGGTCGGACAACACCTATCGCGGCCAGGTTCGCGTGCTGCCGAAGGCCGACAATGCGCGCAACTTCACGCAATGCGACAGCTTGCTGATCGGCGACCAGTGCGGCGCGCATACCGTGCCGTACATCGAAAGCCGCAACAGCACCGCTCGGCTGGAGCACGAGGCGACCACCAGCAAGATCGCCGAGGACCAGATGTTCTACTGCCGCAGCCGCGGGCTGTCGCAGGAGGACGCGGTGGGGCTGATCGTCAACGGCTTCTGCCGCGATGTGCTGAAGGAACTGCCGATGGAGTTCGCGGTCGAGGCGCAGAAGCTGCTGGCCGTCAGCCTGGAAGGCTCGGTGGGCTGACATGCTGGAGATCCGCAACCTGCACGCCGCGATCGGGGCCAAGCCGATCCTGAACGGCGTCGAGCTGACCGTACCCGACGGCGAGATCCACGCCATCATGGGGCCGAACGGCTCGGGCAAGAGCACTCTGTCTTACGTGCTCTCGGGCCGCGAGGGCTACGAGGTCACTGCCGGCACGGCGACGTTCGACGGCGCCGACCTGCTGGCGATGGAGCCGGAGCCGCGCGCGGCGGCCGGGCTGTTCCTGGCATTCCAGTACCCCGTGGAACTGCCCGGCGTCGGCAACGCCAACTTCCTGCGCACCGCGGCCAACGCGGTGCGGCGCGCGCGCGGCGAGGTCGAGCTGGACACCGTGCAGTTCCTGAAGCTGGCCCGCGCCGAGAGCAAGCGCCTGGCGATGCCGGACGACATGCTGAAGCGCAATGTCAACGTGGGCTTTTCCGGCGGCGAGAAGAAGCGCAACGAGATCCTGCAGATGGCCGTCCTGCGGCCGAGGCTGGCGATCCTGGACGAGACCGATTCCGGGCTGGACATCGACGCCCTGCGCATCGTCGCCGAGGGCGTCAACGCGCAGCGCGGCGCGGCCTTCTCGGCGCTGGTCATCACCCACTATCAACGGCTGCTGGACTATATCGTGCCTGACCGCATCCATGTCCTGTCGGCCGGGCGCATCGTCCGCTCCGGCGGGCCGGAGCTGGCGCACGAGCTGGAGGCCGCCGGCTATGCCTCGGTGGTCGGCGAGGCGGCATGAACGTCGCCGTTCCGCTGGCGCTGCAGGCCACCGCCCAGCATTTCCTGGGCCGATTCGAGGGCCTGTCCGAGCGGATGACGCTGCCGCTGGCGCGACAGGAGGCGGCGGCCGCGTTCCGCGCCGGCGGCCTGCCGACGCCGCGCGAGGAAGCCTGGCACTATACGCCGCTGCGCGCGCTCGCCGGGATGAGCTTTTCCGAGCCGCTGATGCTGGTGGGGGCGGACCGGGCGCTGGCGCATTGGCTGCCGGCGCTGGATGCGCCGCGCCTGGTGTTCGTGGATGGCCGCTTCGACGCGACGCTGTCGCAGCCGCCGGCCGGCCTTACGCTCCGCACCGGCTCGCCCGCCTTCGGCCCGCTGTCGCGCCCGGCCAGCGAGCGCATGGTCGCGCTGAACGCCATGCTGGCCGAGGACGGCGCCACGATCGAGGTGCCGGCCGGGCATGACGGCGGCACGCTGATGCTGGCGAGCCTGGGCACCGACGCGCATAACCGCGCCATCTCGTTCCACCCGCGCCACGCCATCCGCCTCGGCGCCGGCGCCCGGCTGACGGTGATCGAGCTGTTTGCCGGCGAGGGCACCTATCTGGACAATCCGGTGATCGAGGCCAGCATCGGCGAGCGCGCCATGCTGACCCATCTGCGGCTGCAGGACGAGGCGCCGGGCGCGTTCCACCTGTCCACGCTCTATGCCGACATCGCCGCCGGGGCGACCTATGACAGCTTCGCCCTGGTCACCGGCGCGCGGCTGGCGCGCATGGAAGTGCATGCGCGGCTGCACGGCCCGGGCGCGGCCGCGCATCTGAACGCAGCGCAGTTGCTGGCCGGCAGCCAGCATGCCGACTTCACCACGATCGTGCGCCACGACGCGCCAGGCTGCGCCTCGCGCCAGACCGTCAAGACGGTGCTGACCGGCCGTTCGCATGGCGTATTTCAGGGCAAGATCGAGGTCGCGCGGATCGCGCAGAAGACCGACGGCTACCAGATGAACCAGGCGCTGCTGCTCAGCCCCGACGCCGAGATGAACAGCAAGCCGCAGCTGGAGATCTACGCCGACGACGTGAAGTGCAGCCACGGCGCGACCACCGGCGCGCTCGACGCGGAGCAGCTGTTCTACCTGCGCAGCCGCGGCGTCCCGGCCGCCGAGGCGCGCAGCATGCTGGTGCGCGCCTTTCTGGCCGAGGCGCTGGATCCGATCGCGCATGCAGGCGGCCGCGCGCTTCTGGAACGCGCCGTGGCGCAATGGTGGGAGAAGCAGGCATGAACACCATCGCGCGCATCGATACGCCGTTCGACGTGGACGCCGTGCGCGCCCAGTTCCCGATCCTGGAACAGGCCGTGCGCGGCAAGAAGCTGGTGTTCCTGGACAGCGCCGCCTCGGCGCAGAAGCCGCTGGCGGTGATCGACGCCATGATCCGAGGCGATGCGCACGCAATACGCCAACGTGCATCGCGGCCTGCATTGGATGAGCGAGCGCACGACCGATGCGTATGAAGGCGACGCGCGACGCCGTCGCCGGCCTGATCAACGCGCCCGACCGGCGCGAAGTCGTGTTCACCCGTAACTCGACCGAGGCGATCAACCTGGTCGCGCAGAGTTTCGGGCGCGGCATGATGCGGGCGGGCGAGGCGGTGGTGATCTCGGAGATGGAGCATCACTCCAACATGGTGCCCTGGCAGATGCTGCGCGACGCGCATGGCGTCGAGCTGCGCATCGCCCGCATCACCGACGCCGGCGAGCTGGACATGGATTCGCTGGAATCGCTGCTGGCCGACGGCCGCGTGCGGCTGGTGGCGATCACCCACATGAGCAACGTGCTGGGCACCTACACGCCGGCCGAACGCATCGCGGCGCTGGCGCACGCGCACGGCGCGCGCGTGCTGTTCGACGGCAGCCAGGCGGTCGTGCATCGGCGGATCGATGTGCAGGCGATCGACGCCGATTTCTACGTGTTCACCGGCCACAAGCTGTACGGCCCGACCGGCATCGGCGTGCTGTGGGCGCGGGCGGAGCTGCTGGAGGCGATGCCGCCGTTCATGGGCGGCGGCGACATGATCGGCACGGCCAGCTTCGAGGCGCTGCACCTGGGCCGAGATCCCGCACAAGTTCGAGGCCGGCACGCCCGCCATCCTGGAGGCGATCGGCCTGGGCGCCGCGATCGGCTTCGTCGAGCGCATCGGCTACGACGCGATCGCCGCGCATGAGGCGGCGCTGACCGAGCACGCGCTGGCGCGGCTGTCGGCCATCCCGGGCCTGCACGTGATCGGCGCGGCGCAGGATCGCGGCGGGGTGGTCAGCTTCACGATGGAGGGCGCGCACGCGCACGACATCGCGACCCTGCTGGACCGGCAGGGCATCGCGGTGCGCGCCGGCCACCATTGCGCCGAGCCGCTGATGCGCCGGCTGGGGCTGGACAGCACCGCGCGCGCCAGCTTCGGCGTCTACACGACGCATGGCCGAAATCGACGCGCTGGGCGACACCCTGGAGCGGGTGCGGAGCTTTTTCGCCTGATGTTCGACGACCTGCGCGATCTGTATCAGGAGACCATCCTGGATCGCGGCCGCCGTCCGCGGCACGGCGCGCGTCCGGCCGCGTTCGACGCGACCGCGAAGGGCGACAACCCGATGTGCGGCGACCGCTGCCAGGTGTTCGTCCGCCGCGACCCGGGCGGGCGCGATCGCCGAAATCGGGTTCGAGGCGCGCGGCTGCGCCATCAGCATCGCATCCGCCGACCTGATGGCCGATGCCGTGTCAGGCCTGGACGCGCCGGCCGCGCGGGCGCTGGCGCGGCAGTTCGGCGCGCTGGCCCGCACCGGCCAGGCGGACGCGCCGGAGCTCGAGCCGCTGCGCCCGCTGGCTGGCGTTCACGAGTATCCGTCGCGGGTGAAATGCGCGACCCTGCCCTGGCACGCGCTGGTCGCGGCGCTCGACGGCGAGAAGGAGGCGAGCAGTGAGTGACGTGGACCAGGACAGACACGCCGACGACAAGCATACGGTCTGGACGCCCGACGGCGAGGTCGCGGCCGAGACCAGCGGGAAGCTGTCCGAGGATGCGGTCATCGAGGCGTGCGCCACCGTCTATGACCCGGAAATCCCGGTCAACATTTACGAACTCGGCCTGATCTACGCCATCGAGATCGACGATGCGAACCACGTCAAGGTCGAGATGTCGCTGACCGCTCCCGGCTGCCCCAGCGCGCAGGAATTGCCGGTGCAGGTGCGCGAGGCGGTGCTGGCGGTCGATGGCGTCGCCGGCTGCGATGTCGAGGTGGTGTGGGATCCGCCCTGGGACCCCAGCCGCATGAGCGAAGACGCGCGCCTCGCGTTGAACATGTTCTGAGCCACAGGCAGGACCGCACCATGCCCACCGAAACCGCCAACCACCGCCCGCCCCGCCCGCCGCGCCTTGCCGCCGCTGATGGCGCTGACCGACGCCGCCGCCGACCGGCTGCGCGCGCTGTATGCGGCCGGCCAGCAGGGCCAGTTGCTGCGCATCGGCGTCGGCACCAAGGGCTGCTCCGGCCTGTCCTACGACATGAGCTGGGTCGCCGCAGCCGGGTCCGGGCGACGAGATCATTACCGACAAGGGCGTGACGGTGCTGATCGACCGCCGCGCCAGCCTGTTCCTGATCGGCACGGTGATGGACTACGAGACGCAGGCGCTGTCGTCCGGCTTCACCTTCACCAATCCGAACGAAAAGGGTCGCTGCGGCTGCGGCGAGAGTTTTCACGTCTGACGGCGTGCCGCAACCCTGCCGTCGGGGCGGGGTTGCCGCCGCATGGGCGGGCAGGCGCTTCCGTATGGCCCGATCGGGTCCGACGCGGTGCATCTCTGCGTGGACATGCAGCGCATGTTCGCGGAGGCGACCGAGTGGCATACGCCGTGGATGGACAGGGTGCGTCCGGTCGCCCTGCGAATCGCCGAGCGTCACGCCGGGCGCACCATCTTCACTCGCTTCATTCCGGCCAGCCGCCCCGGCGAGGGTGACGGCGCGTGGCGGCGCTACTACCGGCGCTGGGCGTCGATGACGCTGGAGCGGCTCGGCCGCGACATGATCGAGCTGGCGCCAGAGCTGGCGGCCCTGGTGCCGCCGGCCGCGCTGTTCGACAAGACCGTGTACTCGCCCTGGATGAACGGCGCGCTCGACCGCATCCTGCGCGACCGTGGGGCGCGCAGCCTGGTGGTCAGCGGCGGCGAGACCGACGTCTGCGTCAGCGCCACGGTGCTGGGCGCGGTCGATCTCGGCTATCGCGTCGTGCTGGCGACCGATGCCCTGTGCAGCTCATCGGACCCGGCGCATGACGCAGCGATGCAGGTGTACCGGACCCGGTTCGGGCAGCAGGTCGAGACCGCGACCGCCGAGGACCGCATCGGCTACTTGGCCACCATGACATCCGACGCCTTGATGACGGCAATCGCCTCGTCGCCCACCTTCAGCGACAGGTCGTCGATCGCCTCGTTGGTGATGGATGAGTGGACAGTGACCCCGTTGCCGATGTCGATGTGGACATGGCCGGTGGTCTGTCCTTTCTGGACCAGGGTGATCCGGCCCTTGATCTGGTTGCGCGCGCTCAGCTTCATCATGGTCCCTCCAGGGCGGCTGCTCTGCCCACAGCTTACGGCCGCGGGGCGGCGCCGGCCATCCCCGGCCGCGACGCCGGCGAGAGGGCGGCGGTTCACGCGAATTGTCACCCGACTGTCAAACACCTGTGATGTCCACGCCCGCCGCGCAGGCGCATGAATACGCGGCTGCAACCGTCTCGCTCCGGCGATCCGGTGCGGCGGTGAATAGACGAAAAGGAACGAGCCCATCGATCTCCAGACAACGGCTTCGCGCCTCCTGCGCCGTCGTGGCGAGCGCGGCGATGCTGCAGTCGCAGATCGTCTTCGCGGCAAAGCCGCCGATTCAGCTCGGCCGCCCGTCCAGTCCAGCAGTCGCGGCGCAGGTGCTGCCGCTGGGCAGCGAGCCGGCGCTGACGCACGACGCCAAGATCGCCCTGCTGCGCAAGCAGGTGAAATACGTATTCGTGCTGTTCCAGGAGAACCGCTCGTTCGACTTCCACTTCGGCACCTTCCCCGGCGCCGACGGCCTGTTCTCGCAGCCGGCCTCGCAGACACCCGGATTCACGCAGCCGATCGTCAATGCCGACGGCAGCGCCGGCACGATCTCGCCGTTCCTGATTCCGCAGACGATCACTGACGTCAACGGCAAGACCGTGCCGCTATACCCGGCCGACACCGACTCGGTCGATCACTCGCATACCGGCATCGACAACAGCCTCGATATCGCGGAACGGCATCGCGCTGAACGACCGCTACGCGCTGGATGAGGAAGGCCTGACCACGCTCGGCGGCCAGATCGTCTCGACGACCACGAGGCTGCCGCCGACCTCGCCGACCCTCCGAGCAGCGGAAGCAGTATGGCGAACTGGCGATGTCGCATATACGATTGCGACACCGTGCCGTTCCTGTGGCAGTACGCCGATCGCTTCACGCTGTTCGACAATTTCCACCAGACCGTGATCGGCCCGTCCACGCCGAACGCGATCGCCATGATCGCCGGCCAGTCGGGCGACACGCAATGGGCGCTGCATCCCGTCCGAGGGCAGCAATAACACCGGCAGCCCGGTGGTCGCGGCCACCGGCGGCGAGCCGGTCGTCAGCGACCCCGGCCCGTTCGCCGGCTCGAACCTCGACACCATCGCCGAAAAAGCCGCCCTACGGGCCGAACGACGTGTCGCCGGCGACGCCGACGCTGAACCAGACCTATGCGACCCTGCCGCTGTCGTTCATGGGTCCGGCCATCACCAAGACGATCCAGGCCGACCAGAACCCGGCGCTCGACCTGGCGCGACGTGCAGCAGGACATCGAGCGCCATTGCCAGCAAGAACCCGATGACGGTGCCACTGGGGCTGGTATCAGGAAGGCTATGACCACGAGCCGACCGACAGCAGCGGTCCGACCAGCAATGCCGACTACATCACCCACCACAACGGCCCGCAGTATTTCGGCTATGTCGGCGACAACCCGGTGGTGGCCAAGCACCTGCGCGGGCTGGGCGATTTCTACAGCGCGATCAGCGCCGGCAGCCTATCGCCGCCGACGGCGGCGTGTTCTATGTGCGCGGCGGCTACGGCAATCATCGACGGGCTGAAGCCGCTCGACCCGAATCCCGACGGTGCAGGCCAACTTCCCCGGCAACGACGATCATCCGGGCTATTCCGACGCGCAGATCTCCGAGGGGCTGCTGGCCGACGAAGTCAACGCGATCGCCGCCAGCCCGTACTGGCAGGACAGCGCCATCATCATCACCTATGACGAGACCGACGGGCTATACGATCACACCCACGCCGAACATTCGCGCGCTCGATCCGGAGGGCAACCCGCTGGACGGCGGCCCGCGCATTCCGGCCATCGTCATCTCGCCGTACAGCCGGGCGCACACGATCAGCCACGCCTATACCGAGCACAGTTCGGTCATCAAGTTCATCGACGAGCTGTTCAACCTGACCCCGCTCGCCTTGACCTGCCGGACGAGCTGCGAGGCTCGCCAGCTCGGGCAAGACCGAGTTCGGCCAGGACAATCTCGGCCCGGCCGACGGCGCTGGTGCCGGGCATCGGCGACCTGTACCGACGCCTTCGACAACAGCCGCCTGACTGGGCGCCGCGCACCGCCTGCCGGCCGAGTACGCGATGATCCCGGCGAGCGCGATGGCCCTGCCGCATTACGGCGGCCACGGCTGCACCGCGCTCAACATCGTGCCGACCGACTATGTGGGCGGCAGGCTGATCGATCCGGCGCCGGCCGATTTCAACCCGCGTCCCGGCACCACCCCAGGCATTCCCGACCTCGGGCGGCTGGACGCCGTAGGCCTCGCCTCCGTGCTGCGATTGCCAGCGATCGCCGTGGCGCTGTGCCTCCTGGCAGGCGCCGCTCCGGCCCGTGCGGACGCCGTGCTGGACCGTATCCGGCAGGCCGGCGTGCTGGCCTGCGGCATGCTGTCCGAGCCGGCCGACTATACCGAGGACGATACGCACGGCGCCCTGCCGGCGCTGGACCGCGACATCTGCCGGGCGGTGGCGGCCGCCGTGCTGGGCGATGCGGACAGGGTGCGGCTGGCGGCCTATCCCGACGAGCAGCACGGTTTTGCGGCAATCCGCGCCGGCCAGGCCGATCTGCTGCTGGGCGCCAGCGCCCGCCTGACCGCCGGGCCGCTGTTCCACATCGCGTTCGGCCGGCCGGTGTTCCTCGATGGCCAGAGCTTCCTGGTGGAACGCGCCGCCCACATCGCCTCGCCTGCCGACCTGGCCGGCCGACAGGTCTGCTTCCTCGCCGGCACCCCGGCGGCCGACACGGTGCAGGCGGTTCTGTCCGCGCGAAAGATCGCGTTCCTGCCGTTTCCGTTCCGGGAGGCGGGCGAGATGGAGGCGGCGCTCGTCACCGGCCATTGCGCGGCCATGGCCGGCGACCTCTCGCACCTGGCCGATGCCCGGGCGCAGTTCCATGCCCGGGCCGCCGACTTCGTCATTCTGCCGCAAGCGATCAGCCTCGATCCCATTGCCCCGGCCTGGCCGGACAGCGACCCGCAATGGGGCCGGATCGTCGATCGCGCCGTCTCGGCGCTGCTGCAGGCCGAACTGGAAGGGGTGATGCAGGCCGATGCCGCTTCGGCGCAGACGCTGGCGAGGCCGGGCGATCTGCTGCCCGGCGATCGGGCGGTCGCGCAGGTGCTCGGCCTGGCTCCCGGCTGGTCGCTGCGCGCCGTCGCCGCGGTCGGCAGCTACGCCGAGCTGTTCCGGCGCGACCTGGGCGACGCCTCGCCGTTGCGTCTGCCGCGCGTGCCGAACGCGCTGTGGACGGCGGGCGGCTGATGTACCCGCTGCCGCCCGTGAACGCCGCCCGGGCGGTTTGCCGCCGTCGCGGCTTGCCACTACCTCGCTCCAGCACCACGGAACGGGCGCAACGGCATGGCACAGGGTGTCACCCGCAAGCGTGTCCTGGTCACCGGCGGCGCAGGCTTCCTTGGCTCGCATCTGTGCGAGCGGCTGCTGGCGCGGGGCTGCGACGTGCTGGCGGTCGACAACTACTTCACCGGCCGGCGCGACAATGTCGCGCACCTGCTGGCCGATCCGCATTTCGAGGCGATGCGCCACGACGTGACCTTCCCGCTGTTCGTCGAGGTGGACGAGATCTTCAACCTCGCCTGCCCGGCCTCGCCGGTACATTACCAGTTCGATCCGGTGCAGACCACCAAGACCAGCGTGATCGGCGCAATCCACGTGCTCGGCATGGCCAAGCGGCTGCAGCGCGCCGCGTGCTGCAGGCCTCGACCTCGGAGGTCTACGGCGACCCCACGGTGCATCCGCAGACCGAGGAGTATCGCGGCAACACCAGCCCGATCGGGCCGCGCGCCTGCTACGACGAGGGCAAGCGCTGCGCCGAGACGCTGTTCTTCGACTACCACCGCCAGCATCGCGTGCAGATCAAGGTGGCGCGGATCTTCAACACCTACGGGCCGCGCATGCACCCGAATGACGGGCGCGTGGTGTCCAACTTCATCGTCCAGGCGCTGCGCGGCGAGGACATCACGCTGTACGGCGAGGGCACGCAGACCCGCGCATTCTGCTACGTGGACGACCTGATCGAGGGGCTGATGCGGCTGATGGCCAGCCCGGCCGAGGTGACCGGGCCGATCAACCTCGGCAACCCGCACGAGATCACGGTGCGCGCGCTGGCCGAGCGTATCCTCGACGCTGACCGGTTCGCGTGCGCGCCTGGTGCATCGCCCGCTGCCGGCCGACGACCCGATGCAACGCTGCCCGGACATCGCGCGCGCGGAGTCGCTGCTGGACTGGCGCCCGCGCGTGGCGTCTGGATCACGGGCTGGCCGGACGATCGCCTATTTCGAGCGCCTGCTGAGCGGCGGTGCGGGCGTCAAGCTGCCGGCGGCGGCGGACTGACCCACCCGGCGGCCCGCCGCGCTACTCGAACAGCCGGCGCAGCGCCGCTCGCGTCGTGCAGCACCAGGTAGCCGGCCTGCAACGACACCGCGCCGCTGTCGCGCCAGACCTTCAATTGCTTGTTGACGCTCTCGCGCGTGCTGGCCACCAGCGTCGCCAGATCCCGCTGCGACAGCTTCACGTCGATCCGCACGCCGCCTGTCGGCAACGGCCGCCCGGCATCCTCGGCCATCTTGCACAGCACCCGCGCCAGCCGCGCCGGCAGATCGAATAGCGCGATCTCCTCCATCGCCAGCGTGGTCCGGCGCAGCCGGTCGCACAGCACCACCAGCAGCCGCTCGACCATGCCCTCATGGCGCATCAGCAGCGGCAGGAAATGCCGCCGCTCGACGGTCATCAGCGTGGTGTCCTCGACCGCGACCGCGTGGGCGGTGCGCGGCTTGCCGTCGAGCAGCGCGATCTCGCCGAAAATCTCGCCCGGGCCGATGAGGTTGTAGGTGACCTCGCGGCCCTCGGGCGAGAGGCTGCCGACGCGGATGCGCCCGGCCAGCACCGCCATCATGCTCTGGCCCTCGTCGCCACGCTCGAACACCCGCGTGCCGCGCGACACCCGGCGCTCGCTGGCGTGGGCGACAATCTCGTCGATCTCCTGCGCGCGCATCGGGCGGAAGAACGGGCTGCTCGAGCAGCGCGTCGCGCTTCATCGCCAGCGTGATCCGCGGCTGGTTCCGCTTCGCGTGCAGCGGGCGCGGATCGGGATGCGGAGTCCATGCCATGTGGTAGCCGAGAACGCAGCGCGCGTCAGCGGCCTTTGTTGGCGGGCAGCCAGCGCTGGCGCGACTGGCGCGCGGCCGCCGATCCGGTGCAAGCTGGAACGGCTCCCCCCGCATCCTACAAGGCCCGCCATGTCCGACGCGCCCGCCCCGCCGAGCCTGCCGCTGTTCTTCAGCGGGTGGTTGGCGTCAACCCGACCACGCACCCGCGATCTGCGCTCGACCGCGCCACCGGCTTCGCCTTCGCCGCACAGGCGCAATCCGTCCCGCTCGGCCTGAGCGAACTGGAGACCGCGGCGCAGCACTATCCGGTGCTGTTCACCAGCGGCCCGGACCCGGTGCCGGTGGCGCTGCTGGGCCTGCGCGAGGGAGTCAACCTGTTCGTGGCGCCGGGCGGCAGCTGGCTGACCGACAGCTATGTGCCCGCCTATATCCGCTGCTTCCCGTTCGTCTTCGTCGAGGATCCGGCCAGCCAAGGCCCTGTATGTCGGCATGGAGCCCGACGCCGCGGCGCTGAGCAGCGAGCACGGCGTGCGGCTGTTCGAGGATGGCCGGCCGACCTCGGCGCTGAACGACGCCATCGGCTTCTGCACCGCCTATCGCGAGGCGGTGGTGGCAGCCAGCGATGTTCGGCCGTGCCCTGGATGCGGCCGGCCTGCTGGAGGAGGAGGAGGCCACCGTCAATTTCACCGGCGGCGGCGCGGCCCGCATGCGCGGCTTCAAGCTGGTCAAGCCAGAGCGCTTCGCCGAACTCGACGACGCCCGCTTCCTGGAATGGCGGCGCATGGGCTGGGTGGCGGCGATCTACGCGCATCTGTTCTCGAACGGGCGCTGGGGCCGGCTGATCGAACTGGCCGCTCCGCGGCAGTGAGACGTGCGCGCCGGTAATAAGACGGAAGCCAATTTATGAGACGCGTATCCGTGGACGGGATGGCGCGGCCACCCGCTGACACGGAGTTGGCTCGTGCAACGCTTCCGTCCGCTGCTGCCAGACGCCCCGGCCACGGCACGGGCCGAACGGCCGGCCGCCGCCGCGCCCGGTCCGGGCGACGGTCTTGCGGCTGCTGCGGCTGATCCGGGCGCGGGCTGGCTTCGCGACGAGACCGGCGGCCTGGACCTGCTGTCCGCGGCGCTCGGACCGCACGCCATGCGGTTCGTGCTGGACGGGTCCGCCGCGTCGGCGCTGCCGGGAGCGGTCGTGGCCAGCACCGACGACGATTCCGACCTCGCGGTGCGCGGCGACCTGGCGCGGGCGCGAGTATGGCGTGACCGGCGCCGGCGTGAGGATCGGCATCCTGTCGGACAGCTTCAACCTGCGCGGCGGCTATGCGGGCGACGTCGCCAGACGGCGACCTGCCGGCCGGGGTGCAGGTGCTGCAGGAAGGGCCGGCCGGCGGCAATGACGAGGGACGGGCGATGGCCGACCTGGTGCATGCGATCGCGCCCGGCGCGCAGATCCTGTTCCACACCGCGACCGGCGGCGAGGCCGATTTCGCCGCCGGCATCGCCGAACTCGCCGCCGCCGGCGCCCGCGTCATCGTCGACGACGTGGCCTATCTGGACGAGCCGTTCTTCCAGGATGGCAGCCTGCTGCAACAGGCGGTGGAGCAGGCGGTGGCGCAGGGCGTCAGCTATTTCACCTCGGCCAGCAACGAGGGGCGCAATTTCTACGACGCCGCGTTCAGCCCGACGCTGACCCAGTTGGCCGGGCTGCCGGGCAATTGGGTGGTGGCCGATTTCGGCGAGCCGGGCGCGCCGAAGCCCTGGATCGACCTCACAATACCGATGAACGGCCAAGTCGCGATCGACCTGCAATGGGACCAGCCGTTCGCCGGCATCGGCGCGGGGCACGGTGCGGCCAACAGTCTGGCAATGGCGCTGTACACCAGCGGCGGCCAGCTGATCGGCACGGCGGGGGCGCTGACGGTGGGCCAGAACCCCGAGCAGCTTCTGCAGTTCGCCAACACCACCGGGCAGACCGGCTTTCGGCTGGTGGTGGTCGCCAACGGCATTGCGACCCCGCCCGGCCGGTTCAAGTTCATCGCCTACGGCAACGCCACGATCGACGATCCGCGCGCCGGCCAAGGCTCCGGCACGGTGACCGGGCACGAACTGGTTGCCGGCGCGAATACCGTGGGCGCGATGGCCTGGTCGGCGTCTCCCCGGTTCGGCGGCAGCGACCAGACGGAGCAGTTTTCCTCGGTCGGCCCGGGCAGCCTGCTGTTCGACTGCGCAGGGCAACCGGCTGTCCGCCCCGCTGGACGCCGGCAAGGTCAGCTTCGTGGCGCCGGACGGCAGCATGACCAGCGTGTTCGCGCCGTTCTACGGCACCTCCGCCGCCGCTCCGAGCGCCGCGGCGGTGGCGGCGCTGATGCTGCAGGCCAATCCCGACCTGACGCCGGGGCAGGTGAGCGCCGCGCTGGAGCAATCAGCGACCCCGGCGCTGGGACCGCCCGGCGGCACCGGCGCGGGCCTGATCCAGGCGGACGGGGCAGTATCGCTGGCGATGGCGTCGCTCGGCCACGGCTCCGCGTGAGCCGGCCGGTTGACGGACAGGGATGGCGGGCAGTATTGCCACCCCGCCTGCCCGCGATGGCGCCGTAGCTCAGTGGTAGAGCAGGGGAATCATAATCCCTTGGTCGCTGGTTCAAATCCGGCCGGCGCTACCAGCCCCGCGGCGGACACGTTCGTCCGCTCCCTCATTGCTGCATCGGATCGGGGCTGAAAGCGTACAGCTGGTTCTGTCCGGCCACGAACAGCCGGCCCTCGGCCGCCAGGATAGTGGAGAACTTGCGCAGGCCGGTCATCGCGTCGCCCGGGCCGCCGCCGGCGAACAGCACCGTGCCGGTGTCGCCACGGAAGCCGTGCAGCAGGTTGTCTCCGGTCGCGCCCAGGCTCCAGACCATCGCATCGGCGGTGCCATCGCTGCTGGTGGCGATCGGCGAGCCTTGCCCGCTGAACGCCGCGCACCACGCCGTGCCGATCGCCGGGGCGGCGGCGTCGGTGACATCCAGCACGGTCAGCGCATTGGCGCCCCCGCCCGGACAGGCATTGCCGCTGCCGGACAACGCCACGAACACGCCGTCGGGGGACGGATAGGCGGCCGGCGCCGTCCGCACTTGGTTCGTCGTCACCTGCTGGCTCAGCAGGGCGTGACCGACGCCGCCGAGATTGGTGCGGTCGAGCAGGTAGGCGGTCCCGCCCTTGTTGATCGCGAAGATCATCGGCGCCGTGCCGCCGCCCGGGAGCGGAACGTCGATCGGCAGCGGGCCGGTGGCGCCGACATCCGAATCCGCCCGATCGAGCGCCGTCCAGTTGGCCGGGACGAAATAGTCGTGCGGATCAGCTGAGTGCTGCAGGGTGAACGGCAGCCGGATCACCGCCTCGCCGTCGCTCCAGGCCTTGGTGCCCTTGATGGTGTTGCCGGTGGTCACGAACAGCGAGGCGCCGTCGTAGGTGACGCCCCCGGGCGACCAGATGCCGCCCCATTCGCCGCTGGTCTGCCACACACCGGCCAGCAGCGGCGGCGTTTCCTGCAGGCCCAGCACCCAGCCGTGATAGACGCCGCAATCGCCGCCCATGCCGCCATAGGCGACGTAGATGACGCCGCCAACCAGCGCCAGCCCGCCGTGCTGGTCCTGCACCGACGGATTGAAGGCATAGCCGGCGGCGGTCAGCGCCTGCTGCACGTTGACCGGCCAGCCCGGCAGCACCGATCCGTCGAGCAGCGACAGGCCGTACAGCTCATGCTGCGGAGCGCCGTTCTCCAGGGTCAGCGCGTCCAGGTAGATCGCGCCCTGCGCCGCATCGATGACCGGCGTGCCGACCACGCCGAACGTGCTGCCGCCGCCGCACGGGACCGTGAACTTGCGCAGACGCGGCCCCAGCTGGGCGCTCCAGATCGGCGCGCCGGTCACGGAGTTGAACGCCTGCACCGCGCCCGATATGGTCGCCACGATGACGCGCCCGTTCGCCGCGCCCGGGCGGCAGCCAGTACAGCGGCTGGGCGCTGGCGGCCCCGGCGGTGACGCCCTGGAACGATGCCACCCGGTGCATCAGCGGCGCGGTGGCCCAGGTCAGGCCGGGCACGACGTAGCGGCCGCTGCGCGCCGGGTCGGCATGGAACCCGGCGACGCCCGGACCCGTCTGCGCCCGCGCCGGGCAGGCGCCGGCAAGCAGCACCATCGCGGAAAAGATCAGCACAATCCGATGCATCCCCACCCGCCCGCCCGTCTGTTGTTTTCTGGCAGGAATGATAAGCCAAAACGCATCCAATGTCCAGGGACATAGGAAAGAACGCCGCGCGCGCAGAAACGTGTACGATTGTTGCGGCGGCCGCGGCGTAGTCTGGCCTCGCCAGGCCGCGCTCTCGTGGCGTTGCTCCTCGATGCCAGCGGGTCCGCGACCTCTCGCACGCATGCCGGGGGGAAACGATGCCGATCCGCAATCCGATCGAGTGGAGCCTGGGCCAGTTCGGGCTGCTGCCGAGGGACGCCACGGGCATCGGCGAGCAGCGGCTGCGTCGCGCCGGCAGCCTTGCGCCGCCGACGATCCGCCGCATCGGCGCGGGGGATCTGGGGGCCGCGCTGCGCGCCGGGCTGGACGATTTCGGCGCCTCGCGCACCGATGTCGTGATGCTGTGCATCCTGTATCCGGTGATCGGCCTGATCCTGGCGCGGGCGGCCTTCGGCTATGGCGTGCTGCCGCTGCTGTTCCCGCTCGCCGCCGGGTTCGCCCTGCTCGGCCCGCTATTCGCGGTCGGCCTGAACGAGCTCAGCCGGCGGCGCGAACTGGGCCAGACCGTCGGCTGGGCCGACGCCTTCGCGGTCGCGCGCTCGCCGGCGTTCGGCTCCATCGTGGCGATGGGGCTGCTGCTGCTGGCGATCTTCCTGGCGTGGCTGGCGGTGGCCGGCCTGATCTACAACGCCACGCTCGGCCCCAAGCCGCCGGTCTCGGTCGCGAGCTTCGTGCATGACGTGGTCGCAACCGGGCCGGGCTGGGCGATGATCGTGGTCGGCATGGGCGTGGGCTTCGTGTTCGCCGCCATCGTGCTGGCGATGAGCGTGGTGTCGTTCCCGCTGCTGCTTGACCGCGAGCTGGGCGTCGATGCCGCGATCTCGATGTCGCTGCGCGCCACCGCGCGCAACCCGGGCGCGATGGCGCTGTGGGGGCTGATCGTCGCAGCGGCGCTGGTGGTCGGATCGATCCCGCTATTCCTCGGCCTGACCATCGTGCTCCCGGTGCTGGGCCATGCCACCTGGCACCTGTACCGGCGCCTCGTCGCGCCCTGAACCGGGCGCCGGCGGGGCGACGCGCTCAGGCGCGCAGGCGGGAGATCTCCAGCAGAGCGCTGGCCTCGCGCTCCTTTTCGTCCATGCGGTACTTCACCAGGTCGCCGATGCTGACGATGCCGGCCAGCTTGCCGTCATCGACCACCGGCAGGTGGCGGATGCGCTTCATCGTCATCATCGCCAGCGCCGCGTCGATGCGCTCGGACGGCGCGCAGGTGATGACATGACCGGTCATCAGCTCGGATACCTTGCAGTCCAGCGCCGCCGCGCCGCGCCGCGCCAGCGCGTGCAGCAGGTCGCGCTCGGAGAAAATGCCGACCAGCTTCATCCACGCATCCTCGACCACCAGCGCGCCGATGCGCCGCTCGGCCAGGCGCTGCACCGCGGCCGAGACGCGCTCGTCGGCGCGCAGGGTGGCGACCTCGTGCCCCTTGCCCGCAAGACATCGGAGATCAGCATTGCGTCCTCCCGTGCTCGGCGGCGCGCCAGCGTGCCGTCCCCATATCGATGGTCGGCAGCCGGCAGGCGGTTTTCAAGCCCGCGCCGGCTCCGCGCCCCGGCGCAGGCGGATGGTCATCATGAACAGTCCGGCTGCCAACAACGAGCCGGCGAGCAGCGCGGCGGTGGTCTTGAAGCTGCCGCCGCTGATGTCCTGCAGCTTGCCGGCCAGCTGCGGGCCGAGGAAGCCGCCGAGGTTGCCCAGCGCGTTGATCAGCCCCATCGCGCCGCCGGCGACGGCCGCCGGCATGGCGCGCGACGCCGCCGCCCAGAACGGCCCGTCATAGGACAGCGCGCCGCCCATCGCCGCACAGATGAACACTACCGAGATCGCAATCGAGCTGGCGCCGACCCAGACCGAGATCATCAGGCTGACCGCGGCCACCGCCATCGGGATCAGCACGTGCAGCTGATAGCGCCGGTTGCGGTCGGCCATCGAGCCGTTGACCCACATGAACACGATCGCCGTGATGTACGGCAGCGCGGCGATCAGCCCGACCGCGCCGAACCCGGCCGCGGTCAGCGTCTTCAGCAGGGTCGGCAGCCACATGTTCAGGCCGTAGAAGCCGATCTGCACCAGGAAATACACCACCACCAGCTGCCAGACCGTGCGGTTGGCGAAGATCGCCGAGAACGCCACCGGCGGCGGCTCGGTGGCCCGGTCGCGCGCCAGCGAGTCCTCGATGAAACGGCGCTCGGCGACCGAGCACCAGCGCGCCTCGCGCGGCGTGTCGGCCACCAGCAGCCACCAGACCGGGGCGGCGATGATGAACGGCAGCACGCCCTCGATGATGAACAGCTCGCGCCACGAGGTCGCCTGCACGATGAAGCCGGAGATCGGCTGTGTGATGATCGAGGCGATCGCCAGGTTGGCCATCCAGAAGCTGTAGGCGCGCGCCCGCTCGCTGACCGGGAACCAGTGGCTGATCAGCACCAGGATGGCCGGCCAGATGCCGCCCTCGGCGACGCCGAGCAGGAAGCGGGCAATCGAGCAGCTCGTGTAGTCCGCCGCGAAGCCGCACCAGATCGCCGCCGCGCCCCACAGCACGATCATGATGGCGACGAACTTCTTGGCGCTCCAGCGTTCGGCCAGGTAGCCGCCGGGGATCTGCAGCAGCACGTAGCCGATGAAGAAGATGCCGCCGGCAAGGCCCTGTTGCGCCTTGGTGATGTGGAACTCCTGACCGATCCCGGCGAAGGCGTAGCCGATGTTGGTCCGGTCCATGAACGAGATGATATAGACGATCATCGCCGCCGGAATCAGTCGCTTCCACCGCATCGAACCGGCCGGCCCAAGCCCGGCCGGTTCGCCTATCGTGCCCGCGGACATGGCCGCTCCCCTCCCGTGATCTCGCGGCCAGGATAACAACCGAACGCTTCGGCGTGTCCAGGGGGCGCGGCTGGCGGCGCCCTGAACGGCAAACCTCTGGTTCGGGCGCTCCGGGCGCGGCACACTGGGCCGGTGATTCGGCAGGGAGGGATGTGATGGCGCGCGCGCTGGTGCTGGAACGGCAACGCGAACTCGCGTTGCGCGAAATCGAACTGGAGCAGGAGCTGGGTCCGCGCGACGTGCGGGTGCGGATGCACACGGTCGGCGTCTGCGGCAGCGACGTGCATTACTACACGCACGGGCGGATCGGGCCGTTCGTGGTGCGCGAGCCGATGGTGCTCGGTCACGAGGCGGCGGGCACCGTCGCGGAGATCGGTCGCGAGGTCTCCGGGCTGGCGGTCGGCGACCGGGTGTGCATGGAACCGGGCATACCGGACATGACCAGCCGCGCGGCCAAGCTCGGCATCTACAACGTCGATCCGGCGGTCCGCTTCTGGGCCACGCCGCCGATCCACGGCTGCCTGACGCCCGAGGTAATCCACCCCGCGGCGTTCACCTACAAGCTGCCGGACAGCGTGAGCTTCGCCGAGGCCGCGATGGTCGAGCCGTTCGCGATCGGCATGCAGTCGGCGCTGCGCGCGCGGATCAAGCCCGGCGACGTGGGCGTGGTCACCGGCTGCGGTCCGATCGGCATCATGGTGGCGCTGGCGGCGCTGGCCGGCGGCTGCGCGCGCGTGTTCATCTCCGACGTGGTGGCCGAGAAGCTGGAGATCGCCGGCCGCTATGACGGCATCACGCCGGTCAACGTGAAGGGCGGCGACTTGGCGCAGACCGTGCGCGCGGCAACGGATGGCTGGGGCGCCGACGTGGTGTTCGAGGCGAGCGGCTCGCCGCGCGTGTACGACACGCTGTTCGACGTGGTGTGTCCGGGCGGCTGCGTAGTGTTCGTAGGCATGCCGGTCGATCCGGTGCCGTTCAACATCGTCGCCGCCCAGGCCAAGGAGATCCGGATGGAGACGGTGTTCCGCTACGCCAACATCTACGACCGGGCAATCAACCTGATCGCGTCCGGGAAGGTGGATCTCAAGCCGCTGGTGTCGCGCACCTTCGAGTTCGAGCAAAGCGTGGCCGCGTTCGAGCGGGCGGCCGAGGCGCATCCGACCGACGTGAAGATCCAGATCGCCTTTCCCCAGGCATAACGGACTGGCGCAGCCGCGATGGCCGGGACGGACCCGCCCCTGGACTGCGCGAGCAGTCCAGGGGCGGGGGTAGTGTAGGCGGTCGGCCTCAGGCGAGCTTCAGGTTGGCGGCGGCGGTCTTGCCGCGCTCCATCACCTCGTCGAAGCTCACGCGCTGGCCATCATTGAGGCCCTTGAGGCCGGCCGCCTGGACCGCCGTGATGTGCACGAACACATCCTTGCCGCCGTCCTGCGGCATGATGAAGCCGAAACCCTTGGTGGCGTTGAACCACTTGACGGTGCCGATGGCCATGATCGCAAATCTCCTGCAACGAGGGCGCGGCTGCGCCCCCTTTTTTGAGCAACGGGGTGATCGGGTGAATGTTCGGATCGGACGTCGGGCGCTGCCGGACGGCGCAGGGTCGCGTTGCCGCGGGATCCTCGCGCAGCGGGGCCGCGCATCGCGCGTCGCCGCACCGGACAGGCCCGGCCTCAGGCGAGCTTGAGGTTCGTCGCCGCTGCCTTGCCGCGCTCCATGGCGACATCGTAGCTGACCTTCTGGCCTTCGTTGAGGCCGCGCAGCCCGGCTGCCTGGACCGCCGTGATGTGCACGAACACATCCTTGCCGCCGTCCTGCGGCATGATGAAGCCGAAGCCTTTAGTGGTGTTGAACCACTTGACAGTGCCGATAGCCATAGCTGCGTCATCTCCGTCGTGGGCGCCGGGCAACAGCGCCCGGCGCGTCGGACAACCGGGCTTTGGACGACTTGAAGGCACCGGCAGCGACAATGGCAACGGAGCGCAGCAAGGCTAGCCAAAAGACGATTGCGGCAGAAGTAAGGGCAGATCGCGCGGCGGGAGTCAATGACCCCGCAATGACCCATCGTAGCACGAACGGGTGAATTCGATATTAACGTATCGTGGGCGCGCGCGTTGCACAACAGGTAAATCGAAACGGATCGCGCGCCTGCCGCGCGGCAGGCATGAAAAAGAGGCGAGCCTTGCGGCCCGCCTCCCCATCCAGTCCCGACGTCCCGGCCCGCTGACGCGACCCCGGGGGCGTCGTGTCGGCGATCAGAAATCCATGTCGCCCATGCCGCCGCCCATGCCGCCCATGCCGCCGCCGCCACCACCGCCACCAGCCGACTTCTTCTCCGGCTTCTCGGCGATCATGGCTTCGGTGGTCACCAGCAGGCCGGCGACCGAGGCCGCGTCCTGCAGCGCCGTGCGCACGACCTTGGTCGGGTCGATGATGCCGGCAGCCACCATGTCCTTGTACTCGGCGGTCTGCGCGTCAAAACCGTAGTTGTAGTCGGCGTTCTCAAGCACCTTGCCCGAGATCACCGCACCGTCCTCGCCGGCGTTCTCGGCGATCTGGCGCAGCGGCGTCAACGCCGCCTTGCGGACGATCTCGATGCCGAAGCGCTGGTCGTCGTTCTCGGCCTTGACGCTGTGCAGGATCAGGCTGGCCCGCGCCAGAGCGACGCCGCCGCCCGGGACGATGCCTTCCTCGACCGCCGCGCGGGTCGCGTGCAGGGCGTCATCGACGCGATCCTTGCGCTCCTTCACCTCGACCTCGCTGCCGCCGCCGACGCGGATCACCGCGACGCCGCCGGCCAGCTTCGCCAGACGCTCTTGCAGCTTCTCGCGGTCGTAGTCGCTGGTGGTTTCCTCGATCTGCGCGCGGATCTGGTTGCAGCGGCCCTTGATGTCGGTGCCCTCGCCGGCGCCCTCGACGATCGTGGTGTTCTCCTTCTCGATCAGGACCTTCTTGGCCTTGCCGAGCATGGCGAGCGTCACGTTCTCGAGCTTGATGCCGAGGTCTTCGCTGATGACCTGGCCGCCGGTCAGCACGGCGATATCTTCCAGCATCGCCTTGCGACGATCGCCGAAGCCCGGCGCCTTCACCGCCGCAACCTTCAGGCCGCCGCGCAGCTTGTTCACGACCAGGGTCGCCAGGGCCTCGCCCTCGACGTCCTCGGCGATGATCAGAAGCGGACGACCCGACTGCACGACGGTCTCGAGCAGCGGCAGCATCGGCTGCAGGCCGGACAGCTTCTTCTCGTGGATCAGGATGTACGGCTGGTCCAGATCGGCGACCATCTTCTCGGCGTTGGTAATGAAATACGGCGAGACGTAGCCGCGGTCGAACTGCATGCCCTCGACCACGTCCAGCTCGGTCTCGACGCCCTTGGCTTCCTCGACGGTGATGACGCCCTCGTTGCCGACCTTCTGCATCGCCTCGGCGATCATGCGGCCGATGTCGGCCTCGCCGTTGGACGAGATGGTGCCGACCTGCGCGGTCTCGGCCTCGGTGGTGATCTTGCGCGACTTGGCCTTCAGCTCCTCGACCAGGGCGACCACTGCCTTGTCGATGCCGCGGCGCAGGTCCATCGGGTTCATGCCGGCGGCGACCGCCTTGCTGCCCTCGCGGACGATCGACTGCGCCAGCACGGTGGCCGTGGTGGTGCCGTCGCCGGCCAGGTCGTTGGTCTTGGAGGCGACCTCGCGCACCATCTGCGCGCCCATGTTCTCGAACTTGTCGGCCAGCTCGATCTCTTTCGCGACCGTGACGCCGTCCTTCGTGATGCGCGGGGCGCCGAAGCTCTTGTCGAGCACGACGTTGCGGCCCTTCGGACCCAGGGTCACCTTCACCGCGTCGGCAAGAATATCGACGCCGCGCAGCATCCGCGCGCGAGCGTCGGCGCCGAAGCGAACTTCCTTGGCT
Organism: uncultured Pseudomonadota bacterium; assembly: GCA_963723455.1. Taxonomy (GTDB): domain Bacteria; phylum Pseudomonadota; class Alphaproteobacteria; order Acetobacterales; family Acetobacteraceae; genus CAVRQM01. Next base: position 1,528,291 of record CAVRQM010000001.1, on the reverse strand, counting down.
GCCATGTGTGTCTGTTCCTTATTGAATGATGGCGCTGATCAGGCGGCGAGCTTCTGGGCGGCGCCGGACTCGACGATGCCCATGATGTCGCTCTCCTTCATGATCAGCAGCTCCTCGCCGTCGATCTTGACCTCGGTGCCGGACCACTTGCCGAACAGCACGCGGTCGCCGGCCTTCACGTCCAGCGCCTGCACCGCGCCCTGCTCGTTGCGCGCGCCAGGGCCGGCGGCGACGACCTCGCCCTCCATCGGCTTTTCCTTGACGGTGTCGGGAATGATGATCCCCCCGGCAGACTTCTCCTCGGCGTTCAGGCGGCGGACGACCACGCGGTCGTGCAGCGGACGGAACTTCATGCGTTTGCTCCTGGCATCGTTTGGGGCCGCGCGTCGCTGGCGGCCGCGATTGGCACTCCCGCTCGGGGAGTGCCAGCGATCTAGGCGCTCGCCCCCGGCAAGTCAAGCGCGCCGGCAGCACTCGCCAGGGCTGAGTAGCAAGCACCTGTAAACGCTGATTTTACCTTGCCAGGACTCATCCTGAACGTGGCATGATCCGTAGTGACTACAGGATGCCGAGGACAGGAGGATCACCGATGCAGGATGCGCCCGGCCGCGACATGGCCATGCAATCCACCGAGGGCTTCCGCCGCCAGCTGCAGGGCTACCGCATCACCACCGCGGAGATCCTGTACCACCTGCCGGACCATCCGGCGGTGTTGCAAAGCTATGTCTGGCAGGCGCTGGATTTGGCGCCGCGGTTTCCGGTGCTGCACCGCTTCCTGGAGTTCTGGGGCCGTGAGATCGAGGGGCGGCTGCATTCGGTGCGGATCGGGGCCACCCAGCTGGTCAGCCCGGGGGAATGGCGGCACGTGCGCCATCTGCACTGAGCGGCGCAGCGCCGGCCGCGCGCATCCGCGCCAGCAGGAACCAGCCGAGCGCCGCGGAGACCGCGAACAGCAGGCCCGCCAGCAGCAATTGCGTGCCGTGGCCGATCTGCGCGCCCGAGCCGGCCAGGGCGAACACCAGCGTCTGCGGCACGAAGCCCAGCGCCGAGGCGGCCAGGAACGGCCAGGCGGCCACGCTGGACACGCCGGCCGCCAGGTTCAGCAGCAGGTTGTTGCCGACCGGCAGCAGCCGCAGGCTGAGCGTGGCGGCGAACGGGCGCTCCGCGATAGCGCGGTCCAGCCGCGCCAGCCGCCCGCCCGACAGCCGCCCCGACAGCCGCCGCGCCGCCCAGTCGCGCGCCGCTAGCCGCGCCCACAGAAGGTTGGCGGCGCACCCGGCAAGCTGCGCGGCCAGCGCCAGCAGCGCGCCCTCGCGCACCCCGAAGGCCAGCCCGCAGGCATAGCAGACCACCTGGCGCGGCACGCCGACGGCGCACAGCGCCGCGCCCAGCGCCGCAAGGTCGATCGCCTGCCACGGCCCGCCCTCGCCGGCCTCGTGCGCCAGCAGCCCGGCGACGCCGCCGGCGGGCAGCAGGCGCAACAGCAGCCCAGCGCCGACCAGCCCGCCCAGCAGCAGCAGCGGGCGGGCCGCGACGCGCCAGCGTTCGGGGGGGCGGTGTGGCGTCACGCGCGCGGCTCCGCCGGTCCGCCCGGCTCGACGACCGGAATGCGCCCGCGCCGCTGCAGCCACCACACCCCGAACAGATCGACGATGCCCACCGCCAGCCGGTCCAGCGTGCCGTAATTCGAGGCGCCGGCGGTGCGCGGGCGGTGGTTGACCGGGAACGGCAGCGTGCTGCCGCCGGCGCGCAGCACCAGGGCGGGCAGGAAGCGGTGCATGTGGTCGAACTGCGGCAGCGACAGGAACAGCTCGCGCCGGAATACCTTCAGCCCGCATCCGGTGTCCGGCGTGGCGTCGCGCAGCAGCGCCGCGCGGACCCGGTTGGCGATGCGTGAGCTGCGCCGCTTGATCCAGGTGTCGCGGCGTCGGGTGCGGTGGCCGGCGATCAGCACCGGCGCCCGGCCCTGCGCCTCGGCGGACTGCGCCGCGGCCAGCGCGGCAGGGATGTCGGCCGGATCGTTCTGGCCGTCGCCGTCCAGGGTGGCGATCCAGGTGCCGCGCGCCGCGCGCACGCCGCTGATGACCGCGGCGCTCTGGCCGCAGCTGGCGCGGTGGCGCAGCCAGCGCACCCCATCGTGCGCCGCCGCCTCGGCCAGCCGCAGCGGCGTCGCGTCGGTGCTGCCGTCGTCCACATAGACGATCTCGTGGTCGATGCCGGCCAGGGCCGCCCGGATCTCGACTACCAGCGGAAGGATGTTCTCCGCCTCGTTGCGGACGGGGACCACGACCGAGACAAGCGGTTCGGCGGTGTAGGCCGCGTGGGCAGGGACGGGGGCGAGTGCGGTGTCCATCGAGGAGCTTTCTAGGCGGCAAATGCGGCGCATTCCAGGCCGCGCTGCATTGCCGGGTGTGGCCAACGGTAACGGGCTGCGCTGGTAGCTACCCGACGCGCAAGCGATCCGTCCGGCACAGGCGGTTCGCAGCTCGAGCCTCCTCCGTCGCTCGCAGCCGCCCTGTGTGCGCCTGTTCCCCGGCCTATATGTTCGCCAATGCCATTCGACCCGCCGCCCGTCGCTGCTCCCCCGCCCCGCCGTGCGCTCGCGACGCCCGCATCGCGCCGCGCCGTCGCTGCCTGGCTGTTCGCGCTGTGCGCCATGCTGTTCGTCATGGTGGTCCTCGGCGGCGCCACCCGGCTGACCGGCTCGGGACTGTCGATCATGGAATGGGCGCCGGTCGTCGGCATCCTGCCGCCGCTGGGCCATGCCGCGTGGGAGCGGCTGTTCGCGCTGTACCGGACCATCCCGCAATACCGGCTGCTGCATGACGGCATGGGCCTCGCCGGGTTCCAGGGGCTGTTCTGGCTGGAATGGGTGCATCGGCTGTGGGGCCGGCTGCTCGGCCTCGCGCTCCTGGTCCCGCTGGCGTGGTTCGCATGGCGCGGCGCGATCGGCCGGCGCCTGGGGCTGCGGCTGGGGCTGCTGTTCGTGCTGGGCGGGCTGCAGGGCGCGGTCGGCTGGTTCATGGTCGCCTCGGGCTTCCAGGCCGACGCGACGGCGGTGCAGGCGTGGCGGCTGGTGGCGCATCTGGCGCTGGCGCTGGCGCTGTATGCAGCGCTGCTGTGGACCGCGCTCTCGGTGCTGCATCCCGCGCCGCGGGCGCGGCCGGCGCGGCGGCTGGGCCGGGCGCTCGGGATCCTGTGCGCCTGCCTCGGCCTGACCATCGTCGCCGGCGGCTTCACCGCCGGGCTGCATGCCGGGCTGGACTACAACACCTTCCCGCTGATGGACGGCCGGCTGATCCCCGCGGGCTACGCCGCCCTGACCCCGTTCGCCCGCAACCTGGTCGCCAATATCGCCGCCGTACAGTTCGACCATCGCCTGCTGGCCACCGTGACCGCGCTGCTGGCGCTGGGCATCGTGCTGGCCGGCTGGCGCGCGACGCGGAGGGGCGACACGCTGCGCGCCGGCCTCGCCTGCCTCGCCTTCGCCGTGCTGACGCAGTATGCGCTGGGCGTGGCCACCCTGCTGTATGTCGTGCCGATCCCGCTGGCCGTGGCGCACCAGGCCAACGCGGTGCTGCTGCTGACCGCCGCCCTGTGCTGCCTGCATTTCGCTTGGCGGGCGCGCCCCCTCATGCCCCAGGAGACACCGTGAGCAACACGCTTTCGCAGGACACGCCGCTCGCCGTCACCGACCGGCTGTTCTTCCATCGTGCCGATTCCGACCTCGACGCCGACAGCGCGCTGGCCGCGACCCGTGCCGCGCTGGCGCAGTCCGATGACGGCGAGCTGTTCATGGAGTGGCGCGAGAGCGAGGCGATCAGCCTCGACGACGGCCGCATCCGCGCCGCCAACTACGACACCCAGCTGGGCTTCGGCCTGCGCGCGGTGGCGGGAGAGGCGACGGGCTACGCTCATTCCGGCGAAATCTCGCAGGCCGCGCTGGCGCGCGCCTCGGGCACCGTCTCGGCTGTCGCGTCCGGCCATTCCGGCATCAGCGCCGAACCGCCGCGCGCCACCAACGCCCGGCTGTATTCCCCGGACAGCCCGCTTGGCGGCAACGATTTCCCGACCCGCACCGGCGTCCTGGCCGAGATCGACGCCTATGCCCGCGGCCGCGATCCGCGCGTCCGGCAGGTGATGGCCTCGATCACCGGCGAGTGGCAGGCGGTGCAGATCATCCGCGCCGACGGCGCCCGCGTCGCCGACCTGCGGCCGCTGGTGCGGCTGAACGTCGCGGTGGTGGTCGAGCATAACGGCCGGCGCGAGACCGGCAGCTACGGCACCGGCGGCCGGTTCGGCTACGATCGAGTGATCGGCGCCGACACCTGGCAGCCGGCGGTGGACGAGGCGCTGCGCCAGGCGGTGCTGAACCTGGACAGCGTCGCCGCCCCGGCCGGCGACATGCCGGTGGTGCTGGGTCCGGGCTGGCCCGGCATCCTGCTGCACGAGGCGATCGGGCACGGGCTGGAGGGCGACTTCAACCGCAAGAAGACCTCCGCGTTCGCCGGGCTGATGGGCCAGCGCATCGCGGCGCCCGGCATCACCGTCGTCGATGACGGCACCATGCCCGACCGCCGCGGCAGCCTGACGGTGGATGACGAGGGCACGCCGACCAGCCGCACCGTGCTGATCGAGGACGGCATCCTGCGCGAGTTCCTGCAGGACCGGCTGAACGCGCGGCTGATGGGGGTGCGCGCCACCGGCAATGGCCGCCGGCAGTCCTACGCGCATGCACCGATGCCGCGCATGACCAACACGGTGATGCTGGGCGGCGACGCCAGCCCCGAAGCGATGATCCGCTCGGTGCCGCGCGGCCTGTATGCTGTCAACTTCGGCGGCGGCCAGGTGGACATCACCTCGGGGAAGTTCGTGTTCTCGGCCAGCGAGGCGTACCTGATCGAGGACGGCAAGATCACCGCCCCGGTCAAGGGCGCGACCCTGATCGGCAACGGCCCGGACGCGCTGACCCGCATCGTCGGCGTGGCCGACGACATGGCGCTGGACGCCGGCATCGGCACCTGCGGCAAGCAGGGCCAGGGCGTGCCGGTCGGCGTGGGCCAGCCGACGCTCATGCTGTCGGCGCTGACCGTCGGCGGGACGGGGTGAGGCACCAGCCCCGGTGTGACGCCGATGCGTCTGTCGTGTGCCTTCTTGGCGCTGCTCGCCGCGTCGGCGCCGGCCCGGGCGCAGCAGGCCTGCCCTGCCGTCGCGATCCCGCCGATCCCCGCGCCGCATCTGCGCGCCGCGCTGGCGCGGCATGAACAGGCGGTCATCGTGGCCATCGGCTCGTCCAGCACGCGCGGCTGGCAGTCCTCGGATCCGGCGCATTCATACCCGGCGGTCTTGCAGGCGGCGCTCGGCCGCATGCTGCCGCACGCGCATGTGGCGGTGATCAACCGCGGCGTGAACGGCGAGGACGTGACGCAGGAACTGCCGCGGCTGGAGTCAGACGCACTGGCGATCCGCCCGCAGCTGGTGATCTGGCAGATCGGCGCCAACGGCGCGCTGCGCAGCATGGATCAGGCGGCGTACCGGGCGCTGGCGGTGGCCGGGGTGGCGCAGCTGCACAAGGCGGGCGTGGACGTGGTGCTGATGGACAACCAGCGCTCGCCGCGCCTGCTGGCCGCTCCCGAGGACAGCGCGCTCGACCGCGCCACCGAGCAGGTCGCCGCACAGACCGAGGCGGAGCTGTTCGACCGCGGCGCGCTGATGGACGAGTGGGCGAAGGCCGGCGCGCCGTACGCCCGGTTCATCGCGCCGGACCGGCTGCACCACAACGATCTGGGCTACCGCTGCCTGGGCGAGGCGGTGGCGGCCGCCCTGGTCGCAGGGCTGGGTCCGAGCGAGCCGGGCGGCCAGGGGCCGGGCAGCGGCGAGGCGGCGGAGTGAGGCCACCGGCCGCCCCGGCGCTCGCCACCATCGGCTACGAGGCCGCCACGATCGAGCGCGTGGTGGCGGCGCTCCTGGCTGCCGGAGTGCGTCACCTGATCGACGTGCGCGCCGTGCCGCTGTCGCGCAAGCCCGGCTTCTCCAAGCGCCAGCTCGCCGCAGCGCTGGACGCCGCGGGGCTGCGCTACACCAATCTGCGCGGCCTGGGCACGCCGAAATCCGGGCGCATCGCCGCGCGGCGGGGCGATTCCGCGACCATGCGGGCGATCTTCGCCGCGCACCTGCAGACGCCCGAGGCGCAGGCCGACTTGGCGCTGGCGCGGGTGATCGCGCGCGAGGCGCCGGCCTGCCTGCTGTGCTTCGAGCGCGATCCCGCCCACTGCCACCGCCTGCTGGTGGCCGAGGCGATGCAGCCGCCGGCGCTGGTGCATCTGCAGCCGCAGGCGCAACCGCAGGCGCCCTGAGCGCCGCGGTCAGCCGGGCTGCAACAGCCGCTGGCCGCTGTATTCGCCGCGGCGAACACCGCTGGGGCAGGCGAACAGCCCGCCGCCGGTATGGATCGTGAACTGGTTCAGCGCATCCAGCCCCGACAATCCGCCATAGATCATGGCAAAGCCGGCGCGCGGGTCGCGCTGATAGGCGACGAACAGCAGGCCGGCGTCGAACTCCACGCCCCGCCGCCACGGCGGCCAGCGTTCGGCGGTGAAACTGGCGCCGTCATTATAAGAGTACGACCGGCGCAGGATCTGCGCGCCGCCATTGGCCGACGCCGCGCCGAGCCGCACATGCGCGTCGTCCGGGATCACGCAGTTGCCGTCCCTGCCGATTGCGTCCAGATCCAGCTCCTCGAGATCGCCCGCAGCGCCTAGCGGCGGCCCGGACCCTGTGTCATCGCCATCCTGTATCGACCTTGTTGCTGATAATGCGAATGAGTCGCATCTAGGGCTGGCTGGAAATCAGTTTACAAAAGTCCACATTTATCACGTTGCACGATCAAAGCTGTTTCGAAATTGTTCCCGTGCGGCAATCGGGCCGCACCTTCGGGAGGAAGTCGAAATGTCCGGATTTCGCTTGGGACTGATCGCCGGGCTTGCTTCGGGTGTTTTCGGGGCGGCCGCTGTCGCGGCGACGCCGACCAGCTATCTCGAATACGGAGCGATCGTCGGCGTCGGCCAGACCCTCACGATCACCCGCCTGCCGGTGCTCGCCGCCAACGGCGCGATCTCGTACAAGGATGTGACGATTTAGCTGTCGATCAGCCGCGGCGGCCAGGTCACCTATGCGGCCGCCGAGCCGGTCGTGACGGCCTCGCCCCCGGTGGTCGTGTCGGCAATCACGCCGGGCCTCTACAAAGACACCAACAATGGTACCGAATTCACGATTACCGGCCCTGGCGTCCTGACTGGTGGCAACTCGGAATATACTATCATTGCCACGTATGGCTGCCCGGCGGCCCAACCCGGCGTCTTCTATTCCGGGCCGGCCTCCTCGTCTCCGATCGCGGCCCGCGTGGCGGCGGCCGGCATCAATACTACGCAGTACCGCGTGGGCGTCATCGGCAACGAAAGTTGCAATCCTGGTTTCAGCTTCGTTTCGAACGGCTTGTTCGGACTGTCCGAGGTCGGCGACACACTGGTCGTGGCGAGCTTCACCGACAGCAGCGGCAAGGATTATTCGATGCCGGTAGGACAGCGGAACTTCATATTCCAGCAGTGACAATAGCACCGCCAGCGAACGCCCCGGCGCTCGCTGGTGTCGGCTACGAGGTCACCATGCCCGACCGCGTGGTGGCCGCAGTCCTGGCGGCCGGCGCTACGGCGCCTGCACAGCGGCCTGGCTGATGGTTGGGGAACGGTAACCCGGCAGACAAGCCGCGTCGATGCGCGGCCGCCCAAGGTCGCCTCCTGGACAGACCAGCAGCGGAGGCCGCCATGATCCGACACGCCGTTCCAGCGATCGCCGTACTCGCCCTGGTTGCCGGCGCCGATCTGGCGCAGGCGCAGCAAAGCAACGCCGGCGACATTCCCGACAGCCAGGTGTTCGTCGATTTCCACTCCCCGCTGGGGTTTTCGCTGAAGGTGCCGGAAGGCTGGGCGCAGACAGGCGCGGCCGATACGGTCAGCTTCGTCGATCACTATGACCGCGTCGCCGTGCAGGTGACGCAGCAGGCTGCGCCGCCGACGCCGGCCGCCATGCGCCAGGCTCCGGCGGCGCCGGGCGCGGAAACCACAGTCTCCAAGGTGGCGGCGGTGGACGAGCCAGGTGGCAAGGCGGTGATGGAGGCCTATTCCTCGACCTCCGCGGCCAACGCCGTCACCGGCAAAAGCATCGCTTTGGAGAACGAACGGTACCTGTTCTGGAAAGGCGGACGGCTCGCCACGCTGACGCTGTCGGCGCCAAAGGGGGCGGACAACGTCGACCAGTGGCGGCTGATGTCGCGCAGCTTCCGATGGAACTGACCGCGCAAAGCACCCGTCACGTCGCCGGGCCGGCCGCCATCGAGGCGATCGACCTGTATCGCTTCTTTCACGCCGGCGAGGCGGAAACCCTGGCCCTGCGCGGCGTCAGCCTGGCGGTGCGCCGCGGCGAGATGGTGGCGCTGATCGGGCCTTCGGGCAGCGGAAAATCGACGCTGCTGGCCTGCCTGGCCGGGCTGGACGAGCCGGACGGCGGTTACGTCGCGATGCTGGGCGAGCGGCTGACCCGTCGCCCGGAAGCCGAGCGAGCACGGCGCCGCGCCGCCGGGATCGGCATCCTGCTGCAATCGGGCAATCTGTTCGACGGGCTGTCGGTCGCCGGCAACATCCGCCTGCAGCAGCGCCTGGCCGGGCAGCCGAACCCGGTGCGGGTCGATGCGCTGCTGGCGCATATGGGCCTGACTGATCGCCACGACGCGGTTCCCGGCCAGCTTTCCGGCGGCGAGGCGGCGCGGGCCGGGCTGGCGGTGGCGCTGGCCGCGACGCCGCCGGTGCTGTTGGCCGACGAGCCGACCGGCGAGGTCGATGCCGAGACCGAGGCGCGGCTGCTGGATTTTCTGGAACAGGCCTGCCGCGACGGCATGGCAGCCCTGATCGCCAGCCACAGCCCGGCCCTGGCCGCGCGCGCCGACCGCGTAGTGCGTATCGAGGACGGAAGGATCGTGCCGTGAACCAGCCCACGGGCGCGCCGCTTGCCGAGGCAGTCCTGCTGGCCCGTCGCCACGGCCAGGGCGCGGGCGCGGTGGACGCGCTGCTGCCCGTGTCCTTTCGCATCGAACCCGGCGCGCGGATCGCGGTGATGGGTCCGTCCGGCAGCGGCAAGTCCACGCTGTTGCACCTGCTTGCCGATTTGGACCGGCCGAGCGGCGGCACGCTGGACTGGCCCGCGCTCGGCGGCGCCGGCACGCTGCGCCCGGAGCGCATCGGCATGGTGTTCCAGGTGCCCAGCCTGCTGCCGATGCTGAGCGTGGTCGAGAATGTCGAGCTGCCGCCGCGGCTGGCCGGCCGCGCAGCCGGCGCGCGCGATGCGGCGATGCAGGCGCTGGCGGCGGTGGGACTGGCCGATCTGGCCGACAAATTGCCCGGGGAACTGTCCGGCGGCCAGGCGCAGCGGGTCGGCATCGCGCGGGCGCTGGCCGGCCGCCCGGCGATGATCCTGGCCGACGAGCCGACCGGACAGCTCGACCACGCCACCGGCCAGGCGGTGTTCGACGCCCTGCTGGGCGCGCTGGATGGCACCGGAACCGCCCTGGTGGTCGCCACGCATGACCCGTCCGTGGCGGCCCGGCTGGCGATGGTCTGGAGCATGTCGCATGGATCGCTGACGACCAGCCGCGTGGCGACCGAGGCGCGGTCGTGATCGGGCTGTGGCTGACCGGCCTGCTGGCCAGCCGCTCCGGCAGGCTGGCGGCCGCGGTGCTCGGCGTCGGACTGACGGTGGCGCTGATCGTGGCGATCGGGACGTTCACCGTCTCGGCCTCGCGCAGCATGACGGCGCGCGCCATTGCCGGCCTGCCGGTGGATTGGCAGGTGGCCCTGCCGGCCGGGGCCGACCCCGCGCCGGCCGCCGCCGCCCTGGGCCGCGCGGCAAAGACGGCGGCGCTGGCGACGGTGGGCTACGCCGACACCGCGGGCTTCAAGGCGACGACCGGGGCGACCGAGCAGACCACCGGCCCCGGCCAAGTGGTCGGGCTGCCGCCGGGCTACGCGGCGCAGTTCCCCGGCCAGATCGCACCGCTGCTTGGATCCGGCGACGGCGCGCTGCTGGCGCAGCAGACGGCCGCCAACCTGCATGTGACCGTCGGCGGCACCGTCAGCATCGAGCGGATCGGGCTTGCCCCTGTGCCGGTCACGGTGGCCGGCGTGGTGGCGCTGCCCAACGCCGATTTGATGTTCCAGATCCCCGGCCTGCACGCCGGGACCGGGCCGCAGGCGCCGCCGGACAACGTGGTGCTGCTGCCCGCCGCACAGTTCCACGCGCTGTTCGACCCGCAGGCGGCGGCGCATCCGCAATCGGTGCGGCTGCAGCTGCACGCCCGCCTGGATCACGCCGCGTTGCCGGCCGACCCGGGGGCAGCGTACCTGGCGGTCATCCACGCCGCCAACAACCTGTCGGCGCGCACCGCGGGGGCCGCGGTCGTCGCCGACAACCTCGCCGCCCGTCTCGCCGGCGCGCGATCGGATGCGTTGTATGCGCGGGTGCTGTTCCTGTTCCTCGGCGCGCCCGGTGCGGCGCTCGCCGTCCTGTTCACCCTGGCCGTCGCCGCCTCCGGCGCCGAGCGACGCCGCCGCGAACAGGGTCTTTTGCGCACGCGCGGCGCGTCGCTGGGTCAGTTGCTGCGGATCGCCGTCGTCGAGGCGGCCTGCATCGGCCTGGGCGGCGTCGGCGTGGGGCTGGCGCTGGCGGCGCTGGCGAGCCTGGCCTGGTGGACGCCCGCCGCGTTGGCCGGCGCCGCCGCCTGGATGATCGGCGCGGCGCTGGCCGGGCTGGCGCTGGCCGCCGCCGCCATCCTGCTGCCGGCCTGGCGGGACGCGGCCACCAGCACCGTCGTCGCGACGCGCGGCGCCGCGCGGCCGAAGCCGCCGCTATGGCAGAGCCTGTTCGCCGACCTGGCGCTGCTGATAGTGGCCGGGCTGGTGTTCTGGCTGACCGCGGCCGGCGGCTACCAGGTGGTGGTGGCGCCCGAAGGAGTGCCGACGACCTCGATCCACTATGACGCGTTCCTTGCGCCGTTCTGCCTGTGGATCGGCGGCGGCCTGCTTGCGATGCGGCTGACCCGGCTGGCGCTGTCCAGAGGCGGCGCGGCGCTCGCGGCCGCTGCTCTCGCCGCTGGCGGGCGCGCTGTCGCCGGTGGTGGCGGCGGCCCTGTCGCGGCAGCGCGACCTGATCGCCCGCGGCGCGGTACTGGTCGCGCTGGCGTTCGCGTTCGCCGCATCGACGGCGGTGTTCGACACCACCTATCGCGGCCAGGCGCGCATCGATGCGGAGCTGACCAACGGCGCCGACGTGACTGTGACCGGCAGCACCGCCGCGCCGGCCGGATCGCGGCTGGCGCCGCTCGCCGCGCTGCCCGGCGTGGCCGCAGCCCAGCCGATGATGCATCGCTATGCCTATGTCGGCGCGGATCTGCAGGACATCTTCGGCATCGACCCGGGCCGCATCGCGCGCGCCACCCCGATGTCCAACGCCTATTTCTCCGGCGCGTCGGCGCGGACGACGCTGGCGCGGCTGGCCGCCCGGCCGGACGGCGTGCTGGTCTCGCAGGAGACGGTGAACGACTTCCAGCTCAATCCCGGCGACCTGCTGCGCCTGCGCCTGCAGGGTGCGGACCACGCCTATCACGTGGTGCCGTTCCGCTATGTCGGCATCGCGCGCGAGTTCCCGACCGCGCCGCACGATTCCTTTCTGGTCGCCAATGCCAGCTACATCGCGAAGGCGACCGGCGTGTCGGGAGCCGAGATCGTGCTGCTGCGCACGTCGGGCAGCCCGTCAGCGGTTGCCGCCGCTGCGCGGCAGGTGGTGGCCGGACTGCCGGGCGTCGCCGTGACCACGCTGGACCAGGCGCAGGCGCTGATCAGCTCCAGCCTGACGGCGGTGGATCTGGGCGGCCTGACACGGCTGGAACTCGGCTTCGCGGTGCTGATGATCGCCGGCGTGACGGGGCTGGTGCTGGCGCTCGGCCTGGCCGAGCGGCGGCGCAGCTTCACCATATTGGCAGCCCTCGGCGCGAAGTCGTGGCAGCTCGGCGCGTTCATCTGGAGCGAGGCGCTGGCGGTCGTCGGCGTCGGCGCGGTGGCGGGCACGGCGCTGGGGTTCGCGGTGGCCTGGGTGCTGGTGCGCCTGCTGTCGGGCGTGTTCGACCCTCCGCCGGAGGCGCTCGCCGTGCCGTTTGGGTATCTTGCCGTGGTGGCCGCGGCGGCGGCGGTCTGCATGGTGGCGGCGGTGCGCTTCATGCTGCGGCTGGCCCGGCGGCCGGACCCGTATGCGTTGCGGCGGAGCTGAACCGGCCCGCGGATCGGGCCGGCGCGCTGCGTTCAGCTGCTGCCGATCAGCACCCCGGTCGCGAACACCAGCGCGCCGCCGAAGCCCACCTGCACCGCGGCCGAGAATGGCGGGGTGTCCATGTATTTCCAGCGGACCCAGGTGATGACCGACAGCTCCAGCACCACGACCGCCACCGCGGCGGCCATCGCCGTCCAGAAGTTCGGGATCAGGAACGGCAGGGTGTGGCCGATGCCGCCGGCCGTGGTCATCAGGCCGCAGATGACGCCGCGCAGCAGCGGCGCGCCCCGCCCGGTCAGGCTGCCGTTGTCCGACAGCGCCTCGGCAAAGCCCATCGAGATGCCCGCGCCGACCGAGGCGGCCAGACCGACCACGAAGGCCTGCCAGGTGCTGTGCGTGGCCAGCGCCGAGGCGAAGACCGGGGCCAGGGTCGAGACCGAGCCGTCCATCAGCCCGGCCAGGCCCGGCTGGATCTTCTGCAGGACGAATGACCGGCGGCGCGCCTCGTCCTCGCCCTGGCGCACGTGCTGCGGCAGGTTCTCCGCCATCAGCCGGTCGGCGGTGTGCTCGTGCGCCTCCTCGGCCTCGGCCAGGTCGCCCAGCAGCTTGCGGATCGCCGCGTCGGTGGTGCGCCCGGCGGCGCGGCGATAGAAGCGGCTGGCCTCGGTCTCCATCCAGGCGGCATGGTTGCGCATCGCATCCAGGCCGCGCCGCTGCACCTGCCACAGCGCCTGGCGCCCGACGAAGCCGCGCACGTCGGCGCGGCGCACCAGCGGGATGTGGTCGCCGAACTTCTGCACGAACAGGTCGATCAGGCTGCGCCGGTGCTCGCCCTCCTCGGCGGCCATCTCGCGGAACACATGCGCGCTGGCCGGCGCCTCGGCGCGCAGGCTTTCGGCGAAATCGGCGTAGATGCGGCCGTCCTCCTCCTCGCTGCTGATCGCCAGCGCCAGGATTTCGCGTTCGGTCAGGTCGCTGAAGTTGCGCATGGCGCCAGGCTCCGCTCGGCCGCAAGGAAGCCCCGATATGCGGCGGCGACGGCGGAAATCCAGACACATCCGCAATGGATGCGAACGCTTCGCATCCGCCGCGCGCGGCTAGGTCAGACGGGCGCCGTCAGTGGCGAAAATGGCGCATCCCGGTGAACACCATCGCCATCCCCGCCGCGTCGGCCGCGGCGATCACCTCGGCGTCGCGCACCGAGCCGCCGGGCTGGATCACCGCCGCCGCGCCGGTCTCGGCCAGCGCCTGCAGCCCGTCGGCGAACGGGAAGAAGGCGTCCGACGCCACCACCGCGCCCCGCGTGGACAGGCCGGCATCGGCGGCCTTGCGCGCCGCGATGCGGGCGGAGTCGACGCGGCTCATCTGCCCCGCGCCGATGCCCAGCGTGGCGCCGTCGCGGGCATAGACGATGGCGTTGGATTTGACGTGCTTGCAGACCCGCCAGGCGAACAGCAGCGCGCGCCGCTCGGCATCGGTGGGCGCGCGGCGCGTGACCACGCGCAGGTCGTCCGGGCCGATCCGGCCCACGTCGCGGGTCTGCGCCAGGATGCCGCCGCCCACGCTGCGCAGCAGCACGCCGGGCGCGGCCGGATCCGGCAGGCCGCCGGTCAGCAGCAGGCGCAGGTTCTTCTTCGACGCCAGCGCCGCCTGCGCCTGATCCGTCGCATCCGGCGCCACGATGACCTCGGTGAAGATCGACGCGATCGCCTGCGCCGTCTCCGCGTCGAGCGTGCGGTTCAGCGCGACGATGCCGCCGAACGCCGAGACCGGGTCGCAGGCCAGCGCCGCCCGCCAGGCGTCCAGCGGCGCGGCGGCGACCGCGACGCCGCACGGGTTGGCGTGCTTGACGATCACCACCGCCGGGGCTTCGAACTCCGCCACGCATTCCAGCGCGGCGTCGGTGTCGGCCAGGTTGTTGTACGACAGCGCCTTTCCCTGAACCTGCCGCGCGCTGGCGACGCCGGGCCGCGCGTCGGACGTGGCGTAGAAGGCGGCCGCCTGGTGCGGGTTCTCGCCATAGCGCATGGCCTGGCGCAGCGTCGCGGCGACCGTCAGGCGCGGCGGGAACAGCTCGCCCTGCTGGCCGGCGAACCAGCCGGCGATGGCCGCGTCATAGGCGGCGGTGCGGGCGTAGGCGGCGGCCGCCAGGCGGCGGCGCAGGGCGGCCGTGGTGCCGCCCAGCCGCGCCATCTCGTCCAGCAGCGCCGCATAGTCGGCCGGATCGGCCAGCACCGCGACCGCGGCGTGGTTCTTCGCCGCCGCGCGCAGCAGCGCCGGGCCGCCGATGTCGATGTTCTCGACGCACTCGTCGAAATCCGCGCCGCGCGCGACCGTCGCCTCGAACGGGTACAGGTTGACCACCACCAGGTCGATCGGCGCGATGCCGTGCGCCTGCAGCTGCGCCAGGTGCTCCGGCAGGTCGCGGCGGGCGAGGATGCCGCCGTGGATCTGCGGCGTCAGCGTCTTCACCCGGCCATCCAGGATTTCCGGGAAGCCGGTGTGCTGGGAGACCTCCGTCACCGCCACGCCCGCCTCGCGCAGCGCCGCCGCCGAGCCGCCGGTGGACAGCAGCTCCGCCCCGCGCGCGTCCAGCGTCTGCGCCAGCTCCAGCAGCCCCGACTTGTCGGAGACGGAGATCAGGGCGCGGCGGATCGGCACGATGTCGGTCGGCGTCTGGGTCATCGTCACGCCCCTAGCAGGTCGAGCACCCGGCCGACCACCCGCGTCTCGTCGAATTTTTCCCGCGCGCGGGAAAGCCCGGCGGCGCCGAGGCGGCCGCGCAACCCGGGATCGGCGGCCAGGCGGCGCAGCGCCCCGGCCAGCCGCACCGGGTCGCGGGCCGGGACCAGCAGGCCGGTGACGCCATCGACTACCTGTTCGCGTGGGCCGGGCACGTCGCTGGCCACCACCGGCAGGCCGCACAGCATCGCCTCGATCACCGACATCGGCAGCGCCTCGAACCAGCTCGGCAGGGCGAAGATGTCGGCCGCCGCCAGGATCGCCGGGATGTCGTCGCGATAGCCCAGCCGGCGCAGCCGCGCGCCCAGGCGGCAGGCGGCGAAGAACGGCTCCAGGCTGGCCTCGTGGTCGCTTGCCAGGCGTTCGCCCACCACCCACAGCTCGGCGTCCACCGCTTCCATCGCCTCCAGCAGCTCGGCATGGCCCTTGGAGCGCACCAGCCGCGAGACGATGACCACCACCACGCGATCCGCGGGCGTGCCCAGCGCCGCGCGCACCCGCGCCCGCGCCGCCGGGTCGGGGCAGAAGCGGGCCGGGTCGCCGCCGTTGCCGACCGCCACGGCGCGGCGCGTGATGCCGAGCCGGCGCGCATCCGCCGCCTCCTTCGCCGAGACGGTCATGAACACGTCGGTCAGCCGCGCGCCGGCGAACTCCATCGCCCAAGCGGCGGCGCGGCGCGGCCAGGGGCCGGGCTGGTTGAACAGGAAGCCGTGACAGGTATAGGCGATGCGCTCCACCCCCGCGACCCGCCCGGCGAGGCGGGCGAGGAAGCCGCTGATCGGCATGTGGCCGTGCACGATGTCCGGCCGCTCGGCGCGGATCAGCGCCAGCAGGGCGCGATAGCCGCGCCATTGCGCCGCCGGCGACAGGCTGCGCGCCAGCGGCACGGCGAGCACCCGGAACCCCTCGGCGCGCACGCTGTCGGCCAGCGGACCCTCCGGGCAGACGCCCACCGCCTCATGCCCGCGCGCCCGCAGGCCGCGCAGCAGCGGCAGCAGAAAGTGGCGCAGCGCGAAATCGGTGTTCGTCACCTCGATGACCTTCAGCGCCGTCCCCTTACTGGCTATGGCCGCGAGCCGCCGGCCCGGATACGCTGGCGCCCGCGCCAACGCCAGCCACCGGGGAACACCGCCCATGAACGACGCACCCGCCGCCGCCGCCGCCAGGCAGGGACTGATGGAGCGGCTGGAGCATGGCCCGGTGATCTGCGCCGAGGGCTACCTGTTCGAGCTGGAGCGGCGCGGCTACCTGCAGGCCGGGGCGTTCGTGCCGGAGGTGCTGACCGACCATCCCGAGGTGGTCGAGCAGCTGCACCGCGACTTCGTGCATGCCGGGTCGGACGTGACCCAGGCGCTGACCTATTACGCGCATCGCGAGAAGCTGCGGCTGGTCGGGCGCGAGGACGACCTGGAGATGATGAACCGCACGGCGCTGGAGATCGCGTCCCGCGTGGCGCGCGACACCGGCACGCTGCTGGCCGGCGACATCTGCAACACCACCGCCTATGACCCGCGCGACCCGGCGGCGCTGGCCGAGGTGGACCGCATCTTCGCCGAGCAGATCGGCTGGGCGGTGGAGGCGGGGGCCGATTTCATCGTCGCCGAGACCTTCGAGTGGGGCGGCGAGGCGCTGCGCGCGCTGGCCGCGATCAAGCGGCACTCGGCGCTGCCGGCGGTGGTGACGTTCCCGATCATCCGCGAGCAGACCACGCGCGAGGGCTGGACGGCGGCGGAGACCTGCAAGCGGCTGGAGGACGCCGGGGCCGAGGTGGTCGGGCTGAACTGCCACCGCGGACCGGCCACCATGCTGCCGCTGCTGCGCGAGATCCGCGCGGCGGTGACATGCCATGTGGCGGCCCTGCCGGTGCCGTACCGCACCACGCCGGAGCAGCCGTCGTTCATGGCGCTGACCGATGCGTGCTGCGGCGGGCGGCGGGCGTTCCCGGTGGGCCTGGACCCGTTCGTCTGCACCCGCGACGAGATCGCCGATTTCACGCGCGAGGCGGATGCGCTGGGGGTGAAGTATCTCGGCGTCTGCTGCGGCGCCGGCCCGCACCACATCCGCGCCATGGCCGAGGCGCTGGGGCGGCGCCCGGAGGCGAGCCGGTATTCCGCCGACATGTCGCGGCATACGTTCTTCGGCACGAGCGAGAAGATCAAGCCGGTGCAGAAGGAGTATCGGGAGAGGCTGTGAGAGTGGCTTTTCCGCGACGGGGCATGGGCACCGGTTAAGGAGTGAAATACATCCGGTAAGCCAACTATTTGAGCACTCGCGTTGTCTGAACACTTTTGGTAAAGGTCTCCTGGCACTCTCCTAGGAGACCTTTAGTTGTACGATAGTGTTATCTTGCCGTCAATCGACCGCAAGGAGGTCGTATTCGAGAATGACTACATGCGTGTCATTCACGCGCCGGCGGCCTCGTCGTGGGTTTGCATCACGTTCAATGAAATGGGCTCCGTCGCCGAAGGCTCGTCTTTCTGGGGCGATCAATTCCTTGCCAAACAGGGCATTTCAGCAATCGGCTTCATGTCCAAGCGGCCCAATTGGTTTCCGCGCGGCCCGACACTTGAGGCAATTGCCGCCATCCGCCAACTGCTTGCCGAGACTTATACGGCCGTCGTCACATACGGGTTCAGCCAGGGCGCTTACGCGGCGCTGACCTACTCGCGGCCGCTGAATGCGGGAATGTCGCTGGCGTTCTCGCCGCAGGCCTCCATTGCGCCGCACGACGTGGCGCCCTGGGACACCCGCTACGCGCAATTCTACGATCCGGCGTTGAACGCCGACATGCTGCTGACCGACGCGGATCTGGCCGGACGCAATCTGGTCTTCTTCGATCCGCTGCATGGGTGGGACCGGAGGCACGCGGAGCTGATCAAGCGCATTAGCGGCTCCGTAGAATTGATCCATCTTCCGCTCGTTGAGCACGACACGGTGCGCTTCGCGGTAGAGGCGCGCCTGATCGGGGAAGTTTTGCGCAGCATCGACGGCGAACGATTGTCATCCGCACAGATCCGTCGACTGGCGCGCCAGGCGCGTGCCCAGGCGCCTACTTACTGGACGGGTCGCTGGCGGGTTCTGAGTCATCGTCGTCCTGGGTCTGCTGCCGAGCAGTTGCGTGCAGTCAACGAGAGTCTGCGCCTGCGCCCCGCCCATGCCGATACGCTCATTCATTTGGTTAGGCTGCGGCTGGATGCGGGCGCGCAGGAGGATGCGACAGCGGCAGTGCGCCTTGCCATGAGCGTGATTGGCGGGGCAACCCCCTACGGTCGGGTCCAGCTTTGGACGGCACTCAATAGAATGGGCCAGCGGGAAGCGGCCGCGGCGCTCATGCGAGCCGCCGTCGAGCATGATCCGACAGCCTCGACGTTCCGGCTCCACCTGGCCAGCTCGTTGATCGACCTGGAGCAGCCCGACGCAGCCCTCGTGCACCTTACGCATGTAGAAGACAATCTGGCCCGCCTGGTCAGCGATTGGCACCAGCTCTCAATCGGCTACAAACGGCTTAATCGCGGCGGTGATGCGATCCGCTGCGCCCGACGTATGCGCGAGCTGGGCGGCTCCTTGCTATATTTCGTGAGTACTCTGCTGACGTTCGGGGCCGCGGAGGAAGCGAGCGAGGTAGCTGCTAGCGCGGTCGCCTATGTCGCAAGTCCCTCACTTGCACTCGGCTGCGCGGCGCTGCTGCGCCAGGCTGGCGCTGCCGCCGCTGTCACCGCCTGCTTGCGGCGAGCGCGCGAACTCGCGCCGGGGAGCGCCAATGTTAGGATTGAGCTGGCTGGGGATTTGCTGTCTCAAAACGATCGCCTGAGGGCCGCAACCGAAGTCGACGGCCTTGACAACATGGCGGGCGATGCACCCGAAGCGGCATCTCTGCTGGCGCTGTATCGAGGCCTTGCGGACTTCGGACGGGCCAGGGCGTTTGCCGAGCGCATTTTGTACGCAGCAGGCGCAGGCGACAGGGCACGCATTCTAGCCGCCGCCACGCTTGTCGCGGGCGATGCTGCCCTGGTAGCCCCGCATGTTGAAAGACTGGCGGCAATTGAGTTTGGTGCGCATGAGTTCGCATCGGTTTGGAATGTCGCGCGCCTATGCGGAAAACCGGAGGTGGCGCTTGCCCTCGCGCGGCGTTCGGTCGCGCGGTGGCCGGAGGACGCTTGAATTCGTGTTCACTTAGTTACGAGCCTCATCGAGGCGAACGCCAAGGAAGAAGCAGTTGATCACCTGATTGAGGCGGCGGATCAGACAGACTGCAATAAGCGCCTCACGGAGCACATCGCCGTGGCAGCCTTGCGGCTCGGACGGAACGAAATGGCTTTGGCCGCGGCTCATCGTCTGCTCGCGGCAGATCCGGCATATCCGCGCGCTCTGTTGATCCTTGCGGAGGCGCGCAGTAAGGCGAGCGGAGAACCGATCCTCCTCGAAGTCTTTGAAGCAGTAAGTAGCTCTCGGGCAACTGTTGCGACCTACGCCCAAGCTCGAGAGGTGCTACGCGAAGCTGGCCTGACGACTTCACTAGGACAGCTGGCAGAGGTTATGCTTCGCGCACGGCCCCGTTCGTCTCAGGAGGTTTTATCGATACTCGGCCCTCTCGACAGCACGCATATCGCGCTCATCCGGGAGTTTGCACCTCAGGTTAGCCCTCACGACCTTACGACCGCGGGGCCGTGTTTTCGTCTGGCGCGTATGCTGGAATGGTCGGGGTTCCCTGATGAGGGGCTAGCGATGGCCGCGGCCGCGGTGCGGCTGGGCGATCGAAATCCTGAGGCTGCAAAGTTGTACGCCCGCCTGAGCGGTCGCGCGGACCGCCAGGTAGGCGACCTGTCGAGTTGCGACCGGTTAGTGTCCCCGTGGCAACAGTCCGGCACCGTAACGCCGCCAGCGACATTGCGGGAGACACTCATGATTTAACCAAGGCGGAGCCTTTTCGCCCGCTTGTTCGGACTCGGCCGGTGATCGGATCACCGCCGCGTCGGGCTTGCCGCTGTTGTGCCAATCTCGGCCGCGTTGGGATGATTAAGCCTGACGCCGTGCCACGTCAGGTAGTCGGCCAGGAGACCGGTTAGGCTACCATCCATGCCCTCGGGGAGCATCCTGGCGGGGCGGTTCATCCAGGATTGAATGATTGCCTGTTCTGGAACAATTCCCATGCGGCCTTCGACAAACGTGAAATGTCCGATCGCGTCTTTAGTCCAGTCGTGATCCGTCGCGTCGCTCAGGGTGCCGTCGTAGATGATGCCAAGCGCGACTTCTTCGTGCTGCAGGACGTGAGCAATGTTGCGGAGCTGACTCTGCCAGTCCGGCTCCGTCCAGACGATGTCGGCGTGCAAAAATGCCAGCGTCTCGCCAGCTTGGCTTCGGAACGCCGACATCCATTCGCTCAATTCTGGAACCCAACCGCGCACCGCCGCTCCTAGCGGTTCAATATCGCCAATCCGCACTTTCGGATACATCCGGCGGACCTGGCCCAGCTTCCTGACCGTCTCCTGGGCGATCTCGCCTATCGGCAAATGACATCCGACTGCAAGCCCGCGTTGATTGAAGACGTGACCGTACCAAAGTGGCTCATCCATGCGCAGGTAGCCCAAGTCGCCTCCTAGTCGCTTCAGCTTCTCGGCGACCCGGGCCATGTCATCCGGCGGACCATACCCCTCGACGCCGAGTCCGCACGCCTTGGTTGCGACAAGTGGCGTCATCTGCACGGAAAGCGCGATACCCCGCTGGTGCAGCCATCTGACAACGCTGGAGACATCCTTGTCCGGCAATTCCAGAATGAACCGCTTTGTAACCTCAAATACCGAAACATGTTGGGCAGCCTGCGACCACTCGCCACCTACAGCGAACAGCTGCATGTAGTCGTTTTCTCCCCAGTGTCGGACGCTGCGCCACACGGGCTCCGTAGCAGCAAACCAGACTTTCGGAGGTGGCGCCGTCCTCTGGGCAAAGGCCGGTCCGGCCCATACCAAGACAGCGCTGATCGCGCTTCGGATGCCAGCACGTGCGTTCACGCGAGCCTCCAGTCGAGCGTGCCGCGGAGCTTTCTACATCGGATATCCGAACGCATCCATTGCCGGGCCGCAGACTTCCCGAAACAACGCCTTTTCAGATGCGCTCCAATCTACATCAGCGAGCGTCTGGCGGTTTCGCCAGTCGTGGCTCGAATGCTGATCGGTGCGCTTCCCGAGGAAGTAAGAGCACAATTGCGGACTTTTATCCGGGCTTCCCAGGAAAACGCTTATGTCATTGGCGGTCTCTTCCGTCCGGTTCGTCAAATCGAACTGATCAACTTCAATGAATGACAAACCAGAGGCACGAATTTTGACGATTGCCTGCATGCAATTAACCCAACTTCGGCAGGCGTCTTCGAGCGAAGCTGAGAATTTGCTCTGATGCGACCTGACAACCTCGATTCCACTTCGACGATTTACGATTATACGCGATTGCGGGAACACTTCTTTTATAAGAACTATTCCGAGGATCGCTTCGGAACCGGGCGTCTTGTCAACCCAGCTGCCGCCCTTGTGGGCCTGTTTGTAAAAATCTTGGACGTAACCTGATAGGTGGCGCTTGAACTCCCTCGTATCTAGCTCTTTCGCTAAAACTCCATCAACTCCAGCAAACTCTCGTGAATACAAATAAAACGAATGAACTACACGCTGGATGGCCGGGAAGACGTGGCCTTCCCCGCGGCCAGGCAGTCCAAACACCTCCTTCATTGCGTAAAACATAATGGAGGTTCCCGATCGGGCGGGACCTACAATGAAGACCTTGGTTTCCTCTTTCATGATCATTGCTCCACTCAGAAATGAGGGCTACCGCCCACCAAATGCTGCGGTCAGCCCCCAGCAAGACACGTTGCGATATTTTGGACAGGTAATGCGTGAGCGGGCTTCTGACATAACTGTCTGTGTCGCTCCGACTCGTCCGGGGTCGGTGAGGAGTTCGTAGCGGGTCTGAACAGCAACGCCTTCGTGACCGGCCTACGCGGCGGCAGCGGCAACCAACCTATCCGCCCCCAACCCATAGACCTCCCGATACCCCGCCAGCATCGCCGCCCGCGTCGGCGGCTCCGGAAGGGCGCTCACCAGCCGTTCCCACAACCCCTCCTCGCTGCACGCGCGGCGGATCGTGGCGGCGAGCGACTGCGCGTCGCCCATCTCGAAATGCAGGCCGTTCACGTCGTCGCCGATGCGCTCGGCCGGGCCGCCGACGTTGGAGCAGATGACCGGGCGGCGGAACATCCAGGCCTCGGAAATCACCAGCCCGAAGATCTCCCACCAGATCGACGGCACCACGCACCAGTCCACCCGGGCCATGCGGCTGCGCAGCTGGTCCACGTGATACGATCCGTTGTAGCGCACGATCCGCTGCTCGGCCGGCAGCGCCGCCTCGGCGGCCAGGAACGCCTCGATCTCCTCGCGCACCGCGGGGCTGGCGTAGCGCAGATTGTCGCCGTTCAGCTCCACCGAGAAATCCGTGAACCCCTCGGCGCGCAGGATCGCCACCGCCCGCAGCAGCACCTGCACGCCCTTGACATCGACGAGCTGGCCGAAGAATCCGAACCGGCGCTTCGGCCCCTCGGCGACCGGCAGGCGCACGCTGCCGGAGTAATCGGCCTGGCCGTTGGTCACATGATGGATGCGCGCGCGGTCCAGACCCCAGGCGACGTAGTGCTCGATCATGAAGCGGCTGGGGCAGGTGTACGCGTCGGCCTCGCGCAGATGGCGCATGAACCACATCTTGCGCATCAGGAACTGTTCCGGCGAGCGGTCCGGGAAACACTGGTGGCAGCGCACCGGGCTGGCCTGCGTGCACAGCGAGCGGTCCGTCTTGCGGATCATGTGGCCGTCGGCCTGGCAGATGCTCAGGAACTCGTGGAAGGTGAACACGATCCGCGCGCCCGGCAGCACCTTGCGCGTCAGGCTGACCAGGTCGATGCCGAAGGTCAGGAAGTGGTGGAAGTGCACCACGTCCGGGCGGACCATCTCCAGGAACTCGATGAACGCCTCGACATGCAGCGGCGAGGTGCTGCGGTGCCACAGATGGTCGTAATCGGCGGACAGGTACAGGAACTCGTTGGGCCGGCCGTCGAACCCGGTGATGCGCGCGCCGCTTTTGAACAGCGACGGATACGAGCTGTCGATCGAGGCGAGCAGGAACGGCTCGATGTCGGGCGCGGCGCGCAGTTCCTGGAACAGCTCGTAGCACACCTGCTGCGCGCCGCCGCGCACCAGCTCGGGGTGGAACAGGCTGATCAGCAGCACCCGGCGGCGCGGCGGCGCGGCGATCGGCGGCACGGGCGCGGGCACGGTTGCCGGCACGATTGCGCCCGACTTCGCGGCTGGCCTCGGCTTTTTCATGCGACGGAGATCCGTTTCGGCGCGCGGCCGAGCAGTTCGGCATGCACCAGGTCGCCCCAGGTCCGGGTGAAGTGCCAGCGGTTGATCTGCGAACCGCCTTCGTGCACCAGCCGGCGCGTCGATCCCTTGCCCTCGAAATGCCAGAACGGCACGTCGTGCATCCACACCGGGCGGCCGGCGGACAGGCTTTTCAGGCACAGATCGGCGTCCTCGTAATGGCCGAACACATATTCCAACGAGAACCCGCCGAGCGATTCGAACCAGCCGCGGTCGGCCGAGATGAACGCGCCGGTGATCGCCGGCACCGGGCGGGACGCGACGAAGCGCGTCTCGGCGGCCGGCGCGCCCTTGCCGTAATGCTCGACGCGGATCATGCGCCGGTGCTGCACCTGATCGCCGCGCACCGACAATCCGGTGTCGGATTCGAAGAACATGCCGCCATGCATCAGCGATCCGTCGTCGTAGTACAGCGGCACGCCGAACATCGCGGTCTGCTCGGCCGGCAGCGCGCGCACCAGCTCGGCGTGGCGGGCCGCCCAGTCGGTGCGGCGCGGGAACACGTCCGGGTTGACCACCAGGATGCGCCGGCTGCGCGCCAGCCCGACGGCGGCGTTGTTGGCCGCCCCGAACCCGGCATTGCCGGGCAG
Organism: uncultured Pseudomonadota bacterium; assembly: GCA_963723455.1. Taxonomy (GTDB): domain Bacteria; phylum Pseudomonadota; class Alphaproteobacteria; order Acetobacterales; family Acetobacteraceae; genus CAVRQM01. The sequence continues at coordinate 1,504,170 of CAVRQM010000001.1, read as the reverse complement.
GATGACCAGGGTGATGCTGACGTCGTACAGCCGCGCGGCCAGCGCCGCTTCCTTCAGCAGCGTCTCGGCCAGCTCGGGACTGTTCGAGACATAGACGAACTCGTAGCGCTGCCAGCCCTCGCTGTTGGAAAACAGCGCGGCCTGCAGGAACAGGAACTCCGCCTTGCCGTACAGGCAGACGACGATGGACCCGTCATAGGATTTGCGCGCCGGGCCGAAGCGGGCGTGATAGGCGCCGGCCATGATGCGGCGAGAGATGGCGACGTTCAGCCCGATCACCGCGGCCCCGGCCCCGCCCTCAAGCTGGATGTGAGACTCGATGTGGGGGTTGCCGAAATAGCCGGAGGCGGCGAAGTATTCCAGCGCCAGCTCGCGCAGCTGCTCGTCGGCAACCAGGCTCGGCTTGACGGCGAAGCTGCGCTGCTCGCCGGCGGTGGTCAGCACGATCTTCGGCTCGTTGCCCAGGTCGGCGTGCGGCGCGCCCTCCAGCATGGTCCAGAAGCCCAGCAGCGTGCCGTGCGCCGACGTGGCGACCGCCTCGGCATCCTCGCGGCGGCGGCGGGCGACCTGGCGCGTGGTGGCGACGACCTTGCCGCCGGCCACCAGATCGACGCGCGCCAGCGATGCGGCGCCGTCGTCGATCCAGCCGATGACGAAGCAATGGCCGGAGCGGCCGACGAACACCGCGTCGATGCAGGCAGCGGGGAATGTCGCGGTGTCGCCGGTCCTGAACGCCACGCGATAGCGCTCGTCGCGCAACCGGTCCTCGCGCTGGCCGTGCTCGATGTAGTGGTGCATGGCCGAGCGCCACTCGCCGGCGGCAATCGAGCGGGCGATGTCGGGGAACGCCTTGAGGTAGGCGTCCTCGTCGAACAGCTCGGCGGCCGGCGGGCGCGCGGCGTGCGACAGGCGGCCCTGGATCTCATGCTCCATGACCAGCAGCGGATCGTTGCGATCGAGCACGTCCATGCCGCGTCAGCCCCCGCTCACGCCGCGCGCCGGCCGGTCAGGCGCAGCCGGAAGTTCGGATGCGGGAAGCGGCCCTCGCGATAGCCGACCTCGATGAAATGCTGCTGGCCGCTGGCGAACTCGCCGCCGGCGACGGCGCGGCGGATGTCGTCGTACTGCGCCAGGTACCACTCCTCATGCACCTCGATGCGGTACGGGATGCGGTGTTCCAGGTAGCCGAACCGCTCGTAGTGCTCGCGCGCCGAGGCGATCTTGCCCTCCGCCAGCGCCTCGACCACGTCGGGATACTGGCGGCAGTACCAGGTCTCATCGACATGGATGCGGACGATGTCGGGGCGCAGGCAGCGCAGCAGGTAGTGCGGCTCGACGGCGATGTAGCTGGTGCGCTGCGAGGGCAGCAGCAGGCGGCGGTTGATGAGCGTGGCGTAGGATTCGACCGCGTCGTCCGCGGTCGCCGCGGCGTCGGCCGGCGGCGGGTCGCCGGCGGGGCCGGCGTCGCCGCCAGTGGACCTGGTGAGAAGCATCGCGAACCTCTTTGCGTCTGATCGCCGCGAAGCCGGAGGGACCGGCGCGGCATCGGTGACCTGATTTGCCGTGCCCCTCTGGCGCTGCATGCTGTCTAGTGCCTGCGCACGGCGGTCGGTCGTCGAAAGTGTGTTAAACAAGCGTCAACCTCGGGCCCGTCTGCATCCGGTTTTATTGATGATCTTCTGATTGGCGTTCCGCGCTGCGGCGATGGACTTTGCTTGTCCAGCCGACGCCGCCGCCCTCCGGCCCGTCCGCACCGGCCGGCCGCAGGACGATCACGCGCATGCAGCACCGCCCGCCCGCCCGCCGAACCGCCGCAGCACTGAGAATGGCGCGCGCCGCCTCGGTCGCCGTCCGCCCGGCAGAGACGGCCGGCGCGCCGGCGCTGCTGCTGCTCGGCGCGGCGCCGCGCACGGTGTTCGACGGCGGCCACGATTTCCTGCTGCGCGGCGCTGTGGCCGACGGCGCGGCGCGGGTCACGCGCGTCGGCCTGCATCTGGCCGGGCGCGAGGTCGCCGCCGCCGCCGTCGCATACGGCGCGGGCGGCGATTGCGCCTTCGCCCTGACCGTGCGCGTGCTGTCGGCCGCCCTGGCCGCGCCGCTCGCCTTCGATCTGGTGGCCAGCGGCGAGGCGGGCGAACTGGCCCGCGCCGGCTACGCGGTCGAGACGGATCCCGGCGATGCAGGCGAGGCCGTGCTGCGCGCCGCCACGCCCGATGCGGGCATCGGGACGCTGCCGGATTGCCTGCCGCCGCCGGTGATCCTGCGTCCCGAGCGCTGCGTGGTCGATGCCGCCGGCCGGCTGCAGGTCGGCGGCTGGGTGCTGGCGCGTGGCGGGCTGGATGCGGTCGAGGTGTTCGCGGGCGGCGAATTGCTCGGCCTGGCGCAGGTGCGCGGCCGGCGCGACGACGTGGCCGCCCTGCATCCCGGCTATCCCGACGCGGCGCTGTCCGGCTTCGCCTTCGCCGCCCCGCTGCCGCACGGCGCAGGCGCGGGCGGGATCACGCTGCAGGCACGCGGCCGCGACGGCGCGGCGGCGACCGCGGTGCTGCCGCTGCGCCTGGCCGCGCGCGAGGCGGCGACGGCGGCCGGGCCTGATCCGGGCGCGGGCGCGGATGCGCTGGATCCCGAGCGCATGATCCACCCCTATTGCGACGCGGCCACGCTCTCCATCGACGGGCGGCTGGAGCTGTCCGGCTGGGCGGTGTGCGCGCGCGGCATCAGCGAGGTCGCGGTGTTCCTGGACGGCCGGCGCATCGGCGCGGCCGAGCTGGGCCGCGTCCGCGCCGACGTGGCCGAGCGGCATCCGGGGGTCGCGCAGGCGCGGCGATCGGGGTTCGCCTATGCGACGCGGGTGGCCGAGCGCATCACCGGGGCGCACCAGCTGGCGATCGTCGCCGCCAACGCGCTGGGCGACAGCCGCACCCTGCTGCTGACGCTGGGTGCGCACGACGCCGGCCAGTTGCAGCCGCACGACGCGGCCGCCACGCCGGACGTGGTCGCCGATATGGACGGCGACGTCCGCCTGATGGTGGAAAACCCGGCTTTGGCTGGCGCGCACGCGCGCGACCCGATGGCCGGGCAGCTGGTCATCGAGGGCTGGGCGCTGGCCCGCTCGGGCATCGCCCGCGTCGATGTGTCGCTGGATGGCGGACCGCCCAGCCGGGCGCATCTGGGCCTGGGCCGGCGCGACGTGCGCGACGCCTTTCCCGACTGGCCCGGCGCGCTGCGCAGCGGCTTCATCCTGCGCTGGCCGGCGCACGCCCTGCCGGCGGGCGACCACCTCGTGCTGGTGCGCGCCGAGGCCAATGACGGGGCGATCCTGACCTCGCGCTTCGGGCTGCAGGTGCTGCCCGACCCCGGCGCGGCCGCGGACGGCGGGCGCCCCGCATCGCGATCGCTGACCGCCCTGGGCGAGGACGCGCTGCGCCGGCTGGATTGCCGCGCCCGCTTCCTGCTTGCGGTGCCGCTGGCCGGCGCGGCCGACGCGGCGGCGGCGGCGCGCACGCTCGCCTCGCTGCGGGCGCAGAGTTTCGCCGACTGGGAGCTGCTGCTGGTGACCAGCCAGCCCGACGCCGCCGTGAGGCTGCTGGACGGCTCGGCCGACGACGCGGGCGGTGCCGCGCGGGTCGTTCGCCCGGCCGGGCTGGACCAGGCGATCCGCCGTGCCGCCGCGAGCCCGCAAGGCGGCCGCGTGCTGGTCGGCGCGCTGTGCCCCGGCGACACGCTGGCCCCGGATGCGCTGCTGCAGGTCGCCCTGGCCGCCGGGCTGCATCCGCACGCCGAGTTCCTGTATGCCGACGAGGAGCGCACGGATCCGGCGCGCGGCGTGCGCGCGGCGTTCCTCAAGCCCGGCTGGTCGCCCGACCTGCTGCTGTCCACCAACTATGTCGGCCGGCCGTGGTTCGCCGACGCGGCGCTGCTGCACCGCGCCGGCGTGACCGCCCGGCTGCTGGCCGAACAGGGCCAGTACGAATGTGTGCTGCGCTGCACCGAACAGGCGCGGGGGATCGAGCACATCCCGCTGCTGCTCGGCCAATCCTGCGACACGGCTCGCGACGCGGCCGGCGACGACGCGGCCGGCCATCGCGCGGCCGAGCGCGCCGCGCTGCGCCGCGCGATGGCCCGGCGCGGCATCGCCGGGGACCTGCTGGACGGGCGCGCGCCGGGCAGCTACCGGGTGCGCCGGCGGCCGGGCGACGCCGGGCTGGTGTCGATCATCATCCCGACCTGCGGCGTCGACGATCGCGTGCGCGCCTGCATCGACAGCATCCATGCCCGCACCGCGTACCGGGATTTCGAGATCGTCTGCATCGACAACATCCCGCCCGGACCCTCGGCCTGCCGCAGCTGGATCCGCCGCCACGCCGACCGCGTGGTGAGCGTGCCCGGCGCGTTCAACTGGTCGCGCTTCAACAACCAGGCCGCCCGCGCCGCGGGCGGCGACTACCTGCTGTTCCTGAACGACGACGTCGAGATCGAGCACGAAGACTGGCTGGATGCGCTGCTGGAGCACGCGCAGCGGCCGGAGGTGGGGGTGGTCGGCGCACGGCTGCTGTATCCCGATCGCACCGTGCAGCACGCCGGCATCTTCCTGACCGCACTCGGCACCGGGCGGCACGCCTTCCGCTACCTGGCCGAGGCCGATGCCGGGTATTTCGGCCTGGCGACGGTGCAGCGCGAGGTCAGCGCGGTGACCGGCGCCTGCATGATGGTGCCGGCCGGGCTGTTCCGCGCGCTGGGCGGGTTCGACGAGCGGCACAGCATCGTCAACAACGACGTGGATTTCTGCCTGCGCGCCGGCCGCGCCGGCCGGCACGCGGTCTTTACGCCGCACGCGCAGCTGATCCATCACGAACTGGCCAGCCGCGCCGGGCTGCGCGACGAGTACGACCGCGCCCGGTTCGCCGGCGCCTGGCGGTCGCTGTACGCGGCGGGCGACCGCTTCCACAATCCAGGACTGGCCAAGGGCTGCGACGATCTCCGCCCCGACGCGGAGCCGCTGCAGGCAGTGTGCGCGCCGCGCCCGCTATTCGAGCGCGCGCGCATCCAGCGCATCCTGGCGGTGAAGCTCGACCATATCGGCGACCTGGTGACCGCGCTGCCGGCGCTCCGGCGGCTGAGGTCCAGTTTCCCGCATGCGCGCCTCTCGCTGCTCGCCGGCAAGTCTGCCGCGTCGCTGCCCGCGGTCGCGCGTCTGGTGGACGAGATCATCCCGTTCGAGTTCTTCCACGCCCGATCTGAGCTGGGTGCGAATTCGCTCGACGATGCCGCGCTGTCGGAGCTGCGCCAGCGGCTCGCGCCGCATCGGTTCGACCTGGCGGTCGATCTGCGCAAGCAGACCGACACGCGGCCGATCCTGCGCCAATCCGGCGCGCGCTGGCTGGCGGGCTACGACCACCAGGGCCGCTTCCCCTGGCTGGACGTGGCCCTGGAGTGGGAGGGCGATGCCAGCCTGCAGCGCAAGCGGACCCATGTCGGCGACGACCTGCTGCGCCTGGTCGATGCGGTCGCCCTTGCCGCCGAGGCGGACGATGCAGCCGATCCCGGCGACCGCAGCGACGGCGCGCGCCTGACATTCCTGCCCGCGCGCGTGCGGGCGAAGTTCGCCCGGCCGGTGGCGATCATTCACCCGGGCGCCGGTTCGCGCCTGAAGCAATGGCCGGTGGAACATTTCGCCGCTTTGATCGTGCTGCTGGCCGAGCGCAACCAGATGCAGTCGGTGCTGATCGGCGGCGCGGACGAGGCGGCATTGGCCGCTTCGGTCATCAAGGCGCTCGGCCGGCGCCGCTGCGCCGTCTCTCTCGCCGGCGCGGTGTCGCTGGCCGACCTGCCGGCGCTGCTCGGGGCCGGCGCGCTGTTCGTCGGCAATGACAGCGGCCCCAAGCATATCGCCGCCTCGCTCGGCGTGCCCACGATCGGGATCCATTCCGGAGCAGTCGATGCCGTGGAATGGGGACCGGCCGGCCCGCGCGCGGTGGCGCTGCAGCGGCGCATGTCATGCAGCCCGTGCTACCTGTCCAAGGCGGAGGATTGCAGCCGTGGCCTGGCCTGCCTGACCGAACTGGAACCGCGCGAGGTGCATCGCTATTGCGAGCTGCTGCTGGCCCGCGCGGCGACGCGGCCGGCGGTTGCGGAAACCGTGCTGCCCCGCCAGAGTTCGCAACGGCGCGGGCACGACGCCAGCCGGAGGACGACGGACCACATGCAAGGCGAGGCCGACTGAGCGTGGGCGGCGGACCGCCTTGCGTCGTCATCGTCGGCGGCGGCTTCTGCGGCGCGATGTGCGCGCTGCATCTGCTGCGCGACCATCCCGGCCTGTCATTCAACCTGGAGGTGATCGAGCCGCGCCCGCGCCTCGGCGCCGGCCTCGCCTATTCGACCGGCGACGCCCAGCACCGCATCAACGTCGCCGCCGCGCGCATGTCGCCGTTCCTGGAGGACGAGCTGCATTTCGACCGCTGGCTGCGCGAGACCGGCGTGCCCGAGCGCGACCCGCAGGCGATGCTGCCGGACGGGCGCATCTACGCTCAGCGCGGCGAGGTCGGCCGCTATGTGGACCGGCTGGTGCGCGAGGCGGCGCTGGCGCGGCGCGACGTGGTGTTCCGCCACACCCGCCAGCGCGCCGCCGCGGCCCGCGCCGAGGGGGGCGGCTTCGTCATCACCGTGGCCGACGGCAGCACGCGCCATGCCGACGCGCTGGTGCTGGCGGTGGGGCATCCGCCGCCGGTGACTGCCGGCGGCGCTGCAGCCGCTGCTCGGGCACCGGATGCTTATCGCCGACCCCTGGGACACGCAGGCGATCGACGCCATCCCGCGCGCCGCCGACGTGCTGATCGTCGGCACCGGGCTGACCGCCTGCGACGTGATGGCTTCGCTGCGCGCGCGCGGCCAGGTCGGGCGGCTGACGGCCATCTCCCGCCACGGGCTGCTGCCGCGCCCGCGCACCACCGCGCCGGTCGAGCCGGACGGCGATTTCGCCACCGACCCGGCGCGCAGCGCGCGGGCGCTGCTGCGCCGGGCGCGCGCGACGATCGCCGCGGGTGCCGCCGCCGGGCGGCCGTGGGAGAACGTGATCGACGCGCTGCGCCGCCAGGGCCGGGAGGTCTGGGGCGCCCTGCCGGCAGCCGAGCGGCGGCGCTTCCTGCGCCATCTGCGCGCCTTCTGGGACGCGCACCGCTTCCAGAGCGCGCCGCAGATCGCCGAGCTGGTGGCCGGCGAACTCGCCGGCGGCCGGCTGGAGGTGCTGGCCGGCTCGCTGCGCGAGGTGGCGGCCCAGGAGGATGCGCTGATCGCCCGGCTACGGCCGCGCGCCGCGCCGGACGACACGATCGAGCGCCGGGTCGGCGCGGTGGTGGCCTGCGTCGGGCCGGGCCACAGCTCGGTGGTCGAGAGCAACGAGCTGCTGGCCAGCCTGGCGCGCGGCCGCATGCTGCACGCCGACCCCTGGCGGCTCGGCATCGACGTGGACCAGGCGGCGCGCTGCCTGGACGCGGACGGCTTCGCGGTGGACAGCCTGTTCGTCGCCGGCCCGCTGGCGCGCGGCACCGACGGCGAGCTGATGGGCCTGCCGCAGGTGTCCACCCAGCCGCGCGCTGTCGCCGGGCGGGTGGCGAACCTGCTCGCCTCGCTGCTGCCGGATGCAGCCTGGAGCGAGCCGGCTCTAGCCGACCCGGCGTTCGGGGACTGACTACCCCGCCGCGCCGCGCAGCGCGGCGCCCGCCGCCAGCGGGCACAGCGGCAGCGCGGCCAGCAGCATCGCGCCCAGGAACAGCAGCTGCGGCCGGGGCGACAGGCCGACCGCCACCGCATCGGCCGCGCCCGCGCCGAAGATCAGCACCGGCACCGCCAGCGGCAGCACCAGCAGCGGCAGCAGCACGCCGCCGCGCCGTGCGCCCAGCACCACCGCCGCGCCCAGCGTGCCCAACAGCGACAGCGTGGCGCTGCCCAGCGCCAGCCCAGCCAGCAGCACCGGCAGCGCGGCGTCGGGCAGGCGCAGCATCACCGCGACCGGGCCGGCCGCCAGCAGCAGCGGCAGGCCGGTGGACAGGAAATGCGCCAGCGCCTTGACCGCCGCGATCGCCGCCGCCGAATGGCCGGCCAGCAGCAGCAGGTCCAGCGAACCGTCCTCGGCATCCGCGCCGAACAGCCGGTCCAGCGGGAGCAGGGCGGCGAGCAGGGCGCACACCCAGACGATGCCGGGCGCCACCCCGGCCAGTACTTGGGCGACGGCCCGATGGCCAGCGGGAACAGCGCGGCGGCGAGCACGAAGAACAGCACCGCGGCCAGCGTGTCCGCGCCGTGGCGCAGCGACAGGCGCAGTTCGCGCGCCAGCAGGCGAGGCAAGAAGCTCACGCCAGCCGCAGCCCGGCGGCCAGCCCCAGCGTCGCCGCCCCCGGCAGCGGCAGCGGCAGGTGGGTCGCCGCCACCACCACGCCGCCGCGCCCGCGATGCGCCGCAAGCTGCGCGCCGAAGCGCGCCACCGCGGCCGCATCCAGCCCCAATGTCGGCTCGTCCAGCAGCCAGATCGGCGCGGCGCGCAGCCCCAGCCGGGCCAGCGCCAGCCGGCGCTGCTGCCCGGCCGACAGCATCCGCGCCGGGAGTTCGGCCAGCGCCGCCAGCCCGGCCGCGTCCAGCGCCGCCGCGACGGCGTCGCGCCCGGCCCAAAGCCGCAGGTTCTCCGCAGCCGTCAGCCCCGGCTTGATGGCGTCCAGATGGCCCAGATAGGCAACCCGCCCGCCATGCGCCGCCGGGTCGGCCAGCGCATCCAGGGCGCCCCAGCGCAGCGCGCCGGCAGCCGCGCGCACCAGCCCGGCCAGCAGCCGCAGCAGCGTGGACTTGCCCGCCCCGTTCGGCCCGGTCAGCAGCAGCGCGCCGCCCGGCGGGACGGCCAGGGAGATGTCGCGCAGCACCAGCCGCTCGCCGCGGAACGCCGCCAGCCCTTCGCCCTGCAGCACGCCACCCCCATCTGTGGACCACCCCGCCACGGTGGTCTAAGCCACTCGCCCGCCCTGTTCGCAGACGCATACGAAAGCAGCATCCCATGAAAACAGTCGGGCAGGACAGCCTGCGCACCCGTCGCAGCCTTCGGTCCGGTGGCCGCGAGTATGTCTATTTCTCGGTGCCGGCCGCCGGCGAGGCGCTGGGCCGCGACCTGTCCCGCCTGCCCGCCACGCTGAAGGTGCTGCTGGAGAACGTGCTGCGCTTCGGCCGGCGGGAGGACGCGCAGGCCATCGCCGGCTGGCTCGATGCGGCCGGTTCGACGCAGGAGGTGCCGTTCCGCCCGGCGCGCATCCTGATGCAGGACTTTACCGGCGTGCCCGCGGTCGTGGACCTCGCCGCGATGCGCGACGGCATCCTCCCGCTCGGCGGCAAGCCGTCGCAGGTCAACCCGCTGGTGCCGGTGGATCTGGTGATCGACCATTCGGTGATGGTCGATGTCTCTGGCAGCCCGGACGCGCTGGCGCGCAACGTGGAGGTGGAGTTCCAGCGCAATGGCGAGCGCTACGCCTTCCTGCGCTGGGGCCAGACCGCGTTCGACAATTTCCGCGTGGTGCCGCCGGGGACCGGCATCTGCCACCAGGTCAACCTGGAATACCTGGCGCAGACGGTGTGGACGGCGGCCGTGGACGGCGCGGAGTACGCCTATCCCGACACGCTGTTCGGCACCGACAGCCACACCACGATGGTCAACGGGCTGGGCGTGCTCGGCTGGGGCGTCGGCGGCATCGAGGCGGAGGCGGCGATGCTGGGCCAGCCGATCGCCATGCTGATCCCCGACGTGGTCGGCTTCCGCCTGACCGGCGCGCTGCCCGAGGGCGCGACCGCCACCGACCTCGTGCTGACCGTCACCGAGATGCTGCGCCGCAAGGGCGTGGTCGGCAAGTTCGTCGAGTTCTACGGCGACGGCCTCGCCGGCATGGCGCTGGCCGACCGCGCCACCATCGCCAACATGGCGCCCGAATACGGCGCCACCTGCGGCTTTTTCCCGGTCGATCAGGTGACGCTGGACTACCTCCGCCTGACCGGGCGTGACGAGGACCGGGTGCGTCTGGTCGAGACCTATTGCCGCGCCCAGGGAATGTGGCGCGATCCGTCGGTCGAACCGGCGTTCAGCGACACGTTGACGTTGGACATGGCCACGGTGCAGCCGTCGCTGGCCGGGCCGAAGCGGCCGCAGGACCGGGTGCGGCTGGCCGACGCCTCGACGGCGTTCCAGGCGGCGCTGACCTCCGGCCTCGGCGTGCAGCCCGGCGCCACCGGCGCCCGCGCGCAGGTCGAGGGACGGGATTTCGCGATCGGCCACGGCGACGTGGTGATCGCCGCGATCACCAGCTGCACGAATACGTCCAACCCATACGTGATGGTCGCGGCCGGGCTGGTGGCCCGCAAGGCGCGCGCGCTGGGCCTGTCGCCGAAGCCGTGGGTCAAGACCTCGCTGGCGCCCGGCTCGCAGGTGGTGACCGAGTACCTGGACCGCGCCGGCCTGACCGCCGACCTGGACGCGCTCGGCTTCGAGACGGTGGGCTATGGCTGCACCACCTGCATCGGCAATTCCGGCCCGCTGGACGAGCCGATCGCCGAGGCGATCGAGGCGCACGACCTGGTCGCGGCCAGCGTGCTGTCCGGCAACCGCAATTTCGAGGGCCGCGTGCATCCGAACGTGCGCGCCAACTACCTGGCGAGCCCGCCGCTGGTCGTCGCCTACGCGCTGCTCGGCACCATGACCCAGGACATCACCACCGCGCCGCTCGGCACATCCAAGGACGGCAGGCCGGTGCATCTGCGCGACATCTGGCCGAGCAACGCCGAGATCCGCGCCATCGTCGAGCGCGACGTGCTGCGCGAGCAGTTCACCCGCCGCTACGCCGAGGTCGCCAAGGGTCCGGCGCAATGGCAGGCGCTGGACGTGGCGACCGGGACGGACACGTACCAGTGGCGCGACGGCTCGACCTATGTGAAGAACCCGCCGTATTTCGCGCGGATGCAGCGCGAGCCGGAACCCACCGGCGACATCGTCGGCGCGCGCATCCTGGCGATGCTGGGCGACAGCATCACCACCGACCACATCAGCCCGGCCGGCAATATCCGCAAGACCTCGCCGGCCGGCGAGTTCCTGCTGCAGCACCAGGTGCGCCCGGCGGATTTCAACAGCTATGGCAGCCGGCGCGGCAATGACGACGTGATGGTGCGCGGCACCTTCGCCAACATCCGCATCCGCAACGAGATGCTGAGCGGCGTGGAGGGCGGCATGACCCGGCACTACCCGGACGGCGCGGAGCTGCCGATCTACGACGCGGCGATGCGTTACGCCGAGGAGCTCGTCCCGCTGGTGGTGATCGGCGGGCGCGAATACGGCACCGGCTCGTCGCGCGACTGGGCGGCCAAGGGCACGCGGCTGCTGGGCGTGCAGGCGGTGATCGTCGAAAGCTTCGAGCGCATCCATCGCAGCAACCTGGTGGGGATGGGCGTGCTGCCGCTGACCTTCGCCGACGGCACCACCCGGCGCAGCCTGGAACTGCGCGGCGACGAGGTGCTGGACGTGGTCGGCGTCCGGACCCTGACGCCGCGCGGAACGCTGTCGCTGGCGATCCATCGCGCCGATGGCTCGACGGACACGGTGCCGGTGCTGTGCCGCGTCGATACCGCCGACGAGGCGGAATACTACCGCCACGGCGGCATCCTGCAGTACGTGCTGCGCGGCATGGCCCACGCCGCCTGAGCCGGCGTTCCGGCCCCGGCGCCGTCCGCGTGCGGCGGCCAGCGGCGACGGCCGGCCTGCCGCCGCTGCTGGCGGTGGACGTGCGCAGCGTCAGCATCGCCGAGGGCGTGCGCGCGGCGCTGGCGATCGCCGCGGTGGTGGCGCTGGGCCAGTGGGTGCGCTGGCCCGGGCTGATGGAGGCGGCGCTGGGCGCGCTGCTGACCTGCCTGTGCGACGCCGGCGGTCCGCTGCGACGGCGGCTGCCGGCGCTGCTCGGCTTCGGCCTGATCGGGGCGGCCTGCACCGCCTGCTTCGGCCTGCTGCTGGCGTGGCCCGGCTGGGTGGTGGTCGCGGTCGCCGCTTGCTGCGTGTTCCTGACCAGTTTCGCGCGCATCTTCGGCCAGTCGGCCATGCAGGTGGGCAATCTGCTGACCGTGGTGCTGGTGCTGTCGTTGCGCACCCGGCTGCCCGGCCTGCATGCGGCGGCCACGCTGGCCGGGATGTTCCTCGCCGGCAGCCTGTGGGCGCTGCTGCTGACCCTGGCGATCTGGCGGCTGCACCCGTATCGGCCGGCGCGGCGCGCGGTGGGCGACGCCTATCGCGCGCTGGCGGAGCTGGCGGGCGACCAGCTGCAGGTGCTGCGGCGTGCCGGGCCGGACGGGGCGGAATGGGACCGCCACGCCCGGCTGCACCGCCGGCAGGTGCGCGAGGCGATCGAGCGGGCGCGCGAGGCGGTGCTGCAGACGGTGCGGATCCGTGGCCCGGTGGCCGGCCACGCGGCGCAGAGCTGGATCCGGCTCGAGACCGCCGACCAGATGTTCGCCGCCCTGATCGCGCTGTCCGAGCTGCTGGCGTCCGACCCCGATCCCGGCGCCGCCATGCGGGCGGAGAAGGTGCTGCGCCTGCTGCGGCCGGTGCTGCTGCTGCTGCAGCGCGCCGTGGCCGCCGACATCCAGAGCAGCCGCCCCGGACTGGACCGCGCGATCGCGGCGATCCGCGCCGTCGGCCGGCCGGCACGGGGCAGCGCGCAGGACGCGCTGACCGGCATCGCCGAGACGCTGGCCGAGCGGCTGCGCGTCGCCGCCACGCTGTCCGGCTCCGAGGCGTTCCTGCCGCGCGGCAGCCCGGCCGCGCCGCGGCGCTGGTGGGCGGCGATACAGGCCAACCTGCACTGGCGGTCGGAGGCGCTGCGCCACGCGCTGCGCGCCGGCGCGCTGGCCGGCGTCGCGGTGGCGGTCACGCGGCAATGGCCGGCGCCGTATGCCTACTGGTTCACCATTACACTGGTCCTGACGATGCAGCCGTATTTCGCGCTGACCTTCACCCGCGCCGTCGAGCGGGTCGGCGGCACCGTGCTGGGCGGGCTGTTCGCGGCGGCGCTGGCCACGGTCGCAACCACGCCGCTGGCCATCGCGGTGGCGCTGTTCCCGCTCGCCACCCTGGCGCTGTCGGTGCGCGCGGTCAGCTTCGCGCTGTACATCGCCTGCCTGACGCCGATGGTGGTGCTGCTGAGCGAGCTGGGCCGGCCGGGGACAAGCGAGGTCGCCATCGCCCTGGCCCGCGCCGGCTACACAATGGCCGGGGGCGTGCTGGCGCTGGCCGGCGCCTGGGCGCTGTGGCCGAGCTGGGAGCCGGCGCGGGTCGGCGCGCAACTGCGCGACGCGGTGGCGGCGCACGCGCGCTATGCCGCCGCCGAGATCGAAGTCCTGCTGGGCGACGCGCCGGGGGAAGCCGCCGAGCGCGCCCGCCGCGCCGCCGGGGTGGCGAGCAATGCGCTGGAGGCCAGCCTGCAGCGCGCCCTGTTGGAGCCGCGGCGCGGCAGCGCGGCGCGGCTGGAGGCGGCGCTGACCGTGGATGCGGCGCTGCGCCGTGTGGCGGGACGGCTGTCGGCGCTGCACCTGACGGCGCGGCCGGCGGGCCGGCGCGATCCCGCGGCGTGGCGCGGATGGGCTGCGTATTTCGCCGCCATCGAGGCGCGGACCGCGCGCGATCCGACCGGCCTGCCGCCACGGCCGGCGCTGCCCGAGGCCGACGCGGGCGCCGACGCGCTGGGCCGCCTGGCCGCGCAGTTCGAGCTGATCGCCGGTGCCGCGCGCCGGCTGGAGCAGGCCGGCTGAGCCGCGGTTGCAGCATCGGGGGGCGGGCGGTATATCGCGCACCTGCGGCAAAAGCGCCGACGCCGCCATCGCCGACGTAGCTCAGTGGTAGAGCAGCTGATTCGTAATCAGCAGGTCGTCAGTTCAATCCTGACCGTCGGCACCAGTTGCGAACGGAGCCGCGGCGATGCAGGCCAGCGACATCATGCGCCGCGATCCGGTCACGGCGGCCGCCGGGGACCGGCTGGGCGATGCGGTGCAGCGAATGGTGGACCACCGGCTCGGCGGCCTGCCTGTCGTGGACGAATCCGGCGCGCTGGTCGGCATGCTGACGGAAGGCGACCTGCTGCGGCGGGTCGAGACCGGCACCGAAACGCACCGCTCCACATGGTGGCACTTGCTGCACGGCCCGGCCAGGAGTGCGGCCGACTACATCGAGACCCATAGCCGCCGGGTGGCCGACGTGATGACCACGACCATCGTCTCGATCGAGCTGGAAACCAAGCTGGCCGACATCGTGACGCCTGATGCAGCAGCACGGAGTCAGGCACCTGCCGGTGCTGGTCGGCGGCCGGCTGGCGGGGCTGGTCACCCGCGCCGACCTGATGCGCGCGCTGGCCCGATCGCTGCGCGCCGCGTCTTCAGGCGCGGCGGCGGGCGACGCGGGCGACGACGCGGCGATCCTGCAGCGCCTGCGCGACGAGCTGGCGGCGCAGCCCTGGTTCCTGCCCGAGCAGGTCAGGCTGTCGGTGGCGGGCGGCGTGGTCACGCTGGACGGCGTGTTCACCGATGGCGGCTCGCACGAGGCGCTGCTGGTGGCGGCGCGCAACACGCCGGGCGTCGGCTCGGTGCGCGACCGGCTGACGTTCGTCTCGCCGGTGGGCAGCATCAACGCCTGACTTGGCGGCTGCCCGCGGCGGCATCGCCTTGCATCCGGGCGGCGGCGGCGCGAGGCTGCAGGGCAGGCCGACCGAGGGCGAGCATGACCCGCGATCAGTTCTGGCTCACCTATCTGCGCGCGCATCGCCGCGCCCCCACCCGCGCGCTGCACTATGTCGGCAGCACGCTGGCGCTGCTGTGCGTCGCACTCGCGGCGGCGCGGCTGGAGTGGCGCTGGCTGCTCGCCGCCCCGCTGGTCGGGTACGGGTTCGCCTGGGCGGCGCATCTCGGCGTCGAGGGCAACCGGCCGGCGACCTTCGGCCATCCGGTCATGGCGCTGCTGTCCGACTATCGGATGCTGCTGCTGTTCGCCACCGGCCGGCTGGGTCCGCACCTGCGGCGCGCCGCGGAGTAGGCTTCGCGCTACACGCGCTCGTAGATCCCGAACAGCACGCCCCAGCCCAGCACCTCGCCGCGCATCTGGCCGAGCAGCGCGTGACGGCCGGGCGGCCACTCGAAACTCGGCGTGCGGCGCAAGGCGAATAGCTGAAAGGCGTAGTGGTGCGGACCGTGGCCCGGTGGCGGCGTCGGGGCCAGCCAGCCCTGCCGGCCGAAGCTGTTGCGCCCGGCGCGGAACCCCTCGGGGCCCGCGGTCTTGAGCACGGTCGGGATCGCGCCCTCGCCCAGCCCCGTCATCGAGGCCGGGATGTCGTACACCAGCGCATGCACCAGCGGCACCGGGAACGGAATGTCGGGGTCTTCGACCAGCAGCGCCAGGCAGGCCGCGCCGGCGGGCACCCCTTCCCAGGACAGCGGCGGCGACAGGCCGGCGCCATCGGCGGTGAAGCGGTCCGGGAGATCAAGCCCGTGGCCGAAGACCGGGCTGGTGATCCGGATGCACTCCGGCGCCCCGGCCAGCCAGCGTCCCCGGCTGGCCAGCCCATGCACCCCGGCGCGGATGCCGCGCAGCGAGCGGCCCAGCGGCCGCACCCAGTCCGTCGCGCCCATGCCACCCCTCCGTCAGTCGCCCGCCCACGCTGGGCCTGACGTGCGGCGACGGTTGCGGTTCCGGCCCGGCCCGTCAGAAGCCGGCCCGTCAGAACCCGCTCGTCAGAACCCCCTCGTCAGACCAGGGCGCGGATCGCCGTCGCCGCGGCGTCGCTGCCCCAGTCGGCCGCGCCCTCCAGGACCGCCGCCTCGCGCCCCTGCCGGTCGATGACGAACGTGGTCGGCACGCCGCGCACGCCCAGCGCGCGCCCGGCATCACCCTCGGCGTCGGTCCACACGCCCAACCCCGCGATGTGGTGCCCGGCATAGAACCGCCGCACCGCGGCCGCGCCGCCGTGGTCGATCGACAGCGGCGCCACCACGATGCCCGACCCGGCGAGCTTGCGCGCCAGCGCCGCCAGCGCCGGCATCTCGGCCACGCAGGGCGCGCACCAGGTCGCCCAGACATTCAGCACCACGCCGGTTCCGGCAAACCCAGCCAGGCTGTGCGACGCGCCGCCGCCATCGAGGAAGCTGACCGCCGGCATCGGCCGGCGCGGCGTCACGCGCTGCAGCGCGTCGATCGGGTGCAGCACCGGCGCCGGCTCGTCCGCGGCGGCCAGCACCATGTGGGCGGCCGGCTGTTTGCGCAGCAGCAGCACGCTCGCTAGGCTCGCGGCCGCGAACACGCCGGCGCCGGCCAGGGCGGCGCGCCGGGCAATCACCTGCATCTTCCGAGGCCTCCGTTGGACGACGACACACACGCCCCCGTGCCCGCCAGCCTGCAATGGGGCGGCCGCTTCGCGCAGGGGCCGGCTTCGGTGATGGCCGACATCAACGCCTCGATCGGCTTCGACCGGCGGCTGTGGCGGCAGGACATCGACGGCTCGCTGGCGCATGCCGCGATGCTGGCGCGGGCAGGGATCATCGCCGCCGAAGATGAGCACGCCATCCGCCAAGGTCTAGAGGCGATCGCCGCCGACATCGCTGCCGGCCGGTTCCATTTCGACGCCGCGCTGGAGGACATCCACACCAATGTCGAGGCGCGGCTGATCGAGCGCACGGGCGACGCCGGCCGCCGGCTGCATACCGCGCGCAGCCGCAACGACCAGGTTGCCACCGATTTCCGGCTGTGGGTGCGCGACGCGATCGACGGCATCGACGCCCAGGCGGCCGACCTGATGCGCGCCCTGGCCGGGCGCGCGGCGCAGCACGCCGCCGATCCGATGCCTGGCTTCACCCATCTGCAGACCGCGCAGCCGGTGACCTTCGGCCATCACTGCCTCGCCTATGTCGAGATGGTCTCGCGCGATCGCGGACGGCTGGCCGACACCCGGCGGCGGCTCAACGAATGTCCGCTTGGGGCGGCGGCGCTGGCCGGCACCTCGTTCCCGATCGACCGCGACCGGACCGCGGCGGCGCTGGGGTTCGAGCGGCCGATGGCCAACTCGCTGGATGCCGTGTCCGACCGCGACTTCGCGCTGGAGTTCCTGTCCGCGGCGGCCATCTCGGCGATGCACCTGTCGCGTCTGGCCGAGGAAATCGTGATCTGGTGCAGCGCGCCGTACCGCTTCATCCGGCTGTCGGACCGGCTGACCACCGGCAGCTCCATCATGCCGCAGAAGCGCAACCCCGATGCGGCCGAGCTGGTGCGCGCCAAGACCGGGCGGATGTTCGGCGCCCTGATGGGACTGCTGACGGTGATGAAGGGCCTGCCGCTGGCCTATGCAAAGGACATGCAGGAGGACAAGCAGCCGGTGTTCGACGCCGCCGATTTGTGGTCGCTGAGCCTGGCGGCGATGGCCGGCATGGTGCGCGACCTGGTCGCCGACACGGCGCGGATGCGGGCTGCGGCCGCCGACGGGTTCGCCACCGCAACCGACCTCGCCGACTGGCTGGTGCAGGAACTGCACATGCCATTCCGCGCCGCCCACCACGTGACCGGACGGCTGGTGGCGGCGGCCGAGGCGCGCGGGGTGGACCTGGCCGGCCTGACCCTGGCCGAGCTGCAGGCGGTCGAGCCGCGCATCACCGGGGCGGTGTTCGGGCTGCTGACGGTGGACGCCTCGATCGCCTCGCGCAGCAGCTTCGGCGGCACCGCGCCTGTCCGCGTCGCCGAGCAGGCGCGGCTGTGGCTGGAGCGGCTGGCGTGAGGCCAGGGCTGGGGCCAGGGCTGGGGCTGGGGCTGGGGCCAGGGCTGAACCTGGGGCTGGGGCTGCTGCTGCTGGCCGCCATGCTGGCCGGATCGCTCGCCGGCTGCGGCAAGAAGGGCGCGCCGGCGGCGCCGGGGCCGGCGAACGAGATCACCTACCCGCGCAGCTACCCGGCCTACTGACGCCATGGCCGCGCCCACCATCGCCGCGTCCGCGGTGCGCGAACCGTCCTGCGCCGAGCTGATCGCCGCGCGCGAGGCGCTGTCGATGCACGCGATGGACGGGCTGGTGCTGGAGGACGTGCCGCTCGCCGCCATCGCCGACGCGCTCGGCACGCCCGTTTGGGTGTACGGCGCGGGCACCATCCGCACCCGCTACCGCCGGCTGTGCGCGGCCCTGCATGGCCTGGGCGCGCACATCCACTATGCGGTCAAGGCGAACGACCATCTGGCGGTGCTGCGCGTGCTGGGCGGCGAGGGCGCCGGCGCCGACGTGGTCAGCGACGGCGAGTTCCTGCGCGCCCGCGCCGCGGGAATCGCCGGCGCTGACATCGTGTTCTCGGGGGTCGGCAAGACCGCGGCCGCGCTGCGCACGGCGCTGGCCGGCGGCGTCGCGCAGGTCAACGTCGAGAGCGCCGCCGAGCTGGACATGCTCTCGGCCGTGGCCGCCGGCATGGGCGTGGTCGCGCGGGCGGCGCTGCGGGTCAATCCCGACATCGACGCCGCCACCCACGAGAAGATCAGCACCGGCCGCGCCGACAACAAGTTCGGCATCGCCCACGCCGAGATCCCGGCGCTGTACGCGCGCGCAGCAAAGCTGCCCGGGGTGCAGCCGGTCGGGCTGGCGCTGCATATCGGCAGCCAGATCACCACGCTGGCGCCCTATCGCGCCGCCTATGCCCGGGCCGCCGCGCTGGTGCGCGCGCTGCGGGCGGGCGGGCAGACGGTCAGCCGCATGGATTGCGGCGGCGGCCTGGGCATCGGCTATGGCGACGAGCCGGACGCGTCGCCGGATGCCTTCGCCGGGGCGGTGCGCGCGGCCTTCGCCGGCCTGGACCTGTCGCTGATCGTCGAGCCGGGGCGCTGGCTGGTGGGACCGGCCGGGGTGCTGCTGGCCTCGGTGGTGCTGGGCAAGCGCACCGCAGGGCGCCGGTTCGTGGTGCTGGACGCGGCGATGAACGACCTGCTGCGCCCGGCGCTGTATGACGCCTGGCATGGCATCGTGCCGCTGGCGGCCGCCGACGCGGCGCGCGCCGGCGAGCCGGCCGACATCGTCGGACCGGTCTGCGAGAGCGGGGACACGTTCGCGCGAAACCGCATGCTGCCGCCGCTCGTATCCGGGGCGCGCGTCGCGATATTGGATGCCGGCGCCTATGGAGCGGTGATGAGTTCGACCTACAACGCCCGTCCGCTGGCCGCCATCGCGCTGGTCGATGGCGCGCGCTGGGCCACCATCCGCGACCGCCAGCCGGTCGCGGCGCTGTGGGCGAGCGAGCGAGTGCCCGATTTCATCCGGCGGGAGCGGGACTGATGCCCGGTCTCGGCCGGGACGCCGCGACGTGACCGCGCCGTCGCCGCCGCGCGACGGGCTGCGTCGCAGGCGGCAGGCGGCGCGCGCGGTGCTGACGTTCGAGCGCGCCTGGCCGGCGATCTGGCCGGCGCTGGGCATGCTGGGCGGCTTTGTCTGCGCCGCTCTGCTCGGGGTGCCGCAACGCCTGCCGCCGCTCTTGCACCTGGCGCTGCTGGCCGGCGTCGCGGCGGTGGTCGCGGCGCTGGCCTGGCGTGGGCTGCGCGGCCTGCGCTGGCCGGACGAGCAGGCGGCCGACCGCCGGCTGGAGCGCGATTCCGGCCTGTCGCACCGGCCGCTGGCAGCCCTGGTCGACAACCGCGCCGAGGGCAGCGGCGACGCGGCGGTGTGGGAGGCGCATCTGGCGCGGCTGGCCGGCCTCGTCGGCCGGCTGCGCCTGCGCCCGCCGCGCCCGGGACTGGCCGCGCGCGACCGGCGGGCGTGGCGGGCGCTGCTCCTGCTGGGACTGGCATGCGGCCTCGGCATCGCCGGGGCGGACGCGCCGCAGCGCCTGCTCACCGCAGTCCGCCCGGTGTTCCCCCCCGCCGTGCCGCCGGCGGCCACCCGGCTGCAGGCCTGGCTGACCCCGCCCGGCTTCACCGGAATGGCGCCGATCCTGCTGACCGCGGACCACCCGGACGTGTCCGCCCCGGCCGGATCGCGGCTGACCGCCAGCCTGTCGGGCGGCGGCGGCAGCGCGCCGAGTTTGGTCCTGGCCGGCAAGGCCTCCGCCTTCCAGCCGCTGGAATCCGCCGAGGCGGGATCCGGCGCGAGCGGCTGGCAGGCCACGGCAGAGCTGTCGTCCGGCGGCACGCTGTCGGTGCGCCGCGACGGCGCGGACATCGCGCGCTGGGAGCTGACTGCGGTGGCCGACGTGCCGCCCACGGTGCAATGGCCGGCGCCGCCGCAGCCGACGCGCGGGCGCCAGCCGCAGTTGCGGCTGCCCTGGCAGGTCGCGCATCTGTACGGCGTGGCCGCGCTGCAGGCCGAGCTGCGGCTGCAGGCGCGCATGGATGCCCCGGCGCTGGTGGTGCCGATCCCGCTCGCCGGCGCGCCGCGTTCGGCGCGCGGGGCGCAGCTGGCCGACCTGACCGCGCATCCCTGGGCCGGGCTGCCGGTCGTCGCCACGCTGGCCGGGCGCGACACCGCGGGCCTGGTCGGACGCAGCGCGGCGCGCGGCGTGACCCTGCCGGAGCGGCGCTTTCTGAACCCCGCCGCGCGCAGCCTGGTCGCCGTGCGCAAATTGCTGGCGCTGCAGCCGCAGGAGCACGGGCCGCCGCTGGCCGCCTTGCAACGCCTCGCCGGGCAGGACGCGGTCTGGCAATCCGACAGCGGCGGCTACCTGAACCTGCGCGAGGCGATGAACCGGCTGGCGCGCGCGCCGCTGCAAGGCGCGGCGGCGACGGCCGCCATCGACGCCGTGCAGGCGCGGCTGTGGCAACTGGCCCTGCATCTGGAGGAAGGCGCGCCGGCGCGCACCGCGCAGGCGCTGGCGCAGGCCCGCAAGGCGCTGCACGAGGCGATGGCGGCCGCACAGCAGCGGGCGGACGCACCGCCCGCACACAGCCCGGGCGACAAGGCACCCGACAAGCCGGGCGAGGCGGCACGCCAGCCGAGCGCCGCCGAGAAGGCGGAGATCGCCCGGCGCGAACAGGCCCTGGCGCAGGCGCTGCAGCAATACATGCAGGCGCTGCGGCGGCAGGCGCAATCCGATCCGCGCCATCCGGCTCCGCCGGAACAGCAGGCGATTGAGGCGGAGCGCGCGCTACGGCAGATGCAGCAGGCGACGCAGTCCGATCAGATGAACGCCGCGCAGGACCGGCTGGCCGAGCTGGACCAGGCGCTGGACGCCCTGGAACAGGCCAGGCGCGACGCCGAGTTCGAGCCCGGAGCAGCGTCAGCGCGCCGCCAAGCGTCGGCAAGGCCAGCAGCAGATGTCGGTGCTGGACGACCTGATCCGACGGCAGGCCGGCGTGCTGGACCATGCGCAGGCCCGCGTCGGCTCGGCGGACGGCTCGGGCAACCCGTTGGACGCGCCGCCCGCCCTGCTCGACCCGCACGAATCCACCGCCGCCCCCGCGCCGCCCGGCGCGGCGGACGAGCGGCGCGGCGACGCCCGGACGCAGGATGCGCTGCGCCGGGCGCTCGGCGTGCTGATGCAGCAATACGGCGACCTGACGGGCAAGGTGCCGCACAACCTGGGTGACGCCGATCAGGGCATGCACGACGCGATCGCCGCGTTGGGCGGCGCGCAGGACGACGCGGCCGCGCGTGCGGCGCAGCGGACGATCGCGGCGCTGCAGCAGGGCGGCCAGTCGATGCGCCAGCAGCTCGCAGCGCAGTTCGGCCGCGGCGCGTCGCAGCCCGGCGACGGCCAGGATCCTGGGGCGGACGGCTCGGGACAGGGCCAGGATGCGCAGGGCGACGGCATGCGCGACGGCGGCCGGCCGCGCACCGACCCGTTCGGCCGTTCGCTGCAGGACGGCGCCGGCAGCCTGACCGATGGGGGCCAGACCGCGGTGCCCGAGACCATGGAGCAGGCGCGCACCCGCGCCGTGCAGGAGGAGCTGCGCCGCCGCGGTGCGGACCGCAGCCGGCCGCAGCGCGAGCTGGACTATATCGGCCGGCTGCTCGACTCGCCGTAGCGGCCGGCAAGCGGACGGCCCGGCCAACCTAGGCGCGGCGCAGCAGCAGCCGCGTCACCCCGTCCGCGCCGTCCGCTTGCGCCAGCACCGCATGACCGAGCGATCGCGCGGTCTGCGGCACCCGCGCGCGCGGCTCCTCGCCGCGCAGCAGCACCAACAGGGTCTGGCCGGCCGTCATCGCGTCCAGCGCCAGCCGGGTCCGCACGAAGGTCATCGGACAGGTCTCGGCGGTGATGTCGAGCACCCGGTCGGGACCGGCGGCGGCCAGCGGATCGGGAACCTCCGGCGGCGCATCTTTCTTGCCAAGCGAATTACTGTTCTGGAACATCGGAATATCCATTGCGAAACGGCCCGGCGCCTTCCTATATGGCGCAAGTGTTTTGCCGTGGAAGGGAGTGCAATGGCCGATATTCCTCAGGGGTCCGACGTGCTGGGACTGACAGCGCAAATCGTCTCGGCGCATGTCGCCAACAACCCGGTGTCGCCCGAGGCGCTGTCGACCCTGATCCAGGAAGTCTATCGCACCCTGTCCAACGTCGGGCGTGAGGCGCCGCAGCCGGACAAGCCGCAGCCGGCGGTTCCGATCAAGAAATCCGTCTTTCCCGACCACGTCATCTGTCTGGAGGACGGCAAGAAGCAGAAGATGCTGAAGCGGCATTTGAAGACCGCGCACAACATGACGCCGGACCAGTATCGCGAGCGCTGGGGCCTGGCCCCGGAATACCCGATGGTGGCGCCCAACTACGCCAGCCACCGGTCGTCGCTGGCCAAGCGGATCGGCCTGGGCACCAAGCCGCGCGGCGCGCGCAAGTAGCGGCGCCGCGTCATGCCGGGGGCGCGCCGGCCACCCATTGCTCATAGTCGATCAGCGCCCCGGTCATCACCCCGGCATTAGCCGACAGCAGGAAGGCGGCGAGGTCGGCGATCTCGTCCACCTGGATCAGCCGGCCGAACGGGCGGCTGCGGTTCGCCTGCTCCAGCCAGTCCTTGCCGTACGGCGAGGTCTTTTCCTGCACCACGTGCTCGGCCGGTGTGTCGGCCCAGCCGAGGTTGATGCCGTTCACCCGGATGCGGTCACGCGCCAGCGTGTTCGCAGCGTTGCGGGTCAGGGTGGCCATGGCGCCCTTGGTCGCCGAATACACCGCCAGCTCCGGCGTGCCGCAATGCGCATTCATCGACAGGATGTTGACGATGGCCCCGCCCTGGCCGGCCTCGCGCATCATCCGCGCCGCCGCCTGGATCAGCAGCAACGGCGTGCGCACGTTGGTCGCGAACATCGCGTCGATGAAGCCGGCCCCGGCATCCAGCACGCCGCCGCGCTCGGTGTTCGCCGCGGCGTTGACCAACAGGTCGACCCGGCCGAACGCCTCGCGGCACGCCCCGGCGATGGCGTCGGCGGCGCCCGGATCGGCAGCATCGGCCGCGACGAACACCGCGCGCGCGCCCTGCGCCTTGATCGCGCGCACCACGCCATCGCCGCGTTCGCGGTTGCGCCCGGTGATCACCAAGCCGGCGCCGCCCCAGGCGACGATGCGGTGCGCGATGGCCTCGCCCACGCCTTGCGTCGAGCCGGTGACGATGGCGATCCTGCCCCGCAGATCCGCCTGCATGATCCCGCCCTCCCGAGGTTCTGGGCGACGATAGGTGCATCACCCGGACCGGACAACGCGGCGACGCCCGGCGCGGCGATTTGCGCTGCCTCCCCCCCAGCCTGTAACCTTGGGCGGATGGAAAGCAGGATCGAGCGCCTGTGCGTGGAGCGCGGCCTCAAGATGACCGGCCAGCGCCGCGTCATCGCGCGCGTGCTCTCGGATGCCGCCGACCACCCGGATGTCGAGGAGCTGTACCGGCGCGCCGCGGCGCTGGATCCGCGCATCTCCATCGCCACCGTGTACCGCACGGTGCGGCTTCTGGAGGAGCACGGCATCCTGGAGCGGCGCGATTTCGGCGGCGGCCGTTCGCGCTACGAGCCGACCGAGCATGGCGTGCATCACCACCTGATCGATGTCGATAGCGGCCGGGTGATCGAGTTCCAGGACGCCGCCCACGAGCGACTGCTGCGCGAGATCGCCGCACGGCTGGGCTTCGACGTGATCTCGATGCGTCTGGAGGTATTCGGCCGCCGCTCTGCGCAGTCTGGCGCGCAGTCTGGCGCGCAGCCGGGCGCGCAGCCGGCCGCGCAGCCGGCCGCGCAGGCTGGTCTCCAACCTGGCGCGCGCGGGCCGTCGGAAGCCCGGGCGGGCGGGCGTGGCGCGGCACCGGCCGTCGCGCACGGCCTGGCGCGATGACCGTCGAGACACCCGTGCTCGCCGGCCGCGCGCCCGGCGTTCCGCCGGACGGTTTCGGCGAGCTGCGCGGCGGCAGTCTCGGCGTGCGGCTGGCCAACACGCCGGCCGAGCTCGACGCTATCCAGGCGCTCCGCTACCGCGTGTTCTACGACGAGATGGGGGCCACGCCGGACGCGCAATCGGCGGCGGTCGGGCGCGACCGCGACGCCTTCGACCCGGTCGCCGACCACCTGCTGGTGGTCGATCACGCGATCGGCCCGGGACCGGAGGGCGTGGTCGGCACCTACCGGATGCTGCGTCGGCAGGCGGCGGCCCGGATCGGGCGCTTCTACTCGGCCGACGAATACGATATCGCGCCAATGCTGGCCTTTCCGGGAGAAGTGCTGGAGCTGGGCCGCTCCTGCGTGGCGCTGCCGTATCGCGGGCGGGCAGCGATGCAGTTGCTGTGGCGCGGCATCGCCGCCTATGTGTTCACCCACCAGATCGACCTGATGTTCGGCTGCGCCAGCCTGCCCGGCACCGACCCGGACGCGGTGGGGGCCGAGCTGTCGTACCTGTATCACAACCACCTGGCGCCCCCGGCGCTGCGGCCGCGCGCCGTGGCAGGGCGCTATGTGGACATGCGCCGCGCGCCGCCGCCGCCGCCGGCCACGCGCTCGCATGACGAACGCCGGACGCTGGCCGGGCTGCCGCCGCTGATCAAGGGCTATCTCCGGCTGGGCGGCTTCGTCGGCGACGGCGCGGTGATCGACCGGCAGTTCAACACCGTCGATGTCGCCGTGGTGGTCAAGACCGACCTGGTGACCGACAAATACTATCGCCACTACGAGCGGCAGCTGCGCGACGCGCTGGACTGACCGGGCGCCGCCGGTAATGCGTTTCGACGTGGTGATGACTGCGCCCCGCCTCGCCCCGCGCGCGCTGGACCTGCTGCGCGCCGCCGGCTGCACCGTGCACTTCATGGACCCGTACCCGTCCGAGGCGGCGGTCGCCGAGCTGGTCGGGCGGGTGGCCGCGGACGCGGTGCTGGCGCGGCAGGGGCCGGTCGGCGAGGCGGCGATGGCGGCCAGCCCCCAGCTGCGCGTGGTGGCCCGGCATGGCGTCGGCGTGGACGACGTGGATCTGGCCGCCGCCGCGCGACGCGGCGTGCTGGTCACGCGCGCGCCGGGCTCGAACACGCGGGCGGTGGCCGAACATACGCTGGCGCTGCTGCTGGCGCTGCTGAAGGACATCCGGCCGCTGGGCGCGGAGATCGCCGCCGGCCGGTGGCGCGGCCCGGCAACACAGGTGCGCGACGCCGCCGGGCTGCGGCTGGGCCTGATCGGGTTCGGCGCGGTCGGCAGCGCCGTGGCCGGTCTGGCGACGGCATTCGGGATGCGGGTCCGCGCCTGCGACCCGAATGCGTCCGGCCCGGATCTGGTGGTCGGACTGCACGAATTGCTGGCCGGCAGCGACGCGGTTTCGCTGCATTGCCCGCTGCTGCCCGCGACCGTCCATCTGATCGACGCGGCGGCGCTGGCGGCCATGCCGGCGGGCGGGCTGCTGGTGAACACGGCGCGCGGCCGACTGGTGGACGAGGCGGCGTTGCTGGCCGCGCTCGACTCCGGCCATCTGCGCGGCGCGGCGCTGGACGTGACCGAACGCGAACCGCCCGACCCGGCGTCGCCGCTGCGCCGCCATCCGCGCGTGATCCTGACACCGCACATCGCCGGCGTGACCCCGGCGGCGCTGGACGCGATGGGCTGCATGGCCGCCGAATGCATCGTCGCCGCCCTGACCGGCGCGCCGGTGCCGCCGGAGCGCATTGTGCCGCTGCCCCGCGACTCTGCCCGCGAGCCTGGCTGAGCGGTGACCGGCGCCTGGCTGAACCGGCTGGCCGCGCTGCGCGGCGCACGGCGCTGGGCGGCGGCGGCGCTGCTGGGCGCGCTGGCGGCGCTGGCGCTGCCGCCGCTGTACTTGGTCCCCGTGCTGCTGCTGGCGATCCCCGGGCTGCTGGCGCTGATCGGCGCCGCGCCGGACTGGCGCGGCGCGCTGGCCAGCGGGTTCTGGTTCGGCTTCGGGCTGCATGTCGTCGGGCTGTACTGGATCACCGACGCCATCCTGCTGGAGGCGGCGCGGTTCTGGTGGCTGGTGCCGATCGCGGTGCCGGGGCTCGCGGTGGTGCTGGCGCTGTTCGTGGCGGCGCCGTGCGCGCTGGCGCGGCTGGCCGGCCCCGGCTGGCCGCGCGCGTTGACGCTGGCCGGCTGCTGGGTGCTGGGCGATCTGGCGCGGCAGTTCACGCTGACCGGCTTCCCGTGGAACCCGCTGGGCAGCGCCTGGGAGTTCCCGGGCTGGCTCGGCTGCGTGTTGATCCAGCCGGCGGCGCTGGTCGGCGCGCCCGGACTGACGCTGCTGACGCTGCTGCTGGCCGCGACCCCGGCGCTCGGGCGGCGGGCGATGCTGGGGGGGGCGGCATGCCTGGCGCTGTGGGCCGCGTATGGCGTCGTCCGTCTGCGTCAGGCGCCGCATGGCCCGCCGACGCTTGCGGCGGTGATGGTGCAGGGCGCGATCCCCGAGGGCCACAAGCTCGACCGCGCGCGCGCCATCGGCATCTTCGAGCATTATCTGGACCTCACCCGCCGTGGAACCGCGGCGGCTCGGGCCAGCGCGCCGGGCCTGCCGATCGCCGTAGTCTGGCCGGAGACCGCGAGCCCGTTCCTGCTGGACGAGGATGCCAACGCCCGCGCGGCGATCGCCGCCGCATCCGGCCCGGGCGCGGTCACTCTGGCCGGCAGCGTGCGGTTCGGCGCCGACCAGCGGCCGCGCAACAGCCTGGTCGCGATCTCCGACCGTGCGGCGGTGCTGGGCATCTACGACAAATGGCATCTGGTGCCGTTCGGCGAATATCAACCAAGCTGGGCCGATGTCGGCATCCAGCTGGTCCCCGGCGGCGGCTTCGCGCCCGGACCCGGACCGCGCACCCTGCACTTGCCTGGCCTGCCGCCGGTCGGACCGCTGATCTGCTACGAGGCGATCTTTCCCGGTCATGTGATCGAGGCGACGGACCGGCCGGACTGGCTGGTCAATGTCACCAACGACGCGTGGTTCGGCAATTCGTCCGGCCCGCGACAGCATCTGGCCGCCGCCCGGCTGCGCGCCGTCGAGGAAGGCCTGCCGCTGGTTCGCGCCGCAAACACCGGCATTTCCGCCGCGTTCGACGCGCGCGGCGTGGAACTGGCGCGCATCGGCCTGGAGGTCAGCGGCGTCGCCGTCGTCCGGGTGCAGGCCGCCGCCAGGTCCGCCGACCCTGTTCGCGCGGTTCGGGCTTTTGGCGCCGCTCGCCGCCACCGGGCTGGCGCTGCTGGTCGGCCGCGTGATAGAGAGAATGCGCGTGTCACGCTACAGTCACGGAACGGACGCGATTTCGAGACCCATCTCAGGACGTGGTGAAACTGGTTGACACCTTATGGTTGCGCTGTTAACGATTTGGCAACCTGAAGATTGCCGCGCCCGACCCTCGGACCCCAGCCGCACAGGCCGGGCGCGCCGCTGGTCGGAGCACCTGAATGAGCGGAGCAGGTCGATGAGCGGAGGCCATGACCATCGGGGCTGATCGACATTCGGGCGGCGAACACATCGAGCCGGGCGGCGGTGCGGGCGATCGCGAAGCCGGCCCGCATCCGGTCGACATCTATGTGGGCGGCGCGGATCAAGCTGCGCCGTACGCTGATGGGCATGTCTCAGGAACGCCTCGCGGACGCCTTGGGCCTGACGTTCCAGCAGGTGCAGAAATACGAGCGCGGCGGCAACCGGGTCAGCGCCTCTCGCCTGTAGCAGATCGCCCGCGCGCTGGGTGTCAGCATCGCCTGGCTGTTCAACGAACAGCCCGATCCGCTGCTCGGCGGCGCGGGATTCGCCGACAAGCAGGCCGGGTTCGGCGACGCGATCGACGACATCCTGCAGAACCGCGAGACGATGGAGGTGGTGCGCGCCTATTACCGCATTGCCAGCCCCGCGGCGCGCAGGTCGGTCTATGAGCTGATGCACTCGCTCGGCAGCGAGGACCAGCCGTCGGGCGCCTGAGCAGCAGCGCTGCGAGCCGCTCGCGGCTCGGTGCGCAATTGCGGGTTGTCGAACACCGGGCTGCGCCAGCGCAGCAACGCCGATTGCAGCGCCGCCGCCAGATCGCGTTTCTCGGCCTCGCCCAGACTGGCCCCGATCTCCTCGCGCAGCTCGCGGGCCTGCAGCAGCAGGCGGGGCGCCCGGCCCGGAACCTCCTCCAGCGTCATGCGCAGCCAGGCCGCCGGCAGCCGCCGCTCGCGCCGCGACCCGCCCGCGTCGGTGCGAGTGATGTGCAGGCCGCCGGCGGTCAGCAGCACGATCTCGCTGGCGCGCGCGCCATGCGCGTTGACCTGCAGCAGCACGCCGGCCAGCAGCAGCTCGATCCCGGTGAACCCGCCGACCGGCCAGGCGCCCATGTGGATGAAGACCGCGGCGTTGATCCCGCACAGCAGGCCCAGCGCGGAGAGCAGCCGCATCCGCCCGCGGCGCGACAGGCTGCGGTGCGGCACGATCACCGCCTCGAAGATCGGGGTATCCGCCGCCGCGGTCATGCCTGCGATATGGGGCCGGCGGCGGTCTTGCCAGGATGCGCGACGCCGGGGAGGATGCGGGCATGGCATCCGCCGCCGCGCCGCACCGCGCCAGTCGCACCGCCGCCCGGCCCGGCAAGACGCCGCCGATGACGCGCGCGCAGGTGCGGCTGTTCATCGAAGCCCTGGGCCGCGCCAATCCGGACGCCGCCAGCGAGCTGGTCTTCGCCGACCCGTACACCCTGCTGGTCTCCGTCGTGCTGTCGGCGCAGGCGACCGACGCCTCGGTCAACCGGGCGACCGGCGGGCTGTTCGCCGCCGCCCCGGATCCGGCGGCGATGGTCGCGCTGGGGGTGGAGGGCGTGGCCGGGCACATCCGCAGCATCGGGCTGTGGCAGGGCAAGGCGCGCAACGTGGTCGCCCTGTCCGAGCGCCTGCTCGCCGAGCATGGCGGACGCGTGCCGGAGGATCGCGCGGCGCTGGAGGCGCTGCCCGGCGTCGGCAGAAAGACCGCGAACGTGGTGCTGAACGTGGCCTTCGGCCAGGCGACGATGGCGGTCGATACGCATGTCTTCCGCCTGGGCAACCGCACCGGCGTCGCCCCCGGCAAGACCCTGCGCGCCGTCGAGGACGCGCTGGTGGCGCGCCTGCCGCCCGACCTGCTGCGGCCGGCGCATCACTGGCTGATCCTGCACGGGCGCTATGTCTGCCGCGCGCGGACGCCGGAGTGCTGGCGCTGCGTCGGCGCGCCGTGGTGCCGCTATCCGGCCAAGACGCCGCCGCCTGCGACCAAGCCGGCGCGCAAGTCCGCAGCCGCAGCCGCCGCATGAGGCCCGATCCGGTCTGCGACGTGCTGGGCCTGATCGACGTGCAGCCGACCTTCATGCCCGGCGGCGCGCTGGCCGTGGACGGCGGCGACGCGGTGGTGCCGGTCATCAACCGCCTGCTGGACCAGGTGTTCGCGCAGGCCTTCGCCACGCAGGACTGGCATCCGCCGGGCCATATCTCGTTCGCGGGCACGCACGGCCTGCCGCCCTATGCCACCGTCGATCTGCCCTACGGACCGCAGCTGCTGTGGCCCGACCACGCCATCCAGGGGTCGCCCGAGGCGGCGCTGCATCCGGCGCTGGATCTGCGGCGCGTGCAGGCGATCGTGCGCAAGGGCTTCCGCCCCGACCTGGACAGCTATTCGGCGTTTTTCGAGAACGACCACCGCACGCCCACCGGCCTGAACGGCCTGCTGCGCGAGCGCGGCGTGCGCCGGCTGTTCCTGGCCGGATTGGCGACCGATTTCTGCGTCGCCTGGTCGGCCGAGGACGCCGCACGGCTTGGCTACGCCGTCGTGGTCATCGAGGACGCCTGCCGCGGCATCGGACTGCCGCTGCCGCACGCCGGCACAACGCTGGACACCGCGCGGGCGCGGCTGGAGGCGGCGGGGGTGGAGTTCGTCAGCGCCGCGGCGCTGCTGGCCGGGGCGTGACGCCGGCTCCGCCTCAGCCGGCCGCGAGGTCGTACAGCGTCAGGGACGTTGGTGCCGCGGTCGCCGCCAGCCGGGCGCGCGGCACGCCCCAGCGCAGATCGTAGCGATCCTCGCCCAGCTCAAGCTGAAAGCCAGGCAGCAGCCGGGCCGCGCCGGGCGACAGGCGGACCAGCTGCTCGACATCGGCCGCGGTCAACGGCAGGAACGTCTCCCACTCGCGCGCCTCGGCGCGGTTGGCGCGGACTCTCGGGCGAGCCGCCCTCGGCGCACAGGAACACCGGTCCGGCGCGCAGGTGCAGCCCGCCGCCGGCGCCGGCGGCAACCGGGCTGAACGAAGCAGCGCCGTCGATCAGCGAGCGCGCCGCCTTCCGGGCGCAGCAGCCGGCACTCCGCCGCCGCCCCCGGCTCGCAGCGCAGCGGCTGGCGCGTCGGGGACAGCCGCTCGGGCGGACACTGCGCCGGCCGCCCGGCTTCGCCGTCCCAGCACAGCAGCGTGCCGTGCGCGCTCAGCAGATGGGCGGGCCGACCGGATCGATTGCGGCCGCGACCCCGCCGCGGCGGCAGGTAGAACAGCGCCCGCGCCGCCTGCATGAACAGCGCCGCGCGGTCGTCGCGCACGGCATTGATATCGTGCTGCGCGAACTCGGCATCGGCGCGGAAGAACGCCGGGTCATCCGCCGTCTTGTCGGCCTTGCCCAGCGCGCGGCGCAGCCGCCATTCCTCGCGCGACTTGGTGAAGTAGTGGTTCAGCGCCAGCAGGCGGTGGCTGGTCTGCGCCTGGCCGCCGGCCGAGTGCTGGTCGATCTGCCAGCCGGCATCGTTGACCATCGCCGTCGCGGCAGCGGAAGACGTGCAGCCCGACATGGGTCACCGCGGCCAGCCGCATCACGCTCTTGCCGAAGGAATGCGCGCCGAACTCGTCCGGCGCGCGCCAACGGAACGCCTCCGTCACCAGCCCCGGCGGCCGGGCGACATGCCCCGACGAGCCGAACATCCACCAATGCACGTACAATCCGTTCGCCGTCGCCCGACCAGCCGCAGCACGTCCGACAGGCCCAGGCTGGATTGCGGGCACCAGGAACTCGTCGCAATCGATGAACGCGCACCACTCGGCGCAGTCGCGAAACCGCGCGGCCATGTCGGCATAGGCGCGGATCTGCATGCCCTGTCCGCGGCCAGTCGATGACGGTCACGAGGTCGCGCCGCGCCCAACCGTCGATCGCCGCCCGCGTCGCCATCGGTGCTGGCATTGTCGTACAGCACGAAGCGTCGCACGCCCTGCGCGTAATGGAAGCTCAGCCATTCATGGATATACGGTTGCTCGTTATGGAAGATCGCGCAGATCGCCAGCTCGTCCACGACGCCCCTCCTCGCGGCCGGCGCGTCAGCCGGCGGCCTCGATCCTGGCCACCGTCGCCATCAGGTCGAGCGGGTCGATGTCATAGGAGAAGTGCCGGTTGGGGTCGAGCGTCCTGCCGCTCGCGTCGCGCAGCGGCGGCGAGTTCGACGCGGGCGAGATACAGGTGCCAGCGGTGGCCGAGATGAAAGCACATGCCGCGGGTCCAGCCCTCGACGAACCGTTCGGGCTGCAGCTCGAGCACGGTGGCTCCCTGCGGGCAGAATCCGACATTGGCCATCGCCGCCCCGCTCTCGCCGATCACGAACCGCGCCTCGGCCATCGCCGCCGCCTGCTCGGCCACGCTCATGGTGTCCGGGCGGATGCACCGCGAAGCCGAGCAGGCCCAGCGCCGACTCGACCGCCTGACGGTTGCGCAGCGCGCGCCACCCGTCATGGCCGGCGCGCGACAGGAACAGCTTGCGCGGCCCTCGGCCGCCGGTCGCGCCGAAGGCGAAGCGCAGCAGGTCGAACACCGGGCGGATGAACCGGGTCGGGTGCGACACGTGCATCGCCAGCAGCGTCGAGGTCAGCACGCGGTCGAACACGGTGGCGGCCCCGGTCTCGATATAGCGCGCGCGCAGGCCCAGCGCGGCCAGGATCTGCGTCCTGCCACGGGTGCAGCCGCTGGCCGACCACGCGCCACGGCAGGTCGGCGAACAGCTGCGCGTGCAGCAGCACGGCGGGCAGGCCGTCGAGCAGGAAATGCCCGTAGTTCGGCAGCCCGACTCCGCAGACCGGCAGGGCGATGCCATCCATCCGCACAGCGTCGCGCCGCACCGCCGCGTCCAGCGCGAGCGCGCCGTCCGGCCCGCGCGCGTACAGCGTGCCGCCCTCGGCCAGCGCCGCCGGATCGGGCAGGTTGTCAATGCCGTCGCGGAACAGCCGGTCGCGGCTGTCGAGCACGGTCATCGAGCCGGCCAGGAACAGCGCGTCGTGCAGCAGCACCGAGCTGGTCTCGCGCAGCGGCGTGACGCCGGTGGGCGATGCGGTCATCGCCGGCGACCGCCCGGGTCCGAACAGGGTCACGCCGGGGATCAGCCCGGCGGGCGTATGCGCCGCCTCGCCGGCCGGCGCGTGCAGCAGGCGGACATCCTCGCGCGACCCCCCGGTCAGGCGCGCGCGCAGCTCATCCAGGCTGGCCAAAGCCGGCAGGTCGCGGGCGTGCAGCAGGCCGATGGCGGGCATCTGGCCGGGCCGGCGGCCGGCCTAGCGCGTCGGCCGCGGCGGGGTGGCGCTGTAGTCATAGAAGCCGCGGCCAGCCTTGCGGCCCAGCCACCCGGCCTCGACGTATTTCACCAGCAGCGGGCAGGGCCGGTACTTGGTGTCCGCCAGGCCCTCGTGCAGCACCTGCATGATCGACAGGCAGGTATCCAGGCCGATGAAATCGGCCAGTTCCAGCGGCCCCATCGGGTGATTGGCGCCCAGGCGCAGCGCCGCGTCGATGCCGGCCACCGAGCCGACGCCCTCATACAGCGCGTACACCGCCTCGTTGACCATCGGCACCAGGATGCGGTTGACGATGAAGGCGGGGAAATCCTCGCTGACCGCGACGGTCTTGCCCAGGCGCTCGGCCAGGCTCTGGGCGGCGCTGAACGTCGCTTCGCTGGTGGCGATGCCGCGGATCAGCTCGACCAGCTTCATCAGCGGCGGCGGATTCATGAAATGCATGCCGATGAAGCGGTCGGCGCGGTCGCTGCTGGCCGCCAGCCGGGTGATCGAGATGGACGAGGTGTTCGAGGCGAGCAGGCAGCCCGGCTGCAAATGCGGCGCCAGCGCGCGATAGACGCCGCGCTTGGCGTCCTCCTTCTCGGTGGCGGCCTCGATCACCAGCTCGCACTCCGAGAACGCCGAAAGGTCGGCGCTGGTGCGGATGCGCGCCAGTGCGGCGCCGCGATCCTCGGCGCTCAGCGTACCCTTGGCCACCTGCCGGTCCATGTTGCGCGACACCGCGGCCAGCACCCGGTCGAGCGCCTCGGGCCTGGCGTCGGACAGCACCACCGAAATGCCGGCCAGGGCGCAGACATGGGCGATGCCGCTGCCCATCTGGCCGGCGCCGACGATGCCGACCCGCTCGATCGCCGCCGCTGGCCCCGGCGCCGGGTCGGCTGCGGCGTCGGTCATGCGCGCGCCAGCTCGGCGGCGAGTTCGGGGAGCGCCACGAACAGGTCGGCGACCAGGCCGTAGTCGGCGACCTGGAAGATCGGCGCCTCCTCGTCCTTGTTGATCGCCACGATCACCTTGCTGTCCTTCATGCCGGCCAGGTGCTGGATCGCGCCGGAAATGCCGATGGCCATGTACAGCTCGGGCGCCACGATCTTGCCGGTCTGGCCCACCTGGTAGTCGTTCGGCACGAACCCGGCATCCACCGCCGCCCGCGAGGCGCCGACCGCCGCGCCCAGCCGGTCGGCGATCGGATCGAGCAGGTGGAAGTTGTCGCCGCTCTGCATGCCGCGCCCGCCGGAGACCACCACGCGGGCGGCGGTCAGCTCCGGCCGCTCGCTGCGCGACAGCTCGGCGGAGACGAAGCGGCTGGCGGTCGGCGCGGCGATGCCGGGCGCGTCCTCGATGCCGGCAGCGCCGCCCTCGGTCGCCACCGGGTCGAAATTGGCCGCTCGCACGGTAATCACCTTGATCCGGTCGCCGCTGCGCACCGTGGCCAGGGCGTTGCCGGCATAGATCGGGCGCACGAAGGTCTCGGCATCGACGACGGCGGAGATGTCGCTGATCGGCTGCACGTCCAGCAGGGCGGCGGCGCGCGGCAGCACGTTCTTGCCGACGGCGGTGGCCGCTGCCAGCAGGTGCGTGTAGCCGGGCGCGAGCGCCACCAGCAGGTCGGCGAGCGGTTCGGCCAGGGCGTGCGCGAACGCCTCGCCCTCGGCGCGCAGCACCCGGGCGACGCCCGGCAGCCGCGACGCTGCTGCGGCCGCCGCGGCGAGATCGTCTCCCGCGACCAGCGCGTGCAGCTCGCCGCCCAGCAGGGCGGCCGCCGCGACCGCCGAGCGGGACGGCTGCTTGATGCCGTGCGCGTCGAAATCCAGCAGAACCAGGACGGCCATCAGATCACCTTCGCTTCGGTTCGCAGCCTGGCCACCAGCTCGGCGACCGAGCCGACGCGGACGCCCGCCTTGCGCCTCGGCGGCTCGGCCACGCCCAGCACGGTCAGGCGCGGCGCCGGATCCACGCCCAGCTCGGCCGGGGTCAGCGTCTCGATCGGCTTCTTGCGCGCCTTCATGATGTTGGGCAGCGAGGCGTAGCGCGGCTCGTTCAGGCGCAGGTCGGTGGTAACCAGCGCCGGCAGCGCCAGCGCCACGGTCTCCAGCCCGCCATCGACCTCGCGGGTGACCGACAGCGTCTCGCCATCGACGACCAGCTTGCTGGCGAAGGTGCCCTGCGGCCAGCCGAGCAGGGCCGCGAGCATCTGGCCGGTGGCGTTCATGTCGTCGTCGATCGCCTGCTTGCCCAGGATCACCAGGCGCGGCTGCTCACGTTCGGCGATGGCGCGCAGCAGCTTGGCCACCGCCAGCGGCTGCAGCTCGGCATCGGTCTGCACCAGGATGCCGCGATCCGCCCCCATCGCCAGCGCCGTGCGCAGCGTCTCGGCGCATTGCGCAGCCCCCAGCGAGACGGCGACGATCTCGGTGCCGACGCCTTTTTCGCGCAGGCGGACGGCTTCCTCGACGGCGATCTCGTCGAACGGGTTCATCGACATCTTGACGCCCTGCGTCTCGACGCCGCTGCCATCGGCGCGGACCCGCACCTTGACGTTGTAATCGACCACCCGCTTGACGGCGACGAGGATCTTCATCTGGCGACGGCGCTCACCTGGTTCGAGCGTGGTTTACGAGGCCGGCCGGTCGCTGCCAAGCCGGGAGGCGGGGCGGCGCCGGGTCCGGGGGGCGGCGCCGGCAGGAGTGGGTCCGGCGGCGCGGTCCGATTGTCATTTATGTGAGAAGCGACGTGTTGACCCTCCGCCACCCGTTGCGCTAGGGCAACTCCACGGCCTTCGATACGATATCGGCGCGCGGCGACCATGTTTGTTCCGGCGTTCGAGTGCGACGCCACTGTTGGGGAGCATCGCCTTGAACCATGTCATCCGGCCGCTGCTGCGGCCATTGCTGATGCTGGGGGCGCTCGGGGTGCTGGCGCTGCCGGGCTGTTCCGGGGTCGATGCGCTGGCCAACCACGGCGAGCTCGACGTGCATACGCACATGAGCGAGACGGTGTTCCTCGATCCGGTTCCGGACCGGCTGCGCACCATCTACGTGGGCGTGCGCAACACCTCGGACTATCCCGACATCGACGTGCGCGGATCGCTGATCCAGGCGCTGCAGGCGCGCGGCTACACCGTGGTCGATGAGCCGTCGCAGGCGCACTACATGGTGCAGGTCAACGTGCTGCAGGCCGGCAAGCTGAAGCCAGGGCAGACGCCGGGGCTGCTGGCCGCGAACTATGGCGAGCCGCTGCTGCTGGGCGCGACCGCCGGCGTGCTGACCGGGCTGGGGTCCGGCAACCCCTATGCGGGCGGCGCGGTCGGGCTGGGCGTGGCGGCCGGGACGTTCCTGTTCAACGAGGCGTATCAGGACGTGACCTACGCGGTCACCACCGACATCCAGATTTCCGAGCGCCCGCTGCACGGCGAGAAGGTGGCGCAGCACACCCATACCGGCGCCTACAAGTCCAACCACAGCAGCAGCTACGCGGTGACCGACATGACGCCCTATTCCAGCGGCGAGGCGGACACCAACAACACGAACGAGAATTTCCGCACGCAGGAGGTGGACGAGTTCTCCGACTACAAGAAGTACCAGGTCCGCGACGTCGCCTATGCCGACAAGGTCAACCTGAAGATGGCCGACGCCATTCCCTCGCTGGTCGGGCACCTCACCTCGTCTCTGGCCAACCTGTTCGAGTGAGCGCCGCCGGAGTCCGCCCTACGACCGGATCAGCGACAGCAGCAGCACGAACAGCAGCAGCGCCACCGCCTGCAGGATGATGCGCCAGCGCATCAGCGCGTTGGACCGGCGGCCGGCGGCCTCGTCGCCCTCGCCGCCGCCGCGCACCAGGCCCAGCATGCCGGCGAACAGCACGCCGAGCGTGCCCAGCATCGCCAGCGCCACCAGGACAGTCAGAACGATGATCATGCCCTGTCATATGGGGTGCGCGCCGCGGTGTGCAGGGCCGGCGGGCGGGCCCGTTCAGGCCGGCTCGTAGCCGAACCGGACGTTCAGGTCGCGCAGGCCGGCCTTGCGGAACAGCGCCTCGGCCGCCGGCGACCAGTACTCGTCCAGCGTCGAGCGCGCCCCGGAGAAGGTCTGCGTCTCCGCCCCGATGGTCCGCCCCAGCAGCGCCCGCGCCGCCTCGTCGGAGGCCGACACGCCGCATTGCGCGGCGACGGCGACCACCGCCCTGACCTGCCGGTCCGGGCCGGCATCGCCCATGATCTCCTCGAACGACACAAGGCAGACGCCAGGATGGCCGTGCCAGCCGGCAGCCGCGACGTATTGCCGGCGCATGCGCTCGATATCGCGCTCGAGCCAGGCGACGAAGCCCTGGGCGCTATCGACGAGATCGCGGCCCGCCGCCGCGGCGGCAGCCCGCTTTTCCGCCGACCGCCGCGTGCTGCGCCGCGCGCCGGTCCGGAATGCCGAGACCAGCGCCGCGCGCAGTTCGCGATAGACGAATATCTTGTTGTAGCCGTGCAGCGACACCTGCGTCGCCAGGTCGCGCACCATGTGCGATGCCATCGACTGCCCCGGCAGCACCAGGCGCGCCGAGATCGCCACGTCCAGGTATCGCGGTGTCGGGGCCGGCATCTGCTTGGACAGCCGGTAGTCGCTCACCAGCCCGCGTCCCAGATGCACGTTGCAACTGACAACCCCGAGATTTGTGAGCAGGTTGGTCATCAGATAGGTGCCCGCCTTGGGAATCGACAGCACCGCAATTCGGCGATCGGTCTCGCCGCGTAGCGGCCAGAAGCATGGCGTGCCGTGCGGATCGACGCAGAGCGGCACCAGCGCGCGGCTGGCCGCTTGCTGCAGATCGGCCCCGTCCTGGCGCAGCCAGGTCGCGGCGGCCGCCTCGTCCAGCGGCGGCACCGAGGCCTTGCCGATCTCGACCATCTCCCGCGCGGCGCGCTTCTGCCGTGGGCTGTCGTCCGCGTCGGGCGCGATCAGCCGCGCCATCAAGGTGTACGATCCGGGATGGGCGAACGGGTAGAACCGCACCGCGGCCGCGCCGCCGCCGTGGGCCAGGCAGGACTGGCGCGTGGTGGAGACGGGATCCGGGCCCTGCGCGTGCAACGCCACCGCCCAGCCGGGCCGCCGATCCGGAAGCCCCACCACGACATCGACGAATTGACGGTCGGCGGCGAACTCGGCCCGTTGCACGACGACGCTCATCCAGCCACTCCTCCGGTTCGGGGTGCGACCAGCCCGCAACGGCCTGTCAGACCGCCAGCCTGTCAGACCGTCAGCTGTCAGACCGTCATTGAAACGGTTTACGCGCAACCTGGGCGGACAGCAAGACCACCGCCGCGGCCCTGCCGTTCGGTCCTGCGATCAGGCCGCGACGCGCGGCGGCGTCGGCTCGGCTTCGGTGGCGGCGGTGGCGGCGGCGGCGGCGGCGGGCTTGGCTCCGGCGCGCCGGACGCCCTTGACCCGCGCGGTCCGGCGGTTCAGGCGGCGCAGCGCCACGGCGCCCTCGGTCCCGGTCTCGAACGATTGCTGCAGCGCCAGGATCTCGTCCATCCGCTTGTCGTTGAGCAGGCCGGCGCCGGACAGATAGGCCAGCATGGCGACCATGCGCTTGGCGATCGGCGGCATCGCGCGATGCTGCGGATCGGTCTCCGGCAGCGTCCAGTTGTACATCGCCTTGCGTCCGAACGCGCCGAACGTCGCCAGCTTGGCCAGCGGCGGGCTGTCGGCCGTCTCCTCGGTCTGGATCTGGCGGGCGATCCGCAACAGGGTCGCCTTGGAGAAGTTGGGCATGGTTGTTTCCCTCTGGGACAATTCCGCGCCGTTTGTCGTCCCGCTGGGACTGCGTGTCAAGCGGCAATCGCTGTCATGTCGCCGGCTGCGTCCTGAACGGCTCGTGACCATGCCGCATTGCCCGGCGCTGGCAGGGCTCCGAACCCAGGTGACAACAGGTTCTGACGGCGCTGAGAAAACCCCTGGCGCGTGCGATGGCGCTGGTGCCCCGTCGGCGCGAGGCGGACATTGACCTGATGGTTGATTGGCACCACCGCCTGGGCAACGCCCGTTTCTGCCCCCGGCGTCTCGCGTTGTAGCGATGCGCCAGCTTCTCCATTGCGGCAGCGCGTCGCGCCGGGCCTGGTCCGATCTGTCGCCGGGCGTCCATTGCTGCGGCGCACGCGACCGGCTAGATCGCCGGCATGTCACGCCGCCGCCTGACTTGCGCCGCCTGTTTCGTGATCCTGGCGGCCGGCGCGGCGATGGCCCCGGTTGCGGCCGCGGCGCACGCCATCCTGATCTCCAGCCAGCCGGCGATCGGCGCCGCCATGCCGGCCGGCCGCGTGGCGATGGTGATGCGCTATAACAGTCGCATCGACGCGCGGCGGTCGCGCCTGACCTTGACCCGGCCGGACGGCAACGCCGAGATCCTGCCGATCGGCCCGCCGCCGGCCCCGGACGTGCTGACGACCGCGGCCGACCTGGCCCCGGGCGCCTATTCGCTGCGCTGGCAGGTGCTGGCCATCGACGGCCATATCACCCGCGGCGACGTGCCGTTCACCGTGACGCCCACGCCGGCCGCCACCCCGCCCGCCGTCCCGCCCGCTGCCCCGCTGGCAACCAGGGCCGCGCCCTGAGGTGAGCCTGCTGGTCGATGTGTTCGGCTATCTGTCCGTCATCATCCACGGGCTGACCATTGTCGCGCAGTCGATGGCGCTGGGCGGGGTGCTGTTCCTGATCTTTCTGGCCCGCCCGTTCGCAACCTTGCCCGCCGGCCCGGGAATCTTGCGCGACACCGCGCGGATCGCCGGCTTCGCGGCGCTGGCGCTGATCGCCTGCGAAGCGCTGACATTGGCGATGCAGGGCTCGGTGCTGGTGGCCACCGTGGATCTGAGCTGGCCCGAGGTGCTGGGCGCCTATTTCGCGATGGCGAGCCTGGGCAAGATCGCCGCCGCGCTGGTGCTGGCGGGCGCGCTGCTCGGCGCGGAACGCCGCGCCCCGGCCTGGCTGCTGCTGCTGGCCGGGGCGGCGGAACTCGCGGCGGCGACGCTGACCACGCACGCGGCGGCGCGCCTGACCGGGCAGGCGCCGCTGCTGGCGGTCGAGGCGCTGCATCAGTTGGGCGCCGCCATCTGGATCGGCGGCATCCCGGCCTTCGTGCTGGCGCTGGGCCGGGTGCGCGACGGCATCGGCTGGCGGGCGGTGGGCGCGCGGTTCTCGCGCATGTCGATGCTCGGCGTGGGCTGCATCATCGTTTCGGGCGGCGTCATGGCGGTGGTCTATGTCGGCTCGCTCAAGGGGCTGTACGGCACCGCCTATGGCGTGATGGTGTGCGCCAAGATCGCCCTGTTCGCCGCCCTGCTGGCGTTGGGCTATGGCAATTTCCGCGTGGTCGGGCGTCTGCGCCGCGATCCCGGCGCGTCGGTGCTGCGCCTGAAGCGGTTTGCCGAGGTGGAGATCGGCATCGGCTTCTCGCTGTTCTTCGCCGCCGCCGCCCTGACTTCCTCGCCGCCGGCGGTGGATCTGACGCAGGACCGCGTCAGCTGGCCGGAGATCGTCGCGCGCAACGCGCCGCAATGGCCGAGGCTGACCAGCCCCGACCGGGGTTCGCTGACCCTGCCGGCGCTGCAATCCAGGCTGGACGCCGAGGCCGCGGCGCACCGGACCACGGCGGCGCCGGCCTTCGTGCCCGGTTCCGGCAACATCCCCGCGCGCAACGCCGG
This sequence comes from uncultured Pseudomonadota bacterium, assembly GCA_963723455.1. Classification (GTDB taxonomy): domain Bacteria; phylum Pseudomonadota; class Alphaproteobacteria; order Acetobacterales; family Acetobacteraceae; genus CAVRQM01. The sequence continues at coordinate 1,463,497 of CAVRQM010000001.1, read as the reverse complement.
CGACATCGCGTGGTCGGAATACAACCACCACTGGGCCGGACTGTTCGTGCTCGCGGTGGGCTTGCTCGCGCTGCTGAACCAAGCGGGCGCGCGCTGGGCGCGGCATTGGCCGCTGGTGCTGCTCGGGCTGGCGGCATTCCTGTTCCTGCGGTCGGACCCGGAAGTCTGGCCGCTGGGCGCCGAAGGGTTCTTTGCCAGCCTGCGCGACCCGGAGGTGCTGCAGCACCGGTTCTTCGTGGCGCTGACGGTCGCGTTCGCGCTGTTTGAGTGGCGGGTGCGGGCCGGCGGCTGGGCCAGCCGCCGGGCGGCGCTGGCGTTCCCGCTGCTGACTGCGGTCGGCGGCGCCGCGCTGCTGACCCATCAGCACGCGATCGCCAATGTGCGCGACCAGCTGCTGATCGAGATCACCCATACGCCGCTGGCGCTGGCCGGCATCGCCGCCGGCTGGGCGCGCTGGCTGGACATCCGCGCCGACGGCCGGACCGCGCGCATCGCCGGCTGGGTGTGGCCGGCCTGCTTCGTGCTGATCGGGCTGATCCTGCTGGACTACCGCGAGGCGTAGCGCCGACTACGGCTTGCGCCAGTGCCTACGGCTTGCGCCAGTGCCTACGGCTTGCGCCAGTGCCTACGGCTTGCGCCAGTGCCTACGGCTTGCGCCAGTACACGCCGGTCCAGTCGATCTCGGTGATCGGCGCGGTGATGGCGTGCCGGTCCCGATACTCCGTCACCGCCTGCCGGCATTGCGGAATGGCGCCGTAGTCGTCGATGATGACGAAGCCGCCGGGCGACAGGCGCGGGTACAGGCTGTCCAGCGCCACATAGGTCGAACTCGTACAGGTCGCCATCCAGGCGCAGCAGCGCGAACCGCTCGTCCGCGAGCCGCGGCAGGGTGTCGCTGAACCAGCCCTCGATGACCATCACCCGGTCATCCAGCAGGCCATAGCGGGCGAAATTCGCCCGGACCTGATCGGCGGGGATGGCGAGCGTGCGCAGCATGTGCAGCGTGTCGCCGGCGTCGGCGGGGAACAGGTCGGGCCGTGGCGGCGGCACGCCGGCGAAGGAATTGGCCACGAACACGCGGCGATCGGGGTCGGCGTTGGCCGCCAGCACGCCGCGCATGAGGATGCAGCAGCCGCCGCGCCAAACTCCGGTTTCGATGAGGTCGCCGGCCACTTTGTCGTCTATCACCTGCTGGGTCAGCTGGCGCAGGTTCCGCAGGCGCAGGATACCGACCATCGTGTGCGCCGGGGAATCGGCGTCCCGCCCGGCCGGAGCATCGCGGCGGAACAGGCCATCGTTCCACGGATCGGCCGGCAGCGGGCCGTGGACGAGGTTGGACAGGCAATCGACAAGAAGATCGAGGTAGAGGTCGCGCGGGAGCATGCTCATGGCCGCTGCACTCACATGGGGCGGGGCGTTCTGTCCAGACGGGGCGGCGCGGGGCAGGCTGTGCGAAAACCTCCTGCGCCCGACATCGGATGGGCGCGGTGTCCGATGAGCTACGCTTCTATGTCGTTGACCGGGAAACTTCAGGGTGGCAGTTTCCTAGTCAACTAAGGAGCCGTTATGTCATCATTCCCGCCCGCATCGGACCTGACCGCACATCTCGGTTTTTGGCTACGCACTGTGTCCAACCACGTCTCACACGCCTTCGCTGGCAAGCTTGCCGTCAAAGGAGTGACAGCCGCCGAATGGGTGATGCTGCGCGCGATGTACGGCAGGGATCCTATGCCGCCGAGCCGCGTCGCCGATGAAATGGGCATGACGCGCGGGGCGATCACGAAGCTGGCTGATCGGTTGATCGACAAATCGCTGATCATCCGCAAGGCGGACAACAGCGACGGCCGCGCACAAACGCTCGCGTTGACGCCGCGGGGGAGCAGTTTGGTCCCGGAGCTGGCCGCGCTCGCCGATCAGAACGACGCAGAATTCTTCGGCAGCCTGGCCAGAGCCGAACGGGAGACACTGAAGCGGCTCCTAAAGCGGTTGGTCGAGCATGGTCAGATGACGGCCATGCCGACCGAATGACCCCATCCAATTCACAGTAAGGAGAATAGACATGGACGATTACAAGAAAGCCGTCGCCAAGGTCTGCCTCGATGGCGCGGAAGACAACACGATGACCTTTCCGCAGGTCGTCGGGACATTGATGCACGAGGGATTTGAAGGTTACGCGATCGACTTCCGTCGCGCTCTTGCGACCTACTACATGCCAGATGGCGACCTCGTCGAAGTGCCGACGCACAAGATCGACGATCCCGTTGCACCGTCCTTGGACGCAGGCCGCATCCAAGCCGCCATCAAGGAAGCGCAACAACTGGCGCCTGGCTACACCTATCTCGGTTTCTGCAAAAAGGTCGCATCAGCCGGCTGTGCAGGTTACGTCGTGTCGTTCTCTGGCCGACGAGCGCTTTACATTGGCCGGACGGCTGAGACTCACGTGGAGTACTTCCCGAGCTAGCGAAGTGGAGCGAGGGCAATCTGAGGTGCGGCGCCAGTGGACGGGATTCGCAAATGGGCTTCATTGAAAATGGGCTTCATTGAAGAAGTCGACCGCAGCCAGGCAAGCCTGGTGCCCCCGAGCGTGGATGACTACGTCGCGCCAGAATCCCTTGTTCGCGTTGTCGATGCGTTCGTCGGCAGCCTGGAACTGGCGGAGGTAGGCTTCAATCGTGCCATCGCGGCGGCTACGGGCCGGCCGGGTTACCAGCCTGGCGACATGCTCCGCCTGTATATCTGGGGCTATCTCAATCAGGTCCGCTCATCTCGGCATCTGGAGAGGGCGTGCGTTCGCGACCTGGAGGCGCTGTGGTTGATGCGCCGTCTCGCGCCTGACTACCGCACCATAGCGGCTTTGCGGCACGACAATCCGGAGGCGATCGTCTCCGCGACTTGGATATCATCGACGAGACCCTTGCCCAGGGGATACGAGGATCAGCCGTTGCATCGGGAGGGCTTCAAGGCCGCGCTCCCAAGACACCCTCATGCAATCTCCAGAGCGTCGTTGATCGCGGTCTTCATCCAGTTCTGCCGCGAACAGGGGCTTGTCGGCGGACGCCTGGTAGCGCTGGATAAGACGAAGATGCGGGCCGTCGCCAGTCCGAAGAACATCGCCGGCGCCGAGCGCCTCGCCCGGGACATCGCGCACACAGAGAAGGAAATCGCCTATCACCTCGAACGAAATGTCGGGCGGCGGAAGGTTCCTCACGAGAGGGCTCAGAGCGGTGAAGGCGGAAGCGGCGCTCTCGATCCCCGCCTTCAGCATCCTCCACGCGGCCAACGCCTTCGGAGCGGCGGCAATCTCGCCACACTGAGGCGGCGTCGCCGCGCGGCGGTCGGGCTCAGCCCGGGTCGGCTGGAGTTCTGGCACAGCCTGGGGGGTGTCGGAGCGGTCGCTGCTGACCGGCGCCGACCGCCCCGCCCGGCTGCTCAGCGGCGGCGCATCGCGCGGCCCGCGCCGCGCGCCGGCTTCATGGCGATCGCCAGGCCCAGCCCGGCCAGTCCCACCGCCAGCCGGTTGCGCTGCAGCCACATCTGGCTGCTGCCCGCTTTCGCCTCGCGGGTGAACGGGCCATGCACCACGCCCTCGCTGTTGCCGTCGAACAGCGCCGGTTTGTGCCGTTCCACCACGTCGCGCCGCCGGGTTCGCTGGGCGACGAAGCCGGCCAGCGCCGAGACGCGGTCCAGCACGCCCGGCATCAGCGTGTTCATCACCGCGTACTGCTCGGTGCTGCCGCTCACCCTGACGTCGCGCCGCTGCTCGGTGACCGCCAGCCAGACCGCCTCGGCGATCAGCTCCGGCTGATACACCGGCGGCGGCGGCCGCGGCACGTCGGCCTCGTGCCCGGCGCCGAAATGCGCCGGGGCATGGCCGAAGAACGGCGTGTTGACCGCGGGCGGATGCACCAGCGCCAGGTGGATCGGCAGGCGGTCGTGCATCAGCTCGGCGTGTACCGCCTCATAGAATCCGCGCACCGCCCATTTCGCCGCGCTGTAGGCGGACATCAGCGGCACCGCGCGAAACGCCACCGCCGAGGCGATGCCGACGATGACGCCGCGCCGGCGCGCGCTCATGGACGCCAGCGCGATGCGTGTGCCGTTGACCTGCCCGAGGAACGTGACGTCGATGACGCGGCGGAACTCGCGCTCCTCGGTGTCGGTGAAGCGGGCGATCACGCCGATGCCGGCATTGTTGACCCAGACCTCCATCGGGCCCAGCTCCGCCTCGATCCGCGCCGCCGCTTCGCCCAGGGCGGCGCTGTCGGCCACATCGGCCGACGCGGTGGCCACCCGGCCGCCCTCCGCGCGGATGCGCTCGGCGGCGGCGGCGAGACCCGTCTGCGAGCGGGCGATCAGGCCGACCCGCCAGCCGCGCCGGGCGAACAGCAACGCGGTGCACAGGCCGATGCCGGAGGAGCCGCCGGTGATGATGATGACGCGGGATGCGGTCGGCGGCATGGCCAGTCTCTCCATTGCTTGTCGGTCCGGTGCTTGTCGGTCCGGTGCTTGTCGGTCCGGTGCTTGTCGGTTCGATGCTTCGTCGCTCGGGTGCGTGCCGGTCAGGCGCCTGGCAGCCGGTTGGGGCGTCGGGCGGCAACGTGCGCCGACCCGACCGGGTTGCCCGCGCCACACCGGCGGCCTATTCCTTCGCCGGAATAACAAATCCGCGACGCAGCGGCGGCGGCTGCTCTAGTCTGTTGCGGAGGGGTCACGAGGAAACGCGGCGCGCAATGCCGGAGTCCGCAGGGCGACGATACACGACGGCGGCATGGCTGGCCGCGGCGCTGAGCCTGTGCGGCGACGGCCGGGCCTGGGCGCAGAGCCCGCCCACCGTTCCGCCGGGCAATTTCGGTCCGGCCGAGCAGGTGCCGCAGGGCTCGCCGCTGCCGCGCATCCTGCCGCCGGTCGGCGCGCGGCTGGCGCCGATGCCCCCGGTTGCGCCCGAGCCGGCGAGCGGCGTGCCGGCCAGCGGCACGGTCGCGGTGCGCGCCGCGACGGTGGATGGCGCGACAGCCTACGGAAGGGCCGCCCACGGCACTACAGCCCTGGCGCCGCTGCTGGCGGGGCTGACCGGCGACGCGGTGCCGATCGTCCGCATCCAGGCGGCGCGCGACGCCATCCTGTCGCGCTACCGACGCGACGGCTATGTGCTGACCGCGGTGAAGGTGACCCTGGACCGCGCCGGCGCGCTGCGGTTCGTCGTCACCGAGGGCCGCATCGCCGAGGTCAAGCTGGACGGCGACATCGGCCCGGCGGCCGTCCAGGTGCTGCGGTTCCTGGACCATCTGACCGATATGCAGCCGATCAGCGCCGCCAGTCTGGAGCGCTGGCTGCTGCTGGCGCAGGACATCCCCGGCATCTCCCTGCGCGCCGTGCTGCGGCCATCGACCACCGAGCCGGGCGCGCTGACCCTGGTGGCCGTGGTCAGCCGCGCCGCCTTCTCGGGCCTGGCCACCGCCGACAACCGCGCCTTCAACCTGACCGGCCCGGAGCAGGGGCTGGTGGTGCTGGACGCCAACAGCTTCACGTCATTGGGCGAGAAGACCGAAATCTCGCTGTACGGCGCGGCGCGCGCCACCCAGCTTTTCGGGCAGGCAACCAGCGAGTTCTTCGTCGGCGGCTCGGGGCTCAAGATCCGGCTGTATGCCGGATCGGGCACCGCCGACCCGACCGGGCAACTGGGCGCCGAGGGCTATCACGGCGTGACCACGACGGCCGGCCTCGCCGCGCTGTATCCGCTGATCCGCGCGCGCCGGCAGACGCTGAACCTGGGCGCCTATTTCGACATTCTGCAATCCGAGATCGACACCGGCGGCCAGCTCGCCAGCCAGGACAACCTGCGGGTGCTGCGTATCGGCGCGGACTACGCGCTGCAGGATTCTATGGGCCGGCGGCGATCGCGCCGCGCTGAACGGGATCAGCCTGCGGGTGAGCCAGGGCGTCCGCGGCCTGGGCAGCAGCTCCGACGGCCAGGAAGTGCCGCCGCCCGGCCGCACCGGCGAGGTGGTCGATTTCACCAAGGTCAGTTTCGAGGCCAGCCGCAACCAGACGCTGTTCTCGCCCTGGAACGGGGCCACCGTGGCGCTGCAAGGGCTGCTCGCCGGACAGTACAGCGGCGACGTGCTGCCGCCGGCGGAAAAGTTCTATCTCGGCGGCGCGCGCTACAATCGCGGCTACTATTCCGGCGAGGTGACCGGCGACACCGCCCTGGTGGCCTCCGCCGAGCTGCAGTTGAACACCGGATTCACGCTCGACTGGTTTTCCGGCCCGATCCAGATCGGCACGCAGTTCTATACCTTCTACGACTGGGGCGAGACGTGGGAACGGCAGCGGTCGGACCCGAACCGGCGGCTGCAATCGGCCGGCGGCGGCGTGCGCATGAACGTGACGCGGTTCACCGAATTCGATGTCGAGGGAGTGGCGCGCCAGACCCGCCAGCCGCAAGGTGCAAACAGCAATGCAGCGCCGCTGCGCGCCGATGCGATCTACTGGCGCGTGCTGACGCGGTTCTGAACGATGGCGCGGGCGAAGGGGACGGACATGGCCGCCGGGAAATCGCGAGCGCATCTGCTGCTCAGCACCGCGCTGGTCGGACTGTGCGGCGCGCTGGCGGCCACGCCGGGGTTCGCCCAGGTTGCGCCGGCGATCGGTCCGGGCACGTTGCCGACCGGCATGCGCGTGGTCGCCGGCCAGGCCACGCAGTCGGTGCGCGGCAACACCCTCCAGGTACTGCAGTCCAGCGGGCGTGCGGCGCTGGACTGGAGCAGCTTCAACATCGGCAGCCGCGCCGCGGTGCGGTTCCAGGATCCGTCGGCGCAGTCGATGACGCTGAACCGGGTGACCGGGCCGGATGCCTCGGTGATCGCCGGGCGCCTGACATCGAACGGGCAGATGGTGCTGATCAACCAGTCCGGCGTGGTGTTCATGCCGGGCGCGGTGGTCGATGCGCAGAGCGTGGTGATCTCGGCCGCCGGCATCACCGAGCAGGGCATGCGCCGCGGCGTCGCGACCGGGCACTTCGTGCTGGACCAGCCGGCGCGGCCGGGCGCGCGGATCGTCAACGAGGGGCATATCTCGGTGCGCGGCGCGGGGCTGGCGGCCCTGGTCGCGCCGCAGGTGGCCAATCACGGGCGGATCAGCGCGGCATTCGGCACGGTGTCGCTCGACGGCGTGGCCAGCAACGTCGTCGATCTGTACGGCGACGGGCTGCTGTCGATTGATGTCAGCCGGCAGACGATCCAGGGCGCCCGCGGACAGGCCGCGCTGGTCACCAACGATGGCGTGATCGCGGCCGAGGGCGGGCGCATCACGCTGTCCACCGCGGCGGTCGATGGCATCGTCACCAACCTGGTCACCGCCGGCGGCGTGATCTCCGCCGACAGCAGGGGCCGGCGCGGCGGGACGGTGCTGATCGACGCCGAGGGCGGCGCCGCAATCGTCTCCGGCGCCATATCCGCGCGCGGCATGGGCGACCGGCGCAGCCTTGGCGGCCAGGTCGCGGTGCAGGCGACGGGGCTGGTCAGCCTCACCGCCGGCAGCCGGATCAACGCCTCGGGGCGGGGCGGCGGCGGCACGGTGGCGATCGGCACCACGCTCGCGCGGGCGCGCGGCGGCGTCGGCACACCCGCGCCGGCGGCCCAACTGGTCAGCATCGCGCCCGGAGCGTCCGTCGCCGCCGACGCGCTGCGCTCCGGCAATGGCGGCCAGATCACGGTGCTGTCCACCGACAGCACCGTGATGGCGGGCAATCTGTCGGCGCGCGGCGGCGCCGTGCTGGGCGACGGCGGCAATGTCGAGGTCTCGGGCTTTCAGGGACTGGCGCTGCTGGGCGGCGTCGATGTCGGCGCGGCGCGCGGGCGGGCCGGCGCGCTGACGCTCGATCCGGGCAACATCACCATAGACAGCGGCGGCGCGGCGGCGTTCAGCCCGCCGGGCGTGCTGACTGTCGGCGGCGCCGATCCCGACGCGATCATCTCGCCCGCCACGCTGCAAAGCTTCAACGGCGACATCCACCTGATCGCCGACCAGAACATCGTGGTCAACGCGAGCTTCACGCTGACGCTCGGCCACGACCTGACGATGCAGGCCACCAATGGCAGCATCCTGGTCAACCAGGCGTTCACCAACGCGGCCGGCTCCATCTCCATGACCGCCGGCGGGGCGATCACCGTGGCGGCCGGGGCGCCGATCACTGCGCAGGGCGCCGGCGGCTTCATCGCCTTGACCGCCGGCGGAGCGATCACCCTGGGCGACAGCCTGATCGCGAGCGCCTCGGTCAATCTCGTGCAGGCGTCGTCGGTCACGCAGCCGGGCGGCGCGATCGCCGCACCCTCGCTGTTCAGCAGCGGCCACATCACCGGCCCCATAAGCCTGACCAGCGGTGGCAACAACGTCGCCACGCTCGGTACTTTTGCGGTGTCCGGCGGCGGCTTCGCCCTGACCGATGCCGCGCCGACGCTGACCGTCGCGCAGAAAGTCGGGGTGACCGGCGGCGGCCTGACGCTGAGCAACAGCGGCGCGGTGGTGCTGTCCGCGCCGCTGGTCGTCGACGGCCTGATCAGCGTCTCCGCGGGCGGCGCGCTGACCCAGCAGACGGGCGCGCCGATCACCAGCAACGCCAGCGCGATCGCGCTGTCCGCCGGCGGCGCGATCACGCTGGGCGACGACGTGACCACGCCGACCGCCGGCGCCGGGTCGCTGAACATCGAGCAGGCGACCGGCGTCGTGCAGAACGCCGGGTCGATCACCACCGGCGCGGTGTTCAGCAGCCGGGGCGCCAACCGGGCCGGCAACATCACCGGCGCGGTCGGGCTCACCGCCAGCAGCAACGCAATCGGCGCGCTGGGCACCTTCGTCGTGTCCGGCGGCGGCTTCGCGCTGTCGGACTCGGTGTCCACGCTGACCGTGTCGCAGGCCATCGGCGTGACCGGCGGCGGACTGACGCTGGACAACCCGGCCGGCGCGGTCATCCTGCGGGCGGCGGTCAGCGCCGACGGCCAGGTGGGCATCCTGGCCGGCGGCGCGCTGACGCAGCAGGCAGGGGCGTCGATCACCAGCACCGCGTCGGGCATCTCGCTCGATGCCGGCGGCATCATGACGCTGGGCGCGGACGTATCGGCAACCGCTCCGGGCACCGGGTCGGTGGATTTGGCGCAGGCCACCGCAGTGACGCAGAGCGGCGGCGCGATCGCGACGCCGCTGCTGTTCAGCAGCCTCGGGATCACCGGCGCGGTCGCGCTCGCCGACAGCAACGTCATAGACCAGCTCGGCGGGTTTTCGGCGCAGGGCAGCTTCGCGCTGGTCGAACTCGGCGCCCGTGCTGACCCTGTCCGGCGGCCTGACGGTCGGCGCGGTCGGGAACGCATCGCTGGCCAGCCTGGTCGCGCCGCGACTGGTGTTCTTCCAGGGCGGCGACGGCGGCAACGGGTTCGTTTCCGCCGCGACCGTCGAACTGGCCCCGCTGGCCGGCGGCGCGGTGACGCTGGGCAGCGATTCCGGCGCAGGCTTCGCGATCACCGACACCAGCCTGCAATCCATCTCCGCGACCGTGCTGCGGATCGGCGCCGCCGGCGGCCAAACCACCGCGAGTACCGTCACGGTGGCCGCGCCGTTCGGCGTCGCCGGCCCGGAGACGCTGCCGACACTGGAGCTGGATTCGAACACCGGCATCACGATCAACGCGGCGCTGGTCGCCAACGCGCTGGCGCTGGGCGGCTCTGGAGTTGTGACGCAGAGCCTGACGGGCGCCGCGACGGTGAACGCCGGCACGCTCAGCACCGCCGGCGCGCTCGGCGGCGTGCTGGAATTGCAGCGCACCGACAACGTGATCCCGGTACTGGGCACGATCGCCACCACCGGCGGCAGCGTCGACATCGCGACCTCCGGGGCGCTGAGCGTCAGCGGCGGCATCTCGACCGTGGGTTCGACCGTCGCCGGCGGGCTGACGCTGGAGGCGGCCGGCGGCGACATCACGCTGGCCAGTTCGGTCAGCGCGGGGGCGCTGTCGGTCACCACCGCCGCCGCCTTCGGCGTGGTGCAGGATCCCGGCGCGATCCTGTCCGCCACGTCGATCTCCGGAACCGTGGGCGGCGGCGTGACGCTGGACGACGCGAATCCGGGCGCCACCGTGCTCGGCGCGCTCACCGCCGCCAGCCTGTCGATCAGCACGCCCGGCGGCGCGCTGACCACGTCCGGCCCGATCTCGGCCGGCAGCGTCACGCTGTCGGCCGGCGGCCTGCTCAGCATCGACAGCGCCATCAGCGCGGCCAGTTTCGACCTGAGCGCCGCCGCGCTGTCCGAGGATTCTAACAGCGGCGCGCTGCTCGGCGTGCAGGTCCCCGGCGCTGCGTTCCAGGGCGTCCTGACCAGCACCGGCGGCGGCGTGTCCGGCGACGCGACGCTGCTCGGCGCGAACCAGTTGACCGTGGTGCAGGGCTTCCATGTCGGCGGCGCGCTGTCGCTTCTGGATACGCAGTCGGTGACCATCGAGGCCGGAGTTGGCGGCGGCTCGCTGACCTCGCTGCACGTGTCCGGCGGCGGCTCGATCGAGATCGACCAGCCGATCGTGTTCTCCGCGCCCGGCGGCACGCTGGACCTGCGCGCCGACGGCCTCGTGATCCAGCAGGGCGCCAGCGGCGATGTCGCGACCAACGGTGAACAGCCGGTCGCCATCGACCGGATCGCGGTCGCGCCGGACACCGCGCGACAGGTGGTGCTGGGCGGTCCGCAGGCGGTCGCCGGCGCGTTGACGCTGACCGATTCCACGCTCGCCGCGATGCAGGCCACCGTGCTGGAGATCGGCGCGATCGACGCGCTGCCCGGCGCGCTGGCCAGCAGCATCGACGTGGTCAACGTCGTGCAGACCAATGCCGCCCATAGCGCGGTGCTGCAGCTGGAGGCGAACGGCTCGCTGACCGAGACGCTGGAGAGCGGCGGCGTGCTGGACGCGGACATCCTGACCGGCTCGCTGACCGGCGGCGACCTGACCCTGACCGAGGCCGGCAACACGATCGGCACGCTGGGCGCGCTGACGGTGAGCGGCAATGCGGCGCTGCTGGATTCCGGCGCGCCGACGCTGACGCTGACCGGCGCGTTCAGCGTGGGCGGCGGCGGCACGCTGGCGCTGGCGGCGAACGGGCTGAGCTTCGCCGGCGGCACCCTGGCCGCCATCGGCGGGACGGTGCGGATCGGGCCGGCGCTGCTCGCCGGGGCGGTCAATGTCGGCGCCGGCGTCGGCGGCGGCATCGCGCCGGGCGACCTGTCGGCGATCAGCGCCGCCACGCTGCAGCTCGGCAACAGCGGGATCGCCGGGACGCAGGTGGCCGGCAGCGTGCTGCTGGCGGGCGACGCGACCTTCGCCGGCACGCTGATCCTGGACGCCGCCGGCACCGGCGTGTCGCAGACCGGCGGCACATTGAGTGCCGGCACGTTGGACGGGCTGGTCACCGGCGGCGGGTTCTTCGTGGCCGGCAGCACCGGCAACGTCATCGGCACGCTGGGCAACATCATCGCCGACGGCATCGGCATCATCGATTCTCAGGGCGTGACGGTCAGCGGCGCGGTCGCCAGCAACGGCACGCTGGGCCTGACCGCGACCGGCATCTCGCTGACCGCGACCGGCCTGCTGTCGGCGACCGCGGGGATCGGGCTGAACACCGATGCCCTCAGCGTCGCCGCGACCGCCGCGGTGACGGCGAATGGCGGCACGGTCACGATCGCACCCGATGCCGGACCATCGCTGAGCGTCGGGCCGGCGCCCGGCGGCATCGACCTGACGCGGGTGTTCGCGGGAACCATCGAGCTGCTGACCGGCAGCCTGGGGAGCATCACCTTCAGCGGCGCGGTGGTCCCCGGGGCGGCGACGCTGGTGGTGAACACCCCGGGGTCGGTCAGCGAGGCGGCCGGCGCCAGCCTGACGGTGGGCACGCTGAGCGGCAATGCCGGATCGCTGACGCTGGACGGGGCCAACGCGATCGCCACGCTGGCCTCGTTCAGCGTGACCTCAGGCAGTCTGTTGCTGGACGATGCCGGACTGACGGTGGCCGGCGTCATCGCCGCGGCCAATCCGGGCGGCGCGCAGGCGGTGACGCTGGATGCGCCGAGCCTGCTGCTGGCCGCTGGCTCGGCCTTCAGCTTCTCCGCTTCCGGCGGCGCGCTGGTGCTGGAGAGCGACCAGATCACCGGGGCGATCAACGCCGTCGTGCCCGGCGGCCGGGTCGCGGTCGAGCCGCAGACCGCCACCGCGCAGGTGTTCACGCCGACCGGAAACATCGTCGCGGACACGCTGGAACTGGGCGGCAACCTGCGCAATCCGCGGGCGACCTCGCTGACCCTGGGCGGGTTCAGCTTCGGCGGCGGCAGCCTGATCCTGGACACCACCGGCCTGCTGTCGCAGACCGCCGCCATCTCGGCGGGTGCGGCGACGCTGTCCGGGACGGCCGATTCGGTCGGCCTGACGCTGGGCAACGCGATCGCCGCGCTGGGCAATTTCAGCACCACGACGGGCAGCTTCGCCCTGACCGACGTGCAGGCGCTGAGCGTGACCGGAACAGTCTCGGCGGGCGGGCAGAGCGTGACGCTGGACGATCTCTCGGCCGCGCCGACCGGGTTCGGCATCACGCTCGCGGCCGGCAGCCGGGTGCAGGGCGGCAGCGTGACGCTGGACAGCTCCGGCGGCAATCTGGGCGTGACGCAGGATGCCGCCGGCATCGTCAGCGGCGCGCTGGATGGGGCAGTCAGCGGCGACCTGGCGCTGTCCGGCGCCGGCAACGCGATCGGCGTGATCGGCTCGCTGTCCGTCACCGGCTCGCTGCTGCTGGCCGACAGCATCGGGCTGACCGAGGACGCCACCGGCATCCTGAGCGCCGGGGCGTTATCCGGGCGCTTCGCCGGCGACGTGCGGCTGCTTGGCACGGCGAACGCGATCGGCGTGCTCGGCGACATCGGCGCGGGCGGCACGCTGGTCCTGGTGGACGGCGATCCGACCCTGGCCGGCACCGTGCAGGCCGAGCAGATCTCGCTGCTGGTCAACGGCATCGGCTATCAAAGCGGGGCGCTGATCGCGTCCGGCATCGCGCCCGGCATCCCGCCCGCCTCCGGCGGGGCGACTCCGGGCTTCGCCACCCTGGGCACGATCGAGATCGCGCCGCGCGATCCGGGCACGCTGGCGCTGGGCGCCGGCATCAATGGCGGCCCGTTCGTGGCCGCCGGCGTGCTGGCCAATGTCGATGCGGCGCTGCTGGTGCTGGGCGAGGCGGACGGGCGGGAGACGGCGACCGGCATCGCGGTCGAGGCCCCGGTGGTGGTGGGCGCGCAGGTCGGCACGGTCGAACTGCTGGCGGCCGGCCCCGGCCTGGTCACCGAGGCGGCCGGCGCGACGTTCGGCCTGTCCGGCACGCTGATCGGCGCGACCGGCGCGGTGTCGCTGCCGGGCGCCAACGCGGTGCCGAGCCTGGGGACCTACACGGTCGCCGGCGGCGGCGCGTTCGATCTTGGCGACAGCCTGGCGCTGAGCGTCGTCGGCGACGTGATCGCTCCCGGCATCACCCTGGACATTGGCGGCGCGCTGACCCTGGGCAGCCAGACCGCCACCGGCAACCTGTTCGCGCCCGGCGGCACGGTCGATCTCACCGCGAACGGCGCGAGCGAGGTGTCGGGCATCATCGTCGCCGCCGTGCTGGACAGCAGCGGCACGCCCGGCGGCGATTTCGTGCTCGCGCAAGCCAATCAGGTGACGACGCTCGGCCCGTGGATCGCCGGCGGCGCATTGACGCTGACCGATGCGAGCGGCGAGGCCGGCGTGCCGAGTTTGACGGTCACCGGGCCGGTCGGCGTCTCGGCCCTGACGCTGACGGCGGAGTCAATCGTGCTGGACGGCGCGATCACGGTGGCCGGCGCGGCGGATCTCTCCACCACGGCGGGCGGCGTCACCCAGACCGGCGGCACGCTGTCGGCCGGCCTGCTCACCAGCAGCCTCGGCGTGCAGGGCGGCGCGGTGGTGCTGGGCGCGGCGGGCAACGCGGTGCTGTCGCTCGGCCCGTTCGCGGTCGCCGGCAACGGGTTCACGCTGACCGACGCCAGCCCGCTGGACGTGGCGGGCGCGGTATCGGCCGGCGCCATCCTGCTGACCGTACCGGCGGGTCTGACGGTCAACGCGCCGGTCAGCGCGTCCCTGGTGACGGTGCGCGGCGGCGGCCTGACGATCGGCCAGGGCGGGGTGCTGGGCGAGTCCGGCGGCGTCGTCGATGTGGTGGCGAGCGGCGCTGGCGAGACCGGCGACGGGCTGATCCAGGCGGCGCTGCTGCTGTCCGGCGGCGCGCCCAGCGGGGCGTTCGTGCTGGGCGGCGCCAATCAGGTGACTGCGCTGGGGTCGTTCCAGATGGCCAGCGGCGGCTCGCTGCTGCTGGCCGACGCCGTGCAGCTGACCGTCGCCGGGCCGGTCACTGCCGACGCGGTGACGCTCGGCGCGCCCGCGATCACGCTGGCCGGGCTGATCGCGGCGAACCTGGTGGACCTGTCAGCCAGCAGCGGCGGCATCACCGAGACCTCCGGCAGCATCACCGCCGGCCTGCTGTCCAGCGGCGGCGGCATCGTCGGCGGGGCGACGCTGGACAATCCCGGCAACGCCGTGACGGCGCTGGGCAACATCGCGGTCAGCTCCGGTGATTTCGACTTCGCCCAAGCCGGCTCGCTGGCGGTTGCCGGCGCGCTGACGGCCCCCAATGTCGCGCTGCGGATCGGCGGCGCGCTGCAGATCGCCGGCGCGGGCCGGCTGCAGGCCGCCGGAACCGTGGACCTGTCGGCGAATGGCGCCAGCGAGGCTCCGACCGGGGCGATCGTGGCCGGCGTGCTGGACAGCACGCAGGGCGCGGGGGGCCAGTTCCTGCTGAACGGGGCGAACCAGGTCGGCATCCTGGGCCAGTTCGCCGACCCGGCCGGCGGTCTGTCGCTGGCCGATGGACAGCCGCTGAGTGTGGCCGGGCCGGTCACCGCCGGGTCGCTGGCGCTGCTCGCGCCCAGCCTGACGCTGGATGGCGTCATCATCGGCGGCAGCGTCGATCTGGCGACCACCGCCGGCCCGCTGACGCAGACCGGCGGCCTGCTGGCGGCCGGCACGCTGTCCAGCCTGCGCGGCGTCGCCGGCCCGGTTTCGCTGACCGGCCCCAACCAGATCGTCACGCTCGGGCCGTTCACGGCGCAGGGCGGCGTTGCGCTGACCGACGCCAGGGGGCTGGTCGTCGCGGGCGCGGTCTCGGCCTCGGCCGGGCTGCGGCTGAGCATCGCGGGCGCGCTGTCCGAGGCTGCGCAGGGCAGCATCGCCACGTCGCTGCTGTCCGGGCAGGCGGCGGCGGCGCAGCTGATGCAGGGCGGCAACCTGATCGGCGCCGTGCAGTTCGCGACGCCGGGCGGCGGGTTCGCGCTGGCCGACCAGCAATCGCTGATCGTCGATGCGCTGTCCGGCGCCGGCGCCAGCCTGACCGTCGCCGGCGACCTGATCCTGGCCGGTCCGGTGTCCGAGGCGGCAGCGGTGCTGACCGTGGCGGCGACCGGGGCGGTGTCGCAGGTCGGCGGCACGCTCGCGGCGGGGGTGCTGCAGGGCAACGCCGCCAGCATGACGCTGCCGGACGGCAACGCGGTCGCCATGCTGGGCGACATCATCGCGCCGGGCGGCTTCACGCTGGCGAATGTCTCGGCGCTGGCGATCGCCGGCGCGGTCCGGGCCGGGGCGTTCGACCTGTCGGTGGCGTCGGGCGGCATCACCGAGCCGGGCGGGGCGCTGATCGGCGGCCGGCTGGTGAGCGCGCGCGGCATCGTCGGCAACGCGCTGCTGACCGGGGCCAACCAGCTGGCGGCGGTCGGGCCGCTCGGCGACAGCGGCCGCTTCGAGCTGGCCGACACGCAGGCGCTGGCGGTCGGCGGCATCAGCGCCGCCACGCTGGACCTGTCCACCAGCGCCGGCGGCATCACCCAGACCGCGCCGATCGCGGTCGGCGCCATCACCAGCAGCTTCGGAATTGTCGGCGGCGCGCAGTTCGACGCGCCCGGCAACGTCATCGGCGTGCTCGGGCCGATGGTGGTCAGCGGCGGCAGTCTGGCGCTGGCCACGATCGGCAACCTGGCCGTGGTCGGGCCGCTATCGGCGCCGAACGCCACCCTGGCGGCGGGCGGGGCGATCGTGCAGGGCGGCGACGTGGTGGTGCCCGGCACGCTGTCGGTGACCAGCGGCAACGTCTATCAGCGGCTGAGCGGCGCGCTGGCGGTCGGCACGCTGACCGGGCGGGCGGTCAGCCGTGCGGATTTCGGCGCCGGCGCGGCGGTCGGCACGCTGGCGGCGTTCACCGTGGCCGACCAGGGCGACGGGTTCCCGGGCGCGACCGCGACCAGCACGTTTCGCCTGACCGATGCGACGCCGCTGACCCTGGCCGGGCCGCTGGATGCCGACTACATCGCGCTGACCGCGACCGGCACGCTGATCTGGTCGGGCGACATCACCACGCTGGGCCTGCCGCGCTTCCAGCAGGATTTCCCGACGCTGACCGATCCGGGCACCTATCTGTCGGTGCTGCCGGGGCCGGGCGGACTGGCGCAGATCCTGCAGACCGGGGTCGCGCACGTGTTCACCCAGGACGGGGCCGTATCGACGGTGCGGGTGCAGTTGCCGCCGGTCGGCGGGCTGGTCGATTTCGGCGATCTCGCCGCGCCGACCACCGACCTGCTGCTGTTCACCGGGGCCGGGCAGGCAGTGGGTCGGATCGACGTGGGCGACCTTTTGGTGTCCGGCCTGCTGGGCGGCACCAACCTGACCGGCACGGTGCGCGGGCTGGTCGGCGCGGCGGCGGCGCGGCAATCCGATATTGCCCCGTTCCTGGACGCCAACTACCGGCTCAACTCGTGTCCGATCCGCTCGGTGAACTGCATCCTGCTGCCGATCGAGACGGTGCCGCAGGACAACCCGCTGCGCGACCTGGCGATCGGCCAGGCGCGCGACGACCAGGACGACACCGACGTGCTGCTGCCCAACGTCGCCGAGCAGGATTACTGATGCGCACGCCATGGATCCTGCTGGCCGCGGCGGCGCTGGCGGGGTGCAGCCTGCCGCCGCCCTCCGCGTTCGTCGCTGGCGGCGGCCTGAGCGGGCGGCGCTCCGGGCTGCAGTTGGGGACCAACGCGGCCGGCGAGGCCTGCACCCAGCAGGAGACCAGCGACGGGTCGGCGGACGTGTATTGCGGCACCTGGCAGCAACCCAGCGCACGGGTGCGCGCGGCCGGTCCGGCGACTTCGGAGCAACTCGCGGGGCTGGCCACCGCAAGCCCCTGGCGCAGCGCGCTGGACGGCCAGTTCATCTGCGCCGCCCCGCAATCCACCGCCATCCTGGGCGACGTGCCGGCCGAGCTGATGCAATGCACCCAGCGCATCGGCGGCTGGCCGCATGTGGCGCTGGTGGCCTCGGTGGCTGGCCGCGGCTGGTACGCCGACGGCGTGCTGCCGGCGCTGCCGGCGATGGAACGCTCGCTGGGGGTGATGTCCGACCGGCTGCCGCCGGGCGCGGCCCGGGCGCAGCCGAGTTCCGCCGCTGACGCGCTGCTGGCCGACCGGCTGGCCGCGCATGCGTTCAGCAGCGGCGATGTCGGCGACTACGACCGTCTCATCAAGGCCGGCGACCGCGCCAACCAGGACGAGGATTTCGCCGCCGCCGAGACCGCGTTCCGCGCCGCGCTGGCGGTGCAGCAGAAGGCGCTGGGGCATGATGCGCCGGCGACCGCCACGCCGCTGATGCTGCTGGCGTTGCAGGTCTCGGATCTGCGGCGGTTCGACGAGGCCGCCGGCCTGCTGGCCCGCGCGCAGCGGCTGAGCGACAAGGCCGGCGATCCGGCGATCGCCGCGCAATTGCTGGACGTGCGCGCGCTGGACCAGCAGAACCAGGGCCATCACGCAGCGGCGCTGGATCTGCTGCGCCAGGCCGAAGCCGCCTATGCGGCGCAACTGCCGCCCGAGATCCTGCACGCGCGGCCGCGTCCGACGCGGGCGCTGATCCTGGCGACGCAGGCCCGCGCCAGCGCCGCGGGGCTGGGCGAGTTGCTGCCCGACCGTGACCTGCTGACCGACGTGCGGACCCGCGCCGCCCTGCTGGGCGTGATCGAGGCGCGGCGCTATCAGGCGATCGTCCTGCGCGATCTCGGGCGCCAGGCCGAAGCCGATGCGGCGCTGCAATCGGCCGCGGCGCTGATGCAGGCCAATGGGCTGCGCGTGCCGGAGCTGACGGCGCGGCTGGTGCGCACCCAGGCGCAGGACGCGGCGTCGCGCGGCCAGCCGCTTGCAGCGTCGGACGATTTCGCGCAGGCCAGCGCCGCGTTCGCGACCGCCCTGCCGCAAAGCCGCCCGCTGGCCGAGACCGTGCTGCTGCGGGCCGGGCAGCTGGTCCGACTGCACCGGGACCGAGCGGCGCTGGCCGCGTGCGACCAGGGCGCGGCGTTGCTGCGCTCGTTGAAGTTCGGCACCCGCGCCGATCTGCTGCAGCCCTGCCTGGACACGATGGGGCAGGCCGCGCAGTCGGCGCCGCCGGATGAACGGCAGGCGCTGCTGGCGCGCATGTTCGAGCTGGCGCAACTGGCACAGGGCAGCATCACCACGCAGGAGATCGCGCAGGCCACGGTGCGGCTGTCCGAGGGCGCGCGCGACCCCAGGGTGGGCGAGGCGATCCGCCGCAAGCAGCAGGCCGACGCCGCGCTGGGGGCGCTGTACGCGCAGCGCGATGCGGCCGCCCAGGCGCGGCAGGCCGGCGAGACCGCGGCCGCCGCGCCGGCCGACCTCGATCGCCAGATCACCGAGGCGCAGGCGCAGCAGGCGCAGGCCGACGCGGCGCTGCAGGCCGCCTCGCCGAATTACGGCCAGTTGGTGCAGCAGGTCGCGCCGGCCGCCGATGTGCTGCGCGCGCTGCGCCCGGGCGAGGCGTTCGCCGCGATCGATCTCGGCCCGGATGCCGGCTGGATCTTTCTGCTGCGCGACGGGCGCATCGACGCCGCGCGCATCGCGCAGGGCGAGGCGACGATCGCCGCGCTGGTGGCGAAGGTGCGGGCGAGCATCGAGGGCGAGAGCGACACGCCGCCGCCGTTCGACGCGGCCGACGCGCAACGGCTGTACGCCGATGCGTTCGGCGGAGTGGCCGGGCGCATGGCCGGGATCAAGGCGCTGGTGGTGGCGCCGACCGGGCCGCTGCTGTCGCTGCCGTTCGGGCTGCTGCTGACCGGGCCGGCCGACCCGCAGGCGCTGCAACAGGCGCCGTGGCTGCTGCGCCAGGCCAGCATCGCGCATGTGCCGGCGGCGGCGAACTTCGTCTCGCTCCGGCGCATTGCCGGCGGCTCGCGCGCGGCGCAGCCGTGGTTTGGCTTCGGCGACTTCCGGCCGGTGACGCTCGCG
Organism: uncultured Pseudomonadota bacterium; assembly: GCA_963723455.1. Lineage (GTDB taxonomy): Bacteria > Pseudomonadota > Alphaproteobacteria > Acetobacterales > Acetobacteraceae > CAVRQM01. Next base: position 1,444,081 of record CAVRQM010000001.1, on the reverse strand, counting down.
CAGGCGCGGCGCAGCTTCCCGGGGGCGACCTGCGCGGACAGCGCGCAGCTGTTCGCGGGCCTGCCGCCGTTGCCGTTCGCGCAGAAGGAACTGGCCGCGGCGCGCGCGCTGCTGGGCGCGTCGCCGTCCGACGAGCTGCTGGGCGCGGCGTTCACCGCCCCGGCGGTCCTCCGCGCCAATCTGCGCGATTTCCGAGTGCTGCATTTCGCCACCCACGCGCTGCTGCCGACCGATCTGCATTGCGAGGACGAGCCGGCGATCGTGACCTCTGCCCCGGCGGGCGCTGTGGATGCCTCGGGGGCGCTGCTGACAGCGGGCGACGTGCAGAACATGGATCTGGATGCCGACGCGGTGATCCTGTCCGCGTGCAACACCGGCGGGCCGGCCGGCGGCGCTGCCGGCCAGAGCCTGTCGGGGCTGGCGCGTGCGTTCTTCTACGCCGGGGCGCGCGGGCTGGTCATCACGCACTGGTCCGTCAACGACCAGACCGCGGCCTATCTGGTGGCCGACACGCTGCTGCGGCTGCGGCAGGGGCATGACGGCGGCGTCGCCGGCAGCCTGCGCGCGGCGGAGCTGGCGATGCTGGACGGGGCCGGCAAGGACTTCCCGGCGGCCGTGGCGCACCCGTTCTACTGGGCGCCGTTCGCGCTGATCGGCGAAGGCGGGGCTGGGGTGTCGGGCGCGGCGGGACTATGATGGCAATGCTATGATGCACACGGGACAGCGCGCGGGATGAGTGCGGTGCAGGACGGCAGGCTCGGCAAATACGAGATCGTGGGCACGCTCGGGCGCGGCGCGATGGGCACCGTGTACGACGGCCGCGATCCGGTGATCGACCGCCGGGTGGCGATCAAGACCATCCCGCTGGCCCGCGCCGAAGCGGATGCCGAGGCGGCCGACGAACTGGCCCGCTTCAAGCGCGAGGCGCAGGCGGCGGGGCGGCTGCAGCACCCCAACATCGTCGGCGTCTATGATTACGGCGAGACCGAAACGCTGGCCTACATCGTCATGGAGTTCGTGGACGGCACCTCGCTGAAGGCGCTGCTGGATCGCGGCGAACGGACGGCGCCGGTGGAGACGGCGCGGCTGATGCAGCAATTGCTGGCCGGGTTGCAATACAGCCACGAGCGCGGCGTGGTGCATCGCGACATCAAGCCGGCCAACGTCATGCTGACCGCGGCGGGCATGGTCAAGATCGCCGATTTCGGCATCGCGCGGATCGAGAGCAGCAGCCTGACCCAGGCGGGCACGATCATGGGCACGCCTGCCTACATGTCGCCCGAGCAGTTCATGGGCCAGACTGTCGATGCGCGCACCGACATCTACTCCGCCGGCGTGCTGCTGTACCAGCTGCTGACCGGCGAGCGCCCGTTCGAGGGCAGCATGACGGCGATCATGCACAAGGCGCTGAACACCACGCCGCCCCGCCCGTCCGAGATTTCGGTCACCGCGCCGCCCGCGCTGGACGCCGTAGTGGCCCGCGCGATGGCCAAGCGGCCGGAGGAGCGGTTCCAGACGGCGGCGGAGTTCTCCGGGGCGCTGGCCGAGGGACTGACAGCCGCGCCCGCGCCGATCGGCCGCCGAGCCGGACAGCGAGGCGACGATGGTGGCCCCCGCGCGCCGCGCCGCGCCTGTGGCGGCGATAGCGCCTGCAAGCTCCGGGGCGATTCCCGCTGCGGGCGCGCCGGCAGCCGCGGGCCGTCCGGCTGGCCGCCGCCGCGCGCCGGTGCTGGCCGGGGTCGGCGTGGCGGTGCTGGCCGCCGCCGCCGTCGGCTACGTGGCGCTGCGGCCGGGCGCTCCGGCGAGTACCGCGTCCACGTCCCCGGTCGCCACTGCGGGGCCGACCGCCGCACCGGGCGAGCCCGCCACGCCAGCCGCGAACCCGCCCGCGCCCACCCCCACGGCCACCTCCGCGCCCACGCCCGCCACCTCCGCGCCCGCCCCCGCCGCGCCTGCCCCGCCGCCCTCGCCCGCTGCTTCGCCCAACGGCGAGGCAGCCACCACCGCGTTCGCCACGCCGCCCGCGCCCGCAGCCGTGCCCGCATCGTCCCGGCCGCGCAGGCCCCGGACCCCCGCCTTCGGCAGCCGCCGCGCCTGCGGCTCCGCCGCAGGCCGCATCTGCGCCGGCAGCCGCGCCGTCGAGACGGCGTGAGCGCGCCGGCGGCCGCCCCGCCAGCCTCACGAAGTCGCCGGCGCAGACCGCTCCCGCTGCTCCCGCGGCCACTCAGCCTGACGGACGCGGTGGCGCCGCCCGCCGCGCTGCCGCTCGCAGCGGCGCCGGCCGCGGCGAAGCCTGTCGAGCTCGCGGCGGCGAGCATCCCGGCCAGCCTGCGCGCGGCGATCCGGGCGGCCATCGCCCCGGTCGGCTGCTCGCTGCTGGGCGGCGACGTGGCGGGCGACCGGGTAACGCTCGATGGCGTCGTGACGCGCGACAACCAGCCGAAGCTCAACCAGGCGGTTGCCGATGCCGCGCCGGCAGCCGCGACGGATTGGCGCGTCGCCACCTTTAACGGCCCCTATTGCGGGCTGCTCGACGTGCTGCGCCCGGCGGCGCCTGGCTTCGCGCGGCCGGGCAGCGGGCTGCAGGTCGGGCTGAAGGGCGGCGACGGGCCGCTGCGCAAAGACGCCTATCTGATTCCGCAGATCGCCATGCCCGACTGGCCAGCCTATCTGACGCTGGACTATTTCACCAGCGATGGCGGCCTGGCGCACCTGTATCCGACGGCGACCGACCATGCGCGCGACTACTCTCCGCGCGCGACCGTCACGATCGGCGATCCCGCCGCGGGCGCGAAGGGCTGGCAGGTCGATGTGCCGTTCGGCACCGACATGATGGTGGCCATCGCCTCGTCGCGGCCGCTTTTCGCCAAGCCGCGGCCGGACGACGACACCGCCGACGCCTATCTGCGCGCGCTGAAAGCGGCGATGGACCAGGCGCAGCACCGGGGCGAGCGCGTGGCGGCGCGGCGACGGTGGTGCGGACGCAGCCATAGTCGCGACGGTCAGGCCGCGCGCCGCAGCACGAGGCTGTCGTACACCGCCGTCTCGAACTGCATGTGGCCGGTGAACGAGGCGGCGTCGGCGAACGGCAGGATCTGCGTGGCCCAGTAGCCGCCGATGCCGTTCCGGCGATCGATCCAGAAGAACACGTTCGACAGCCCGGCCCAGCCGAGCGCGCCCGCCGGGCGTCCGGTGGGCGCCGCCTCATCGTTGACCATGAAGCTCAGCGCCCAGGATTTCGACAGGCCAGGAAAGAACTCGGCGTCGTTGGACAGCGCGGGAATGACCCCCGGACGCATCCTGATCTTCTTGTCGCCGAGACCGTTCTTCTCGGCGGCGAGAATCGTCTCCGGCTTCAGCACGCGCCCGGCCTCGCCGGCGCCGTCGTTCAGCCACATGCGGATGAAACGGCAGTAGTCGCCCACCGTCGAATACAGGCCGTGGCCGCCCATATGGACCTCCGGCTGTTGCGGCAGCTCGAAATCGGGCAGCGCGGTGAGCGAGCCGTCGGCTTCGCGCTGGTGCATCCGCGCGAGGCGGGCACGCATGGCCGGCGTCATGCTGAACGCGGTGTCGGACATGCCGAGCGGCGCAAAGATCGCTCCTGCATGACCTCGCCCAGCCGCTTGCCGGTGATGCCCTCGACCACCTGGCCGGCCCAGTCGATGTTGCTGCCGTACTCCCATTCGTCTCCCGGATCGAACAGCAGCGGCGTGGCGATCGAAGCCTGTGACGCGGTGAGGACGCTCGGCTGGCCATGCTCGCGGGCCAGACGGTTGTATTGTTCGTTGAAGAAGTCGTTGCCGAAGCCGGCGGTGTGCAGCAGCAGCATGCGGGTGGTCACCTGGCGCTTCGGCGCGTGCAGCCGCGGCCTGCCATCGGCATCGAAACCCTCCAGCACCTGCAGCCCGCCGATCTCCGGCGCGTAGGTTTTCGCCGGCGCGTCCAGGTCGAGCCTGCCGTCCTCCACAAGTGCGTCCCGCCGCCGTCCAGATGGGCGGCCGGACGCGCCGCTCAGTGTGGGGCGGCGGCTGCGGCGGGGCGACCGGGGCGGCGGCGGCGGACGCGGGGACGCTGGTGCAGTCGCGCAGCCAGCCCGGCGGCATGCCGAGCAGGAAGCGGGCCTGCAGCAGCGCCAGATGATCGGGCGCCATGCCCAGCGCCTCGGCGCTGAAGGCGCGCTTGTCCGGCGTGTGCATCAGGTAGGCCTGCGTCTCGTTGATCGTCAGGTCGCCCAGCGCCGGGTCGTAGTCCTGCGCCAGCAGGAACCGCTGGAATGTCGCGCGGTCCGGCTGGTCCATCACGTCGGCCCAGAAATGCCGCACATAGGCGACGTAGGCGGGATCGGTGAAATACTCGCCGTGCGACAGCTCGTGGTGCAGGATGGTGCGGCGGAACGAGGCATCGACCAGCGAATCCGCGCCCTCGCGCGGCAGGGTGATGACGGCTTGATCGGCGCCCTCCGCCAGCATGCCCTGCGCGGCGGCGAAGCCGCGCAGCCATTGCTCCTCGGCATCGAGCGGGACGTGGTCGCGATCGGCCAGCGCGAAGAACCGGCGCAGCGTGCCGGCGCTATAGTCGTGGCCGTAGTAGTAGGTCTCGACGGTGTCGCCATGCGCGCCGATGGCGCGCGCGAGTTCGGGATCGGTCAGCACGCGGTCGTGCGGCTGGCCGATCTTCTCGGCGAAGGCGGCGATGCGGTTGAACATCAATCCCTGCTGGCGTAGCCCCGGGAAATCCAGCACCACGATGTCCGGGTTCGGCGCAAAGCGGAACGCGGTCAGCCGCGTCGGCTGGTCGGCGCGGATCTGCGCCTCGGTGGCAAGCGTCAGGCCGGGGCGCTGCGCGGAGACAGGCGCCGGAGGATGCGGCGGCGGGCGCAGCCACCACGCGCCGCCGGCGACCAGCGCCACCGCCGCGACGATCGCGGCCAGCCCCGCCGCCCGGCGTCCGACCGTCGGCCGCCGCGCCGCGACCGGCGGAGGCCGCCTCAGGCGGACGGTCGGGTCGTCATCCATCCGGCCTGACCGCCTGGTTCGATGTTCGCCCGTACAGCGGGTGCGCGTCGATCAGGCGCCGACGTTGACCACCTGGACGCGGCGGTTGCGCGGCTCGGGCACCTGCGCCCCGGTCGGCACCGCCAGCCCGGCCTCGCCCATCCCGACCGCCTGCAACCGGTCGGCCGAGACGTTGAACTTGCTTTGCAGGTAGGCCACCACCGCCTGCGCCCGCTTCTCTGACAGCGACTGGTTCAGCGCCTGCGAACCGACCGTGTCGGTATGACCCTCGATGCGGAACCGGTAGCTGGACAGCGTGGCGCTGGACAGCGCGCGGCCCAGCTCGTCCAGCGTATGGATCGCCGCCGGCGTCAGCTCGGCGGAGCCGGTGGCGAACTGCACGGTCAGGCTGACCGACGGGTTGTCGGCGGCGGTGATCCGCGCCGAGGGCGGCGCGGCGGTGGTGGCGGCGGCGGTCGCCGGGCTTTGCGGATGGGTCACCGCCATCGCGCCGACCGGCTTGGCCGGGCGGATGCCGCGGGTGCCGCCTAGCAGCGCGCCGCTGGGCTTCAGCGACTTGATGATGTCGTCGGCGCTGGGGTTCTGGGCGGCGGCGGCGCCGGCCAGGCCGAGTGTGGCGGCCAGCAGGGCCGCAACAAAGGTGGTGCGCATGGCTGGAGTCTCCCCGGGGTATCGTTACTGGTGTGGACGCTAGCATGTCGATGCCGGCAAGGGCGAGAGGTCTGCTCGCATCCGGCATCATGCGTCGGACGCGGCGGCCTCGACTGCGACCGCGGTCACATTGTCGCTGGCATGGCGCTCCAGCGCCGCCTGCAGCAGCCGCTCGGCCGGCGAGGCGTCGGGGTTGGCCAGGCCCAGCAGCATCGCCACCGCCGGCTCGGCCAGCGCCTTGAACAGGCCGTCGCTGCACAGCAACAGGCGGTCGCCGGGCTGCAGCCGTTCGGTGATCTTGTCCAGCTCGAGCACGTCGGCCTCGGTGCCGACCGCGCGGGTGATGACGTTGGCGCGCGGATGCCCGTCGGCGTCCTCCGGGCGCAGCACGCCGGCATCGACCAGTTCCTGGACCAGGCTGTGATCGCGGGTGAGCTGGCGCAGCGTGCCGTCGCGCAGCAGGTAGATGCGCGAATCGCCCGCCCACAGGCACGCGAAATGCTCGCCCTGCGCCAGCAGCACCGCGACGGTGGAGGCGATCGTCGTGCGCGGCCCGCGCCGCGCCGCCTCGGCCAGCAGCGCCGCATGCGCGTCGGCGACCGCCTGGCGCACCGCGGCGAGCATGTCGGCCGCCGACAGCCCGGCCGGAATGGCGTCCAGCGCGTCGCGGATCGCGGCTGCGGCGACCTCGCCGGCTTCGTGTCCGCCGGCGCCGTCGGCCACCGCCCACAGCCCGATCTCCGGACGGTCCACGAAGGCGTCCTCGTTGTGGTCGCGCACCGCGCCGGGATGCGAGGCGGCCCACGAGCGGTATCGCATCGGCGTCTGTCCCCCCATGTGACGGCTTCGATCGGACGCGGCGGCGCACTTGCCAAACCTCACGCCGTCGTGACGATAGCGGACGCATTTGCCGCCGCATAGCAAGTTGCAGCCAAACCGGGGGGCAGTCATGGACATGCAGGCCGAGTACGACAACCGCGCCAAGGTGCCGGAGTATCCGGCGATCCTGGAGGGCTGGCGGCGCGATGCCGCGCAGTTTCGCGCGGCGCATCCGGTGGCCGAGCTGGATCTGTCGTATGGCCCCGGCCAGCGCCAGGCCATCGACCTGTTCTGGCCGGACGCGGCGCGAGCGGCGCCGGTCGCGATGTTCGTGCACGGCGGCTACTGGGCGGCAATGGACCGCACGATCTTCAGCCATTTCGCGGCCGGGCTGCTGGCGCATGGCGTGGCGGTGGCGATGCCGTCCTATGACCTGTGCCCGCAGGTGAGCCTGGCGACCCTGGTGGGACAGGTGCGCGCGGCGGCGGCGTTCCTGGCGCGCCGGCACGGGCGGGCGATGCTGGCGACCGGCCATTCGGCGGGCGGGCATTTGGCGGCGATGCTGCTGGCGACCGATTGGGGCCAGCACGGGTTGCCGCGCGCCACGGTACGCGCGGCGCTGCCAATCAGCGGCCTGTTCGATCTGGAGCCGCTGCGCGAGACCACGGTGAACGGCCCTCTGGGACTGGACGCGGTCGCCGCGCGGGCGCTGTCGCCGCTCCATATGGCCCCGCCGGGGCTGCCGCTGCATGCGGTGGTCGGCGGCGAGGAGGGCGCGGAATACACCCGACAGTCGCGCAGCATCGCCGAGGCTTGGGCCGGCACCTGGCAGGCCGCGCCGGGCGCGAACCATTTCACCGTGGTGGCGCCGCTGACCGACCCCGGATCGGATCTGGTGGGCGCGGCGCTGCGTCTGCTGCGCTGAGCGCGGCCAACGCCTATAGTGCGGCCGCGCAACGGAGAGACGGTCGATGTCCACGCTGGAGACGCTCGAACATCATGAGCACGCGGCGCACGCCGCGGAGCACGGCAACAAGAACGCCGCGTTGCTGGTCGCCGTGCTCGCGGCATTGCTCGCGCTGGCCGAGGTGCAGGCCAAGCACGCCGAAATCCAGGTGCAGAGCAACCTGATCGCGGCCGCCGACGCATGGAACCAGTATCAGGCCAAGTCGATCCGCCAGGCCATCGCGCGCGACCTGGAACGGCTGACGGCGACGCTCGACACACCGGCCGCGCCGGCGCTGGCGACGCAGCGGACGGCGCTGATCAAGACGCTGCAGACCGACCAGAGGCACTATCAGGACGAACCGAACGACGGCAAGACGGCCATCGCCGCGCGGGCCAAGGCGTTCGAGGAGGCGCGCAACAACTCGCTGGAGCGGTTCCACGCCTTCGACAATGTCGTGGCCGCGCTGGAACTCGGCATCGTGCTGGCGACCGCCTCGGCGATCACCAGCTCGAAGATGCTGGTTCGCATTGCGCTCGGGCTGGGGGCGGCGAGCGTGATCCTGGCGATCCTGGCATTCACCGAGCCGACCTGGGCGGCGTTCTGAGAGTCGGTCCGGTGCGCCGCGCACTCTGTCACCGCCGGGAATAACCCGCCTCCGATCCGGGTCTGGATGGTGTGGACGCGGCACCCGCGTTCCGCTGGCCAACATGCCCGGAGGTTGAAATGGCGGACGAACATCAGTCGGATCGGCGGTGGTTCCTGCGCGGCAGCGCCCTGGCCGGCGCGGCGGCGGGGGCGGCGCTGGTGGCGGGACCGGCGATCCCGCGCGCCCGTGCCGATGGCGGTGGCGGGGGCGGAGGCGGGAACGGACTGGGCGCGGGCGACGCGGCCATCCTGCGCTTCCTTGCCGCGGCCGAGATCATCGAGGCCGATCTGTGGCTGCAATACGCCGAACTCGGCGGCACGCAGGACGGCGAGTTGCCCGGCCTGCCGACCGGCGGCAGCGCCGCCTACACCGCGGCCTTGTCAAACCTGGACGGCGACATGGCGCAGTACATTCACGACAACACCGAGGACGAGTTCAGCCACTGGCACTTCATCGACGCCTATCTTCGCGCGCACGGCGCCGAGCCGGTCGATCTCGACCGCTTCCGCACCTTGCCCAGCAGTCGCGCGACCGGCGCCAACCATGTCGGCCGGCTGACCAACCTGATGCAACTGACCGTCGATACCAGCTGGTACACCCGCTACCGCAGCGGCACCAGCAATCCCGACCTCGACCCCGGCTTCGTGTTCCCGCAGGCGGTGCCGAGCCTGAAGGCCGGCCGGTTCCCGGCGATCCCGCGCAGCGACGCCGATCTCAGCCCGGCCGGCCACATCCAGGCGATCGCCAACACCGCCGCGTTCCATTTCTGCTCGATCGAGCAGGGCGGCACCAGCCTGTACCCGACGCTGGCGCAGCACGTGACCGATCCCGAGGTGCTGCGCATCCTGCTCAGCATCGGCCCGACCGAGACGGCGCACTTCCAGACCTGGCACGACAAGGCGGGCAATGCCGTGCAGCCGCCGCTGGCGCCGCTGACCGATCCCAGCAATGCCGGCCTGACCTTCCCGAACCTCAACGCGCCCCCGTTCGGCGGCGAGGACTTCCAGACCAACCTGATCATGCCGGAGCCGGTGGCCTTCCTGAACCGCAGGCTGCCGGCGGTCTCGATCATCCGGCCGACATCGCTGGCGGAGGGCGGGGCGATGGCGGCGGTGCGGGCGCTGACGGCCGAGGGGCTGTTCATCGGCCAGTCGCGGGAGTTCTTCGCGGTCATCGTCGAACTGGCGCAGGACGCCGACCGCGCGCGGCGGGGCTATATCGGCTGATCCCGACGACTGATCCGGCGGCTGGCGGTTGCGCGCGGCTGTCGGTAACGTCGCCCGATGGATGACGCGCGACCGGGCGGCCTGTTCGATTCTCGTGACCCTGCGGCGGCCGGCCGCGCCCTGCGGCGGCCGGTATTCCCGTTCTCGGCGATCGTCGGCCAGGACGAGATGATGCTGGCGCTGCAGATCGCGGCCGTCGATCCGTCTGTCGGCGGGGTGCTGGTGTTCGGCGATCGCGGCACCGGCAAATCGACCGCGGTGCGAGCGCTCGCCGGTCTGCTGCCCGAGATGCGGGTCGTGGCCGGCTGCCGCTACGGCTGCGATCCGGATGCGCCGAGACTGCCTGGTGCGCCGAGTGCCGCGAGCGCCCGCCCGCCGATCCGCCGCTGGCCGGGATGGCGCCGGTTCCGGTGGTCGACATGCCGCTGGGCGCCACCGAGGATCGGGTGGTCGGCGCGCTCGACCTGGAACGCGCGCTGGCGCAGGGCGTGCGCGCCTTCGAACCGGGGCTGCTGGCGCGCGCGCATCGCGGCTTCCTGTACATCGACGAGGTGAACCTGCTTGAGGATCACCTCGTCGATCTGCTGCTGGACGTGGCGGCGTCGGGCGAGAACGTGGTGGAGCGCGAGGGGCTGAGCCTGCGCCACCCGGCGCGCTTCGTGCTGATCGGCAGCGGCAACCCCGAGGAGGGCGAGTTGCGCCCGCAACTGCTCGACCGCTTCGGCCTGTCGGTGGAGGTCCGCACGCCGCCGGATCTGCCGACCCGCATCGAGGTGGTGCGCCGCCGCGATGCGTTCGAGCGCGATCCGGCCGGGTTCGTTGCCCGTTGGACGGAACCGGATTCGGCCATCCGCGGCCGCATCATGGCCGCGCAGATCCGGCTGCGGGACATCGAGGTGCCGGATGCGGCGCTGGAGCGGGCGGCGCTGCTGTGCATCAGCCTCGGCACCGACGGGCTGCGCGGCGAACTGACGCTGATGCGCGCGGCCCGCGCGCTGGCCAGCCTGGACGGCGACCGGGTGGTGGGCGACGCGCATCTGCGCCGCGTCGCCGCGCCGTCGCTGCGCCATCGCCTGCGCCGCAACCCGCTGGACGAGGCGGTGTCCACCACGCGGGTCGAGCGCGCCGTGGCGGAGCTGTTCGCGGCGTGAGCCACGCGCCGTCGCCGCAATGGGCGGATGCGGCGCTGGCGGCGCGGCTGTGCGCGCTCGATCCGGCCGGGATCGGCGGCGTGGCGCTGCGCGCGCTGCCCGGGCCGGTGCGCGACGCCTGGCTGGCGCTGCTGCGGGCGCAGCTGCCGGTCGGTGTGCCGCTGCGCCGGATCCCGCTGCACGCCACCGACGAGCGCGTGCTGGGCGGCCTGGACCTCGCCGCCACGCTGCGCGCCGGGCGCCCGGTGGCGCAGCGGGGGATCCTGGCGGACTGCGATGGCGGCGTCGTGGTGCTGGCGATGGCCGAGCGGGTGGGCGCGGCCGCCGCGGCGCGCCTGACCGCGGCGCTTGATTGCGGCGAGGTCGCGATGGAGCGCGACGGGCTGGCGGACCGCGCCGCGGCGCGCCTTGGCGTAGTGGCGCTGGACGAGGGCGGCGAGGACGAACGGCCGCACGCCGCCCTGCTCGACCGGCTGGCGCTGCATGTCGATCTGCATGCGGTCGGGACGCAGGAAATCGGCGGCGCGATGCCGGACCGGGCGGCGATGGATGCGGCACGCGATCCTGCTGGCGCAGGTCGATGCCGGCGAAGCGGTGCTGGAGGCGCTGTGCGCGACCGCGATGGCGCTGGGCGTCGGCTCGGCGCGCGCGGCGCTGCTGGCGCTGCGGGTCGCGCGCGCCGCGGCGGCGTTGGCCGGGCGGCGCGTGGTGGCCGACGAGGATGCGGCGCTGGCCGCGCGGCTGGTGCTGGCGCCGCGGGCGAGGCTGCTGCCGGCACCCGCCGAACCGGACCGCGCCGAGCCGCCGGCGCAGGACGCCGAGGCCGAGGATGCGCCGGATCGGCGCCAGGACGATCGCGCGCTGGACGAGGTGGTGCTGCAGGCCGCGGCGGCGGCGATCCCGCCCGGCCTGCTGGCGGCGTTGCAGGCTGCGCGAGCCGCGCCTGTGCGGGCGCGCTCGGTCGGCCGGGCCGGGCAGCGGCAGCACTCCGGCCTGCGCGGCCGGCCGGTGGGCGTCCGTCACGGCATGCCGCGTCGCGACGGCCGGCTGAACCTGATGGAAACGCTGCGCGCCGCCGCGCCCTGGCAGCGCCTGCGCGGCGCGGCAGGGTTGGCGCGGGTGCGGATCCAGGCCTCGGATTTCCGGGTCAGCCGGCATGAGCAGCGGCGCGAGACCACGACGATCTTCGTGGTCGATGCCTCCGGCTCGGCCGCGCTGCACCGGCTGGCCGAGGCCAAGGGCGCGGTCGAGCTGCTGCTTGCCGATTGCTACGTCCGCCGCGACCGGGTGGCGGTGCTGGCGTTCCGCGGCCGCGGCGCCGAACTGCTGCTGCCGCCGACCCGCTCGCTGGCGCGCGCCAGGCGCAGCCTGGCGGCGTTGCCGGGCGGCGGCGGCACGCCGCTCGCGGCCGCCATCGACGCGGCGGTGGCGCTGGCCGAACTGGTGCGCAGGGCCGGGCAGACGCCGGCCGTCGTGCTGCTGACCGACGGCCGGGCCAATGTCGCGCGCGACGGCGCCGGCGGGCGGGCGCAGGCCGAGGCGGACGCGCTCGCCGCGGCCCGGCTGATGGCCGCGCAAGCCTGTTCGGTGGTGCTGCTGGACACCTCGCCGCAGCCGCATCCGGCGGCCGCACGGCTGGCGGCCGAACTGGGCGGCCGCTACGTGCCGCTGCCGCATGCCGATGCCGCGGCGATGTCGCGCGCGGTGCGCGCGGCGTGACCGCCGCGCTGGATTGGGACCGCGACGGGGCCGACTGGCCGAACCGGCGGGCCAGCCGCTTCGTGACCGCGTCCGGGCTGCGCTGGCACGTGCAGGTGATGGGCGGCGGCCCGGCGCTGCTGCTGCTGCACGGCACCGGCGCGGCGACCCATTCCTGGCGCGGCCTGCTGCCGCTGCTGGCCGAGCGGTTCACCGTGGTCGCGCCCGACCTGCCCGGTCACGGCTTCACCGACATGCCGCCGCCGCACCGGCTGTCGCTGCCGGGCATGGCGCGCGCCGTGTCGGGGCTACTGCGCACGCTGGACATCCGGCCGGACTGGGCCGCGGGGCATTCGGCCGGCGTGGCAATCCTGGCGCGGATGAGCCTGGACGGGCTGATCGCGCCGTCCGGGCTGGTCGGCCTGAACGCGGCGCTGCTGCCGCCCGAGGGCCGCGCCGGCCGGGTGTTCTCGCCGCTGGCCAAGCTGCTGTTCGCCAACCCGCTGGTGCCGCGCCTGTTCGCCTGGCGGGCCGGAGCGGATCGCGCGGTGGTCGAACGGCTGCTGCGCGAGACCGGCTCGACGCTGGATCCGGTCGGCGTCGAGCTGTACCGACGCCTGGTGCGCAGCCCGGGGCATGCGGCGGGCGCGCTGGGGATGATGGCCAACTGGGATCTGGCGCCGCTGGCGCGCGACCTGCCGCGGCTGGCGCCGTCGCTGCTGCTGGTGACCGGCAGCAACGACCGCACCATCGCCCCGGCGCAGGCTGAGCGGGTGCGCGCCCTGGTGCGCGGCGCTGCCCACGTCTCGCTGCCCGGGCTGGGCCATCTGGCGCATGAGGAGCGGCCGGACGAGGTCGCGGTGCTGATCGCCCGCATGGCCGAGCGCGCGCCGCGCGCCGCGTGAGCCGGCTGTTCGCGAGCGGCCATCTCGTCGATCTGATCGTGGCGCTGACGGCGGTCGAAGCCCTGGCGCTGGGCGCGTACCTGGCGTCGCACCGGGCGCGGCGTCGCCCCGGCCGATCTGCTGCCCAATCTGCTGGCCGGCGTGTTCCTGCTGCTGGCGCTGCGCGCGGCCCTGGTCGGCGCCGGCTGGCGCGGCATCGGCGCCTGGCTATCTGCCGGCCTGCTGGCGCATGTCGCCGATCTGTGGCGGCGCTTTCGGTCCACCTGAGCCGGCCGGCGGCAGCAGCGCGGCGAGAACCAGCCCGACCTGCGCCGACCAGGCGGGGTCGCCCGCCGGCGTCGCCGCGATGATCGGAAAGCTGGCGAGCGGCTGCGGCAAGATGCGGCTGGACAGGCGGTTGACGCCGGGACTGCGCTGCATGCGCGCGAGTTCCGTCGCCTCGCCGGCCGCCGCCGCGCAGCGCTGCACGTCGTAGGCGTCGAGCAGCTCCACATCCTCCTCGAACGCCATGTGGATGAACCCGAGGCGCCAGGCCCGGAACGCCGCGTCCAGCGCGCGCTGGGCGTCGCTGGCGACCATGAAGCAGATCGCCCGGCCGGCGAGATCCTGCGGCCGCCGGGCGGTGGATTGCCGCGCCACCATCAGCGACAGCTCGGCCGCAAACACCGCCGGACCCGGACTGATGGTTGCCGCCAGCTTTGCGTCGGCGATCTCGCCGAGCGACAGGAACATCAGGTCGTCGTCGCCCCGGCGCGCCGCGTCGAACGCGCGGTCGGAGTCATACAGGCGGAACGCGATCCTCGTCCGCGGGCCGGCGAGCGCGACCGCCGCGGCGCGACACAGATCGACGGCGACGCCGGAAAAGCCGCTGCGCGAGACTTCGGCCACGTGCGAGCGCGGCGCAGCGCCGCAATGCAGGATATGGTTCTGGCGCACCCGCTCAAGCCGGCCCGCGCGTGCCGCGTCCGGCAGGATGGTTGCTGCCAGCAGAGCCGCCGCGATCAGGGCGACGGCATGCGGCGCAGCGCCCTGCGCGCGCGATCGCCTATCGACGCAGGCTGCCCGGCCCGCGCCCGGGACGTGCGTGGGGACGGTCATCGCCGCGCCCATGGTCTCAGTTGTAGTGCGGCAGCGTGGCCGGCAGCGTGTTGAAATGCGCCGGCGGCTCGGTCGCGAGGTGCTGCCTGCGGTCCTCCGGAGTCATGCCGATCGCGGCGCATCCGCGTCCGGCGTAATGCGGCAGCGTGTTCACGACGCTGTCCGGGATCAGCGCGTAGCCAGCCGGCAGCGGCGGCAGTTCGCCCGACAGCCGCCTTGGCTCGAACGCCGACAGCAGGTCGTCGGTCTGCGGCGAGTTGATGTCGCGCGGTCCGAGATGGTGCTGCACGAAGCCGTCCGGACCGTCGAACGCCGCATCCTCGCCGGCGATCAGCGCCTGCGCCTCGTCGGGCAGGCTGGCCAGCGGCGGCAGGTCGAAGATCGCCTCGATGGTCTCCAGCACCGCGTTGTGGTCGCCCTCGGCGTGCGAAACGACATGCGCGCGGGCATACGGCGAGATCACGATCATCGGGATGCGGATGCCGCGCGCCAGCGGCAGGCCATCCGGCCCGTACGACAGGATGCGCGGGATCGCGTGGTCATAGAAGCCGTCGGATTCGTCGTAGGTGACGACGATGGCGCTGTGGTCCCAGATTTCGGGCCGGCTGGCGATCGCGTTGATGACGCGCGCGGCCATCGCCTCGCTGATCTGCCGGTCGCTGTATGCCGGATGGTCATCGTCGCCGGATTTCGCGGTGGCGATGGCGTGCCGGTCGGCATCCGTCAGCTCGGCCGGGAAATGCGGGTTCTGGATCGGCGGCGTCGCCTGCTGCAGGTTGCCGAAGCCGCCGCGGATGTAGAACACGCCGCCGCCCACGGGGATGTTGCCGCTGCGCATGTCGGCCAGGAAGTCGCCCATGCCGCGCAGGTTGCCGGCGAAGGCGGGATTGTCGGCGATGTAGCCGAAATACTGCAGTCCCTGGTGGTGGCTGACATAGCTGGCATGGGTGGCGGGTCCCGGCGGGTCGCTCGGCTCGTGGTCGTAGCCTTCCTGATACCAGCGCCAGGTCACCGGCGCGCCGTGGCGCGAGGCGATGAACGCGATGTCGCGGGAGATATCCGCCTGGTTCTGCGCGGCGGCGCGGTCCTGCGCCATCGCCTCGGTGATCCCGTCGCCGGCCAAAGCGAGCGGCAGGGTCGCGAATGTCAGGTTGCTGGCGATGTTGCCGTTCCTGTAGCTCTCCAGGCTGCTGCCGCGAGGCTGGCGGCCGTCCTGCGTCGCGTCGAACTGTGAACCCCAGTACGGCTGCGGATCGTTGACCAGCGGCGGCGCCTGCGACGCAGCCGACGCGCCGCCGGCGCTCATCGCCCGGCCGGCATGGCCGTGCCTGACCCACTGGGTCTCGCCCGACTGGCCGGCGATCATGGCGATCGCGTTCGGGGTGGAGGGCGTGTCCTCGGTGGCGAAGATGGTGTCGAACAGGGCGAAGCGGCTGGCGTACTGCCAGAAGAACGGGATGGTGTCGCAATCGACATAGCTCATCACCAGTCGGGCGAACTGCCGGCCCATGGCCGCCGCGGCGTCGCCGCCGCGCGCGGCGAAGCGGGCGAACTCGTCCTGCGCGAAGCCCTGCATGGTGGGCACGCCGGCGACCACGCGCAGCTTGCGCGCCAGTCCGGGATGGCTGTGATCGACGCTGTCCACCACGGTCGCGTTCTGCTGCGGGCCGATGCGGAACGGCTGCACCGTCTCGCTCCGGCCCGCCTGGTCCACATAGGTCTGCACGAATCCCGGCGTATGGGCCGCGTCGCGCGCATGCAGCCCGTCGGAATACAGGCCGTTCGCCCCGGGGAACGTGCCGAACTCGTTATCGAAAGAGTGGTTCTCGTTGAAGATCACGAACACGTATCGCACCCGCCGGCGCAGCGCCTGGATCAGCGCCGCGCGCGATGGCGCGGCATCGCTGGCCGGGTCCACAACATAGGCCGTCTCGGCGGCGCCGGGATCGGGCTGCGCGGTGACCATGGCGACGGGCGCCCCCACCTGCGCCGCCTGCGCAGCGGCGGGCGTCGCACCCGCCGCGGCCGCGACAGACGCCGCCGCCGCGATCCATCCCCGCCAGCCAGCCATGCGCACCACTCCGCTCACCACTCGACCACCTATCCGCATGCGCGATGCCGTGGCGCGTGACAGTTCGGCGACAGCCGGGCCGCGCAGGGGGTCAGCGTTCGCACGCGCGCACCCCGAGCAGCGGTTGCGGATCGACCGGGCGGCCGTCGATGGTGACCGCGAAATACAGGTGCGACCCGAAGCTCATGCCGGTCCGCCCGACGCGGCCCAGCGCCTCGCCGGCGGCCACGCTGCTGCTGCCTTCGGCCAGCGCGGGGCTGACGCTGCCGAGATGGGCATACAGCGTGGCGACACCGTCGGCGTGGCGCAGGCTGATCCACAGGCCGCCCAGGCCGCGCCGGCGGATGGCGACCACCCGGCCGGCGGCGGCGGCATGGACATAGGCCCCGGCCGGGGCCGGCAGATCGATGCCGGGATGAGCATGGCCGGCGATCGGCACTACCAGCCGCCGGGGACCGAACGGCGAGGACACGCAGGCCGGGCTGACCGGGGGTGACAACACGGGTCGCGCCGCCGCCCGGCCCGCGCCGGGCAGCGCCGAGGCGATGGCAAGCCCGGCCAGGACGACACTATATCCTACAGCCATGGGGCACGGTGACACGGCGACGCGGCAGAGGGAAATCGAGGGGCGGCTGGACGCGGTCGCGACCGCCTGTGCGCGCGACGGCGTCCGCTTCACCGAGCTGCGCCGGGAGATCCTGGCGCTGATCCTGGGCGCCGAGGGACCGGTCGGCGCGTATGACCTGCTCGACCGCCTGAAGCGCACCCGCAAGGGGGCCGCCCCGCCCACCGTGTATCGCGGCCTGGAGTTCCTGCTCGCGCACGGGCTGATCCACAGGGTCGAGCGGCTCAACGCCTTCATCGGCTGTCCCGAGGGCGGCGGCCACGCCCATCCCGTGCAATTCCTGATCTGCAGCCGATGCGGGGCGGTGGCGGAGCTGGAGGAGCCGAGCATCGCCGAGGCGGTGGTCGCGGCCGCCCAGCGCCGCGGCTTCCGCCCGGCGAGGACGACGATCGAGGTCGAAGGCATGTGCGCAGGCTGCGCCGCTATGCCGTGAGGGCACGCCGGCGCAGGCCGGGCCGCGGCAGCGAGGCCAGCAGGTAGCCGCCGGCGCTCAGCGCGGTGATCCAGAAGCTCGTCGGCCAGTCGGTCCAGTAGGCGAGCGCCAGCCCGCCCCAGGCCTGCGCCAGGGCGAACGCCACCGCCGCCGCAATGCCGGCGCCCAGCCGCGTGGTGAGTTTCTGCGCCGCCGCGGCAGGACCGACCATCAGCGTGAACACCAGCAGCACGCCGACGATCTGCGCACATTCGGCCACCGCCAGCGCGACGATGGCCAGGAACAGCACCGAGACCAGCCGCAGCGACACGCCGCGCGCCTCGGCCAGTTCCGGCTGCAGGCTGGCGAACAGCAGCGGTCGCGAGATCGCCGCCAGCGCGGCCAGGCTTGCGACGCCCAGCCCCAGCAGCGTCCACAGGGTCCGCGCACCGACGCCCAGCACGTTGCCGAAGAGCAGCGAGGTCGCCTGGGTCGCGAACGCGGTAAAGAAGTGCAGGAACAGCAGCCCCAGCCCGAGCGATACCGACAGCACCATGCCGATGGCGATGTCGCGCTCTTGCAGCCGTTGGCCGAGCAGGCCCATCCCGATGCCGGCGAGCACGGTCAGCGCCACCAGCCCCCAGAGCGGCGGGACGCCGACCAGCACCGCGCCGGTGGCGCCGGTGAAGCCGACATGGGCGAGCGCGTGCCCGGCGAAGGCCTGGCGGCGCAGCACCAGGAACGAACCGACGCAGCCGGCGACGATCGCCACCACCGTCACGGCGGCAAACGCGTTCTGCATGAAATCATACTGGAACATGCGCGGGGGGTTTCCTGAAGGAAATGCTATGTTATAACGTCTCTCGTAGTCGCGGTCGCGCCGGGCAGCAAGCTCGCCAGCGCCGGGAACACGCCGCATCGGGGAAGGACGCCACATGAGGACGATCGGTTTGGCCGCGTGTCTCGCCAGCCTGCTTGCAGCCCCGGCCCTGGCGCAAACGCCGGTCCCGGCGCAAGCCTCCGCCGGGACGCTGCGCATCGTGGCGGCCGAGAACTTCTATGGCGATGTGGCCCGGCAGCTTGGCGGGCCGCATGTGACGGTGGTCAGCATCCTGAGCAACCCGAACCAGGATCCGCATCTGTTCGAGGTCAGCCCGTCGGTCGCCCGCGAACTCGCCGGCGCCCGGATCGTCGTCTATAGCGGGGCGGATTACGACCCGTGGATGGCCAGGCTGCTGGCGACGGGATCGGCCGCGCGCCGCCGGGCGATCGACGTGGCCGGGCTGGTCGGCCGCATATCCGGGGACAACCCGCATATCTGGTACGACCCGCCGACGATGCCGGCGCTGGCCAGGGCGCTGAGCACCGAACTGGTCGCCGACGATCCGGCGCACGCCGCGGAGTACCGGCAGCGCCTCGATCGCTTCAATGCGTCGCTGGAGCCGCTGCGCGCCAAGGTCGCGGCGGTTCGCAAGAAATGGTCCGGAACTCCGGTGACCGCGACCGAGCCGGTGTTCGGCTACATGGCGACCGCTCTCGGCCTGGCCATGCGAAACTATGATTTCCAGATCGCGGTGATGAACAACACCGAGCCGAGCGCCTCGCAAATGGCGGCGTTCGAGGGCGACCTGCGCGGGCACCGGGTCAGGCTGCTCGCCTACAACAGCCAAGTGACCGACGATTCGACCGCGCGGCTGCTGGCCATCGCCAGGCGGTCCGGCATCCCGGTGATCGGGGTGACCGAGACCGAGCCGGCAGGCACCGGCTATCAGGCGTGGATGTTGGACCAGATCGACGCGCTGGACCGGGCGCTGTCGGCCTCGGGCGCGTGACGGCGGTCGTCCTTGACGACGTGACGCTGGCGCTGGGCGGCAGGACCGTCCTGGGCGGCGTCAGCTTCGCGGTCGCAGACGGCGAGTTCATCGCCGTGCTCGGCCCCAACGGCGCGGGCAAGACCACGCTGATGCGCGCGATGCTGGGGCTGGTCGCGCCGGCGCGCGGCGAGATCCGCGTGCTGGGCGAGGCGGCGGCGCGCGGCAATCCGCGCATCGGCTACGTGCCACAGGCGCGCAGCCCGGTCGCCGGAGTGCGGCTGAGCGGCTGGGATTTCGTTGCCTGCGCCGCGTCCGGCCATCGCTGGGGCATGCCGGTGTTGAGCCGCGCCGGCCGGCGCGAGGTGGCGTGGGCCCTGGACACCGTGGGGGCCGCTGCGCTCGCGCGGCGGCCGCTGGCCGAGACCTCCGGCGGCGAGCGCCAGCGCCTGCTGCTGGCGCAGGCGCTGCTGGGCAGGCCGCGGCTGCTGCTGCTGGACGAGCCGCTGATCAGCCTGGACCCCCACCACCAGACGGCGGTCGTCGAGCTGGCGACGCGGCTGCAGCGAGAGCTGGGCATCGCCGTGCTGTTCAGCGCGCACGAGCTGAACCCGCTGCTGGGGGCGATCGACCGTGTGCTGTATCTGGGCGGCGGCCATGCGGCGCTGGGCACGGTCGATCAGGTGATCACCGGGCCGGTGCTGTCGCGCCTGTATGGCTCGCAGATCGACGTGGTCCGCGTCGCCGGCCGGATCTTCGTGATGTCCGGGGCGCATGAGATCGAGCATGGCGGGCATCGGCATGACTGAGCCGGCGGCCAGTTCCCTGGCCTGCGCGCCCTCACCCCGGCCCTGTCCCGGAGCGAGAGGGAGGAGGCCGGGGTAGGGGCGGCTCGCGCATCCGGCGCCCTACGCGAAAAGGAACCGCTCCAGGCTCGGCGCGACCTCGTCGGCGAACTCCTCATGCACGGCCAGCTTGCCGTGCGGCGTGACGACCGACTGCACGCCCGGCACGGCCGCCAGCGCCTGCATCTCGGCGCATGACTTGGGCGGAGTCTGGCTGCCATAGACCAGCAGGATCGGCGCGCCGGCGCGGCGCGCCAGATCCAGGAACGCCGCGCAACTTCCGACGCGGTCCAGGCCGCCGGTGACGAAGGCGGCCGATCCGAACCGGGCGTTGCGCGCCGCGATGACGCGGCGCTTCTGGTCCTGGCGCTCGCCGGAATAGGCGCGCGCATCGCTGTACACATGGCCGCGCGCCATCATCCCGACCAGCGCCGGGTTGACATTGAGCCGGTACAGCAGCGGCCCGATCAGCGGCGACTGGATGGCGCGGCGGATCCTGGCGAACAGCGGCCGGTCGCCGCCGGCCATCGTCGGCAGCGGGCCGCGCCAGGTCGGCGCGATCAGCGCCAGCCTGCCGACCTGGCCTGGATGCGCCGCCGCATGGTGGAGCGCGTAGGCGGCGGCGTGGCCGGCGGCGACGATGGCGTGCGGGGCGGGAGCAATGGTCCGCAGCACATGGTCGAGGAACGACGACAGCGCGTCCGGGGTCCACCGGATCGCCGGATGCGATCGCTCGCCGAAACCCGGCCAGTCGATCGCCACGGCGTTCGCCCGCCCGGCGAGGCGGCGCATCAGCGGATGCATCTCGGCGCGCGTGGAGATGGAACTCAGGGCTGGGAATAGCAGCACGGTGCGGCCCTCGCCGGCCGCATCGACGCCGACCTCGACCTCGTGCCCCTGCCACGACCAGCGGAGCGTCTGCGCGCGCATCTCCATTCCAGGAAAACGATGCAGCGCGCGGCACCGCGCGTCCAGCCATCCGCGCGCATGCTTGGCGCAGGCGCAGGCAGTGGCATACAACCCGCCCCATGAGCCTGCTTGCCATCCGCGACCTGACCCTGCGCATCGCCGGACGCACCCTGCTGGATCAGGCCAGCCTGTCTGTCGAGCCCGGGCGGCGCATCGGGCTGGTCGGGCGCAATGGCGCGGGCAAATCGACGCTGCTGAAGGCGATCGCCGGCGACCTCGCGCCCGATGGCGGCGACATCCGCCTCGCCGCGCGCGCCCGGCTTGGCCAGGTGCGCCAGCAGGCGCCGTCCGGCGCTGCCAGCCTGATCGAGATCGTGCTGCAGGCCGACATTGAGCGCACCGCCCTTCTGGCCGAGACCGAGACCGCCCAGCCGGAGCGCCTGGGCGAGATTCATGAGCGGCTGGCGGCGATCGGGGCGGATTCCGCGCCGGCGCGCGGGGCGGCGATCCTGTCCGGGCTGGGGTTCGATGCGGCGGCGCAGGCGCGTCCGGTGGACAGTTTCTCCGGCGGCTGGCGGATGCGCGTCGCGCTGGCCGCCGCCCTGTTCGCCAACCCTGACCTGCTGCTGCTGGACGAGCCGACCAACCATCTCGACCTGGAAGCGACGCTGTGGCTGGAGAGCTGGCTGGCGCGGTTTCCGGGCGCGGCGCTGGTGGTCAGCCATGATCGCGGCCTGCTGGACCGCTGCGTCGAGGCGATCGCGCACCTGGACCGCGGCAAGCTCAGCCTGACCCCCGGCGGCTATGACGAGTTCGTGCGCATCCGTACCGAGCAGGCGATGCAGCAGGCGCGCGCCGCCGAGCGCGTGGCCGCGCAGAAGGCGCACATGCAGGCCTTCGTCGATCGCTTCCGCTACAAGGCCAGCAAGGCCCGGCAGGCGCAGGCGCGGCTGAAGGCGATCGAGCGGCTGCCGCAGATCGAGAGCGTGCTCGAGGATGCCGCGACCCGCTTCGCCTTTCCCGAACCGCCGCCGATCGCGCCGCCGATGCTGACCCTTGACGGCGTTTCGGTCGGCTATGGCGGCGTCCCGGTGCTGCGCGGCCTGTCGCTGCGCATCGACATGGAGGACCGGATCGCGCTGCTCGGGCCGAACGGCAACGGCAAGTCCACGCTGGCCAAGCTGTTCGCCGGCCGCCTGGAGAGGCTGTCCGGCAGCATGTTCCGCAGCGGCAAGCTGCGCGTCGGCTATTTCGCGCAGCACCAGGAGGACGAGCTGTCCGGCGGCAAGTCCGCGATCGCCCACATGGCCCGCGCCCTGCCGCGCGCCACGCCGTCGCAGGTGCGCGCCCAGCTGGCGCGGTTCGGGCTGGACGCCGACCGGGCGGACACGCGGGTTGATGCGCTGTCCGGCGGCGAGCGGGCGCGGCTGCTGCTGGCGCTGGCGACGCGCGACGCGCCGCATCTGCTGATCCTGGACGAGCCGACCAACCACCTGGACATCGACGCGCGCGAGGCGATGGTGCGCGCGCTGGCGGATTTCTCCGGCGCCGTGCTGCTGATCAGCCACGACCCGCACCTGGTGGAACTGGTGGCCGACCGGCTCTGGCTGGTGGCCGACGGCACGGTGCGGCCGTTCGAGGGCGACCTGGACGAGTATCGCGCCGTGGTCGCCGAGCGGAACCGCCCGGCCCGGGCAGAGGCGACGCCGAACCGGCGCGATGCGCGGCGCGACCGCGCCGATGCCCGCGCCGCGGTGGCGCCGCTGCGGCGGCGGGCGCGCGATGCGGAGGCGAGGCTGGCGAGGCTTGCGGCAGAGCGGGCGCGGATCGAAGCGAGGCTGGCCGACCCGGCGATCTACTCGGACTCCCGCGCCGCCGAGGTGACCGCCGCGCAGACCAGGATCGCCGCCATCGCCCGCGAGAGCCAGGCGGCCGAAGCGGAGTGGCTGGACGCCCAGCAGGCGCTGGAGGCGGCGGCGTAAGGGGGGGTCAGACGTCTGCCGGCAGCGTCCATCGCGAGGGCTGGTCCAGCCCCAGGTCGCGCGTGAAGGCGATCTCCAAAGACGCAAGCGCGCGGCGCGTGCGCGTGGACAAGCCTTGCAGCATGTGGCCCCCGTGATAGGCCACAAGCCAGACCGGCGCGCCGGCCCGCTGCAAAGCCGCGTGGTAGGTTTCGGCCTGGCCGAAGGGGATCAGCGGGTCGGACAGGCCGTGCATGATGAGCGTGGGCCGGGTGCGGGCGTCCACATAACTCAGCGGCGACGCCGCCGCGGCGCGCGCCGCCAGGGCCGCCGGATCGGCCGTGCCGAGCAGAGCGGCGACGCCCTTGTGGCCGGGCGTCGCGAGGGCGGCGAGATCGACCGGCCCGGAGATCTCGATCGCGCACGCCACGGCAGGCGGGATGTGCGCCAGCAGCCCGCTCATGTCGCCGGGCTGCGTTTCACGGAGCGTGGCGAGCAGCGCTGCCAGGTGGCCGCCCGCCGATGCCCCGCGCGCGGCGACACGGGATGGATTGATCCCCAGTTCGTCCGCATGCGTCCTGATCCAGCGGACCGCGAGCTGCACGTCGGACAGCTGCGCCGGCCAGGAGGTTTCGGGCGTGCCGTCGATCAGGCGATAATTGGCCGCGACCGCGACGATCCCGGCGGCGGCGTGGGCGCGGGCGATGGCCGCCGACCCGGCTTTGTCGCCGCGCCGCCAGGCGCCCCCGTGCAGGAGCAGGACCGCCGGGCGGTCGCGCGCGCCGGCGGCTGGGCTGTAGATGTCGAGGGTCTGCTGCGGCTTTGGCCCATAGGCGAGGTCGCGGCGGCCCGTCAGTCTGGGCACGGGGAGGTCCTTTTGTCGAAACGGTACCCGATCGCGGGCAAACCGACGCCCTACGCCGCGAACAGGCCCGCCGACGTCGGCGCCCAGACCAGCGGCTCGAACGCATAGCCGGCCCCGCGCCGCTGGATGTGCCCGAACAGCGGGAAATCGTGGTGCATGCCGGCGACCAGCAGGCGGTCGGTCGCGGCCTCGTCCAGGATGCGCGCCCGCGTCGCCCGCCCCTGCGACACGTCGCTGTCGAAGCCCACGCCCGCATCGGGACGGGCGAACTGGATGCCGGGCAGGTGGACGATGTCGCCCCAGATCAGCAGCGAATCCGACCCCGACGTGATCCGGAAACCGGTGTGGCCCGGCGTGTGGCCGGGCAGCAGCCGGGCGGTGATGCCCGGCAGCACGGTGTCGCCGTCGCCGATGCGCCGGGTGCGCACGGCATAGGCGGCCAGCGACCGGCGGGCGGTGTCGAAGGCGTCGCGCCGGTCCTCCGGCGCCTTGGCGCGCATGTCGTCGCTGTTCCAGAAATCCGCCTCGATGCCGTTGACCACCAGCTCGGCGCGATCGAACACCGGCGCGCCGGCGGCATCCAGCAGGCCCCCCAGGTGATCGACATGGCCGTGCGTCAGCAGGATCGTGTCGATCGAGCCGGGCGCGACGCCCAGAGCGGCGAGCTTCTCACCGGCATGGCCGAGCACGCCGCCATACAGGCCGCCGCAGCCGGCATCGACCAGCACCCGCCGCTCCGGCGTTTCCAGCAGGAAGCACGAGACGGTGATGCGCGGCGGCAGCACGCGGAAGCTGTTACGCAGCAGCGCCTCGCTCTCCTCGGCGCCGGGTCCGACCAGCAGGCCGAGATAGGCCTCGAACTGGCCATCGTTCAGCGCGGTCACGGTGCTGTCGCCGACCTGGATGGAATGGAAGCCGGGATTGCTGCGCGTCACTGGATCGCTCCTTGGGGCTGGTTGCCGCGGGCTTGTTGCTGCGCGATGTGAGGCGGATCGGCGGATCGCGCAACCGCGCTTCGGCTGCTAAGCAGGCGCCCCGCTCATTCGGACAGGATCGAGACTTCGGGATGCACGCATGATCGCCTCGATGACCGGCTTCGCCCACACCGAGGGCCAGGTGGGCGATGCCGGCTGGAGCTGGGAGCTGCGCAGCGTCAACGGCCGCGGGCTGGAGCTGCGGCTGCGCCTGCCGCCGGGGCTGGACGGGATGGAGCCAGCTCTGCGCGAGGCGGCCGGGACCCTGTTGCGGCGCGGCAACGTCACCGCCAACCTGACGGTCAGGCGGGCGGAAGGACCGCGCCTGACGCCCGATCCGGCGGCGCTGCAGCAGGTCCTGGCGATCGCGCTCGACCTGGCCGCGCGGATTCCGGGCGCCCCGCCGCCGCGCGCCGAGGCGCTGCTGGCATTGCCCGGCGTTCTGCGGCCGGAGGCGGCGGGCGCGGCCGCAGCTCCTGGCGTGGATGCCGAGGCGATGCGGTCGGGCTTCGTCCAGGCGCTGACCGCGCTGGCGGCGGCCCGGCGGGACGAGGGCGGGCGGCTGTCGTTGGTCCTGGGCAGTCTGCTGGACGAGTTTGCCGGTCTGCACGCGACGGCAGCCGCACAGGCCGCGGCCCAGCCGGCGGCGCAGCGCCAGCGCATGCTGGATGCCGTGGCGTCCCTGCTCGGCGCGGCGCCGGCGCTGCCGGAGGAGCGGATCGCGCAGGAGGTGGCGCTGCTCGCGGCGCGGTCTGACGTGCGCGAGGAGCTGGACCGGCTCGACGCGCATATCGCGGCCGCCCGCGCGCTGCTGACCGAGGACGGCGCGGTGGGACGGCGGTTCGAGTTCCTGCTGCAGGAGTTCAACCGCGAGGTGAACACGCTGTGCAGCAAGTCGGCCTCGATGCCGCTGACCGAGACCGGCCTGCGCCTGAAGGCTGCGGTCGAGCGGCTGCGCGAGCAGGTGGCCAATGTCGAGTGACCTGCCGGGGCGTGACGTGCCGGGGCGTGACGTGCCGGGGCGTGACGTGCCGGGGCGTGACGTGCTGGCCCGCCGCGGCGTTTGCCTGGTGCTGGCCGCGCCGTCCGGGGCCGGCAAGACTTCGATCGCCACAGCCCTGCTGGACGCCGAGCCGGGGATCTCGCTGTCGGTCAGCGCGACCACCCGCGCGCCGCGACCGGGCGAGACCGAGGGCGTGCACTACTATTTCCGCTCGCCCGAGGCGTTCGCCGAAATGGCCAGGACTGGCGAACTGCTCGAATGGGCGACGGTGTACGGCCGCAGCTACGGCTCGCCGCGCGCCCCTGTGGAGGCGGCGCTGGCGGCCGGGCGGGACGTGCTGTTCGACATCGACTGGCAGGGTTTCCGGCAATTGCGCGCGGCGCTGCCGGGCGACGTGGTCGGCGTGTTCCTGCTGCCGCCGTCGCTGGCCGAGCTGGAAGCCCGGCTGCGCGCCCGCGGCGGCGACGACGCGGCCGAGATCGCGCGCCGCATGGCCGCGGCGCGGGCCGAGATCGGCCATGCCGGCGAGTTCGACCATGTGATCGTCAACCGCGACTTCCGGCAGGCGCTGAGCGCGGTGCAGGCAGTGCTGGTGGCGGCGCGGACGGCGACGGCGCGGTTGGATGCGGCGCGATTCCTGCGAGCTTAGATCGTGCAGGCTACCTGGTTGTGAGCCCATCGCCCGGCCGGTTGCAAAAAGGCGGATAGTCGATGCGAGCCAGAATAAGGAAGCTTCTGGCCGACCTCGGAGACGCGTTCTGGCTGCTGCCGGCTGTTCTGGTGGCATTGGGGATCCTGATCGCCGAAGCCGCAATCCAGGTGGACCGCCGCAGCCTGCTGCCGACTGCGGCGATCGAGAGCGGGTGGCTCTATAGCGGCGGCGCCACTGGCGCGCGAACGCTGCTCGGAGCGGTGGCCTCGTCCACAATCGGGGTCGCCGGCACGGTCTTCTCGATCACCATCGCTGCGCTGGCGCTGGCATCGAGCCAGATGGGGCCGCGGCTGCTGCGCAATTTCACCAGCGATCGCGGCAACCAGGCGACCCTGGGCGTCTTCCTCGGCACGTTCGCCTACGCTCTCACCACGCTGCGCACCGTGCGGACCAAGGCGGAGGGCGAGTTCATACCGCATGTTTCGCTGACGCTGGCCGTGCTGCTGGCCTTTGTCTGCGTCGCAATGCTGGTCTATTTCGTCCAACACATCGCCAGCCGCATCAATCTCGATACGTTGATCGACATCGTGCATGACGACGTGCACGCAGCCATCGAACGGCTGACAGTCGAAACGCCGCCGGCGACAGGCGGCCGGATGGATTGGCAGGGTGCGGTCGCGGTGCGGGCGGTCCGGCAAGGCTATCTGCAGCAGCTGGATCAGGACGGTTTGGCGGATTGGGCAGCGGCGCAGCACAGGACCGTGCAGCTGCTGATCCGGCCGGGCGACTATGTGTTTCCAGATACTCCGATCGCGCTCGTGCTGGGCGGGAGCGAGGGTGCGCAGGACGCGATCCGCAACGCCATCGCGCTGGGGCCGCATCGCGTCGGCACGGCCGATCTGGAGTTCGCCGTGCGCCAGTTGGTCGAAGTGGCCGTACGCGCGTTGTCGCCCGGGATCAACGACCCGGACAGCGCCATTAACGTGATCGACCGGCTGGGTGGGACGCTGTGCGTGCTGAGCTCCCGGCATTTGCCCGGGGGCGCCGTGGAACGCGATGGCCGCGTCGTGCTGACTCGGTCGGTGACGACCTATGACGGGCTGTGCGACCTGATGTTCGACATGATCCGCCAGAACGCCGCAGCCAGTCCGGCCGTGCTGATCCATCTGCTGGAGGTGCTGGCCCTGGTGGCGAGCTGCGAAGGTCGGCGGGAACGCGTCGCGGCGTTGCGCCGGCACGGCGGGCTGGTGCTGATGGACGGCGAGCGCGAGATCGGCAATCCGGCGGATGTCCGGCAGCTGCGCGAACGCCACGACCGGCTGCTCGACATCCTGCGGCTCGGCCCGGAAGCCGCGGTCGCGGCGTTCATCCCGCGGCCGGCTCGAACCGACGAGTGACCGCGCTGAGTCTGCTGGCGCTGCTGCTGTCGCTGGCGGCGGCGTTCGGCCTCATCAACCATCTGCTGCTGCGCCTGCCCAGTTCGACCGGCGTGCTGGTCATCGCGCTGGCCTTGTCCCTGGCGGTAATCGCCGCCGACCGCTTCATGCCGGCGAGCGGCCTGCGCAGCGAGGCGCAGCGGCTGCTCGGCGTGCTCAACCTGCCGGCGACGTTGCTGAACGGCGCGCTCAGCTTCCTACTGTTCGCTGGCAGCCTGCATGTCGATCTGACGCATCTGCGCAGCCGCAAATGGACCGTGCTCGCGCTGGCGACGGTGGGCGTGGTGCTGTCGGTGCTGCTCTACTCGGGCGGGATGTGGCTGGTGTTCCGGCTGCTGGGTCGGCCCGTGCCGCTGGTCTGGTGCGTCGTGCTCGGCGCGATCCTCGCCCCGACCGATCCGGTTGCGGTGGTCGGGATGCTGAAGCGGCTTGGCCTGCCGCCGGGATTGCAGGCCACGTTTGCCGGCGAGAGCCTTTTCAACGACGGTGTCGGCGTCGTGGTGTTCGCCATGGCGCTCGGCGTGGCGACGGGCCAGGGCCGACCGCTCACCGGAGCGGCGATCGGCACGGGGTTTCTGACCGAGGCGTTCGGCGGCGCCGCCATGGGGCTGGCCTGCGGCTGGATCGCCCTGCTGATGATGCGCCGGATCGACGAGTACAACCTCGAACTGACGATTTCGCTGGCGTTGGCAACCGGGGCCTACAGCTTGGCCAACCTGCTGGGCTATCGGGACCGATCGCCGTGGTGATTGCCGGCTTGGCGATCGGCAGCGAAAGCGGTCGGCGGGCGATGAGCGACATCACGCACCAGCACCTGATGACGTTCTGGTCGCTGATCGACGAACTGCTGAACGTGCTGCTGTTCCTGCTGATCGGCTTCGAGGTGATCGCAGTCCCGTTCGACCTGCTGGATCTGGCGGCGGCCGGAATCGGCATTCCGTTCGCGTTGCTGGTGCGCGCGGCGAGCGTCTTCCTGCCGACGATCCTGCTGAACCTGCATACGCCGAACAAGCTGGGCGCCCTGGCGGTGCTGACCTGGGGCGGATTGCGGGGTGGAATTTCGGTGGCGCTTGCGCTGACACTGCCACCTGACGGGCCGAGGGCGGAGCTGTTGACCGTCTGCTATGCCGTCGTCGTGTTCACCATTGTCGCGCAGGGCCTGACGATGCAGCGGGTGGTGCGCCGCTTCTACGAGATATGACGCTGCTGGCGGCTATGTCCGCCGCGCCACCACGTACTCCGCCAGCTCGCGCAGCCGCTCGCCGCCCTCGCCGAAGGCGTCCAGATGCGCCGCCGCCTGTTCGGCCAGCCGCGCCGCCTGGTCGCGGGCACGGGCCAGGCCCATGATCGCGACCAGCGTCGCCTTGCCGGTGGCCGCATCCTTGCCCGCGGTCTTGCCGATCTCCGCGGTGCTGCCGACCGCGTCCAGCAGGTCGTCGGCGATCTGGAACGCCGCCCCCAGGTCGCGCCCATAGGCCGCCATCAGATGCCGCTGCGTCACCGAGGCGCGGCCCAGCATCGCGCCGGCCTCGGCGCTGTACTGGATCAGCCGGCCGGTCTTCAGCGCCTGCAGCCGGATGATCTGCGCCTCGCCGAAGCCGCTGCCTTCGGCCAGCATGTCGATCATCTGGCCGCCGGCCATGCCGCGCGCGCCGGAGGCGTGGCCCAGCGCGCAGACCAGCTCGCAGCGGGCCTCGGCCAGCGGATGCGTGTCCGGCTCGGCCAGCACCTCGAACGCGCGCGCCTGCAGCGCGTCGCCGGCCAGGATCGCGGTGGCCTCGTCGAAGGCGCGGTGGGTGCTGGGCTTGCCGCGGCGCAGATCGTCGTCGTCCATCGCCGGCAGGTCGTCATGCACCAGCGAATAGGCGTGCATCATCTCCACCGAGGCGGCGACCCGGGCGGCCTGGTTGCGGTCCACGTTGAACAAGGCCGCGCCCTCCATCACCAGGAAGGCGCGCATCCGCTTGCCGCCGCCCAGCACGGCGTAGCGCATCGCCTCGGAACAGCCGCGCCTCCGGCCCGTCCGGGACCGGCAGCAGCCGGTCCAGCGCCTGGGCCACGTCGGCGGCGACGCCTCCATCGCCTCGGCGAGCGTGCTGTGCAGCGCCTGCGCCCGATACTGCCGTCATGCCGCCGCGCCTTCCTGTGTGCCGCGCCGCTGGTGCGCCGCGCTGTGGCTGCCGCGCCACATTGTCTGCCTGCGCGGCAGATTACGACCTGGGATCGGCCATGCAACAGCGCCCGCGGGGGTTGAAGCCGGGTCGGTCGCGCCCGTCATTGATGCAATGCGGCATAAGCCTGTATAGGCGCGTGCCCCGGCGCACGCCGTCGCCAGCCAGCGGAGTAACCTCACGATGATGCGCGTGATCCTGGCCCAGCCGCGCGGATTCTGCGCCGGCGTCGAGCGGGCGATCGAGATCGTCGAGCGGGCGCTGAAGAAATACGGCCCGCCGGTCTATGTGCGTCACGAGATCGTGCATAACCGCCATGTGGTCGAGGATCTGCGCAGCCGCGGCGCGGTGTTCGTCGATGAACTGGACGAGATCCCGCCGGGCGCGATGACGGTGTTCTCGGCGCATGGCGTGGCCAAGCGGGTCGAGGAGGTGGCGCGCGAGCGCGGCCTGCCGGTGATCGACGCGACCTGCCCGCTGGTCGCCAAGGTGCACAACGAGGGCCGCCGCTATGCCGCCTCCGGGCGGCGAGATCGTGCTGATCGGCCATGCCGGGCATCCCGAGGTCGAGGGCACGATCGGCCAGGTGCCGGGCGGTGATCCATCTGGTGCAGACGGTGGACGACGTGGCGCGGCTGCAGCCTGGCACGCCGGACCAGCTGGCCTACATCACCCAGACCACGCTGTCGGTCGACGACACGCGCGGCATCATCGCCGCGCTGAAGCAGCGGTTCCCCGCCATCGTCGGGCCGGACGTGCGCGACATCTGCTATGCCACCCAGAACCGCCAACAGGCGGTGCGCGATCTGGCCCAGCAGGTCGATGTCATCCTGGTGGTCGGCAGCCGCAACAGCAGCAACTCCAACCGGCTGCGCGAGATCGGCGAGGAGCTGGGCAAGCCCGCCTACCTGATCGACGACGCCAGTCGCTGCGGCCGGACTGGTTTGCCGGGCTGGACACGGTCGGTCTGACCGCCGGCGCCTCGGCCCCGGAGACGCTGGTGCAGGGCGTGATCGACGGCCTGCGCGCGTTCGACGAGGTCGAGGTCGGCACGCTCGACGGGGTCGCCGAGGACGTTCGGTTCCGCTTCCCCGCCGAATTGGCCGACGCCTGAGTGGACGCCTGAAGGACTGGAGACGGTAGAATGTCGGTTCCGATGAACCAGGTGCTGCGGGTCGGCGCCTATGTGGTCAAGCAGCATCTGCTGCGGCGCAAGCGCTACCCGCTGGTGCTGATGCTGGAGCCGCTGTTCCGCTGCAACCTGGCCTGCGACGGCTGCGGCAAGATCGACTATCCGGCGGAGATCCTGAACCAGCGCCTGTCGGTCGAGGATGCGCTGGGGGCGGCCGACGAGTGCGGCGCGCCGGTGGTGGCGATCGCCGGCGGCGAGCCGCTGCTGCACAAGGAGATGCCGCAGATCGTCGAGGGCCTGCTGGCGCGCAAGAAGTTCGTCTATCTGTGCACCAATGCGCTGCTGCTGGAGAAGAAGATCGACCTGTACAAGCCGAACAGCTTTTTCTCCTGGGACATCCATCTTGACGGCGACCGCGAGATGCACGACAAGTCGGTCTGCCAGGACGGCGTCTATGACCGCGCGGTGGCGGCGATCCGCGAGGCCAAGCGGCGCGGCTTCCGCCTGTCGATCAACTGCACGCTGTTCGACGGCGCCGAGCCGGAGCGGGTCGCGCGGTTCTTCGACGAGGTGATGGCGATGGGCGTGGACGGGATCATGACCGCGCCCGGCTATGCCTATGAGCGCGCGCCCGACCAGGCGCATTTCCTCAGCCGGCAGAAGACCAAGCAGCTGTTCCGCGACATCCTGGCGCGCGACCCGCGCCGGCGCGGCGGCACGCCGTGGCAGTTCACGCAATCGCCGCTGTTCATGGATTTCCTGGCCGGCAACCAGGATTACGTCTGCACGCCCTGGGGCAAGCCGACGCGCAACGTGTTCGGCTGGCAGCGCCCCTGCTACCTGCTGGGCGAGGGCTATGCCAAGCACCTTCGCCGAGTTGATGGAAACGACCGACTGGGACAAGCTACGGCACCGGCAATTACGAGAAATGCGCCGACTGCATGGTGCATAGCGGCTACGAGTCGACGGCGGTGATGCAGGCGGTGACGCATCCGCTGGAGGTGGCGCGGGTGGCGCTGCGCGGACCGCGCGTGACCGGGCCGATGGCGCCGGAAATCGACCTGTCGCGTCAGCGCCCGGCGGAATACGTGTTCAGCCGGCATGTCGGCGACATGATGGCGAGGCTAAAGCATCAGCCCCCCGGCAAGCCGGATTCTCGTTGACGCGGCCGACTAGCGCTATTCGCGCGCGCGGCCTGCGTCGCGGGCGAGGTCGCAGCAGCGCCGGAAGTTCGCCCGGCTGGCGCAGCAGCGCGGCGCAGCACCCGCCCGAGCACCATGCCGCCCCGCGCGTCGAGCGCCGACCAGTGCGGCCGGCGGCAGCGTCCGCTCGGCCGGGTCGCAGACCGCGCGCAGGACCGCGAACGGCAGCCCGTGGCGGGCGGCGACGCGGGCGACCGCGCCGCTTTCCAGATCGACCGCGCAGGCGCCGGTGGCCTGGAACAGGATCGCCTTGTAGCCAGCGCCCGAGATGACGCCTTGCGCCCCGAGCAGCGGCGCCTCGGCGCCCGGCCCGAGCCTGGCCCGCAGCGCAGGGTCCGTCTCGAACACCGCGTCGCCCTCCAGCACCGTGCGCGGCACCGGCAGATCGCCTGGCGCGAGCGCGGGATCAAGGCCGCCGGCCAGACCGAAGCTCAGCAATCCGCTGACGCCGATCCTGGCCAGTCGCTCGGCTGCGTCCAGCGCGCCCACCGAATGTGCCGCCGCCAATGGCGATGCGGCCCGAGGCTGCCGGCAATGCGCGCCTCGGCGGCGAGGCCGACTACGATGCCGAGCAAGGCGGCGTCATCTTGAAAACCGGGCCGGGGCGGCGCGATAGATAAAACCATGAAGGCAGCCCCCCGCCGGTCCCGCTACCCATTCGGGTTCCAGATAATACCAAGAAGGGGGGCTAGCAGCCGGCCCGCCCCGCGGTCCCACAACGAGAGCGTCGCCAAGCCGAGGAACGGCGTGACCGCGAAGAACACCCAGCCCGTTCGCAGGAATGTCGATGTGAAGATCAGGTTGGCGCGGTTCGCCCGCATGTCGATGCTGCCGCCCCGCGCGATCGCTTCGAGGATTTCGAGTTCGCTCGCGAGCGGACTGCCGAGAATCTGACCGGGTCGTATCCCGGCCTGGCCCAGCGGCGCGGGAACAGGGACGTAACGCAGAGCGCCGCCGCGACCAGCAGCAACGTCATGGCGACGGCGGCCGCCCCCTGCCAAGCGGGATGCGGCGCGGACAGGGTTGCTGCGGCAACCACGCCGATTGCCGTAACCGCCCAGCCCAACAGCGAGGTTGCCGCGCCACGCAGGTTTTCCCGCGCTTCCGTCTGCGATCTCAGGCTCAGTTCGGCATGTCGCACCGCCTCGCGCGCCTTCCACAGCCGCAGTTCGCCGGCGGCCGCGCCGACCTCGATCCGTCTCCGGCGCATCGCCTTCGCGACAGCCTCAGCGGCCGGCACCGCTGTCCTCCAGCGGGAAATGGCACGCCACCGAGCGCGCGCCGTCGAACGGCCGCAGCGTCGGCACCTCGATCCGGCATCGCTCCTGCGCGCGCGGGCAGCGGGTGTGGAACCGGCAGCCGGACGGCGGGGCCAGCGGGCTTGGCACCTCGCCGCCCAGCACCACGCGGTCGCGGCGGCGGCATCCTCGGCCTCCGGCACCGCGGAGATCAGCGCGTCGGTATAGGGATGGGCCGGGCGGGTGAACACCGCCTCGGTCGGCCCGGTCTCGACGATGGTGCCGAGATACATCACCGCCGTCCGGTCGGCGATCTGGCGCACCACCGACAGGTCGTGGGCGATGAACACGTAGGTCAGGCCCAGCCGGTCCTGCAGATCCATCAGCAGGTTGACGATCTGCGCCTGCACCGAGACGTCCAGCGCGGAGACCGGCTCGTCGGCCACCACCAGCGCCGGCTCCAGGGCCAGCGCGCGGGCGATGCCGATGCGCTGGCGCTGGCCGCCGGAGAACTCGTGCGGGTAGCGCTGCAGGTGCTCGCGCGGCAGGCCCGACCAGATCCATCAGCTCGCCCAGCCGCTGCGGCGACGCGCGCGCGGCCCCAGTCGCGTGTGCACGCGCAGCGGCTCGGCCAGCAGGTCGCCCACGCGCCGGCGCGGGTTCAGCGAGGCGTACGGATCCTGGAACACCATCTGCATGCGCGGCCGCAGCCGGCGCAGCCGGCGCTGGCTCATCGCCGTGATGTCGGCGCCGTCGAAGCGCACCTGCCCGGCGGTGAGGTCGTACAGCCGCAGCAGGCAGCGGCCGAGGGTGGATTTGCCGCAGCCGGACTCGCCGACCAGCGCCAGGGTCTCGCCGCGCTGCCACCGCCAGCGATACGCCGTCCAGCGCATGCACGACCTGCGCGCCGCCGGGCGCTGAAGCGGCCGCCGATGTGGAAGTGCTTGGCGACGTCGTGCGCCTCGAGCAGCGGACCCGGCCGCGGCGCTCATGCCGCGGTCCCGAGCGACGTGGCGCGCGCGCGGCCAGTCGGCGAACTCATCGGTCGAGCCAGCAGGCCATCTCCTGCCCGTCGCGCGCGAACAGCGGCGGCATCGCCGCGCAGCGATCATGGCGGTGCGGGCAGCGCGGCTGGAACGGGCAGCCCGGCGGCATCGCCGTGATCAGCGGCGGGCTGCCGGGAATCGACGGCAGCCGGCGCGGCCGCGCGCCGTGCATCGGCGGAATCGAGTCGAGCAGGCCCATCGTGTAGGGATGGCCGGGATGCGCGAACACCCGTGCCGGTCTGCCGCGCTCGACGATGCGCCCGGCATACATCACCATCACCCGGTCGGCGATCTCGGCCACCACGCCCATGTCGTGCGTGATCAGCACGATGGACGAGCCGAAGTTCTCGCGCAGCCGGCGCAGCAGCTGCAGGATCTGCGCCTGCACCGTCACGTCGAGCGCGGTGGTCGGCTCGTCGGCGATCAGCAGCGCCGGGTTGCACGACAGCGCCATCGCGATCATCGCGCGCTGGCGCATGCCGCCCGAGAGCTGGTGCGGGTAGCGGCCGGCCTGCACGCGCGGGTTCGGCATGCCCATCTCGCCCAGCAGCTCGATGGCGCGTGCCATCGCGGCGCGCGACGACAGGTGCGGAATGGGCGCGCACCTGCTCGGCGATCTGCCAGCCGATCGTGTAGACCGGGGTCAGCGCGGTCATCGGATCCTGGAAGATCATCGCGATCTTCGCGCCGCGCACCGACTGCCAGCCGCGATCCGGACAGGCCCAGCATCTCCTGCCCGCCGGAAGCGCACCGAGCCGGTGATGGCCACGTTCGGGTCGCGGATCAGCCCCATCACCGCCATCAGCGACAGCGTCTTGCCCGAGCCCGCTCTCGCCCACCATGCTGAGGATCTCGCGCGGCGCGACTTCGAACGACACGCCGTGCACGGCGCGCAGCAGGCCGCGGTCGGAGCGGAACGATACGGCGAGGTCGCGCACCTGCAGCATCGGTTCAGGCGCGGGCAACGCGCACCCTCGGGTCGAGCGCCGCGTAGAGGATGTCGACGGCGGCATTCGCGGCGACCACGAAGAACGACGCGTACATCACGGTGGCCATGATGAACGGCAGATCGAGGTTCTGCAGCGCATCGAAGGTCAGCTTGCCGACGCCGTGGATGTCGAACACCACCTCGGTCAGCAGCGCGCCGCCGCCGACCAGCGCGCCGAAATCCAGGCCGAACAGCGAGACGAAGGTGATCAGCGACGTGCGCAGCGCGTGGCGCAGCAGCACGCGGCGCTCGGATATGCCCTTCGCGCGCGCGGTGCGGATGTAGTCCTCCTGGAACGCCTCGATCAGGCTGGCGCGCAGCACGCGGCCGTAGATGCCGATATACAGGATCGCCAGCGTGATCCAGGGGATCACCAGGCCCTTGAACCACAGCCAGCGGGTCCTGCGTCAGCGGCGTGTAGCCGAGCGCCGGCACCCAGGAGAACAGCCAGGTGTCGTGGTAGCGGTTCTGGGTGATCAGGTTCAGCACCTCGCCGACCCAGAACACCGGCATGGAAATGCCGATCAGACCGAGGATCATCAATAGCCGGTCCGGCCAGCGGTTGCGCTGCGCGGCGGCGACCAGCGCCGATCAGCACGCCGAAGATCACCCAGACCACCGCTGCGCCGAACACCAGCGACAGCGTGGCCGGCATCGCCTCCACGATCGCCGGGATCACCTTCTCGCCGCGGTTGACGAAGCTGGTGAGGTCGCCGGTGATGAACAGCCGCTCCATCAGCAGCGCGTATTGCACCGGCAGCGGCCGGTCGAAGCCGAAGCTGTGGCGGACGGCGAGCCAGCACCTCGGGGCTACGCGTTGCGCCCGGCGATGCGCGCCGCCGGATCGGCGCCGGGGGTGGCGAAGAAGATCAGGAACACCACGACGCTGATGCCGAACATCACGAAGATCATCTGCGCCAGCCGCGCGCAGCACCGCGAGCAGCATCAGTTGGCCCGCAGCTTGGCGCGCGGGTCGAGCGCGTCGCGCACCCCGTCGCCCAGCACGTTCAGCGCCAGCACGGTGATGACGATGGCGATGCCCGGCGCGATGGCGACCAGCGGGCGGGTGTAGATCAGCGCCTGCCCGTCCTCGATGATGGTGCCCCAGCTGGCGTTGGGCGGCTGCACGCCGATCGACAGGAACGACAGCGCGCTTTCGGTCAGCATGTTCAACGCCATCATCAGCGGCACGAACACGATCAGCGTGGTGGTGACGTTGGGCAGGATGTCGCGCAGCAGGATGCGCCAGGGCGGCACGCCCAGCGCGCGGGCCGCCAGCACGAAATCGCTGTTCTTCAGCGACAGCACCTGGCCGCGCACCGGGCGCGCGACATAGGGCACGTAGACGATGCCGATGATGAGCATGGGCAGCAGCGAGGCTGCCCGAGCTGATCACGATCGGGCCGATCGACGATGCCCTGGTTGATCAGCACGATCGAGAGCGAGATCGCCAGCAGATAGATCGGGAACGCCCACAGCACGTCCAGCAGCCGCGACAGCACGGCATCGACGATGCCGCCGGCGAAGCCCGCGACGATGCCGACCGATGCCGGCCAGCACCAGGCAGATCATCGTCGCCGACGCCGGCGATCAGCAGCGAGCTGCGCCCGCCATACAGCAGCCGCGCCATCACGTCGCGGCCCTGGCCGTCGGCGCCGAGGAAATACTGCCAATGCCAGGTCGGCCCGATCGGCGTCAGTCCCGAGGCCGAGCCCGCCGGTCTCCGGCTGCAGCACCGGCGTGTCCTGGCCGTTCAGCGTGATGCTGCCGTCGATGTTCGAGGCGAACGGGTCGAGGCGCGAGGCGTATTGCGCATAGACCGGCGCCAGCGCGCAGACGACGACGATCAGCGATCAGCAGCCGCCAGCGCCGTCATCGCGGCGCGGTCCTGCCGCAGCTTGCGGGCGGCGGTCGCCCACGGGCCGGAAGCCGGCCGGCGCGCGGCCCCGTCCGGCGCGATGTCGGACGGGGTCGCGACGGGAGTGCGGCGTCGCTCAATGGCGGGCTTCTACTTCACCCATGCCTGGCTGAACAGCATGTGGACCTGATCGGACCAGGTGTAGTTGCCGACCCGCTTGCCGACGATATCGACGTATTTCGGCTGGAACAGCGAGACGGCGGGAACCGCGTCGGTGATCTCCTTGTCCACCTGCGACCAGATCGCGTCGGCGGCCTTCGGCGTCGGTGACCGCCGTCGCCAGCGCCTTCTTCATCAGCGCGTCGACCTTCTTGTCGCACCAGCCGGCGATGTTGATCGAGCTGTCCGAGCCGGGGTGGATAGCTGTCGCAGCCGAACAGCACGTAGAGGAAGTCCGACGGCGCCGGGTAGTCCTGGTACCAGTCGGTCAGGCTGGCCTGCACCTTGTTGTTGGTGTTCTGGATGTAGGTGAACTGGATGTTGGTCGAGATCGCCTTGCGCTGCGCGTCGTAGCCGATGCTGCGCAGCACGCTGGCCAGGTACTCGCCGATGCTCTTTTCGACCACCTTGTCGCTGCTGATGACCGTGACCTTCTGGCCGGCGGTGCCGGATTCCTTGCACCAGCTGCTTGGCCTTCGCGAGATCAGGCGCGGTCCACTTGCCCGAGCCGGGGTTCTTGGTGAACGGGCAGTACGGCGACATAGCCGGGCATGCCCACCGGCAGCTGCTGGCACAGCGGCGAGCCGAGCCGCGTGCCGCCCCACAGCTTGACGATGGCGTTGCGGTCCACCGCATAGGCCACCGCCTGCCGCGCCTTGCAGATTGTTGAACGGCGCGAGGTTGACGTTCAGCGGCATGTAGTAATAGGCCAGCAGCGGATGGATGTGCACGAGGCTGGCGTGCTTGCTGCCGAGTTCGGCGAGCCGGTCCAGCGGCTTCTCGTCGAACATCCAGTCGTACTGGCCGTTCAGCACCGCGGTCACCTCGGCCTCGTCCTGCAGGCCGAAGGAATAATCGATCTCGTCCGGGTAGCCGTCCGGCATGGCGTCGGCGCTGAACTCCTTGAAGTACGGGTTGCGCTTCAGGATCAGCGCCTTGTTCGGGTCGTAGCTGGCGATCATGTAGGCGCCGGTGCCGGGCGCCGGGCGTGCGTGCCGAGATCCTTCGCGGGCGTGTCGGCCGGCAGGATGGTGCCGAACGGGGTGGCGAGCTGGTACAGGAACTCGGCGTTGGCCGCGGTCAGGTGGATCGTGACGGTATGCGCGGCCTCGTCGGCCACCACGCCGTCCTTGAGCGAGCAGCTGGCCGGCGTCTTGAGGCAGGCGTCGGCGCCGACGATGCCGTTGAACCAGCTGCCGGCGTTCGGGTTGGACGACCTTGAACAGGCGCTCGAACGAGGCGACCACGTCCTTGCCGGTCAGCGGCTGGCCGTTGGAGAACTTGACGCCTTGCCGCAGCTTGAAGGTGTAGGTCTTGCCGCTGTCGCTGATCGCCGGCATCGCCTCGGCCAGGTCGGGAACGACGGTGTTGCTCGTCCGGGCCGCTGACCTTCTTGAAGGTCACCAGGCCGTCATAGGCGCAGCACTGGTACAGCTGCCAGTATTTCAGCTCGTAGTTGATCTGCGGGTCGATGGTGCCGGCGGCGCCCGAGGCGGTCAGCTTCAGCGTGCCGCCGCGGTGCTGCTCCATCAGCGCCGCGCTGTCGGCGGCGTGTCGAGGCGAACGGCAGCAGCGCGGCGAGGCAGGCGCCCATCCCGAGCAGGCGTCGGGCGGACAGGCGTCTGGACGTCATGGCGTTTCCTTTCGTGGATCTCGTCAGTCCTGGTCGAGGAAGCCGCCGACCGCGCGCATGAAGCCGGCGCGCTCCTCGACATGCGGCATGTGGCTGGATTGCTCGAAGATCGTCCAGCGCACGTCGGCGATGCGCTCGGCGATAGGGCGCACGCAGGCCTCGGTGGCCTCGTCGTGGCGGCCCGATACCAGCATCGTGGGCACGGCGATGCGGTCAAGCCGGTCCTCGATGGTCCAGCCCTTCAGCGTGCCGATGACGTGGAACTCCGACGGGCCGTTCATGGTCATGTATACGGTCGGATCGGCCGCCATCGCGTCGAAGGTGCGCGCGACCTCGGGCGGCCACGGGATGCGGCACACATGGCGATCGTAGAACACCCGCGTCGCGGCCTCATACCCGGCGCTGCCGGTGGTGCCGGCCCGTCTCGTGCGCCAGCAGCGTCGCCTGCACCTCGGGCGGCAGCGCGGCGCGCAGCCGGTTGGCCTCGGCCAGCCAGGTGCCCATCGACGCGGGGCTGTCGGCGATCACCAGCCGGCGCAGGCCGGGCGGCGCGCGGACCGCGTGTTCGGCGGCCAGCATGCCGCCCCAGGACTGGCCGAGCAGGTCGTAGCGATCGGCGATGCCGAGATGGGCCAGCAGGCTGTCCAGCTCGTCGAGGAACAGCTCCACGGTCCAGAAGCCGGGTCCGCGTCGCGCAGATGGCTCGAGCCGCCGTTGCCGAGCTGGTCGTAGTGGATGACGGCGCGCTGGTCGCTCGCAAGGTCGGTCAGGCTGTCGAGATAGTCGTGCATGCAGCCGGGGCCGCCATGCAGCGCCACCAGCGGCGGCCGGGCGCCGCCCGAGGGCGCCGGTCATGCGATACCAGGTCTGAGAAACCCCGGAACGGGGCGTGGCCTTCAGTCTGCTGCATATGCCTCCGCGCTCTTACAACGCCCTGACGGCAACGCAAACCCTATGCCACGCGAGGCGACGCGACGGGCCGGCGTTCAGCCCGCAGCGCGATCAGGGCGACACGCACCCAAGCGGCGGACGCCCCGCCGCTGGCCGCCGGCGCGAACGGCGCTAGAAGCCCCAGGCCACCCGCCGGTCGTTGCCGCGCGTCAGGTTGCGAAAACGCGCCATCGCCAGCAGCGGGAAATACTGCTTGTAGCCGTGATAGCGCAGGTAGAAAACGCGCGGGAACCCGACCGCCGTGTACGGCTGTTCGTCCCACTCGCCGTCGGGCGTCTGCACCGACGCCAGCCACGCCACGCCGCGCGCCACCGCCGGATTCCCGGCCTCGCCCGCCGCCATCAGGCCCAGCAGCGCCCAGGCCGTCTGCGACGGGTTGCTCCGGTGATAGCGGCCGCGCGGCGCGCCGGCGTAGCTGTCGTTGTCCTCGCCCCAGCCGCCATCGTCGCGCTGGGTGTCGAGCAGGAACTCCACGGCCGCGCGGATCGCCGGATCCTCGTGCGCCAGGCCGGCCGCGTTCAGCGCGCACAGCACCGACCATGTGCCATAGATGTAGTTGGTCCCCCAGCGGCCGAACCAGGACTCCGTCCGCCACCTGCTCGCGCCGCAGCCAAGCCAGCGCGCGGGCGATCACCGGGTCGGCGGCGTCGGCGCCGAGCTGGCACAGGAAGGACACGCAGCGCGCGGTGACGTCGGCGGTGGACGGATCCAGCAGCGCGCCGTGATCGGCGAACGGGATATGGTTGAGGTACATGTCGTCGTTGTCGGCGTCGAACGCGCCCCAGCCGCCGTCGCGGCCCTGCATCGCCACCACCCAGGCGCGCGCCCGCTCGATCGCCGCGTCATGCGCGGGATCGCCGTGCCGGTGCAGCAGCATGCCGACCACGGCGGTGTCGTCCACGTCGGGGTAATGCGGGTTCTCGTACTGAAACGCCCAGCCGCCCGGCGCCGCATTCGGCCGCGCCCGCGCCCAGTCGCCGACCACATCCGTCACCTGCCGCGCCGCCAGCCAGGCGTTCGCGGCGGCAACCGCTCCGCTGGCCGCCGAATTCGGCCTCGGCGATGGCGTGGCCGGCGAGGCCAGTGTCCCAGACCGGCGACAGGCACGGCTGGCAGTAGGCGCGATCGCCGTCGATGACCAGCAGCTTGCGCACCGCGTCCCAGGCGATCGCGGCGTCCGGGTGATCCGGCGCATAGCCCAGCGCGTCGAACATCATTACCGTGTTGGCCATCGCCGGGTAGATGGCGCCCAGCCCGTCCTCGCCGTTCAGCCGCTCGGCGACGAAGGCCACCGCTGCGCGTTCGGCGCGGGCGCGCAGCCGGCGCGGGAACAGCGGCGTCGCGGCCCGCAGCGCGCTGTCCAGATGGCGGAACGCCCGGCCCCAGGCGGAGCGGTACGGGCCGCGGATCCAGTCGCGCACCTGCCCGGGCGGCGTGGCGAACAATTCGGCAATGTGGACCCCGCGCGGATTGCGCGCGCGGGGCGGCGGGCCATCAGCACCAGCAGCGGCACGATCACCGTGCGCGACCAGTAGCTGACGCGATCGAGGGTGAACGGAAACCAGCGCGGCAGCAGCATGATCTCCAGCGGCATCACCGGCACCGCCCGCCACGGCGCCTCGCCGAACAAAGCCAGCTGGGCGCGGGTGAAGACGTTGGTGCGTGCCGCGCCGCCGGCCGCCAGGATGGCGTCGCGCGCCGCGCGCATGTGCGGCGCGTCGGGGTCGTCGCCGATCGCCTTCAGCGCGAAATACGCCTTGACGCTGGCCGAGATGTTGAATGCGCCGTCGTGGAACAGCGGCCAGCCGCCATGCGCGGCCTGCGTCGAGCGCAGATAGATGCCGATGCGGCCCTGCAGCTCGGGGTCGATGCGGTCGAGGTAGTGCTCCAGCAGCACGTATTCGGCGGGAATGGTGGCGTCCGCCTCCAGCTCGAAGACCCAATGCCCGTCATCGCGCTGGCGGCGCAGCAGGGCGTCGCGGGCGCGCAAGATGGCGGCCTGGAGCGGGTCCGGCGCGGTTGCCTCAAGCGTTGGCGCGTCGGCGTCGTGCAGCAGCATCGGACCATCCTTCACGCGGCCAGCAGCGCCGCGGCGGCGCTGCGGCCCGATCGGATGGCGCCCTCGATCGTGGC
Organism: uncultured Pseudomonadota bacterium; assembly: GCA_963723455.1. Taxonomy (GTDB): domain Bacteria; phylum Pseudomonadota; class Alphaproteobacteria; order Acetobacterales; family Acetobacteraceae; genus CAVRQM01. Next base: position 1,401,785 of record CAVRQM010000001.1, on the reverse strand, counting down.
CGGCAGGCCGGTGGCGGTCCAATCGCCCGCCAGCATCAGGTTGGCAAGCTCGGTGCGCGGGCCGGGCCGGCGGCGGTCCTGCTCGGCGGTGGCCGCGAAGGTGGCGCGACGCTCTTTGACCACGCGCGCGCGTGGCATTGACATCGGACCGGGCAGGCGCAGGGCCGAGCGCACGTCCGGCCACACCCGCGCGGCGATGTCCTCGGCGCCGAGTTCGACCAGGTGGTTGGCGGCGCTGATCGTCACCGAGATGATGCCCGGCTTGACGAACACCCACTCCGCGGTGCCGCCGACCAGGCCCACGAAACCGGCGGCCCCCGGCTCGGCGTCGGCGACGAAGTGGATGTTCAGGATCGCCTCGAATTGTTCCGGGGCCTGCAATCCGGGCAGCAGGTCCGCCGCGATCCAGGGCGGCGCCGCCAGCACCACGGCATCGCCCGCCTCCACCGGGGCGAGGCCGTCGGTGGTCTCGAGCGCCGCCACCTGACCCGCCGACCGCTGCAGGCCGGCGACGCGGCGGCCGAGGTGCAGCACGGCGCCGCGCGCGCGCAGCCAGGCCAGGGCCGGATCGACGAAGCTCTCCGACAGGCCGACGCGCGGAAAGCTGGGGATGCAGGCCGCGCCGCCGCGCATCAGCGTCTCGGCCACCACCCGCGCCAGCAGCCGGGCCAGGCCCTGCTCGGGGCGGGTGTTGAGCGCGGCGATGGCCAGCGGTTCCAGCAGCCGGCGGTACAGCGCGCCACCGCCCAGCACCGCGGCGACCGTGGCGTCGCCGCGTGCCGCGCGCCGCAGCGCCAGCAGCCGCAGGTACTCGCGCAGCCGGGTGCCGGGGATGCGGGTGCGCCCGTCCAGCACCCACCAGGGCACCCGGCCACGGCCGGGCGCCACGTCCCAGCGCTCGCCGCTGGCCAGGTCCAGGAACGGGAACCGCGCCTCGCCCGGGCCGCCCAGCGTGTGCCGCGCGCCGATCTGGTCGAGATAAGCCATCACCGCGGTATTGCCCGACAGCAGCATGTGGTTGCCGTTGTCGATGCGCGCGCCCAGGCCGCGGTCGAAATACGAGCGGCAGCGGCCGCCGGCGGCCGGCCCGGACTTGTACAGCACGACGCGCCTGCCGGACTCGGCGAGCGACAGGGCGGCGGCGAGGCCGGCCAGCCCCGCGCCGATGACGTGAACCGTGCTCATGTCAGGCCGTAACGCAGCGCGATCCAGAGCTTTTCCCGTCGCGGCAGCTTGGCCGGCCGGTCCAGCCCGCTCCAGCCGCGCCGTTCCAGCCGGGCCAGCAGGGCGGCGTAAGTGGCCCCCATCAGCCGCGCCGGTCGCATCGCCCGCCGGTCGCAGCCGCGCATCGCCGCACGCGCCTCGGCGAAGCGGGCATGCGCGTCGCCGGCCAGCCGGGCGCACACGGCGGGCAGGCCGGGGTGGCGCAGCGCCGCGCCGGGGTCGGCCGGGACGCCGGCTGCGGCCAGGTACTCGCGCGGCAGGTACAGCCGGCCGCGGCCCGCATCCTCGTGCACATCGCGCAGAATGTTGGTCAGCTGCAACGCTCGCCCGAGGGCGAAGGCCACGGCATCGGCCGCCGCCGAGGCATCGCCGAACGCCCGGACCGACAGCCGCCCGACTGCGGCGGCGACGCGGTCGCAATACAGGTCGAGCGTGGCGAGGTCGGGGGCGACGATCGCCTCGGCGTCCATCTCCATGCCGTCGATCACCGCGCGGAAATCGGCTTCGCGCAAGCCAAACGCGGCGACCGCCAGGACCAGCACGCGCGTCACCGCGTCGCCGGCCGCGCCGCGATACAGGCCGGCGATCCGGTCGCGCCAGGCGTCCAGCGCCGGGCGCTTGGCCGCCAGCGGCCCGGCTTCGTCGGCAATGTCGTCCACCAGCCGGCAAAACGCGTAGATCGCGTACATCGCATGCCGGCGATCCGGCGGCAGCACGCGCATGCCGTGGTGGAAGCTGGTGCCCGACGACCTGACGATGCGCTCGACCGCGGCCAGGTCAGCCGGGTCGGCGCCGAGCGGCGCACGCCTCATGGCAGGACGCTCAGCGCGGCCAGGACGCTGGACACGGCGTCGGCGCGGGTCAGGCGGACGCGCGACGCCAGCGGGTCTGCGCGCCGCAGACGGGCGGCCAGGCGGCGCGCCAGGCCGGTGATGACCGCGGTCTCCAGCCGCAGCCGCCGGTCGCGCACGCGCCGGGGCAGCTCGGCGGCGGCGGCATTCAGCGCGTCGCAGCGATCGAGCAACTGGTCCAGCACGCGCCGCAGGGCGGGGGTCTCGGCGCCGGCGCGCAGCGCCTCGTTGCCGGTGCCGGCAGCCGCCAGCAGGTCTTCCGGCAGATAGGAGCGGTCCAGCGCCGCGAGATCCTTCGCCCCGTCCTGCAGATGGTTCAGCACCTGCAACGCGGTGCACAGCGCATCCGAGGACGGCCAGGCCTCGCGCGACTCGCCGTGCAGGTCGAGCACGTGGCGGCCGACCGGCATGGCCGACAGGCGGCAATAATCCAGCAGCTCGTCCCAGCTGGCATAGCGGCGCTTGGTCGCGTCCTGGCGAAAGGCGTCGAGCAGGTCGCAGGCGTGGCGGGCGGAGACGCCGGTCTCGGCCAGGCTGGCGCGCAGACGCAGCCCGCTCGGGCTGCCGGTGTTGCGCGCGCCTTGCAGCACCGCCCCCATGATGTCGAGCCGCGCCAGCTTGTCGTCGGGTGCCAGGCTGGCGCTGTCGGCGATGTCGTCGGCGTTGCGGGCGAAGGCGTAGAACGCATGCACATGCGGCCGCAGCCGGGCGCTGATGAGCAGCGAGCCGACCGGGAAGTTCTCGTCGCCGCGATCCTTGCCGGACCAGCTCTCGACATCATCGGCGGAGGCGTCTGCCAGGATCGCGCTCATTGGACCGCGCTCATTGATGCGCCTTCAGGCTGGCGGGGGCGTAGGCGCGCTGCTTCCATACCGCGCCGCGGCCGAGATGGTGGTCGATGGCCGAGCCGATCGTGGCGGCCATGTAGAACAGCGCGATCAGCGGCAGCAGCGGCGCCCAGAGCGGCCAGCGGCCGAACCGCTCCAGCGTCGGCTCGAAGGTGAAGGCCATCACCGCCCAGCCGGCCAGCCCGAGCCACGGCGTCAGCGCGCCGCCGGAGACCATCGCGGCGGGAGGGGCCAGGAACAGCAGCGCCAGCCCCAGCACCATGCCGCCCAGCAGCCAGGGCGAGTGGCGCAGCTGCACATAGGCCGAGCGCGCCACCATGCGCCAGATGTCGCGTCCGCGCGGATAGGGGCGGACCGAGCGCGCCAGCCGGCTGTGGCCGAGCCAGATACGGCCGCCGCTGGCCTTGACCGCCCGCGCCAGCGCCACGTCATCGATCAGCGCGCCGGCGATCGCGGCGATGCCGCCGGCGCGCTCCAGCGCGGCGCGGCGGAGCAGCACCGTGCCGCCGGCCGCGGCGGCGACCCGGCTGCGCGGGTCGTTGACCCGGGCGAACGGGTACAGCAGCTGGAAGAAGTACACGAAGGCCGGGATCAGCGCGCGCTCGGCCAGACTCTCGCAACGCAGCGCCACCATCTCGCTGACCATGTCCGCACCCAGGCGCTCGGCCTGCGCCATCAGGGTCGCGACATGCGACGGGTCGTGCTCGATGTCGGCGTCGGTCAGCAGCAGCCATTCGTGATCCGTCGCGGCGACGCCCTGCTGCACCGCCCAGAGCTTCCCCGCCCACCCGGGAGGCCGGGCGCTGCCGTCCAGCACGCCGAGCTGGCCGTCCGACGGCAACGCGCGGGCGATGTCGCCGGTGCCGTCGATGCTGGCGTCGTCGACCAGCACCACCCCCAGATCCGGGTAGTCCTGCGCCAGCAGCGAGCCGATGCTGCGCGCCACCAGCGCCGCCTCGTCGCGCGCCGGCACGATCGCCACCACCGGCGGCGCGGCGCGCGGCCGGGCCGGCGCCAGGATCGGGCCGGCCTGCCAGAACCGCCCGTGCAGCAGCGCCAGGTAGAGCCACGCCAGCAGAGACAGGGCGGCGGGCACGATCACGCCGGGGCCATGCCGTTGGCGCGGAACCAGGCCACGGCGTCGGCCACCGCCTCGGCCGCCGGGCGCGGGGCAAAGCCCAGCTCGGCGGCGGCTTTCGCGTGCGAGAAGAACATCTTCTTGCGGGCCATGCGCAGGTGGTCGCGGGTGACACGCGGCTCGATGCCGAACCGGGCCAGGCCCTCGCAGGCCATCGCCGCCGGCCACAGCCAGCCGACGCGCAGCCGCACCCGCCGCGCCGGGCGGCCGGTCGCCGCGTCCACCAGGTCGAGGATGTCGCGCAGCAGCAGGTTCTCGCTGCCCAGGATATAGCGTTCGCCGATGCGGCCGCGTTCCAGTGCCAGCATGTGGCCCTCCGCCACGTCGTCCACATGCACCACGTTGATGCCGGTATCCAGATAGGCCGGCATCCGGCCGCAGGCGGCGTCGGCGATCATGCGGCCGGTCGGCGTCGGCTTGATGTCGCGCGGGCCGATCGGGCCGGCCGGATTGACGATCACCGCCGGCAGGCCGCGCTCGCGCACCAGGGCAAGCACCGCCTGCTCGGCGCGGTATTTGGACTTCTTGTAGATGCCGGTCACCGCCGCCTCGCTGACCGGGACGGTCTCGTCGGCCGGCTCGCCGCCCTTGAGCAGCCCGAGCGCGGCGACGCTGCTGCAATAGACGATGCGCTCGACCCCGGCCGCCTGGGCGGCCAGCATCAGCGCGCTGGTGCCCGCCACATTGGCGCGCAGCATCTCCGCCGGGTCGGGCACCCAGATGCGGTAGTCGGCCGCGACATGCACCAGATAGCGGCAACCCTGGACCGCGCGAGCCAGGCTGGCCGGGTCGCGCAGGTCGCCCTCGACCAGCGTGGCGGCAAGCCCGTCCAGGTTGCGGCGGTCGCCCCCCGGCCGCACCAGGGCGCGGATCGGGTAGCCGCGCGCCAGCAGCGCGCGGGCGACGGCCGAGCCGACAAAGCCGGTGGCGCCGGTAATGAGGGTCGGGCCAGGGGTCACCCCCGGGCTATAGCGCGCGGGCGCGGCATTGCCCAAGCGTCAGCGGGCCGCCAATGCCGGATTCGTGACGAAGCCGGCCACGTCGTCCAGCACCGGGGCGCCGTTCGCGAGCAGGCCCGAGCGGAACAGCGGGGCGAAGGCGGCGATGGCGCCGATATGGCCCACTCCGCGATAGAACCGATCCTGCACCGGGCCGCCATCGGCGCGAATGCGGGCGGCGAGCGCCGTGGTGTTGCGCGGCCGCACCGTCGTATCGGCCAGCCCCTGCAGCAGCAGCATCGGCCGGTTGCGGCCATCCACGACATCGATCGGCTGGGTCACGCGCAGATCGGCGTCGGCCGAGGCGAACACGCGCTGCACGTCCGGGCGCACGATCGGCAGGAAGTCGTAGGGGCCGGAAATGCCGACCGTGCCGGCGATGTCCTGCCGGTCGATGCCGGCGGCGGCGAGCCATTGCGGATCCAGCGCCAGCATCGCGGCGATCCAGGCGCCCGCGGAATGGCCGACCACGAACACCCGGTGCGGGTCGCCGCCCCAGGACGGCGCGCTGCGCCAGGCGAAGGCGACCGCCTGCGCGGCGTCGCGCAGGAAAGCCGGGAACCGCACCTGCGGGTACACCCGGTAGTCTGGCACCTCGACGATGACGCCGCGCCGCGCCAGTTCGGCGGCGACGAACAGATAATCCCCGCGGCTGCCGGATTCCCATGACCCGCCGTAGAAGAACACCACGACCGGCAGCGGTCCGGGCCGCCTGTCGGGGCGATAGACATCGAGCGCCCGGCGCGGATCGCCGGCCAGCGGTCCCGGCCCATAGGGTATGTCGCGCACGATCGTCAGGCCGCGTTGCGAGATGGTGTCGTCCAGCAGATCGACGGGCGCCAGTCCGGGCTGCGCGCAGGACGCCAGCACGGACAGCAGCGCAGCAGCGGCCAGGGTCGGTGCGATCCGCATCGTCCGTCAGCGCGCCGGGTCGGGCGGGGCGGCGTCCGCGTCGGTCACGGCCCGGTAGTCGCGCCCGAACACGATGTCGTCGGTCGGCGCTCCCAGGACCGGCGCTGCCCACGCGACCGCGTACGGCGCGGCGTCGGTCGGTGGGATCGTGCGTGCGGCCGAAGGCTGCGGGCTGAGGGCGACAGCGGCGAGAAGGCAAGCGAGACTCGAGGGCGGCATCAAATCTGTCCGTTCAAGCCTGCGCATGTGGGTGCCGCAGTCGGCATCCGGCAGGCGGCATCGCCGCATGTCGGATATGACCGGAGCCGCCCGATTGCCGGCGGCCGGCAGGAACCGGATCCCGTCTCACGTGCATATTGGTATGATTTCGCATCGGGTGAGCGCGCTGCGCCCGATGGATCACGGCTGCTCGACGGCCGCCGCGAGACAGCCGAATTGATACGAAGAAATATCAGAATGGCCCACACAATAAGTTCATCCTTTGTAGGCCAATCGTCCTATCGGTGTTCTTCAGCCCGATCGTGAACGGAGCAACGCGCAATGTATAAGACTATGATCTTAGGATCGCTGGTGAAAAGGCTGCGCTTCAGGCATCTCTGCCGCAGCGCTGCGCAATGTCGCGCCGGGTTCCCTGCGGGGCTGCCGGTGCAAACGTATATTTTCCATGAACAGTGTGCGACAAAGCTTGCGTAAACGTCGTTTCGACGGCTATCTAACGGCATGGTTACGGCGGCGAACGCTGCGAGGCGTTCTATAGGTCAGCCATAAGCAGGGGTTGTTCACATGCCATCCGTCACCGTAGCGGGCGTCCAGGGAGCGGTCGTCACACTTCCATTCAAGTCCGTCGATCAGGCGCAGCTCGCGCAGGTTCTTGCCGGAGCGATCACCGCCGGAAACCAGAGCGGCGCGCTGACGCCCGTCAACGCTACCGGGTTCGTGGCGCCGACCCTGCAGCCGGGGCAGCAGGGCGAACTGATCGTCACCCGCCAGGGCACCGAGCAACTGACCGCCGGCTACAAGGCCGTGGTCGTCACCGCCGCCAGCCAGACCCTGCTGGGCGTGGGCGAGGCCAATCAGACGGTGCTCGCGGTCGGCAGCCTGGACTTCATCACCGGCGGCGGATCGGGAACCGTGGTCGCCGGTTCCGGCGGCAGCCAGATCGTCGCCACCGCCGATGCCGGCGCCGGCTGGCTCATCAGCACGATGGGCGGCAACAACACGATCAGCGCCATGTCCGGCAACGACACGATCAGCGCGGGCTTCGGCAGCAACTCGGTGCTGCTGGGGACCGGCAACGATCTGGTGCAGGTCGAGGGCAACGACACCATCACCGCCGGCAGCGGCGCCGACACGATAACCATGAACAACGGCGGCAATGCGCTGGTCTATGGCGGGTCGGGCACGCTCACATTCGTCGGCGGCAGCGGCGGCAACAACACCGTGGTCGCCGGCAGCGGCAGCGAGACGATCTTCGGCGGCGGCGGCACCGGCAGTTTCGGCGGCGGCTCGGCCGGCAACAACCTGATCTACGGCCCCAGCGGCGGCGGCACGATCACCGGCGGCGGCAGCGGCGACTCGCTGTATGCCACCGGCTCGGGCGCCACGCTGATTCAGGCGGGCGTCGGCAACGAGACCCTGTCCGCGGCGCTGTCCAGCGGCGCCGATACGCTGTTCGGCGGCGTCGGCAAGGATCAGATCACCGCTGGCAGCGGTAACGACACCATCGTCGCCGGCACCGGGGCGGAGACGATCACCGGCGGCGTCGGCCAGGATCTGCTGCAGATCATTCACGGCGCGGCCGGCGGCAACGACCTGCTGCTCAACTTTGGCGGCGCCGACAGCGTCAGCCTGGTCGGCTACGCGCCGGGCGAGGCGCAGAACGATCTGGCCAACGCGCAGGTCACCCGCGGCGGCACCGTCGTCACCCTGTCCGACAACACCAAGATCACCTTCGTCGGCGTCACCAACCCGAACACCATCCACCTGGGCTGATCCCGCCAGACCGGCCCGGGTAGGGAAGGCCGCCGGCGAAAGTCGGCGGCCTTTTCGATTCAGCCTCGCTCCTGCGCTTCCTCGCGCGCGACATAGGTGTAGAACCGCGCCGTGCCATCCGGTTCGGACTCGCGGAACACGCCCTGGATCTCGGTCTCGAAGCCGGGAAACCGGTTGGCGGCGCGCTCGAACACCAGCAGGTAGTCGATCATCGGCCGCGCCCGCTCCGACAGCCGCTCCCCGGGCACCACGGTGGCGATGCCGGGCGGGTACACCACCCAAAGCGTCGTGGCGATCCGGCCGTCGATGCGCTCGATCGGCAGGTAGTCCACCTGGTTGCGCACCAGCGCCTGCATCGCCCGCGTCGCCGGCCAGGCGATCGGCGGCAGATGGCGCTGGCGGAACTGCTGGCGCTGCAGCGTGCTGGTGTTCGCCTCGGCGTAGAAGCGGTGCATCTCGGCGCACAGGTCGCGCAGCCCGACGCCGCGATAGCGCGCCGGCCGCTTGGCGGTGAACTCCGGCATGGCGTCCTCCAGCCGCACGTTGTCATCGTGCAGGCGCTTGAAGAAGATCAGGGCGGACAGGAGATTGCCGGCCTTGCTGCTCTCCACCCCCGGGGTCAGCAGGAACAGAATGCTGTTAAGATCGTTCTTTTCCGGAACGATGCGGTTCTCCCGCAGGTAGGTGGCGACGACCGGCGCGGGCACGCCGTGTTCGGCGTACGCGCCGCTGACCCGATCGAAGCCCGGCGTCAGCAACGTCAGCTTGTTGGGATCGGTCATCGCGTAGCCGGGCGCCACATGGCGGAACCCGTGCCAGGCGGCCCCCGGGGCCAGCGCCCAGAGCGCCGGGTCCGCGGCCAGCCGGTCGGTCGGCACGTCCTGCCAACTCACCGTCTCGCGCCCGCCGTCCTCGCCGGCAAGCTCGACCGTATCCGGCACGAACGGGTCGAAGAACCAGCGGCGCCGCGGGTCGTCCTCGCGGGCGGCGAACTCGGCGGCGATGGCGCGCAGCTTCTTGCGGATCTCGATGCCGAGCCGGATCGTGTCGTCCCACAGCACCTCGCCGGAGCGGCCCTTCATCATCTGCGCGCCGACATCGAGGCTGGCGAACAGCGGATAGAACGGCGAGGTTGAGGCGTGCATCAGGAACATCTCGTTGAAGCGGCGATGCTCCACGCGCCGCGGCTGACCCCTGATATGGCTGTCGCGGACATGGATCTGGCTGGCCTGGCTGAAGCTGGCGAGCTGCTTGTGGGTTGACTGGGTGGCGATGATGCCGGGCGAGTCCGGTCCCAGATCCTGCAAGCCCATGGCGTAGCGCCCGCGGTACAGCGGGTGGAACTTGGCGAACCCGGCCCAGGCCTCGTCGAACAGCATGTACTCGCACAACGGTCCGAGCGCGCGGACCAGAGTCGCCACATCATGAATGGTGCCGTCATAGGTGCATTGTTCCAGCACCGCGGCGCGGAACGGGCGCGGCCGCCGCCAGGCTTCCGGGTCGGCGATCAGCGGATGGGTGCGCAGCTTCTCGCGGATCGCCGCCTCGTCCAGCGCCCCGATGTCGATCGGCCCGATCAGCCCGTGCGCGTTGCGATCGCCCTCCAGATAGACCGGGATCGCGCCGCCCAGGAACAGCGCGCCGTGATGCGCCGCCTTGTGGTTGTTGCGGTCGAACAGCACCAGGTCGCCCTCGGCCAGCAGCGCCTGCAGCACGATCTTGTTGCTGGCCGAGGTGCCGTTCAGCACGAAATAGGTCCGTTCGGCGCCGAAGATCCGGGCGGCCTCCTTCTGCGCCGCCAGCGCGGGACCCTCATGGATCAACAGGTCGCCCATCTCGACCACCGAATTGTCGATGTCGTCGCGGAACACCGCCTCGCCGAGATGCTCCTTGAAGATGCGCCCGATCGGGCTGCGGCTGTAGAACACGCCGCCGTTATGGCCCGGACAGGTCCATAGCTGGTTGCCCTCCTCGTTGTAGTCGAGCAGCGCGCCGAAGAATGGGGTGCGCAGGGTCTCGGCATACTGGCGCAGCCGGCTGACCAGGTTCTTGGCGATGAAATCCGGGGTTTCCTCGGCCAGGAACACGTAGCCGTCGGCCTCGTGCATGACATCGACCGGCATCTCGTCCAGCCGGTGATGGCGCACCAGCACGAAGATCGGCACCTCCAGGCCGCGGCTGCGGATGAAGCGCACGAGGGCGGCCACCTTGCCCTGCGGACCGCGCTTGCCCCAATCGACCACGACGCAGCCGATTGCCGCATCGGTGCGGATCACCAACTCGGCGTCGTCGGCCTTGCGGGCGCGGACCACCACGAAGCCGTCGCGCTCGACCTCGGCGACGATCTGCGCGACGCGCTGGCCTTCCAGGTCGTTCTCGTCGAACGACGGCGCGCAGACCAGGAACTTGAACCGCCGCTCGAACGCCGCCATCGCGCCTGCCCTCCGCCCAGCTCCGGTTTCCTCCCGATCCCGGCGGGCCGGCAGCCCTGCGTATTAAGCGGTCGCGGGCAGTCGCGCGAGATCGGCCCATGTGACGGTTCGATGGCAGGAATCATCGCTTGTTGCACCGCAGCAAACGCCAGCTTGCTATGCTACCCACTGCGCTGCCGGCGCGTTGGACGGCAAGGAGGTTGCCATGGACGCCATCCTGCGGGCCAGGCGCGACGCCCGGATCGACGTGTTGCGCGGCCTGGCGCTGCTGATGATCTTCGTGGACCACCTGCCCGGCAACAAGCTGGGCTTCCTGACCCTGCATGTGTTCGGCTTCGCCGACGCGGCCGAGCTGTTCGTGCTGTTCGCCGGCTTCGCCTCGATGCTGGCCTATGGCAAGCTGATGCTGCGCGACGGCATGGCGGCGGGGGCGCGGCGTGTGGCGGCGCGGTGCGCGCGGATCTACCTGACGCACATCTTCCTGCTGGTCGCGACCCTGATCGCGGTGCGGTCCTGGACCAAGACGTTCCACCTGGCCCCGCTCGGCATGGCGCCGCTGCTGGATGCCGGCTGGGTCGGGCTGGCGCATGGCATGATGCTGCACGCGCTGCCGGGCTATCTCGACATCCTGCCGCTCTATGTCATCCTGCTGGCGCTGTTCCCGCTGCTGTTCCTGCTGATGCGCCGGCAGCCCTGGGCGGCGCTGGCGCTATCCTGCCTGGTGTGGCTGGCAGCGGCGCTGGACCACCGGCTCAACCTGCCGAACTGGCTCGATCCGCAGGGCTGGTATTTCGATCCGTTCTCCTGGCAGTTCCTGTTCGCGATCGGCGCCGGGCTGGCGCTGCTGATGGCCCGCAACGGCGGCCGCCTGCCGGCGCGCCCCTGGCTGACCGCGCTGTGCTGGGCCTATCTGGCCTTCGCGTTCCTGGAAACCTTCCCGTTCGCGGCGTTCGGCCTGCCCTCGGCAAAGCCGTTCGACATGGCGCCGATGGACAAGACGCACCTGGCGTTCTGGCGCATCCTGGACGTGCTGGCCTGGATCCAGATCATCTTCAGCACCGAGCGCACGCGCGCCTGGGCGGCGTCGCGCCGGGTGCGCGCGCTGGAGGCATGCGGGCGGCACTCGCTGGAGATCTTCGCGCTCGGCTGCCTGCTGGCCCTGTTCGGGCGGATGCTGTACCGCACCTTCGGGCGCGACTGGTCGATGCAGATCGGCGTCAACCTGTTCGGCCTGGGGCTGATGTGCCTGGTCGCGCTGTGGCTGGACCGGCCGGCGCGGCGCCGGGCGCCGGCGGTCAGCCCAACGCCCCGACCTCATGGGTGATGGCGGTCGAAATCTCCCGCACCATGGCGAACAGGCGCCCGATCGGCTGGAAGATCTCCGCGTGCTCGCGGGCGTACGCGGCTGACGCATGCGGCGCGGGCGGCTCGGCGTAATCGAGGTCGGCCGCCGGATCCGGGGCCGAGGGAAAGACATCGGCCAGCAGCTTCAGCGCCGGCGGGATGTCCAGGCGCAGGATGCGCGTTTCCAGCGCCGCGCGGGTGACCCCGTGGCGGGGCGAGAAATCCGGGATGGCGCTGGCCAGCAGCCAAAGCCGGTGGATCAGCGCCAGCCGCAGCGCGTGCAGCAGCAATTCCCGCACCTGCATGCGCGGCGCGTCGGGCCAGGCGGCGCGCAGCGCGACGTGGTCGGCCTGGATGCGGCGGAACATCGCCTGCGCCTTGGCCCACAGATCCAGCCGCTCCAGCGCGCGGGCGACCGCGACCAGCGCCTGCCGCCGGCCGGGCAGGCGGGCATGGGCGGCGCGGTCCAGCCACATGCCGGGATCAAGCGTGTCCACCACCGCGCGCAGCACGTCCAGATCGGCATGCGCCAGGGCATGCGCCGGCAGATCCAGCGCCAGGCGGAAGCGCGGGCTGCTGGCGGCCAGCTCGGCATAGGTCTCGGGGTGCCGGGCGGCCGCCGAGCCCAGGCCCTGCAAGGTGTTCGCGAGCCACCCGAGCTGGTGCAGGATGGCGTTGTTGGGGATGGCGCGCAGCTCGCGCGGGTGGCTGATTGCCAGCGCGCCGCCCATCCCGTCGGTCTGCCGCGCCGAGGGGCGCGAGCCGGTGGGGTCGAGCAGCGCCGGCCCGAACGCGCCGAGCAGCCCGGCATAGCCGGCATCCTCCACCAGTTCGGCCATGCCGGCGCGGCAGGCGGCGAAGAAGTCGGCGGAAAAGTCCGGCTCGTCATAGATCGGGTCGTCGGCGGCCGGGCGGCTGGGTAAAGGCGTGTTCGGCAATGCGCGCGACGGTGGCGCCGGCGAGTTCTGGCGGTGCCGAACAGCAGGTAGCCGTCGCCGCCCTGGAACGCGCTTTCCTCGCGCATCGCAATCCCGGCCTGGGCGAAGGCGCGGCGGCTCATCGGCGGGGAAAGATAGTCCAGCCGCGCCGCCAGCGAGCCGGGATGCGCGCCGCGCCCGACGCTTTCGCCGTGCGTGTCGAACAGCACCAGCTCCACGTCGCTCATGCCGTGCCGGGCCAGCGCCTCGGCCGCCTTCAGCCGCAGCCGCTCGATCAGGTAGGTGGCGGCCAGCGGCCCCACATAGCGGCCGCTATCCGAGTAGCCGAACTGCAGGGCATGCCGGCCGGTGGCGCGCAGATAGGCGCGCCAATGCGAACTGCGCATCGCCTCCTCGAGCACGCGCGCGCCATGTTCCAGCGCGTCCGCGGTCTCGAACAGCGGGCTGATCTCGATCTGCCGCTCGATGCCGAACAGTCGGGCCAGCCACAGGGCGGCCAGCAGCGTGTAGCCGCTCTCGGTCTCGGCGATCAGGAAGCGCACCGGGGTCGCGCCGTCGATGTGCTTGACGATCTGCGCCACCGTCATCATCAGCCGCGCGGCCGACGCGCCTTCCGCCAGCAGGCCGCCGAAATCGACCGGTATCGGCGTCACCTCGTCCAGTGCGGCGTTGATGGCGCCCAACAGGGCGCGGCGGCGCGAGGCGTCCTCGGGCGGGTCGGCGAGGCCGAGGCGCTGGCGCACCACGTTGTGCAGCTGCGCCGCATTCAGCCGGACATGGGTGTGCGCGAGCGACAGGCCGTGGCTGCGCAGCCCGGCGCGGGCGACGCACAACGCCATCCTGTCCGCGGCGGGGGCCCGCGCGATGGCGTCGGCCAGCAGGGCGTCGAGCGGTCCGGGCGTCACCAGGGCGGCGTCGCGCGCATCGACCAGGGCGTGGGCGAACGCGGCGATCCGCGCCGGGATCCGCGTCAGTGGGGCAGGCCGCCAGGGCGGCTTCGACCGCCGCGGCGGCCTCGCCGGCGCGTTCGGCGGCCGCCGCGCCGTCCGGCGCGACCGCGGCCTGGGCCTGCACCCGATGCAGTTGCAGGCGCTTCATGCGCAGCCGCAGGCGCAGCGTGTCCCACCAGCCGATGTCGGTGCGCCCGTCGGTGTCGTAGCCGACCCAGCTCGCCAGGATCACCGGCGCGCGGCACCATCTCGGTCCAGCGCCCGGGCCAGGTGTCGCGCGCCGCCCCGAGCACCGCCTCGGTCAGCCGGTCCAGCGCGTCGCGGCCGTGGAGGATGGCGGCGACGGACTGGGCGAACTCCTCCTCCAGCGTGATCCCGCCGCTGCGATGCGTGACGAACGAGTGCGGCGCGGGCCGCTCGCTGGCCGCGTCGGCCAGCGCGGCGGCGACCGGCTCGGGCAATGAGAAGGTCGGGTGGGCGGTGAACACGGCGGCGAAGCGCGGCCGCTCGACCAGGCCGCGGAAGGTTGCCAGCGGCACCGGGCTGTCGGCCGGGTCGGGCCGCACCAGGCGCGCAGCCAGGGTCGCCAGCGCGTCGGCCGTGGCCGCGGCGGATCGGTGCCGCCGACATAGGCGGCGATCCGCCGCCGCCCGGTCGGCGAAGGCGGTGTCGCGCAGATGGCGGACCAGCGCCTCGATATCGGCGTCGCTCACCTCGCCGCGGTCGATCCGGCGCGAGATCGCCAGCGCCACGGTCAGCACCGGGTTGCCGAACGGGTCCTCGTCATGCCGCTCGCGCATCTGGGCGGTCAGCGCCAGCAGCTCGTCGGCAAGGCTGGACGCGGCGTTCGGCTCGGCAAATTGCTGCATGTGCGAAGTGTGCTCCGGTCATGGCCGCCATGCAACCATGCGACAATGGTGGTGCAATATCGGTGCCGGATTACGGATCGGCCAATGGCGCGGGCGCGGCCGGTTCGCCCGGCCGTCGCGCCGCCATACTGTGCGCGCCCTGATGGACGCCACCTCGCCTGCCGCGCGCGACGCCGCCGCGCGCCGGTCGCTCGCCCGGCATCGCACGTTCGCGACCGGCCTGCTGCTGGTGATGGCGGCGCTGACGCTCGCCACCTACGCGCTGCCCCGGACGGTGTGGGCCGAAGTGCTGCAGGCGGCGGCCAAGGCCGGGTTCGTCGGCGGCATCGCCGACTGGTTCGCGGTGACGGCGCTGTTCCGCCACCCGCTCGGCCTGCCGATCCCGCACACCGCGATCATCCCGGCGCAGAAGGCGCGGCTGGGCCGCGCGCTGGGCCGGTTCGTGGCCGAGCACGTGTTCACCCAGGCCGAGCTGGCGCGCACCCTGGCGCGGCTCGACCTGCCCGGCATCCTGCACCGCTTCCTGGCCGACCCGCATTCCACCGCGGCCGGCGGCCGAGGCGCTGGCCGGGATGCTGCCGCGCATCCTGGCCAGCATCGAGGACGGCCGCGCCCGCCGCGCCGTGGCGCGGATCATGCCGCGCCTGCTGGGCGGCGCGGGGGCCGGGCAGGTGTTCGCGCAGGCGCTGCGCAAGCTGGTCGAGGGCGGCCGGCATCAGGAGGTGTTCGGCTTCATCCTGGGCCAGTTGCGGGTGGTCATGGCCGAGAAGGAGGGCGCGCTGCGCGCGGCGATCGAGGAGCGGGTGCGCGAGCAGGGCGGCCGGCTGGTCGGCTGGGCGGTCGGCGCGCAGGTAGCGCGGCGGGTGCTGACCCAGATCAACGCCGAGCTGGACCGCATGGGCGATGACGGCTCGGACCTGCGGGCGGCGTTCGACGAGTGGATGCGCCGCGAGATCGCCCGCATCGAGGACGATCCGGCGCGCGCTGCGGAGATCGGCCGCACGGTGCGCCGGGTGCTGTCGCAGCCGAGCCTGCAGGCTGGATGTGGGACGTGTGGTCGCGGCTGCGGCTGGCGCTGGAGCAGGATGCCGGCCGGCCCGGCGGGCGCACCGTGCCGCTGATCGAGGGCGCGCTGGCCAATCTGGGCGCGCTGCTGGAATCCGATCCCGGCGCGCGCGCCCGGCTGCAGATCGCGGCCGAGGCGATCATCGGCCGGCTGCTGCCGGCCGCGCAGGTCCAACTCGCCGATTTCATCGCCGACGTGGTGGCGCATTGGGACACCGCGACGATCACCGACCGGCTGGAGCTGCGGGTCGGCGGCGACCTGCAATACGTGCGGATCAACGGCACGCTGGTCGGCTTCCTGGTCGGCGGGCTGGTCTATGCGGTGCTGCGGCTGGCCTTCGGCTATGTGAGTTTCTGACCGCCCTGCTCAGATCGCCTGCTCAGGCCGCTGGAGTAAGCAGGGTGGCCAGGTAGAACGGCCGCCGGTGTTCGGACATCACGTCCAGGCCCGGCGACCAGGCGAACGCGCGGTGGATGCGCCGCGACCGCCGCGACTCGGCGTCGGCCGCGAAAAAAAAGTGGTTGGCCAGCAGGCAGATGCCGCCGGGCGTCAGCAGGTCGGCCATGCGCATCGCCAGCGCCTTGAGCACCGCGTCGCTCAGCGGCAGCAGGTAGTACAGCACGTCGGAAATCACGATCAGGTCGAAGCTGCCGTCCAGCGCGCGCGGCAGGTCGAGCACGTCGCCCTGCTCGAACGACACATGCGCCAGGTCGGCGCTCAGGCTGCGCGCCTGCTCGACCGCCGCCAGCGCCACGTCCATTCCCAGCACCGCATCGGCCCGCCCGGCCAGCAGACGCGCCATCGCGCCCAGCCCGCAGCCGAGATCCAGCACCCGGCCATAGCGCCGCGCCGGCGGCAGCAGCGAGACCAGCACCTGATACTTGCGCCGCTGGTAGCGGTAGCGCGCATCGCCGGACGCCCACGGGTCGCCGTCGTCGCCATACACGCTCTCGAACGCGCCGCGGCTGCCCAGCAACGGCCGCAGCCGCGACAGCGCGGCATCGGTGCGCGCGCTGCGCAGGAACAGCGCGATGTCGGCGGGCGTCATGAACAGCAGCCCGTCCAGCAGGGCGCGCAGGCGTGGCTGGAATGTCGGAATCGTCGTTCTCCGGAGTGAGGCGGGGCGCGCGCCGCTCAGGCCTGCGTCACCGCCGCGCCGCTGGTGCGCAGGCGCTGCGCATAGACGTTGACGATCAGCGCCAGCAGCAGGATCAGCCCGCGGATCAGGATCTTCAGGAAGCTGTCGATCCGGACGTGGTCGAGCCCGTTGTTGAGCACGCCCAGCACGAACAGTCCGACGATGGTGTTGCCGATGCCGCCCTGGCCGCCGAACAGGCTGGTGCCGCCGACCACCACGGCGGAGATGCTGTCCAGCAGGTAGGTGTCGAACTCGTCCTGCTGCGCGCTGCCGAAATGCGCGACGCCGAGCATGCCGGCCAGGCCGGAACAGACCGCCGAGATCACCATCACCGCGGCGATGATGCGCGCGCGTGTTGATGCCGGAATACTCCGCCGCCTCGCGGTTGCCGCCGGTCATGTACACGTAGCGGCCGAACCGCGTGTAGGTCAGCACGACGATGGCCGGCCAGCAGCACGATGGCGGCGACGATGACGATCCACGGCACCGGCCCGATCGAGCCGTTGCCCAGCGTGCCGACCAGTCCGGGCACGGCATAGGCGATCTGGCCGCGCACCAGCATGGCGCAGACGCCGGCGCCGATCTGCAGCATCGCCAGCGTCATGATGAAGCTTGGTATGCCGATCACCGTCACGCCGAACGCGGTGATCGCGCCCAGCACCAGGCTCGCCGCCGATCGCCAGCGCGATCGCCAGCGCGCCGGCCAGCGGCAGGTTGGCGATGTTGACGCTGCGTCCTGCAGCGTGAAGAACGCCACCACGATGCCGACCGCGTTGGCGACGCTGGCCACCGACAGGTCGATCTCGGCGCACAGGATCACGAAGGTCAGGCCGGTGGCGATGATCCCGGTCACCGAGATCTGCTGCACGATGTTGGCCAGGTTGCCGAGGTCGCGAAGGACGGGCTGGCGACGCCAGAACAGCACCACCAGCACCAGCAGCGTCGCGAACGGGGCGATGTTGCGCAGCTGGTTGCGCAGCCAGCATCTCATGGCATCATCGGTCGGCCATCATCGTCTGGGCGTCCTCATGCGGCGGCGAGCAGCCGGTCCTTGCTGACCGTCTCGGAGGCGAATTCGTGCGCCACCCGGCCGCGCTTCATCACCAGGATGCGGTCGGCCAGCGACAGCACGGTTTCCGGCTCGGCCGAGACCACCACGATGCCGATGCCCTGCGCGCGCAGGTCGCGCACGATCCGCAGCACGTCGTCCTTGGCGCCGACATCCATGCCGCGCGTCGGCTCGCTCAGCACCAGCACCTTCGGCGGGTGGGTCAGCCATTTCGCCAGCGCCACCTTCTGCTGGTTGCCGCCCGACAGCGTGCCGAGCGGGCGGTCCACCGATGGCGGGCGGATCTGCAGCGCCTGCACATGCCGCATCGCGATAGCCCGCTCGGCGCCCGGTCGCAGCCAAAGTCGCGAGATGCGTTCCAGGATGGCGATGGAGACGTTCTTGTACACCGGCTCCAGCGCGAACAGCATCGCCCGGCGGCTTTCGGGCACGAAGGCGATGCCGGCCCGCTTGGCCGCGCCGTGTTGGACAGCCGGACCCGCGCGCCGCCGATGCGCACCGCGCCGGCATCCAGCGCCAGCTTGCCGAACAGCGCCCGCGCCAGTTCAAGCTGGCCCGAACCGAGGAAGCCGTAGATGCCCAGCACCTCGCCGCGCGCGCACTTGCAGCGACACGTCCTCGAACAGTCCGGCGCGGGTCAGTCCCTCGGTGGTCATCACCACCGGGGCGTCGGGCTGGCTGTGCAACGCGATCTCGCCGGTATAGCTTTCCTCCAGCTCCTCGTGGCCGGTGCCGATCATGCGCTGGATGATCCAGCCCTTGTCGATGTCGGCGACCGGCGCGGTCTCCACCCGGCGGCCGTTGCGGAACACGGTGACGCGGTCGCTGATGCGCAGCACGTCGTCGAGGAAGTGGCTGATGAACACGAACGACGTGCCATCCTCGCGCACCCGGCGCAGCATGCCGAACAGCCGCTCCACCTCGGGCGGCGACAGCGCCGAGGTCGGCTCGTCCAGGATGATGATGCGCGCGCCCGAGCGACAGCACGCGGGCGATTTCCACCAGCTGCTGCAGCCCGATCGGCAGCTGCCCGATGGTCGTTCGCGGGTCGATGTCCAGGCCGAGCCGCGCCAGCTTGCTCCACCGCCTCGCGCCGCATCCGGCGGTAGTCGACCAGGCCGAGCCGGTTGGTCGGCTGCATGCCGAGCGCCATGTTCTCGGCGACCGACAGCTCCGGCACGATCGACAGTTCCTGATGCACCATGCCGATGCCGGCGGCCAGCGCATCGCGCGCCGAACGGAAACGCACCACCCGCCCGGCGATCGCCATGCTGCCGTCATAGCCGGCATGCACGCCGGCGATGATCTTCATCATCGTGCTCTTGCCGGCGCCGTTCTCGCCGACCAGGCCGTGGATCTCGCCCGCCCGCAGAATGAAATCCACGTCGGTCAGCGCATTGACGCCGCCGAACGACTTGCGGATGCCGCGCAGTTCCAGGAGCGGAGACCCTCCATCACCCCGGCCCTCCGCCAAGGGGTATGGGTGTCCGCTGCCCCCTCTCCCGCCGGGAGAGGGCCGGGATGAGGGGGCGTGCGTCATCACCGTCAGATCAGGATAGTGGCTCTTCCATCCACGCCATGCCGGGCGCGTTCTCCTTGGTCACCACCGGGCCGTCGGCGACGATGTTCTTCGGGATGCCCGCGCCGGTCTTCTCGCCGCCGACCACCGCGGCGACGCCGGCGACGATGGCGCCGCCGTGGATGCGGCAGGACGGGTTGCGCACGGTGGCGAGCATGCGCCCGTCGCCCACCGCCGCCAGCGCCGGCGGCATCGCGTCGCAGCCGCCGATCTTGATGCTGGTGCGCCCGGCCTGCCTTCATCACGTTATAGGCGGCCAGCGCCATGTCGTCGTTGTGGAAATACGCGGCGTCGATCTTGGGATACTTGTTCAGCAGCGTCTCCCAGATGCGCGCGACCTTGCTCACGTCCCAGTCGCCGGGCTGCTTATCGACTACCTGGATCTTCGGATACTTCTTGACGATGCTCTCGAACCCGCGCGCGCGGCCCTGCGCGCCGGTATGGCCCAGCGCGCCCTTGCGTCATCGTCATGATGCCCTCGCCGCCGATCGCATCGACCAGCGTCTGCGTCACCGACGAGCCCATGAACTCGTTGTTGGGCGCCAGGAAAGCTGTGCACGTCGATGCTGTCGAGCGGGGCGATCAGCGTGTCCATGTCGATGACCGGCATGCCGGCTGTCGATCATCTTCTTGACCGGCGCGGTCAGCGTGCCGATGCCGAACGCCTGGATCGCGACGAAATCCCATTTCTGGCTGGCCATGTCGTCGATGGCGCTGCGCTGCTTGGTGGCGTTCAGCTCGCCGTCGAACCAGGTCACATCGACGTTGAACAGCTTGCCCCAGGCCTCCGCCGCCTGCTTGCCCTGCGCGCACCAGGTCGCCTGCAGCCCGGCGTTGGAGAATGCGGCCTTCAGCGGCTTTTCGCTGCGGCCGGTGTCCTTCGCCATTTCGGCGGCGATCGCCGGGCTGATGCCGAAGCCGCCCAGCAGGGCGGCCCCCAGGCCGGCGGTGAGCAGGAAATCCCGGCGGTTGGCTGACGTGTCCGACATCGCTTTCTCCCCATGATCCGCCCATGCCGTGCGTTCCCGGCCGGGCGTGTTTTGTCGGACGACTGTGCCGCCGGCGCGCCGCCTTGGCAACGGACAGTTTTGCCGCCCGATGCGCGCGGACGATCGGGGGTCGGACCACCAACGTCTCGTTAACGCGGCCAGCCCAGACTGCGTGTGTGCACGACGGTGGCGGAGGCGAGACGGCGATGGCGGACTCCGGCGCGGCGGAGCAGGCAGCGCCGGAGCGGTGCGTCCTGCAGCATCGCGGCTTCGCCGCGTTGGGGGAGATCGCATTCCGGCGCAGCCCGACGGACAACATGCCGGTGCTGCTGATGCCGCTGGGCGGCCGCCAGGCGGCGGTGCCGCTGCGCGCGTTGCAGCGCGAGCTGGGCATCGCCGACGACAGCGAGGACGGGCGGATGCTCGGGCTGATCGCCGAGGCGCTGGACTACGTGACCGGGCTGCAGCCGGGCGACATGTTGCCGCGGGAGGTGCTGAGCGGCGAGGCGAGCTGGCAGCCCAGCGCCGCGCCGCGCCAGCGCGCGGTGGCCCGGCTGCAAATGCAGCTGGTCGCCTGGCTGGGCGGCCTGACCGGCGATGCGAGCCTGTCCGTGCAGTCGCTGTCCGCACAACGAATAGAACAGGACCCGTCGCTGCGCGCCCGCCTGACCGAGGCCTTTGAGCGGGCGGCGCGTAGTCTCGGGCTGCCGGAGTCCGGCGCGGTGGTCGCGCTGCTGGAGGCGACCGGCGACGAGCTCGGCTATATCGAGGCGCTGCGCGACTGCCTGCTGCTGCGCGCGCAGGCCATGGCGGCCCGCGTCGCCTTCATCGCCGCGAGCGGCTGGCGCGGCGATGCGACCCGGCTCGACACGCTGACGCAGGTGCACCGGCTGAGCGGCATCGCGCTGCGCCAGCTCGCCGCCCGCTTCGGCGAGGTGGACGCGCAGACCGGCGAGGTGATCGCCACGCTGCGCAATGCCGACGGGCAGCGCGTGTTCATCCGCTCGCACCGCGACTGGCTGCAGCGCAGCCGCCTCGCCTGGGAGCCGATCCTGCGGGAATGGGACGCGCCCCCGCCGCGCCTGGACGACGCCGCGTGGCTGCTGATCGGGCGCACCTATCAGTTCCTGGCGCCCCGGTTCATGCCGGTCCAGGAATGGCAGCCGTTCCGCGCCGCCCGGCCGCCCCGCCGGCCGCCCGCGCCGGAGCGGGTGCTGCAGTGGTAGATCCCGCCCCGCGCCGCCATATGGCTGCGGTCGACCGTCTGTGCAGGAGCCGCCATGTCCGCAGCCACGCAAGCCACGCGCCCGCCCATCGAGGTCTGGAGCTGGCCCACGCCGAACGGCCACAAGGTGCACATCGCGCTGGAGGAACTGGCGCTGCCGTATGCCCTGACGCCGGTGGACATCGGCGCCGGGGAGCAGTTCCGGCCGGAGTTCCTGGCCATCACGCCGAACCATCGCATCCCGGCGATCGTCGATCCCGAGGGGCCGGGCGGCCGTCCGCTCAGCCTGTTCGAGTCCGGCGCGATCCTGATCTATCTCGCCGAAAAGACCGGGCGTCTGCTGCCGGCCGATCCGGCCGCGCGCTACGCCTGCCTGCAATGGCTGATGTTCCAGATGGGCGGCGTCGGGCCGATGTTCGGCCAGTACAACCATTTCGCCGTGTATGCGCCCGAGCGGCTGCCGTACGCCGTCGAACGCTACGGCAACGAGGTCGCCCGCCTGCATCGCGTGCTGGAAAAGCGGCTTGCGCACTCGGCCTATCTGGGCGGCGACGAGTACTCGATCGCCGACATCGCGACGTTTCCCTGGGTGCGCTACCCGGACCGGCGCGGCATCGACCTGGCCGACTATCCGGCGGTGCGGCGCTGGCACGACGCGATCGCCGCGCGCCCGGCGGTCCAGCGCGGCATGGCCGTGCTGGCCGACCGTCAGCGCCAGGGGCCGATCAGCGACCAGCAGCGCGAGGTGATGTTCGGCAAGACGCAGTTCGCCGCGCGCTGACCGGCGCGCCGGGCGGCGACGGCGGTGGCGTCCGGCGTTCAGCCGGGCAGCGGCGTGTAGCGCCACAGCGACGCCGGCGGAACGTTCAGCGGCGTCCAGGCCACCCGCCTGGGCATCAGCCCGTGCTTCGCGGCGGGCAGCGGGGAAGTGACGCAGTAGCTGTAGTGCAGGAAGCCGCGACCGGGCGCCACCGCCTCGATCGCGCCGATGAAGCGGCGCTGCTGGGCCAGCGGCAGCAGCACCAGCGGGATGCCGCAGATCACCGTGCCGATCGACCCGCGCCAGGGCTGCGCGATCAGCGCCGGCAGCTCGCGCGCGTCGCCCTGGATCACGTTCACGCCGGGCAGGCGGCGGCGCAGGTGGGCGGCCATGTCGGGCACGATCTCGACCACGAACAGCCGCTCCGGCGGCAGCCCGGCATCCAGCAGGGCGCGCGAGATCACGCCGGTTCCCGCGCCCAGCTCCAGCACCGCCTCGTCCGGCGCGCGGCGCGTCTGCGCCACGATCCGCCGGCACAGCGCCGGCGAGGACGGCACCACCGATCCCATCTGCAACGGATTGGCCATCCAGCGGCGGAAGAACATCCACGGATTGCCCACCGGCCGCGCCGCGTCATCGTCGCCGCGACGGTTGCGCCCGAACGGTCCCGCCGCGCCGAAGGTCTTGTCTGTCATGCTGTTTATCTTGCTCGCCTGTGTCATTCAACTGTCACAATAGACACGCCAGACGCGATCGACTTGCCTGTTACAGCAAACAGGCTGATCGTGGAAGCCATCCATGCGTCGCCTGCCGGGCCGCGGGCGATCGCGCCATGACCGCCCGGATCGTGGTTGCCGCCGCAGCCGGCGCCGATCCGCGCGCCCTGGCTGCGCGCCTGCGCGCCGAATACCTGACCGTGGCGGTCGCCGCCGGCGAGGTCGCCACGCTCGACATGGTGGCCGACTGGCGCCCCGATCTGATCGTGCTCGACGCGGCTCCGGCAATCGGCCGAAGGATCGGCTCGACAATCGTTCCGGACGCCCCGGATCTGGCGTTCTGCGCCCGGCTCCGGACCGAGCCGTGCAGCCGGCATGTGCCGCTGCTGCTGCTGGTCCTCGGCGACGACCCGGCGCTGCGGCTGCGCGGCCTGGAACTCGGCGCCGACGACGTGCTGGCCGGGCCGCCCGACATGGACCTGCTGCTGGCCCGCCTGCACGCCCTGGTGCGTGCCGCCTGGTCGCGGGACGCCTGGCGCGGCGGCGAGGCCGTGGCCGCGCCGGGCGCCCAGGACCATGGGTCAGGGCGCGCCGCGGCGCTGCCGGCCGAGTGGCCGCTGCTGGATGCGGCAACGCCCGGCGCGGTGACCGGCGCCCGCGCGCTGGTGGTCGATGACGACGACCTCGCCGCCGAGCGGGTGCAGGACTGGCTGGCGCGCGACGGCATCGTGCCCGGCCGGGCCGCCACCGCCGCCCAGGTCGCCGCGATGTGCGCCGCCATGCGCTTCGACCTGATCCTGCTCAGCCTGGCGCTGCTGACCGACGATCCGCTCCGGATCGCCGCCATGCTGCGCGCCGGCGCCGGCACGCGGCATGTGCCGCTGCTGATGCTGTCCAGCCCCGCGCTGCGGCCGCGCAGCCTGCGCGGCTTCGCGCTGGGCGCCGACGACAGCTGGGAGCAGTCGTCCCGCGCCGCGGCTGGCCCGGCCAGCATCGGCGAGGAGCTGCGCGCCCGCGCGCGCAACCTGCTGCGGCGGAAGTTCCGTCAGGACCGGCTGCTGGCCGATGTCGGACAGGCGTTCGAGGTGGCGCTGACCGACCCGCTGACCGGCTGCTACAACCAGCGCTATCTGGGCCGGCTGCTGCGCCGGGTGCTGGAAGCCGCCGCCGGCCCGGGTGTCGCGGTGCTGCTGCTGGACATCGACCAGTTCCGGGACTTCAACGAGCGCTTCGGCTATGCCGCCGGCGATGCGGCCCTGGTCAGGCTGGCGGCCATGCTGCGCCAGACCATCCGCGCGCTCGACAGCCTGGTGCGCTCCGGCGGCGAGGAGTTCGTGGTCATCATGCCCGGTTGTGCTGCGCAGGCGGCGGCCGCAGCGGCGGAGCAGCTACGCGGCGCGGTCGCGGTCCTGCAGCCGCTGGCCGAGCCGCAGCCCGGCCCGCTGGGCGCATCGGGCGAACGCTGCCAGCTGACCGTCAGCATCGGCGTGGCGGCGACCGGGGGCCGCACCCTGCCGCCGTCCGGCCTGCTGCACCTGGCGGAACTGGCCCTGGCCCAGGCGCGCGAGCGGGGCGGCAACTGCGTGGCCGCGGCCCCGGCCGGAGCGGCCCCGGAACTGGCCCCGGAATTGGCGCCTGAGCCGCCTGCCGAACCCTCGCCCGATCTGTCGCCCGAACTGGCGGCTACTTGATCTTGGCTTCCTTGAACGCGACGTGCTTGCGCGCGACCGGGTCGTATTTGCGGAACTCCAGCTTCCCGGTCTGCGCGCGCGCGTTCTTCTTGGTCACGTAGAAGAACCCGGTATCGGCGGTCGAGACGAGCTTGATCTGGACGACGTTGGACTTGGCCATGATGAAACCTCAGAACTGAGGCGGGTAATTGCGCATCCCGGCCGGCCGCGTCAAGCGGCGATGCGTCCGCCGGCCTGGGCGTGCGCTACAGGCGGGGCGGCCCGATCAGCGCGGCTTGGTACGCCGCCGGATGGGCGATCAGCGCGTCCGCCGCATACCGATCCAGGTCGCGCCCGACTGCCGCCGGGCACGCCATGCGGATTTCCAGGCCTCGCCGCCGCGGCCAGCGGCGGCCGCGCGGCGCGTTCGCGGGCCGACCGCCGCGCCATCGGCTGCTGCCCTGCGCCAACGCCGCCAGCTGCCGGTCGGCGGCGTCGCGGCCCGGTGCTGGTGCAGACCTGCGGCAGCACGCCGAGCCCCTGGATCGGCCAGCCCAGCGGCGCCAGCACGCGGCTCCAGGTGACATACAGCGCCCCGCCGTCCGGCAGCGGCAGGATGGTCTGCACCAGACCCTTCCCCAGCGTGGCGCTGCCCACCACCACGGCGCGGCGCTGGTCGGCCAGGGCGGCGGCCAGGATTTCCGCGGCGCTGGCGGAGCGGCCATCGACCAGCACCATCACCGGCAGGCCGCGCGAGACGTCCTCGCCATCGGCGCGGAACACGTGCGTCGGCCATGCGGGTCGCGGCCGGTGGTCCAGGCCACCACGCCCTGCGGCAGCACCGCCGAGGCCGCCGCCGCCGCCTGGCCAGCACCCCGCCGCGATTGCCGCGCAGGTCCAGCACCAGGCCGCGCACGCGCCGATCCGGCCGGCCCGGCCAGCCCGCGCCGGATCGCCGCGGCCAGCTGCCGCGCCGGTGCCGCCGGAGAACCGGCGATCGCGCAGCACCAGCGCCGCTGCCGCTGCGGCGCGCCGCACGGTCTGCGGGCCGTCAGCGCCGCGCGCGCCAGCCGCCGCGTGCGGATCGCGGCCGTCGCGGCCGCGCACCGTCAGCGTCACCGCGCTGCCATCCGGGTCCGGCCAGGCTGGCCTCGACCGTCTGCCGGATCGCAACCGGCGACACCGCTCGCCATCGACGGCCAGCAGCGCGTCGCCGGACGCAGCCCCGCCTGGCCCGGCGGGGCCGTCCGCGCTGCACCGAATCGCGATGCGAAGCTGTCGCCGCGCTCCGCCAGGCTGATGCCGATGCCGGCGAGGCCGGAGCGTGCCTCCTGCTCCGCGGCCGCCTCGGCGGGCGGCGCGTAGCGGGAATACGGGTCGAGATGGTTGAACAGCTCGTCGAAGAAGGTGCGGATCACGCCGCTCGGTGCGGGCGTCGCGCACCGCCTGGGAGGCGTTCCAGCCGGCGCGGATCACCGCCGCCGCCGCCTCGCCCCAGCCGGCCGGCGTCCCGTCGGCCGGGGCCGGGCGCGCCAGCAGCAGCCGCTCGCCGTCGGGCTCGGCCATGCAGCAGGCGCAGGCTGCCGTCGACTCAGCACCGGCGACAGGCGCGGGTCCAGCGTGGTCAGCCCGCGCAGCCCCCACATGGCCAGCTGCGCCACCGGGATCGGATC
This sequence comes from uncultured Pseudomonadota bacterium, assembly GCA_963723455.1. GTDB lineage: Bacteria > Pseudomonadota > Alphaproteobacteria > Acetobacterales > Acetobacteraceae > CAVRQM01. The sequence continues at coordinate 1,375,404 of CAVRQM010000001.1, read as the reverse complement.
CAGGATGCGCGGCGCCATGAACGCCAGCGCCGCCGCCGTCACCTGCGCCACCTGCTCCTGATCCAGCGTCTGCCCGGGCCGGAACGGCTCGGCATGGGCGGGCAGGCCCAGCCCGGTCGCGAGCACCGCGGCCAGCAGCAGAACGGCGCCGAGCCTCACCGGGTCCGCGGCCGGCCCCGGCCCTTCGCCGACCGGCTGTCCGATGCCCGGCCTTCGAGCGACCGGCCAGCCGAAGTCCGGCGCGCCGCGGCGCCACGGGCGGGCGCCCCTTGCAGCACCTGGAACAGCAGGCCGCCGGTGATCGGGCTGGCCTCGGCCAGCCGCACCTCGACCTCCTGCGCCAGCGGAAACGTCAGGCCGGTGCGCCGGCCGGTCAGGGTCTGCGTCGCCTCGTCGTGCATCCAGAAATCATCGGGCAACGACGACACCGGCACCAGCCCGGAAGCGCCGCTTCCAACCACCGTCACGAACAGCCCGAAGCGCTGCACGCCGGAGACGCGCGCGTCGAAGGTGGCCCCGACCTTGTCGGCCATGCAGGCGGCCAGATAGCGGTCGGTCGCGTCGCGCTCGGCCAGGGCGGCGCGGCGTTCCGTGGCGGTGATATGCTCGGCGGTATCGGCGAACTCGCGGCGGCCTCGTCCGCCGGCAGCGCGCCGCCGCCCAGCCTGAGGCCGCGGATCAGCGCGCGATGCACCAGCAGATCGGCGTAGCGGCGGATCGGGCTGGTGAAATGCGCGTAGCGGGCCAGCGCCAGGCCGAAATGGCCGATATTGTCGGGGCTGTAGGCGGCCTGGCTCTGGCTGCGCAGCACCGTCTCGTTGACCAGCGGCGCCTGCTCGGTGCCGGCCACCTTCTGCAGCACGCGGTCCAGGTCGCGCGGATGGATGTCGCGGCCGTGCGGCAGCGCGACGTCGAACTGGCGCAGGAAGGCGCGCAGCGCCTTCCAGCTTCTCGTCCGACGGCGGCGCGTGGATGCGGTACATGCAGGGCTGCGCCAGCCGCTCCAGCTCCTCGGCGGCGCAGACGTTGGCCAGCACCATGAACTCCTCGATCAGCCGGTGGCTGTCCAGGCGCGGGCGCGGCTGCACCGAGGCGACGTGGCCGGCCTCGTCCAGCACCACTTTCCGCTCCGGCAGATCGAGATCCAGCGTCCCGCGCGCCTGCCGCGCGGCCAGCAGGGCGCGGAACGCGGCATAGAGCGGCGCGACCGGCAGCGCGGTCGCGCTCGCCGCGACCGTGCATCTCCTGCACCTGCGCATAGGTCAGACGCGCCGCGCTGCGCATCAGGCCGCGGCCGAAGCGGTGCGACGTGCTTGCGCCCGGCCGCGTCGATGCGCATGTCGACGAACAGGCAGCCGCGATCCTCGTCCGGGCGCAGGCTGCACCAGCCGTTCGACAGCGCCTCCGGCAGCATCGGCACGACGCGGTCCGGGAAATAGCAGGAATTGCCGCGCTTCCGGGCCTCCCGGTCCAGCGCCGAGCCGGGCGGCACGTAGTGCGCCACGTCGGCGATGGCGACCACCAGGCGAAAGCCGGCCCCGTCCGGCTCGGCGAACACCGCGTCGTCGAAATCGCGCGCGTCCTCGCCGTCGATGGTGACCAGCGGCAGCGCCGCGCAGATCGGCGCGGCCGCGCAGGACGTGACCGCGCGCGCCGCCTCCGCCTCGGCCACCGCCTGCGGCGGGAACTCGGTCGGAATGTCGTTGGTGTGGATGACCAGCAGGCTGATGGAGCGGCATCGCCCATGCGGCCCAGCCGCTCGGTGACGCGCGCCGGCTTCAGGCCGAAGCCGGTGGCGGGCAGGGGCGTGGCGGCGACGATCTCGCCGGACTCCGCGCCGCCCTCCTCGCCCGGCGGCACCAGCCACTCGGCCTTGGCGCGGCGGTCGGTGGGTACGATGCGACCGCCGCTGCCGCCAGAGGCGGCGGCGCGATAGACGCCGAGCACGCGGCCGGGCGCGTCGGTCAGGCGCTTCAGCGTGCGCCCTTCGTAGCGCGGCGGCCCGTGGCCGGCGGGGCCGATCGGCCGCAGCCGCGCCAGCACGCGCTCGCCGGGCGCCAGCGCCGGCTGGCCGCGCGGCTCGGGGTGCATCAGCACCTGCGGCGGCGGCCCGTCGCCGCTCCATTCGAGCGGGCGGCCGATGGCGTCGCCATCCGGGATCGGTGCCGGTGATCTGCACGATCACCGGTCGGGGCAGTCGGGTGGCGCGCGAACCGAACCGCGTCGCTCAGCCGGCCTCTCGCCTGAGGGGGGGATCCGCCTACCCGCCACGGGCAGGCGGCCTGGGTGAGGGCCGTTGGGCCTACGCGCCAGGCCGGCGGCGGTCTCCTTGCGGCCGGCTTCTGCTTCGCCTTCTCTTGCCGCCGGCTTCTTGGCCGTCGGCCTTGCGCGCCGGCGCGGCCGGCGGCTTTCGCCGCCGCCGGCTTGGCGGCCGCCTTGGCCTTGCCGCGGGTCTTGCCCTTCGCCTTCAGCGGCTTGCCGCGCTCGGCCAGCAGCGCCACCGCCTCGGTCAGGGTAATGTCGTCCATCATCACGTCGCGCGGCAGGTTGGCCACCGTGCCGTTGTGCTGCGCATACGGCCCGAACCGGCCCTTCCGCACCAGCACCGGCTCGCGCATCCTTCGGATGCGCGCCCAGCGCCCGCACGCTGGCCAGCTTCTTCGCCAGCACCTCCACGGCGCGGTTCATGCCCGACCGCCAGCACGTCGTCGTCCCGGTCCAGCGAGGCGAAGATGCCGCCCATCTTCACATACGGCCCGAAGCGGCCGATCCCGGCCTCGATCGGCTCCCGCGCCTCCGGGTGGATGCCCACGATGCGCGGCAGGCTGAGCAGGCCCAGCGCCTGTTCCAGCGTGATCGTGTCGCCCTCCACGCCCTTCGGCAGCGAGGTGCGGCGCGGCTTGGTCTTGCTGTCCTTCTCCTGCTCGCCCTGCTGCACGTACAGGCCATACGGACCGCGCCGCACGGTGATGTCCTCGCCGGTTTCCGGATGGCGGCCCAGCGTGCGCATGCCCTCGCGCAGGGTCTCGGCATCGCCCTCGCCGTTCTCGATGGCGAGCCGGCGGGTGTACTGGCATTCCGGGTAGTTGGAGCAGCCGATGAAGCTGCCGTGCCGCCCCAGCTTCAGCCCGAGCCGGCCGGCGTGGCAGGCCGGGCACAGCCGCGGGTCGGTGCCGTCCGCGCGGGCGGGGAAGAAATGCGGGCCGAGATCCTGGTCCAGCGCCTCGATCACGTCGCTGATCTTCAGGTCGCGCGTCTGCTCGATGGCGCGGGAAAAATCCGCCCAGAAAGCGCGCATCACCGCCCGCCAGTCGGCGCGGCCGCCGGAGATGTCGTCGAGCTGTTCCTCCAGCCCGGCGGTGAAGTTCACGTCGACGTAGCGTTCGAAGAAGCTGGTCAGGAACGCGGTCACCAGCCGCCCGCGATCCTCCGGCACGAAGCGCCGGTTCTCCAGCCTCGCATAGCCGCGCTGCGTCAGCACGTTCAGGATCGAGGCATAGGTGGAGGGGCGGCCGATGCCCAGCTCCTCCATCTTCTTGACCAGGCTGGCCTCGGAGTAGCGCGGCGGCGGCTGGGTGAAATGCTGGTCGGCCGTGGCCTCGCCGCAGCCGGAGCGGGTCGCGCTCGGCCATCGGCGGCAGCATCCGGTCCTCGTCCTCGCCCTCCGGCGCGTCGTCGCGGCCCTCGCGATACAGCTTCAGGAAACCGTCGAAGGCGATGACCGAGCCGTTGGCGCGCAGGCGCGGGCCGCTGCGGCTTGGCCGGATCGGCGATCTCGACCGCGACCTGATCCAGTTCGGCCGACTGCATCTGGCTGGCCACGGCGCGCTTCCAGACCAGCTCGTACAGCCGCCGCTGCTCCGGGCCGAGATAGCGGGCGACCGCCTCAGGGCGTGCGGTCCACGTCGGTCGGGCGGATCGCCTCATGCGCTTCCTGCGCGTTCTTGGCCTTGCTGGTGTATTCGCGGGCCGCGCCGGGAACATAGTCTGCGCCCATACGCATCGCGCACATGGTCGCGGATCGCGGCGATCGCCTCGCGCGCCATCTGCACGCCGTCGGTGCGCATGTAGGTGATCAGGCCAGTGGTCTCGCCGCCGATATCCACGCCTTCGTAGAGCTGCTGGGCGGCCCGCATGGTCTGCTGCGCGCCGAACCCCAGCTTGCGCGAGGCCTCCTGCTGCAAGGTCGAGGTGGTGAAGGGCGCGGGCGGGTTGCGCTTGACGCGGCGGCGCTCGATCGACGCGACGGCGAACTCGCCCGCCTGCACCGCGAGCGCGGGCGCGCTCGGCCTTCGCGGCGTCGGCCAGGTCGAACTGGTCCAGGCGCTTGCCGTCCAGATGCGTCAGCCGCGCGGTGAACGGGCGCGCCCAGCGGCGTGCGCAAGCGCCGCCTCGACGGTCCAGTACTCGCGCGGGCGAAAAACCTCGATCTCGGCTTCGCGCTCGGCGATCAGGCGCAGCGCCACCGACTGCACCCGCCCGGCGCTCTTGCTGCCCGGCAGCTTGCGCCACAGCACCGGCGAGAGGGTGAAGCCCACCAGATAATCCAGCGCCCGGCGCGCCAGATAGGCCTCGATCAGCGGCAGGTCGAGGTCGCGCGGATGCGCCATCGCGTAGCGGACGGCGGTGCGGGTGATCTCGTTGAAGGTTATGCGTCGTACGGTCTTGCCGCGCAGCAGGTGCTTTTCGTCCAGCATGGCGCGGACATGCCAGCTGATCGCCTCGCCCTCGCGGTCCGGGTCGGTGGCCAGGTACAGCGTGCCGGCGCCCTTCAGGGCGCTTGGCGATGGCCGCGACCTGCTTCTGGCCGCGCTCGTCGGCGGCCCAGTCCATCGCGAAATCCTGCGTCCGGGCGCACCGCTGCCGTCCTTCGGCGGCAGGTCGCGGACATGGCCGAAGCTGGCCAGCACGGTGAACCCGTCGCCGAGATATTTGTTGATGGTCTTGGCCTTGGCGGGTGATTCGACGACGACGACGTCCGGCATTGCGTCCTGTCAGCTTGGCGCGAGCTTAGCCAGGCTGCCGCCGAGGCTCGGCCAGCAGCGCCACCCGGCCTCCGGGCAGCGATTCCACGCGGCCGGCCAGCTCGAGGTCGAGCAGCACCGACATGACCGCGGGAGCGGAGAACTGGCAGCGCCGCACCAGATCGTCAATCGGGGTCGGCGCCGGACCCAGCAATTCCAGCACCGCAATGCCGCGCCCGCTCCAGGGTCGCGGGCGGCGACATCGGCCGCCCAGTCGATGTCCGCCGACGGCTCCGCCAGGCCGGGTGGCGGCGCGCCCGCCGCGGGCGAACAGCGGCAGGCGCGCGACGCCCTGACGCTGCGGGTGGTCGGGCAGGTTGTCCAGCATGTCGGCGGCAGTCTCGGTCAGGTGCGCGCCCTGGCGGATCAGGTCGTTGGAGCCGCGGCAGCGCGGGTCGAGCGGGCTGCCCGGGACGGCGAACAGCTCGCGCCCGGCATCCTGCGCCAGCCGCGCGGTGGTCAGGCTGCCGGAGCGCAGCGCCGCCTCGACCACCACCACGCCCAGCGACAGGCCGGCGATGATGCGGTTGCGGCGCGGGAAATGCCGGGCCTGCGGGGCGGTGCCGAGCGGCGCCTCGGCCACCACCGCGCCGCCCTCGGCGACGACGCGGGCCTGCAGATCGGCGTTTTCCGGCGGGTAGGGCTGGTCCAGGCCGCCGGCGACGCAGGCCACCGTGCGGCGCGGCCGGCGGGCGGCCAGCGAGCGCCCCGGCATGGGCGGCCGCGTCGATGCCGCGCGCCATGCCGGACACCACGACCAGCCCGGCCTGCGCCAGTTCCTGCGCCAGCGCCTCGGCCAGGCGCTGGCCGTTGGCGCTGGCGTTGCGGCTGCCGACCACGGCAACCGCGCGGGCGGACAGCGCGGCGACGCGGCCCTGCACTGCGATCGCCGGGGGCGCGTCGTCCAGCAATGCCAGCAGCGGCGGATACCGGGCTGGCCCAGGAACAGCAGCGCGCGCGCCCAGCTTGCCGAGCCGGTCGATCTCGCGCCGCGCCGTGTCGCGGCTGGGGATGGCGGCCGGGGCGTCGCGGCCGCCGGCCCGGGCCAGGCCGGGCAACGCCTCCAGCGCCGCCGCCGCCGAGCCATAGCGCTGCAGCAGGCGGCGGTAGGTGATCGGACCCACGCCCTCGGTGCGCGCCAGGCGCAGCCGGTCGATGTCGTCCTGCGTCAAGCCCGACCTTACGCCTTGTGGCCGATGCGCGGCTCGGTGCCGGCCAGCAGGCGGCGGATGTTGGCGTGGTGGCGCGCCCAGACCAGCACCGCCACGCAGCCGGCCAGCGCGATCACCAGCGGCCGCGCGCCCAGACGCCCAGGCCAGCAGCGGTGCGACGACAAACGCGGACAGCGCGCCGGCCGAGGACAGGCGGGTGGCCGCCGCGACCGCGATCCACACCGCGCCGGCGGCGAGACCGGCCAGCGGGCTGGCGGCGATCATCACGCCGAAGCCGGTCGCCACCCCCTTGCCGCCGCGAAATCCGAGCCAGACCGGGAACAGATGGCCCAGCACCGCCGCCAGGCCGCCGACCGCGAGTCCCGCCCGCCCGGCCAGGGCGCAGGCCGAGCAGCACGGCGGCGGCCCCCTTGGCGCCGTCCAGCAGCAGCGTGGCGAGCGCCAGCGCCGCGGTGGCCGGTGCGCAGCACGTTGGTGGCGCCGATATTGCCGGAGCCGACGCGCCGATGTCGCCCAGCCCGGCGGCGCGGGTCAGCAGCAGCCCGAACGGGATCGAGCCGAGCAGGTAGCCAAGGGCGGCGGCGGCGATCAGCATGGGATCAGTGTCGCGCCGCGCCGCGCCGCTGGCAAACCGCCGCAACTTCCGTGGCGCGGCGGCGCTGCTGGCCGTGTGCCATTGAAAAGGGAGCGCGCGCATGAGCGCCTGGCGATACCTGGTGCCGCTGGTGGGGATCGGCATGGCGGTGGCCGGCGCCGACAAGCTGGCCGGCAATCCCGGCTATGTCCGGCTGTACCGCCATTGGGGCTGGACCCCGCAGCAGCGGCAGATGGCCGGCGCGGCGGAAATGGCGGGCGGCGCCATGATGGCGTGCCGAGGGACGCGCCGGCTGGGCGGCGCGGTGATGGCCGGGGCATCGGCGACGCAGCTGACCGCCGAGCTGGCGCATGGCGACGGCGGACTGGGCCTGGCGCGCGCCGGCGTGCTTGGCGTGGCGCTGATCGCCATGCTGGGCTAGTTCCGAGACCGGGCTACCGCCGCCCGCGACCGTGCGGGGCGGTGAAATCCAGCGCCGGGCCGAGCGGCACCACCTGGCTCGGGTTGATCGTCCGCTGGCTGACATAATAGTGCCGCTTGATGTGGTCGAGGTTCACCGTCCCGGCCACGCCGGGCGCCTGATACAGCTCGCGCGCGTAGTCCCAAAGGTTCGGATAGTCCCAGAGGTGGCGCAGGTTGCATTTGAAGTGGCCGTGATAGACCGCGTCGAAGCGGACCAGCGTGGTGAACAGCCGCCAGTCCGCCTCGGTGATGCGAGCGCCGCACAGATAGCGGCGTGAGGCCAGGCGTTCCTCCAGGTCGTCAAGCGTCGCGAACAGCGCACGGCATGCGGCCTCGTACGGCTCCTGCTTCGTGGCGAAACCCGCCTTGTACACGCCGTTGTTCACCCGGTCGTAGATCACCGCGTTGATGGCGTCGATCTCGGCCGCCAGGTCGTCGGGATAGAAGTCCACCCGCGCGTCCCCGCCGACGCCGTCGAAGGCGCGGTTGAACATGCGGATGATGTCGGAGGATTTGTTGCTGACGATGGTGCGGCGCTGCCGGTCCCAGAGCAGCGGCACGGTGACGCGCCCGCTATAGCCGGGCCGGGCGGCGGCGTACAGCTCGGACAGGGCGGCGGCGCCCAGGATCGGGTCGGGATCGGCGGCGGAAAACACCCAGCCGCGCTCCAGCATCAGCGGGTCCACGACGGTCATCCCGACGACCGGCTCCAGGCGCTTCAGGCGACGGACGATCACCGCGCGGCTGGCCCAGGGGCAGGCCAGCGAGACATACAGATGGTAGCGGCCCGCCTCGGCCGCGAAGCCGGAGCGGCCGTCCGCCGTGACTGCTTCGCGGAACTGCGGGTCGGTGCGCACGAACGCGCCGCCGGTGCGCCCGGTGTCGTACCACTCATCGCGCCAGACGCCGTCGATCATCACGCCCACGCCGACCCTCCCTCAGTTGCCGACGCTGCCTCAGCCGCCATCGGCACCATACACGCGGCGTCCGGCCTTCCAGGTGCCGCGCACCCGCCCCTCCAGCGCGCGGCCGTCGAACGGGGTGTTCTGCGCCCAGCCCGGCAGGCGCCCGGACTCGACCCGCCAGGCACGGTCCAGGTCGAGCAGGACCAGATCCGCCGCTGCGCCGCGCGCCAGCGTGCCGGCCTCGCTGCCCAGCAGGCGGGCGGGGCGGACCGTCAGCAGTTCGATCGCGCGCGCCAGGCCGAGCGATCCGGCATGGACCTGGGCCAGCGTGATGCCGAGCAGCGTGGTCAGCCCGGCGCCGCCCGCCGCCGCCTGCGCGAACGGCAGGCGCTTGTCGTCGGCGTCGCGCGGCTGGTGGTCGCTGGCGATGGCGTCGATGGCGCCGTCGGCCAGCCCGGCCAGCACCGCCAGCCGGTCCGCCTCGGCGCGCAGCGGCGGCGACAGCTTGGCATAGGTCCGGTAGTCGCCGATCGCCGTCTCGTTCAGGTCGAAATAGGGCGGCGCGGTATCGCAGGTGACGCGCAGGCCGGCATCCTTGGCGCGCCGGATCTCGGCCAGCGCGGCGGCTGTCGAGACGTGGGCGAAATGGATCGCGCCGCCGGTCAGCCGGGCCAGCGCGATGTCGCGGGCGACCAGGATGGCCTCGGCCTCGGCCGGGATGCCCGGCAGGCCCATGCGGGTGGCGCGCTCGCCCTCGGTCGCCGCTCCGCCGGCGGCCAGGCTGGGATCCTCCGGGTGCTGCACGATCATCGCGCCGAACCCGCGCGCGTAGAGCAGGGCGGCGCGCAGCAGCCGGGCGGAGCCGATCGCGCGGCGGCCATCGGTGAACGCCACCGCCCCGGCTTCGCGCAGCAGCCCGTATTCCGCCAGCGCCTCGCCGGCGCAGCCGCGCGTGGCGGCGGCGTACGGCAGGATGGCCACGCTGCCGGTCTCCTCGCCGCGGGCGCGCAGAAGGCGGACCAGGGCGGGTTCGTCCACCGCCGGATCGGTGTCGGGCAGGGCGGCCAGCGTGGTGATGCCGCCGGCGGCGGCGGCGCGGGCAGCGGAGGGCACCGTCTCGCGCCCCGCGCCGCCGGGTTCGCCCACGTCGGCGCGCATGTCCACCAGGCCGGGGCAGAGGATGCCTCCCTCGCCGTCGATGACCGCCACCCCGTCCGGGCGGCCCAGCGCGGCGCCGAGATCGGCGATGCGCCCGTCGCGCACCAGCAGCTCGCCGGGCTGGTCGAGCCCGCAGGCCGGGTCGAGCAGGCGCACATTGGTCAGGAACGCGCTCACCGCGCGGGTGTGCAGGTCGTGCGCGGGCACGTCAACACGCCGGCGAGGCGAGCCTTGCCGCGCCGAATGGGGCCCGCCGTCGCGCCCGACTGCGTGCCTGCGCCGCCGCGGAGTTCGCGCGGCGCTGGCCGGCAGGCGCGTCAGTCCGTCAGCCCGTCTTTTCCGTCAGTCCGCGGCCAGCGCCATCGTCTTGCGCGCCATCGTGCGCTTCACGTGATCGTCGATCGCCTCGGCCACCGCGTCGGCGTGGCTGGCGAAGACGTGGTCCGCGCCGGCGAAGATGCGGTAGTCGACCGTCACGTTCTTCTGCGTGTTCAGCTTGTCCACCAGCTTCTTGACCGCCGGCTCCGGCACCAGCTCGTCAGCGTCGCCATGCAGCATCAGCCCGCCGCACGGGCAGGGCGCCAGGAAGCCGAAATCGTAGTGGTTGGCGGGCGGGGCCACGCTGACCCAGCCGGAAATCTCGGGCCGGCGCATCAGCAGCTGCATGCCGACGAACGCGCCGAACTGGTAGCCGGCAATCCACAGGCCGCCCTGGTTCGGGTTGACCGCCTGCATCCAGTCCAGCGCCGCCGCGGCGTCGCTGATCTCGCCGTGGCCGCCGTCATAGCGGCCCTGGCTGCGGCCGACGCCACGGAAATTGAACCGCATTACCGAGAAGCCGAGGCGCTGGAACGCCTGGTACATCGAATAGGCGATGCGGTTGTTCATCGTGCCGCCATGCAGCGGGTGCGGGTGCAGGATCAGCGCCAGCGGGGCGCCGCTCTCCTTGGAGTGGTGATAGCGACCCTCCAGCCGCCCGTCGGGGCCGGCAAACATCACTTCAGGCATGTGTATCGAAATCCGCTTTCAACGCTCGCCCCACGACTGGGCGACCCAATACCGGCCGTGCCGCCAGATCGTGACACAGGCGTTACACATGGGACCATGCCGATGTGCCGCCAAGGAGGCATGCCAGCCGGTTCCCATTAAGAACCGGACAGGTCTGCCCCCTGCTCGACCAGGCTTTCTTCAGATCGCCGTCCTGAACCGTCCGAACGCTCCGGCGGTCCGCTCCGGACCCAGACTATAGGGCGCGCGGGACGCGATTCCATAATGGAAATGTCGCATACCCTTCATGTTTTTGCGCGCGGCTGGCGGTTTCTGCGCGCGCCTGGTCCCCGCGCCGGCCCGCCCGGCCTATGTTGGGCCATGGTCTATCTGGACGCCAACGCCTCCGAGCCGCTCCGCCCGCAGGCGCGCGACGCCGTGCTGCGGGCGCTGTCCGCCCCCGGCAACCCGTCCTCGGTCCACGCCGCCGGCCGCGCCGCGCGGCGGTTGCTGGAGGATGCGCGCGAGGCCGTCGCGGCGCGGTTCGGGGCCGCGGCGGGCGGCGTGGTGTTCACCTCGGGCGGCACCGAGGCGAATGCGCTGGCGATGCACGGCCTGTGCGACGGGCGGCGGCTGATCGTCGGGGCCACCGAACACGACGCGGTGCGCGCCGCCGCGGCGGACGCGGCGATCCTGCCGGTCGATGGCGAGGGCGTGGCGGATTTGTCGGCGCTGTCGGCGCTGCTGGCGCAGGGCGGTCCGGCGCTGGTCTGCCTGATGCTGGCCAACAATGAGACCGGCGTGATGCAGCCGGCGGCGGCAGCGGCGGCGCTGTGCGCCCGGCATGGCGCGTGGCTGCATGTGGACGCGGTGCAGGCGGCCGGGCGGACCGGCCTGGACTTCGCCGCTCTTGGCGCGGCCAGCGCGGCGTTGTCCTCGCACAAGCTCGGCGGCCCGGCCGGCGCGGGCGCGCTGCTGCTGTCGGCGCAGGCCGCGTCGGCGCTGCGCCCGCTGATCGCCGGCGGCGGGCAGGAGCGCGGTCGGCGCGGCGGCACGCCGGCGCTGGCGGCGATCGCCGGGTTCGCCGCCGCGGCCGAAGCGGCGGGCGGCGCGGACGCGTTGCGGCCCCTGCGCGACGCGGCCGAGGCGGCGGCGCTGGCCAGTGGGGCGGTCGCGATCGGCGCCGCGGCGGCGCGGCTGCCCAATACCAGCTGCCTGGCGCTGCCGGGAGTGGCGGCGCAGACCCAGGTGATCGCGCTCGATCTGGCCGGCATCGCCGTCTCGGCCGGGGCGGCGTGCAGTTCCGGCAAGGTGGCGCGCAGCCATGTGCTCGATGCGATGCGGCTGGGCGCGCTGGCCGGCGAGGCGATCCGGGTGTCGCTGCCGTGGTCGGCCTCGCGCGCCGACGTCGCGGCGTTCGCCGGCGCATATCAGGCAATGGCCGGCCGGCTGGCGCGGCGCGCGGCGTAGCGCCATATCGCCGGCATGGCGGATGACGGCGCGAACCGGCTGGTCTATCTCGACAACCAGGCGACCACGGCATGCGACCCGCGCGCGCTGGCCGCCATGCTGCCCTGGTTCACCGAGCAGCCCGGCAACCCGCACAGCGCCGAGCACGCCGCCGGGCGCGCGGCGGAGGCGGCGGTGGAAGCGGCGCGGGCGCATGTCGCCGCGCTGATCGGCGCCGAGCCGCGCGAAGTGGTGCTGACCTCCGGGGCGACCGAGGCGAACAACATCGCCATCAAGGGGGCCGCCCGGTTCGCCCGCGCCCGGTTCGATGCATCTCAGGGCGCCGCGCGCCGCCGCGTGGTGACGGTCGCCACCGAGCATAAATGCGTCCTGGAATTGGCAGCCGACCTGGCCGCGGAGGGGTTCGAGCCGGTGGTGCTGCCGGTCGGCCGCGACGGGCTGCTCGACCCGGACGTGCTGCGCGCGGCGCTGGCCACGCCCACGCTGCTGGTCAGCGTCATGGCGGTCAACAACGAGACCGGGGTGATCCAGGACATCGCCGCCATGGCCGCGATCGCGCGCGCGGCGGGGGCGCTGTTCCACACCGATGCCGCGCAGGCGGCCGGCAAGATCCGGCTCGACGTGGCGGCGCTGGGCATCGACCTGCTCTCGCTGAGCGGCCACAAGCTGTACGGGCCGAAAGGCGTCGGCGCGCTGTATGTGCGCCGCCGTCCGCGCGTGCGCCTGGCGCCGCTGTTCTCCGGCGGCGGGCAGGAGCGCGGGCTGCGCTCGGGCACGCTGCCGACGCCGCTGGTGGTGGGCTTCGGCGAGGCATGCCGCCTGGCCGGCGCCGAGACGGAGGCGGACACGGCGCGCATCGCCGGCCTGCGTGACCGGCTGCTGGCCGGGCTGACCCGCGCCATCCCCGGCGTGCGGCTGAACGGCAGTGCTGCCGCCCGCATCGCCGGCAATCTGAACCTGACATTTCCCCGCGCCGACGCGCAGGCGCTGATGCGCGCCGTCCCGGCGCTGTGCGTCTCGACCGGCTCGGCCTGCTCCTCGGCCGAGATCGCGCCGTCCTACGTGCTGCGCGCGATGGGCCTGCCGGCGGACGAGGCGGCGCGCACCTTGCGCATCGGCATAGGACGCTTTACCTCCGCCGCCGACATCGATTTTGCCGCGACGAGCCTGGCTCGCGCGCATTCAGCCGCCGAGGCTCCCGCCCATGCCGAAAATGACATTCATCCAGCGTGACGGCTCGCGTCGCGAAGTCGATGCGCCGCTCGGCCTGTCCGTGCTCGAGGTCGCGCACAAGCACGGCGTCGATATCGAAGGGGCGTGCGAAGGCTCGCTTGCCTGCTCGACCTGCCATGTGATCGTCGATTCGTCCTGGTTTCCCAGGCTGGCCAAGCCGACCGAGGACGAGGAGGACATGCTCGACCTCGCCTTCGGGCTGGAGAAGACCTCGCGGCTGGGCTGCCAGATCGTGATGACGCCGGCGCTGGACGGGCTGGAAGTGCGCCTGCCGGCGGCGACGCGAAACGCCCAGAAGTAGGTCTGCGGCATGCGCATCCTGGTCGCGATGTCCGGGGGCGTGGACAGCAGCACGGTGGCCGGCCTGCTGCACGAGGCGGGGCACGAGGTGATCGGCGCCACGCTGCAACTGTACGATTTCGGCGCGGGTGCTTCGCGCAAGGGCGCGTGCTGCGCCGGCCAGGACATCCTCGACGCGCGCCGCGTGGCCGACCGGCTCGGGATCGCGCATTACGTGATCGACGCCGAGGCGCGGTTCCGCGAAGCCGTCATCCAGGATTTTGCCGACAGCTATGCCGCCGGCGAGACGCCGGTGCCCTGCATTCGCTGCAACCAGACCGTCAAGTTCACCGACCTGATGGCGCTGGCGGCCGACCTCGGCTGCGAGCGGCTGGCCACCGGGCACTACGTTCGCCGCATCGACGGGCCGGACGGGGCGGAACTGCACCGGGCGGCGGATCCGGCGCGCGACCAGAGCTGGTTCCTGTTCGCGACCACCCGCGCGCAGCTCGATCGGCTGCTGTTCCCGCTGGGCGGGTTCGCCGACAAGGCGGCGGTGCGCGCGCAGGCCGGGCGGCTGGGTCTTGCGGTCGCCGCCAAGCCGGACAGCCAGGACATCTGCTTCGTGCCCGCCGGCCGCTATGACGCGACGGTGGCGGCGCTGCGCCCGGATGCGGCCGAGCCGGGCGAGATCGTGGACCGGGCCGGCGCGGTGCTGGGCGGCCATGCCGGGATCGCCGGCTATACGCTGGGCCAGGCGCGGCGGCTTGGGGCTGCGTCGCACGACGCGGAGGGGCGGCGGCGCGTGGTGGTCGGGCTGGACGCGGCGCGGCGGCGCGTGGTGGTCGGCGCGCGCGGGACCGGCGAGCGCCGGGTGCGGCTGCGCGCGGTCAACTGGCTGGTCGAGCCGGGGGCGCGGCGCTGCGTCGTCAAGCTGCGCGCGCGCGAGGCGCCGCAGCCGGCGCATGTCGAGCCGTGCGGGACCGGCGCCGTGGCGATCCTGGATGCGCCGGCCCTGGCCGCACCCGGGCAGGCCTGCGTGTTCTATGACGGCGAGCGCGTGCTGGGCGGCGGCTTCATCGGCGCCGGCTGATCCGCTGCAAGGCCGGTCAGGCGGTACGCCCGCGACGCGGTGCCGCGGTATAGCGCTGTCAGCTCGGCGCGGCTGCAGCCGGCGGTGAAGCGGTCCAGCATCGCCACCCAGTCGGCATAGCCGTGCGTCAACGTGCTGACCGGCCAGTCGCTGCCGTACATCAGCCGGTCGAAGCCGAAGCACTCGATGGCGTGCGCGACATAGGGTTCAAGCTGGTCGGCCGACCAGCGTGCATGGTCCGCCTCGGTGGCCACGCCGGACAGCTTGCAGACGACGTTCGGGCACGCCGCCAAGTCGCGCAACTGGCTCCACCACGGCTCCCGCAGGCCGTGCGCGATGCCGGGCTTGCCGATGTGGTCGAGCACGAAGCTCACCTCCGGGCAGCGCCGGGCCAGCTCGACCGCGAACACCAGCCCCCAGTGCTTCACGCAGACGTCGAACGTCAGCCCGCGCCGCCCGACCGCGCGCACGCCCGCCAGGAAGCCGGGGTCGAGGCAGATGCCGGGATCCACCTCGCCCTGGATCAGCCGTCTTATGCCGCGCAGCGCGCTGTGCCGCGCCAGCTCGGCCAGATCCTCCTCCACCGCCTCGCCGCGCTCCACCGGCGCGTGCGCGACCAGGGCGAGCAGGCGCTGGTCGGCATCGGCCAGGCGCTGCGCGAACGCCGCTTCCTCGTGCTGGCGGCCGGCATCGACCGCGACCTCGACGAACACCAGGCCCGCCACATCGACGCCGGCGCTGGCCGCCGCGAACTCGGGCAGCAGCGTCCGGCGCTCGATCGGCAGGCCGCGCATCCAGCCGTATGGCAGGCGCTGCGGATCATACAGATGCACGTGGCTGTCGATGATCGGAAAATCCGGCATGACGCGATGCATAGCACCTGCGGCGCGAGCCGGCGCGCGATTGCCGATGGTCTGCAGGCGGCGTCGCTGTGCACGCGGCGACGCTTTGCAGGTGGCGGCGCGATCGGCGCAGACTGTCCGGATGCCCACCGACCGGCGCGAGACATGACGGATTCCGGCGTCGGCGCCGTTCGACGTCGCCATCGTCGGCGCCGGCGTGATCGGCTGCGCGGCCTTCCGCGGCTTCGTGCTGGCCGGCTGGCGCACCGCGCTGATCGAGCGCGATCCCGACATCATCAACGGCGCCAGCAAGGCGAACAGCGCGCTGCTGCATACCGGCTTCGATGCGGTGCCGGGCAGCCTGGAAGCCGCCTGCGTGCGCAGCGGTCACGCCGCCTATCTGGCGCTGCACGAGCGGCTCGGCCTGCCGCTGCTGCGCACCGGGGCGCTGGTGGTCGCCTGGACCGACGCCGAGCGTGCGCGCCTGCCCGCGATCGTGGCGCAGGCGGCTGCCAACGGCGTCGCCGCGCGCCTGCTCGATGCCGACGCGGTGCATGCCCGCGAGCCGGGCCTGGCCGCCGATCTTGCCGGCGGCGTCCTGGTCGAGGACGAAGGCGTGATCGACGCCTGGTCCGCGCCGCTGGCCTATGCCTGGCAGGGCGTGGCCAATGGCGGCGTGCTGCTGCGCCGGACCGAGATCACCGGCGGCACGCTGCGCGACGGCCTGTGGCGGCTGGCGACCGCCGGCGGCGGCGCGCCGATCGCGGCGCGGGTCGTCCTCAACTGCGCCGGCAACTATGGCGATCTGGTCGAGGCGATCGCCCGGCCCAGCCCGTTCTCGATCCGCCCGCGCAAGGGCCAGTTCGTGGTCTATGACAAGCCGGCGCACGCGCTGGTCTCCAGCATCGTGCTGCCGGTGCCGAGCGAGCGCACCAAAGGCGTGGTCGTCGCGCGCACCGCCTATGGCAACCTGCTGGTCGGCCCGACCGCCGAGGATCAGGACGAGCGCCGCCACGCCACCGTGGAGCAGCCGGCGCTGCGCGCGCTGATCGCCGCCGGCGAGCGCATGGTCCCCGGCCTGGTCGGGCAGAGCGTCATCGCCAGCTATGCCGGCCTGCGCCCCGCCACGCAGTTCAAGGACTACCAGATCGAGGCGCTGCCGGAGCGGCAGTGGATCAGCGTGGCCGGCATCCGCTCCACCGGGCTGACCGGCGCGCTCGGCATCGCCGAGCATGTGCTGCGGCTGCACGCCGCCCGGTTCGGCGAGGCGACGCCGCTGGCCGACCCGGTCTGGCCGCGCGTGCCCAACCTGGCCGAGTTGCGGCCGCGCCCCTGGCAGGCGGCCAGGAGCGAGATCGTCTGCCATTGCGAGCTGGTGACACGGGCCGAGATCGAGGCCGCCTTCGCCCCGCCGCTGCCGGCGGCGAGCCTGGGCGGGCTGAAGCGGCGCACCCGCTGCATGATGGGGCGCTGCGGCGGGTTCTACTGCACCGGCCGGGTCATGCAGCTGGCCGCCGCGCACCTGCCGGATCTAATCGGGCGGCTCGGCGATGCGTGACGAGGCGGGGTGGGACGTCATCGTGATCGGGGCCGGGCCGGCCGGGCTGAGCGCCGCGCGCGCGCTGGCCGCCGGCGGCATGCGCGTGCTGGTGCTGGAGCGCAACCAGCAGCCGGGCGGGCTGCCGCGGTCCTGCGGCCATCCGGGCTGGGGCATCAGCGATTTCCGCCGCCTCTGGACCGGGCCGGCCTATGCGCGGGCGCTGGTGGCCGGCGCCAGCGGCGCGCGCATCCGCACGGACGCGACGGTGGTGGCGATCAAGCCGGGCGGGCGGCTGCGCGTGAGCCTGCCGGACGGCGTAGCGAGCTTGCAGGCCCGCGCGCTGCTGCTGGCCACCGGCATCCGCGAGACCCCGCGCGGCCCGCGTCTGGTCGGCGGCGACCGGCCGCCCTGGGGGGTGACCACGACCGGGGCGTTCCAGGATCTGCTGATGGCCGGGCTGCGCCCGTTCCGCCGCCCGGTGGTGGTCGGCAGCGAGCTGGTCGCGTTTTCCGCCCTGCTCGCCGCGCGCCATGCCGGCATCCGGCCGGTGGCGATGATCGAGCCGCGCGACCGCATCACCGCCCGGCGCCCCGGCGACCTGATCGCGCGGTTCGGCTTCGGCGTGCCGGTCCTGCTGTCGGCCACGCTGGACGCGATCGAGGGCGAGGCGCGGGTCGCGGCGGTGCGGGTCACGCATAGCGGCCGGCAGCAGCGCCTGGCGTGCGACGGCGTGATCTTCACCGGCCGCTTCGTGCCGGAAGCCTGGCTGGGCCAGGACGGCGCGTTCGAGATTGACCCGAACACCGGCGGGCCGGTGATCGACACGCTGTTCCGCTGCTCGGACCCGCATCTGTTCGCAGCCGGCAACGTGCTGCGCGCGGTCGAGCATGCGGGCGTAGCCGCGCGCGAGGGCAGGCTGGCGGCGGCGGCGATCATGCGCCATTTGCGCGGCCCCGCTTTGCCGCCCGCGGCGCAGGCGATCGCGGTCGCGCCGGGCGGCATGCTGCGCTACGTGATGCCGCAGCGATTGCTGCCGGAGGGCCGGCCGATCCGGCTGACCGGCCGCGCGCTGGAACCGGCCGCCCGGTTCAGTGCCCAGTTCAGCCTGCGCGATGACGGCCGCGCCGTGGCGCAGCGGTCGCTGCGCGCGCTGCCGGAACGGCGGCTGACGCTGACGGTGCCGGCCGCGGCGCTGTCGGGGTTGCAGGGCCGCACGCTGCAGGCGGTGCTGGAATGACCGCGGCCGGCGGCGCGAGCCTGGCGATCGACCAGGGCACCACCACGACCAAGGCGTATCGCCGCGGCCCGGATGGCGTATGCGTCGCGGTCGGCGCGCGCGCCCACCGCCAGATCCGCCCGCGTCCCGGCTGGGTCGAGCACGACGCCGAGGAGATCCTCGGCGACATCCGCGCGCTGATCGAGGCTGCCGGCCGGTGCGCGGTGGCAGGCCTCGCCAATCAGGGCGAGACGGTGGTCGCCTGGGACGCGGCGACCAAGCGGCCGCTGCATCACGCCATCGTCTGGCAGGACGAGCGCACCGGCGACGCCATCGCCCGGCTGCGCGCCGACGGGGTCGAAGCGCTGACCCTGTCGCTCGCCGGCCTGCCGCTGGACCCGTATTTCTCGGCCGCCAAGCTGCGCTGGCTGCTGGATCATGCCGAGGGCGCGGCGGCGCTGCGTCGCGCCGGACGGCTGCGCCTGGGCACCAGCGATGCGTTCCTGCTCGATGCGCTGACCGGCGAGTTCGCCACTGACGTCTCCACCGCGTCGCGCACCAGCCTGATGGATCTGGCTGGCCTGCGCTGGAGCGCGCCGCTCTGCGAGGCGTTCGGGGTGCCGGTCGAGTGCCTGCCGGAGATCCGCGCCAGCGTCGGCGATTTCGGTGACATCGCCGGCGGCCCGCGCGTGGTCGCATCGCTGGTCGATCAGCAGGCCTCGCTGTACGGCCACCGCTGCACGCGGCCGGGCGACATCAAGATCACCTTCGGCACCGGCGCCTTCGCGCTTGGCCTGGCCGGCGAGCGTCCGCCCGCCGGCCAAGGCGGGCTGCTGCCGACCTGCGCCTGGCGCATCGGCGCGGCGCCGGCGGTCTATGCGCGCGAGGGCGGCGTGTTCACCGCCGGCGCGGCGCTGGACTGGGCGGGACGGATCGGCCTGTTCGCCGACCACGCGGCGCTGGACTCGCTTGAGGGACCGTCGGCGGCCGGGCGCGACCTGTTCTTCGTGCCCGCGCAGGCCGGTCTGGGCTGCCCGCATTGGGACCGCAGCGCCCGCGGCGCGTGGATCGGCCTCGGCCTGGACAGCGAGCGCGCCGATCTGTGCCGTGCCGTGCTGGAGGGCGTGGCGCTGCGCGCCAGCGAGATCGTGCGCGCGATGGTCCCGCCGGACGGCGCGGCCGGGGCGGGCATGCGCGTTTCGGTCGATGGCGGGCTGAGCCGCAACGGCTATTTCGTGCGCTTCCTGGCCGCGGCGATCGGCCGCGCGATCGAGGTTGCTGCGGCGCCGGACGTGACCGCGCTGGGCCTGCTGGCGCTGTGCGCGCGCGCGGACGGCGGCGCGCCCGACGACCCGATCGCCGCCTGGCGGCGGGTCGAGTGCGACGCGCCGCTGGGCGACGCGCTGCACGCCCGTTTCGCCAACGCGGTGGCGCGCACGCGCGGCTGGGCGCGGGTCGGCTGACGCCGGGACCGGACGACCGGGACCGCAACACAGGGAGGCGATCGATGGATCTTGGATTGAGCGGCAAGGTGGCGGTGGTCACCGGCGGCAGCGTGGGGATCGGCCTGGCGGTGGCCGAGGGCCTGGCCGCGGAAGGCGTGCAGGTGGTGCTGGCGGCGCGCGGGCGGGAGCGGGCGCAGGCCGAGGCCGACCGCCTCGCCCAGCAATACGGCGTGGCCGCGCATGCCGTCGCCTGCGATCTGGCGACGCCGGCGGGGGCGGCAGCACTGCTGGACGGCGTGCAGGCGCTGCATGGCGGCTGCGACATCCTGATCAACAATGCCGGCACCGGCAGCAACGAGACCGTGATGGATGCCCCGGACGAGAAATGGACGGCGTACTGGGAGCTGCACGTGATGGCGGCGGTGCGGCTGGCGCGCGGGCTGGCGCCGGGGATGCGCCGGCGCGGCGGCGGCGTGATCCTGCACAACGCCTCGATCTGCGCGGTGCAGCCGCTGTGGTACGAGCCGATCTACAACGTGACCAAGGCGGCGCTGATGATGTTTTCCAAGACGCTGGCGGCCGAGCTGGTGGGCGACAACATCCGCGTCAACTGCATCAATCCCGGTCTGGTGCTGACGCCGGACTGGATCAAGACCGCCCGGCAGCTGACCGCGGATACCGGCGGCGACTGGCAGGGCCATCTGGACCAGGTCGCACGCGAACACGCCGCGATCAAGCGGTTCGCGACTCCCGCAGAGCTGGCCAACACCTTTGTCTTTCTGTGCTCGGATCGGGCGAGCTACACGGTGGGTTCGACCTATTTCGTCGATGGCGGCATGCTGAAAACCGTTTAGTCAAGATCGCGCCGACGCATCCGGTTCAGAAACAGCTGTCAAAAATCCGGGCGCGATGCGACTATGACACCGTCCCGGTGCGGGGGAGGTCGGCATGCGCAGCGCGTCGTCGTCGGTCGGCCTCACGCGGCGCGCTGCGGCCCGGGGAAGTCTGGGCCTGGCCACGGCCATGCTGGCCGCACCGCCCGGCTTCGGCGCGAGCGGACTTTCGGAGGCTGATCGCGAGCTGGTCCGGCGCCTGACCGGCAAGATCCCGGTCGCCTCGCCGCGCGTCCACCTGATCATGCCGCCGGTGTTCGGCAACGGCTACACCGTGCCGCTGATCCTGCAGATCGACAGCGCGATGACCGGGGCCGATTGCGTGCGGGTGGCGCATGTGCTGGCGCCGGGAAATCCGATCGTGCTTGTCGCCAGCTTCCATTTCACGCCGCAGAGCGGGCAGGCGCGCATATCGACGCGCATCCGGCTGGCCGAGCCGCAGGCCGTGCTGGCGGCGGCGGAAATGAGCGACGGTTCGGTGCTGATGGCGTCAACCTGGGTCAAGGTCGCCACCAATGGCTGCGCCTGACGGCGGCATCCGTCCGGTCGTCGCCGTGCCGCATGTGCAGGCGCCGGCGACCGCCGCCGCGGGCGAGATCATCCAGATCAGGACTTTGATCACGCATCCGATGGAAACCGGGCTGCGGCGCGGCGGCGACGGCGGCATCATCCCGCGCGACATCATCCACCGCTTCACCTGTCGCCTGGACGACGCAGTGGTGTTCAGCGTCGAGCTGCACGAAGCCGTCGCCGCCAACCCGTTCCTTGAGTTTTCCATCCGCGCGACGCGCAGCGGCCGCTTGCGGTTCGTTTGGGAGGAGGACGGCGGCGCGATCTACACGCTGGAAAAGTCGCTGACGGTGACGGGATGACGGGAAGCCGGCCGACTGTGGCTGCCGCGGTTGTCGCCGCTGCCGCCTGGTTCGGGTCGGGCATCGCGTGCGCCGGCGCGCCCCTGGCCGGCGACCATGCGGCCCAGCTCGCCGCCGCCTGCGCTTCGTGCCACACAACCGGGGGCGGGGCGCAGTCCGCAATCGTCTCGCTTGCCGGACTGGGCGAGGCCGGCTGCGTGCAGGCGATGCTGGCCTATCGGTCGGGGCAGCGGAGCAGCCAGATCATGCATGTCGTGGCAGCCGCGCTCAGCGCGCAGGAGATCGCGGCGGTGGCGCATTACCTGGCCGGCCGGCCGGCGACGGCGCCGTGACGCGCGGCTGCACGCGCCGCGCCTTCGGCGGACTGGCCGGCGCCACCTGCCTGGCCGCCGCGCGGGCCGCGCCGGTCCGTGCGGCGGCGGGCGCATCGGCCCGTGTGGTGGTGATCGGCGGCGGCGCCGGCGGCGCCACGGCGGCGAAATATCTCAGATTGGCCGATCCGACGCTGGCGGTCACCCTGGTCGAGCCGAAGCTGCAATACACGACATGCTTCTTCAGCAACCTGTATCTCGCCGGGCTGTGTTCTTTCGACTCGCTCACGCACGGCTATGCGGCGCTTGCCGCGCAGCATGGCGTGCGCGTCATCCATGATCGGGCCACGGCGATCGACCCGGTCGGCAAGCGCGTGCAACTGGCGCAGGGCGGCGACAGCCTCGCCTATGACCGGCTGGTGGTGGCGCCGGGCATCGCCTTCCGGCCGGGCGCCATCGCCGGCTATGACGACGCGGCGATGCAGGCGCTGCCGCACGCCTGGATGGCCGGGGCGCAGACGCTGCTGCTGCGCCGCCAGCTGGAGGCGATGGAGGATGGCGGCGTGTTCGTGATCGCCGCCCCCGCCGACCCGTTCCGCTGTCCGCCCGGCCCGTACGAGCGCGCCTCGCTGGTCGCCGCCTATTTCAAGCGGGCGAAGCCGCGATCGAAGATCCTGATCCTGGACGCCAAGGACAGCTTTTTCGAGCAGGATCTGTTCCAGGACGGCTGGAACCGCCACTACCCCGGCATGATCGACTGGCTGCCCGGCCAGTTCATCGGCGCCATCGAGGCGGTGGACGCCAGGGACCGCTCGATCCGCACCGCCACCGAGACGTTCGCCGCCGCGGTCGCCAACGTCATTCCGCCGCAGATGGCCGGGGAGCTGGCGCAGCGCGCCGATCTGGCCGATGCGGGGGGCTGGTGCCCGGTCGATCCGGCGACGTTCGAATTGACCCGGCATCGCGGCATCCATCTGGTCGGCGACGCGATCAATCCGGGCGCCATGCCGAAATCGGCATTCGCCGCCAACAGCCAGGCCAAGGCGTGCGCCTTTGCCATCGCCGCCGCACTCAGCGGCGCGCGCAGCTTTCCGCCGTTTCTGTACAACACGTGCTATACTTTTCTGGCGCCCGACGACGCGGTGAGCGATGCGATCAGCTTCCGCAACAGTGCCGGTAGCATCGAGATCGCCGACATCATGATCAGCCCGGTGGAGGAAAGCGGCGCGGTCCGCGCGCGGGCGGTGGACCAGGCGCATGGCTGGTACGACGCCTTCACCCGCGACATTTTTGGCTGACCGGCCGAGCGCTACGGCGCGCGCGGCCCGGTCAGCTCGGGAAAGTTCCGCGCCATGCTGACGCCGAACAGCGGCTTGAATACGCCGTTATGACAGGTCGCGCAGCTCACCTTCGGCGCGTCGCCCAGCGCCGCGCCGAGCCGCGCCGCCGGAAACACGTCGCGCAGCGGATCGAGGAAATGCGTGTTCAGGTCGCGCACCATGCGGATCCCGTACCAGGCGGTGACGCGCTGCGGCGGGCTTTGCGACCAGTCGGCGAACGAGCGCGTGTTGTGGCAGTAGTCGCAGTTCACGCCGAGGCCCTGCGCCATGCCGGTCATCAGCGCGTAGGTCCATTCCGCCTGCTTGATCGACTGGTGATCCGCCGCATGCAGGGCGGTGGTGGACTGGACGCGGATGTTGCTGTCGCCCTCAAGGAACGGCGTGAACGGATCCAGCGGCAGGGCGGCGCCGCCGGCCACGGCGGACGGGTGATTCTTGCCGGCCGGCATTTGCGCGAAGCCGCCCGCCTGCTTGGGGCCAGGATTGTTGAACCAGACGTTCGGCGGCACCAGCTGGCCGCGGTGGCAGGTGTAGCAGGTGACCCCGGTGTGCGCGACATGCGCGGTCCAGTCGGCGTTGACGTGGCGCACCATCTGCAGCATCCGCCGCGCCACCACCTTGGTGTACAGCGAATCATCGGCGAAGTTTGCGACGCTGTGGCAGGCGGCGCAGCCCTGTGTCGGCGCGACCCAGTTGGTGATGTTGACCATCAGCCGGATGAACTCGCCCGCATCGACGTCGCCAAGCACCCGCACGTTCTGGAACGCGGCGCTCGCCTTGACGCCTTCGTCGGCGGCCTGGGGTACGGAAAAGGGTATCGCGTTGGCGTCGATCACGCTGGCCATGCGGCGCGGGTTGTACAGGTACAGCAGGGCGGTGCCGCGGTAGCCGCGCTGGATCGCGCCGACCGGCGGGCGTTCCGCCTGGAACAGCCCGTTGGCCAGGTCAAGCCCGAACACCAGCAGCACGATCCCGAGCGCACCGCGGACCAGCCATTTCATGATGTGACCTCCGGCCGCGCTCTCATGGCTGCTGCAGCCGGTAGGCCTGCTCGGGACCGGCCGCCGCCAGGCGCGGGTCGTCCAATGCTGCGCGGTCGGCCGCCGAGATCGCCAGCGTATCGCCGGTGAGCGGATCGGAGAACGCTGACAGCGACAGCACGTAATACGCCAGCGCCCAGCGATCCGGCTCGGGGAAGGCGTCGCGGAACGACGGCATCGGCGTGCCGGTCAGCCCGGTCGAGACGGTGCGGAAGATGTCGGTCACCATCGGGCCGGACTTGAACTGGCCGCGGGCGAGGTTGGCGGGGCGGATCGGAAAGCCCCAGTCATCCTTCAGCCCGGCGGCCTTCTCGCCGTCGCCGGCGCCGGATTTGCCGTGACACTCCCAGCATTTCGCCTGCTGCCAGATTTGCCTGCCATGCGCCAGCAGCGCGGGCGTCGGCGGCGGCGGCGCGCCGATCTGCAGCGGCGGCCCCGGTGGCTCATCGACGAAATAGAAATCGGGAGTTTGCGGATCGGACCGATCCACCGCCAGGACGTATTTGATGTACTGGATCACCGCCAGCCGGTCGTCCAGCGGCAGCTCGAACCAGGCGGGCATTGCGGTGCCGCGCACGCCGCGCGTGATGGTGCGCAGCAGGTCGGCGTCGGTCGGCAGCGGCCCCTTGGTCAGCCGGAACTTGAACTCGCCCAGGGTGAAATTGCGCGGGCGCTGCCGGTAGAGGAACGTCGCGGCGGTGCCGTTGCCGTCGCCCTTGACGCCGTGGCAGGCGATGCAGCGACGCTCATAGACCTGCTTGCCATAGGCGATCCAGGCATCCGATCGCGGCAGGGCGATCCGCGAACCCTCCACCTGTTCCGGCTGGAACAGCTCGCGCCACTTGCCGCGACTCATGCCGAGTTGCTGCACGTAGGCGATCAGGCTGTGCACGGCGGGGGTCTCGGCGACGATCCGCACCGTGGCGCCGCCGTATTCCTGGTTCGGCAGCCAGATCAGCGGATATTTCCGCTGCGCGGCCAGCGGCACGAACAGCAGCCCCTGCGCGTTCGGCGTCAGCTTGACCGGATCCTTGCTGGCGAAATCGAACAGCCGCCGCGTGGCCGCGGTCTGCTCCAGCGTCTTGCCGGATGCGCCCGGCACGATCGCCACCGGCGCGTCGGGCGCGTCGAACAGGCCGGAAAACCCGCCCATGATCGACCCCTGGGTCATCATCGGCGGGTTCCAGAAATGCGCGAGGTGCCACTCGTCGCTGTATTTCAGGCCCTCGCGCGACAGGTCCGGGGCGATGCCGCGGGCGCCGAACAGCGGCGGCGCGTCATGCGCGTATTCGCCCGGCTCGCTGAGCGGCCCCCAGCGGCGCGGGTCGGCGCTGACCAGCCCCCAGGGGCGGGTCTCGGCCGTGACCGGGCGGGTGTACCGCGAATGGCAGTAGGCGCAGCCGGCCTGCGTGTACAGCCGCCGGCCCGCCGCTTCGAGCGGCGTGTAGTCGGCCGCTTGCGTCACCACCCATTTGAACTGGCCGAGGTCGTTGCGCACCACGGCGGTCACCTGATCGGTGGCAGCCGGCGGCGCCAGCATCGGCCGCGCATCAACCAGAGCGACGAGGAACACGGCGATGACCGCCGCTGTCGCGGCCGCGATCCGTGCGTTCACGCTGCCTCCCCCCCTGCAAATGATGCGTGCGGTGCTGGTTATTGTCAGACCGGACGGCAATCGACGGCGTCTTTTGTCAGAGCAAACGGCGTCGGCACGGCAAGGTAGGCGAATCACTCGAATGCGAATTACTCTTGACCACAGCACGAGGTTTGTCTAGTGAGATTTACACGGTTACGTTGACAACAAGATAAATGCAGCGTTCCGGACTAGGGATCCAGGTGCATTCCGGATGGATGCACGACTCGCGGCAACACGTCCGCGTGGTCCCGGCCGGCCGTTTGGGGGGAAGCGCCAATGAACGTGCCGGCTGCATTGGTCTGCATGTCTGCTGCCGGCGTATTGGCGACGATGTCATGCCCGGCGCGCGCGTACCACTCCGCCGCGGTCGCCGGGGGCGGGATGGTATCCGGCCAGGTGCTGTTTCACGGCACGGCCCCCACACGCCAGATCATTCCGAACAAGGACGTGGATGTCTGCGGCGGTCCCCGCGAAGACGTGCTGATCGAGGTCGGGCCGGAACATGGCGTCGCCAACGCGCTTGTCTATCTGGCCAACATTCCGAAGGGCAAGGCGTGGCCTGCCGCCGGCAAGCCGCAGGAACTCGACAATGTCAAGTGCCGCTTCCGCCCGGAGCTGCAGGTGATTCACCCGGGCGCCATCGACATCGTCAACACCGATCCCGTGCTGCACAACACGCACGGCTATTACGGCCGCCGCACCGCGTTCAACACGGCGCTGCCGAACCAGAACCAGCGCATCACCACCGAGCTGCTGAAGACCGGGACGGTGCGCGTGGACTGCGACGCGCATGGCTGGATGGAAGGCTGGATCTACGTGCGCGACAACCCGTACTACGCGATCACCGACGCGTCCGGGAAGTTCAGCATCGGCGACGTGCCGCCCGGCACCTACACCCTGGTCATGCTGCAGCCCTACGCCGGCATGACCGAGCAGTCCGTCACCATCAGCGCCGACAAGCCTGTGGGACCGAGCATGGAGCTGCCGCAGCCGAAACCGGAATAGCCCGCCCCGCAAGCCAGACTGCCTGGACGAACACGACGCGCTCTGCCTGACGGAATTTGCCGGCCCGAGTGAGGACGATCCGCAAAAGGAAGCAGCCAATGTCCGAGTTCGATCGCGAACTGCGTGAGATGAATACGGTGCTGGGCCGGAACGGCGACCATCCGGACCGGTCGCTGCGGCTGACCCGGCGGCTGTTCATCCACAAGGCGGTGGTTGCCGGCGCCGCCACGTCGGGCGCGGCGGCGGCGGCGATGACCGGGTGGTTTCCGATGATCAACACCATGACCGTCGCCCATGCCGAGGAGGCGCCGTTCTCGTTCGCCTGGATCTCGGACACGCATCTGTATCCGCAGGCCGTCAACACGCGGTTCGTCGACAAGCTGGCGCGGGCGGCGGCCGAGGTGCAGGCGATGCAGCCGCCGGCCGACTTCCTGATCTTCGGCGGCGACATCGCCCAGCTCGGCCGCGCCAACGAGCTGGATCTCGGCAACCAGCTGCTCAAGGAAGTCACCATCAAGAAGGTGTTCATCCCCGGCGAGCACGACTGGTATTTCGACATGGGCGCGAAGTGGCGGACGCTGTTCGGCGACCCGACCTGGACGTTCGACCACAAGGGCATCCGCTTCATCGGCCTGGACACGATCAGCCGCGCCCCGGATTACTGGTCGGCCCGGCGGATGAGCGCCGAGGAGCGGATGGATCACATGGCCACGCTCGACGGCACCGTGGCGGGCCCGTGGGCCGGCGTCGGCAGCGACCAGCTCGCCTGGCTGCAGAAGACGCTGGCCGACTGGCCAAAGGACCGGCCGGTGATGATCTTCAGCCACAATCCGCTGTATGAATACTTCCCGCCCTGGAACTTCTGGGTGCGCGACTGGCGCGAGGTCAACGAGGTGCTGGCGCCGTACACCAAGGTGACCAACATCCACGGCCATGTGCATCAGGTGCTGTACAACGAGATCGGCACGATGCGCTCGATCGGCATGCTGGCGACCTCGTGGCCGTGGCCGTACGCGCCGGAGGGCGTCCCCCACCTGACGCGGGAGATGGTCCGCGTCGATCCGGGCGACCCGTACGACGGCGTCGGCTGGGGCCGCATCGCCAGCACGGCCGGCAACCGCTTCGATCCGCAATACATGATGTGGGGACGCAAGGAGGTGTTTGCGCAGACCTACCCCGACACCTCCGCCAGCCACCCGGAGGTGCTGCGCGCGCGCATCGCCGACAACGGATGGTTCTACCCGGACTGACGCGGGACGCACGACGGCGAGTTCAAGACCTGCCGCGTCCACACAGGCGGGTTCGCAACAGGCGGGTTCCATAAGGGGATTGCCATGACGAAGCACACCACGCTGCGCGTCATTCCGGTGGTGGCGGCGCTTGCCGCCGCGGCGCTGGCGCTCGGCCCGTCGCGGCCGGCCGGCGCGAACGGATCGCCGGTGACGCCGGATCAGCTGAAGGCCTATCACGACGTGTTCATGGCCGAGGTCAGGAAGGGCGACCTGCTGTTTCACGGCGACGGCGCGACGGCCAAGGCGATGGGCGTCACCCTGTCGAGCACCGGCATGGCGTGCGCGATGTGCCACCCGATGGCGTCCAACACGCATCCCGGCTCGTTCCCGAAATTCCAGTCGTCGCTCAACAAGTTCGCGACGCTGCGCGACATGATCAACTGGTGCATCGAGAAGCCGAAC
This sequence comes from uncultured Pseudomonadota bacterium, assembly GCA_963723455.1. Lineage (GTDB taxonomy): Bacteria > Pseudomonadota > Alphaproteobacteria > Acetobacterales > Acetobacteraceae > CAVRQM01. The sequence goes on along the minus strand of CAVRQM010000001.1, from coordinate 1,347,192 downwards.
CAGGGCGAACAGATCGACCCGGAATCCGAGGCGATGAAGGCGCTGGAAGCCTACATTTCGTGGTCGAACTCCGGCTCGGTGCTCGATACCGGGCAGGACCAGCGGACGCGCCTCGACGGGGCGACACGCGGGCCCGCATCCCGCGTCGCTGCGCGGGCGTAAAGCTTGCCTGCGCTGGCTGTGTTGAACGGATCCAGCCGGCATGGGTCTGCCGGGTGTCATGGCCCGGCGAGACCGGCTATCCTGGCGCGAGAGCTGCGCGAGCCGTCCGATGCCAGAACAAGATCCGCGTTCGCACGGCCTGTGGGGCCGGACCGCGCCGCCTGCGCCGCAGACCGAACCGCTGCGCGGGCATCGTGTCGCCGACATCGTGGTGGTTGGCGCGGGCTTCACCGGCTGCTCTGCCGCGCTGCATCTGGCGGAGGCGGGCGCCCGGGTGGCGGTGATCGAAGCCGCCGGCATCGGCCACGGCGGGATCCGGGCGCAATGTCGGCCTGGTCAATGCCGGCCTCTGGACGATGCCGGAAACTGTCCGGCGCGACCTGGGAGACGACTATGGCGAGCGGCTGCTCGGCCTGCTGGGCACGGCACCGCGCGCGGTGTTCGATCTGGTGCGCAGGCACGGCATCGACTGCGATCTGCAGACCGCGGGCACCCTGCATTGCGCCGTCGGCACCGCCGGTGTGTCCGAATTGCGAGAGCGCGCCCGGCAATGGCGCGCCCGCGGCGCGCCGGTGGACCTGCTCGACGCCGCGCAGACCAGCGGCAGGATCGGCAGCACTGCGTTTTCCGCGTCGCTGCTGGACCGGCGCGCCGGCACGATCCAGCCGCTCGCGTATGTCCGCGGGCTGGCGCGCGCGGCGCTCGGCCTGGGGGGCGCGATCTTCACCGCCAGCCCGGTCAGGGGTTGCAGCCGGGAGGGCGCGCGCTGGCGGGTCAGCACCGATGCCGGCTCGGTGACCGCCGACTGGATCGTCGTGGCGACGAACGCCTACACCACCGCGCCGTGGGCGGAGATCCGCGAGGAGATCGTCCACCTGCCGTATTTCAACATCGCCACCCGACCGCTCTCGTCCAACCTCGCGCGCTCGATCCTGCCGGAGCGGGAAGGCTGCTGGGACACCAGGACGGTGCTGTCCTCGTTCCGTCTCGACCGCGACGGACGGCTGGTGATCGGCAGCATCGGGGCGCTGCGCGGCGCCGGCTCGGCGATTTACCGCAGCTGGGCGCGGCGCAGCCTGCAACGGCTGTTCCCGGCGATCGGGAACGTCGAGTTCGAACACGAGTGGTACGGGATGATCGGCATGACAGCCGACAGCCTGCCGCGGTTCCACTGCCTCGATCAACGGGTGATCTCGTTCAGCGGCTACAACGGGCGGGGGATCGCGCCCGGCACCGTGTTCGGGCGAACGCTCGCGCAGCACATCCTCGGCCAGCTGTCCGAGGCGCACCTGCCGCTGCCCGTCACGCGGCCACGCGCGGTACGGTTCAGGTCGATGCGCGAAGCCGGCTATGAAGTCGGCTCGCAGGCGGCGCATCTGTCCGCGCGCTGGTAGGACCGCGCGTCCGCGCAAGCCCGCCCGCCGGGCCGGCCGGCGCGGAGCCGCGCCGTCCTATGCGCGGCGACGCGCCTCGCCGCGCATGGCGCGCGCGGCGGCGACGAGGTTCTCCAGGGCGGGCTTCACCTCCTGCCACTCGCGCGTCTTGAGACCGCAATCCGGGTTGACCCAAATCTGCCAGTCCTCCAGCCGCGAGCGGGCCAGGCGGAGCAACCCGGTCATTTCCGCGAGGTCGGGGACACGCGGGCTGTGGATATCCCAGATCCCCGGCCCGATCTCGTTCGGATAGCCGCCCTCGCTGAATGCCTCGAGCAGCTCCATCCGGCTGCGCGTCGTCTCGATCGAGATTACATCGGCATCCATCGCGGCGATCGCCGGCATGATGTCGCTGAACTCGGCATAGCACATATGGGTGTGGATCGCCGTCGCGTCCGCCACGCCGGAGGTCGCCAGGCGGAAACAGGCCGCCGCCCAGCCAAGATACTCCGCACGGTCCCCGGCGCGCAGAGGCAGTCCTTCCCGGAACGCCGGCTCGTCCACCTGGATGAAGCCGATGCCGGCGTCGTCAAGGTCGGCCACCTCGTCGCGCAGCGCGAGCGCGATCTGCCGGCAGACCCGTACGCGGGGCAGATCGTCGCGAACGAACGACCATTGCAGCATCGTCACCGGCCCGGTGAGCATGCCCTTTACCGGCGCGGCGGTGAGCGACTGGGCATACGCGGCCCAGCGGAGCGTCATCGGCGCGGGCCGCGACACGTCGCCCCAGATGATTGGCGGCGCCACGCACCGGCTGCCGTAGCTCTGCACCCAGCCATGCCGCGTGAAGGCGAAGCCGCGCAGCTGCTCGCCGAAATACTTGACCATGTCGTTCCGCTCGGCCTCGCCGTGTACCAGCACGTCCAGGCCAAGATCCTCCTGGAAGCGGATGGCCTGCGCGATCCAGCCCTCGATCGCCCTGTCGTACTCGGGCTGCGTCAGCTCGCCGCGGGCGAGGGCGGCGCGCGCCCGGCGCACGTCGCTGGTCTGCGGGAACGAGCCGATCGTCGTGGTCGGGAACTCCGGCAGAGCCCGTCGCCGCCGCTGTGCCGCGCGACGCTGCCGGAACGGCGTCGGCCGCCGTTCCAGCTCTGGCGTCGCGGCGTCCAGGCGCGCTGTCACGCGGGCATCATGCACGTTCTGGCTGGCGGCGCGGGAGCGCAGCACCGCGCCGCTGCGCGCCAATGCGCCGGCGATCGCCGCGTCGCCGGCATCGAGCCCGCGCGCCAGCGTCGCCACTTCCTCCAGCTTCTGCACGGCAAATGCGAGCCAGCCGCGCAACTCGGCGCCCAGGCTGCTGTCCGGTCCGGCCTCCTGCGCCAGATCGACGGGAACGTGCAGCAGGCTGCAGGACGGGGCGATCATCAGGCGGTCGGTTCCCCGCCGCGCGGCGACCCTGCGCAGCGTCGCCAGCGACCCATGCAGGTCGTTGCGCCATATGTTGCGCCCATCGACAACCCCGAGCGACAGCCACATGCGCGGCGGCGCCGAATCCAGGACGGCGGCGAGGTCGGCCGCGCCGCGCACCAGATCCAGATGCAGCCCGGCGACGGGCAGCCGCATGGCGGTCGGCAGGTTGTCCGCCAGTGGACCGAAATAGCTGGCGACCAGGAGATCCGGCGCCGGGCTGCCGGCGAGCGTGCCATAGGCCAGGGCGAAGGCCAGCTGCGCCTTCTCGGACAGGTCCAGCGCCAGCACCGGCTCGTCCACCTGCACCCACGCGCAGCCTGACTGCAGCAGCTCGCCCAGCACCTGCGCATACAGCGGCAGCACGCGGTCGATCAGGTCGAGCGGGTCGGAGCCATCGGTCGTCTTGCACAGCGCCAGGAACGAGACCGGGCCGAGCAGCACCGGCCGCGGCGTGACGCCGGCCGACCGTGCCTCCTGACAGGCGTCCAGCAGCCGGTTGCCGGTGAGCCCGAACCGCTGCCCGGCCGCCAGGCGCGGCACGAGGTAGTGGTAGTTGGTGTCGAACCACTTGGTCATCTCGAGGGCAGGCAGACCCGGTGCGATGCCGGCTGCCCGTTCGTTCGCGGTCCCGCGCGAGCCGCGGGCGAGAGCGAACTGGGTGGCGAGCGAAACCGCACCGCCAGCCCACCCATAGCCGTCGGGGATCGCGCCCAGCATGCACGCGGTATCGAGCACGCCGTCGTACAGCGAGAAATCGCCCGCCGGCACATGCGCCAGATCATGCGACGCCTGCATCGCCCAATGCTCGCCGCGCAGCCGGGCGGCGGCGTCGAGCAGACCGGCCTCGGGCAGCTCACCGGCCCAGTGGCGTTCGAGCGCCCGCTTCAGCTCCCGCCGCCGGCCGATGCGCGGAAAGCCCAGGTTCGTGGCGAGGGTCATGCGGCACCTCGCGCGACGGAAGCGCCTATCTGTTGGGATGACAGGTGACCGGGGCGGCGCGGGGCAGCGCCCGTTTGGCGGCAATCGCCACCAGGGATGGTCGGCATGGTCGTCTCCTGCCCCCGGTGCACCCCGCCCGGCGGCGGTTCATAGCGCGACGATGGCAGGTCTCCTGGCTCGCGGGTCAACGCCTCCGGCCCTGCCTTCCCGAACCCTTGCAGGTTCAGTGGCCCGCCCGGCCCCGGCACGGAGCGAGGCGGACGGACCAGCGGCTCACCGCTGACAGTTGCGGGGGCAGCCGCCGACTTGCCCCCGGACCGAAGTCCAGCCGGGGCGCACGGCGTTCCCTTTTCACCCGCTCGCGCGGGACCATCGACGAGCGTACCTTGGATCAGGAAGCGGATGTCGGCAAGCCCGGGCGGCGCCGGGGCCGGGCGCTATACCCCCAGATACCTGTGCAGGACCTCGGGCTCGGCGCGCAGCGAGTTGGTGCTGCGCTCCTCGACCACGTGCCCGTTGTTCAGGATATAGGCCCGGTCGGCCAGCGCGAGCGCCGCGGCGATGTTCTGCTCCACGACGATGATCGTCAGGCCCGATCTGGCCAATTCCTGACAGACCAGCATCAGGTCGCGCACGATCACCGGGGCGAGGCCCTCGAACGGTTCGTCCAGCAGCACCAGGCGCGGGTCGCGCACCAGGGCGCGGGCGATCGCCAGCATCTGCTGTTCGCCGCCGGACAGGTCGGTGCCACGGCTGCGGCGGCGCTCGCGCAGGCGCGGGAACATCGCGTAGATGCGCTCAAGCGGCCAGCGCCCGCGCGCCGTCAGGCCCGCCAGCACCAGGTTCTCCTCCACGTCCAGGCTGCCGAACACCCGGCGTTCCTCGGGCACCAGCTGCATCCCGCGCCCGGCGATCGCGAACGGGGCGAGGCCGGCGATCGGATGGCCGTCGAAGCGGATGCTGCCCGACTGCGCCCGCACCACCCCCATCAGCGATTTCAGCGTGGTGCTCTTGCCGGCGCCATTGCGGCCGAGCAGCGCCACGACCTCGTTCGCCTCGATGCGCAGCGACACGTCGAACAGGATGTGGCTGTCGCCGTAGAAGCTGTTGAGGCCGGCGACCTCCAGCAGGCTCATGCCGCTGCCACGCCGCCCAGATACGCCTCCTGCACGAAGGCGTTGCGCTGGATTTCCGCGGGCGTGCCCTCGGCCAGCAGCGTGCCCTCGTGCAGCACGGTGATGCGCTCGGCCAGCTCGAACATCGCATCCATGTCATGCTCGACGATGACCAGGGTGCGGCCGCGACGGATGTTGCGCAGCAGCTGCACCGTGTCGGCCCGCTCGCGCGGACCCATGCCGGCCAGCGGCTCGTCCAGCAGCAGCAGGGTCGGCGAGGAGGCGAGGGCCAGCCCGATTTCCAGCCGCCGCTTCTCGCCATAGGCCAGTTCGGCGACCGGAGTGTCGGCGCGGCCCGACAGGCTGACCAGGGCCAGCGTCTGATCAACCTGCACCGCCAGGCCCGGCACGCTGTCGAGCCGTCGCAGCAGGTCGGCCCGGAACATCCCCCGCCGTTCCGCGAGCGCCGCGATGGTGATGTTCTGCCGCACCGTCAGGCGCACGAACAGCTGGTTGACCTGATAGCTCTTGGTCAGGCCGAGCTGGCACACCCGCGCCACGCCGCGGCCGGTGATGTCCTGGCCATGGAACAGGATGCTGCCCGAGGTCGGCGGGATCTCGCAGGTCAGCATCTTGAAGAACGTGCTCTTGCCCGCGCCGTTCGGGCCGATCACGCCGCGCAGCTCGCCTTCCTCGACGGAGAAGCTGATGTCGCGGTTGGCCAGCAGCCCGCCATACCGCTTGGTCAGGCCGCGCGCCTGCAGGATCGGCCCGGTGTGGTTGCTGGCCGGCACGCGCCGCCGCGCCGCCGGGCCGACGCTGGCCAGCAGCGGGGCCGCGGGCTGCTCGTCTTGGTCCGCGGCGACCGCGCGCCGCGCGAGCAGGTCGCGCACGCCGCCGATGATGCCGCGCCGCAGGAAGCAGACCAGCAGGACGAAGATCAGCCCCAGGCCCAGCCGCCACGCATTGCCCAGGCCGAGCGGCCCCTGCAGGAAGTCGCGCAGGTACAGCCACACCCCGGCGCCGATCAGCGGCCCGAACAGCGTGCCGGTGCCGCCGATCACCGTCTGCATGACCAGCTGGCCGGAGGTGTCGAAGGTGAAGGCGTCGGGCGGCATGTAGCCTTGCAGGATGCCGAGCAGGCCGCCGGCGAAGCCGGCGAAGCCGCTGGCGATCACGAACACCGTCAGCTTGTAGCCCCACACCGAATGGCCCAGCGCCTGCGCGCGCTGCGGGTTGTCGCGGATGGCGACCAGGATCGCGCCGACCGGCGAGGCGACGATGCGTCGCGCGATCAGCAGCGCCACGAAGAAGCACGCCGCCAGGAACCAGTACATCGACCAGCCGGTGCCGACCTGGACGCGCGCAAAGCCGAGGTCGAATGACGGCGCCGGCACGCCGGGGATCCCGTTCTCGCCCCCGGTGTAGTTCGACAAGGGCGAGTTCTCGACGAAAAAGAACACCTCGGCGATGGCCACCGTGATCATCGCGAAATAGATGCCGGTGCGCCGCAGCGCGATCAGGCCGACCACTCCGCCCGCGAGCATGGCGCCAAGCGTGCCGGCCACCAGCGCCAGCAGCACGCTGCCCATCAGGTTGTTGGTCAGCAGATAGGCTGCGATGAACCCGCCGGTGCCGAAGAACGCGGACTGGCCGAACGACAGCAGGCCGGTATAGCCGAACAGCAGGTCGAACCCGAGGCCGAACAGGCCCCAGACGATGATCCGGTTCACCGTGTCCGGCGGAAAGCCCAGCGGCGGCAGCACGACGGGCGCGGCAAGCAGCCCGATCGCGGTCGCCGCCTCCGGCCACCAGCGCCGCAGCAGGCCCGGCCTTGTCACGCCCGGCCTTGTCACGCCCGGCCTTGTCACGCGCGACCCCGCTGGCCCAGCAGGCCCTGCGGCCGCAGCACCAGGACCAGCGTCATCACGGCGAACAGCATGACCTCGGAATAGCTGGGATCGACCATCGAGGTGAGGCTCAGGATTTCCCCCGCGATCAGTCCGCCAAGCACCGCGCCGGGGAACGAGCCGACGCCGCCGATCACCACGACGACGAAGGTCTCGACCAGGATGGTGTCCCCGGAATCGGGCGTCAGCGCCACCACCGGCGCGTTGATGATGCCGGCGAAGCCGGCGGCCATCGCGCCGATCCCGAACACCAGCATGAACACGCGATAGACGTTGATGCCGAGCATATCGACCATGCCGGAATCCTCGATCCCGGCGCGCACGATCATGCCGAGCTTGGTGCGGTACAGCACCAGGTACAGCGCCAGCAGCGCCGCCGCCGCGATGCCGAGCACCACGATGCGGTAGGTCGGATAGACCAGGAAGCCGAGCGAGGTGACGCCCGCGGCCCAGGTCGGCGGCGGGATCGATATGGTGTCGCTGCCGAAGCCGAGCCGCACCACTTCGACCAGCACGATGCCGAGCCCGAAGGTGACGAGGATCTGGTCCTCCGGCGGGCGGCCGTAGAAGTGGCGGATGATGATCCGCTCGACGGCCACCCCGACGACGACCATGAACAAACTGCCGACCAGCACCGCCAGCGCGAACGACCCGGTGTGCTGGAAGGCGACGTAGCCGGCGTAGCCGCCCAGCATGAACATCGCGCCGTGCGCGAGGTTCAGCACCCCGAGCGTGCCGTAGATGATGGTCAACCCCGAGCTGATCAGCGCCAGCAGCGCGCCGAGCGCCAGGCCGTTGAAGAACTGCGAGACGAAGTTCGGCCAGCTCAGCATCGGGAGGGGTGGCTACCCGACGGACCTGTACAATCCCGAGCGCCGGCTGTCAGGTCGCCGGCCCCAGCTTGCACCCGAACGCGCCCGGCGCCTGCATCAGCCCCGCGCCGGGCACCACGTCGAGAACGTCGTAGTAATCATCGGTGGATTTCATCGCCGCCTTTTTCTTGCCGCGCAGGATGATCACCGGGCGGACCAGCTGGTGGTCCTCGGCGCGCCAATGCACCTTCCCTACGGTAGTGTCGATCTCCTGCGGCGTCTCGTAGGCCTTGATGATGTCCGGCGGATAGAACGTGCGGGCGCGCTCCACCGCGTCGGCCCACATGGCGAGCTGCAGGTAGCCGGCATCCGCGCCCCATTCCGGCTTGTAGCCGAACTTCGTCTGGAACGCGGCGACGAACGCCTTGGCGATCGGGAAACGGTCCTGCAGCGTCCACCAGAAATCCGTGGCGGCATAGACGCCGGCCATCAGATCCGGGCCCACGTCGCGCGCCAGGAACGGCGTGTTGTAGGGAACCGCCAGGGTCTGCTTGCTCAGGATGCCGAATTGCTGCGCCTGCTTGATGGACTGCACGGCGTCGTTGCCGAAATTGATGTTCACGAACACGTCAGCGCCGCTGTTCGCGATGTTCAGCAGATAGGTGCTGTAATCGGGCGAGCCGAGCGGGGCGACCTGCGCGGTGGCGGTGGTCCAGCCGCCCGGCTTGAGGTACTCCACCATCGACTGATGCACGGTATGGCCATAGGTGTAGTCAGGGATCAGATAGGCGACCTTCTTGTTCGGGCCGAGATTCTTGATAAGCACCGGCGCGATCGCCGCGGCCGCGGTCTGGCCATAGAAACATTCGCGGAACGAGTAGCGGACGCAGTCCTTGCCGGTGGTGTCGTTCGATCCGCTGATGCCCGGCAGGTAGATCACCTTCTCCCGCTGCGCCAGCTTGTTCAGCGCCACCGCCTCGGCGCTGGACACGCAGCCGGTGATGACCGAGGCCTTGTTCTGGCTGATGAAGCGGCTGCCGTTCTGCACGGCGTTGTTCGGCTTGGCGCTGGAATCCGCGACGCCGGAGATCACCTGCTTGCCAAGCACGCCCTTGGTGGTGTGCGGCGAGATCATGCGGATCAGCGGGTCGCCGGCGTTCAGATGCTCGATGGCGAGCTGATAGCCCTTCAGCACGTCCTCGCCCGGGACCGCGTAGGTGCCGGTGCGCGGGATGGTGATGCCGATGAACACGGTGTCGCCCGAGGTGCCGGCCGGAAACGTGCCGATCGCCGGCTGATCCGCAGCGCGGGAGCCTCTCGGCAACAGCGCGCCGGCCGCTCCGAGCGCCGCGCCCTGGATGATTGCACGCCGCGACGCCAAGCGCCCGACCCGATCAGTCGTGCCCATGCCCAAGCCTCCCCAAAAGGCACGACGCCCGGCAGTCCTGCGCCGCGTTATGTTAACGTCGCAGCACTCATAGGCGAACGAAACCGGGTTCGCAATGCGCCGGGACGGCGCTGCGCCGGCGCGATTGCTCCGCCGGGCGAACCGCGATTGACTGCCCCCCGGCCGCCCCCGAGGATCGCTCCGCAATGCCCAGCGTCCGTCTCGCCGCCCGCCTGGCTGTCGATATTGGCGGCACGTTCACCGATCTCGCCCTGGAGCATGACGGCCGGCGCCACACGGCCAAGGTGCTGACCACGCCGGCCGCGCCCGAGCGGGGGGTGCTGGCCGGCATCGGCGCGATCCTGGCGGCCGCGCGGCTGCGCCCGACGGACATCCAGGTGCTGATCCACGGCACCACGCTGGCCACCAACGCGCTGATCGAGCGCAAGGGCGCCACCACCGCCCTGCTGACCACCGAGGGGTTCCGCGACGTGCTCGCGCTGGGCAACGAGAGCCGCTACGACCAGTACGACCTGGACATCGTGCTGCCGCAGCCGCTGGTGCCGCGCTATCTGCGCCTCGGCGTGCCCGAGCGCCTCGACAGCGCGGGGCGCGTCCTGCTGCCGCTGGACGAGGCGGCGGTGCGCGCCATCGTCCCGGTGCTGCGGCGCGAGGGCGTGCAGAGCGTGGCGATCGGCTTCCTGCACGCCTACCGCAACGACGCGCACGAGCGGCGGGCGCGCGACATCCTGGCCGAGTTGATGCCCGACCTGCCGGTGTCGCTGTCGTCGGAGGTGTCGCCGGAGATGCGCGAGTGGGAGCGGTTCTCCACCACGGCGGCCAACGCCTATGTGCAGCCGCTCATGGCGCGCTACCTGACGCGGCTGGAGGCCGAGCTGCGCGGCATCGGCATGGACGCCCCGATCTTCCTGATGCTGTCGGGCGGCGGGCTGACCACGATCGCCACCGCCTGCCGCTTTCCGATCCGCCTGGTCGAAAGCGGCCCGGCCGGCGGCGCCATCTTCGCGGCCGGCATCGCGCGCGCCTGCGGGCTGGATCGCGTGCTGTCGTTCGACATGGGCGGGACCACGGCAAAGATCTGCCTGATCGACAGGTTCGCGCCGCAGCACGCGCGCAGCTTCGAGGTGGCGCGGGTCGGGCGCTTCAGGAAGGGGTCCGGGCTGCCGCTGCGGATCCCGGTGATCGAGATGGTCGAGATCGGCGCCGGTGGCGGCAGCATCGCGCATGTCGATGCGCTGGGCCGGCTGGCGGTCGGGCCGGAGAGCGCCGGCGCCGACCCCGGGCCGGCCTGCTACGGACGTGGCGGCGCGCACCCGGCGGTGACCGACGCCAACCTGCTGCTTGGCCGCTACGATCCGGGCGCCTTCGCGGGCGGCGCGCTGGCGCTGCACCCCGCCGCGGCGCAGGACGCGCTGGCGCGGGAGGTGGGCGGACCGCTCGGCCTTGAGTTCGGCATGGCGGCGCTCGGCGTGGTCGAGATGGTGGACGAGACGATGGCCAACGCGGCGCGCGTCCACGCCATCGAGGCCGGATCGACCTATGACGGGCGCGCCATGATCGCGTTCGGCGGCGGCGGCCCGGTGCACGGCTATCGGGTGGCCGAGAAGATCGGCATCGCCCGGCTGATCGTCCCGCCCGGCGCGGGGGTCGGCAGCGCCATCGGCTTCCTGCGCGCGCCGGTGGGCTATGAGGTGGTCCGCAGCCAGTACCAGCGCTTCGCCAGCTTCGACCTGCCCGCCCTCAACGCGCTGCTGGCCGACATGGCGAGGGAGGCGCACGCCGTCGTGTCGCAGGGCAGTTTCGGGGCGGCGACCGCCGAGCAGCGGCTCGCCTTCATGCGCTATGTGGGCCAGGGCCACGAGATCGCCGTGCGGCTGCCGGCGCGCGCGCTGTCGGCGGCGGACGTGCCGGACATCCGCGCCGCCTATGATGCCGAATACGCGCGCCTGTACGACCGGCCGGTGCCCGGCTCGGACGTTGAGGCGCTGAGCTACGCCGTCACCGTCGCCACCGTGCTGCCCGATCCCGAGCCGCCGCCGCCCGAGCCCGCGCCCTGCCGGCCGCGCGCGTCCGGCGCCAGGCCGGTGCGCGACACCGGCGGCGGCGCCGAGACGCACTGGGCGCTGTTCGATCGCGCTGTGCTGCCGCCGGGCGCGGTGCTGCGCGGCCCGGCGATCATCGCCGAGGCGGAGACCTCGACGCTGGTCGGGCCGGGCTGGACCGCGCGCATCGACGCCGCCGGACGCATCGACATGACCCGGGAGCCGACGCCATGACCGATGCCGCCGACCAGCTGGCCTCGATCCGCAAGCAGGTGATGTGGAACCGGCTGATCGCGGTGGTCGAGGAGCAGGCGCAGATCATGATCCGCACCGCGTTCTCGACCACGGTGCGCGAGGCGGGCGATCTGTCGGCCGGCATCTTCGACCTGCATGGCCGCATGCTGGCGCAGGCGGTGACCGGCACGCCTGGCCATGTCAACTCGATGATGGAGAGCGTCGGGCATTTCCTGGCCAGGTTCCCGGCCGCGACGATGCAGCCGGGCGACCACTACATCACCAACGACCCCTGGCTCGGCACCGGCCATCTGCACGACCTGACCGTGGTCACTCCGGCGTTCCGCGACGGGGCGATCGTCGCGCTGCTGGCCAACACCGCGCACGTCATCGACGTGGGCGGCCGCGGCATGGGGGCCGACGCGCACAGCGTGTTCGAGGAGGGATTGTACATCCCGATCGTCAGATGCTTCGAGCGCGGCCAACCCAGCGAGATGTTCTTCGAGTTCGTGCGCATGGGCTCGCGCCTGCCGGTCGAGCTGGAGGGCGACATCTATTCGCTATGCGCCTGCAACGATGCCGCTGCGCGCCGGCTGGTGGCGATGCTGGACGAGTTCGCGCTGGACAGCCTCGATCCGCTGTCCGGGTTCATCTTCGACGCCTCGCTGCGCGGCACGCTGGCGGCCATCGCGGCACTGCCCGCTGGCAGGTTCAGCGCCGAGGTGCGCGGCGACGGCTATGACGTGCCGGTGACGCTGCGGGCGGCGATGACCATCGGCGCCGAGGCGATCGAGGTGGATTTCGCCGGCACCTCCGGCCTGTCGCAGCGCGGCATCAACGTGCCGGCGGCGTATGCCCGCGCCTATGCGTGCTTCGGGATCAAGGTGGTGGTGGCGCCGGACATCCCGAACAACTGGGCCAGCCTGCAGCCATTCCGGATGCGCATCCCGGAGGGCTGCATCCTGAACGCGCCGCGGCCGTATCCGGTGGCGGTGCGCCATGTCACCGGCCAGCTGCTGCCCGATCTGATGATGGGCTGCCTGCATCAGGCGGTGCCCGAGCGCGTCGCCGCCGAGGGGTCGTCGTGCCTGTGGAACCCGCCGCTGCGCGGCGGCGCCTCGGTGACCGGACAGCGCCCGGGCAACCGGCCGGCGCTGCCGGATTTCGAGGTCATCACCTTCAACTCGGGCGGCACCGGCGCGCGCCGGCGGCGGGACGGCCTGGACGGCACGGCCTTTCCGTCCGGCGTGCGCACCATGCCGGTCGAAGCGACCGAGAACGTGGCCCCCGTGGTGATCTGGCGCAAGGAACTGACGCCGGACAGCGGCGGGGCCGGGCGCACGCGCGGCGGCTGCGGCCCGCTGATGGTGATCGGCGCCAGGGACGATCAGGCATTCGCGGTCAACGCGATCTTCGATCGCGTCGCCAATCCGCCGCAGGGACGCGACGGCGGCCTGGCGGGCATGGCCGGCGGCGTGCATCTCGGCTCTGGCGCGGCGCTGCGCACCAAGGGATTGCAGATGATCCCGGATGGCGAACGGCTGGTGCTGCAACTGCCCGGCGGCGGCGGCATGGGCGAGCCGCGGCTGCGCGATCCCGCCGCGGTGGCGCGCGACGTGCGCGACGGGCTGGTGAGCGTCGAACGGGCGCGCGCGACCTACCGCGTCGCGGTCGATGCGGCCGGACGGCTGGACCCGGACGCCACGCGCGCGCTGCGCGCGGCATAGGCCGCCCGGCGCCACGACGCGGCATCCGTCAAGCCACTCTCGCGGCGTTCGATCGCCCGGCTGTTTCCACATTGCGGAAAAGCTGCCGTAATCGCTTTCGCCGCCGTTATGGTGCCACCGTGCGGCGCGAACGAGCCGCGAACGCCGAACGCCGAACGCCGAACGCCGAACGCCGAACGCCGCGACGACGGCGGGTAGATAGGGACGATATGTTCAACCAGCTTCTGACGCCCGTCGCCGACAGCCTCGGCCTGTCCTTCCTGGTGGCCGTGCTGCCGATCGTGGTCGTGCTGGCGATGCTCGGCGTGCTGCGCCGCCCGGCGTGGCAGGCATCGCTCGCGGGACTGGTCGTGGCGTTCGTCATCGCTGTGCTGGTCTGGCGGTTTCCCGTCGGCCTGGCGTTGGACAGCATCGCCGCCGGCGCGGTGTTCGCGCTGTGGCCGGTCATGTGGATCGTGTTCAACGCGCTGCTGCTGTACAACATCGCGGTCGCCTCCGGCCGCTTCGACGCGTTCCGCGAATGGGTGGTCACCCATCTGCCCGACGACCGGCGCGTGGTGCTGGTGGTGATCGGCTTCTGCTTTGGCGCGCTGCTGGAGGGCATTGCCGGATTCGGGACGCCGGTGGCGATCACCTCGGCGCTGCTGATCCTGGTCGGCTTTCCGCCGCTTGAGGCGCTGGTGTTCACCCTGATCTTCAACACCGCCCCGGTGGCGTTCGGCGCGCTGGGCGTGCCGGTCACCGTGCTGGCGGCGATCACGCACCTGCCGGCGGTGGCGCTGGGCGCGATGATCGGGCGGCAGCTGCCGCTGTTCGCGTTGCTGCTGCCGTTCTACGTCATGGTGGTCTATGGCGGCTGGCGCTCGCTGGGCGCGCTGTGGCCGGTGCTGCTGGTCGCCGGCGGCAGCTTCGCCGCGACCCAGTTCGTGTCGGCCAACTTCATCGACTATCAGCTGACCGACGTGCTGTCCTCGATGGTGTCGCTGCTGGCCACCGTCGGCTTCGTGCAGCTCTGGCATCCGGCATCCGACCCGGCCTATGCCATCCGCGGCAAGATCGCCGCACCGCGCGATGCGCGCCGGGCGGCGCATGTGACGCCGGTGCAGGGCTGGATCCCCTGGGTGGTGGTGTCCGTCGTCGTGATCGTCTGGACCAGTTTCAAGGTGTTCGCGGTCGGGGCGCAGGCGGTGCAGTGGCCGGGGCTGCACAACGCGGTGTTCATCACCTTGTACGGCAAGCCCTACGGCGCGATCTGGGGGTTCCAGCCGCTGGCGACCGGCACGGCGATCCTGCTGTCCGCCATCATCACGGCGGCCCTGGTGGGCGTCGGCCCTGGCGGCTTCCTGCGCGCCGCGGTCGTCACCTGGCGGCAGGCGCGGCTGGCGATCCTGACGGTCATGCTGATCATCGGGCTGGCCTACCTGATGAACTATTCGGGCATCAACTACACGCTGGGCAAGGGGGTCGCCTCGGTCGGCGTGCTGTTCCCGCTGGTCTCGCCGTTCCTCGGCTGGGTCGCGGTGTTCCTGTCGGGCAGCGACACGTCCGGCAACGCGCTGTTCGGCAACCTGCAGGTCGTCGCCGCCAATCAGCTCGGCCTGAACCCGGTGCTGATCGCCGCCACCAATTCGTCGGGCGGCGTGATGGGCAAGATGATCTCACCGCAGAACATCGCCACCGGCGTCTCCACGACCGGGCTGCAGGGCCAGGAAGGCCGCGTGTTCGCGCGCACCTTCTGGCACAGCATCGCGCTGACCGTGCTGCTCGGGATCCTGGTCGTCATCCAGCAATACGTGATCCCGGGCATCATTCCAAAATAGACGGCGGCGAGACTTATCTTGCCGCCCAGTGGCCGGGCGCCCAGACCTGCCCGTTGAAGTGACCCGGGATCCAGACCCGGCCGGCGGCGGCGACGTTCGGCGGCGGTCCCTCGTCGCGTCCGGGCGGCGGCCCGTAGCCGCCGACCCAGTGGCCGGGCAGCCATTTGCCCGCAGGTCCGTAATGGCCGACCACCCAATGCGCCGCCGCCAGGGCCGGCGTCGGGGCAAGGCACGCCGCCCCGATCATCGCCAATGCCAGCGACATCGCCGGCACCGTTGCTGCGCGCGCCGATACACGACCCGTCATGACATCCTCCCGTGTTCTGACACCACCGCACCATCGCGCCGGGGTGCGCCCGGTTGCATCGGGCAGGTCCGCCCGATCAACTCCCGGCGAGGCGCGCCGGCCATCACGCGTGTTCAGCGCCGCGCCGCCGCAGGCGACTGCCGCCCGGGCGCGCCGGCCCGCGCGGCCACGGTCGAGCGCGCGCCGTACGGCACCAGCAAGGACGGCAAGCCGGTGGATGTGTACACGCTGACCAATGATCGCAGGTCTATACCGCAAACTATCTCGACGGCTCGTATGTCGGCTCGTCCGGCGGCGCGTATCGCCAGACCGATGCCTTCACGCTGGAGACGCAGCATTTCCCCGACAGCCCCAACCAGCCGGGCTTCCCGACCACCGAGCTGAGGCCGGGGCAGACGTTCCACGAGGCGACCGTGTTCCGGTTCGGCACCGACTCGCCATTCCCCGCCGTCCGGCCCTGACAGGGAGCGGGCGATTGCGCGTCAAAGGCTTGCTCGCTCGGATCACAGCACCATCGCGATGGCGAAACCGTCCCATCCCTTGCTTCCGACCGTCTGGATCGCCGTGGCGGTCAGACGCGGCTCGCGCGACAGCATGTCGAACAGGCGTCGCGTACCTTGGACGCCCGGATCGTCACTGTCCGGGCGCACGACTGCGCCATCTCGCACCACGTTGTCGCAGACGATGAGGCTTCCGGACCGGGTGAGCCTAAGCGCCCAGGCAAGATAGTCCGGATTGCCGGCCTTGTCGGCGTCGATGAACACCAGGTCGAACGGTCCCAGGCGATCGGCCTCGATCAGCGGCAGGGTGTCCGACGCGGGGCCGACGCGCAGGTCAACGACCGGCAGCAGGCCCGCGCGCTCGATGTTCAAATGCGCAACGGCGGCATGTTTCCGATCCGCCTCGAGCGTCACGACGATGCCGCCCGGCGGCAGCGCGCGGGCAAGCCAGATGGTCGAGTAGCCGCCCAGAGTGCCGATTTCCAGGATGCGCCGCGCGCCGGTCGCCCGGGCGAGGATGTGCAGGAACTTGCCCTGAGCGGGCGAGACGTCGATGGCCGGCAGCCCGGCCGCGGCATTGGCCGCAAGCGCCCCGGCAAGGCCGGCATCCGGAGCAATCAGGCGATCGACGATGTACCTCATCGACCCCATTCCACTTGTCCTGGTCCATGCGGCGCTCCCTTGCATCGAATCCTGTCGCGGCCGGCATCCCGTGTGTGAGACGAGCGAGTTCTTGCCGCTCATGCGTCCTCCCGAAGTCCGCGCCGCTCCCGCCGCGTCTCCGCCGCCACCCGCACCAGCACCTGCACGATCCGGCTGCCGGCGCGCAATGTGCCGCGCAGGTTGCCGGACACTTTCGAGTGGCCCGCGATGCGTCGCCGGTATGGCGCCGGCACCTCCAGTATGCGCAGCCCGGCGGCGGCGGCGCGCATCTGCATCTCCAGGTTCCAGCCATAGCCCATCTCGCGCATCCGCAGCCTCGCCAGCGTGTCGACGCGGATGGCGCGGAACGCGCACATGTCGCTGTAGCGCGTGCCGCAGACCGCCCCTACGGCGGCGCCGATCAGCCGCCCCGCTGCGAGCTGATGCCAGCTCATGCTGCCCGGCTCGCGGCTGCCGCGCGCCCGGCTGGCGATGACGAAATCCTGCGACCCGTCCAGCACCGGGCCGGTCAGCCAGGGCAGCGCCTCGGGCGCGTCCGCGCCGTCGCCGTCCAGGAACACCAGCACCTCCGCGCCCCGTTCCGCCGCCAGCGCCGCGCCGGATGCGCAGGCCCGCCCGTAGCCGCGCCGCGTCTCGACCAGCACCTCGGCGCCGGCGTCGCGCGCCTCCGCCACCGTGCCGTCGCGGCTGTCGCCATCGACCACCACGACCAGCCCGACATGCGCGCGCGACAGGCCGCGCACCGTCGGCCCGATCGCGCCCTGTTCGTTCAGTACCGGGATGATCGCGGCGACGGCCGGCGTCACCGCGCGCTCACAGGCTCCAGCGCAGCCCGCAGCCGGCGCAGGCGCGCGGCGGCGCGTCCGACAGCAGCGCCGCGCGGAAATCCTGGTAGCGCGGCCCGTTCCAGATGTCGCGCAGGCTCTCCTGGCTGGCATTGCCCAGGGTGAAATCGTCGTAGCCGTGCATCGAGAACGGCGCGATGCAGCACGGGATGGCGCGGCCATGCGCGGTGAAATACATCAGCGACCACGGCCGGCGGCACAGCGACCACGGCTTGTCGTCGGCCTGCCGCTTCAGGCTGGTGCCCGGCTCAGTCGCGCCGGAGGCGTCGAAGTGGATGCCCAGGTCGCGCGCCAGCGCCTCGGCGGCGCGCAGCGGGCCGGTTTCCTCGGCGGCCAGGCTCTCGAACAGCGCCTGATCCTGCCGCGCCAGACCCAGCCCCTCCGCCGGGAACACCAGCCGCTGCAGATGCACGGCGCGCACGCCGATGTCGTGCGCCAGCGACACGAAGGCGGGCAGCTGGTCGATGGTCTCGCGCAGCCCGGTCAGCCACAGCGACACGTCCGGCCTGGCCCAGCCCTCGGTGCGCTGCGCGGCGGTGAAGGCGCGCACGTTGCGCACGATGCGGTTGAAATAGTCCTTGCCGCGCACGGCGAGGAAGCTTCTTGCGTCGGCCGCGTCCAGCGAGACGCGCAGTTCGTCCAGCCCGGCCTCGGCCAGCGCGCGACCGTTCTTCGGGTTCAGCAGCGTGCCGTTGGTGTTGAACAGCACATGCGCCCCGCGCGCCTTCAGGTACGCCACCATGCGCGGCAGCTCGCGCACCAGCATCGGCTCGCCGACGCCGTGCAGCACCACGCGCGAGATGTTGGGCACCTGATCGACGATGCGGGTGAACAGCGCCCAGTCCATGTCGGCGGGCGGCTCGAGTTCCTCGAAGGTGCGCGGACAGGTCTCGCACAGCAGGTTGCAGCGATTCGTCACTTCCAGATACAGGCACACGGGTTCGTGTTCGGCGCGCGGAGTTCGCGCGTCGGCGACCGCCTCGAAGTAGCGCGCGGGATCCGGCGGCGCGGGGCGTACAATGGTATCGGACATCATCGCTCTCCGGTCATGCATGCAGTGGGTCGGGGCCACGCAGCGGGCGCCGGACATCCCAGGCGGCCAGCGCGAGCGTTGGCACGAACACCAGCCCCTGCCAAATGAAGCTTTCGTTCAGCGGGTCGATGTACAGCAACAACGCCGCCACGCCGAGAAAGATCGCGCTGCGCTGCGGCGCGATCACGGCGGGCAGGCTGACCCAGGGGAAATACCAAGTGTAGTGCGGACTGAGGCCAACCAGCAGCAGCACGATCAGCAGCGCCATGTCGGCAGCCGCACGGACCACGTCCGGCTGCGTGGTGCGCGGACGCGAGACGATCGCCAGCGCCAAAAGCGCGAGCAGGACCGCGACCGCCACGACATAGGCCGGGACCGCGAGCGACGGCAGCCGCACCAGTCCGGCGATGCCCGACAGCGCCCAGAACCCGGCGCCGCTGTCCAGGCCTTCCTCGCCGGCGTAGCCGGGCAGGAAGCCCAGGACGTGCCGCCCGGCGCCGAGATAGATCGCATACAGCGCGGCCACCGTGGCCAGGCCGGCCAACGGCATGCGCCAGTCCCAGCGCCGCCACAGCGCGGGTGCCGCCACCGCCGGCAGGAACTTCACCAGCGCCGCCGCCGCGAGCGCCACGCCCGTCCAGGCCGGCCGGCGCCATGCAAAGGCCAGCAGCGCCAAAGCCAGGAAGCCGATCGCCAGGGCATCGACATGGCCGTTGCCCGCGAACTCCCACACCGCCAGCGGATTCCAGGCGTAGATCAGCACGCGCGATGCCGGCAGGCCGCAGCGGCGCAGCACCGGCAGCAGGGCGGCGATCGCCAACGCCTCGAAGGCCACCATCGCCGCGCGCATCACGAACGGTGTTTGGCCGATCCAGGCCACGGCGGCGAACACCAGTTCGGCCATCGGCGGATAGATGGTGCGCGCATACATCGCGCGGTTGACGTGCGAGAAGATCGCCGCGTCGCGCAGCGAGTACAGCGCGAGGTCGCCCGGCACGTAGCGATACGGGTTGATGCCGTGCAACTGCACCCGGCCGTCCCAGATGTAGCGGAACAGGTCGCTGGACAGGAACATCGGCGAGGCCAGCGGGATTGCGCGCATCGCCGCCGCGACGCCCAGCACCAGCCAGATCGCGCGGCGATCGGCGCGGCCGAGCAGGGTCTCGCGCACCGCAAGCAGGTACAGCACCGCGCCGGCCGACTGCACCGCGATGAAGGCGATCAGCCGCTGGTCGCTGCCAATGCGCAGCTCGCTGCCGTCGTGCAGCGACTGCCCGACGCCGATCAGCGCCACCAGCCCCGCGCCCAGCAGCAGCAGCGCACGGTTCAAACCGGCGTCGCGCCGGCATGGTCCAGCCGCAGGCGTTGCACACAGGCGGCGGTCGCCGGCGCGGCATACGGCGCCAGCGCGCCGGCGCACGGCGCAGCCAATTCGCGCAGCAGCCGGCCGAGCGCCTCGCGGTCATCCACGTCATACCAGTCGGGCAGCTCGACCAGTTCCAACCCCGATGCGCGCGCGCGGTCGCGCGTCTGGTCGGCCACGAACTCGGTGCTCCAGGCGATGCCGGAGAACAGCCGCGCATGCGCCGACTGCATCCCCAACACGTAGTAGCCGCCATCCTCGGCCGGCCCCAGCACCACCCGCTCGCCCGGGGCCAGCAGCTCGCTTGCCAACCGCACGAGGAGGCTGGTCGGCAGGGTCGGGCTGTCGGCGTTCAGCACGCAGGCGGCACGGTAGCCCAGCGCCAGCAGATCGCGGGTCGCCTGCAGCAGACAACGCCCGAACCCCTCGACGCCGACCGGCATCGGCGGCTCGCCGTCCGGCGCGCTGCCGTCGGCCAGCAGCAGCTGCGTGCCGGGGGCCAGCAGCCCCCCGAACAATCCGGCATCGCCGTCCGGCGCATAGGCGATCCAGCCGTCGATCGGCGCCGCGCGGCCGGCAAGCGCGATGTTCTCGGTGATGTCGCGCAGGAACGCGGCGCTCATCCGCATCGCTTGATCGGGGGTCAGCGGCGGCACCAGCCGGGTCTTGACGCGGCCGGGCTGCGGCGCTTTGGCCATCACCGCGATCGCGCAGCGGTCGGACAGACTCATGCGCTACGACCCGCTGAACCAGTTATAACCGCGATCCTCCCAGAACCCGCCGGTCGGCCGGTTGGTGACGTACATCGTCGTCACCCATTTCGGGTTCTTGAAACCGAGCTTGGTCGGCATCCGCACCTTGAAGGGAAATCCGTGCTCGACCGGTAGGATCTTGTCCGACTGGCGGAACGCCATGATCGTCTGCGGATGCAGCGCGGTCGCCATGTCGATGCTGCCGTAATAGCCATCGGCGCACTCGAACCCGACATATTTCTGCGTGGTGTCCGCGCCGATCCGCGCCAGGAAGGCGCGCAGCGGCGCGCCGCTCCACTTGCCGACATAGCTCCAGCCCTCGACGCAGACATGCCGGGTCACCTGGCTCTGCTGCGGCAAGGCGTACAGCTGATCGACGCTCCACGGCCGCTTGTCGGCGATCGCCCCGGCCAGCGTCAGGCGGTAGCTCGCGGCATCGATGCGCGGCGAGTCCTGCGGCCCGAAGAAGGCGTTGAACCGGTAGCCCTTCACGGCGGATTCGGGGAATGTCGCGGCGAGCGTCTGGTCACTGAACAGCGCCGCCTGTACGCGGTCGTTCCAGCGCGACACCGCATGCAAAGCCTGCTGCACCGCGTCGGAATTGCTGATGTCGCAGCCGCTCAACAGCGTCAGCGCGCCCAGGCTGAAGCCGCTGCGCAGCAGCCCGCGCCGCGGCAATCCGCGCAACAGCTCGCTCATCGGTGGTCTCCGTGCGGCACGGCGGTCGCTCGTCCCAGCGTCATGGCCACCAACGTCTTCGGCACCAGCGCCACCAGCGTTACATGCACCGCCACGAAGGCGACGATCGCCGCCATGAAGAAGAAGTGGACCACCCGGGCGACGTCGAAGCCGCCGAACGCCCAGGCCAGGGGGGCCAGCTGCACCGGCTTCCAGATCGCCAGGCCGGAGAGGAACATCATCAGGATGGCGAACAGCACGCCCCAGTAAAACACCTTCTGCACGGCGTTGTATTCGCCGAGCCGGTGCGCCAGACGGAACCGCGCCGCGGCGCTGAAGTCGCGCCAGAACGCGCGCGGCGACAGCGGCAGCAGGTCGCGCGTCAGGTGCCGGGTCAGCAGGCTGTGCAGCAGATACAGCGCAAAGCCGGCCAGCAGCAGCCACATGCCGGCGAAATGCCAGGCGATCGCCGTGCCGGTGCCGGATTCGTTGTGCTGCGCGTAGGACGGATCCGGCTGGCCGCCCAGCGTGATCCACAGCGGAAAGGTGAACGGGAAGATCGGCACGTTGTTGTAGATGCGCCAGCCGCTGCCGACCATGATCAGGATCGCCAGCATCAGCGTCCAGTGCGCCAGCCGGCGCAGCAATGGGTGCGTCTGAACCTCCAGCATGTCCGCCCCGGCGCTCATTGCACCACCTCCAGCCCGCAGTCGCGCAGGATCGCCGTCGCGTCCGGCGTCGCCAGATAGGCCACGAATGCGGCGCTGTTGCGACTCAATGCGTTCTTGCTGATCGCCGCGGCGTAGTGGTCCGGGGCCGCCACCGCATCGGGCACGGTGGCCAGCACCGACAGCACGGGCGGCTGCAGCGCCGCGCTGCGCGGCATCAGCCCGGCGCCGGCCGCGCCGGTGCGGACCAGGAACGCCACCCCGGGGCCGTCGATCGCGCCGGCCAGGTCCGCCCGCCAGCCGAGCCGGCCGGCCAGCGCCACGCCGTCCGCCCCGCCCGGCCGGGTCGGATCGATCACGCCCAGCTTCGCGCCGGACAGCATGCCGGACAGCGCCGCCGCCGAGGGCAGGGCAGCAAGCGCCGCGCCGCCGCGCCCGGCCAGCACGATCGGGTCGCCCCAGTCGCCGGTGCGCGTGGCGGCCTTGACCAGTCCCCGCGCCGCGCCATCGTCCATCCAGCGCGCCCGCGTCACCAGCACGTCGTTGCGCGTGCCGTGCGCGATCAGCGCCAGGGATTGCGGCCCGGGGCCGCCGAACACCCGCACCGGGACATTGCTGCGGCGACGGAACGCCGCACCCAGGGCGCGCATCGCGGCCGTCAGGGTCGTGTCGCAGTACACGACGACATCGGGCGCGGTCATGCTCGCCGCCTGCGCGCGGGCGGCCGGCAGGGCTGCCAGGACGGCCAGGGCCAGGACATCGCGCCTCGGTATCGGACTCAGCGCCATCGGATCGGCGTCTCCCATCGGGTCTGCCGGGGTTCGCGCCGGCGTCGCAGCAGGTTACACTCGCACAAGGGGCCGGAGACACCAGTGGCGACGTTGGGACAGGCGGAGCAGCGCGCGCAGTGGTCGCTTCTGATGGCCGCGGCCCAGGACGGCGACGCAGCGGCGTATCGCCGTCTGCTGGCCGAGGTCACGCCGTTCGTTCGCTTCGTGGCGCGCCGCCGCGGGCTGGACGCCGCCGGCGCCGAGGATCTGGCGCAGGACGTGTTGCTCACCCTGCATCGGGTGCGCCACACCTATGACCCGGGGCGGCCGTTCGTGCCGTGGCTGCTCAGCATCGCCTACCGCCGGCTGATCGACCTGCACCGGCGCGACAGCCGGATCCGCAACCAGGAGACGGCGGTTCCTGACATTCTGGAAACCTTTGCCGATCCCGCGGCGAACGCCGGGGTGGAGGCGTCGGAGCTGCGCGCGTGGCTGCGGCAGGCGATGACCGAATTGCCGCCGAAGCAGCGGCAGGCGCTGGAGCTGGTGAAACTGGGAGAATTGTCGGTGGCCGAGGCGTCGGCGCGCACAGGACAGTCGGCAGGGGCGATCAAGGTCAACGTGCATCGCGCGATCAAGTCGCTGCGCGCGATCCTGGCGGCCGCGCCATGAGCCAGTCCGGGACCCGCCCGGCGCCCGATGTCTCGACCGAGCAGCTGATCGAGCAGCTGTCCGGCGGCCTGCGCCCGGTGTTGCGCCTGCCATCGCCGGCGTTGCGGGCCGCCGCGTGGCTGGCCCTGGTGCTGGCGGTCGCGGCGCTGCTGGCGGCGCGCGCCGATCTGCCGGCGGTGGCGGCGCGCGTCGCCTCGTTCACCGACATGTGGCTGGCCGTCGCCGGTTCGGTGGCGACCGCCGTGCTGGCCTCCCTGGCCGCCTGCATGGTCAGCGTTCCGGGCCGCTCGCGGCGCTGGGCCTGGCTGCCGCTGCCGGGGGCGGCGCTGTGGCTCGGCTCCAGCGGCCTGGGCTGCCTGCGCGCGACCGCGCTGCTGATCGTGCATCCGGCCACGTTCCATGACGCCATCACCGAATGCCTGCCGTTCATCCTGGAGTTTTCCGCGCTGTTGGCGGTGCCGCTGGCCGCCCTGCTGTGGTGGGCGCGGCCGCTGCGCCCCGGGCTGGTGGCCGGGCTGGCCGGGCTGGCGGTGGCCGCCGCATCGGCCTCGCTGCTGTGGTTCTTTCACCCGTTCGACGCGAGCATCGAGGATCTGGTGGTGCATATCCTGGCCGTGCTGCTGGTGGTGGGGATCTGCCGGCTGGTCGCGGCTATCCCCCGGCGGGCGTTTCGGCGAACAGCGTGACCGAACGGGCCGGCGCGGACGGCGCGCCGGCCTGGCCGTGCGCCAGCGCCCAGCCTCGTCCGGCACGCGGCGGCGGCAGCGCCAGCGCCACCGCGTCAGGGCCGCGGTTGAACGCGATCGCCACCCGGTCGTCGGGCAGCGTCAGCACCGCCACCAGAACGCCGGCATGGGGATCGTTCCAGTCCGCTTGCTGCATCACGCCGCCGTCGGCGCGCAACCATGCGGCATCGGGCGGATCGCCGGGCGTCGCGGCGGTTCCGGTCAGGAAATGATCGTCGTGCAGCGCCGGATGCGCGAGCCGCGCGCGCACCAGCCGCGCCGCCACGGCCAGCAGGTCGTGGTCCGCCGCCGCCCAGTCGATCCAGGACAGCTTGCCGTCCTGGCAATAGGCGTTGTTGTTGCCCTGCTGCGAGTGCCCCAGCTCCGATCCCATGGCCAGCATCGGCGTGCCGCGCGCGAACAGGACCGTGGCCAGCAGCGCCGCCTGATCGCGCCGCCGCGCCGCGATGATCGCCGGATCGTCGCTCGGCCCCTCCACGCCGTTGTTCCACGCGTGGTTGTCCGCTGCGCCGTCGCGCCCGTCCTCGCCATTCGCCTGGTTGCGCCGCTGCTCGTAGCTGACCAGGTCGGCCAGGGTGAAGCCGTCATGCGCGGTGACGAAATTGATGCCGCGCGACGGCCGGCGATGGCCGCCGAGCACGTCCGCCGAGCCGGCCAGCCGCGTCGCGAGCCCGCCCACCATCCCGGCATCGCCGCGCCAGAAGCGCCGCGCGTCGTCGCGGAAGCGATCGTTCCACTCGCCCCACAGGCCGGGGAACGCGCCGAGTCGGTAGCCGCCCGAACCGACATCCCACGGTTCGGCGATCAGCTTCAGGTCGCGCAGCAGCACGTCCTGCGAAATCGCCGTCAGCAGCGGCGCGGCGGCGTCGAAGCCGTCATCGCGCCGGCCCAGCGTCACGCCGAGATCGAACCGGAAGCCATGCACCCGGCCCAGCACCGCCCAGGCGCGCAGCGCATCCATGCACAGCCGGACCACATGCGGGCGGTCGCAGGCCAGCGCGCTGCCGCAGCCGGTGTCGTCCACGTACAGCGCCGGATCGTCACGGCGCAGCCGGTAATAGCCGGCATTGTCCAGGCCGCGCAGCGACACCGTCGGCCCGAGCTGGTCGCCCTCGCCGGTGTGGTTCAGCACCACGTCGATGATCGTCTCGATCCCGGCGGCGGCGAGCGCGGCCACGGCGCCGTGCACCTCCGCCCAGCCGCCGGGCGCCAGGCGCGGATCGGGCGCCAGCATGGCCACGGGATTGTAGCCCCAGTAGTTCGTAAGGCCGAGCGTCGCCAGATGCCGCTCCTCGATCCAGGCCGCGCAGGGCATGATCTCGACGCTGGTGATGCCGAGCGCGGTCAGGTGCGCGATCGCCGCCGGGTGCGCCAGGCCCGCGAAGGTGCCGCGGATCGGCGGCGGAATGTCCGGGTGGCGCATGGTGAAGCCGCGGACATGCAGTTCGTAGATCACCGTGCGCGACCACGGCACGTCCGGCCGGGCGACTGGCGGCGCGGGCGGCGCGCGCATCACGATGGCTTTCGGCATGAAGCCGGCGCTGTCGGCGTCGTCGCGGGCCGACGGGTCGCCGGCGGCGTGGCCGAACATCGACGGGTGCAGGCGCGGCACGCGGTCCAGCGCCAGCGCGTGCGGGTCGATCAGCAGCTTCGCCGGGTTGAAGCGGTGGCCGTCATGCGGCGCCCATGGCCCATGCGCGCGAAGCCCGTAGCGCGTCCCGTCCGGCAGGTCGGAGAAATGCGCGTGCCACACGCCGCCGGTGCGCTCCGGCAATGCGGCGCGCGAGACCTCGCGATCGTCGGCATCGAACCGGCATAGCTCGACCTGCTCGGCCGACGGCGCGTGGATCGCGACGTTGGCGCCGCCCGACCCGTCCGGCGTCACGCCCAGCGGCTCCGGCGCGCCTGGCGAAGCCTGGATTGCGGTCATTGTCACACCGTCCTGTCCAAGAGCGCGCCCGCTGCGGCCGCACAGTCACGCGATGCCGGGCGGACGCTCCCCGCGCTGCAGCCGCGCCTGCAGCGCGGCCACTGCCGCTGGCAGCCCGGCCACTGAATCGATGACCGCATCCGCGCCGGCCGCCTGCATCTCGGCGGTGGCGCGCGCTCGCAGCGCGGCCCGTTCGGCCTGCGGCAGCGCCTCGAGTTCGGCCGGCGACAGGCCGGCGATGTTGCCGGTCAGCGCGACGCCGACGGTCCACGCGCCGGCCGCCCGACCCTCGCCGATCCCGACCGGCGTATCATCGACCTTGACCACGCTCGCCGCCGGCCAGACGCCCATCTGCGCCATCGCATGCCACATCATCAGCGGCGACGGCCGCCCGGCCGGCAGGTCGCCGGCGCACACCACCACCTCCGGCGCATAGCCGGCGGCCGCCGCCACCGGCAGCAGGCGCTGCATGATCGGGCGGGTGTAGCCGGTCGTGCTGCCGATCCGCACGCCCTGGGCGCGCAGCGCCGCAATGGCGTCCAGAGCGCCGGGGATGAAGTCGGCGTGCGCCACCACGCTGGCCACGTTCAGCGGCTCGAACACCTCGAAGATCGCGTCCACGTCCGCGTCGCCGAACGCGCGTCCGTGTCGCGCCCGCCACGCCGCCGCAACCCGCGGCGCTGCGCCCACGGCGCGGATGTGATCGCGCTTGGCCATGCCCATCGGGCCGCGCGCGTCGGCCACGTCGATGTCCACGCCGAACTGCGCGAAGGCGCGCACGAACGCCCCCATCGGCGCGCGGCTGCCGAAATCGACGACGGTGCCGGCCCAGTCTAGGATGACGGCCTGGATGCGCGGCGTCTCGGTCATGCGATCTCCTGTGCGTGCGGCGGCGGCGCGGTCCCCAGCAGGCCGGCCAAGGTCTCCTCGGCGATGGCGAACGAGGTGCTGGCGCCGGTGCCGCTCGTCACCTGCACCAGCCGCACGCCCGGCAGCGGCGCCGCGATGAACGCCGGCTCCGGCCCGGACGGGTACGCGCCGGTCCAGCGTTCGACCACCTCGGGATGCGGCAGATCGAGCACTGCCGACAACTCGGCCAGGATGCGGTCGTCCACGTCGGCGGGCTGGAACGGGTCCGGGCTGTCGTCGTAATGGTGGCTGTCGCCCACCACCAGCGAGCCGTCGCCGCCCTGCGCCACGATCAGATGGATGCCGTCGGCGAGCCACGCCGCCTGCTCGGCCTGCAACCTGGCGCGCAATGCGCCCAGCGAGGGGCAGCCGGCATAGCCGAGATAGCGCACCATGCCGAGGTCGCTCATCACCGGGGCGGCGAGCGCGAACCCGGGGGACGCCAGGCGCAGCATGTGCAGCTTGCACAGCGTGACGCCCCGCAGCACCGCCTCCTCGGGGAACAGGCCGGTCAGGTCGGGTCCGGGACAGACGACGATGTGCTCGCCCGCAATCGCGCCGGCGGCGGTGTGGACGCGCCCGGTCTCGATCCCCAGCACCGTCGCGCGCGGCAGGAACGCCACGCCATGCGCCGCCGCCAGATGCGCGGCCAGGCGCGGGATGGCGTCGCGGCTTTCCATGCGCAGCTCGTGCGGGCTGTGCAGCACGGCCAGCACGTTCCTGCTTGCCGGGTCCGGGATGTCGCCGCCGCGCAGCACGCGGCAGCCGCGGCCCATCGGCCCGGCCGCGAACTCCTCGGCGACCGAGGCCGCCTCGGGCCGGCGGGCGCACATGAACAGGCCGCGCTGGTGGATCGCGATGCCGCATGCGGGCGCCAGCTCGGCCCAGACATCGCGCGAGCGCATCGCCCGCCGCCAGGTCAGGCCCTGCTGCTGGCCGGTCACGGTGATGAAGCCGAAATTGCGCACCGAGGCGCCGACCGAACGCGTCTCGCGGTCGATCACCGCGACGCGCAGCCCGGCCTTCGCGGCAGCCAGCGCGTGCGCCAGCCCCACGATGCCGCGACCGACCACGATGCAGTCGTACCGGGACGTGTCCATGCGCCCCGTGTAGTCTGCCGGGCGCGGCGCAGCAATCTATGGCGCGGCGCGGCTTTTCCGCAAAGCCGTGTCGAAACGCCGCCCGCCCGGCCGTCATGCAGGCGAGCGACAGGCGCTCCTCAGTACGGAGGACGCACGATGAACTACACGGTCCTGATCTACGAGAGCGCTGCCGAACTCGCGCTGCGCACCGATCCGCAACAGCAGGAGGCGTACTGGAAGCGCTGGCCGCCCTGCTTCCGGGCGCTCAGGGATGCCGGCGTGTTCGTCAGCGGCGCCGGACTGCAACTGCCCGAGACCGCGACGACCCTGGCCGTGCGCGACGGCAAGCGGCATGTGCAGGATGGGCCGTACGCCGACACCAAGGAGCAGCTCGGCGGGTTCTACATCATCGACGTGCCGGACCTGGATGCCGCGCTGGACTGGGCGGCGCGCTGCCCGGGCGGCAACGGCAAGGTCTTCGAGGTGCGCCCGAACCTGCTGCCGATGAGCTGAGACGCCGCGGGCTGACGCGGCCGCGGGCTGACGGGATGGACGCGCGCCGCACCGTCGAGACTGCGGCGCGCGAGTTGCGCGGGCGGCTGCTGGCCTATCTCGCGGCGCGGACCCGCGATCTGGCCGCCGCGGAGGACGTGCTGGCGGATGCCGTCCGCGCCGCGCTGGAAACCTGGCCACGCAACGGCGTGCCGGAGCGGCCCGAGGCGTGGCTGCTCACCACCGCACGCCGCAAGCTGATCGACATGGCGCGCCGTGCCGGGGTGCGCGCCGATGCCGCGCCGACGCTGCTGGCGCTGGCGCAGGAGGCGCAGGAGATGGCCGAGCGCGAAACGACGTTCCCCGACGAACGCCTGGCGCTGCTGTTCGTCTGCGCCCACCCCGCGATCGACGCAGCGGCGCGCACGCCGCTGATGCTGCAGGCCGTGCTCGGCCTTGACGCCGCGCGGATCGCCGCGACCTTTCTGGTGCAGCCGGCCGCGATGGGGCAGCGGCTGAGCCGCGCCAAGGCGAAGATCCGCGACGCGCGCATCGCCTTCGCCCACCCTGAACCGGCCGAGCTGACTGCCCGGCTGGATGCCGTGCTGCAGGCGATCTACGCCGCCTATGGCAGCAGCTGGGACGATCTGGCCGGAGCCGACCCGCGCCGCCGCTCCCTGGCGAGCGAGGCGATCGAACTCGGCCGCCTGCTGCTGCGCCTGCTGCCGGACGCGGCCGAGGCGTCGGCGCTGCTGTCGCTGATGCTGCATTGCGAGGCGCGCCGCGATGCGAGGCGCGACGCCAGCGGGCGCTACGTGCCGCTTTCGGAACAGGACGTGGCGCGCTGGTCACCGGCGCTGCTGGACGAGGCCGACCGGCTGCCGATCGCCAGCGGCAAAGGCGGCGGCCTGGGCCGCTTCCGGCTGGAGGCGGCGATCCAGTCCGCCCATGCCCAGCGCGCCCGCACCGGCGCGACGGACTGGGACGCCGTCTGCGTGTTGTATGAGGCGCTGGTGCGGCTGTCCCCGATCACCGGCGCGCTGGTCGGTCGCGCCGCCGCGATCGGCATGGCGCACGGCGACGCGGCCGGCTGGGACCAGCTTGCGGCGATCCCCGCAGTCGTCGGTCGCGCAGTATCAGCCCTACTGGGCGCTCGCCGCCCACCTGCTCCGCGCTCTGGGTCGCGAAGCCGAGGCGCAGGCTGCGTACGCTCGCGCCATCGGCTTGTGCGACGACGAGGCTGCCCGCGTGTACCTGTCCGGGCTTGCAGGGAACGGCGCGTCCTGAAGCCTGGCCATCGCAAGGCGCGCGCGGCGCCTCGCGATGACTGTCTCCGGCGGCGGTATCAGAAGTTGAACTGGCCGATGTTGGCCTTGGTGAACACGAACGGCGCGCCCAGCAGGATTTCGCTGCCGTTGATCACCTGCAGCTTGCCCAGATGGCCCGCGTCCAGCTCGGTCGCACCCGGCTTCAGCTTGCCGTCCTCGACTGCGCGCATGGCGTACACCGCCGCATAGCCCAGATCGACCGGGTTCCACAGCACCACCGACTTGACGCAGCCGCTATCGACGTACGGCTTCATCGCATTCGGCGTCGCCAGTCCGACCACGGCGATCTTGCCGCATTGTCCAAGCTGCTTCACCGCCTCGGCCGAGGCGGGGGTGGCCACCGAGGTCATGCCGAACAGGCCCTTCAGTCGGTCGCCGTACTTGTTGATCAGCGCGGAGGCCTGGTTGAAGGACAGGTTGTTGTCCTCCTGCGCCTCGACCGTCTCCAGCCACTTCATCTTCGGATGGCATTTCGTGGCATAGGCCTGCATCTCGGCGATCCAGCGCGCCTGGTTCGGCGTGGTGAACGTGCTGGTGACGATGCCGAAGCTGGCGTCCTCGCCGATCTCGCTGGCCATCGCGTCCATCATCGACTTGCCGATGCCGTTGAACTGCGCCTGGTTGACGAACCACTCGCGCGCGTCCGGCTGCGCGTCGGCGTCGTAGCCGACGACGTGGATGCCCTTGCTCAGCGCCTTCTTCAGCACCGGGGCGATGGCGACCGGGTCGTTGGCGGCGAACAGCACGCCATCGACGCCGCGGGTGATGTAGTTGTCGATGAAGGTGATCTGCTGGTCGATCTGCGCGGCGGTCGGGCCGTCGGTCGTCACCTTGACGTTGCCGAGCTCCTTCGCGGCCTGCTGCATTCCCTTGCTGGTGGCGTCGAAATAGCCGATGCCGATCAGCTTGGGCACATCGACGACGGTGATCGGCTTGCCGGCCTTGTCGGGCGCGCCGACCGCCTTGCCGCCGTTATAGGGCTGCGCGGCCGCGGCAGGCGCCGCGGCGCCGGCGCCGCAGGGCAGCGGGTTGGTCGGCAGGTCGTCGGCGCCGTCCCAGCGCGCAGCGGCGCAGGCCTGTCCGGCCCATAGCGCCGTGGTCAGCAGCAGCGTCGCCAGCATCGTCTTTCTCATGGCATCCCCTCGCTTGTTTTGTTGCGGTGCATCTCGTCTCAGCGCCCGATCCCGCCGCGGCGCTTCGCCAAGTTCGTCATCAGGATCGAGGCAATCAGCACGGCGCCGATCACCACGATCGTCGCGTCGCCCTTGACCCCGGTCAGCGCCAACCCGTCCTGCAGCAGCTGGATCAGCACCAGGCCCAGGACGGTGCCGAGCATCGTGCCGCTGCCGCCGAAGATGTCGGTGCCGCCCAGCACCACCGCGGCGATCACGTTCAGTTCCAGCCCGGTGCCCATGTCGCTGCGCGTGGTC
This sequence comes from uncultured Pseudomonadota bacterium, assembly GCA_963723455.1. Taxonomy (GTDB): domain Bacteria; phylum Pseudomonadota; class Alphaproteobacteria; order Acetobacterales; family Acetobacteraceae; genus CAVRQM01. Next base: position 1,316,012 of record CAVRQM010000001.1, on the reverse strand, counting down.
GAAACGCGGCTGACGAAGATCCAGGCCGCCAGCCCCGACATCAATCCGGAAGCCGTATAGATCAGGATCTTCGCCCGCGCCACGGCGAGGCCGGAAAATCGCGCCGCCGTCTCGTTGCTGCCGATCGCGTACAGCGTGCGGCCGAAGGTGGTACGCGCCAGCACGACCCCGAACACCGCGATCGCCGCCAGCAGCAGCCAGAGCTGGCTGGGCACGCCCAGCGCATCGCCCTGGCCCAGCCCGAAGAACCAGTCGGGATAGCCGCGCACCGAATGGGCCTGGCTGATGCCCTCCGCCAGGCCACGGTACAACGCGAGCGTCGCCAGTGTCATGATCAGCGGCGGCACCCGCATCCGGGTGATGAACCAGCCGTTGACGAAGCCGCAGGCCGCGCCCACGGCCAGCGCGAAGGCGATCGCCAGCGGCAGCGGGAAGCCGAAAGTCTTCCACGAATAACCGAGCATGATCGCGCACAGGCCGAGCGTCGAGCCGACCGACAGGTCGATGCCCCCGGTGATGATGACGTAGGTCATCGGCAAGGCGATCAGGCCGATCTCGGTCATCAGCCGGCCCTGGTTCAGCAGGTTGTCCAGCGTCAGGAAACGGTCGGTGAAGAACGCCAGCACCACCAGCGCGACCGCCAGGATGGACAGCAGCACCACCTCGTGCGCGGCGAGGCGGACCGGCCGGCGGTGCGCCAGGGTGCCCTCACCCCGGCCCTGTTCCAAAGCGAGAGGAGGCAGAACTCCCTCACCCTTTGGAACAGGGCCGGGGTGAGGGCGCAGGCTCACCCCAGGCTCCCGCGCCGGCGGCGGCGCAGGATGTCGGCTAGCACGGTAATCAGGATCAGCAATCCCTGCACCGCGCCGCAGCCAGTACGGGGAGATGCCGACGAAGATCAGGCTCGATCCGATCGCCGCGATCAGGATGGCTGCCAGGGTCGAGCCGACCACCGTGCCGATGCCGCCCAGGATCGACACGCCGCCGACCACGCTCGCGGTGATGATCGACAGAACCAGCGTCGGCGGCACGGTCGATTGGATGACGCCGAGCTGCGTCGCGTACAGCACCGCGGCGATGCCCAGGAACAGCCCGTGAATGGCGAACGTCATCAGGATCGTCGGGCGGTAGGCGATGCCGCAGAGCCGCGCCGCCTCGGCATTGCCGCCCACCGCATAGATGCTGCGCCCGGACGCGGTGCGCCGCAGCCACCACGCGGCGAGCGCGGTCAGCACCAGCATCAGGAACACCGGCAGGGGCACGCCGAACACCGCGCGATGCGCGATGTCGTAGCCGGCCGGCAGGTTGGTGATCCATTGGCCGCCGGTGACGCTGATCAGGCCGCCCTGCAGGATGCTGAGCATGCCCAGCGTGACCACGATCGAGGGGATGCGCAGCCAGGCCACCATCGCGCCCATCGCCGCCATCGCCAGGATGCCCAGCAGCACGGGGACCAGCCAGCACAGCACCAGCGGCGCGCCCGCGACCGCCATCGTGCCGCTGACCGTCGCCAGCACGCCGATCAGCGCCGCGGCCGAGATGTCGATGTTGCCCGAGATGATGACCATCGACATGCCGATCGCGGCGATCGCCACATAGGCGTTGCCGAGCAGGATGGTCTGCAGGTTGCGCGCCGACACGTAGCGCGGATTGATCAGGCCCACGACCAGCAGCAGCACGGCGATCGCGATGGCGAGCAGCCATTCCTGCGACACGCTGGGCCGCCACGGCCGCATTGCGGTGGCGCTCATGCCGCAAGCGGTCCCGCTTGCGGCTTGACAGCGCCGCCCATCATCGCCGCGCCGACCGCCTCCGGCAGCGCCTCGGCGCGCGGGAACTCGGCGACGATGCGGCCCTCGCGCACCACCAGCACGCGGTCGCTCATGCCCAGCACCTCCGGCAACTCGCTGCTGATCATCAGGATCGCCAGGCCCTGCGCCGCGAGTTCGCCCATCAGGCGATGGATTTCCGCCTTCGCCCCGACGTCGATGCCGCGCGTCGGTTCGTCCAGGATCAGCACCCGGGGCCGCGTCGCCAGCCATTTGCCGAGCACGATCTTCTGTTGATTGCCGCCCGACAGCTTGCCCACGATCTGCTCGATCCCGGCGGTGCGGATCGAGAACTGCGCGACCGCGGCATCGGCCAGGCCTCGTTCGGCAGCAGCATCGATGAAGCCGCCGCGCGAGATGCGCGGGAACACCGCCAGCGAGACGTTCTCGCGCACCGTCATCGGCCGCACCAGGCCCTGCGTGCCGCGATCTTCGGGCACGTAGGCGATGCCGAGCGCGCGCGCCTGCGCCGGCGAGGCGATCCGCACCGTCTGGCCGCCGACGCGGATGGTTCCCGACTGCGCGGGCGTGATGCCGAAGATCGCCTGCGCCAACTCGCTCCGCCCGGAACCCACCAGGCCAGCCAGGCCGACGATCTCGCCGGCGTGGACGCTCAGGCTGACGCCGCGCGTCGCCGGCAGGCGCACCAGGTCCGCCACCTCCAGCACCGGTGCGCCGACCGGCACGGTGATCTTCGGGAACAATTGCTCGATCCGCCGTCCGACCATCATCTGCACCAGCTCGCCGGCGTCGGTCCGGGCGACCTCGCGGGTGCCGACGTACTCGCCGTCGCGCAGCACGCTGACGCGATCGGCCAGCAAGAAGATCTCCTCCATGCGGTGGCTGATATAGACGATGCCGACGCCGCGCTCACGCAGCCGGCGCACGATGTCGAACAGCCGGCGCACGTCATGCTCGCCGAGTGCGGCGGTCGGTTCGTCCATGATCAGCACGCGCGCGTCCTGCGACAGCGCGCGCAGGATCTCGACGCGCTGGCGGTTGCCGACCGACAGCGTTCCCACCACGGCGTCCACATCGAGGTCGTGGATGTCCAGCGAGGCCAGCAGCGCGCGCGCCTGCGCGCGCATCGCCCGCCAGTCCAGGCCGCCGCCGCGCGCCCGCGGCGCATGGCCCATGAAGATGTTTTCCGCGACGCTCAGCTCGGGAAACAGCAGCAGTTCCTGAAAGATCGTCGCGATGCCGCGCGCGCGCGCGGCATGCGGACCGTCGAGAACGGTCGCCTCGCCGTCGATCGACAGCGTGCCGGCGTCGGGCGCGTGGACCCCGGACATCACCTTGATGAGCGTGCTCTTGCCCGCGCCGTTCTCGCCCAGCAGCGCGTGCACCTCGCCGGCGACGACATCGAACGACACGCCCTTCAGCGCCTTGACGCCCGGGAACGATTTGACGACGCCAGCGAGCTGGAGAACCGGTGGCATCGTGTGCCGCTTCCTTCCCTTGGGGCAGATTTGACTGACCAATTTGCCGATCGTCAATGCCGTTCCCGCATTCAGGACCAGGACGAGCCGGATCACGAAACAGATGTTAGGCGTAGATTACATATTCCACGCTTGACTATGATAGATTTGCCGCTAGCTTGGCGATGTGGGAGCGGGGGAAGCGGCATGAAGCAGTCGCACGTGATTGATGTCGATGGGAACTTCGTCGGCGCCGCGGTCCGTCAGGACCAGGGGTTCCGGTTCGTCGCCGTGGACATCCGCCTCGACGAGCTGGACGGCAGCGTGCTGCCGACGCTTGCCGACGTGCAGCGCGCCTGCCGTCAAGCCGTCGCCGCATGCCGCTGGCAGCACGCCGCCGCCGTCGCCAAGCCGAACTAGCCCGCCGCCCGACCACCCAGGGGCGGTTCGACAGACCGCTCCGGCTCATGGCAAACCTGCGCGCGCAGCCGGAGGATCTGCCGCGTGGGTGTAGCCGCGACCTGCCATGACGTATTCGTGACCTGCGCCGCGTGACGCGCCTGCGCCTTGTGCTGCCGGCGCCGCTGCACGCCGTCTCCGGCGGGCATGTCTATGACCGCGCAATGCTGGCCGGGCTGCGGGGACTTGGGTGCCCGGCCGAGGCTGCGGCGCTTGCGGGCGAGCATCCGACGCCGGACGCGGCCGCGCTGGCCGCCGCCGCATCGCTGCTGGACGATCTGGAACCGGGCGAACGGCTGGTCATCGACGGCGCCTGCCTGCCGGCATTCGCGCCGCTTGCCGATGCGCTCGTGACGCGGGATGCCGCGGCGCTCGTGCATCATCCGACCGCCCTCGAGACCGGTCGCGACGAGGCGGCGCGTGCGCGGCTGCGCGGCATCGAGACCGCGCTGCTGCCGCGACTGCGCCGGATCATCGTCACCAGCGACGACACCGCCGCGCGGCTCGTGGCGGAATTCGCGGTCCAGGCGGAGCGCATCCGCGTCGTGCATCCCGGCATCGCCGACGCGCCGCGCAGCCCCGGGCCGGCCGCGACCGACGGGTGCATGGTTCTGGCTGTCGGCACCCTGTTGCCGCGCAAGGGACATGACGTGCTGCTGCGCGCGCTGGCGCGGCTGCCGGATCTGGACTGGACGCTGACCATCGTCGGCGGCGAGCGCGATGCGGACTATGCGGCGCAGCTGCGCGGGCTGGCCGAGAGCCTCGGCGTCGCGGCGCGAGTCCGATTTGCCGGCGAACTGGATGCCACTGCCCTGCAGCCGCTGTGGCAGCGCGCGGCGGTGTTCGCGCTGGCGACTTATTACGAGGGGTATGGCATGGTGGTGGCCGAAGCCTTGCGCCGCGGCGTGCCGGTCGCGACCACCGCCGGCGGCGCGGTCGCCGCGCTGGTGCCGGCCGCGGCCGGCGTCATCGCAGCGCCTGGCGATCACGCGGCGCTGGCAAACGGCATGCGCCGCATGATCTACGATGCCGCGCTGCGTCGTCAGATGGCCGATGCCGCCTGGCAGCATGGCCGCGCGCTGCCCGGCTGGGACGAACAGGCGCGAGCCTTCGCCCGCGCATTGGAGGACTGAGGCATGCAGGCTCCAGGCCCGCTGCTCGGCTGCATCGCCGACGATTTCACCGGAGCGACGGACCTCGCCGCCATGCTCGTGGCGCAGGGCATGCGCTGCGTGCAGCTGCTCGGCCTGCCGCGCGACGATGAGGCGCCGCCGGACGCGGACGCCATCGTGATCGCGCTCAAATCGCGCACCGCGCCCAGCCGCCAGGCGGTGGCCGACAGCCTGGCGGCGCTGGCCTGGCTGTACGGCGTCGGCTGCCGCCAGTTCTTCTTCAAGTACTGCTCGACCTTCGACAGCACGGATGCCGGCAATATCGGACCCGTGGCCGATGCGCTGGTGGCTGCGCTGGAATGCGACTTCGCCCTGATGTGCCCGGCCTTCCCGGCCAATGGCCGCAGCGTCTATCAGGGCCACCTGTTCGTCGGCGAGACGTTGCTCAACGAAAGCGGCATGCAGTCGCATCCGCTGACGCCGATGACCGACGCAAACCTTGTGCGGGTGCTGGGACGGCAGACCGAGGGCGCGGTCGGGCTGGTGCCGTTCGCCACCGTCGAGCAGGGCGCGCCGGCAATCCGCGCGGCGATGACCGCGCTCAAGGAACAGGGGCGTCGCTACGCGGTCGTCGATGCCGTGACCGACGCGCACCTGACAGCGATCGGCCGCGCCGCCGAACAGCACGCGCTGATCACCGGCGGATCCGGCGTGGCGATCGGCCTGCCCGAGAACTTCCGCCGGCGCGGCCTGCTGCCGGTGCATGCCGATGCCGGGGCGCTGCCGGCGGTGGACGGGCCGGGCGCCGTGCTGGCCGGCTCGTGCTCGCGCGCAACGCTGCTGCAGATCGGCTTCGCGCGCGAGCGGATGCCGACGCTTGAGCTGGACCCGCTCGCCACCCCGGACGCCGACGTCCTGGTGGCGCAGGGCGTGACCTGGCTGGATGGCCGCATCGGCGTGGAGCCGGTGCTGATCGCCGCATCGGCGCCCCCCGACCGCGTCGCCGCGTTGCAGCAGCGGCTCGGCCGCGAGCAGGCCGGCGCGCTGGTCGAGACGGCCCTGGCGCGGCTCGCCGGACACTTGGTGCAGCAGGGCGTGCGCCGCCTGGTGGTGGCGGGCGGCGAGACGTCCGGCGCGGTCGCGTCCGGGCTCGGACTGCGCCGCCTGCGCATCGGACCGCAGATCGATCCCGGCGTGCCCTGGACCCTTGCCGAGGGCGACCCCGGCGCGCCGCCGCTGCTGCTGGCGCTGAAAAGCGGCAATTTCGGCGACCGCGATTTCTTCGTCCGCAGCCTGGCGATGCTGGACGAGCCGGCGGCATGACCGAGGCCGACGCGCGCGCCTTGATGGTCGAACTGGCCGCCAGCCTGTTCGCCCGCGGCTTCTCGGTCGGCAGCGCCGGCAACATCAGCGTGCGGCTGGATGACGGGTATCTGATCACGCCGACCAACTCCTGCCTCGGCCGAACTCGATCCCGCGCGCATCGCGCGCCTGGACGCCCGCTTCGCGCATGTCGGCGGCGATGCGCCGAGCAAGGAGGTGTTCATGCACCGCGCGTTCTACACGGCGCGCCAGGACGCCGGCGCCGTGGTGCATCTGCATTCGACGATGGCGACCGCGGTCGCGTGCCTGCCCGAGGTCGATGCGCGCAACCCGATTCCGCCGCTGACGCCGTATTTCGTCATGCGCGTGGGCCGCAGCCTGCCGGTGATCCCGTACTATCGCCCGGGCGATCCGGCGATGGAGCCGGCGATCCACGCCGCGGCGGCCGGCGCGCGCGCGGTGCTGCTGGCCAATCACGGTCCGGTGGTCAGCGGCCGCTCGCTGGCCGACGCGGTGTTCGCGGCCGAGGAGCTGGAGGAGGCGGCGAAGCTGTTCATGCTGCTGCGCGGCGCGGCTCCGCGATGTCTGACTCCGCCGCAAGTCGATGGCCTGCTCAGCCAGTTCCGCTGACGCCGCACACTCTTGCGTCCAGGTCTCGCCTTGCCGTGCCCGACCCCCTCCCGCAACGGGAGAGGGTCTGTGCAGCCTGTCCGTATCGCAACGGCAGGCAGCCGGGCAGGGCTGCGCCGCGCCTATTCCTCGTGGGCGATCGCCGGCATGTCGTCCATCGTCTCGGTCGGCATCGTCTCGGCATGCGACTGTTCCGCAGTCGCCTTGGAGCGGCGCGGACGCCGCGTGACGGCGGCCGGCGCCGATGGCGCGGCCTGAGTTTGCGGTGGCCTGCCGCGACGCTTCGGCGCTTCGGCCGCAGTGCGGGTGGTCTTGGCAGCGCCGCGCGCCGCGGTCGCCCGCGTGGTCTTGCGCGCCGTCGCGGCCTTTGGCGCGGCCGCACTGGTGCGCCGCGACGCAGTCGTGCTCTTGGCGGCTGCGGCGCGGCGGCCACCGGCCGTGGTCTTGGCAGCGGCGGCGCGCCGCGTCGCGGCCGGCTTGGCGGCGGCCTTCGTGGCGCGCGCGGATGTCGTCCGGCCGGTCGCCTTTGCCGCAGTCCGGCCGCCGCGCGCAGTGGCGGTCGTCGTCTTGCGCGCGGCACCGCCGCGCGTCGCGGCCTTGCGCGCCGCCGGCTTGGCCGCCGCCGCGGCGCGCGCGGTCGAGCGCGCCGGCGTCTTGCGCGCGGTTGCCGTGCGCGCGGTTGCCTTCGCGGGCGCCTTGCGCGCGGTTGCGTTGCGAGCGGGCGTCTTGCTCGCGGCTGCGCCGCGCGCCGTCCGCTTCGGCGCGGCCTGCTTTGTCGCGCGCGTCGTCTTGGCAGCGCCGCGCGCCGATTTCGCCGGCGCCTTCGCGGCCGCCGCCTTGCCGCCCCGCTTGGCCGGCGCCTTTCGCGTCGCGCCGGCGCCGCGCGCTGCCGTCCCGCGGGCGGCCGCAGCGCCGCGGCCGCCCACCTTGCGCGCGCCGCCGCGCGTGGGCGTGCGCATGGCGAGCGGCTGTGCGCCCGCCTTGTCGCTCGTATCGTCGTTGCTCATTCCCGAAGGCTCCCTGTCCTGTTCGTGAAGGTTTGGTCCTCTGCACGAACGATCGCTCGGTCGGGCAGTTCCGCGCGCCTCGCGCGCACGCCGGCAGCGCGCTCCGTCCAGATGATGCGCAGCGAACCATGGCCCGCGCTGCCCGGCACCGCCCGTTCAATCGCCTGACCGCGTCGCGTCCTCATCAGGTCTTTCCCTCACCCGCGGGCGAGTCCGGGTCGCAGCGTTGCGCGAATCGGTACGCTTGCGGGCCTGTTCGACGCTATCTGCCCTCGCCCGTTCTGCTGTCAACAGAAAGCGTCGCGAAATGGGGTGGACAAACGCATAAAATGAGTTGGTCCCCGCCGAGTTCGCGGCGCGGCGGCGTTGGCGAACACCGCTCGGCGCGCATTTTCGTCGAAGTCGTGACGCCGCGCCGCTTGATGCCGGGCCGGGTGCTCGCATCATTAGAAGGGCGCCGCGCCGTCGCGCATCACCGGGCAGGCCCGCCCGCCATCAGGAAGCTCTCTGTGCCAGACGTTCGCGTTCTTGCTCCTCCTCTCGCCGGGGCCGACATCCGTCGCTGGACTCCGGATCGACTGCGTTCGCAACCGTCCAGTCGGCTGCCGACGGCGGCGTGCATGATCGGCCGCGGCCTGCGCTGCCGCTGTCCCGCGTGCGGGCGGGCGAGGCTGTTCGCCGGCTATCTGCGCGTCGTCGATGTCTGCCCCGGTTGCGGCGCGCCGCTCGGTTCGGCCCGCGCCGACGACGCGCCGCCCTACTTCACCATCTTCATTGTCGGCCACCTCGTGGTCGGCGGCATGCTGATAGTGGAACGCGCCTGCGCGCCCCCGCTCTGGCTACACGCAGCAATCTGGCTGCCGCTGACGTTGGTGCTGTCGCTGCTGCTGCTGCGCCCGATCAAGGGCGGCACCGTCGGACTGGCGCTCAGGCTCGGGCTTGCGAAGTCCGCCGATGCCGAGTGACGCAGCCGCCCAGCCGGCGTCCGACGGCCGGCTGCTCAGCGTGCGTCTCGATCAGGTCGGCTTCGCCGGACTGTCGCCGCTGCAGGAGGCGGAGCGCGCGCGCGCGGTTGCCGACCTGCAGGCGGAGGGGCGATTTTTGCCGATCCTGCGCGGCGTTTCGGCGGACGGCAGCGACGGCTTCGCGCTGGCGCTCTCGATCGCGCAGGGCCGGCTGATCTTCGATGTGCGCCGGCCGGATGGCGGCGCGCTGGTCGTGCACGCGCTGGCGCTTGGTCCGTTTCGGCGGCTGGTGCGCGATTATCACACGATCGTGGCCAGCCACGAGGCGGCCGTCGAGGAGGGCCGCGACGCGCGGCTGCAGGCGATCGACATGGGCCGGCGCGGCCTGCACGACGAAGGAGCGCGGCTGGTGATCGCGCGACTTGCGGGCAAGATAGCCATCGACTTCGCCACCGCTCGTCGCCTATTCACCCTGATCTGCGTGCTTCACCAACGCGACTGAGGATGCCGTCCGCACGATGTCGATCACGTCCCGCCCGTACCCGGCGCGCCAGGATATGCCGCAAGCCAGGCAGGATTCGCCGCCCACCGCGACTGCGGCCCCGCGGTGAAGGTCAACGGCTCTGCGTATCGCAGCGTCTGGGTCGATCCGGGCGACCGCAGCACGGTGCATGTGATCGACCAGACCAAGCTGCCGTGGTCGTTCGGGATCCTGTCGTTGGCCACCGTCGGACAGACCGCGCACGCGATCCGCACGATGCAGGTGCGCGGTGCGCCACTGATCGGCGCCGTGGCGGCGTACGGCGTGGCGCTGGCGATGCGCGCCGATCCGTCCACCGACGCGCTTGAGTTTGCATGCGCGACGCTTGCCGCGACCCGGCCGACCGCGGTCAACCTGCGCTGGGCGATCGAGCGGATGCTGACGCGGCTGCGCAACACCCGCCCGGAGCAGCGCGCCGCGGCGGCCTATGCCGAGGCGGCGCTGATTGCCGACGAGGACGTGGCGCAATGCGCGTCGATCGGGCGTCACGGCTCGGCGCTGATCGAGGACATTGCCGCCCGCCGGCCCGGCCGGCGCGTGCAGGTGCTGACGCATTGCAATGCCGGCTGGCTGGCCACCGTGGACTGGGGCACCGCCCTGGCGCCGATCTACACGGCGTTCGAGCGCGGCATCGACCTGCATGTCTGGGTGGACGAGACGCGCCCCCGCAACCAGGGCGCGGCGCTGACCGCGTGGGAGCTGGGCCAGCACGGCGTCGCGCACAGCGTCGTCGCCGACAATGCCGGCGGCCACCTGATGCAGCATGGCGAGGTCGATCTGGTCATCGTCGGCACCGACCGGGTGACGCGCACCGGCGACGTGGCCAACAAGATCGGCACGTATCTGAAGGCGCTTGCGGCGCACGACAATCAGGTGCCGTTCTGGGTCGCCACCCCATCGACTACGGTGGACTGGGACATCGCCGACGGCGTGCGCGACATCCCGATCGAGGAGCGCGGCGGCGACGAGGTCTCGATGGTGACCGGGCGCACCGCGTCGGGCGCCATCGAGACGGTGCGCGTGATGCCAGAGGCCAGCGCCGCGGCCAATCCGGCATTCGACGTCACGCCCGCGCGTCTGGTGAGCGGGCTGATCACCGAGCGCGGCCGCTGCGATGCCAGTTCCGCGGGCCTCATCTCGCTGTTTCCCGAACGCGGCTGAACCGATGCGCCGGCTCGGAATTGCCGCTCTGGCGTTGTTGGCGCTTGCCGGTTGCGCGGGCCGGACGCCGGTCGGGCGCCGGCCGGGCGGCCCGGCCGCGATCGTCCGCGCGACGCCGAACGTGCCCGATTTCGCCAGCAAGCCGTACGAGCCGTTCACCCGCGAGGCGGCGATCGCCATTGCGCTGCGCGAATGGCGCGTCTTCGGGCAGCCGGTCGACGACGACCCGCCCGGCACGCGACCGCCGCCCCTGCCGGACCAGAAGCCGGAGCGCTACGAGGGACTGTGGCAGCGCGTCGGCGAATATTGGTACGAGAGCCAGGATTTCTCGACGCCGGAGGTCTCATGGACCGGCAAGCACGACGCCTTCGGCGCCGTGTTCCCGGCCAGCGACGACGGAGACTATGCGTGGTCGGCTGCCTTCATCAGCTACGTCATGCGCATCGCCGGCGCGGTCGGACGTTTCCCGTACTCGCCGTCGCATCACACCTATATCGACGCCGCGTGGCGAATGGCGCATGGCGAGGATGCCGGATGGGCGGTGAGCGCCTACCCGATCGACGCCTACGCGCCGGTTCCGGGCGACCTCATCTGCACCTCGCGCACGCCGCGCCCGGTGCGTTATGCCGACCTGCCGGCCGGCGATTTTCCGGCCCATTGCGACATCGTCGTGGGCCAGGCGCCGGGGCTGCTCAGCGTGCTGGGCGGCAATGTCGATGACGCGGTGACGATGAAGCACGTGCCGGTCACCGACGACGGCCGCCTGGGCGAGCGTGCCGACCAGCCGCTCGACAGCCGCTACCCGTGGTTCGTCGTGCTGCGGGTCGCGTACGACTTGAACGTCCCGGTCACGGCTGCGGGCGCGGATCAGTCGCCTTCCGCAGCGGTCGGCCAGCCTGGGGAAGTGGGCGGCAGCCGGGCTGCCGCCGGGCAGCCTGCCGAATAGGCGCAAGCCAGGTCGGCGGCCTGCCGCCCGCCGGCCGGAACCCGATGGCTGGTCAGATGCGGGCGGACTTGCCCGAGGCGGCCTGGCTCGAAAACTCGGCCGGCGGCAGGCTGTCGATGCGGCCGTCCGCGGCGGCGCGGGCGATCGCGGCAAGCTCCTGGTGGAAGGTCAGGCCACGGGCGGTGCGCCGGGCCAGAACCCGGCGGCGGTCGTCCTGGTCCTCCTCGCGCGCCATCAGGTCGAACCGCACCAGACGGTCCATGACCCGCGTGACGCCGGGGCGCGAAATGTTCATCAGCTCCGCCAGGCTGCTGACGGTCTGCACGTCGTCGTTGGTGTAGACGATCAGGAACGCGCTGAGCTGGCGAGCGGTCAGGTCGCGGCCGTCGCGGCGAACCAGAGTAAGCAGCACGTCGCGCATGAGATCGACGCGGGCGTCTGGCACAGTATTCCGCGAATGTGGTATCATGCGCTGGTGAGCGGTCAACACGGAGTTTGTGGCATGACTGCGATGTTGCGAGAGAGACTCTGTCGCCGAGGCTTTGTAGGACATGGGGTGTGTCGCCTTTGTGTTCGCGGATACATCTTGTGCAATCTCCGACTGCCGGACAATGCCTAAGTTGACATTTGTTGACGGATTTACGGTCGTTCATACCGATGTAACGGTGGGCGAGGTTGCCCCGGCCCCGTTCCGGCGCTCCGACCTGCCGACTGACACGGTTGCCCTCGCACGCTTCCTGCTGGGGCAGCGTGTGGTCCGCCTGCTGCCCGACGGGATCGCCGGTGGGCGCATCGTGGAGACCGAGGCCTATCCTCCGGGCGACCCGGCCGCCCATCACTATCGGCGCATGACCGAGCGCAACCGCTCATTGTTCCTGGTGTGCGGCCACGCCTACGTCTATCGGGCGTATGGAAGCTGCTGGATGCTGAACGTATCAAGCGAAGCGGCCGGGATCGGGGCGGGCGTGCTCATCCGCGCGATCGAGCCGGAGCATGGGGTGGCTCTGATGTCGCTGCGCCGCGGCGGCGTGGCGCCGCGCGACATTGCGCGCGGGCCAGGACGGCTGGCAGCCGCGCTGGCGATCGACCGGACGCTGGACGGCCTGGATCTGTGCGCCGGCAATCCTGTCTATCTGGCGCCCGGCTCCCGCCCGGTGGCCGGGACCGGGACCAGCGTGCGCATCGGACTCACCCGGGCTGCCGACCGACCCTGGCGATTCTACGTTCCCGGCAGCCGTTTCGTGAGCGGGCCGGCATGGCTGAACCGACCCTCGCCGGGCGTTTGACATGGCGCGCTGGCAGCGCCCGACCGGCGCAGCTAACATGGATGCGATGAAGAACCCGTACGAAACTCTCGGTGTTCGACCGGGCGACAGCGAGGATGCGATACGCAAGGCATACCGATCGCTCGCCAAGAAGTATCATCCCGACCTCAACCCGGGAAAGCCGGACGCAGCCGAGCGATTTAAGGAGATCAGCACAGCGCATGACTTTCTCTCCGACCCTGACCGCCGGGCGCGATTCGATCGTGGCGAGATCGACGCCGAGGGGCATGAGGCGGCTCCGCGCGGCTACTGGGGCGGTCCGGGCGGCGCCCGCCGCAGCCAGGCCGGCGCCGGGGCGGCGCAGGGCGCGTTCACCGTCGATGACCTGGAATTGCTGTTCGGCCAGGCGTTCCGTGCCCAGGGCGCCGGGCGCGATGGCTTTTCCGGGGGCGGCTTCGGACCCCGGCCGGGAGCAGACATCCAATATTCGCTGACTGTCAGCTTCCTCGACGCGGCGCGCGGCGCGGTTCGCCGGCTGACCCTGCCGGACGGCCGCGTCCTGGACGTCACCATCCCGGCCGGCCTGCGCGACGGCCACGTCCTGCGGCTGAAGGGGCAGGGCAGGCCCGGATCGGAGGGCGCGCCGGCGGGCGACGCGCTGGTGGAGGTCAGCGTGGCGCCGCACGCCCATTTCCGCCGCGAGGGCGACGACATCGTGCTGCGGCTGCCGGTGACCTTGCAGGAGGCGGTGCTGGGGGCCGCCGTGGATGTGCCGACCCTGACCGGTCCGGTTCGCCTGACCATCCCCGCGGGCTCGGGCCAGGGCACGAGGCTGCGGCTGCGCGGGCGCGGAATTGCCGGAGGACACCAGATGGTCGAACTGGAGATCGCAATGCCGGTCCAGCCTGATCCCGAACTCGCCGACCTGTTGCGAAGCTGGAAACCGGCGCACCCGTTCGACCCGAGGGCAGGGATCAGCATCGAATGATTCGCGCCGAGGCAGTCTGTCGATTGGTGCGCGACATCGGACCTGGCGATCTTGAGGACTGGATCGCGCGCGGCTGGGTCTGCCCGACCGGAGAGCCGCCGGCCTGGCTGTTCGCCGAGACGGACATAGCCCGGGTGACGCTGGTGCGCGACCTGCGGCTTGATGTCGGCATCGAGCCGGACGCCCTGGGCCTGGTGCTGTCGCTGCTCGACCAGCTCTACGCGACCCGCCACACCCTGCAGGCGGTCCTGTCCGGCCTGCCCGCCGAGGATGTGCGGCGGGCAGCCCTGGAGGCGTCGGGCCGAGAGCCGAAGTGATCTGGCAGCGCCTGGCGCCGCAGGGGCGACCTATGCCTCGGCCATGTGCCGGGACGGGTCGCTGGACGCCACCTGACGACCGAGATCCTCCAGCACCTGCGCGATCACCTCCGTCCAGGCCTGCGGCGCCGGCTGCCGGTACAGGCGCACGGAGGGATACCAGGCCGAGTCGGCCCGCCCCAGCATCCAGCGCCAGTCCGGCGCGAACGGCAGCATGATCCAGGCCGGCCGACCCATCGCGCCGGCCAGGTGGCCGATCGACGTGTCCACGCACAGCACCAGGTCGAGATTCGCCACCAGCGCCGCCGTGTCCTCGAAATCGCCCAGCACCGGGTCCGCGCTGACCAGCGGGGCCGGCCCGGGCCAGGTCGCGATCTCGGCCGCCGGCGGGCCCTTCTGCATCGACACGAACCCGACATCCGGCAGGCGCGCGAGCGATGCGAACGTATCGAGTTCGGGTCGATCGGTTGCGGTCGTTGTTGTGGGTCGGGCGTCCGGCCCAGGCGAGGCCGATCTTGCGCAGCCCCGGCGGCAGCCGCCCGGCGATCCAGGCCTGCATCATGGCGGCACGCGCCGGATCGGCATGCACATAAGGGATGTCGGCGGGAATGGTCTCCGGTCTGGTCGCCGCCAGCCGGGGCAGACCAGAAAACGGGCAGTGGACGGCAAAGGCGGGAACGTCGTCCCAGCGCGCGCAGTAGAGCGGCCCCGGGAACAGCCGCGCCAGCAGCGGCGCCAGATCGCCCGAGCACGCCACCACGATGTCGCTGGCGTTGCGCGCCGCCCAGGGCAGGAACCGGGCGAACATCAGCACGTCGCCGAACCCCTGGTCCGCCACGAGCAGCAGCCTCTCGCCGGGCGGCAGCCTGCGCCCGTCCCATTGCGGCCTGTCCCGCTGGGCGAATTGCGGCGGCATCAGCGGCTGCGCGCCGGCGATGCGATAGCGCCATTCGGTACTCGGCCCAGCCCTCGTCGTAGGCGCCGGTCAGCAGCAACGCCTGCCCCAGCCGCATATGCGCCTCCGGCATGTCCGGGCGCAGGGCGATCGCCCGCCGGGTCGCGCCGATGCAGGACTGGATGTCCAGCCGTTCGTATTGCAGCATGGCCTCGTTGAAGTGGCAGACCGGATCGGTGGGCGCGGCCGCCGCGGCGCGCCGGATGACGGACAGGCCGGCATCGATCCTGCCCTGGATGCGATAGACCTCGGCCAGATTGCAGAGCTGGCGCGGCGCGTGCGCGCCCTCGGCAAGCGCCGCCTCCATCAGCTCCGCGGCCAGGGGCGCACGACCCTGCCTGAACGCGACGTAGCCGGACAGATGCAGCCCTTCGGGGTGACGCGGCTGCTCGGCCAGAAGGTGCCCCAGCAGGCGACCCGCCGCGTCGAACCGGCTGCTTTCCAGGTATTCGCGGATGATCGTCAGAAGCTCGGCCTCGGGGACCGGGACGGACTGATCCTTGCGGCGGACAGAAGGCTGGCCGGGGGGCATGCCCGGCGTCTAGCATGCGTTCCGTGGCCGAACCAGCAAGGCGATGCCGCTGCATCAGGGGGCCGGTGGTGAGACAAGGCGTGCGGGTAGCCGTGATGATGTGCCTGGCCGGCGCGGCCGGAAGCGCGCGCGCCGCACCGCCACCGGCCCCGCTCTATGTCTATCCCGCAGCGCCGCCGCTGCACCTGTACGAGGGCCGGGTCGTGGTCACCGGCACCGACATGCGCAGCCGGCCCGCGGGGTTGGCGAAGTGCCTTGCCGACGTGCTGGTGCAGGTCGCCGGCGATCCCGCGCTGCTGACCGATCCGCGCGCCACGGCGCTCGGCCGCGACGCCGCCGGGCTGGTCGCCGGCTTCGACTACGTCGATCGCATGTCGGGCATGCGGCACAACGACGAACAGGGCAGTTCCGACCGGCCATACTACCTGACCGTCCGCTTCGACCCCGCCCGGCTGGCCGCGGCCCTTCGCGCGCTGGGCGATGCGCCATACGCCGGTCCCCGGCCCACGCTGCTGCCCGTCGTGCTGGTGCGCGACGCGCGCGGGCAGCGGTTCGTGCTGACCGCGGACGGCTTCCACCTGCTCGGCCAGCCAGAGGCGTTCGCCGAGGCCGCGAACCGCTACGCGATGGCCGTGCGCCTGCCGCAGGCGGCCGAACTGGTCGATGGCGCGGCGCTGTCCGGCCCCGACCTGCTGCCGGTCACCGGCTCGCTGCTGTGGAGCGACGCGGCGCATGGCTGGATCGCCGCCTGGCAGGCGAACTGGCGCGGACGCGGCGCGAGCTGGGGCGTCTCCGGCGTCAGCTTCGACGAGGCTTTCCGCGACGCCGTCCGCGGCGCGCTGGGACTGGTGGCGGGGCATCCGCCGCGCGATCCGGTCACGCCTGCCAGCGCGCCGCCGTGATCCGCGCCGATCCGTGCCGGCGGTCCAGCATCGTGGGTCCGAGCGGCGCCGCCTCGTCGGCCGCCGTCTCGATCACCAGCAGCGCGCCCGGCGCCAGCCAGCCCTGGGCATGCAGCGCCGCCAGCGCGCGCGCCACCAAGCCGAGCCGATAGGGCGGGTCGAGGAACACCAGGCCGCATGGCGCCGCCGCCGGCGGCGGCGCGGTGGCGTCGATCGCGAACACGGCGGCGGCTGCGGCCGCACACGCGGCGACGTTGGCGCGCAGTGCGGCCAGAGCCGCCCGGTCACGCTCGAAGAACGTGGCGTGCGCGGCGCCGCGCGACAGCGCCTCCAGCCCCAGCGCGCCGGTGCCGGCAAAGGCATCCAGCACGAGCGCGCCGTCCAGCACCGGCGATCCATCCTCGGCGCGCGCCCAGGGCGCATGGGCCAGGCTGTCGAACAGCGCCTGGCGCACCCGGTCGGCGGTCGGGCGCGTCGCCTCGCCCGCCGGGGCGACCAGCCTGCGGCCGCGCCAGGCCCCGGCGACGATCCTCACCGGGGATCCTTACGGGGTCTCGTTCGGCAGCTGCTCGCGCAGCACCTTGCCCGGCACCTCCTCTACCGCGCCGCGCGGCAGCAGGCCGAGCTGGAACGGGCCATAGGCGACGCGGATCAGCCGGCTGACTTGCAGCCCCAGATGCGCCATCACCCGCCGCACCTCGCGGTTGCGCCCCTCGCGCAGGCTGACCGCGATCCAGGAATTGTCGCCCTTCTTCGCGTCCAGCGCCGCCTCGATCGGGCCGTAGCGCACGCCCTCGATCACCACGCCGCGCGCGAGTTCAGCCAGCCGCCCGGCCGCAGGGTGTCCGAACACGCGAACCCGGTAGCGCCGCAGCCAGCCGTTCGACGGCAGCTCCAGCCGCCGCGCCAGCGCGCCGTCATTGGTCAGCAGCAGCAGGCCCTCGCTGTTCAGATCCAGCCGCCCGACGCTGACCACGCGCGGCATCCCCTTCGGCATCGCCTGGAACACCGTCGGCCGCTCCTCCGGGTCGCGATGCGTGGTGACCAGCCCGTCCGGCTTGTGATAGCGCCACAGCCGCGTGCGCTCCGGCGCGCCGACCGGTTTGCCGCCCACCGTGACCAGATCGCCCGGCAGGACGAAGGTGGCGGGATGGACGACCGGATCGTTGTTCAGGCGCACCTTGCGATCGGCCACCAGCTTCTCCGCGTCGCGCCGGCTGGCCACCCCGGCGCGGGCCAGGTATTTGGCGATGCGTTCGCCGCGTTTCGGATCGTCGCCGGATGCGTTGTCGTTCATGCGCAGGCCGCCACCAGGGCGTCGAAGATGGCGCGGTCGGCCGGCCCGATGCAGAACTCCGGGTGCCATTGCACGCCGATGCAGAACCTCGCTTCCGGCAGTTCGATGCCCTCGGTCACCCCGTCCGGGGCCACGGCATCGACCACGGCACGGCCGGGATCGGCGACGGCCTGATGATGCGCCGAGTTCACCGCCAGCGTGGTCGCGCCGACGATGGCCGCCAGCCGCGTGCCGGGCAGCACCCTGACCTCATGGCCCGGCTCGTGCCGCGGGTTCGTCTGTTCGTGGCACGAGTTCGGCAGCAGGTCGGGGATGTGCTGGATCAGCGAGCCGCCGAGTGCCACCGCCAGCAATTGCTGGCCGCCGCAGATGCCCAGCACCGGCATGTCGCGCGCCAGCGCGCCACGCAGCAGCGCCAGCTCGGCCTCGGTGCGCGCCTGCTTCAGCGTCACCGTGCCGTGCTGCCCGGGCGCCCCGTACAGCGCCGGGTCCACGTCGAAGGCGCCGCCGGTCACCACCAGCCCGTCCAGCCGGTCCAGCATCGCGTCGGCCTGCGCCGGCAGATGCGGCAGCGCCACCGCCAGGCCGCCGGCGGCGGCGAGCGCCGCGCAGTAATTGGCGCGCAGCGCGTACCAGGGATAGCGCGACCAGCCGCCGGCCGCCTCGCTGTCCAGGGTGACGCCGATCAGGGGAGGACTCATCACGGCGTCCTAGCAATCTCTGGGCGGCCGGGACAGTCCGGCCGGTTCAGGCGAACAGCTGGCGCAGGTGGTCGTTGAGGAAGCGTCCCTCGGGATCGCAGCGCCGGCGCGCCGCGCGGAACGCCTCGATCTTCGGGAACAGCCGGGGCAGGTCGTCGGCATGGGTGAAATGCAGCTTGCCCCAATGCGGCCGCGCGTCGTAGCGGCGCAGGATGGCGTCCACATCCGCCAGGTACGGCCAGTAATCCATCCCCGGACCGCCCGAGACCGAAATGGTGACGCTGGCCCGCTCGTGGAACGGGCTGAGCCACGCCGGATCGCCGGCGACGAAGCGGTACTCCACCGGATAGATGCAGTCGGTGTGCCGCGTCAGCATCAGCGCCCGCACCTCGCGCAGCGCCGCCGGGCCGTCGGCGACCGGGATCGCGTATTCCAGCTCGTGGAAGTTCGGCACGTATTCGATCGGGTAGATGTCGGACGAGTACGCGACCTTCTCGAAGCCATGGGCGTCGGCGCGCGGCGGCGCGTCGCTGATGTTCATCACCTTCATTTCGCACACGTCTGCGGTCCGACTGGTGCGGGTGCGCGGTGCGGCCGCCGTGTCGGGCAGGCAGTACAATGCCCGCGACGCCTCGACCGGACACCAGAAGAACGCGAAATGCCGGTTGGCGGCGGCCAGGTGATCGTGCTGCTCCAGGCACTCCTCGAAATCGGCGCGCCATGTCGTCTCGGCGAGATTGTAGGCGTCGGTCACCTGCAGCGTCAGCGCCGAGATCACGCCGAGCATGCCGAGCGACACGCGCGCCGCCTGCAGTGCCGCCGCATCGGCCGCGTCGTCCAGCGTCGCGATGGACCCGTCCGGCTGCACCAGCCGCATCCCGACCGCCGCCGAGGACATGTTGCCCAGCGCCAGCCCGGTGCCGTGCGTGCCGGTGGACAGCGCGCCGGCCAGCGCCTGGCTGTCGATGTCGCCCTGGTTGACCAGCGACAGGCCCAGCAGGCGCAGCGCCCGCCCGACCTCGCCGATGCGCGTGCCCGCCGCCACGGTGACGCGCCGCCGCTCGCGATCCGCGGCGAGGATGCCGGTCAGGTGTTCCAGGCTCAGCAGCAAGCCGCTGGTGGTGGCGACCGGCGTGAATGAATGGCCCGAGCCGGCGACCCGCGTCTGCAAGCCCTGCCGGGTGGCCGCGGCGACCAGATCCGCGAGTTCGCCCTCGGACTGCGGCGCGTTGCGGTGGCGGGCGAGACAGGACTGGTTGCCCACCCAGTTGCGCCAATGGCCGCCCGGCCCGAGTGTCGCGGTCCGCTGCAACTCCGTATGGTCCGGCATGTGCGCCCCCGCCGCCTGCGAGGGCGCAGGATCGGCCGGACCGTGCGATCCGGCAAGGAGAGGCGCGTGGAGGCGATGGCCCTCGCCCTGGATCAGGCCCGGCAGGCGGCGGCGCGCGGCGAGGTGCCGGTGGGCGCGGTGGTGCTCGGCCCGGACGGCGCGGTGCTGGCCGCCGCCGGCAACCGCGTGGAGGCGATGCGCGACGCCGCGGCCCATGCCGAGATGCTGGCGCTGCGCGAGGCGGCGCAGGTGGTCGGATCGGCGCGGCTGGCAGGCTGCGATCTGGTGGTCACGCTGGAGCCGTGCGCGATGTGCGCCGCCGCCGCCGGCCTGTTCCGCATCCGCCGCCTGGTGTTCGCCGCCTATGACCCGAAAGGCGGCGGCGTCGAGCATGGGCCGCGTGTGTTCGATGCACCCGGATGCCTGCATCGGCCGGAGGTGGTGGGCGGCGTGCGCGAGAGCGAGGCGGCGGTCCTGCTGCGGGATTTCTTCCGGGCGCTGCGGTAGATCGGCAGTGGTCGCATCAGCTCGGCACTCGGCCGCGACTGTCCGCTGCCGCATCGCCGAGACCGAGCGCCAGCACGAAGGCGGTCCCGCCGCCCGGCCGCGGCGTTGCCCGGACCGCTCCGCGATGGGCGGCGGCGATGCCGGCGACGATCGCCAGGCCAAGGCCGGCGCCGCCGTCGGGCGGAGCCGGGCCGCGCTCGAAGCGCTCAAAAATGCGCTCCCGATGGTCGGCGGGCACGCCAGGGCCGCGATCCATCACGGTGACCATAGCCGGCGGAGAGACGGCAATCTCCACGGCGGTTCCTGGCGGCGCATGGGGGAGCGCGTTCTCGATCAGGTTGGTGATCGCCAGCACCACCGCCCCACGATTCCCGCGCATCGGCGCCAAGGTCGGCCCATCAAGCAGGGCGAGCTCGACGCCGTTGCGAATGGCGAGCGGCGCCAGTCCGCTGATCGCTTCGGCTGAGGCCGCGCGCAAATCCACGCAGCCCGTCACGTCCAGCGGCAGGCCCTCCAGCCGGGCCATGCGGAGCAGTTGCCCGACCAGCCTGCTCATTCGGTCAGCATCGTGCCGCAGCCCCTCCAGCTCCGGCCGGTCGTCCAGCATGTCCAGCCGGGCGGTCAGCACCGCCAGCGGCGTCCGCAGCGCGTGCGCCGCCTCGGCGACGAACCGGCGTTGGGTCACCAGCGCCTGTTCCATTCGGGTCAGCGCGTCGTTCACTGCATAGACAAGCGGCGCGACCTCTCCCGGAAGCCCGGCCGCCGGCAGCCTCGCCCCGGGCCGGGCCGGGCCGACGAGCGCGGCCGCGGCGGACGCCTGCCTCATTGGCCGCAGCCCCAGGCGCATGGTCAGCACGCCGACCAGGACCGTCGCCACGCCGAGCGGCAGCAGCAGCCATACCGCGCCGACCAGAAAATTGCCCACCAGGCTGTCCAGAAGCACCTGCGTCTGCTCGCGTCCCTGCAGCACGACGAGCTGCCACGGGCCGGCCTGCGTGATGAGGCCGACCATGCCATGTTGATGCCCCGCCGTCGCAGGCATGCGGAGAAAGCCGTTGGGCAGCGGGCGGGGCAGCAGCGGCACAAGCGGCGCGGCGGCTGCCGGGTCAGAGGCGGCGGCCAGGCGTTCTGCGGCAAACACCATGAACACGTTGTCGCCATCCGACGCCGCGAACGGGGCCACCAGATCTGCAGGCAGGACAATCCGCCCGGTCGCATCCGGCTTGGGCGGAAGCCTGCCTGCGATCAGCAGCGCCTGGTTCTGCAAGGCGGAATTGTCCAGCTCACGCACAGTGGCGATCGCCCGCCACGCCATCGCCCCGGCGGCGAGAAGGATGGCCGCGAGCATCACCCCGGCCAGCCGCCAGCCAAGGCGGATCGACAGCGACCAGGCGCGGTCCGGCCGTTTGCCGCTCATTCCGGAAGAGCCAGCAGATAGCCGACGCCGCGCACGGTATGCAGGCACGGGGTCGCCGCCGCGTCGGCCAGCTTGCGCCGCAACCGGTGCACCAGCACCTCCATCGCGTTGGACCCGAGCTGCGCGTCGAAGCTGTACAGGCCGTGTTCCAGCGTTTCGCGTGGCACCACGCAGCTCTGGCGGCGCAGCAGCAGCTCCAGCAGCATGGTTTCGCGCACCGACAACCCGATATCGACGCCATCGACCGTAGTCTGCCGCGTGGTGGTGTCGAGCACCGTATTGCCGAGCCGCAACGTGACGCCCAGCACCGCGTCGGGCCGGCGCAGCAGGGCGCGCACCCGCGCGATCAGTTCCGGAACGTGGAACGGCTTGACCAGGTAATCGTCGGCGCCCGCGTCCAGGCCGAGGACCCGGTCCTCCGGACCATCGCGCGCGGTCAGCAGCAGGACTGGCAGGGACGATCCACGCGCCCGCAGCCGCCGTAGCAGGAACAGCCCATCGCCATCAGGCAGGGCGAGATCCAGGATCATGGCGTCGTACCGGACCACCGCCAGATGGTCCTCGGACTGCGCCAGGTCGGGCGCCACGTCCGCCGCGAACCCGGCCCGCTCCAGCGCGCCCCGGATGAGGTTTGCCAGCTCGCGTTCATCCTCGACGACAAGAAGGCGCATGCTCCCGACCCGAAGCCGACCATGATGCTGCATAGGGCAGCTTACACGACGCTTACGCCCGCCGGTCGGCGCGGCGCCAGGCGGCAATCCGTCAGGTGCGCGTAAGCTTGACCCCGCAGCATGCGGCCGTGTTTCCCCCCGGGGCCGCCGCACGGAGCTGCATCAATGAAACTCGTCGTTGCCTGGCTTGGCCTGTTCGCCGTGTTCGCGGCGATCCCGGCCGCGGTACCCGCCGCACCCGCCCTGCGCGGCATCATGCACGCCTGGCGCGCCGTCGCGCGGGATGCGCACGACATGCTGACCGGCCGCGCTCCGTTCGACGAGGCGGCGATCCGCGGCGCGCTGCAGCGCTATGTTGCCGATGCCGGACGCATCGCCTCCGAGGTCAATGGCCGCACCGCCTCGGCGCACGACTTCAGGGCGCGATTTGTCGCGTTTCAGGGCGATGCGCAGACGGCGCTCGGCGACGTGGGTCGGCGCAGCGCCCTACAGACCGACTTCACACGATTGTTGACCGACTGCCAATCCTGCCACCACGCCTACAACAACTGAGCCGGACCATCCATGAACCAGATCACGTCGCACCCTGCCTCGCTCGACGCGGAGGCCTCGCCGCCGCGCGCCCGGCGGAGCTTCACCGTCGGCCACGACGTACGGTCTCAGGCCACCCGCGCCATTCACTTGCTGCTGCTGCTGGTCGTGCTGAATCAGCTGGCTGGCAGCCAATTCATGCGCCGCCCGTTCCCGGGCGACCCGCCCGGCACCCTGTATGCCCTGCATGAATATGTTGGGCTGGCAAGCCTGGCCGTGGTGGCAGCATTCTGGGTCTGGACGCTGGTGCGGCGGGGTGAGACGCGCCTGGGCCGTTTGCTGCCCTGGTTCTCGATCGCGCGCCTGCGCGATGTCGCGGCCGACGTGGCCGCGCAGCTCCGCCGGGTCGCGCGTGGGCGCTTTCCCGATGACGCGGATGGCGCGTTCGCCAGCGCCGTCCACGGGCTCGGGTTGCTGGCGGTGACGTCGATGGCGGCGACAGGCAGCCTATTTTTCTTCGCCCAGGGCACGCCCGTCGCCCACGCGGCGCTCAGCCTGCACAAGCTGATCGCCAATCTCGTCTGGGCCTATCTGTTCGCCCATGCCGGTCTGGCGGTGCTGCATCACGTGCTCGGCAGCGACATCCTCTCGCGGATGTTCTGGACCAGGGCGGCGCGCCGCCGGTCCGCGCGGTAAGGGCACGAGCCTCACCCTCCGGCGAGCGCGCTGCGCCAGTTGTGCTGCTCGCGAAAGCCCAGCACCTCGCGCGCCTTGCGGTTGGACAGCAGCGTCTCGAACTCGCCCAGCTCCCGCGTCACCTTCACGTCCGGGTAATAACGCCGCAGCAGCTCGGCGGTCGGCAGATCCGACGAGCAATCGTCCTGCGCCGCATTGAAGATCTGGAAGCCGAGGCCGTCCTTGTCGACCGCCAGGCGCACGATCTGGCCGAGGTCGCGGGCGTCGATATAGCTCCAGGTGATCCGCTTGCGGCCGTCCGGCACGGCGAAGAACCCGGGGAACTTCGCGTATTCGTGCGGCTCGATCACGTTGCCGATGCGGATCGCGTAGATGTCGATGCCGTAGCGCTGGGCGAAGGCGTGCGCGGTGCGCTCGTTGCAGATCTTCGACAGCGCGTAGCTGTCCATCGGATCGACCGGATAGTCCTCGTCCAGCGGCAGGTATTTCGGGTCGCGCGGCTGGTTGGAGAACACCAGCCCATACGTCGTCTCCGACGACGCGACGATGATCTTCGGGATGCCCAGCTTCGCGGCCGCCTCGATGACGTTGTAGGTTCCCATGGTGTTGATGCGGAACACCTCGTTGTCGGGCACGATCATGATGCGCGGGATGGCCGCAAAGTGCACCACCGCGTCGATCTTCGGCGCGCGGAGGTCGGGGGCGAACTCGTGCAGCTCCAGCGTGCTCGACAGCGCGTTGAACACCTGCCCGCTATCGGTGATGTCGGTGATCAGCGTGCGGACCTGCGGATTGTCCAGCGGCTTGGTGTCCAGGTTCAGCACCTGGTGGCCGTGCTCGACCAGATGCTGCACGACATGCCGCCCGGCCTTGCCGCTGCCGCCGGTAAAGACGATCCGCTTGGTCATTGCGACCTCCTTGCTGCGAGTGTGGACGAGTAGGCGGCCCGCGCCGCCCAGGTCAACCGGCGGCCGCCGCCATGACGCGCTCCTGCGAGGCATCGGCCCGGTCGAACACGCGGGCGATGCGGCCGCCCTGGACCACCGCGATGCGGTCGCTGACGGCGAGCACCTCGGGCAGATCAGACGAGATCACGATGATTCCCATGCCGTCGCGCGCCAGTCGGGCCAGCAGCGCATGCACCTCGGCCTTGGCGCCGATGTCGATGCCGCGGGTCGGCTCGTCCACGATCAGGATCTTGGGCGCTCGCGCGACCCATTTCGCGATCACCACCTTCTGCTGGTTGCCGCCGCTGAGATTGAGCACGCGCTGCTCGATCCCCGGCGTGCGGATGTCCAGGCTGCGCACGAAACCTTCGCACGCGGCGGCTTCTCGGGCCCGGCTGACGAATTGCAGTGGCGAGTAGCGGGCCAGGTGCGTCAGGCTGAAGTTCTCGCGCACGCTCATGCCCAGCACCAGCCCCTGCGTCTTGCGGTCCTCCGTCACGAACCCGATGCCGCAGGCGATGGCGTCCGCCGGCTCGCGGATCTGCACCGGCGCGCCGTCAACCTCGATCGCGCCCAGATAGGGGCGCATGCCGAAGATCATTTCCATGATCTCGGTGCGCCCGGCGCCGATCAGGCCGAAGAAGCCCAGGATCTCGCCGCGATGCAGCGCGAAGCTCACGTCACGGACGCGGGCCTGGTGCGGCGTTGGCGCCTTCAGGACAAGACCCGCCGCCGAAAGGACCACTGTGCTCGTGGCGTGCGATTCGTGCACGCCGTAGAACTGGCTGAGATCGCGATCGACCATCTTGCGAACCAGGATCTCGCGCGTAACCTCGGCGATCGGCAGCGATGCAACCGTCGCCCCGTCGCGCAGCACGGTCACGCGGTCGGCGACCTCGAAGATCTCGTCCAGCCGATGCGTGATGTAGACGACGCCGATGTCCTGCCGGCGCAGCTTGTGGATCAACCCGATCAGCGTGATCGTCTCGTGATGGCTGAGCGAGGCGGTCGGCTCGTCCATGACGATGATCTTCGCGTCGTACGACAGCGCCTTGGCGATCTCGATCATCTGCTTCTGCCCGATGCTGAGATCGGCCACGCGCGTTGTGGGATCCAGGTCGAGATGCAGCAGCGCCAGCACCCGCTGCGCATCGGCATTCATCCGCCGGGTGTCGACGAAGCCGGCGCGCCCGACCGGCTCGCGGGCTAGGAAAATGTTTTCGGCCACGGTCAGGTTCTCGACCGTGGACAGCTCCTGATAGATGATGCTGATGCCGAGCGACCGGGCATGGACGGGGTCGCGGATCTCCACCGCCACGCCGTCCAAGACGATACGGCTGCCGGGGTCGGCCTTGAGCACCCCGGTCATGATCTTCATCAGTGTGCTTTTGCCGGCGCCGTTTTCGCCGGCCAGGGCGTGCACCTCGCCGCGCGACACCAGCAGATCGACGCGGTTCAGCGCGCGCACGCCGGGGAAGGTCTTCGACACGCGGTGCATTTCGAGATACGGCGGCATCACGGCAGGTTCCCGAGGACGCGGCCAGGGCCGCCCCGGCGCGAGGGCGGCCCCGTCATGCGACGGCCCAGGCGCCGTCACGCACGGCTATTTCGTATAGGCATTCAGGTTCGACGCATCGACCACTGTGACGCCCGTATCGATATTCGCCGGGTGCGCCTCCTTGCCGTCGATCTGCAGGATCAGGTGCTCGACCGCCAGCCTGCCCATCGTCACCGGGCGCTGCACCATGATGCCCTGGATAAAGCCCTCCTTCACTCCCTTGACCGTATCGGGCAGGTCGTCGAAGGCGAACACCTTGACCGTGCCCTTCTTGTCGGCGAACTCCTTGGTGTTCATCACCTTGGCCACCGACGGGCCGCCGACCTGGCTCACGCCGAAGATGCCGTCCAGATGCGGATGGGCGCGGAACAGCGCCTCATCCACCGATACCGCGCGGGCCAGGTCGTCATCGGTGCCCTCGAGCGCCACGATCTTGATGCCGGGATATTTCGCCAGCGACTGCTTGATCCCGGCGATGCGCTCGTTGAGGTTGGCGGCGCCAAGCTGGCCGTCGACGATCGCCACCTCGCCGTGGCCGTCGAGCGCCTTGGCCATCGACTCGCCCATCGTGGCGCCGGCAGACATGTTGCTGGTGCCGATATACATGCTGCGTGCGCTGTTCGCCGCGTCGGAATCGAAGGTCAGCACATGCACGCCGCTGGCCACCGCCCTCTTTATGACCGACTGCACCGACTTCGGCTCGTTGACCGAAATGGCGATGCCGTCCACATGCTTGGCGACCAGATCCTCGATGATCTGCACCTGGGTCGAGCCCTGGGTGTTTTCCGGCACCACCCACTGATACTGCACGCCTGCGGCCTTGGCGGCCTCGGCCGCGCCCTTGTTGCAGTCATCGAAGAATGGCACCGCGACTTTCGGGATCACGGCGATGACGATGTCCTTGGCATCTTTGGCGTGCGCGGCAGCGGCGGCGAGCAGCGGCAGCGCCAGCAGCGCGGCCGTCAGCGGAGTTGCAACGAGCTTCATGGTGGACGTTCCCCTGTTGGTTGATTGTATAGGTGACAGACCGGGTCTCACGGTCAGCCTCGCGCCCTGGAGCGCCAGACATCCAGGCTGACCGCAATCAGGATCACCGCGCCGGTGATCGCCTGTTGCGCGTAGGTATTGATGTTCATCAGCACCACGCCGTTGGCGATGATGCCGGCCAGCGCCGCGCCGATGATCGCGCCCTCGACGCTGCCCACGCCGCCGGCCAGGCTGGCGCCGCCGATCGCCGCGGCCGCGATGACATCCAGTTCCGAGCCGAAGCCCGAGGCCGGCTCGGCAGACAGATAGCGGGAGAAGCTGATGACGCCGGCGACCGCGGCGATGACGCCGGACAGCATATAGACCAGCAGCTTCACCCGCCCGGTCTTGACGCCGCTGAGCCGCGCCGCGATCTCGTTGCCGCCGGTGGCATAGACGTAGCGGCCAAACCGGGTGCGGCGCATCAGCACCGAGAAGATCAGCGTCATCGCCGCCATGATGACCACCGGCACCGGCACCGGACCGACATAGCCCTGCCCGATCAGCGAGAAGCTGTCCGGCGTGTCCGGCGTCAGCGGCACGCCGTGGGTGATGATATACATCAGGCCGCGACCGATGCTGAGCGTGCCGAGCGTCGCGATGAAGGGCGGCAGGCGGATTGCCGTGACCAGCAGGCCGTTGCACAGACCGAACAGCAGCCCGACGGCCAGCCCCCCGGCGATGCACACGACCGTAGGCAGGGCATTGGCGAAGCCCAGGGCCGTGGTGAGCGACGACAGGCCCATCACCGAGCCTACCGAAAGGTCGATGCCGCCGGTGATGATGACCATCACCATGCCAATCGACATGATGGCGATCAGCGAGAAGGCGCGGAACACGCCCATCAGATTGTTGGTGGTCAGGAAATACGGTGTAGCGACGCTGATCAGGGCGACGACCACCAGCAATGCGGTCAGCACGTTCAGTTCGCGGATGCGCAGCAGCGCCGCCCACCGGCCCTTCAGCCCGGCCGTCGCCGGCGACGCCTTCGAAACATGGGTGTCGCCGCTCATGCCGTGCCGTCCGCATCCTCGGCCCGGCGTGCCACGCCGGGCAGATCGAGCCCGGTCACCCGAGCGATTAGCCGGGCGATCGAGGCATCGTCGTCCGCGCCCATGCCCGCCGCCTTGGTCATCAGGAACATCTGCAGCGCGCCGGCCGCGATCGGCAGCGGGAATGCGCGCTCGCGGCCGATATCGCCGACGATTCCGAGATCCTTGACGAAGATGTCAACGGCGCTGCGCGGGGCGTAGTCGCCGGCCAGCACGTGCGGAATCCGGTTCTCGAACATCCACGAGTTCCCGGCCGAGGCGGTGATGACCTCGTACACCTTCGCGATATCCAGCCCCAGGCGCCTGGCCAGCGTAATCGCCTCGCAGGCGGCGGCGATGTGCACGCCGGCCAGCAGTTGATTGACCATCTTGAACGAGGCCCCGATGCCTGCCTCGTCGCCCAATTCGTACACGGTCGTGGCGATGGCCTGCAGCACCGGGCGGGCGCGGGCGAAGGCTGCCGCGCTGCCGGAGGCCATGATGGTAAGCTGCCCAGCCGCCGCCCGCGCCGAGCCGCCGCTGATCGGCGCATCCAGGAACTCGATCTCCGCATCTGCCGCGCGCGCCGCGAGCGCCCGTGCCTGCGTCGGCGCCATCGTGGCCGAGGACAGGATGACGCCACCCGGCCGCATCGTGGCCGCGGCGCCACCGACGCCGAACAGCACCGACTCGGTCTGCTCGCCGGTCACCACGACGCACACCACCGCATCCGCCCCGCGCGCCGCCTCCGCCGGGTCGGAGGCCGCGCGGCCGCCCGCCTCAACCAGGTGCTGCACCGCATCGGCGCTGAGATCGCAGCCGCTGACCGGGAGTCCGGCGCGCAAGAGCGACTTGGCGATCCCCAGCCCCATCGAGCCAAGACCGATGACCGCGGCACTCGGCATCGCGCTTCCTGTCATTCCCACCCTCGTCCGCCGTTTCGGCGCTCGACGGCGAAGCTGAGCACGAAATGCTAGCGCTGTCATCGCTTAAATGGTAGCGCTGTCATTCATGGGGTCGAATGTGCGTTCCATGGCTTCCGAAGGCGCTCGCGCCGGGGCGGGGTGCTGCCGCGTCGATGCGGCTTCGTCGCGAAACCGCAGCCGCGACGGCTCGCCGCTCCGGGGGCGGCGCGCAACTCGGGGGATGCGGCTAAGAGGAGCACCGCAACAGACCGGGTGGCAGCGTGACGGACTCCGACAGCAGGCCGGACAGGACCCGCCCCCGCGATCCGCACGCCGCGGTCACCCTGGCCGACGTGGCGCGGATTGCCCGGGTCAGCGAGATCACCGTCTCGCGCATCCTGCGCGACAAGGGTCCGGTGTCGGAGCGCACCAGGGCGCGCGTCATGGCAGCGGTGGATCAGATCGGCTACGTGCCGAACCGCATCGCCGGCACGCTCGCCTCCGCCACCTCGAACCTGATGGGCGTGGTCATCCCGTCGCTGTCCAACATTGTTTTCCCCGAGGTGCTGCGCGGCATTCATGCCGCCCTGGCATCATCGGGGTTCCAGCCGGTCGTCGGCGTGACCGACTATGACATGCAGACCGAGGAGCGGCTGGTGCGCGCCCTGCTGGCCTGGAAGCCGGCGGCGATGATCGTCGCCGGCTTCGATCATACGGACACGACCCGGCGTACCCTGGAACACAGTCGGGTTCGCGTCGCGCAGCTGATGGACATTGATGCCGAGCCGATCGATATCGCCGTCGGCCTGTCGCACCGCTCGGCCGGCTTCGACACCGGGCGCTACCTGGCGCAGCGCGGCTATCGCCGGTTCGGCTATGTCGGCCACGACTGGGACGCCGACCGCCGCGCGCGGCGGCGCTGGGGCGGGCTGTGCGAGGCGCTGGCGCAGGCGGGACTCTCGCTCGTCGATCAGGCGCTGTTCGACGGGCCGAGTTCCACCGAGGCGGGCCGCGCCATGCTGGCCGAACTGCTGCATCGCACCCCCGGCCTGGATGTCGTGGTGTTCTCCAACGACGACATGGCAGTGGGCGGCGTGTTCCATTGCTACGGACACGGCATCGCGCCGAAACGCGATTTGGCGCTGTTCGGATTTAACGGGCTGGAGGTCGGACAGTCGCTGCCGCTGCCGCTCTCCACCGTCCGGTCGAACCGCTACCTGATCGGCAAGATCGCGGTCGAAACCATCCTGGCCCGACCCGACCGCCCCGAAAGCCGCATCGTCGTCGACACAGGGTACGAAATCCTGGAGGGCGGGACGGCCTAGGCTGGCGCCGCGCGATGCGGCCCCAGCGAGACACCGACAACCAACAAATCACATTGAGGAACACGTCCATGCGGACTGCACGATTTGCCCTGCTCGCCTTCGCGGCGCTGGCCGCGCTCCCGCTTTCGGCGCGCGCCGACGATGCCGCGCTCGCCCCGCAGGAGGTGCCGGCCAAATCGCTGCCGGTGCCGACCGATGTCAGTCCGCAGATGCAGCGATTCATTGCTGCACCGCTCAACCCGGCCTGGCATGATCTGTGGAAGACCGGCGCCGAATGGCGCAAGGCGGCCGACACGCAGGCCGCGAAGGTGGTGACCACGATCCCCGCGATGCTCGATCGCCTGCATGTCAAGATCGCGCCCTCCACGATGGGCGGCGTCAAGGTGTTCGTGGTCACGCCGGACGAGATCCCGCCGGAAAACCGCAACCGGCTGCTGATCCATGTGCATGGCGGCTGCTATGTGCTGTTCCCCGGCGAGTCCGGCGCCACCGAGGCCATAATGATGGCCGGCTTCGGGCACTTCAAGGTGATTTCGGTCGATTACCGGATGCCGCCCGAGGCGTATTTCCCGGCGGCGCTGGAAGACGCGGTTGCGGTGTACAAGGCAGCCCAGCAGACCACCAGTCCGAAGAACATGGGGATTTTCGGCACCTCGGCCGGCGGCGCGCTGACGCTGGAGATGGTGCTGCGCGCCCGCTCCCTCGGCATTCCGCTGCCCGGCGCGATCGCGCCCGGCACGCCGATGTCGGACGTGACCAAGACCGGCGACAGCTTCTACACCAACGAGATGGTGGACAACGTGCTGGTGTCGCGCGACGGCTTCTGCGACGCGGCCACGGTGGTCTATGCGCAAGGCCACGACCTGAAGGATCCGCTGCTGTCGCCGGTCTATGGCGATATGCACGGCTTTCCGCCGACCATCCTGACCACCGGCACGCGCGACCTGCTGCTGAGCAACACCGTGCGCGTGCATCGCGAACTGCGCGAGGCCGGCGTCGAGGCGCAGCTGGAGGTGTTTGAAGGCCAGTCGCACGCGCAATACCAGTTCGACGACCGCGTGCCCGAGGCGAAGGAGGCGTTCGGCGAGATCGCGGCGTTCTTCGACCAGCATCTCGGCAAGTAGCCTTGCCGTCCGCGCGGGCCGGCGGCCTGGTCAGGCCGCCGGCTCGCCCAGGATCGGGGTGCGGCCGATGCGCGCGATCAGCTCGGCCACCTCGCCTACCGCCGCCTCGGCGGCCGCGGCGTCGGTGCCCTTCGCGACGATCGCCACGCCGTTGCCGGCCGGCCGCTCGTACGGGTAGCTGCCCAGGTCCAGCGCCGGATAGCGCGCCTGGATCGCCGACAGGCCGGCCGCCACCGCGCCCTCCAGCAGCCCCACCGCATGCACCGCGCGCGAGATCACCGGCCGGCCGCGCGGCAGGCCAGGCGCGAGGGTCTCGAACATGCCCTGCATGATGCGCGGCACGCCGGCCATGACATGCACGTTGCCGATCGAAAAGCCCGGTGCGAACGAGACCGGATTTGCGATCAGGCTGGCGCCGCGCGGCATCGTCGCCATGCGCTGCCGGGCGGCGTTGAACTCGCCCGGCGCGTAGCGCGCCGCCATCGTCGCGAACGCCTCCGGATGCACCTCCCATGGCACCCCGAACGCCTGCGCGATGCACTCGGCGGTGATGTCGTCATGCGTCGGCCCGATGCCGCCGGTGGTGAACACCACGTCATAGCGGGCGCGCACTTCGTTGACCGTTCCCACGATGGTCGCGGCGATATCGGGGATGATGCGCACCTCGCGCAGCGGCAGGCCGATCTCGCCCAGCCGGCCGGCGAGGAAGTGGATGTTGGCGTCGCGGGTGCGCCCGGACAGCACCTCGTTGCCGATCACCACCAGGCAGGCGACCGGATCGTGTGCAGGCATGGTGTCTCCCTTCTCAGGAAATCGGGCCACGGGACGTCGGCTCACAGGAAGTCGCGCAGCAGCGGCACCAGCGGCCGGTCCGCATCGGGCATCGGGTAGTCCGCCAGCTTGTCGGGCCGCACCCAGGCCAATGTCTGGCCCTCGCGCGCCGAGGCAACGCCCTGCCAGCGGCGGCAGACGAACAGCGGCATCAGCAGGTGGCCATGCTCATAGGCGTGGCTGGCGAAGGCCAGCGGCGCGAGGCAGGCGCGGGCCACGTCGATGCCCAGCTCTTCATTCAGTTCGCGGATCAGCGCGGCCTCCGGCGTCTCGCCCTCGTCCAGCTTGCCGCCCGGAAACTCCCACAGCCCGGCCATCCGCTTGCCTTCGGGGCGGCGGGCCAGCAGCACGCGACCATCGACATCGATCAAGGCGCAGGCGGCGACCAGCAGCAGTGGCCGCCTGCCGCCCGCCTCCGGCCCGGCCTCGCCCGTCAGCGAACGCCGCGTCGCCTCGAACCGCAGCGCCGGATGCTCGCCGCCGCGCGCCAGGAAGCTTTCCGGGTCGGGGCCGCCGATCTGCACGAAGCCGATCCGGCGCAGCACGGCGATCGAGCCGGGGTTGTCGGTGGCCACGCTGGCGCGCACGCGGTCGAGATCCAGGTTGGCCAGCGCCCAGCGCAGCAGCCGCCCGGCCGCCTCGGACGCGACGCCGTGGCCCCAGTATCGCCGTCCGACCCAGTAGCCGAGCCGCGCGCTGCGCGTCGCGGCATCGACGCGCAGCGACGCGCCGCCGACCAGGATCTCGCTCTCGCCCTCGCGTCCGGTGATGGCCAGATGGTAGGCGCTGCCCTCGCCCAGCGCCGCTGCGGCGCGGGCGATGAAGGCGTCGGCCTCGGCGCGGGCATAGGGGAAGGCCACCTGCGCCAGATTGCGGCAGACCTCCCAGTCGTTGATCAGGCGGTGCAGCGCCGCCGCGTCCTCGGGCCGGAACGGCCGCAACGTCAGGCGTGCGGTGCCGAGCGGGGCGAAAGCCGGGGCGGCGGGGGGCGGCGCGTCCATGCGCCTGGAGTGCCCCAGTCAGGCCGCGCCCGGCAAGGGGGCGGCGGCGATCTGCTCCATGCCGCATTGCGCCGGGGCCTTTTCGGGGCGGAACCGCAGCAGCCGCGTGCCGTGCCGGAACCGCCCGCCGGAGACGTGGTCATAGGCGACCTCCACCACCAGGTCCGGGCGCAGCGGCTGCCATGCGGTGTCGCGGTTGGCGCTCCATCGGCTCGGCCCGCCCGGCGCGCGGCCGGTGAAGCCGGGCGGCCCGGCCAGCCGCTCCAGGCGGCGGGTCAGGGCCGGCCGCTCGGCGGCGGCGATGCTCGAGGTGAAGCCGACATGGTCCAGCAGCCCGGCTGCGTCGTACAATCCCAGCAGCAGCGAGCCGACCTGCCGCTCGCGCGCGAGATAGCGGAAGCCGCCGACCACGCAATCGGCGCTGCGGATGCGCTTGATCTTCACCATGCCGTCGCGCCGGCCGGAGCGATACGGAGCGTCGAGCCGCTTGGCCATCACCCCGTCGCAGCCGGCCGCCCGGTCATCCAGCCAGTGCTGCGCCAGGGCGTGATCGCGCGTGGCCGGCGACAGCGCCAGCGCCGGATCGGGATTGTCCGCGGCGAACGCCTCCAGCGCGCGCCGGCGGTCGCGCAGCGGCAGCGTGGCCAGATCGTCGTCGGCGCCGCAGGCAAGCAGATCGAACAGCATGAAGCGCGCCGGATGCTCGGCCGCGAGGCGCTGCACGCGGCTGGATGCCGGGTGCAGGCGCATCTGCGTGTGCTCGAACGAAGGCGCGCCCGCCACCGGCACGACCAATTCGCCGTCCAGCACGAACCGCCGCGCCGGCAAGCGGGCAAGGACCGCAGCGATGTCCGGGAAATAGCGGCCGAGTGGCTGGCCGGACTTGGAGCGCAGATCGACCGCCTCCCCGTCCCGGAAGGCGAGGCAGCGGAACCCATCCCATTTCGGCTCGTACTGCCAGCCGGGACCGCCGGGGATCGCGTCGGCAGTCTGCGCCTCCATGGGAGCGATGGAGGCGTCAGGCATGATCCGCCATGCCTGCTTACGCCTGCTTCGCGGCGACCTTGCGGGGCCGGCCGCCGCGCTTGCCGTTTTCGCGAGAGGCAGCGGCCTTTGCTGCGGTCCGGCAGCGCCCGCCGGCAGCCCCAAGCCGGGCTGCCATCCAGGTCTTTGATCTGACCACGCCTTCCAGCAGCGCCGGTACGGACAGATCGGCATCCGGCGCCGGGACGTGGATGCCCAGGCCGAATGCGTCCATCTCGATCGTCGCCAAATCATCCCCCGATGCGTGCTGCAGGCCCTGCGCATCATCCGGGGCGAAGCTGATCTCGACGCCGGTGGTCAGCCGCACGATGACCCGGTTCCGCGCCGCATCGTACAGCGCGCTCTCCGCCCGCGGGCCACGCAGCCTCGCCTCGCCACGCGCCTCGGCCCTGGCGAACGCCTCGCTGGTCAGGTCAGGCGTCATGTCATCCACGCAACCGCCTCCCGTCGTTCCAGCCCGGGCAGGCTGACCACCACCATCCACCTGGCCCGAGGACATGCACCGCGCGGTCAGCTTCGGTAGCTTCCGTTGATGTCGATATAGCCGTGCGTCAGGTCGCAGGTCCAAACCGTCGCGCGGCCGCGCCCGAGGCCCAGATCCGACGGTGATCGACACCTCATCACCGCGCATGTGCGCCACCACGGGCGCCTCGTCATAGCCGGCCACCACGCCGCCGGCGCGCGCCATCCAGACGCCGCCGACCGCCACCGACAGGCGATCTCGGTCAGCCGGCTCGCCGGCCTTCCCGACCGCCATGACGATGCGGCCCCAGTTCGCATCCTCGCCGGCGATCGCGGTCTTGACCAGCGGCGAGTTGGCCACCGCCAACGCCACCCGCCGCGCCGACTTGCCCGACACCGCGCCGCACACCTCGATGCGCACCAGCTTGCGCGCGCCCTCGCCGTCGCGCACCACCTGCAAGGCGAAATCCAGCAGCACCGCGTCCAGCGCGTCGCGAAAGCCGCGCAGCATGGCGCGGTCGCCGGCTGCGACCCTGGCATGCCGCGCCTGGCCGGTGGCGAACAGCAGCACGCTGTCCGAGGTCGAGGTGTCGCTATCGACGGTGATGCAGTTGAAGCTGTGGCGCACCCCGCGCGACAGCATCGCCTGCAACGGCTCGGCCGGGATCGCCGCGTCGGTGAACACGAAGCACAGCATCGTCGCCATGTCCGGCGCGATCATGCCGCTGCCCTTGGCGATGCCGCTGATCCGCACCTCGGTCCCGCCGATGCTGGCTGTCCGGGTCGCGGCCTTGGGGAAGGTGTCCGTGGTCATGATGCCGCGCGCGGCATCCTCCCAGCCCTCCGCGCGCAGCGCCGCGTGCAACGCCGGCAGCGCTGCGGTGATGCGCGCGTGCGGCAGCGTCTCGCCGATCACGCCGGTCGAGGCGACGAACACCTGGCGGGCGCGGCAGCCGACCAGCGCGGCCGCCGCCTCGGCGGTGGCGCGGCAGGCGGCCAGGCCGGCCGCGCCGGTGAACACGTTGGCGTTGCCGGCATTGACCACCAGCGCCCGCGCCCGGCCGCCGGCCAGCGCGGCGCGGTCCCAGTCGATCGGCGCGCCGGGACATTGGTTGCGGGTGAACACTCCGGCCGCCACCGTGCCGGCCGCCAGCTCGGCCATCACAAGGTCGGTGCGCCCCTGATAGCGGATGCCGGCCGCCGCCGCCGCCAGCCGCACCCCGGCCAGCGGCGGCAGCGCCGGCAGATCGACGGCGAGCGGTGAACGCGCGGCCGGAGCGGGCATGCCGTGCCAGCCTACTTGGCGGGCGCGGCGGCCGGGCCAGGGGACACAGAGGAGCCAGGGGACGCAGAGGAGCCAGGGGACGCAGAGGAGCCAGGGGAGGTGGAAGAGCCGGGGGGCGTGGAGGCGCTTGGGGACGACGCGGACGCGCCCGGGGCGGCTTGGGGCTGGGCGCTGTCGGTCGCCTTCGGCACCGATCCGTCCGGGTTGAACTTTTCGATCTTCACGCTGTCGCGCGCGTCCGCCACGACCTTCTGCACCGCCGCCTGGATCAGCTGCTGGCGGATGTCGGCCTGCGCCTGCTCGAACGTGGGCGGCGGCGCGGTGCGGGTGCCCTCGACCTTGATGACGTGCCAGCCATAGCGGGTGTGCACCGGCGTCTGGCTGATCTGGCCCGGACTGAGCGAGAACGCCACCGCCGAGAACTCGGGCAGCATGTCGCCCTTCTTGAACCAGCCGAGATCGCCGCCCTGCGCGGCGCCCGGATCGGTGCTGTTGGCCTTGGCGAGCGCCGCGAAATCAGCGCCCTTGTCGAGCTGGGCGATGATGTCCTTCGCCTTCGCCTCGGTCGCCACCAGGATGTGCCGGGCGTGGACCTCCTCCTCGCCGGGCTTGTTGGCGTACATCTGGTTGTACTTGGCGCGGATCGCCTCGGGAGTGACCTGCGGGCGCACGTCGCGGCTGACCAGCGCGTTTTCCAGCGCGTTGTCGGCGGCGTGCTCCATGGCCGACTTCACCTCCGGGTCGTTCTGCAGCCCCTGCTTGCGCGCCATCGCCGCGACCGCATAGCGATCGACGACCTGATCCAGCACCATCGGATACAGCATCTGCGGCGGCAGCTGGCGATATTGCTGCGGCACGCCGGCCAGGGCCGCCTGCACCTCGCTCAGATGCACCTCCACCCCGCCGACGCGCGCCACCACCGGATCGGCGGGGGCGGCAGGGGCGGCCGCGGCGGGAGCCGGGGCCTTCGGGATCGAGCCGGCGGCCGCGGCAGGCGCCGGAGTTTGCGCAGGGGCCGGCGCGCTGCCGGGCGCCGGCGTCGTCTGCGCGCCGCCGGGTGTCGCCGCCTGGGCAAGCGCCGGATGGGCGGCGGACCCGACGAGGGCGCACGAAAAAACCGCCACGGTGGCGGCAGCGGCGAGGCGGTTGGTCCGCATGACTGGTCCCTCTGGAAAAGCGGCCGGACTATGGCCGAACGCCCCCGGCCTCACAAGCCGGGGCCCCGTCAAGGCCCTGGTTGACCGGCGGCCGCACCCACCCTGATCGCCGCGCGTTGCTGCTGCGCTCGCCAATTCGCCGTTCGAGGCTCGCCGATGCAGTCCTGCCAAGCAGCATCCCCCGTCAACCGCCAGATGCTGGGCCACAGCGTGGTGGTGATCGCCCGCAACGAAGCCGTCCGGCTGCGCCGGATGTCTGGACCACATCGCCCGCGAGCTGGCCGCCCGGACATCCGGGCCGGATGCCCCGGATCGGCTCAGCGTGTTCCTGAATGGCTGCACCGACGCCAGCCGTGCTGTCGTCGAAAACTTCGCGGCCGGCACCCGCCTCCCGGTCGCCGGGTACGAAATCGCCTTTGCCGACAAGTCAAATGCCTGGAACCAGTACATCCACGCCCTCGCGCCGGACGCAGCGGCGCACATCTTCATCGACGGCTATGCTGCCATCGAACCCGGATCGCTGGCTGCCCTCGCCGCCGGGCTGGACGGTGCCGCGCATGCCAGCGCGGCGACCGGGGTGCCAAGCACCGGGCGAAGCGCCGCCGCCTGGACCGAGATGGCGCACCGCTGTGGCGCGCTGCATGGATCGTTGCACGCGCTGCGCGGCGGCTTCGTCGAACGCATCAGACGAGCCGGGTTACGCCTGCCCATCGGGCTGTACCGCGGCGACGGACTGGTCGCCTCGATGGTGATGCATGATCTGGACCCGGCCTCGGAGAGGGATCGCGCCCGGATCGCCGTCGTTGATGCCGCCACCTGGCGAGGTCCGGGGTATCGATTGGCCGACCTGCCGCGCCACCTGCGCCGGCGCGTCAACCAGGCGCGCGGGCGGCTGGAAAGCGCGGCGATTCAGCGGATCATCTACCAAGGCGGCGGGTTCGCGGCGCTGCCGCCGTTTGCCGACCTGATGCTGGCGGAGTATCTGGCGGCCCGGCCCGACGCTCAACCCGGCTGGGGCGACATCGCCGGCCGCCTGGCGGTGCGCGCCCTGTCCGCGCCCCGTTGCCCCGCGCCGACGCACCTTGCGGCGCGCCTGTTTGTGGGCGACCCGGCCGCCGCGTTGACCCCGCCCGCCCCGGCCCCTATCTGACAAGCCCCGCCCGTTTGCCCCGGCCGCTCCGGCCGGCGGCAGCATCGTGGCCCCGCGCCGCCACCATAAGGCCTGTCATGTTCGCCAGCCTCGCCCGCGCCGTTCTCGGCACCAGCAACGACCGCACGCTGAAAGCCTACTGGCGTCGCGTGCCGCAGATCAACGCTCTTGAACCGGCGACCGCCGCGCTGTCCGACGCCGAGCTGGCCGGCAAGACGGCAGCCTTCCGCGCCCGGCTGGCCGACGGCGCCAGCCTCGACGACCTGCTGGCCGAGGCGTTCGCCGTGGTGCGCGAGGCATCGCGGCGGGCGCTCGGGATGCGCCATTTCGACGTGCAGATGATCGGCGGCATGGTGCTGCACGACGGCAAGATCGCCGAGATGAAGACCGGCGAGGGCAAGACGCTGGTGGCGACGCTGCCGGTCTATCTCAACGCGCTGGCCGGCAAGGGCGTGCACGTGGTCACCGTCAACGACTACCTGGCCAGCCGCGACGCCGAGTGGATGGGCCGCATCTACGGCTTTCTCGGCATGAGCGTCGGCGTGATCGTGCACGGGCTGGACGACCAGCAGCGCCGCGCCGCGTACGCCTGCGACATCACCTATGGCACCAACAACGAGTTCGGCTTCGACTACCTGCGCGACAACATGAAGTACCGGCTCGAGGACATGGCGCAGCGCGATTTCGCCTACGCCATCGTGGACGAGGTGGACAGCATCCTGATCGACGAGGCGCGCACGCCGCTGATCATCTCCGGCCCGGCCGAGGACAGCTCCGAGCTGTACCGCCACGTCGATGACGTGGTGCGCGTGCTGGTCGAGGATCCCGAGACCTACGAGAAGGACGAAAAGCAGCGCACCTCGGTGCTGACCGAGGCCGGGTCGGAGCGGGTCGAAGACATGCTGCGCCAGGCCGGCATCGTCACCGAAGGCAACCTGTACGACATCTTCAACGTCTCGGTGGTGCATCACGTGCAGCAGTCGCTGCGCGCGCACACGCTGTTCGCCCGCGACGTGGACTACATCGTGCGCGACGACAAGGTGGTGATCATCGACGAGTTCACCGGCCGCATGATGGAGGGCCGCCGCTACTCCGAGGGCCTGCACCAGGCGCTGGAGGCCAAGGAGCACGTCACCGTGCAGCCGGAGAACCAGACGCTGGCGTCGATCACCTTCCAGAATTATTTCCGGCTGTATCCCAAGCTGGCCGGGATGACCGGGACGGCGCTGACCGAGGCCGACGAGTTCGCCGAGATCTACAAGCTGCAGGTGGTCGAAATCCCGACCAACGTGGCGGTGATCCGCCGCGACGACGACGACGAGGTGTACCGCTCGGCGGGCGAGAAATACGAAGCTGTGGCGACGCTGATCGAGGAGTCCCGCGGCCGCCGCCAGCCGGTGCTGGTGGGCACCACCAGCATCGAGAAAAGCGAGATCATCAGCGAGCTGCTGAAAAAAAAGCGGGTGCCGCATCAGGTGCTGAACGCGCGCTTCCACGAGCAGGAGGCGGTGATCGTCAGCCAGGCCGGCGCGCCGGGCGCGGTGACCATCGCCACCAACATGGCCGGGCGCGGCACCGACATCAAGCTGGGCGGCAATTTGGACATGCGGCTGAAGCTGGAGGGGGCGGAGGGCGATCCGGCGCGCGAGGCGGCGATGCGCGACGAGATCGCGGCCAACCACGATATCGTCAAGCAGGCCGGCGGCCTGCTGGTGATCGGCACCGAGCGGCACGAAAGCCGGCGCATCGACAACCAGCTGCGCGGCCGCTCCGGCCGGCAGGGCGATCCCGGCGGCAGCCGGTTCTTCCTGTCGCTGGAAGACGACCTGATGCGCATTTTCGGCTCCGACCGGATGGGCGGGATGCTGGCCCGGCTGGGGCTGAAGGACGGCGAGGCCATCGTCCATCCCTGGATCAACAAGGCGCTGGAGAAGGCGCAGAAAAAGGTCGAGGCGCGCAACTTCGACACGCGCAAGAACGTGCTGAAATACGATGACGTGATGAACGACCAGCGGCGCGAGGTCTATGCGCAGCGCCGCGAGTTCATGCACGCCGCCGATGTCGCCGAGACGGTGGCCGACATGCGCGCGGAAATCATCGCCGAGCTGGTGGCCCGCCGCATCCCCGAGCGCGCCTATGCCGAGCAGTGGGAATCGCTGGAGCTGGCCGAGGACGTGCAGCGGGTGTTCGGGCTGGCCCTGCCGGTGGTGGACTGGGCGCGCGAGGAGGGCATCGCCGAGGAGGCGATCCGTGAACGGATCGAGCAGGCGGTGGACCGGCTGATGGCGGCCAAGGCCGCGAATGTCGGCCCCGACCTGATGCGCTACGTGGAAAAGACCCTGCTGCTGCAGGTCCTCGACCAGGTGTGGAAGGAACACCTGCTGGCGCTGGACCATCTGCGCCAGGGCATCGGCCTGCGCGCCTATGGCCAGCGCGATCCGCTGAACGAGTACAAAAGCGAGGCCTTCGCCCTGTTCAACGCCATGCTGGACGAGTTGCGCGAGCGGGTGACGACCATGCTGGCCCGCGTCGAGCTGAACGCCGAGCCGCCGCCGCCGCCGCGCCCGCACATGGTCGAAACCCACCCGGCCCCGGCGATGGCCTACGCCGATGGCGGCGCCGGCTACGAGCCGGCCGGTGGCGGCGACGTGATGGTGCTGAGCGCGGCGCCCTCGCGCAGCGACGCGGTGGACCCGAACGATCCGGCCACCTGGGCCAACTCGCCGCGCAACGCGCCTTGCCCGTGCGGGTCGGGGCGCAAGTTCAAGCACTGCCACGGGCGCATGATGTAGCGGCCAGGCCGCGGGGTTACTCGGCCGTCCCGGCGGCGGCGTCCAGGATAAGCACCAGGCCGGCGATCGCGTGCTGGTCGCGCAGCAGCGGCGCGATGCGCACGCGGCAACGCAGCGTGCGGCCGCGCCGGTCCACGCTGTCCAGCGTCGCTTCGGCATGCTCCTGCGTTCCGGCCAATACCTGCCGCCCGGCCGTCTCCAGCTCGCGGGCCGGCAGGCCGATGTCCAGGCCGAACACCGACTGGCCGATCACTTCCTCGGCGCGCAGCCCCCAGGTGTTCTCGCACCAGCGGTTCCAGGACTGCACGCGCAACTCCGCATCCAACACGATCACGCCGGCTTCGATGCTGCGCAGGACGGAATTGGCGTGCGCCCGGTATTCCTGCACGCGCGCCGATTCGCGGTGCAGTTCCTCGTTGGTGGCCTCCAGCTGGTCGTTGGTGGAGCGCAGCTCCTCGTTGGTGGTCTCCAGCTCCTCGTTGGTGGATTGCAGCTCCTCGTTGGTGGTCTCCAGTTCCTCGTTGGTGGATTGCAGTTCCTCGTTGGTGGTCTCCAGCTCCTCGTTGGCCGATTGCAGCTCCTCGATGGTGACCTCGAGGCTTTTCTGCAGCCCGTCGAGCTCCTGCTGCAGCGTGTGCAGGCGGGTCGTGTCGGAAAACGCGAGCAGGGTCGCGATCTGCCTGCCGTCGCGTGCGGCGATCGGGGTGATCTCGATGGTCAGGCGCACCGGGTCGGCCGGCGGGCGATGGTGCTGCTGGTGCTCCAGGCGCAACGGGCGCCCGCTGCGCTGCACCTCCTCGATGCGGCTGCGCAGCTCGGTCGGGCGGTACGAGATCGGCAGATCCTGGAACAGCCGCCCGATATCGGCCGCCTGCACGTCCAGCAGCCGGCGGGCGGCGATGTTGACGAACACCAGCAGCCCGGCGGCGTCCACCGCCAGATAGGCGGTCGAGGCGGCATCGGCGACCGCTTCCAGCAACCGGTTGTTCTGGCCGCCGAACCCGCTGTCGGGGACGAAGCTGATGCTGCCGCCGGGCGTGCGCCGCGCATCGGTGGCGACCTTGCGGAACAGCCGCTGCTTCAGGTTGAACGGCGTGAACAGCCGCGAGCGGATCAGCTGCGTCTCCGCCTTGCCGAGCAGCAGGAAGCCGTCGTTCAGAAGCGCATAATGCAGCCGCGGCAGCACCGCGTCCTGCGTCTCGGCGTCGAAGTAGATCAGCAGGTTGCGGCACATCACCAGGTCGATGCGCGAAATCGGCGCGCTGGTGACGACGTTGTGCTGGCCGAAGATCACCGCCTTGCGCAGCTCGCGACGGAACACCATCCGGTCGCCCAGCGGCTCGAAATACTTCGCCAGCAGCGACGGCGGCACCATCTCGACATCGCGTTGCGAGTAGCTGGCCTGGCGCGCCTGCTGCAGCGCCGGCTCGTCGAGGTCGGTCGCGTAGATCTTCACCCGGCGGGAGAAATCGCTGATGCCGAGCGCCTCGGCGAACAGCATGGCGACCGAATACGGCTCCTCGCCGGTGGCGCAGCCGACGCTCCAGATGCGGATCGGGTCGTGCCCGTCGCCCTGCTGCACCAGGCGCGGGATGACCTCCTCGCGCAGCACCGCCCAGGCGTCGGGGTCGCGAAAGAACGCGGTGACGTTGATCAGCACGGTGTCCAGCAGCGCGTTGAACTCCTGCGGCTCGGCCTCCAGCAGCGACTGGTAGCTGGCGAAGTCGGGCGCGTTGACCTGCGCCATGCGCACGCCGATGCGCCGGCGCAGGCTGCTGCGCTTGTAGCCGCGGAAATCCACGCCGCGGCTTTCCTGCACGTGGCGGATCAGCGATTCGAAGGCCGGATCGGATTCGGCAAGATCCTGCGGTGACACGCTCGCTCCTGTGGCGCCGGCTCCTGTGGCGCCGGGCGCGCCGGATTATGGCATGGCGGGGCGGCCGTGGGGAAACTTGTCCGCGCCGGCGGCCTGGACAAGCCGGCCGGGGGCACGCAGTCTCCGCGCCGCACGGACGGCAAGGGAACGGCATGGCGGCGCATCGCATCGGGGTGATCGGGCTGGGCAAGATCGCGCAGGACCAGCATCTGCCGGTCATCGCCGCGAACCCGGCGTTCGAGCTGGTCGCGGTGTCCAGCCAGCGCGGGCTGACCGCGCCCGGCGCGCGCCACGCGCTGCGCACGCCAGAGGAGCTGATCGCGCTGGCGGATGTGGACGCGGTGGCGATCTGCACGCCGCCGCAGGTGCGCCACGCCATCGCCCGCGCGGCGCTGGCCGCCGGCAAGCACGTGCTGCTGGAAAAGCCGCCGGCGGCGACGCTGACCGAGCTGGCCGACATGGAGGCGATGGCCGCGCGCGCCGGCCGCGTGCTGTTCACCACCTGGCACTCGCAATACAACGACGCCGTCGAACAGGCGGCGCGGCTGCTGGACGGGCAGGTGGTGACGCGGCTGTTCGTCAACTGGAAGGAGGATGTCCGCAAGTGGCATCCCGGCCAGACCTGGATCTTCGAGGCGGGCGGCTTCGGGGTGTTCGACCCGGGGATCAACGCGCTGTCGATCGTCACCCGCATCATGCCGCGGCCGGTGATCCTGCGCGCCGCCGAGCTGCTGTTTCCGCGCGGTGCGGATGCGCCGATCGCGGCGACGTTGAGCTTCGAGGGCGATGACCTGCGCGCCGAGTTCGACTGGCGGCAGAGCGGCGGCGAGGTGTGGGAAATCGAGATTGGCACGCAGTCCGGCCTGGCCCTGAAGCTGGCCGGCGGCGGGCGACGGCTGGAGGTGGATGGCGTGGCCCGGGTCGAGCAGCCGCCCGCCGAGTACCAGGGCATCTACCGCCATTTCGACGCGCTGCTGCGCGAGCGGCGCAGCCATGTCGATGCTGCGCCGTTCCGGCTGGTCGCCGATGCGTTCCTGCTCGGCCGGCGGATCGAGGTCGAGGCGTTCGAGATTCTGATTTCAGCCCGGCCGGAGCGTCACCCCTTCGGCGGCGCCGGCTGCTTCATCATGGCGCCGGTCATCGGGATGAAGAACACGCCGACATCCTTGCGCGAGTGGACCTTGCCGGCGGCGTCCTTGGTGTAGATGTACAGGAACTGGCCGCGCTTGAACGGCTGGCCGATCGGAATGATCATGCGGCCGCCGGGCTTGAGCTGCTTGAACAGGTCGGGCGGCGCATATTGCGCCGCACAGGTGACGATGATGACATCGAAGCCGCCGGCGACCTCCGGCCAGCCGTAATAGCCGTCGCCGACCCGGCCCTGAACGTTGTCGTAGCCGAGCGGCGCCCAGATCCGGTC
Organism: uncultured Pseudomonadota bacterium; assembly: GCA_963723455.1. Lineage (GTDB taxonomy): Bacteria > Pseudomonadota > Alphaproteobacteria > Acetobacterales > Acetobacteraceae > CAVRQM01. The sequence goes on along the minus strand of CAVRQM010000001.1, from coordinate 1,271,578 downwards.
CACCGCATGACCCAGCGGCGAGATGATCTCGATCGAATAGGCGCGCGCGACGATGCGCGACAGCACCGCGCTCTGGAAGCCGCTGCCGGTGCCGATCTCCAGCGTGACCTGATCCGGGCGCGGCTGGCAGACCTGGGTCATGTAGGCCTGCCCCAAATAGTCCGACAGCGCCGAGCCGTAGCCGAGCGCCCAGGGCTTCGGGTTGGCCTCGTACGAATCGCCGGGCGTGGCGCGGTGCTGGTCGTACAGGTAGTGGAAATACTCGCGCGGCACCGCGCGGAAGGCCGCCAGCACCGCCGGGTCGGCGCTGCCCAGATGCGATTTCAAATAGCTTTCGATCAGCCGCAGCGCCGCCGGCCGCCGCGCCTGGATGGCGGCGAACTGCTCGTCGGTCAGGCTGACCGGGCGGCCGGACTGGTCCATCGCCGCCTGATAGGCGTGCCGGGTCCAGCCCTCGCCGGCATTGGCCGCGGCGCGGGCGTGGCCAGCCAGCACGGCGGGGGCGGTCAGCGCCGCGCCGGAGGCCAAGAGCGTGCGGCGCGTCAGCGCGCCGGGGAATCTGCCATGAGGTGTTCCGCGCAGTGGGGAAGGTGGCGAAGGCCACGACATACAGCAGCAGCGCCGCCGCCAATACCCGGCTGAAGCCGAATTGCTGCGCGACCAGGTTGGCGAGCGGCGTCGAGACCACCGAGAACGCGCCGTTCAGGCCCCAGGCCCAGGGCAGGAACCCGGGCGAGGCGGCGACCCGCGCCAGGCCGAGCGGGAACGGCAGGCCGAGCGCCACCGAGACCGGCGCCACCGCCAGCACCACCAGCAAGGCGCGCACCGCCCACGGCCAGGACAGGCTGGCCAGGATCGCCGGCTGCAAGGCTGCCAGCATCAGCGCGCCCCAGGCGAGGATGGCGAGGCTCGCCACGGCCATCGCGCGGCGCGCCGACGGCAACAGCCGGTCGGCCAGCAGCGCGCCCAGCCCGGAGAAGATCAGCATGCTGGTCAGCACCAGGGCGAAGCCGCTGGTGCGGTCGTCGAGATAGACGCTGGCGCGCTCGATGGCGACGATCTCGATGAACAGGAAGCCCAGGCCGAGCGCGGCGAAATACACGATCGCTGTCGCCGTGCCGCCGCCCGGTCGCCGCACCCGCCGGCCGGCCAGCAAAGGCGCCACCAGCACCGCGAGCGCGATCACCGCGGCCTGCGCCAGCACGGCGAGGTTGACCAGCGGCGCCACCTCCTGCTGCGGCAGCAGCTCCAGCCGGCGCAGGATGGTGGCCAGCCCGGACAGCCGCAGCACCGCGTAGAAGGCCGGCCGGTCCAGGGTGATCGGCGTCAGGTCGAACGAGCGCGTGGACTCGGTCGGCTGCCCGGCCAGGACCGCGCCGGCGTCGTCGGCGATGGCGTCGTGCGCGCCCTCGCCGGACGAGGTGACCTGCCCGGCCTCGAACGATACCGATGGCAGGTCGTTGTAGATGCCGGCGCGGGCGGCGGCGACGTCGATGCCTGGAAAATACGACACGTCGAAGCTGCGCGCGTCGCACCAGGCGCGGGCGGCGGCGATGCGGGCCGGCTCCAGCGGCGCGGCCGAGGCCAGGATGCGCACCGTCCAGGCCGAACGATAGACCAGCACGTTGCGTCCCGGGTCGGGCGCGCCGACCGCCAGCAAGGCGGCCCGCACGGTGGCCAGCATGCGGCTGGCATAGGCGGGGAACTCGCGGATCGACACCGGGATCGACACCAGGCCGCCCGGGCCCGTGGCGCGCAGGTCGGCGGCGACCGCCTCGGCGGTGAAGGCGGTCGCGTTGGCCGGCGCGGCATCCAGGAAGTCGCCCGAGATGTCCACCAGGTCGAAGCGGCCGGCACCGGCGCGCGCCAGGGCCAGCGGCCCGGAGGCGCGCAGCCGGATGCGCGGCTGCGGCGGCAGCGGCGGCGAGCCGGCCAGCCCGTGCCGGATCGCCTCGCGCAGCACCGGCTCGGGTTCCGACGCGGCGACGGTCGCAGCCCCCAGGGCCAGCGCCTCCTCTGCCCGGAACCCGCCCGACGCGCCGGCCAGCAGCACGCGCGGACGCGACAGCAGGGCGTAGGGCAGGGCGGACAGCGCCGCCCCGGCATAGCGCACGTCCAGCCCGCCCGGCCTAGCCGGTACAGGCTTTGGCAGAACAGGCTTCGGCAGGACAGGCTTGGGCAGCCCGGCGATGCGGTTGCCGTCGCGGTACAGCCCGAAGGTGCGCGGCGGCCCCGGCAGGCCGAGCTGGCCCGCGTCGTTGGACACGTCGGTATCGACCCGCTCGGTGAAGTCGTCGAGCAGCATGTACCACCCGCGCGGCGAGGCGATCGTCGCGAGGACGCGGCTGTCGGGCACATGCAGCGGCGCGTAGATTGCCTTGAAGTCGTTGAATCCGGCAGCGTCGTCCAGCAGCAGCAGCGCCTCGCCGCCAAGCAGCGTCATTGCCGCGACGGCGATCACCGCCGGGCGGTTGCGCCGGGCGAGCGGCGCTGCGGCCGCCAGCGGCAGCAGCAGGCAGGCCACCAGCCGGAACGGCGGCACCAGCCACATCAGCCCGAGCGTGACCAGCGCGCCGATGCCGGCCCCGGTCAGGTCGAAGCCATAGACGCGGCCGACCCGGGGCGCGCCCAGCACGAAACTCAGGCTGACGAACAGGCCGGCCAGGAAGAAGAACGGCAGCAGATCGACGTAGTACAGGCCGATCAGGCCGAGCTGCGGCCACAGCGTCGCCTGGTTCTGCAGCAGCAGCGGGTTGAACGGGTTGGTCGTGACGAAATGATAGCCGGTCGCGCCGGCGGCCAGCAGCAGCGGCGGCAGCCAGGAGAGCAGCCGCAGGCCGTTGCGGGCGAACCAGTCGCGCGCCAGCGCCACCGCCACGCCGCTCAGCGCGAAGCCGGCCAGCACGATGGAGATGACCCAGTAGCCATACTCGGACCATTTCGCGACGGCGAAATACCGGGTCAGCGCGATCTCGAAACCGATGCTGGCCAGCGAGACCAGGAACAGCGCGGGCAGGCTCGGTCCGACCGCCGCCGGCGGGTCGGCGGCACCGCGCGGTCGGCCGGTCAAGACCAGACGCGCCGGCGGATGAAGCTGATCACGGCGGCGTCGAACCGGGTCGGATCGTCCACGAACATGGCGTGCCCGACGCCGCGCAGGATCAGGCTCTCGGTGTTCGGCCGGTGCGCGGCCAGGTTGCCGGCCTGACCGGACAGGCCCGGCCGCACCATGTACAGCACCGGCCGGCCAGTGGCGTAGATCGCCTCGCGCCAGAAGCTGCGCGGCAGCGGATAGGCCAGCAGCGCCGCCGCGTCGGCCGGCGGGATGCGCAGCGCCGCCTCGGTCAGCCGGTCGATGTAGTAATCCGACGGGCGGCGCAGGAACATGCTGGCGACGAACGCCCGCAACGCCGCCGCGCGCGAGGCCGGGTGCTGCAGCCGGCGCGGCGGCTTGTGGCGGGGCGGCGCCGGGGCGGGGTTCTCGCCCACCGAATTGTCCACCAGGATCAGGCCGGCCAACATCCGGTCGCCGTATTCGTGCACGTAGGCGAGCGAGTCCAGCACGCCCAGCGACCAGCCCAGCAGCAGCACCGGCCGGGTCGCGACGCGGGCGATCAGCTCGGCGATGTCCTGGCCGCGCCGATACGGCTCATAGCCGCTGTCGGGGATCGCGCTGTCGCCCTGGCCGCGCGGATCGAGTGCGACGACGTGGTACTCGCGGGACAGGTCGGCGACCTGCACCTGAAAGATCCAGGCCGGCATGGTCCAGCCCGGCACCATGACGATGGTGCGGCCCTCGCCCCGCTCGATATAGTGCAGGCGCACGCCGTCGCTGGTCGTGAACCAGCGGTCCGCTGCGCGCGCCGGATGACAGCCGAGGACCAGCAGGCAGATGATGGCGAGGCGGCGCAGCGTCGATCGCATGGCATCAGGTGGCCGGCCGACTCCAGCCGTGTCAATCGACGCGGCCTCGGCCGAAGTGACGGAGGTGCAATGATACCGCAGCCGGACGAGCCGCCAAAGGAGCAGGCACAGGAGCAGCCGGACGCGCCGCCGGAGGGGCCGTCGCGCGGCGCGCTGATCGCTCTGGCGATCGTGGTGCTGCTGGTCGCCGGCGGGTTCTGGCTGTCGCAGCGCATCCACGCGGCCAGCCAGGTGCAGGACTGCGTCATGGCCGGGCGCACCAACTGCGCCCGCGTCGGCCCGTAGCCGCCCGCCGGCGACTGGTGCAGGAGCGTTAAGGTTTCGCTTTCCGTATTCCGATATTCCGTGGCAAGACCCGTGGACTCGGACGGAGGCTGAAGTATGTGCGGCATCGTCGGCGTGATCGGCGCCCAGACGGCGGCTCCGCTGCTGCTGGAGGCGCTGCGGCGGCTGGAATATCGCGGCTACGACAGCGCCGGCATCGCGACGCTCGCCAACGGCCACATCGAGCGCCGCCGCGCGCCGGGCAAGCTCGCCAACCTGGCCGCCGTGCTGGACCGCGACAGCCCGGCCGGCACCACCGGCATCGGCCATACCCGCTGGGCCACGCACGGCGCGCCGACCCTGGGCAACGCCCACCCGCACGGCACGCCGCATGTCGCCATCGTGCATAACGGCATCATCGAGAACCACGCCGACTTGCGCGCCGAGCTGGAGGCCGAGGGGCAGGCGTTCGAGACCGAGACCGACACCGAGACGGTGGTGCAGCTCGTGGACCTCAACCTGCGCCGCGGCATGTCCCCGGTCGAGGCGGCGCGCGCCGCGTTCGGCCGGCTGGAGGGGGCATATGCGCTGGCCATGGTGTTCGCCGGCCATTCCGAGCTGATGGTGGGCGCCCAGCACGGCGCGCCGCTGGCTATCGGCTACGGCGACGATGAGATGTATCTGGGGTCCGACAGCCTGGCGCTGGCGCCGCTGACCCGCCGCGTGGCGTTCCTGCGCGACGGCGACTGGACCGTGCTGAGCCGCAGCGGCGCGGACGTGTTCGACCGCTCGGGCGCCAGGGTCGAGCGCGAGATCCGGCTGACCGCCCATGCCGGCCTGTCGATCGGCCGCGACGGCTTCCGCCACTTCATGGAAAAGGAGCTGCACGAGCATCCGTCGGTGATCGGCCAGACCCTGCAGCGCATGGTCGATCCGGCGACCCGCGTGGTGACCCTGCCGCCGATGCCGTTCGACCTCGCCGCCATCCCGCGCGTCACCGTCAGCGCCTGCGGCTCGGCGTTCTATGCCGGGCTGGTGGCCCGCTACTGGCTCGAGTCCGAGGCGCGGGTGCCGGTGGACGCCGACGTGGCCAGCGAGTTCCGCTATCGCGACGTGCCGATGCAGGCCGGCGGGCTGGGCCTGCTGGTCAGCCAGTCCGGCGAGACGGCCGACACGCTGGCCGCCCTGCACGAGCTGCGGCGCGGCCGGCAGCACATCCTCTCGGTGCTGAACGTGCCGGAGAGCACGATGGCGCGCGAAAGCGACGCGCTGATCGAGACGGTGGCCGGGCCGGAGATCGGGGTCGCCAGCACCAAGGCATTCTCCGCGCAACTGGTGTCGCTGGCCTGCCTGACCCTGGCAATGGGGCGCGCGCGCGGCGCGATCGGCGCGGAGCGGGCGGCGGCGCTGGCCGGCGCGCTGCTGGAGCTGCCGGGCCGGACTGCCGAGGTGCTGGCGCAGGAGCAGGCGATCACCCGCGTCGCCGCACTGGTCGCCGAGGCGCGCGACGTGCTGTATCTCGGCCGCGGCGCGTGCTTCCCGATCGCGCTCGAGGGCGCGCTGAAGCTGAAAGAAATCAGCTACATCCACGCCGAGGCCTATGCGGCGGGCGAGATGAAGCATGGGCCGATCGCGCTAATCGACCGCACCGTGCCGATCATCGCCATCGCCCCGTCCGGCCCGCTGTTCGAAAAGACCGCCTCCAACCTGCAGGAAGCCGCGGCGCGCGGCGGCCAGCTGATCGTGTTCAGCGACGCCGACGGCGCGGCCCGGCTGCGCGGCATCTCGGTCGATGCGGTGGTGCTGCCGCGCGTCGATCCGTTCGTCGCCCCGGTGCTGCACGCGGTCGCGGTGCAGCTGCTGGCGTATCATGTGGCGCTGCTGAAGGGGACCGACGTGGACCAGCCGCGCAACCTGGCCAAATCGGTGACGGTGGAGTGATGGTCATCGCGGCGTTCGGCGGTCACTCTGCCTCGGCACCGTCGCGCAATGATGACGGTGACGCATGACCGCCCCGCTCCACCTCGTCACCGGCGGCGCCGGCTTCATCGGCTCGCATCTGTGCGACGCCCTGCTGGCCGCCGGCCATCGCGTGCGGGTGCTGGACGATTTCTCCACCGGCAGGCGCGACAACCTGGACCGGCGCTGCGAGGTGATGCGCGGCGACGTGGCCGACCCGGCTGCGGTGCGCGCCGCACTCGACGGCGCGGCCGGGTGCTTCCATCTGGCCGCCATCGCCTCGGTGCAGCGCTGCAACGAGGACTGGGCCGGCACGCATCGCGTCAACCAGGGCGGCACCGTCTGCGTGCTGGACGCGGCCCGGTCGGCCGGGCGCATCCCGGTGGTGTACGCCTCCTCGGCCGCGGTCTATGGCGACCTGGGCGATCGCGTGGCGTCCGAGGATCTGTGCCCGGCGCCGCTGACCGCCTATGGCGCCGACAAGCTGGGCAGCGAGCTGCACGCAAGCGTGGCGTGGCTGGTGCATGGGGTGCCGACGCTCGGGCTGCGGTTCTTCAACGTGTACGGCCCGCGGCAGGATCCGGCCTCGCCCTATAGCGGCGTGATCTCGATCTTCGCGCGCCGGATCGCCGAGGGCCTGCCGATCGCCATCCACGGCGACGGCGGCCAGACGCGCGACTTCGTGCATGTCAGCGACGTGGTGGCCCATCTGCTCGCTTCGATGCGCCACGCGACGGCGCAGGGCGGTACGGCGGTGGCCAATGTCTGCACCGGACGCGCGGTGTCGATCCGCGGGCTGGCCGACCTGCTGGCGGCCTCGCTCGGCCGCGACGCGCGCCTGACCATGGGACCGCCGCGCGCCGGCGACATCCGCCGCTCGCTCGGCGATCCGGCGCGGGCGACGACGCTGCTGGGCGTGCGCGCGCGCATGGCGCTGCAGGACGGCCTGGGCACGCTGGCGCAGCCGCAGTCGTTGGCGGCTGGCTGACGGAGCGCCCGCCTCGCGGCGCCGGTAGCCGCCGCGCCGCGTGACGGTGGCGGGTCCGCCCGCCCGGCTCTATCCTGCCCCGGCGACAGCGCCGAACGGAGCATATGGCCGAGCCGCCCCGCGACCTGACCCGCATCCTGCTCATCGCCCTGGTGGTGGGCGTGCTGATGCTGTGCTCGCTCTGGGTGGTGCGCCCGTTCCTGCCGGCGACGGTCTGGGCCGTCACCATCGTCGTCGCCACCTGGCCACTGCTGCTGCGCGTGCAGCGCGCGCTGTGGCGCAGCCGGGCGCTGGCCGTCGCGGTGACGACGCTGGTCATCGTGCTGGTGTTCGTGGCCCCGTTCTGGCTGGCGACCGCCACCATCCTGGCCCGCGCCGACCAGCTGATGGGCCTGGCGCAACAGGCCGCGCAGTTCCGCATCCCGGCCGTGCCGCATTGGGTCCGCGATCTGCCGGTCGGCAGCGACAGCGTCGCGCATGCCTGGAGCCAGCTTGAGAACGCCGGGCTGACGCAGCTCGCGCCGCGCTTCGCGCCCTATGCCGGGCAGCTGACGCAATGGTTCATCGGCCTGATCGGCAGCTTCGGCGTGCTGGTGGTGCAGTTCCTGATGACCGTGGTGATCGCCGCCATCATTCACGCCCGCGGCGAGGCGGCGGGGCGGCTGGTGCTGCGCCTGGGCCACCGCCTGGCCGGCGCGCGCGGGCAGGAGATGATGGTGCTGGCCGGGCTGTCGATCCGCGCGGTCGCGATCGGGGTGATGGTCACCGCGCTGGTCGAATCCGTGGTCGGCGGCATCGGGCTGCAGCTGGCCGATGTGCCGCTGGCCACCGTGCTGACCGCCGTGATGTTCGTGGTCTGCCTGGCGCAGGCCGGGCCGGGTCTGGTGCTGATCCCGGCGGTGGTCTGGATGTACGCGTTCCGCGACGCCGGGCACGCCACCCTGCTGCTGGCGCTCTCGGCGGTGGCCATCACCATCGACAACGTGCTGCGCCCGTTCCTGATCCGCAAGGAGGCCGACCTGCCGATGCTGCTGGTGCTGGCCGGGGTGATCGGCGGGCTGGTGGCGTTCGGCCTGGTCGGCATCTTCGTCGGCCCGGCGGTGCTGGCGGTCAGCTACACCCTGCTGCAGGCGTGGCTGGCCGAGGATCCCGACGCTGCGGCCAGCCAGCTTACGCCCGCCGGCGCGACAGCCCTGCCTGCACGACCACCGCCACCAGCAGGAACGCCCCGCTGGCCAGCCCCTGAAACGCAGCACTGAGCGTGCCGATCTGGTTGATCACGTTGTCGATCAGCCCCAGCAGCAGCGCGCCGGACAGCGCGCCGAACATCGTGCCGACGCCGCCGGTCAGCAGCACGCCGCCGATCACCGCGGCGGCGATGGATTGCAGCTCGTAGCCGGCGCCCGCCGCCGACAGTCCGGAATCCAGGTGCGCCGCCAGCAGCGCGCCGGACAGCCCGGCCAGCGTGCCGGACAGGCAGTAGGTGAGCACCTTGGTCCGCTCGACGCGCACCCCCAGCATCCGCGCGGCTTCCTCGTTGCCGCCGACCGCGAACACCGCCGCGCCGAAGCTGGTGCGGTTCAGCAGCACCGCGGCCGCCGCGAACGCCAGCACCAGGATCCAGATCATGTTCTGGATGCCCAGCACGCTGCCGTTGGCGATCGCCGCGAAGATCCCCGGATTGTCGATCACCAGGCTCTCGCCGGCGATCGCCACCGACAGGCCGTGAATTGCCAGCAGGGCGGCCAGCGTCACGATAAACGGCGCCATCCGCGCGCGCGCGATCAGCAGCCCGTCGATCAGCCCGACCGCGGCGCCCGCCGCCATCGGCGCCAGGAAGGCCAGCGGCCAGCCATAGGGCGCGGCATAGGCGGCCAGCACCGTGCCCAGCCCGACCATCGAGCCGACCGCGAGATCGAACCCGCCCATGATGATGACGAAGGTCTGGCCGATGGTGACCAGGCCCACGAAGCTCGCCGCGGTGACGATGTCCTGCAGGTTGCCGGCGCGCAGGAAGTCGGGGAACGCGATCCCCGCCGCGACCACCGCCAGCGCCAGCACGCCGATCGCCACGCGCGACTGGATCAGGCCGACGATGCGGTTGCGGCGGTCGCGCGCGGCCGACGCCAGCGTGCCCGATGCGGCGCCGGGCGCGGTTCCCGACACTGCGCCCGATTGGCCGCTCATCCGCCCGACCGCTGCAGGTACAGCGCCGCGACGATGAACGCGGCCTTCAGGATCTGCGCATAGGTCGCGTTGATGTCGTTCATGATGAAGCTGGCGTCCAGCACCTGCAGCAGCAGCACGGCGAACACGCTGCCAACCACCGAAATGCGCCCGCCGGACAGCGGCGTGCCGCCGATCACCGCGGCGGCGATGGCGTCCAGCTCGAACTGCACGCCGATGAAGTTCGGATCGGCCGCCCCCAGCCGCGCCGATGCGAACACCCCGGCCAGCCCGGCCAGCAGGCCGCTCGCGGCATAGACCAGCGCCAGCGTCGCGCGCACCGGCATCCCGGCCAGGAACGCCGCGGTGCGGCTGGACCCGATGAACACCGCGTAGGCGCCGAACGTGGTCCGCCGCACCATCAGCCCGACCAGGATGGCGGCCAGCAGCGCCACGATGGCGATCGCCGGGGCGCCGCCCAGCGTGGCCGATCCCAGCCAGTCGAACAGCCCGCTGCCCGGCAGCGCCACCCGCGATCCGCCCAACAGCGCCTGCGCCAGCCCGCGTGCGGCGACCAGCAGCGACAGACTGGAGATCAGCGGGTCGATCCGCACCACCGCGACCAGGAACCCGTTCAGCGCGCCGCTGGCCAGCCCGGCCAAAATCCCGAGCGCCATCGCCGCCGGCTGGCCATAGCCCAGCCCGACGCCGATCATCGCCGAGCTGAGCCCCATCACCGAACCCACCGACAGGTCGATGCCGCGCGTGCCGATGGCCAGGCTCTGCCCCAACGCGATCAGCACCACGGGCGCGGCCTCGAACAGCAGGCTGCGCACCACGAACGGGTTGCGAAACCCCGGCGTCACGATCAGGTCGAACACCACCAGGGCCGCGAACGCCACATAGACGCTGCGCGCCTGCAGCCAGGCCGCCGCCGCCGCGCCGCCGCGGCCCGCTTGCCGGGCCGGGCGCGGGCCGCCGCGCGCCGGCGGACGTTCCGATGGAACCGTCGTGTCTGCCAAGACCTCGCCCACTCCGCTATGCGCCCGGATGCGCCGCCAGCAGATCCAGCACCGCGTCCGGGCTGGCCGCCTCGGCATCCATCTGACCCGATACCGCGCCCTCGGTCAGCACCACCAGCCGGTCGGAAATGTCCAGCAGTTCCTCGACCTCCGACGAGGTGACCAGCACGCCCAATCCCTCGTCGGCGAGGCCGCGCACCACCCGGTGCACCTCCTCCTTGGCGCCGACGTCGATGCCCCGCGTCGGGTCGTCGAGCATGATGACCTTCGGCCGCGCGCACAGGCAGCGGGCAAGCAGCACCTTCTGCTGGTTGCCGCCGGACAGGCCGGAGATCACCTGCAACGGACCGGCGGTCCTGATCCCCAGTTCCTTGATGTAGTGGCGGACCATCTGCTCCTGCTTGCGGCGCGAGATGATCCCGAACCGCGAAATCCGCGGCAGCACGGCGGCAGTCATGTTCTCGCGCACCGACAGCTTGGCGAAGATGCCCTCGGAACGCCGATCCTCAGGCAGGAAGGCGATGCCGCGGGCGATCGAATCCGCCGGCGCCGGCTGGCGCAGCCTGTCGCCGGCGACCTCGACCTCGCCGGCGTCGGGCCGCTGCGCGCCGAAGATTGCCTTGAAGGTTTCGGTGCGGCCCGACCCGAGCAGCCCGGCCAGCCCGAGGATCTCGCGCGGGCGCACATCCAGCGACACGTCGCGCACCCGCTCGCGCCAGCGCAGCGAGCGCACCCGCAGCACCGGCTCGCCCTGCCCGGTCCCGCGCGGCCGTGCCTCGCGCGCGGCGACCGCCTGGCCGCGCTGCTGGCCGAGCATGGCCGCGATCAGCTCCGGCTTGGGCAGGTCCCCGGGCGTGCCGCTGCGCACGCTCTGGCCGTCGCGCAGCACCGTCAGCCGGTCGCACAGCGCGTAGCACTCCGACAGCCGGTGGCTGACGAACAGGATGGCGATGTTCTCCGCCCGCAGGCGGCGCACCACGTCGTACAGGATCGTCACCTCGGCGCCGCTCAGCGCCGAGGTCGGTTCGTCCAGGATGACGACCTTGGCGCCGAGCGAGACCACACGGGCGATCGAGACCATTTGCTGCAGCCCGAGTCCGAGCGAGCCGAGCCGTCCGCCCGGCTCGATGTGCAGGCCGTATCGTTGCAGAATCAAGGCCGCGTCGCGCTGCATGCGCCGCCGGTCGATCAGGAACCCCGCGCGTTTCGGCTCGCGGCCGAGAAAGATGTTTTCGGCGACGCTGCGCTCGGGTACCAGATTGATTTCCTGATACACCGCGCTGACGCCCAGGCGCTGTGCGGCGCGCGGATCGCCGAAGCTGACCGCTCGCCCGTGCAGCAGGATCTCGCCGGCGTCCGGCTGGTAGAAGCCGGTCAGGATCTTGATGAGCGTCGATTTGCCGGCGCCGTTCTCGCCGACCAGCCCATGCACCTCGCCGGCCTTCAGGGAGAACGACACTCCCTGAAGGGCGCGGATCACGCCGAAGGATTTTCCGACGGCGCGGGTTTCCAGAACGGTCGCGCGCTGGTCCGAGGCAGCGGTCACCGCGGTACGGCTTCAGTAAGGCGTGTTGCTCTTGATCGCCGCGGCGGCGTCGGCGGAGGTGTACAGGTGATCCTGCGCGATGATCTTCTGCGACACCGGCTTGCCGTCGAACCAGTCCTGCAGCGCCTGGAACGCGCCGGGCCCGAAGCGCGGGTTGGTCTCGACATCGGCCTGCGCCTGGCCGTCCGCGATCGCCTGCACCAGATCCTTGATGCCGTCGATCGACACGATCTTGATGTCCTTGCCAGGCTGCTTGCCGGCCTGCTTGATCGCCGTCATCGCGCCCAGCGCCATCACGTCGGCATGGGCATAGACGGCGTTGACGTTCGGATGCGCCAGCAGCATCTGCTCCATCACCTTCTGCGCGTCGGTGGTGGACCAGTTGCCGGTCTGCGCGGCCAGCAGCTTCATGCCGGGATACTTCTTCAGCTCCTTGGCGAAGCCGTCGGTGCGCTGCGTCTCCACCGAGTTGCCGTAGGCGCCCTGGATCTCGACGATGTTGGCCTTCCCGCCGGTCGCCTTGGCCAGCGCGTCGGCGGCGCGCACGCCCTGCACGTAGAAATCCGACCCCATGTTGGCGATGAAGTCGTGGCAGACGGTGCCCGCCGTGGCGCGGTCGATCGTCACCACCGGAATGTTCTTCGCCGCCGCCTGCGCCAGCGCCGGCTGCAGGCCGGTGGAGTTCAGCGGGGCGATGATCAGCGCCTGCGCGCCCTGGCTGATCATGCTCTCGACATCGGCCACCTGCTTGGCCTCGCTGTCGTTGGCGTTGGTATAGAGCAGCTTGACGCCGAGCGCTTTCGCCGCCGACTTCACCGAGTTGGTCTCGCCGGCGCGAAATGGATTCTGCTCGTTCTCCGACTGCGAGAACCCGACCGTCATGCCGGACAGGCGGGCATTGGTCGGATGCGGGTTGGTGCAGGTCTCGGCGGAGCCTTTCAGCTTTTGCGCGGAGCTGTCCTGCGCCCGCGACGGCGCCGCATACGCGGCCAGTCCAAGCGCCAGGACCGTGGACATCAGCCGGATTTTCCTCGAAGGCCGGTGCATTGTCGTTCCCTCTGTTCTTGGTGAGCCGGCGCGGTGCATGCAGTCCGGCGGCCGAATCCTAGCCCGGGCGGTAGATGTCCGACAATACCCCCTCGCCCTCGGCCTGGTCCTGCGCCGTCCCGGCCGGCGACGCGCCGGCCGGTTACCGAGCCGTATAGCGCGCTCCCGGGTCGCCCAACCCGTCAGCGGCCAGTGTGGCGATACCGGCCGGCATGGGCTGGCCGGTGCAAAGGAAACCAGACATGACCACCAAGAAGTTTGCCACGATGTTTGCGCCAGTGGCTCTGGCGGCGATGATCGGCGCCGTGGCCGTCGGCGGCACCGCCTTCGCGGCGGAGAACGGCAAGGAGGAGTCCAACGACGCCGCGCTGATGGCCAGCTCCAAGGTCTCGTTGAGCCAGGCGATCAGCGCCGCCGAGCAGCAGTCCGGCGGCAAGGCGATCTCCGCCGGGGTGGACAACCAGAACGGCCGCGTCAGCATCTCGGTCGATGTGACCAAGGGCCAGGGCGTGCAGACCGTGATGGTCGATCCGCAGACCGGCCAGGTGACGGGCACCCAGGCGGCCGGCGCCGAAGGCGACGCCGAGACGGCCGACTGAGGCCGCCGCCGCAACGCCCGAACCGAAGCGGCGTCCAGGCGGTGGCCTGGACGCCGCCCCGGCGCCGGGAGGAACTCTGAGCCACTAGGAGGAAGGCCCGCCGCCATGAAGATCCTGCTGATCGAGGACGACGGCGAGACCGCCGACTATGTCTCCGGCGGCCTGCGCGAGCATGGCCACGTCACCGATCGCGCGGCGACCGGCCGCGACGGCCTGTTCATGGCCACCGAGGAAAGCTACGACGTGCTGATCGTCGATCGGATGCTGCCCGGTATCGACGGGCTGGGCATCGTGCGCATGCTGCGCGAGTCGGGCGTCAAGACGCCGGCGCTGTTCCTGACCGCACTCGGCGGCGTCGGCGACCGGGTGCGCGGCCTGGATGCCGGCGGCGACGACTACCTCGCCAAGCCGTTCGCGTTCGCCGAACTGCTGGCGCGGCTCAACGCCCTGGCCCGCCGGCCGCCGCTGTCGGACGTGCAGACCACCCTGCGCGCGGGCGACCTGGAAATGGACCTGCTCCGCCGCAGCGTCACCCGCGGGTCCGAGCGCATCGAGCTGCAGCCGCGCGAGTTCCAGCTGCTCGAATACCTGATGCGCAACAGCGACCGCGTGGTGACGCGCACCATGCTGCTGGAGAACGTCTGGGACTTTCACTTCGACCCGCGCACCAACATCGTCGAGACCCACATCTCGCGCCTGCGCGGCAAGCTGAACCGCGGCCATGACGACGACCTGATCCAGACGGTGCGCGGCTCCGGCTATCTGCTGCGCGCGGCCGGCTGAGCCATCCCGTGCGTCTGCCGCGCACCCTGCGCACCGCGAGCTTCCGGCTGGCGGCGCTGTACGTGCTGCTGTTCGCGGCGTCGGTGCTGGTGCTGGGCGCGGTGGTGTTCTGGACCGCGCGCGGCGCGTTGGTGCAGCAGATGCGCGCGCGCATCGCCACCGAATCGTCGCTGCTGGCGGGCGAGTACCCGGCGCTCGGGCTGGACGGCATCGCCGCCGCGATCCGCCGGCGGGAACGCGGCGTGGGCGCGCTCGACTACCGGCTGCAATCGGCGGCCGGCGCGCGGCTGGCCGGCGAGCTGCCGCCGGTGTCGCGCCCTGGCTGGCAGACCCTGGGCGTGCGCGAGCAGCCGGACGGCGCCGACCAGCCGGAACGCTCGCAGGCGCTGGTCGCCGCCCTGCCGGATGGCGGGCTGCTGGCGGTCGGCGACGACCTCTCGCGCCTGACCGATGTCGAGGAGGCGATCCTGACCGCGCTGGCCTGGGCGGTCGGGCTGATGGCGGTGCTGGGCATCGGCGGCGGCGTGCTGCTCAGCCGCGGCTTCCTGCATCGCGTGGACGGCATCGCGCGCACCGCCGAGGCGATCATCGGCGGCGACCTCGCGCGCCGCGTGCCGGTGCGCGGCGCCGGCGACGATCTGGACCGGCTGGCGGCGACGCTGAACCGCATGCTGGACCGCATCGAGAGCCTGATGGAAAACCTGCGTCAGGTCTCCAACGACATCGCACACGACCTGCGCACGCCGCTGTCGCGCCTGCTGCAACGGCTGGAGGCGGCGCGGGCGCATGCCGGCAGCGAGGCGGAGTATGCGCGCGCCGTGGATGGCGCGGCGGCCGAGGCGCAGGCGATCCTTGAAACCTTCGGCGCCCTGCTGCGCATCGCCCAGGTCGAGGCGGGGACCGCGCGGGACGGCTTCCGCCCGGTCGATCTGGGCGCGCTGGTCGAGACCGTGGTGGAGGCGTTCGCACCGTCCGCCGAGGAGGACGGGCATCGCCTGACCGGCCAGACGGCGCGGGATGTCGTGATCCAGGGCGACCGCGAGTTGCTGGCGCAGCTCCTGGTCAACCTGGTCGAGAACGCGCTGCGCCACACCCCGCCCGGCACCCCGGTCGCGGTGGCGCTGGCGGGCCGCCCCGGGTCGGGCATGCGCCTGACGGTGACCGATCGCGGACCCGGCGTGCCGGAGGCGGAGCGGCGTCACGTCCTGCGCCGCTTCTACCGCGGCGAGCGCAGCCGGACGACGCCGGGCGACGGGCTGGGGCTGAGCCTGGTCGCTGCGGTCGCCGAACTGCACGGCGCGAGCCTTTCGCTGGAGGATGCGCGGCCCGGGCTGCGCGCGGTGGTCTCGTTCGCGCCCGTCCCGGCGGCGGTGCATGCGCCGGCCCGACAGGCGTCCACGCGCACTCACAGGATTGGCCCGACGCCGCCGGGCGGTCAGTCCGCGGAGCTGCCGTCCAGCGCGGCGGCGCTGCGCCGCAGCCATTCCAGCACGAACGCCGCCAGTGGCCGGTCCACGTAAATCCGCCATGCCTCCGCTCCCGGCTGCAGCAGGACGCGCACGCCGCCGAACAGCGTCTGCGCGCAGCGCCCGGCCGCCAGGGCGGCGGCGTTCGGATCCAGCGTGCATCCCATCGCCACCACGTCGTGCAGCCGCGCGCCGGCCAGCGCGAACACGGCGAGCCCGTCGGTCACCTCGGTCGCAAACGGGGCGTCCGGCGGCGGCGCGCCGGCCTGGCCGACATGCAGGGCGCGCCCCGGCGCCAGCCACAGGCGGCACGGATCGCCGCCTGCCGCCTGGTTCGCCTCCAGCGCCGCGCCGCCATCCACCAGCCACAGCGCCGCCGGATCCAGGACGCGCACCGAAAACCCGGCGACCGCGATTGCCGGATCGGCTACGCCAAGCTCGACGGCGACGCAGGCGCGGGCGAGGTCAGCCATGCAGCCGCTCCCCGGCCGGGTCGTAGAACGCCGGCGCGGCGACGCGGGCGCGGCTGGTATGGCCCAGATGGAACACGGTCACGCTGTCGCCCGCCTCGGCCAGCGCGCGGCCGCGCTCGATCACCGCCAGCGCGATGCTGCGCCCCAGGGCCGGGCTGTGCGCGGCGCTCGTCACCCAGCCGATGCTGCGCCGCGCCGGGCCGTCGCCGCTGATCGCATGCGCGCCGGGCGGCGGAACATGCGACGGATCCTCGGGCAGCAGCCCGACCAGTTGCCGCCGGTCGCCTCGCCGCGCGTCCGGCAGCAGCAGCGAGCGCCGGCCGACGAACTCCGCCTTGGCGCGAAGCGGGCCGCCCATGCCCAGATCGGCCGGCATCGTCGTGCCGTCGGTATCGACGCCGATCAGCACATAGCCTTTCTCCAGCCGCAGCAGCGACGAGGATTCGACTCCGTAGGGAGCAGCGCCGAGGTCGCACAGCCGGTCCCACAGCGCCGCCGCGTAGCCGGCCGGCACCGACAGCTCGAAACTCCGCTCGCCGGTGAAGCTGACGCGCGCGATGCGCCCGGGCACGCCGGCGATGCGCCCCTCGGCGAGCGTCATGTGCGGCATGAACAGGTCGATGTCCGTGCCCAGCGCGGCCACGATCTCGCGCGAACGCGGCCCGCTGACGGACACCGTGGCCCAGGCGGCGGTGGCGTCGTGGAACGCCACCCGCATCTCGGGATATTCGGTCTGCCGCCACGCCTCCAGCATCGCCAGCACGGCGGCGGCGTGGCTGGATGACGGCGACAGCAGATAGCGGTCGGGCGCCAGCCGCGCCACCACGCCGTCGTCCAGCACGATGCCGGTCTCGCGCAGGATCAGCGCGTAGCGCAGCCGGCCGGGGCGCAGGGTCGCCAGCTCGTTGTAGTAGAGCAGGTTCAGGAACGCGGCGGCGTCCGCGCCCTGCACGACGATCTTCCCCAGGCTCGACCCGTCGAACACGCCGACATCGCGGCGCACCGCGCCGGCTTCCCGCTGCACGGCGTCGGCGAGCAATTCGTCGCCGCGCCTGTAGCAGGCCGGGCGCAGCCAGCTGCCGTACTCGCGCATCTGCGCGCCGGCGGCCAGGTGGCGCGCATGCGCGGGCAGGCGGCGCGTCGGCGCATGCAGCGCGCCGAACCGCATCCCGGCCAGCGCGCCGAGCGACACCGGAACATAGGGCGGCCGGAACGTCGTCGTGCCGACCTGCGGGATGCTGCGACCGGTCGCCTCGGCCAGCACAGCAAGGCCGTTGACGTTGCTGGTCTTGCCCTGGTCGGTGGCCATGCCGAGCGTGGTGTAGCGTTTGAGATGCTCGACCGAGACGTAGTTCTCGCGCGCGGCGAGGCGTATGTCGGCCACCGTCACGTCGTTCTGCAGGTCGATCCATTGCCGGGCGGCGGCGATGGGCACGCGCCAGTATGGTTCCTGCGGCATGCCGGGCGGCGCGCGGCGCGTCGCGGCGACGACGGCGGGCGCGGTCCGGCCCAGGCTCGCCGCGGCGTGCATGGCGGCGGCCTGCGGGTCGTCCGACGCCAGGAAAAAGCCGGGGACCGCGCCGGCCGCGGCGAAGCAGGCGCGGTCGCCGTCCCAGCGCAGCCTGCCGCCGGCTTGGCTGAACAGATGCAGGGTCGGCTGCCAGCCGCCCGAACTCACGACCGCGTCGGCGGCGATGCGCTGCGTCGCCTGCCGGCGCGATGTCGCGTCGGTCGGCCCGATCTCGACCCAGCGCACGCCGCCATGTGCGCCGGTCGCCAGCACCGCGCTGCCGGGGATCACGCGCACGCCGTCGATCGGGCGGGCGGCGGCGCGCACATCGGCCAGCGTCACCGCCGCACCGGCCTGGCGCAGCGCCTCGGCGACGACATAGGCGCTGTCGTTGTTGGTGGCCACGACGATGCTCTCGCCCACCAGCACGCCGTGGCGGCGCAGATAGTCCAGCGCGGCGCTGGCGGACATCACGCCGGGACGGTCGTTGTCGGGAAACACCATCGGCCGTTCGATGGCGCCGGTCGCCAGTACGCAGGCGCGCGCGCGCAGCGTCCACAGCCGGTCGCGCGCCCATCCGTCCGGCGCGTGCTCGCGCCGCTCCAGCATGCCGAACGACAGGTGGTCGTAGGCGCCGAACACCGTGGCGTTGGACAGCACGCGCACATGATCCTGGCCGCGCAGGAATGCGGCGTGCTCCTCGATCTCCGCCGGCGCGCTCCAGGGCGCGCTGCCGCCCAGCGCCGGACGATCGTCGGCCAGCATGATGCGCAGCCCGCACCCGGCCAGGATCCGCGCCGCCAGCAGGCCGGCCGGGCCGCCGCCCACCACCAGCACGTCGCAGTGCGCGTGGCGGGATTCGTACTGCGCGGGGTCGGCGTCGGGCCGCACCCGGCCCAGCCCGGCCAGCGCGCGGATGCGCGGCTCGTACGTCTCCCAGCCTGGTCTGAAGAACGTCTTGTAGTAGAAGCCGGCCGGCAGGAAGCGGTGCAGCAGGTCCAGGCTGCCCGCCACATCGGCTGCGACGTTCGGCCGCGCGTTGATGCCGCGCGCCGCCATGCCGGGCCGCAGCCGCACGGTCGTCGCCCGCGCGATCGGGTCGTGCTCGCCGCCCCAGGTCAGATCGACCAGCGCGTTCGGCTCCTCGGTCCAGGCGCCGAAGATGCCGCGCGGGCGGTGGTACTTGAAGCTGCGGCCGACCACGCGCACGCCGTTGGCCAGCAATGCCGAGGCCAGCGTGTCGCCGGCAAGGCCGGTCATCGCCCGGCCCTCCCACGCGAACGGGACACTCGTTGCACGGTCGATCATGCCGCCTGCGGGCAGGCGTCGCGCGGTCATGGCGTGATCTCGTGCGTCACGGTGTCGCGCTGCACGGTGAACCACTGGCCGCAGCCGCCGGCGTGGCGCCACAATTCGCGGCGCGGGCCGCGCACGTTGTCGCGGAAGAACAGGTAGTCGGCCCAGCCTGCATCGTCGGCTTGCGCAGGCCGCGCGGACAGTTCGCCGGCGCAGGCAAACTCCGGCTCGTCGCGCGGGCCGCACCAGGGACAGGCGATCAGCAGCATGCTGCGATCCCGCGAGGGCGCGACCCCCAGCTCAATGCCCGATCCCCGCGCCCGCCGCCTCGTCGATCAGCCGGCCGCTCTCGAACCGTCGCAGATCGAACGGCGCAGAGATCGCATGATGCCGCCCGGTGGCGATCGCGTGCGCCAGCAGCCAGCCGCCGGCCGGGATCGCCTTGAACCCGCCGGTGCCCCAGCCGCAGTTCAGGTACAGCCCGTCCACCGGCGACGGCCCCAGCAGCGGGCTGTAGTCCCAGCACACGTCCACCACGCCCGCCCATTGGCGCAGCAGCTTCAGCCGCCGGAACGACGGGAACACCTCCAGCAGCCCCGCCACCACCTGCCGCGCCACCGGCAGCCCGCCGCGCTGCGCATACGAGGGCGACAGATCCAGCCCGCCGCCGAATACCAGTTCGCCCTTGTCGGACTGGCAGACATAGGTGCCCGTCGCCAGCGACAGCACCACCTGGTCCAGCACCGGCTTGACCGGCTCGCTGACCATCGCCTGCAAGGCGTAGCTGGTGATCGGCAGCCGGAAGCCGGCGCGCGCCGCCAGCACGCCCGCATTGCCGGCAGTGGCGATCAGCACCGCGCCGGCCGCCACCGGACCCTGCGCGGTCTGCACCCCTGTCACCCGGCCGCCGGCGATGTCGAACCCGGTGACCTCGCATTGCTGCACGATGTCCACGCCCAGCGCATCGGCCGCCCGCGCATAGCCCCAGGCCACCGCGTCGTGCCGCGCCACGCCGCCGCGCCGCTGCATCAGGCCGCCGTGGATCGGGTAGCGCGCATCCGCCGACCAGTTCGCCTGCGGCAGTTCGGCGCGCAGCGCGCGCGCATCCAGCAGCTCCACGGCGATGCCGTTCAGCAGCATCGCGTTGGCGCCGCGCGTCAGCATCTCCATCGCGTGCTCGCTGTGCGCCATGCTGACCAGGCCGCGCTGGCTCAGCATGACGTTGAAGTTCAGCTCCTGCGACAGCCCCTCGAACAGCCGCAGCGCGAAGTCGTACAGCCGCGCGCTTTCGGGAAAGAAGTAGTTGCTGCGCACCGTGGTCGTGTTGCGCCCGGTATTGCCGCCGCCCAGCCAGCCGCGCTCGATCACCGCGACCCGGCGGATCCCGTGCCGCCGGGCCAGGTAATAGGCGGTCGCCAGCCCGTGCCCGCCGCCGCCCACCACCACCACGTCGTAGGCGCGCGCCAGCGTCGCCGGGCGCCAGGCGGGGCCCCAGCCGCTCTGGCCGCGCATCGCCTCGCGCGCCAGGCGCCACGCCGAATAGCGCCTCACCGGGCGCGCTGCCGGCGCAGGATGGCGCGCAGCGCCGGCGCGGCCTCGGCGGGATGGGTCAGGCTGTGCATCATGCGCGCGGCGAGTTGCACGCTGCGCGCCGGCGTCGCCAGGGACGGCACGTAGCGGCCGCGCCGCGCCGCCGGCACGTCGGCGCGCTGCAGCATGCGCAGGACGGTGAACAGCGCGGTCGCGCCCAGCACCACGATCAGGTAGCCGAACAGGCCGCCCGGCCCCGCCCGGCGCATCACCGCGCCGGCCAGGAACGGGCCGGCCGAGGAGCCGAGCGACCAGGTGAACAGCAGCGCGCCGCTGGCCGCCACATAGTCGCCGCGCTCCATGCGGTCGTTGGTCTGCCCGGCGCCCAGGCCGTACAGCGGCGCGGTGACGCCGGCATAGACGAACCCCACCGCCGCCAGCACGGTGAACGGCAGGTGCCCCGCAACCACCAGGGCGATCGCCGCGGCGAAGCCGCACACCAGCACCGCCAGCGTCAGCCGCCGCCGGCCGAACCGGTCGGACAGCCAGCCCACCGGCACCTGCACCAGCAGCCCCGCCACCATCGAGGCGGAAATGAACGCCGCGACCTCGCCGGAGCCGTAGCCCAGGCGCTGCAGATAGACCGGGGACAGCGCGTAATAGGCGCTGTTGACCAGCCCCGACGACAGCGCGCAGGCAACCCCCACCGGCGACACGCGGAACAGCCTGCCGATGCCCATGTGCGCCTGTCGCGGCACGTCGGGATTGGGCTGCACGGTCAGCGCCATCGGCAGCACGGCGGTCGCGAACGCGACGCCCACCGCCACGAACAGCAGCGGCGACGGCTGCACCAGGTTCAGCGCCAGCGGCCCGCCCGCGCTGGCGCCCCACGATGCGACCAGATAGGCGCCGAACACCCGCCCGCGCGTGGTCGCGTCGGCGCGGTCGTTCAGCCAGCTCTCGGCCACCAGGAACATCCCCGACGCGGCGAACCCGATCGCCAGCCGCAGCAGCGCCATCTGCCAGGGCTGGTCGCTGACCGTCAGCAGCAGCGCCGCGTCAGCCGCGGCGGCGGCGAACACCGCGAAGGCGCGGATATGGCCGACCCGGCAGACGATCCGGTCGGCAATCAGCGCGCCCACCAGGAAGCCGATGAAGTAGCTCGACGCTACCATGCCGATCGCCAGCGCCGAGGCGCCGACGCGCAGCAGCAGCAGCGGGATCAGCGGCGTCATCAGCCCCAGCGCCGCCTGCGCGCAGACGACGCCCAGCAGCACCGGCGCGATCGGAACCAGGCGGAACGGCATGCGACGGTGATAGCCCGCCGCGCCGCGCGGGACGGCATCGTTTTTTGCGATGCTCCGATGCCGGCGCCCGGCCGGGCGGACCCTTGAGGTGCAGCGGCCCGTGCGCGAAGGTGCCGGCGCATCAGGAGCGCCTTGGCCATGACCTTCTCTCTCGCGCCGATCCCCGCCATCTCGCAGCAGGCCGGCGCGCTCGACCGGCTGGGCGCGATGGCGGCCACGCTGGGCGGCGGCGCGCCGGTGCTGCTGGTGGCCGATCCGGGGCTGACCGCGTTCGGCATCGTCGGCCGCGCCGAGGCGTCGTTGCGCGGCGCCGGGCTGGCGGTCTCGGTGTACACGAGCATCAAGTCCGATCCGTCCACCGCGCAGATCGACGCTGCCGCCGCGCTGGCGCGCCTCGACGGCGCGGGCGTGGTGGTCGCCCTCGGCGGCGGCTCGGCGATGGATGCGGGTAAGGCGGCCGCGGCGATCGCGCCGGCCGCGCAACCCTCGGAATACTACGCCCTGGCGGTCAACCCGCTGCCGCCGCGTGGGCTGCCGGTGATCTGCGTGCCGACCACCTCGGGCACCGGGTCGGAGACGACGCGCAGCGCGGTGGCTACCGATCCGGGCGGGGCGAAGATCTGGCTGTGGGGCGAGACCCTGCGCGCCGCCGCGGTGCTGCTCGACCCGGCGCTGACGGTGGATCTGCCGGCGCACCTGACCGCGGCGACCGGCATCGACGCGCTGGTGCACGCGATCGAGGCCAGCACCAACGCCCACGCCACCGAGGCCAACGACATGTTCTGCCATCAGGCGATCCGGCTCGTGGTGCGCTGGCTGCCGACCGCGGTGGCCGAGCCGGCTAACCTGCGGGCGCGCGCCGCGGTGCAGTGGGCCGCCGCCCTCGCCGGCATCGGCATCGACAACGCCGGCACCGCCATTGCGCACACGATCGGGCACGCGATGGCCTCGCTGCGGCCGATCCATCACGGCCGCGCGGTGGGCGTCGCGATGCTGGCCTCGCTGGGCTGGAACGCCGAGCATGATCCGCATGGCCGCTTCGCCGCCGTGGCCGAGGCGATGGGCGAACCGCGCGACGCCGCAGCCCTGCCGCCGGCCTTCGCCCGGCTGCTCCGCCGGGTCGGCGTCAAGGTGTCGGTGATGGGCGAGGGCCACGACGACCTGCGGGCGGAGCGGCTGGCCGCGCAGATGGGGCGGCCGGAGAACGCGCCGATGCGCAAATCGAACCTGCGTCCGGTCAATGACGACGACCTGCTGGTGTTCGCCCGCGCCGTGCTGGCGCAGCGATGAGCGGCCAGCTGATCGAGGCGGTCGAGGTCACGCAGCACCGCCTCGCCTTCGATCCGCCGTTCCGCGCCAGCTGGGATTCGCGGCCGCGGCATCACTGGGACGCAACGATCGTGCGCGTGCGCACGCGCGACGGGCTGGAGGGCGTCGGGTCCGGCGACTACATGCTGGGCTTCGCCGGCCATGAGCACCTGTTCGTCGGCCAGGATCCGCTGGCGATCGAGCGGCACTCTCGCACGCTGTCGCATCTGCAGTTCCATTACGGCCGCTGCTGGCCGCTGGACCTCGCGCTGTGGGATCTGGCCGGCAAGATCACCGGCCAGCCGTGCTGGAAGCTGCTCGGCGGCCTGTCCGACCGGGTGCGCGCCTATGCGTCGTCCGGCACGCTGCGCGACCCGGGCGAGATGGCCGAGGCGGCGGAGGCCTATCTGGACGCCGGCTTCACCGCGATGAAGGTGCGTTTCCAGCGCGGCGACTGGCGCGACGACATCGCCGCCCTGGAGTCGGTGCGGCTGCGCGTCGGCGAGCGGCTGACCCTGATGGTCGATTGCAACCAGGGCTGGCGGCTGCCGCAGGACACCTACGCGCCCTGGACCTTCAAGGATGCGCTGCGGGTGGCGCGCGAGCTGGAGCGGCTGGACGTGTACTGGATGGAGGAGCCGCTGTTCCGCGCCGACCGCGCCGGCATGCGCCGGCTGCGCGACACGGTGGACGTCCGCATCGCCGGCGGCGAGCTGACGCGCGAGCTGTACGAGTTCCGCGACCTGATCGCCGACGGCTGCCTGGACGTGCTGCAGCCGGACGCCGCCTGCGTCGGCGGCATCACCGGCCTGCGCCGCGTGGCGATCATGGCCCAGGAACACGGGATCGCGTTCACCCCGCATACCTGGGGCAACGGGCTGGGCCTGGTCGCCAACGCGCATCTGACGGCCGGCCTGGTCGATGCGCCGTTCCTGGAGTTCCCGTATGATCCGCCGGAATGGGATCTTGACCGGCGCGACTACATGATGGCCGAACCATGCCAGGTCGATGCCGACGGCTTCATTGTGCTGTCCGACGCGCCGGGTATGGGCTACGCGCTGGATGAGGCGATGCTGGAACGGACACGGATCGGATGACGCGAAAGGCCCTCACCTCGCCCCTCTCCCGGAGGGAGAGCGGGCTGACCTCCCTCTCCCTCAGGGAGAGGGCCGGGGTGAGGGTGGCGGCGCCGGCCGCGCCATGAAACCCATAGGTCGCCGCTGGCTTCCGCTGAACGCGCTGCGCGCCTTCGAGGCGGTCGGCCGCCACCAGAGCTTCACCGCCGCCGCCCAGGCGCTCAGCGTCTCGCAGAGCGCCGTCTCGCGCCACGTCATCGCGCTGGAGGGCCTGCTCGGCGTGCCGCTGTTCGAGCGCCGGCCGCACGCCTTCGGGCTGACCGAGGCCGGCGCGGCCCTGCTGCCGGTGGTGCGCAAGAGCTTCGACCGCATCGAGCAGACGCTGAACGACGTGATGCATGACGATGGCGGCCGGATGCGTGCGCTGCAGGTACAGCTGCCGCCGACATTCGCGCATCTGCTGGCGGTGCCGATCCTGCGGGAGTTCCGCGCCGCCTGCCCGGACGTCATCCTGGACATCGACAGCATGAACGCGCACGGCCAGCCATCGCGCGACACCGACGCGGCCGTGGTCTATGCCAAGCCGCATGTCGGGGAGCATGTCGCCAGCCTGCTGTGGATGGAGCGGCTGTCGCCGCTGTGCCACCCGGCGGTCGCCGCGCGCGTGCAGATAAGCATGCAGACGGGCGCGCAGACGGGCGCGCAGATGGGCGATGTCGCGGCATTCCTGGCGTCCAGCGAGCTGCTGCACATCAACCTGCCTGGCGAGGGGCGGCATCGCATGTGGCAGATGCTGTGCCGCGAGCTGGGCGCCGATGTCGATGTCGAGCGCGGGCTGGTGTTCGACACCTCGATCCTGGCCGCGCAGTACGCGCTGTCGGGCGAGGGCATCGCCCTGCTGGACCGCCAGATGTTCGCCGCCGACATCGACGCCGGCCGGCTGGTGGCGCCGATCGACGCGGTGCTGGAAAGCGGCTTCGGCTACTACCTGACGGTGCTGCCCGAGGATCTGTCCGATCCGGCGATCGCGCAGTTCCGCACCTGGATGATCCATCGCTTCGGCCGCCCCGCCGACTCGCGCCCGACGCTGCGCGCGGTGCCCAGCGCGCAGGCCGCATCATGACCGCCGCGCCGCGATGGGGCTTCGCCGAGCTGGCCGGCCGCGTGGCGCTGGTCACCGGGGCCAGCACCGGCATCGGCGCGGCGGTGGCGCGCGCCTTCGCCGGCTGCGGGGCGCAGGTCGTCCTGCACTACAACGCCAGCGAGCGGGAGGCGCGCGCGCTCGCCGCCGACCTGCCCGGCGCCAGCATCGAGCCGGCCGACCTGTCGCAGCCGGGCGCGGCCGCCGCGCTGGTGGCGCGCGTGGCCGGACGCATGGGGCGCATCGACGTGCTGGTGAACAACGCCGGCGGCATCTTTGGCCGCGCGCCGGCGTCGGAGGTGGACGACGCGACATTCCGCCGGCTGCTCGACCTCAACCTGACCGCGACGTTCGAGGCGTGCCGCGCGGTGCTGCCGATTTTCCGCGCACAGGGCGGCGGCTGCGTCATCAACACCACCTCGGTCGCGGCACGCAACGGCGGCGGTCCCGGCACGGTCGCCTATGCGGCGACCAAGGGCGCGGTCTCCACCCTGACGCGCGGGCTGGCGCGCGAATGGGCGGCCGAGGGATTCCGCGTCAACGCCGTGGCGCCCGGCATCATCCTGACGCCGCTGCACGAGCGGCACACCCCGCCGGAGACGCTGGAGGCGCTGCGCCAGACCATTCCGCAGCGCCGTCTCGGCATGGCCGAGGACTGTGTCGGCGCCTATCTGTTCCTGGCCTGCGAGAGCCTGTCCGGCTACGTCACCGGGCAGGTGATCGAGGTCAATGGCGGCCAGCTGATGCCGTAGGCGCGGCGGCCGTCAGCGGTCGATGATGTAGTGCATGGTGAACAGCATCTGCACGTCGTTCTCGGCGGTGCCGTACGGGAACGGCGGCAGATGCGCGTCGCGGAACATCCCGGTCAGTCCCATGTCCAGCCAGACCGAGCCGGACCGCTCGTACAGCCGCACCTCCTTGACGTGGCCGTAGCGATCCACCGTGAACTGCACGGTAGTATTGCCGTCCTCGCCGTTGGCGGCGGCCTGCTCGGGATAGTGCTTGTGCTCGTCGACCCAGGCCATGAACGCGTTGATCCAGGCCGAGCCAAGCTGATCCGCCCCTTGCAGGTCGAACGACCTGTCGTTTGATTTGCCGCGCAGC
The DNA here is from genome assembly GCA_963723455.1 of uncultured Pseudomonadota bacterium. Classification (GTDB taxonomy): domain Bacteria; phylum Pseudomonadota; class Alphaproteobacteria; order Acetobacterales; family Acetobacteraceae; genus CAVRQM01. Next base: position 1,245,069 of record CAVRQM010000001.1, on the reverse strand, counting down.
ACCGCCTGATCGCCGGAGGCAAAGGCGCGCGAGAACGGATGCGCGTTGCCCGAGGCGGTGGACGGGATGAAGAAGCTGCGCATGATCGGCGCCGGAAACTTCCCCGCGCCCGCGACCGCCGTCGGTGGCCTGGCGCGCGGCTGCGGCGGTGGCTGCGTGGCCGGACGGGGCGCGTGCAATGGCGGCAGCGCCGGGCGCGGCGCGACCTGGGCCGGCTGCGGCTGCGGCGCCGGCGGGACGACGGGCGAGGGCGCCGGAATCCGCTCGGGCGGCGGCCGGGGGGCGGCCTTGGGGATTGGCGGCGGCTTGGCCGGCGGCTGGACGGCGGCGCGCGGCACGGCTGCCGGCGTCGCGGCGGGCGGCGGGCTGGGCGGCGACGGGGTGCGCGCCTGCTTCGCCGGAGGGGCGCTGCCGGATGGCCTGGGCGCGGTCGCCGCGCGCGGCGCCGCCGACTGGAACACCATCGCGAAGTCGGCCGGCGGCGGCGACGCCTCCTGGCGCGCCCCGCCGGATAAACGCAGCGCCAGCAGCATCACCACGCCCAGGTGCAGCGCCGCCGACAGCGCCGCCAGCCGCCACAGACGCGAGCGCGGCCGCGATGGACGGCGTCGGCCGGGCAGGGAAGTCGGATAAGGTCCGGGCGGGAATCGAACCCACATACGCGGATTTGCAGTCCGCTGCATCACCACTCTGCCACCGGACCCCAGGATGCGCCGCTTTATCGGGGCATGGCGATGGCGCGGTCAAGTCTGGCGATGACCCCGGACAGCCGGCTTGAAGTAAGGGGAAACTCGCCTTACTTCGAGGGCACTTATGTCGTCCGGGGGCTGAGATGACAGCGAATTCTCACGGTCACCAGCAAGGGCCAGGTGACATTGCGGCGCACCGTGCTCGACCATCTGGGCGTCCGGTCGGGCCAGCAGGTCCAGGTCTCACTGCTTGCCGACGGGCGAGTCGAACTGCGCGCCATCCAGGCCGCCGACAGTGTCGCGTCGGTTCGGGGCGCGCTGCGGCGGCCCCGCTCGCGTCCGGTTTCGCTGGCCGAGATGCAGGAGGCCATCGAGCACGGCGCATGAGGATTGCAATCGACACCAACGTGCTCGTGCGTTTCCTGACCTGGGATGACGAGGAGCAGGCGAGACTGGCCAGCGCCGCGATCGAGGGCGCTTCCGCCGTCTTCGTGTCCACGATCGTCCTGTGCGAGACGGTGTGGGTGCTTCGCCGGGCGTACCGTTTGCCGCATGGAGAGATAGCCTCGGTGCTGCAACGCCTCATTGCCAGCCGCACGATCGAGACCGACCGCCCGGCGGCCGAGGCCGGACTGGCTCTGCTTCGGGACGCCGGCGATTTCGCAGATGGCGTGATCCTGCTGGAGGCCGGGCGCGCGCGCGCAGGACGCCTGCTCACCTTTGATCGTGCGCTGGCTGGCCGCGCCGGCCCGGAGCGGGTGGAGTTGCTGCACGGCGCGGTCTGAGGCGGCTTGGCGCTCGTCCGGCCGCGGCATACAACGCCGCACCCTGACGCGAGACGCCGCATGGATCACGCCACGCTGTACGCGAACGCCCGGAACCTGATGGTCGATGGCCAGGTGCGGCCCAATCGCGTCTATGACCCGCGCATCCTCGACGCCATGCGCCGCCTGCCGCGCGAGCGGTTCGTCCCGCCGGCGCTGGCCGCGCGCGCCTACACCGACCAGAATGTGGCGCTGGGCGGCGGCCGCTGCCTGACCGAGCCCATGGTGATTGCCCGCTTGCTGCAGATGGCGGCGATCCGCGCCGGGGAACGGGTGCTGGTCGTCGCGGCCGGCCCGGGCTACTCGGCGGCCCTGGCGGCTTCCTGCGAGGCGACGGTGACCGCCCTGGAGGACGCGCCGGCGCTGCTGACGCTGGCGCGCGGCATCCTGCCGGAGGTCGCGCCGAAAGTGGTGCTGGTCGAGGGCAGGCTGCAGGACGGCTGGCCGGCGCGCGGGCCGTATGACGTCATCCTGATCGACGGCGCGGTGGCCGAGGTGCCGGAGGCGATCACCGCCCAGTTGCGCCCGATCTCGCCGCAGGGCGGCGGTCGCCTGGTCACCGTGCGGCGGAGCGATCCGGCGGTCGGCAATCCCGGGCAGGGTCTCGGCCAGGGCGTGCTGGGCGAGGTGGCCGGCGGCGCGCTGCGCCTGGTCGCCGCGTTCGACTGCGCGACCCCGCTGCTGCCGGGCTTCGCGCGCGCGCCCGGCTTCGTGTTCTGACCCGCGCCGCGCCGCGCCGCGATGATTGGCCTCGGCCGTCCGACTATGCCACAAACCCGGAATGTGCATGGGTCTTCGGATCGGTGGCGATGGAGGCGGTCGATGAAGGGGCATGATGCTCGCAGGCTGGCGGTCGCGCTGACCGGGGCCGCCGCGCTGCTGCTGCATACGGGGTTCGCTGGCGCGCAGACCGCCGCGCAGGGCCAGCAGGTGCGCACGCTGCAGCAGGCGTTGGCGCTGGCCTACAGCTACAACCCGACCCTGACCGCCGCGCGCGCCGGGCTGCGCGCCACCGACGAAGGCGTGCCGACCGCGCTCGCCGGCTGGCGGCCGCAGGTCGTCGTCTCGGGCGCCGGCGGCTATGCGACCGGCAAGCTCGATACGCTGTCGAGTTCGTTCGGGCAGACCCAGACCGGCGGCTCGCCGCTGTCGCGGCGCGAGGCGCAGGCCTCGATCACGCTCACCCAGCCGATCTACCGGGGCGGCCGCACCAAGGCGCAGACCAACGAGGCGATCAACCGCGTGCTGACCACGCGGGCGCAGCTGATCGCCACCGAGGAGCAGGTGTTCAGCGATACCGTCAGCGGCTTCGTCAACGTCATCTCCGCCCAGCAGGTGCTTAACCTGGACGTGCAGAACGAGCAGGTGCTGACCAAGCAGTTGCAGGCGACCAACGACCGGTTCCGCGTCGGCGAGATCACCCGCACCGATGTCGCCCAGGCCGAGGCGGCGCTGGCGCAGGCCACCGCCACGCGCGAGACCGCGGCAGGGCAGCTGCAGACCAACCGCGCGACGTTCGAGCGCCAGGTCGGCGCGCTGCCCGGCAACCTGATCGAGCCGCAGCCGCTGCGCCTGCCGACCCGCACCGAGAATGAGGCGCGGGCGCTGGCGGCGGCCAACAACCCGAACGTCGTGGCCGCGCTGTTCAACGATTCCGCCGCCAAGGATGCCTTCGACCTCGCCTATAGCGCGCTGATGCCGAATGTCAGCCTGCAGAGCTCGGCATTCTACAATCGCGACACCCAGCAGCCCAACTTCCGCGAGCAGGGCGGCCAGATCCTGGCCAACGTCTCGATCCCGCTCTACCAGGGCGGCAGCGAATACGCGGCGATCCGCCAGGCCCGCCAGCAGGAGCAGCAGGCCGCCAAGCAGGTGGACGACCAGCGCCGCCAGGCGGTGCAGCAGGCGATCAGCTCGTGGGAGACCTATGTCGCCTCCAAGGCCACGATCACCAGCAATCAGGCGGCGATCAAGGCCAACCAGATCGCGCTCGAGGGCATCGAGCGCGAGGCGCTGGTCGGCAGCCGCACCACGCTGGACGTGCTGAACGCCGAGCAGACCTTGCTGAACAGCCGGGTGACGCTGGTGCAGACACTGGCCAACTTCGTCACCGCCTCGTACGGCGTGGCCTCGGCGGTGGGCAGGCTGACCGCGCGCGACCTGAACCTGGACGTGCCGCTGTACGACGACACGGCGTACTACAATGCGGTCAAGGACCGCTGGATCGGCACCGGCGATTTCGCCACCGGCCAGCCGGGCCGCTGAGCGGGCGCGCCCCGATGCAGGCGGCACGGCGATGAGCGGGCAGGGCGGGCCAGGCGGCGAGAGCGGCGGCGCCGGCGGCGATCCGTCGATGGAGGACATCCTCGCCTCCATCCGGCGCATCCTGAGCGAGGACGAGGCAGCGCCGGCGGCCGCCGAGCCGCACGCCGCACCGCCACGGCCTGCGCCTCTGGCGCCAGAGCGCGGCCCCGACGCGCCTCCCGATGCATCATCCGACGTTCTGGCGCTGGATGCCTCGATGCTGGTGGAGGAGCCGCAATCGGGGGATGTGCTGCTGCCGATGCCGATGCCGATGCCGGGGGGGCCGGAGCGGCTGCCGGCGCTGCATGCCGATCGGTCGATCGGGCGCGCCACGGATGCCGGCCAGGCGGCTATCACCCCTGCGCCCACCGAACCGGCGATCGCCGCACAGCCCGAGGATCGCATCGACATGCCCGAGCCGCCCGCCTCTGCGCCGCCCGCCTCCGCGCCGCCCGCCTCCGCGCCATCCGCCGGCCAGGGCGGCTCGCCTGCCAATCCGGGGCCGCTGGTGGCGCCGGAGGCCGCCGCCGCCGCCGCATCATCGGTCGGCTCGCTGCTGCGCACCATCGGCAACCGGCAGGGCGTCGCGGTCAGGGGCGGCGGCCCGACGATTGAGGACCTGGTGCGCGAGGAATTGCGGCCGGCGCTGAAGGCGTGGCTGGACGCCAACCTGCCGCCGCTGGTCGAGCGGCTGGTCCGCGCCGAGATCGAGCGCGTCGTCGGCCGCGCCGACGTCTGAGGCTATCGTGCTCGACAAGACCTTCGACGCGGCGTCCGCCGAGGCCCGGCTGTATCGGTCGTGGGAGCAGGCCGGCGATTTCGCGGCCGATCCGGACGGCAGCGCCGCGCCCTACGCCATCGTGGTGCCGCCGCCGAACGTGACCGGCAGCCTGCATGTCGGCCACGCGCTGACCTTCACCCTGCAGGACATCCTGATCCGCTGGCGGCGCATGCAGGGCCGCGACGCGCTGTACCAGCCCGGCACCGACCACGCCGGCATCGCCACGCAGATGGTCGTCGAGCGTCTGCTGGACCAGCAGGGCGCCAGCCGCAAGGCGCTCGGTCGCGAGGCTTTCCTGGAGCGCGTCTGGCAATGGAAAGCCGAGTCCGGCAACCGGATCTCCGGCCAGCTCCGCCGTCTCGGCGCCTCGCTGGACTGGCCGCGCGAGCGCTTCACGATGGACGAGGGCCTGAGTGCCGCGGTGCGCGAGGTGTTCGTCACCCTGCACGAGCAGGGCCTGATCTATCGCGACCGGCGGCTGGTGAACTGGGATCCGCAGTTCCAGTCGGCCATCTCCGACCTCGAGGTGGAAAGCCGCGAGGTGCGCGGGCACATGTGGCACGTCCGCTACGCGCTGGCCGACGCGCCGGATCGCTCGATCACCGTGGCGACCACGCGGCCGGAGACGATCCTGGGCGATACCGCCGTGGCGGTGCATCCCGAGGATGCGCGCTACGCCGACCTGATCGGCCGCATGCTGGTGCTGCCGCTTACCGGCCGGCGCGTGCCGGTCATCGCCGACAGCTACTCCGATCCGCAGAAGGGCACCGGGGCGGTCAAGATCACGCCTGCGCACGACTTCAACGATTTCGCGGTCGGACAGCGGCACGGGCTGGCGATGCCCTCGGTGATCGACCGTGCCGGGCGGATCACGCTGGGCGAGATCGCGGCCGACATCGCCGACCTGCCGGCCGACGGCTTCCTGCGCACGCTGGACGGGCTGGACCGGTTCGCCGCGCGCGAGAGGATCGTGGCCGAGCTGGCGCGGCTGGAGGTGCTGGAGCGCACCGAGCCGCACACCCATGCCGTCCCGCACGGCGACCGCAGCGGCGTGGTGATCGAGCCGCTGCTGACCGTGCAGTGGTATTGCAACGCCGCCGTGCTGGCCAGGCCGGCGATCGAGGCGGTGGAGCAGGGCCGCACCCGCTTCGTGCCGCAGCAGTGGGAGAACACGTTCTTCGCCTGGATGCGCGACATCCAGCCCTGGTGCATCAGCCGGCAATTGTGGTGGGGCCACCGCATCCCGGCCTGGTACGCGCCGGACGGCGAGGTGTTCGTCGCCCGCGACGCCGAGGCCGCCGCCGCCGCCGCCCGCGCGCGATACGGGCGCGACGTGGCGCTGACGCAGGACGAGGACGTGCTCGACACCTGGTTCAGTTCGGCGCTGTGGCCGTTCTCGACGCTCGGCTGGCCCGGGCAAACCCGCGATCTGGCGCGCTACTACCCGACCGACGTGCTGGTGACCGGGTTCGACATCATCTTCTTCTGGGTCGCGCGGATGATGATGATGGGCCTGCACTTCATGCGGGATGTGCCGTTCCGCACGGTGTACATCCACGGGCTGGTGCGCGACGAGCGCGGCCAGAAGATGAGCAAGAGCCGCGGCAACGTGATCGACCCGCTGGAGCTGATCGAGCGGTTCGGCACCGACGCGCTGCGCTTCGCCATCGCCTCGCTGACCGGCCCCGGGCGCGACATCAAGCTGGGCGCCGCGCGCGTCGAGTCGTACCGCAGCTTCGTCACCAAGCTGTGGAACGCCGCGCGGTTCTGCGAGATCAACGGCGCGGCGCCGGATCCCGCGTTCGACCCGTCGCGCGCGCGACTGCCGCTGTCGCGCTGGCTGCTGGCCGAGACGCAGGCGGCGGTGGCCGAGGCGGACGCGGCGCTGGAAGCGTTCCGCGTCGATGAGTATGCAGCCGCCTGCTACCGCTTCGTCTGGAACGTGTTCTGCGATTGGTTCCTGGAACTGGCCAAGCCCGGGCTGGCGGGTGACGGCGCGGCGGAGCTGCGCGGCGTCGCGGCATACGTGCTGGGCGCGATCCTTCGCCTGCTGCATCCGGTCATGCCGTTCGTGACCGAGGCGCTGTGGGACGAACTCGGCTACGGCGCGCCCGGCAGCCTGATCCGCGCCGCGTGGCCGGACCAGGCGCTGCCGAACGATGCCGCCGCATCCGACGAACTCGGCTGGCTGGTGCGGCTTATCGGCGAGGTCCGCACCGCGCGCAGCGAAATGGGCGTGCCGCCTTCGGTGAAGGCCCCTGTGCTGCTGAAGGACGCGACGCCGGAAAACCTGGCGCGCGGCCGCCGCTGGGCCGAGGCGATCGGCCGCATGGCGCGGGCCTCCGAATTCGGGCCGCTGCTGGGCGAGGTGCCGAAAGGCTCGGTGCAGGCGGTGCTGGACGAGGCGACCATCGTGCTGCCGCTGGCCGGGCTGATCGACCTGACGGCGGAACGGGCGCGGCTGGAACGCGAACGCGCGAAGGCCGCGAAGGAGATCGACGCCGTGCGCCGCAAGCTGGACAACGCCGATTTCCTCGCCCGCGCCAAGCCCGAGGTGGTGGACGAAAGCCGCGAGCGCCTGGCCGCCGCGCAGGCGGATGTGGCGCGGCTCGACGCGGCGCTGGCGCGGCTGGCGGCATGAGCGTGCCCCCGCCCGCGTCGCAGGCGGTGCTGTCGCTGTCCTGCCGCAACCGGCCCGGCATCGTCGCCGCGGTCTCGGCCTACCTGTTCGAGCGCGGCTGCAACATCCTCGACGCGCAGCAATACGACGACACCGAGACCAACCGCTTCTTCATGCGCGTCCTGCTCAATGCGGTCGGCGACGGGGTTTCGCTGGATGCCGTGCGCGAGGGCTTCGCGCCGTTGGCGGAGCGGTTCGCGATGACCTGGCGAATGCGCGGGCAGGCGGAGCGGCAGCGAGTAATGCTGCTGGCGTCGAAGTTCGACCACTGCCTGGCCGACCTGCTGTACCGCTGGCGCATCGGCGAGCTGGCGATGGACGTGGTCGGCATCATCAGCAATCACCCGCGCGACGCCTACGCCCATCTGGATCTCGACGGCATCGCGTTTCATCACCTGCCGGTGACGCGCGAGACCAAGATGGAGCAGGAGACGCGGATCTGGGAATTGCTGCGCGAGACGGGCACCGAGCTGGCGGTGCTGGCGCGCTACATGCAGGTGCTGTCCGACGGGCTGGTTGCCAAGCTGGCCGGGCGCTGCATCAATATCCATCACTCCTTCCTGCCCGGCTTCAAGGGCGCCCGCCCGTATCACCAGGCGCATCAGCGGGGCGTGAAGCTGATCGGCGCGACCGCGCACTACGTCACCGCCGACCTGGACGAAGGCCCGATCATCGAACAGGACGTGGAGCGCATCAGCCATCGCGACGCGCCCGACGACCTGGTCCGCAAGGGTCGCGACATCGAGCGCCGGGTGCTGGCGCGCGCCGTGCGCATGCACCTGCAGGACCGGGTGATCCTGAACGGGCACAAGACGGTCGTCTTCCCCGACTGACCATTCTTCTCCCTCTCCCTCCGGGAGAGAGCCGGGGTGAGTGTGAGGGCCTCCTTTGCTCCGCCGCCCCGCCGGTTGTGCGATCCTACCGCGACGGCCGCCGATTCCGGATTGACTTGTCGCAGCAACATCGGTCGGCTGCACCGCAAGGTCTCCGGGGGAAAACGAGCATGTCCGCTGCGCGCGCCGTCTGGTCCGGCCTGATCCGCCTGTGCGCGGCCGCCCTGCTGGCCGCGACCGTCGCCCCGCCGGTCGCGCGGGCGCAGCAGCCGGTGGTCACGACGCCGTTCGGCGCCTATCGCGGACTGGTGCTGCGCGACGTGCGCGCGTTCCGCGGCATCCGCTACGCCGCCTCGCCCGCCGGACTGCGGCGCTGGCAGCCGCCGGTGCCGGCGGCGGCGCATGACGGCATCGCCGACGCCCTGCGCTTCGCCGCGCATTGCCCGCAGGCGGCGTCGTTCTTCGGCCTGGCCAGCGACACCGAGGACTGCCTGTTCCTGAATGTCTATGCGCCCGACAGCGTCGCCGGCGTGCTGCCGCGGCGCCTGCCGGTGCTGGTCTGGATCCACGGCGGCGCGCTGGTGGTCGGCGAAAGCGACGATTTCGTGCCGCTGCGCATGGTGCGCCGCGCCGGCGTGGTGGTGGTCACGATCAACTACCGGCTCGGCGCGCTCGGTTATCTCGCCCAGGCGGCGCTGGATCATGAGGGGCACGAGGCAGCCAATTACGGGCTGATGGACCAGCAGGCGGCGCTGCGCTGGGTGCAGGCGAACATCGCCGCGTTCGGCGGCGACCCGCGCCGGGTCACGGTGTTCGGGCAATCGGCGGGCGGCCTGTCCACGCTGTCGATCCTGGCCTCGCCGACCGCTGCCGGCCTGTTCCAGCGCGCCATCGCCGAAAGCGGCGCCTACAGCCTGACGCTCCCCTCGCTGGCGGCCGCCGAGCAGCAGGGCAGCGCGTTCGCCACCGCGATCGGCTGCGCCGACCAGTCCGCCGCCTGCCTGCGCGCCGCACCGCTGGCGGCGATCCTGGCGCACGAATCGCAGAACATTGTCCCGGTGGTTGACGGGCGGGTGCTGGCGCAGTCGCTGGGCGACGCGTTCGCCGGCGGCGCATTCAACCGCGTGCCGGTGATCGAGGGCTCGACGCGCAACGAATACCGCCTGTTCGTGGGCGAGGATTTCGACATCCTCGGCAGCGGCCCGATCACCGCCGCGCAATATCCCGGCCTGCTCGACGCCTATTTCGGCGCGGCCGGCCCGGCGGTGCTGGCGCAATACCCGCTGTCGCGCTACGCCAGCCCGGACCTGGCCTTCGCTGCGCCCACCACCGACTCGTTCTTTTCCTGCCCGGCGCGGATCGCCGCACAGGCCATCGCGCAATACGTGCCGCTCTGGTCGTACGAATTCGACGATCGCAACGCGCCGCAGAACTTCCTGCCGCCGGCCAGCTTTCCGTATGGCGCCTACCACGAAAGCGAGGTGCAGTTCCTGATGCAGGTGCGCAGCCGTCCGGGCACGCCGCCGCTGAGCGAGGCCGAGCAACGCCTGTCCGATCGCATGATCGACTACTGGACCAACTTCGCCCGCGCCGGCAGCCCGAACGGCGCGGCCGTGCCGGCCTGGCCGCGCTACGCCGCCGCCGCCGAACAGGTGCAGGCGCTGGCCCCGTCCGGCATCGGGCCGCAGGGCAAGTTTGCCATCGCGCACCACTGCGCATTCTGGGCGGCCCCCTGATCCCGGCTTAACCGGGCGTTGTCCATCCGCGGCGATCCTGCGTCGGGTCGTCAGGGCGGCCGCGTCCCGCACACCCATAGCGGTGCCTCATGGCACGGCGGGGATGCGCGACAGCCCTGCCTCGCTCAGGGAGGTCGCCGTGCATCTCAGCCCCACCGCTCCGCGCGGCGCTGCGCCGGCCCTGGTCGCCGACTGCATGCCGTCACGAACTTGGCCGCCGGCGCTGCTCGGCCCGGCGATCCTCGCGCATCGCGCCTATGCGGGTCGCGGCCTGTCCGACCTGCTCGGTTTCCTGGACCGGCCGGCGCGATCGGTGGGCGACCGGGCCGCGCTGGCGCTCGACACGGCGCTGGCGCACCAGCTGCATTTCGCCGCCGAGCGCGGCGCGGCGCTGCAGGCGGACGCTTTGAACACCTGCCGCATCTTTCGCCTGGATCGCGGCTTTGTTCCGCGATCGGACCGTCCGCTGCGGCTGCTGGCGCTGGTGGCGCCCGGCAGCCTGATGGTCAACACGCCGCTCGACTTCATCACCGCGCATCTGGACGTGCGGCTTGACCTGCTGTTCGTCTGCCCCGGCCAGCCATTGCCGGACCCGCTGCCCGACCATGATTTGGCGTTCTGCGCGGTCAGCGAGTGCGACCCGGGAACGCTGCGCCGCCTGCGGCCATTGCTGCGCGACTGGCCGCGGCCGGTGCTGAACGACCCGGCCGCGATCGGCCGCATCTCACGCGATGGCTTGGCGCGCGGGCTTTCGTCGATCCCGGGCCTGTGCAGCCCGGACACCCTGAGCGTCTCGCGCGCCGCGCTGGCCGAGCACCTGGCCTCGCCCGCGGGCACGATCCCGCTGCTGGCGCGCGGCGCGCCTGCGCTGATCCGCCCGACCGGCTCGCATGCCGGACAGGATCTGCGCAAGCTCGACAGCCGGGCCGACCTGTACGCCTATCTGCGCGCCAGCGACGAGGCTGCGTTCTTCGTCACCGAATTCGTCGATTATCGCAGCCCGGACGGGCTGTTCCGCAAGCTGCGCGTGGCGTTCATCGACGGCGCGCCGTTCCTCTGCCACATGGCCGCGTCCGGCCATTGGATGGTTCACTACCTCAATGCCGGCATGGCCGAACACCCCGAGCGCCGCGACGACGAGGCGCGGGCGATGGCCGGGTTTGACGCGGGCTTCGCCGCGCGGCACGCCGGCGCCTTCGCCGCCCTGAACCGCTGGATGGGCCTGGACTATTTCCAGATCGACTGCGCCGAACTGCCGGACGGCCGCCTGCTGGTGTTCGAGGCGGCGGTGGCCGGCATCGTGCATCTGATGGATCCGCCGGAGGTGTTCGCCTACAAGCCGGCGCAGATGCGCCGCGTGTTCGCCGCCTTCGATGCCATGCTGCGCCGCCGCGCCGCGCCGGCGCCCGCCTCAGGCTGAGGCCAGTTCTCACCAACACGTGCTGCCCGCGCGGCAACGATGCGGCCGCCCCTCCGTTTGCCGGCGGACATCACGGGAGCCGCAGATGGACAAGGACGAGGCGACTGTTTCCCGCCGCCATGTGGTCGGCGCGGCCGGGCTGACGCTGGCCGCGGCCGCCACTCCGGCGCTGGCGCAAACCAGCCAGGCGAGCAACGAGGCCCAGCCCTCGCCGCCGCAGACCTCGGCCTTGCAGAGCCCGATCACGAAATATCCGCGTCCGCCCTACAAGAAACAGACGCAGCCCTGGCCCGGGCTGGCCAGCAAGATGGATCCGCCGCCCGATCACGGGGAGAAGACCTATCGCGGCTCGGGGCGGCTGGCCGGGCGCCGCGCGCTGATCACCGGCGGGGATTCCGGCATGGGCCGCGCCGCGGCGATCGCCTTCGCGCGTGAGGGCGCGGACGTGGCGATCAACTACTACCCCACCGAGGAGCCGGACGCGCGCGAGGTGATCGCGCTGATCCGCGCGGCGGGGCGCAAGGGCGTCCCGCTGCCCGGCGACCTGCGCGACGAGGCGTTCTGCAAGACACTCGTCGCCGACGCGGTGCAGGGCCTGGGCGGGCTGGACATCATCGTCTCCAACGCCGGCCGGCAGCAGCAATGCGAGTTGATCCTCGATCTGACCACCGAGGCGTTCGACGCGACGATGAAGACCAACATCTACGCGCCGTTCTGGATCATCAAGGCGGCGCTGCCGCATCTGCGCCCCGGGTCGGTCATCATCGGCACGACATCGGAACAGGCCTACGATCCTGCATACAACCTGTACGACTATGCGCAGACCAAGGCGGCGACCGAGAACTACGTGAAGTCGCTGGCCAAGCAGCTCGGCCACCGCGGCATCCGGGTGAACGGCGTGGCGCCCGGGCCGATCTGGACGCCGCTGCAGGTGTCGGGCGGGGCGACCATGAAGCATTTGGAAAACTTCGGCGGCGACTATCCGCTCGGCCGCGCCGGGCAGCCGGCCGAACTGGCCTCGATCTACGTGCAGCTCGCCGACGAGCGGGCGAGCTACACGACCGGCAACATCTATGGCGCGGGAGGCGGCAAGGGGCAGCCATAGCGCCAGCCTGGCACGCGCCTCAGTCGCGCTGGAACGGCTTGGGAATCCGCGCCGCTCCCTGGCGGTCCAGCATCCAGCCGGGATATTCCGGCGCCAGCGCGCTGACCGCGTCCAGCCGCGCCATCTCCGCGGGCGACAACTGCAGGCTGGTCGCCGCGATGTTGTCGGCCAGCTGCTCGTGCGTCTTGGCGCCGATGATGATGCTGGTGACCCATGGCTTGCCCAGCAGCCAGGCCAGCGCCACCCGCGCCACCGAGACGCCGTGCGCCTGTCCGACCTCGCGCATCGCCGCGACGCAGGCCCAGGCGCGCTCGCGATCGACCGGCGGGAAATCGAACGTCGCCCGCCGCGAGCCTTCCGGCCCGGCATCCGGCCCGGCGCTGCCGGGGCCGAACTTGCCCGATAGCAAGCCGCCGGCCAGCGGGCTCCAGACCATCAGCCCGACCCGCTCGGCCTGCAGCAGCGGCGCGATCTCGCGCTCCAGGTCGCGGCCGGCGATGGTGTAGTACGCCTGCAGGCTGTCCGGGCGCACCCAGCCATGCCGCTCGCTCAGCCCGATCGCCTTCATCAGCGTCCAGGCCGCCCAGTTCGATACGCCGACATAGCGGACCAGGCCCTCCCGCACGAGGTCGTCGAGCGCGCGCAGGGTCTCCTCCAGCGGCGTCACCGGGTCGCTGCCGTGGATCTGGTACAGGTCGATATGGTCCAGCTGCAGCCGCTCCAGGCTGCGCCGCACCCCGTCCATGATGTGCGCCCGGCTGGCGCCGCGGTCGTTCGGCCCGTCGCCCATCACGCCGTGCACCTTGGTCGCGATCACCACGTCGCTGCGCGCGATCTCCAGGTTGCGCATCGCCTGCCCGAGCAGCCGCTCGGCCGCACCGCCGCCGTACACGTCCGCGGTGTCGATGAAGTTGATGCCGGCGTCGCGCGCTTCGCGGACGATGGCATCGACCTGCGGCTGCTGCAGGTCGCCGATATGCCGCCAGTTGCCGCCGCCGCTGCCGCCACCGAAGGTCATGGTGCCGAGACACAGTTCGGAGACATACAGGCCGGTGCGGCCAAGTTGATTGTAGCGCATGCACGCCTCCATTCCGTTCTGCGTCGCCGCCGCAGGCCGCCCGCCGTCGCCGCCGCAGGCCGCCGCGGGCCGCCGCCGCCGCCGCCGGCTCAGGCCGCTCTGTACAGCGCCGCCTGGGCAATGCCCACCATGGCTGCGTTCACGCCTGCGAGGCTCAGGCCGGCGCACCGCGCCGATGTTGCGCAACGTTGCCCGGCGCTGATGCGATGGTAACCTGCCCGCATCGCTGCCGAAGGACGGCGTCGCCTAGCGTGCCTGCAGGCGTCGTCGCCTGAACCCGAGCTTCACCTGTTGGAGATGCGACATGCGGAACAATCCTCGCGTCACTCTGGCCGCGGCCTGCGCCAGCCTGGCCGTCCTCGCCGGGCTGGCCGCGCCGGCGCTGGCGCAGCCCGCCTACGCGCCGTTCCCGCCGCCCCGCTACGAGCGTGTGCCGCCGCCGCCCGGCGCTCGCTATGTCTGGGTCGGCGGCCATTGGCGCTGGAACGGCGTGCGCTATGTCTGGGCGCCCGGCCGCTACATCCTTCGCCCGGCGCGCTATACGGCCTGGGTGCCGGAACACTGGGCGCTGCGCGGCGGCGCCTATGTGTGGGTGCCCGGACACTGGCGCTGACCCGCCCCGCCTGACCCGCCCCGGCTGCGAAAGCCGCGCCTGCAACAGCCGGGACTGGCGCAGCCGGGCGGTCCTCCCCATCTTGCGGCGGCAAGCCAGACTTGCGGCACGGCCGGGCGCTGGCCGCAGCAGGACGGAGGACCGCCCGTGAGCCCAGGCTTCGATACCGGATACGTGCTGTGCGAACAGACCGTGCCGCTTTCGGCGATCGAGGCGCTGTGGGCGACCATGCGCCGCGAAGGCATCGAGGCGGCCGAGCGTGACTCCCTTTTGGCGCAGCCGATCGCTCACGCCCTGCTGCGCCACTCCAGCTATGCCGAGGCGCTGGCGCATCGGCTGGCCGGCAAGCTCGCCGATGCCGACCTGTCGGCAACCGCGCTCGGGGCCATGATGCACGACATCATCGCCCGCGCCCCCGGCGTGCTGAACGCCGCGTCGCGCGACCTGCTGGCGGTGCGCGAGCGCGATCCCGCCTCGGCGGACCTCGCCACGCCGTTCCTGTTCTTCAAGGGCTTCCACGGGCTGCAGGCGTATCGCATCGCGCATGTCCTGTGGCGGCAGGGGCGCGAGCACCTGGCCCGCCATCTGCAATCGCGCATGAGCGAGGTGTTCGCCATGGACATCCACCCCGCGGCCCGCATCGGCTGCGGCGTGATGATCGACCACGGCACCGGGCTGGTGGTGGGCGAGACGGCGGTGATCGAGGACGACGTGTCGATCCTGCAGGGCGTCACCCTGGGTGGCACCGGCAAGGAATGTGGCGACCGCCATCCGAAGATCCGCCGCGGCGTGCTGCTGGGGGCGGGGGCCAAGGTGCTCGGCAATATCGAGGTGGCCGAGGGCGCCAAGGTCGGCGCCGGCAGCATCGTGCTGGAGGACGTGCCGCCCTATACCACGGTGGTCGGCGTCCCGGCCCGCCCGGTCGGCGCGCGCCTGACCGACCTGCCGGCGCTGACGATGGACCACTCCCTGCCGCAGCCCGACTACTCGATCTGATCTCCCGCCCCGGGAGCCGGGGCGGCTGTCAGGCGTGCCCCTCGGCTTTCGCCTGCTCCTTCGCCTCCTCGTCGTCCTCCTCCAGCGAGAATTGCTGGCGCTCCTCGTCGTAGGTGAACAGCTCGGCGTAGCGGCCCCAGGCGATCGCGGTGTCCATCGTCGCCTCGGCGTAGTCCGGGCTCATGTGATCCTCCAGCTCGTCGAGGAACCGCACGGACGATGCGCGGTGGTTCCAGCGTTCGTCCAGCGTGCGCCGGATCGCCGCGACCAGCGGCACGTTGGCCAGCAGCGCGCGGGCGAAGATCTCCTTGCGGTCGTCGATGTCGGCCAGCGCGAACTGCCGCCCCGGCTCGGTCAGCCGCAGATCGCCTTCCTCCAGCACCGCGAAGCCCAGCGTGGCCAGGCTCTCGCCCATCGGCAGCAGCTCGTCCGCCTCAAGCTGCAGCGACCCGGCCAGCGCCGGCAGGTCGGCGCGGCCGCTATATGGCGGCGCATGCAGCGCCTCGGCCAGGCCGGCCAGCAGGTTGGTGCTGACCCGGTGTAGGGCGGTGGTGAACGTGCGGTCCACCGGGGCGGCGGCGGCGGCGGCGGCCTGCGGCGCCGGCACAGTGGCGGCGCGGCGGGTCATCACCGCATAGATGTCGTCCACCATCTGCCGGAACGCCGGATCCAGCCGGTTGCGCGGATGTGCGAACCGCACCCGCAATTCATGCGCGACCCGCCCGGGGTTGGAGCTGAACACCAGCACCCGGTCGCACATCAGCACCGCCTCCTCGATGTTGTGGGTCACCATCAGGATGGATTTCAGCGGCAGCTTGCCCTCGCTCCACAGATCGATCAGGTCGGTGCGCAGCGTCTCGGCCGTCAGCACGTCCAGCGCCGAGAAGGGCTCGTCCATCAGCAGCAGATCCGGGTGGACCACCAGCGCGCGCGCCAGCCCGACGCGCTGGCGCATGCCGCCGGACAGTTCCTTGGGATAGGCGTTCTCGTAGCCGCCCAGGCCGATCAGGTCGATCGCGTCCTCGGCGCGCTCGCGGCGCACCGCGCGCGCGACTCCCTGCGCCTCCAGCCCCAGTTCGACGTTCTGCTGCACCGTCAGCCAGGGGAACAGGGCGAAGCTCTGGAACACCATCGCCACGCCATCGACCGGCCCCGTCACCGGCTGGCCGCGCCAGCGCACGTCGCCGGCCGTCGGGTGCAGCAGGCCGGAGACGATGCGCAGCAGGGTCGATTTGCCCGACCCCGACCGGCCCAGCAGGCCCACGATCTCGCCGCTGGACAGTGTCAGGTTCACGTCCTCCAGCACCAGCAGGTCGGCGGTGCTGTCCTTGTGGTACGACTGCCGGCAGTTCGACACCTGCAGCAGCAGCGGCTCGGCGCTCGCATCCATCGCACGCTCTCCTACAGGGTCAGGCGGCGGGTGGCATAGGCGTAGAGCGGCCGCCACAGGGCGCGGTTGACGCCCAGCACGAAGATCGACATGACCGCGACCCCCAGCACGATGCGCGGGAAGTCGCCGGCATCGGTGGCGTGCGCGATATAGGCGCCAAGCCCGTGCGCGGACAGCTTGTCCTTGCCCCATGATGCCACCTCCGAGACGATGGCGGCGTTCCACGACCCGCCCGAGGCGGTGATCGCGCCGGTGACGAAATACGGAAACACGCCCGGCAGGATCACCCGGCGCCACCACAGCAGGCCGCCGACGCGGAAGTTGCTGGCCGCCTCCAGCAGGTCGCCCGGGAACGCCGAGGCGCCGGCGATGACGTTGAACAGGATGTACCATTGCGTGCCCAAGATCATCAGCGGCGTCAGCCAGATGTCGTTGTTCAGCCGGTAGCGCACGATGACGATGACGAAGATCGGGAAGAACAGGTTGGCCGGGAACGCGGCCAGGAACTGCACCACGGACTGCATGCGCCGCGACCAGGCCGGGCGCAGCCCCAGCCAGACCCCGATCGGCACCCACAGCAGGGTCGCCAGCGCGATCAGCACCATCACCCGGATCAGCGTGTAGGCGCCCAGCAGGAACACCTCGCCGACATCGCCCCAGCCGACATCGCTGGCCGCGACGTAGCTGACGATGCGCCAGACCGCCGCGGCCACGACGACACCGACGACGGCCAGGAACATCGCGTCGCCGGCGCGCGACCCGCGCCGCGCGGCCGGCCGGCCGGTGGTGCGCCGCGCCGGCAGGCGCAGCCGCTGCATGCTGCCGAACAGCCGGCCCAGCACCGCGCCGCCGGCGCGCAGGACGCGGGTTCGGCGCAGCAGGCGCAGCAGCCAGGGATCTTCCGCGGTGGCCGCGGCGGTGGTCTCGAAACGGAACTTCGCCGACCAGGCGACCAGCGGGCGGAACAGGATCTGGTCGTACAGCACGATCACCACCAGCATCGCGCCGATCGCATAGAACACCGCGCGGATGTCGCGATGATCCAGCGCCACCGAGACGTAGCTGCCGATCCCCGGCAAGGTCCAGCTGTTGTCGCCGAGCGAGATCGCCTCGGACGCGACGACGAAGAACCAGCCGCCCGACATCGACAGCATCATGTTCCACACCAGGCCGGGCATGGCGAACGGCACGTCGAGCCTCCAGAACCGCTGCCAGCCGGACAGGCGGAACGACCGCGTCGCTTCGTCGAGGTCGGCCGGCACCGTGGTCAGCGACTGGTAGAAGCTGAACGTCATGTTCCAGGCCTGGCTGGTGAAGATGGCGAAGATCGCCGCCAGCTCCAGCCCGGCGACGCGGCCGGGGAACAGGCCCAGGAAGAACGCCGTGGTGAAGCTCAGGAACCCCAGGATCGGCACCGATTGCAGGATGTCCAGCAGCGGCACCATCACCAGCCCGGCGCGCCGGCTCTTGGCGGCCAGCGGCGCGAAGGTGAAGGTGAACAGCAACGACGCCAGCAGGGCGGCGAACATCCGCAGCGTGGTGCGCAGCGCATAGCCGGGCAGGTTGGCCGGATCGAGGCTGACGGCCAGCGCGCCGGGGGCGGAGAGCGGCTTCAGCGCCGCCGGGGTGACATGCGCGACCGCGATCAGGAAGCCGAACACGCACAGCATCGCCGCCAGATCCCAGACATTGGGCAGGCGTCGCGCTTTGGCCAGGTCGGTGGTCGCTGTGCGGGCCATCGCGCGGTTCCGGGCAGGGATCGGGTGGCCCGGCTGTAGCCGAGCCCTCGGCCGCTGTCACTCGCGGCTGCCGGGGGCCAGGGTCGCGACCCTGCGCGCCGCCCTGCCATCGCAGCGCGTCGCGGGTCACCGATCAAGGATCGGCGAACGCGCCCGGCATCGACCACGCGGTCTCATGCGTTCAGCGACCATGCCGGCCGCCGTCAGCATCGCCTGCCCCGATTGCGGGCAAACCCAGCGCCTGCCGGAGATCACGTCCGGCCGCCTGGATTGCAGCCGCTGCGGCAACACGCTGCAGCGCGCCACCGGGCGCAGCCTGGATGCGGCGCTGGCGTGCGCGCTGGCCACCCTGGTCCTGCTCCCGCCCGCCGATCTCCTGCTGTTCATGCGCGTGTCGGGATATGGCGTCACGGCGCAGAGCCATCTCGGGTCGGGCGTGGCGGTGCTGTGGGACAACGGCTGGGTGTTCACGGCTGCGGTCGTGGCGATGCAGGCGATCATCGTGCCGTTGCTGCGGTTCGGCCTGCTCGCCGCCTCGCTCGCGGCGATCCGCCTGCAGGTCGTGGGCGCGTGGACCGGGCCGGCTTTCCGCTGGGCGGAGCGGCTCGATTTCTGGGCCATGCCGGACGTGTTCCTGATCGGCTTTGCGATCGGCTACAGCCGTCTCGCGCCGTTCGTGCCGGTGCAGATCGGCAGCGGCGGCTGGTGTCTGGTCGGCGCAGGCTTCATGGCCATGCTGACCCGCGCGACGATGGACCGCCGCATGATCTGGCGGCGTATCGCCGCCCCGGACCCGCGGCCGCCTGCCCCGACCGCGGCGGGGCTCGCCCCGGTCATCGGTTGCACCGCATGCGACCTGCTGATCCCGGCCGCCGCCGAGGGCCAACGCTGTCCGCGCTGCCGCCAGCGCGTCTGGCGACGCCGGGCATCCAGCGTGACGCGGGCCGCCGCGCTGATCGCGGCCGGCTACATCTTCTATCCGGTCGCGAACATCTACCCGCTCAGCGTCATTTCGCTGGCCGGCTCCCAGACCGGCCATACCCTGTTCTCCAGCGTGGAACGGCTGGCCGCGGCCGGGCTGCTGCCGCTCGCCGGCATCGTTTTCGTGACCAGCATTGCCATTCCGTTCGCCAAGCTCGCTGGCATGACGTGGCTGCTCCTGTCGGTGGTGCGGCGTTCGGACAGGCGGTTGCGGACCAAGGCTCGGCTGTTTCGGGCGATCGACGCGGTCGGGCGATGGTCGAACGCCGACATCTTCACGCTGGTGGTCTATATGCCGCTGATCCAGATCGACGGTCTCGCGCAGGTGCGCCTGGGCGCGGGCGCGCCGGCTCTGCTGGCCGTGGTCGTGCTGACGATGCTCGCGTCGAGCCTGTTCGACCCCAGGCTGGTGTGGGATGCGGCCGGCAGGCCGGCGGCAGGCCCCCGCGTCGATGCCGCCCCCGCCCACTGGCGCGCGGCCACTCCGTGACGGAATCGGAATCGGAACCGCCGACCGGACGCCAGGCGACGCCGCCGGGCGAACCCGCGCCCATGCCGCCGCCCGACATCGCCCAGGCGGCGCACCGCCGCAGCTGGTGGCCGGGCTGGATCTGGGCGGTCCCGATTGCCGCTCTGGGCATCGTCGCCTGGCTCGCGGTGCGCGACTGGGCATCGCGCGGTCCCGAGGTGACGGTGGTGTTCCCGGTCGTCGCCAACCTGAAGCCCGGCGACACCAAGGTGCATTTCCAGACGATGGAGGTGGGCCAGGTGAGTTCGGTCACGCTCGAGCGCGACCTGCGGCACCTGAGAGTGCAACTCGCCCTGCACGGCGATCTGGCGGGCAAGCTCGGCCCCGGAACGCAATTCTGGATCGAGGGCGAGTCCGTCAGCCTGACCAATCTCGCGTCGCTGAAGTCCATCATTGCGGGACCATCCATCGGCATCGATCCGCGCCCCGGCAGCCCGCAGGGCGTGTACCAGGGCCTGTCCCAGGCGCCGGTGCTGCATTTCGGGGTCGAGGGCACGGCCTTCGTGCTGCACGAGAGCATGCTCGGGTCGATCAGCCGCGGCACGCCGATCTACTTCCTCGACCAGCAGGTGGGCGAGGTGAAGGCGACCAGGATGGTCGATGCCAGCGGCTTCGACATCACCGCGTTCATCAACCGGCCGTACGACAGGCTCGTCCGCTCCGGCACCCGCTTCTGGGATGCCGGTCCGGTGCGCCTGTCCAGCGGCGGAGCCGGCCCGGCGCTGCAGTTCCGCTCCATCCCGGCGCTGTTCGAGGGCGCGATCGCGTTCGAGACGCCGTCCGGTCCCCAGGCGGGCGATGCAAGTCGTGCTGGCGACCGGTTTGCGCTGTATCCCGGCCGCGACGCCGCGGAGAACGCGCCGGATGCCAGCTCGGTGCTGTACCGGGCGGTGTTCACGGATGTATCGGGGACATTGGGCAAGGGCGCCCCGGTCATGCTGATGGGCGTCCGCGTCGGCACCGTCACGCGGGCGACCCTGACCTACAGCCAGGCGGACCGGCGGCTGCGCATCGAGGCGACGCTGGCGCTGGAGCCGTCGCGCATCGCCTTGCCCGATGGCGAAGGCTGGCGCGACCGGCGGGCGCAGATGAACGACCTGATGGCCGGCCTGGTCGGCAACGGGTTGCGGGCCGAACTCGGGGCCTCGCCGCCGGTCGTCGGCAGCCAGCAGGTCACGCTGCGCATGGTGCCGGGCAAGCACGGCACGCTCGGACCCGGACCGGAACCCGAGATCCCGACCGGATCCGGGTCCGACATCGCCGGGCTGATGGCCACCGCGGGCGACATCGCGACCAAGGTGGACGACCTGCCCCTGCCGCAGATCGCGGCGAACATCCAGGCGACGACGCAACACGTGGCCCGGCTGGCGGCATCGCCGGACCTGGCGGCCACCCTGCGCCATGTGGATCACGCCGCCGCCGATCTCGACCGCGTGGCCGGGGCGGCGCGCCAGACGGTGCCCCCGGCGCTGGCCAAGCTGCGCGAAACGGTGGCCGAGGCGCAGACGACGCTGGCCGCCGCGCAGGGGATGCTGTCGCAGAGCGGCAATCCGGATGCCGGCCAGAGAGCAGCGCGCTGCCCGGCACGCTGTACGAGGTGACGCGCGCCGCCCGCTCGATGCGCGAACTGGCCGACTTCCTGGACCGTCATCCCGAGGCGCTGGTGGCTGGACGGAGCGCGCGCAATTGAGACGGCTGCTGACGCTGTGCGGCGTGCTGGCCGTCTCTGGCTGCGGCAGTCCGCCGACGCAGGTACTACACGCTGGCGCCGGCGCCGTGCGCCGCGCCGGGCGTGTCGGCGCCCGGCCCGCAGGTGGAGGTGGGGCGCGTGATGCTGCCGGCCTCGCTGGACCGCCTGTCGTACGTGGCCCAGCGCGGCCCGGACCGGCTGGTGATCTCGGACCGGGATCGCTGGTCGGAGCCGCTGGACGGCATGATCCGCCGGGTGCTGGCGGCCGATCTCGAGGCCTGCCTGCCGGGTCAGGTGCTGACGCCAGGCGACCCGCCGCAGCCGGGGCCGGCTCGCCAGATCCAGGTCAACATCCGCCGGTTCTCCGCCGGCCAGGACGGAAAGGTGACCCTGGCCGCCGACTGGTCTCTGCTCGCCGGCACGCCGCCCCGGGTGACTGCGCGGCGGTCCGCGACGATCGTGCTGCCCGCGCGCTCGGCCCGCGCGCAGGACGCGGCGGGGGTCATGGGCCAGGCGCTCGCGTCATTGGGCCAGCGGATCGTCGCAGGTTTGTGAGAACGGCGAGCCGATCAGCCCGTCCCCGTGCTCCCGAACCCGCCCTCGCCGCGCGCCGTCGTCTCCAGCGCCGCCACCTCGCGCCACGCCGCCCGCGTCACCGGCGCCAGCACCGCCTGCGCGATGCGCATGCCGCGCGTCACGGTGAACGGCTCGGCGCCGGCGTTCATCACGATCACCTGCAACTCGCCGCGGAAATCCTCGTCCACCGTGCCGGGGCTGTTGGGCAGCGTGATCCCGTGGCGCAGCGCCAGGCCCGAGCGTGGCCGGATCTGCAGCTCATGCCCGGACGGCAGCGCCACGCGCAGGCCGGTCGGCACCAGCGCGCGCTCGCCCGGCGCGATGGTCAGCGGCGCGGCGACCGCGGCCAGCAGGTCCATGCCGGCCGCGCCGGCGCTGGCATAGGCCGGCAGCGGCAGGCCGTCCGCGTGCGGCAGGCGCTGCACCAGCACCGCAGCGTCCGTCACGCGAGCGCCGCCGCGATGCGCTGCGCCAGCCGGGCCGCGATCTCGGTCTTGGCCAGCCGTGGCCACGCCTCGGCGCCGTCGCCGGTCACCAGGTGAACGGTGTTGTCCGCCTCGCCGAACACGCCGGCGCTGACGTCGTTGGCGACGATCCAGTCGCAGCCCTTGCGC
The DNA here is from genome assembly GCA_963723455.1 of uncultured Pseudomonadota bacterium. Classification (GTDB taxonomy): domain Bacteria; phylum Pseudomonadota; class Alphaproteobacteria; order Acetobacterales; family Acetobacteraceae; genus CAVRQM01. The sequence continues at coordinate 1,222,491 of CAVRQM010000001.1, read as the reverse complement.
TGCCGCTTCTCCGCGGCGTGGGCCAGCACGTCGTCGGTCTCGGCGGCGAACCCCACCACCAAGCGCGGCCGCAGCGCGCCGGGCGCGGACAGGGCGGCCAGGATATCCGGGTTCAGGGCAAGGCCCAGCGCCGGCGGCGGGCAGCCCGGCTGCTTCTTCAGCTTGCCGCCATGCGCTTCGGCCACCCGCCAGTCGGCGACCGCGGCGGCGCACACCGCGACGTCGGCCGGCAGCGCCGCCTGCGCAGGCCGCGGCCATCTGCGCCGCCGTCTCGACCCCGTGCACCGCCACGCCGGGCGGCGGCGGCAGTGCGACCGGGCCGCTGACCAGCGTGACCCGCGCGCCCAATCCGGCAAGTGCTGCGGCGATGGCGTGGCCCTGCCGGCCGCTGCTGCGGTTGGCGATGTAGCGCACCGCGTCGATCGGCTCGTGCGTCGGCCCGCTGGTCACCAGGGCGTGCCGGCCAGCCAGCGGGCCGGCGCGCCAGCATCGCCCGGATGGCGTCCAGGATCGCCGGCGGCTCGGCCAGCCGTCCGGGGCCGAACTCGCCGCAGGCCATCGCGCCCTCGTCCGGCCCGGCCACCGCCACGCCGCGCCCGCGCAGCGTGGCGAGGTTGGCCACCGTGGCGGCGTGCTGCCACATGCGCACGTTCATCGCCGGCGCCACCAGCACCGGCTTATCGGTGGCCAGCAGCAGCGTGGTCGCCAGGTCGCTCGCAATCCCCGCCGCCATGCGCGCCAGGATGTCGGCCGAGGCGGGGGCGACCACCACCAGGTCGGCCGAGCGCGACAGCTGGATGTGACCCATCTCGCTCTCGTCGGTGAGCGACCACAGATCGTCGTACACCCGCGTCTCGGACAGCGCCTGCAACGACAGCGGCGTGACGAACTGCCTGCCGCCGGCGGTCAGCACGCAGGTCACGCCGCACGCCTCGCGGCGCAGCAGGCGCACCAGCTCCAGCGCCTTGTAGGCGGCGATCCCGCCGCTGACGATCAGCAGCACCCGCCGGCCGCCCAAACTCATCGCCAGCAGCTCATCGACGGCAGTTCACAGCCGGCGGCCGCTGTGGACCGCGGCGATGCCGCCGGACAGGCTGCGGACGGCGACCTGCTCGAAGCCGGCCTGGCGCAGCATCGCCGCCAGCTGCTCCTGCGGCGGAAACGTGCGGATGCTCTCGGCCAGGTAGCGGTAGCTGTCCGCGTCGCCCGCCACCGCCGCGCCGATGCGCGGCAGGGCGCGGAACGACCAGGCGTCGTACAGCGGCGCCAGCGCGGCGACCTGCACTCGCGAGAACTCCAGGCAGCGGAACCGCCCGCCCGGGCGCAGCACCCGCCGCGCCTCGCGCAGCACCGCGTCCTTGTCGGTGCAGTTGCGCAGGCCGAAGGCGATCGAGACCACGTCCACCGCCCGGTCGGGCAGCGGCAGCGCCTCGGCGTCGGCGGCCAGCAGCGCCAGGCTTGCGACGTGCCCACGTTCGGCGGCGCGGGCGCGGCCGACCTCCAGCATCGACACATTGATGTCCGACAGGATCGCCGGGCCGCCGCCGCGACCCAGCCAGCCGAAGGCGATGTCGCCGGTGCCGCCGGCCAGATCCAGCAGCGTGCGGCCGGGGCGCGGGTCCAGGGCGGTCACGAACAGCCGCTTCCAGACCCGGTGAACGCCCAGCGACATCAGGTCGTTCATCAGGTCGTAACGGGGGGCCACGCTGTCGAACACCGCGCGCACCAGCGGCCGCTTTTCGGCCAGCGGCACCGCGCGATAGCCGAAATCCGTGGTCGCTTGGTCGCCCATGGCGATGCGTATAGCCTGGATCGCGACGATGCCGGAACTCCCCGAGGTCGAGACAGTGATGCGCGGCCTCGCCGCACGGCTGCAAGGCCGGGTCATCGCGCGCGCCGCGGCGCACCGGGCGGACATGCGCTGGGCGTTCCCGCCCGACCTCGCCGCGCGGCTGACCGGGGCGCGGGTCGCGGGCTTCCGCCGGCGCGGCAAATACATCCTGATGCGCCTGGATGGCGGCGTCTCGGTGCTGCTGCATCTGGGGATGTCCGGCCGCATGGCGATCGGGCGCGAGGCGGCCGCGGCGCCGCCCGGCCGGCATGAGCACCTGACGCTGCTGACCGATGACGGCTGGCGGGTCAGCTTCGTCGATCCGCGCCGCTTCGGCTCAGTGGACCTGGTGGCCACCGCCGCCGAGGAGCGCCACCGGCTGCTGGCCGGGCTGGGGCCGGAGCCGCTGGAGCCGGGGTTCGACGGGCCGCGCCTGGCCGCCTCGCTCGCCGGTCGCAAGACGCCGCTGAAGGCCGCCCTGCTGGATCAGCGCATGGTCGCCGGGCTGGGCAACATCTATGTGGCCGAGGCGCTGTTCCGCGCCCGGCTCAGCCCGTTCCGCCTGGCCTGTACGGTGGCCGGCGCGCGGGCGGCGCGGCTGGCCGGGGCGATCCGCGAGACCCTGGCCGACGCCATCGCGGCCGGCGGCAGCAGCCTGCGCGACTACGTGCAGCCGGACGGCGAACTCGGCTGGTTCCAGCATGCCTGGCGGGTCTATGGCCGCGCCGGGCAACCCTGCCCGGACTGCCCCGGGCCGCCAACCTGCCTGGGCATCCGCCGCCGGGTGCAGTCCGGCCGCAGCAGCTTCTTTTGCCCCCGGCTGCAGCGATGAGCCGGCCAGTATGGCAGGCGCGCCGGATCCGGGAACGCCCGAGGCGGCCCGCCTCGCCTTGACTTGACGGGGGCGCCTCTCTAGAACGCCGCCTTCGCCCGCGCCGGCGGCGTCCACTGGGCCGCCCGGCTGACCAGACCGGTTTCAAAGAGAACACATGGCCAACAATCCATCCGCCCGCAAGCGCATCCGCCAGACCGCGACCCGCACGGAGCGCAACCATGCGCGCAAGACGCGGATGCGGACCTTTGTCAAAAAGGTCGAGGCGGCGATCGCCGGCGGCGACAAGGAGCAGGCCACGGCCGCCCTGCGCGCCGCGCAGCCAGAGATGCAGCGCGCGGTCGGCAAGGGTGTTGTCAAGCTGAACACGGTCGCGCGCAAGCTTTCTCGGCTGTCCGCCCGGGTCAAGGCGATCTCTGCCCCCACCGCCTGAACATATTCCTGACACATGCTGCCAATTTTGGCCATCAGACGGCCGGCTCTGCTTGTCGGCTGCCTAAAAGTGGCGAGATTGTCTAGGAAATAACTATACTGTATCGCTGTCTTGATTAAAAATCCCTAATTTCTCTTTGCGTCGGTGCCGTTTTCGGCGCTATCGTTTCTTGCCGGAGCAATCAGTCGTCGCGCAATGCGCCCCCGCAACGGGGCGTGGCGATGGCGTGCTGTCGTCCGGCGCAAGCCTGGTGCTTCGGGTCGTGACGCTCGGGGCTGGTGCTGCGGGCGTGGGCGTCTGGCTGGGCTGATCGAAGGGGGAGAGCGGATGTCCACGGATCACCCGACCCTACGGCCCAGCAGCGAGCACCCGCCGGCCGAGCCGGCCTGGGCGATCAACGCGCAGTGGGCCCGGGTGCGCAGCCGCCTGCAGACCGAGGTGGGCGAAGCCGAATACCGCAACTGGCTGCGTGAGATGTCGCTGGCCGGCATCAACGGCGACGAGGTCACCGTGCGGCTGCCGACCCGCTTCATGCGCGACTGGGTCCGCACGCATTACGGCGACCGTCTGACCAGCCTGTGGCGCGCCGAAAACCAGCAGGTCCGCCGCGTCGAAATCCGGGTGGGCGCCGGGGTTGCGCCGCCGCCGGACCAATGCGGGCAGGATGGCATCGCGGCTGGCCCCAAGCCTGCCGCAGCCCCGGCCGCTGCCGCCGCCCGCGTCGCCGAGGACCGCTCCGACCGCGCCGGCGCCGGCGCCGGCCCGGGCGGCGGCGGGAGTGACGGCGGCGCGCTGGACGCCCGCTTCACCTTCGACAGCTTCGTGGTCGGCAAGCCGAACGAGTTCGCCTATGCCTGCGCCCGCCGCGTCGCCGACCGGCCGGCCGCCCCCGGCTTCAACCCGCTGTTCCTGTATGGCGGCGTCGGTCTGGGCAAGACGCACCTGATGCACGCGATCGCCTGGCAGCTGACCGGCGCCGCCGGGGCGCGCGCCGGGATGCCGGCCACCGTCGCCTACATGTCGGCGGAAAAGTTCATGTACCGCTTCATCGCCGCGATCCGCAGCCAGGCGACCATGGAGTTCAAGGAGCAGCTGCGCAGCGTCGATGTGCTGATGATCGACGACCTGCAGTTCCTGATCGGCAAGGACGCGACCCAGGAGGAGTTCTTCCACACCTTCAACGCCCTGGTCGATTCCGGCAAGCAGATCGTGGTGTCGGCCGACAAGTCCCCCTCGGACCTGTCCGGGCTGGAGGAACGGGTGCGCACGCGCCTGGCCTACGGCATGGTGGCCGACCTGCACGCGACCACCTTCGAGCTGCGCATGTCGATCCTGGAGGCCAAGGCGGTGCGCGCCGGCGTGCCGGTCGGCTCCAAGGTCATGGAGTTCCTGGCGCACAAGATCACCAGCAACGTGCGCGAGCTGGAAGGCGCGCTGAACCGACTGGTGGCGCACGCCAACCTGTTCGGCCGCGCCATTACGCTGGAGACCACGCAGGAGGTCCTGCACGACGTGCTGAAGGCGCATGACCGGCGGGTGACGATCGAGGAGATCCAGCGCCGGGTCGCCGAGCACTACAACATCCGCCTGACCGACATGAGTTCGGCCCGCCGCGCCCGCGCGGTGGCGCGGCCGCGGCAGGTGGCGATGTACCTGGCCAAGCAGCTGACCAGCCGATCGCTGCCGGAGATCGGGCGCAAGTTCGGCAATCGCGACCATACCACGGTCATGCACGCGGTCAGCCGGGTCAGCGAGCTGATGCAGCGCGAGGCGGCGTTCGGCGAGGACGTGGAGCTGCTGCGGCGGATGCTGGAATCCTCCTGACCTCCTCCTGACCGGGGGGCCGCCTTCACGGCGCCAGGAGCGGTTGCTAGACTGCGTGCCCGAATCCGCAGCGCCAGCCAGGAAGCCGCCATGAAGTTCAAAGCCGACCGGGCGACCCTGCTGCGCGCGCTGGCCCATGTGCAGAGCGTGGTGGAAAAGCGCAACACCATCCCGATCCTGGCCAATGTCATGCTCCGCGTGCAGAAAGGCGGCCTGTCGCTGACCGCGACCGACATGGAGATCGCCATCGTCGAGGACGTCGCCGCCAGCGCCAGCCGCGAGGGCGTCTGCACCGCCCCGGCCGCGACGCTGTACGAGATCGTCCGCCGGCTGCCCGAGACCGCCGAGATCGAGCTGGACCATCCCGGCGGCGACGCCCAGCTGGCGCTGCGCGCCGGGCGCTACAGCACCAGCCTGATGGTGCTGCCGGCCGAGGATTTCCCGTCGATGACCGCAGGCGCGCTGCCGCACGGCTTCTCGCTGCCGGCGCTGACCCTGCGCGCCCTGATCGACCGCACCCGCTTCGCCATCTCCACCGAGGAGACGCGCTACTACCTGAACGGCATCTTCCTGCATGAGGCGCAGGGCGAGGACGGCCGCGTGCTGCGCGCGGTGGCGACCGACGGGCACCGGCTGGCGCGGGTGCAGGTCGATCCGCAGCCGGAGGGCGCGGCGGGCATGCCTGGGGTGATCGTGCCGCGCAAGACCATCGCCGAGCTGCGCAAGCTGATCGACGAGACCAGCGCGCCGATCGACGTGGCGCTGTCCGACACCCGCATCCAGTTCCGCGTCGGCCCGGTGACGCTGACCAGCAAGCTGATCGACGGCACCTTTCCCGAATACGAGCGCGTCATCCCGCGCGACAACGATAAGATCCTGCGCGTCGGCAAGAAGGACTTTTCCGACGCGGTCGGGCGGGTGTCGGCGATCTCGACCGAACGGTCGCGGCCGGTCAAGCTGGCGCTGTCGCGCGATACGCTGGTGCTGTCGGCCTCCAGCCCCGACCAGGGCACCGCCAGCGAGGAGCTGGACGGCGATCGCGTGCAGTATGCGTTCGGCCCGCTGGAGATCGGCTTCCAGGCGCGTTACCTGAACGACATCACCGACCAGGTCGGCGACCGGGTCGAGTTCCGCTTCTCCGACGGCGCGGCGCCGACCATCGTGCAGGACGCGGGCGATTCGACCGCGCTGTTCGTGCTGATGCCGATGCGGGTCTGAGAGGTTTGCCGCTGTGCGTCGAGCGCCCACATTGACGGTGGCTGAATCAGGAGCGTCCGCCATGCCGACACGCCGCACCGCATCGGCCACGGCCAAAAGCGGCAGCCCGGCGGCCGCGCGGCGGCAACCTGCGACGGCGGTCGGCCGTCGCGCCAGCGAGGATCGTCAGGCCGCCGAGATGCTGGCCCGCATCAACATCCGCGCAGACGCCCTGGATGTCCGCCTGAAGGAGCTGCAGGACCGGCTCGGCCTGGGTGGCTGACACGCCGTTCTCCCGCGTTCTTGAGACGATCGCGGCCGTCGAGCGCATCCAGGCGCAGCTCGACGCCCTGACCGCGACAGTCGCCTCGCTGGCCGCGCGGATCGAGGCGGTCGAGGGCGCGCCGCGCGCCCTTCCGCCGCGGAACCTGGGCTGATGGCAGCGGAGCCGGACGATCCGCCCGGCAGGGTGCAGCCGATCAGCGTCGAGCAGATCGGCAAGCTCGGGATCAATCACCGCAACGAGCTGTTCTGGGACGGGCGGCGTCTGGTCACCCGCAGCCAGTTTGCGCTCACCGTGCCGCAGACCCTGCTGGCGATCCTGGCCGCGATCGCCTCGCTGGCGACGATCGCCACCGGCCTGAACAACGCCTCGGTGTTTCTGTGCGCGCGGGATGTGCGCTGGCTGGGTTGCCCGACGGCGCCCCCGCCGGTGCAGCCGCCGTAAGCCGGTGACGCGGCTCCCCGACGGGACGCCGGCGCCGCCCTCGCTCCGCCTGCGGCGTCTCGCGCTGACGCAGTTCCGCACCTACGCGGCGCTGACCTGGCGCCCGTCCGCCGCCATCACCGTGCTGTCCGGCGCCAATGGCAGCGGCAAGACCAACCTGCTGGAGGCGATTTCGCTGCTGACGCCCGGCCGCGGGCTGCGTGGCGCACGGCTGGGCGACCTGGCCCGGCGCGGCGAGGGCGCCACCGGCGCCTGGGCGGTGGCCGGGCGGCTGGCGACCGCCGGGGGCGATATCGACATCGGCACCGGCACGCCGCCCGAGGGCGGCGGCGAGCGCCGGGTGTTCCGCCTGGACGGCGCGGCCCCGCGCAGCCAGGCCGAGGTGGGCGCGCGGCTGGCGGCGGTGTGGCTGACGCCGCAGATGGACCGGCTGTTTCAGGAAGGGGCGAGCCTGCGCCGGCGATTTCTCGACCGGCTGGTGTTCGGCTTCGATCCCGGCCACGCGCGCCAGGTCGCGGCGCATGAGACGGCGCTGGCCGGGCGCAACCGCCTGCTCGCCGGACGCGCCGATCCGGCATGGCTGGCCGGGATCGAGGATGCGCTGGCGCGGCACGCGGTTGCGGTGACGGCGGCGCGGGCGGCGCTGGTGGCGCGGCTGAACGCCACGCTCGCCTCGGGCGCCGCCGACCCGTTCCCGATCGGGCGGCTCGAATTGCTGGGCGCGCTGGCCGAGCGGTTGCGCATCGATCCGGCGCTGGCCGTCGAGCAGTGGCTGCGCGACGCCCTGGCGCGGGCGCGCGCGGCGGACGCGGCGGCCGGCGCCACCAGCCTGGGCGCGCACCGCGCCGACATGGCGCTGATCGACGCCGCCAGCGGCACGGATGCGGCGCGCGCCAGCACCGGCCAGCAGAAGGCGCTGCTGCTGGGCGTGATCCTGGGCCACGCCGCGCTGCTGGCGCAGGCGCGCGGCGCCGGGCCGCTGCTGCTGCTGGACGAGCCGGCGGTGCACCTCGACGCCGAGCGTCGCGCAGCGCTGTTCGCCAGCCTGCGCCGGCTGCCGGCGCAGGCGTTCCTGACCGGCACCGACGGCGAGGTCTTTGCGGCGTTGCGCGGTCATGCCGAAGGGCTGCGCGTGGCCGCCGGCGGCCTTCACCCGGACCCCGATTTCCCGCCTGCGGGCGCGTTTGTGCAGGCCGGCGGCACTGTGAATTAGCGCAGTTCGCGCCTATATTCTTTGCTATCCCGATCCCTGATGGAGCAGCTGCCCGGCATGAGCGAAGACGCCGCGCCAATCCCCGAGTCCGGCCCAAGCAAGAGCGGCGAGCCGGGCGCCTATGACGCCGCGTCGATTTCGGTCCTGCGCGGCCTGGACGCGGTGCGCAAGCGCCCGGGCATGTATATCGGCGACACCGATGACGGCTCCGGCCTGCACCACATGGCGTTCGAGATCATCGACAACGCGGTGGACGAGGCGCAGGCCGGATTCGCCACGCGCTGCTGCCTGACGCTGAACGGCGACGGCAGCGTGACGGTGCGCGACGACGGGCGGGGCATCCCCACCGACATCCACGCCGAGGAAGGCATCTCCGCCGCCGAGGTCGTGCTGACCCGGCTGCATGCCGGCGGCAAGTTCAACCAGAACAGCTACAAGGTCTCCGGCGGCCTGCACGGCGTCGGCGCGGCGGTGGTCAACGCCCTGTCGGAATGGATGGAGGTGCGGATCTGGCGCGAGGGCCAGGAGCATTTCCTGCGTTTCGAGCAGGGCGAGACCATCGAGCCGCTGCGCGTGATCGGCCCGTCCGACCAGCCGACCGGCACCGAGGTCACGTTCAAGCCGTCATCGGGCACCTTCACCCGGATCGAGTTCGACGTGGCGCTGCTCGAACGCCGCCTGCGCGAGCTGGCGTTCCTCAATTCCGGCCTGGTCATCGTGCTGCGCGACGAGCGGCACGCGCCGGCGAGCGAACTGACATTCCATTACGAAGGCGGCCTGATCGCGTTCGTCGAGTGGCTGGACCGCGGCAAGGTCTCGGTGTTCGCGCCGCCGATCTCCGCCGCCAGCGTGGCCGACGCGGTGCACGGCATCCGCGTCGAGTTCGCGCTGAGCTGGAACGACTCGTTCCACGAAACGATGCTGTGCTTCACCAACAACATCCCGCAGCGCGACGGCGGCGCGCATCTGGCCGGCTTCCGTCAGGCGCTGACCCGCGTGGTCACCAAGTACGCCGAGGGAATGGGCAAGAAGGAAACCCTCGCCCTGGTCGGCGACGACATGCGCGAGGGCATGACCTCGGTGCTGTCGGTCAAGGTGCCGGACCCGAAATTCTCCTCGCAGACCAAGGAGAAGCTGGTCAGCAGCGAGGTGCAGCCGGTGGTGCAGGCGGCGGTGGCCGACGCGGTGGGCCACTGGTTCGAGACGCACCCGAAAGAAGCCCGCGCGATCATCGGCAAGGTGATGGACGCCGCCGCGGCGCGCGAGGCGGCGCGGCGCGCGCGCGAGCTGACGCGGCGCAAGGGCGTGCTGGACATCTCGACGCTGCCGGGCAAGCTCGCCGACTGCCAGGAGCGCGATCCGGCGTTGTGCGAACTGTTCCTGGTCGAGGGCGACAGCGCCGGCGGGTCGGCCAAGCAGGGACGCGACCGCAAGTTCCAGGCGATCCTGCCGCTGAAAGGCAAGATCCTGAATGTCGAGCGCGCGCGCTTCGACCGCATGCTCGGCTCCGCCGAGATCGGCACGCTGATCACCGCGCTGGGCGCCGGGATCGGCCGCGCCGAGGAGGGCGGCAACGGCGGCTTCGACGTGAGCAAGCTGCGCTATCACCGCATTGTCATCATGACCGACGCCGACGTGGACGGCAGTCACATCCGCACGCTGCTGCTGACCTTCTTCTACCGCCAGATGAAGGAGCTGATCGACGGCGGCTATCTCTACATCGCCCAGCCGCCGCTGTACCGCGCCAAGCGCGGCAACGACGAGCGCTACCTGAAGGACGACGCGGCGCTGGAGCGATTCCTGCTGGACAAGGCGCTGGGCGAGGCGCGGCTGTCGTTCGCCGATGGCAGCGCGTACGCGGGCGCGGAGCTGGCGGCCGAGGCGGAGGCGCTGCGCGAAGCCACGCTGCGGCTGCGGCGGCTGTCCGCGCTGGTGCCGATCGCGCTGCTCGAGCAGGCGGCGATCGCCGGCGTGCTGACCCCGGATGCCGAGCGGGCCGGTGCGGCGGCGCAGGGTCTGGTGCAGCGGCTGGACGCCATCTCGCTGCCCGAGGAGCGCGGCTGGAAGGTGCTGGCCGATGGCGCTGGGCTGACGATGGCGCGCACGGTGCGCGGCGTGGCCGAGCGGCACACCCTGGACGCGGCGGCGCTGCGCAGCGCCGAGGCGCGCTGGCTGGCCGAGCGGGCGGCCGCCGTGGGTGCCCGCTGGTCCGAGCCGGCGACGCTGCAGCTGGACAAGACGCAGATCAGCGTCGCCGGGCCGGCCAGCGCGTTCGAGCGCATCATGGCGCATGGCCGGCGCGGCCTGGTCATCAACCGCTTCAAGGGCCTGGGCGAGATGAACCCCGACCAGCTATGGCACACCACGCTGGACCCGGCGGTCCGCACCCTGCTGCGGGTGCGGGTCGGCGACGTGGAGGACGCCGGCTCGGTGTTCTCCACGCTGATGGGCGACGTGGTCGAGCCGCGCCGCGACTTCATCGTGGGCAACGCCCTGAAGGTGGCCAATCTGGACGTATAGCGTGAGCGCCCGGCGGCTTGACCCCCGGCGGCGGCTCCGCTACCCGAGGCCGGCCTGCACGTCCCGTTCGTCTAGAGGCCTAGGACATCGCCCTTTCAAGGCGGCGACACGGGTTCGAATCCCGTACGGGGCACCATCGAGCACCATCGCAGAACTGGGCACCATCGCAGAACTGGGCACCATCGCAGAACTGGGCACCATCGCAGAACTCGGCCATTTCAAAACGGGGCACCCTCCCAGACCGGAACTCTGAATTCCAGATGCGACCGACTCCCAGCCGAGACGCGCCCTGAAAGGAACAGTGGAGTGGCCGCGTGACACCGGTCACCTTCGTACCTGGCACTTCGAGGTAGCACCGCGGTCGATCGGTCACGACATCCCGACGGAGACAGCCATGGTCCGCAGTCTGCTATCGCTTCTCGTGGTCTCGGTTATCTCGGTGGGCGAGGGGCTGCCGTGCCAAGCCGCCGCGCCGCTCAACGGGCCCTCGGCACTCGCGGTCGATGCGAAGGGCTTTCTGTATGTCGCCAACCAGAACGCGAACCAGGTTCTGGTCTACGGTCCAAACCTTTCGCAGGCGGCCAGCCGGACCATCAGCAACGGAGTCGTGCAGCCGGACGGGCTCGCGGTCGATTTGCTTGGCAATCTCTATGTAGAGAACATGGGTCCCTATCCATCCATCAGCGTCAATCTCTATCCGCCGACGGCCCAGCCGGCTCCAACCAGCTTCATCCAGACGTTCCTCGGATCGACGAACCTGCCAATCGCGGTCGACAGCGACAACAACCTTCTGGTCTGTAACGGTTCTCAGATCATCGTCTATCCCGCAGCGCCAGTTCCATCCCAGGAGTTCGCGGCGAACCTGTCTTCCCCCTGCTCGACGATCGCTTCGCGCGGCGGCAGGCTCATCACCGGCAACGCAGGCCAGGTCTTTGTCACTTCACCCTTTGCAGTGGCGTTCGCGGAGGGCGAGCAGGTCGCCATCCAGCAGCCCGTCGTCGTCCCCGGCAGCAATCTTTTCTTCGCCTCGGGCAGCGTCGCCGGGCTCGCCTTCGATGCCGCGGACTCAGCCTACATCGCGACCTCCGGACCCAACCTGGTCTATGTCTGGCCCGATGGCGCGGCGTCTCCGTCCCAGCTATTCGGGGTGCAGTTCACTCCCGCGGGCATCGCCGTGGACCGTGCGCGGGGACGCATCTTCCTGTCCGACTTCTCCGGCAACATGGTGGCCGTGTACGATCTGTCGGGCAACCTCATCAGGACGCTGAACTGAGCCCTGACGGCAACATGCTCGCCTTCACGTGGTCATCCTTTCCCGCGCCCGAACTGTCTTCTCGGTCTCTCGGGCCGTGGCGGATTCGTAGCGCCGCCGGGCCGCAGAGTTCAGGTCGGTAGCGCAGATTCGTAGAAGCGCACACTTCGTTCCGCAAACGCCGGCTTTCTACGCATGGACCATCGCGGCAGTCACGCTCACCTATGGCAGAGCGGACAAGTCCTCCCGCTTCCAGGCCTGACGGCACGTGCGCGGGATCACGCCGAGGCGTCCTGCCGGGCCGCCGCGAAGACCTCGCGTGCGCGCGTCGTCCCCGCGACGTGCTCCGTGCCCTCGACCCCGAGGTCCATCCATCCCGCGTTCACGGCCTCGAACATGTGTTCGGCGGGTGCGGTGTGGCCCTTCGGGATGCCGAACTGCTCGAACGCTTGCGCCCATCCTGCACGCGGAACTGCAAAGGCTTTCACGTCCCGCTTCAGGACTTCACCCAATTGCTCCGCGACGTCATCCGCGCTGACCATCGAACCAAGCTCGATTACGCGCTGCCCTGACCACGCTGGCCCGGTCAGAAGGGTTGCGACCTCCGCGCCGATATCGTTCGTCGCCACCATGGTCGATTTCCGGTTCGTCGGATTGTAGTACACCGGCAGCATTCCGCCCTGGGCGGCGTGCAGGCCGTACAGGAAGTTCTCGAAAAAGCCGCCTGCGCGCACGAACGCGATCGGCACTGTCAGGTTGCGAAAACCTTGCTCCAGAAGCGACAAGGCCGTGATCATGCCGAGTCCGCTGGTCCTGTTCGCACCCATCGACGAAAGCGCTACCACAAGCTGGTGGCGCTGCCCTGGTCAGCGCCTCGACATAGTTCGCAGTCAGGCTCTTGGCTTCCTTGTAATCGGGCGAGGGGGCCCAGACGGCCGGCAACATGACGAACGCGCCTTCGACGCCTTCGAGCGCCCGCTCGATGGCTGCGGCGTCATTCCAATCGCCATCCATCAGGTGCACGCCCCGGTTCGCCCATTTGGCCGCTTTGTCGCTATTGCGGACGAGCGCGCGTACCGACTTGCCGTGCGCCAGCAGGTGTTCTGCCGTGGCGCCGCCAACTTTCCCGGTAATTCCCATCACCAAAAACATGCGTATTCTCCTGGTCTTGAGGGACAGGGCACTGGCCCTGCTGGTTCAACGGCTAATCGGCAGGACGGCCCGGATGCGGGGATCGCGCAGATAGAGACCACCCCATGTCATGGCGCCGAGAAGCAGCGAAACAAGTTCCGGCTGCGATCCCAATTCGCCGACGCGGACATGGGCGCAGATCGCGCCTCCCAGGAAGCCCGTCACCACGATCGCGCCGAGGATTGCGGTGGCCGGGATGGCGTACAGGATGGCGCAGGCGAGGATGATCGGACCCACGACGCGGGTCAGGTCCATCGCGAACCCGGTTTCCTGCAGCATGCCCGCGATCTGTGCCGGCGCGAGAAGCTGGATGGTGCCGTCTGCCACCAGGGCGACAATGACGAACGCGCTCAATATCCGGCCGGCCCACTGGGCGCGGTGCAGGTTCATGGTTTCAGGCGCCCGATGCAGGCTCATGGTTCCGGACACGTGTCGTTCTCCTATGGGATCCTCGTTTTCGAGACTTACTGTGTCTCGCAGGCGTGATAAACAGCGGGAAACCGAACTCACCGTTTCCGATTGAGTGAACAATACCGAGGCACGACAATGCAGAATCTCGAACCCATCCGCATCTTCATGAGGGTGGCCGCAATGGGCAGCTTCACCCGCGCGGCCAGTAGCCTGGGCATCCAGAAGGGGAGGGCCTCAACGGCGATCCGGAAGCTGGAAGGCGATGTCGGCGTCAGGCTCCTGCACCGGACGACGCGCAGCGTGCAGTTGACGGAGGACGGCCGCGCATTTCATGCCCGCGCCCGCGATCTGCTCGCTGACGTCGATGACCTGCACTCGATGTTCTCAGGCGATCGCGTGGCGCTGCGCGGGCGTCTGCGGGTCGATCTGCCGACCGAGGTGGCGCGCATGACGGTCGTTCCGGCCTTGCCGGATTTCCTGGCGGCTCACCCCGAGTTGGAGCTGGAGGTGTCGAGTACGGATCGGCAGGTCGATCTGGTCCAGGAGGGGTTCGACTGCGTATTGCGGCTTGGACCCATCAGCGACGAGACGCTGATCGCCCGCCCACTGGGCCAGTTGCGCATGGTCAACGCTGCCAGTCCCGGCTATCTGGCGCGCCACGGCGTCCCTCGATCGCTGGAAGACCTCCGGCGTCAGGACCATCGGACCATTCATTTTTCGACGATGCTGGGCGCAAGACCCATCGGATGGGAATACCCGGACAGCGACAGCGACAGCGACAGCAAAATACGCCACGCTGCAGTTGCCAGGCGCGCTGCACGTCAACAGCGCGCAGACCTACGAAGCCGCTGCTCTGGCCGGTCTTGGCCTGATTCAGGCGCCATTAATGGGCATCGGCCGATATCTGGAGAGTGGCGGGCTGGTGGAGATCCTACCCGACTTCCGCCGCCGCGCGCTCGCCGTGTCCCTCGTCGTAGCCCATCGGAGCAACCTGTCGCGCCGGGTCCGCGCATTCATGAAATGGATCGAAGCTGTGCTTTCGCCCTACATGGAATAGCGCACGGGCCGCTTCGTCCGGCTCTCGGAGTTGCCATTCGGCAGGCATGCCTGCCGGCGGCGCCCGGCGTACCAACAGAATGCGACACTGTGGCGCAATCTGAATGAAGGTCCGGGTCCGTCTGCTATCGGCCCCGTTTCCCCCCCGATTTCCGGCCCCCGATTTCCGGCCCCCGATTTCCGGCCCAGCCCGCGCTGGCCCCGGCTTACGGCTCGCGCGCTTTCGTCGCCGAGCGGATACCCGTGTGCGGCCGCCCCTCCGTCACCGATGAACTCGCCAACCCGCCGCGCAGCTTCTCGCAGCTAGGCCGAGGCGCTGGAGGCCTGGACCGGAACCATTTGATCGCTGAAGGATGACTGGATCGCAGCCGTGCCGCCGGACCGCACTCGGGCGCCCAGCTGGACCCACGTCTTAGGGTCGGACCCCGCCGCTGCGTGGCTCCCGGAGTAGGACTCGAACCTACGACCGAGCGGTTAACAGCCGCTTGCTCTACCAACTGAGCTATCCGGGACCAGCGTGGCGGCGATATAGCCGGGCGGCGGGACCGACGCAACGCCTCGCCGGCAAGCACGTCGCCGGTCAGTCCGCGAACCCCATCTGCCGCCGGCCCAGCGGGGTCAGGTCGGCCAGCGTGGCGCGGCCGGCAAACTCCAGCTCGTAGTCCTCGGCGGCGAAGTCGGGCGGGCTGCGGCCGGCCAGGAACGCCGTGCGCTGCGGCGGCAGGTAGGCGCGATTCTTCGCGCAGTCCGGCGCTGCGCCGATATAGATGACGCTGCTGTAGCCGCGGCCGCGATGCGCGCTTTCGACCGCGTGGACCAGGTCGGGGTGCCACCAGACGGTGTCGCCCGGCTGCACGACCGGGATCGGCACCAGCGCCGGCTGCAGGGCGGCATGCCATTGCCCGGTCATCCACAGCGCCCGCCCCGGCTCGGCGCCGCACAGTTCGGCCTCGGGCACGTCGTCCTGCAGCGGGCGCAGCAGCATGTACGCGATCGCCCGCGCGATCGGCAGCACCTGCAGCGTGCCGCAGCCCGGCCCCTGCTCGGTCAGCGCGGTCCAGCCCTGGAACGTCCGGAACATCTGGCAGACCGCGGGCGAGGGGATTTCCCGCGTCTCGGTGCGATGCGCCCCGTCCCACGGATCATGCGCCGCCCAGTCGCCGGCGAACACGCGCCGGTACACGGCGCGATAGCCCGGGTCGATCCAGCGTTCCACCGAGCCGCCATCCATGTGCGGCGCCAGCCCCAGCGTGCCGTCGCCCGGCTCGCGCTGACGGATGCGGTCGGCATAGGTGCACTCGCGGTCGGGATCGAAATGCCCGTCCCACGACCACAGCCGGTTCAGCCAGGCGCGGGTGACTGCCAGCGCCTCGCCCTGCCGCGCCTCGATCTGCGGGCGCGACCAGTAGATGCCGTAGATCTGCGGCTTGCCGCCCTTGTTGCGGGCGAAGTAGCGGTCCAGCCCCATGCGCGCCTGGGCGTGCCCCACATAGTCGTTCTCGGCGACGTAGCGCAGCAGCGCCGCATCCCATTCCTCGGCCTGGGCGCGGGGGAACACGCCGCGCACCACCGCGCAGCCGCGCCGCTTGACCGCGGCGCGGACCGCCGGGGCGACGCTGCCGGCGGCGATGTCGGAAAAGCCGATATCCGGGATCACCGCCTCGCCTGCGGCGTGCAGCCCGGCCACCTCGGCGACCTCGTGCGCCAACGCCCGCGCGGCGTCGGCGAACCCGTCGCGCGCGTCGGGCGACTGCGCGCGCAACGCTCGCTTGGCGTCCAGCACCCGGCGCGTCACCTCGGCGGCGTCGATCATCGCCCGTCCTTTCCTATACGACGCAGGCGGGGCGCAGCCGGCACTCGCTCGCCGTATGGCCGCTTTCCAGCTGGATCGTCGAGTGCCCGATGCCGAACCGATGGCGCAGATCGGCCGGCAGGCGGCGCAGCAGCGGCTCGCCATCCGCGCCGTCGCCCACCACCAGATGCGCCGTCAGCGCGGTCTCGGTGGTGCTCAGGCCCCAGATATGCAGGTCATGCACCTCGGCCACGCTCGGCAGCGCCTGCAGGAAGGTCCGCACCTGCACCTCGTCGATGCCCGGCGGCACGGCGTTCATCGACAGCGCCACGGCGTCGCGCAGCAGCGACCAGGTGCCGGCGACGATGACCAGGCTGACCACCAGGCTGGTCGCCGGATCGAGCCAGGTCCATCCGGTCAGCATGATGACGCCGCCGGCGACGACGACGCCCAGCGCAAGCACCGCGTCCGCGGCCATGTGCGTGAACGCGCCCCGGATATTCAGGTCGCCGCGCCGGCCGGCGGCGAACATCGCCGCGGTCACGCCGTTGACCGCAATGCCGATCGCCGCCACCACCATGATCGTCAGCCCGCCGGTCGGCTCCGGCGCGATCAGCCGCCGGATCGCCTCCCACCCGATGCCGCCGGTCACCACCAGCAGCAGGACCGCATTGCCGAGTGCCGCCAGGATCGTGCTGCTGCCCATGCCATAGGTGAATCGCGCGGTCGGCTGCCGGCGCAGCAGCGCCGAGGCCAGCCA
Source organism: uncultured Pseudomonadota bacterium (assembly GCA_963723455.1). Classification (GTDB taxonomy): domain Bacteria; phylum Pseudomonadota; class Alphaproteobacteria; order Acetobacterales; family Acetobacteraceae; genus CAVRQM01. The sequence continues at coordinate 1,205,452 of CAVRQM010000001.1, read as the reverse complement.
GGCGCCGCCCAGGCCCAGCACGTCGCCCAGATTGTGCCCGGCATCGGCCAGCAGCGCCAGCGAATGGGCGGCGACGCCGTAGCCCGCCTCCGCGACGACATAGGCGGCGTTCAGCGCCATGCCGACGGCGAAGGCGACGCCGAAATCCTGCCGGGCGTGGTCGTGGGAATGGCCGCGCCCGTCGCCATGCAAGTGGTCATGCGCCATGCGGCTCTCCGTCGCGCCAAGCCCGTCCCCACCCCTCTTTGCCCCGGTTTCACGGGCGGCGCTAGGTTGGCCGACGCCGGTCCGCACAGGAGCGCGCCTTGCCCCAGCCATTGCCGGTCGATCTGTCCGGGTTGCGCGTCGCCATCACCGCCGGCGCCGGCGGCATCGGCCGCGTCATCGCCGATAGCATCCGCAGCCGCGGCGGCGCGGTGGTCGTGTCCGACATCGACGGCGCGGCGCTGGCGGCGTGCGGGCATCACGGCATCCTGGCCGATGCGGGGGATGCGGCGGCGATGGCGGGCTTCGTCGATGCGGCGGCGGCGCGGCTCGGCGGGCTGGACGTGCTGGTGAACAATGCCGGCATCGCCGGCCCCACCGCGCGCGTCGAGGACATCGCGCCGGACGAGCTGGATGCGACCTTGCGCATCGACCTGGCCGCGATGTTCCATGCCGCGCGTCGCGCCGTGCCCGCCCTGCGGGCGGCCGGCGGCGGCAGCATCGTCAATCTCAGCAGCGCGGCCGGCCGCTTCGGCTTTGCCCGCCGCAGCCCCTACGCCGCCGCGAAATGGGGCGTGGTCGGCTTCACCAAATCGCTGGCGATCGAACTCGGCCCCGACCGCATCAGGGTCAACGCCATCCTGCCCGGTCTGGTCGAGGGGCCGCGCATCCGCGCCGTGCTCGCGGCCAAGGCTGCCTCGCTGGGCATCGGCGAGGCGGAGATGACAGCGCGCGCGCTGGCTGCCACCAGCCTGCGCTGCTTCGTCGCGCAGCAGGACATCGCCAACATGGTGCTCTACCTGTGCAGCCCGTTCGGCGCCACGATCAGCGGCCAGGCGCTGGCGATCGACGGCGACATGCAGGTCCTGTCGTGATGCGCGCCGCCCTGCTCGCGGCGGTGCTGGTGCCCGGCCAGTTGCCTCCGGGCCAGTTGCCTCCGGGCCAGTTGCTTCCGGGCCAGGTGCTTGCGGGCCAGGTGCTTGCGGGCCAGGTGCTTGCGGGCCAGGTGCTTGCGGGACTGGGGGCGCAGGACCGGCGCGGCGCGATCGACGCGGCCCGCCTGCCCTGGTCGGCGGTGATGCGCGTGCAGATCGCGGGCGTGTCGCGCTGCACCGGGTTCGCCGTGGGTGCGCGCCTGGTGGTGACCGCGGCGCATTGCCTGTATGGCCGCCGCCTCGGGCGCATGATGCCGGCTGGCTCGGTGCACGTCCTGTCGGGATATGTGCGCGGCGGTTTTGCCCGGCACAGCGTGGCCGTGTCGTACCGCCTCGGCGCGGGCTTCGCGCCGGGCAGCTTGCATCCGCTGCAGGGCGGCGACGTGGCGCTGCTCACGCTGGCCGATCGCATCGCCGATGCCGCGCTGGTGCCGGTGGCCGCCATGCCGGGCCAGGCCGCGATGCTGGGCGGCTACAGCCAGGACCGCGCCGAATTGCTGATCGCCGATGCCGGCTGCCGCGTGCTGGGCATGCTGGACGATCCGGGCGGTCGGCCGCTTGTGCTGCACAGCTGCCAGGGCACGCTCGGCACCTCGGGCGCGCCGCTCCTGGTCCGCCTGGCCAACGGCGCGTGGGAAGCCGCGGGCGTGCAGGCGGCCGTGATCCAGGGGCGGCCCGGCGGCGTTGCGGTCGCCGCCGCAGCGGTGCAGGATCTGCTGCGCACCCATTGAGGCGGTTCGGATGGATCTGGGCTTGTACGGGACTTTCATCGTGGCGACCGTGCTGCTGGCGCTGTTTCCCGGCCCGAACATGGCGCTCATCGTGTCCAACAGCGTGGCCCACGGCACACGTTGGGGGCTGCTGACCCTGGCCGGCACCAGCGCGGCGCTGGCGATCCAGCTTGGGCTGGTCGCGGTCGGCATGAGCACGCTGCTGACCGCGGCCGGCGAATGGTTCACCGCGCTGCGCTGGATCGGCGCGGCATACCTGGTCTGGATCGGCGTCCAGACGTTCCGCGCGCCCCCGCCCGAGCTGTCGCCGGACCGGGCGCCAGACCGGGCGCCAGACCGGGCGCCAGACCTGGCATCGGCCGCCGGGCGCGGGCGATCGGTGCATCGCACGATCGGGCGCGGCATGTTCGTCTCGTTGACGAACCCGAAGGTGCTGCTGTTCTTCGGCGCGTTCTTCCCGCAGTTCATCGTGCCGCATCGGCCGCTGGCGCCGCAGCTGCTGCTGCTGTCGGCGACGTTCCTGGTGGTGGTCAGCGGGCTGGATGCGGTCTGGGCGACCGTGGCGGGGCGGATGCGCGGCTGGATCGCCCGGCGCGGCCGCACATTGAACCGGGTTTCCGGCGGCATGCTGGTGGGGGCCGGCGTGGGGCTGGCGCTGGCGCGCGGAAAGTGACCCGCGCCAGCGTGCGGACAGTGATCGGCGTCGGCGCGCCCGGCCGCCTCGGTCAGCCCCGTCGCGCGCCCCGATCCGCTCCGGGCACGCGATGAGCGCGGTCCGCGAGCTTGGCGGCGCCCGACCAGGCAGATTGGCTGCGGCTGTGGCGCTCGTATCAGGCGTTCTATGGCGTGGACATTCCGCCGGCCACCAGCCAGGTCGTCTGGGATCGGCTGCTCGATCCGACCGAGCCGATGGCCGGCGCGCTGGCGGTGGTCGGCGGCCGGGCGGTCGGCCTCGTGCACTCCGTCCGGCACCGGTCCTGCTGGACCACGGGCGACTACTGCTACCTGCAGGATTCTGTACGTCGACGAGGCGGCGCGCGGCCAAGGCGTGGGGCGGGCGCTGATCGAATACGTCTATGCTCAGGCCGAGGCGATGGGCTGCGGACGGGTGTACTGGCTCACGCATCAGACGAACGCGCAGGCCATGCGCCTGTACGACACGCTCGCCGAGCGGTCGGGCTTCGTGCAGTACCCGGAAGACCCTGCCTGCGGGCGGCGCTACCGGTTGACCTGCTCGCTCTCCGGCACGTCCTCGTCCGGCCCCACGTACAGCGCCGCGCATTCGCGCGCCAGCACGCCGCCGGCATAGGTCACGTCGTCGCGGAACGCATCGCGGATGAACCGCATCGTGTCGGTGTGGCGATCCTCGAAATACATCGGGTGCACGTCGGAGTTCTCGGCGCCATAGACCACGCGCGCCAGCTTGGCCCAGATCGACGCCATCGCGCACATGCCGCAGGGCTGCAGCGTCGAATACAGCGCCGCGCCGCGCAGATCGTCGGCGCCGACGGCGTCGCAGGCGCGGCGGATCGCCACGATCTCGGCATGCGCCGTCGGGTCGTGGCGGATGCCCACCTCGTTATGCGCCTCGGCCAGCACCGCGCCGTCCCGCACGATGACGCAGCCGATGCCGTTCGCGCCGGGCGTGCGGTCGCCCTGCTCGGCCTTCGCCAGCGCGCGGCGCATCCAGTCCTCGTCGGTCATGCTGGCTCCCGTCGTCATTCGCCGATGGCGCTGCCCGCCGGGCGGCGCGGATCGTTCGCCCCGTACAGCCGGCCGGGACGCATCCCGTGTTCGGGCGTCGCATCGCTGCCGGAGCTGCCGGGTCCGCTGGCGCGGCCCGGTGGCGGACCCGCCGCGATCAGTTCGGCGGCGCCCCAGGGGGTTTGCTCTACGACGCGATACCCGTCGCCGCGCAGCAGCGCCGCGGTGTCGGGCGACAGCGCGAACGGTTCGGCGAACAGCGTATCCGGCAGGCCCTGCATGTGCAGCCGCGGCGCGTCCACCGCCTCCTGCGGCGTCATGTCGTGGTCGATGAGGTTTATCAGCACCTCGGCAACGATGCTGATGATGCGGCTGCCGCCCGGCGAGCCGAGCGCATAGGCCAGATGCCCGTCGCGCAGCACGATCGTCGGCGCCATCGACGACAGCGGGCGCTTGCCCGGCGCGATGGCGTTGCGCGCGCCCTGCACCAGCCCGAACAGGTTCGGCGTGTTCGGCGCCACCGCGAAATCGTCCATCTCGTCGTTCAGCAGGACCCCGGTTCCCGGGGCCATGACCGCCGCGCCGAAGCCGTTGTTCAGCGTATAGGTCACGCTGGCGGCGCTGCCCGCCTTGTCCACCACGACATACGACGTCGTCTCGGCCTGTTCGTGCGGCGCGACGCCCGGGCGCAGCGCGCTGGTGGGCGTGGCGTGCGGGCCGATCGCTGCGCGAATCGCCGCGAAATGGGCATCCGACAGCAGCCAGTCGAGCGGGTTGGCGACGAAGGCGGGATCTCCGAGATAGGTGTTGCGGTCAAAGAAGGCGTGCCGCATCGCCTCGGCCAGCACACTGGCTTCGGCGGCCGAGTGGAAGCCCATCGCGTGCAGGTCGTAGCCGGCCAGCACGCCCAGGATTTCGCACAGCGTCACGCCGCCCGAGGAGGGCGGCGGCGCGGAAAGGATTTCAAACTCCCGGTAGCGACAGCCGACCGGGGTCGCCCAGTCGGGGACGTAGGCGTCGAAATCGCTCGCCTCAAGGAGCCCGCCACCGGCGCGCGACGCAGCTTCCGCGGCGCGCGGCACGAGGGCGGAGGGGGCATAAAAGCCGGTCCAGCCTTGGTCGGCGACCGCCTGGAGGGTCGCCGCCAAGTCGGTCTGCACCAAGCGCTCGCCGGACTGATACGGCGTATGGTCAGGGTGCAGGAACACCGCGGCGGTGGCCGGATCGCGGGCGAAGCGGGCGGTGTCCGCGTGCAGGATGTCGGCGTCGGCCGCGGTCAGCACGAAGCCGTCGCGTGCGAGACGGATCGCGGGCGCCATCACCTGCGCGCGCGGAAGGGTGCCGTATGTCGCTAGCGCCGCATCCAGCCCCGCCACTGTGCCGGGCACGCCCACGGCGCGCCAGCCGTCCAGACTCAGGCGAGCCACCGGCTTGCCTGCGGCATCGAGGTACATGCCTGCGCTGGCAGCGGCGGGCGCCCTCTCGCGAAAATCGAGGAAGGCGGTGCGCCCGTCGGCCATCCGCAGCGTCATGAACCCGCCGCCGCCGATATTGCCGCAGCACGGGTTGACCACGGCCTCGGCATAGCCCACCGCCACCGCCGCATCGACCGCGTTGCCGCCGGCGGTCAGGATGTCGGCTCCGACCTGCGTGGCGAGCCGCTGCGCGCTGACCACCATCGCGTGCGGGCCTTCGATCGCCGGCGGCGAGGCGGCTGGCAGCACGATGATGGCGAACAGGGCGATCAGCGCGCGCGCGCCCCGCGTCACTGGATCGCCTCGCCTGGCGAAATCCCGTACATCGCCTCGCGCTTCAGCCAGCCGTGATAGTCGCCGGCCTGCACGTCGCACCAGTCCGCGGCGGCATCGCAGTGGCGGACATGGCCGACGACGCCGGGTTCCAGCATGGCGACCGGGCCGGCGGTGGCCGCGGCGCTGGCGCGCAGGACCTGCTCGCCGCCCTGCACGACAAAGCCGCGCCGGCCGGTCAGGGTCGCCTCGTGCACCCAGCCCTTGGTGCCGTCCTGTTCCTGGATCAGCCGCCAGACCTCGAACTCGCGCAGGATCTGCACCGGCAGGTCGCGGCGATGGTATACCCACTGGATCGGGTACTGCATGCCCGGGCCGGAGCGCAGGTTCACGTCGTCGGAGCGGAACGCCGCCCAGCGCGGCAGCGGCAACCCGGTCGTGCTGCCCTTGGTCGGGTCCAGCCTGGGCGGCGGCGGCGTCGCGGGCCGGGCCGCAGCGGGCTCCGGCGCGCCCGGCCTGGTCGCCGGCCTGGTTGCTGGCTTGGCGGCGGGCTTGGCCGCAAGCTTCGGCGCCGGCGTCGCGGCGGGCCGGCCGGCGCGCGCCGGAGCGGCTTTCTTCAGCGGCGCGTGCTGCGGCCTGACCACGGGGACATGCTTCGGCGCCGGCCGGCTCGGGGCGTGGCCGGGCGGCGGGCGCGCGGCGGCTTTGCCGGGCACGCCGGCGGGCGGAGGCAGCGGCTGGCTGGTGATGACGGACTGCGCCCATGTCGGCGGGGCGAACCCGCCCGCCAACCACGCAGCCAGCAGCCACGCACGCGCCGCCACGGCGCCGGCTGTCACAGCGTGACCACCTGACCGCCACGCACGGCGTCAAGGAACGTCACCACTCCGGCCACCTCCACGTGCGGCTGCAGCGCCTCGGCCGGCACCGCGGACAGCCGCAGCCCCGCCTCGCAGACCATGCAGCGCACGCCAAGCTCGGCCGCCGCCTCGCGCAGCTCGCCGAGCCCGGCCACGCCCAGCGCGCGCACCGCCGCGTCGCGGCCCGATCCGGTCAGCGCCGACCAGTCCTCGGCCAGCGCGTGGCAGCCGTCATTGGTCGCCAGCAGCACCACCGTCCGCCCGACCGACGCGGCCGCCGCCGCAACGACAAAAGCGTAATGCGCCCGCTCATGCGTGCCCGAGATCAGCAGGATCCCCAGCGGCCCGGCCTCGTGCGGCCCGGCATCGCTCCTGACCTCGGGATCAGACGGCACAGCTTACCTCGCGCAGGCTCGGCGCGTGCGCCGACAGGTCTCGCAGGGTCGGCGCGTGCGCCGACAGGTCGCGCAGGCTCGCGCCCGCGCCGCAGGCGGGGCAGTCGGGATCGGCGGGCAGCCGGATGGTCCGCATCCGCGCGGCGAGCGCGTCCCACAGCAACAGCCGCCCGGCCAGGCTTTCGCCGATGCCCAGGATCTCCTTCAGCGCCTCGGTCGCCTGCAGCGCGCCGAGCACCCCGGTCACCGCGCCCATCACCCCGGCCTCGCTGCACGCCGGCACCAGCCCGGCGGGGGGCGGCGCGGGATACAGGCACCGGTAGCACGGCAGCCCGGCGGCAGCGTGCGGCTTGAACGTCGCGAGCTGCCCTTCGAACCGCAGCACCGCCGCCGAGACCAGCGTCCTGCGCGCCAGCACGCAGGCGTCGTTGAGCAGGAATCGGCTCGGGAAGTTGTCGGTGCCGTCGCATATGACGTCGTAGCGCCCGACCAGGTCGAGCGCGTTGCCGGCATCCAGCCGCGTCGCCAGCGCCTCCACCCGAACTCCCGGATTCAGCCGCAGCGCCGCCTCCGCCGCGGCGACCGCCTTGGGCCGGTGCAGGTCGGCGGTGCCAAAGGCGACCTGACGCTGCAGGTTGGACAGCTCCACCGCGTCGTCATCGACGATGCCGATCCGGCCCACCCCGGCGGCGGCCAGGTACAGCAGCAGCGGGCTGCCCAGCCCGCCCGCGCCGACCACCAGCACGCTGGCGCGGGCAAGGCGGGCCTGACCCGTGCCGCCCACTTCCGGCAGCAGGATGTGGCGGGAGTAGCGCTGGATCTCGGACTCGCTGAAATCAATGGTCATGGCGACCGTTATAGGCGGCTCGCGCGGCCGCGTCAGCCGCGGCTGTTACACGGCTTCGTCACCCGACCACCATGCCGCTTCGGCGCGCCACCCGGTCGGCCGGGCCGCGCAGCACCTCGAAGCCATCGCCCTTCTCGCCGTGCGCGAAGCGGATGTCGAAACGCTGCCCGCCCACCTCGATGTCGGACAGCACCAGATCGGGCAGCCACTCCGGCAGATGCGGATTGACATACAGCCTGCCCTCGGCGGCGTCCGGCTCCAGGCCGACCAGCGCATGCACCAGCGCGAACGTCGATCCGGCGGCCCAGGCCTGCGGCACGTTGCTGCCCCAGAACTGCACCGGAAAATTGCTGTCGTCGCGATGGATGCCGGCGAACAGCTCTGGCATCTGGTGCATCTCGAAATAGCTTGCCGCCGCGCTGATGGCGCGCGCCACACGCGCCGCCTCGTCGTGGAAGCCATATCGGGCAAAGCCCTGGGCGATGATGCCGTTGTCGTGCGGCCACACCGATCCGTTGTGATAGGAATACGGGTTATAGGCGATGTGCTCGCGCGACAGGGTGCGGATGCCCCAGCCGCTGAACATCTCGTCGCCCATCAGCCGCTCGACGACCAGCCTGGCCCGGCCGCGCGGGATCAGGCCGGTCCACAGGCAATGGCCGATGTTCGATGAGGCGACGAGGACCTGCTGCTTGTCGCCGTCCAGCGCGTACGCATAGCCGCCGAACGCATCGCTCCAGAACGCGTCGTCGAACCGCTGCTGCAGCGTCGCCGCCTTGCGGCGCAGCGCCTCGGCCGGTTCGGGCCTGCCGAGCGCGTCATAGATTGCGGCCATTCCTTGCCAGGCGGCATAGACATAGCCCTGCAGCTCGCACAGCGCCTTCGGACCCTTGACCAGCGTGCCGTCGGGATACAGCACGGCATCCCCGGAATCCTTCCAGGCGACGTTCTCATAGCCGGCAGGGCTGCGCGTCTGATACTCCTGGAATCCGTCGCCGTCGCGATCGCCGTACTCGTCGATCCACGCCAGCGCCCGCTCGGCGACCGGCAGGAAACGCTCGATCAGCGCGCGGTCGCCGGTCCAGCGCCAGGCCTCGTGCAGCGCCATCAGGTACAGCGGCGTCGCGTCGGCGGTGCCGAAATACGGCGTGTGCGGGATCAGCTTGAAATGCGCCAGCTCGCCGCGGCGCATCTCGTGCAGGATCTTGCCCGGTTCGGCGTCGCGGTAGTCATCGCGCTCGCGCGCCTGGCGGTCGCCCAGCACCGCCAGCGCGCCACGCAGGAACTCCGACGACACGGCGGCGGTCTGCAGCGCGACGATCAGGCTGTCGCGGCCGAACAACGCGACGAACCAGGGCAGGCCGGCGGCCGGGATCACGTCGATGCGTCCGTCCTCCTCGATCGGCAGGCGCAAGGCCGCCATGTCGTCGATCGCCTGATGCCAGGAGCGGTACACTTCCTCGTTGCTGGTGCGCAGCTTGGTCGCTTCGGCGCGCCAGGCGGCCAATGCGCGGCCGGCGCCGCTGTTGCGGTTCTCGCCGGTGCAATGCGTGGGCGCCGAGATGATGTCGGTATCGTCCTCGATGTCGGACAGCAGACAGGCGTGCCAGGTCTCGCCCGGCTGCAACGTGATCTCGAAGCTGACGCGGCCGTTGGCGTAGGTGGCCGGCAGCGCGCTGCGGATGCGCATGGTCACGGCGCGGTGGAAATCGGCGTTGCGATAGCTGTCCACCAGACGCTGCGCGCCCTCGTCCCAGGTCGTGCTGATGCGCCCGCGGCGCACCTGCTTGCCGGATTTGACCTCGAACACGTCGCTGAAATCGGCGCGGACCATCAGCTCGAGGTTGAAGCGCACCGGCTTCATGCCGTGGTTGGTGACGTCGATGTCCTCATGCACGCCGCCATCGATCCAGCGGCCGAGCACCAGGCTCAGCGTGTGTTCGGCGATCGTGCCGTCCTGCGTCAGGATCGGCCGGTTGGTCATGAACACCCGGCCTGCGTAATGGGTGATCGCGCCGCCGTTCAGCAGCTGCCAGCGCACGCCGTTGGCGTACAGCGCCCACATCGCGATCAGGCGCGTGTCGCGAAAGAACAGGCCCTTGTCGCCCTCGGTCGCGAGCTGGCCGTCAGGGTCGGTCGCCCAGACCACCTCGCCCTGGTGGATGACAAGCTGTGGCGGCCCGATGGTGATCTGCAGCGGCATGGCGAACCTCGGCGTGAGCGGAAAATGGGACGGGAGGGAGGCTGACCGGCTTACTGCGCCGGAACGGCGGGGCGGGTTTCCGGGAACACGAACGCCACAGCGCAGATGGCGAGCAAACCGACCGATGCCAAGGCAAGGAAGGCGGCGGTCGGGCCTGCCGCGCCGGCGATGCTGCCGGCCAGCACGTTGCTGAGCGCGGCCCCTCCGGTCACCGCCAGGCCGAGCGCGGCATAGGTCAGGTTGAACCGCCCGCTGCCGCGCGTGATGTCGGCCACCACCAGCGGCAGCATCACGCCGAACGTCGCCGCCCCGATCCCGTCCAGCGCCTGATAGGCGACGAGCAGTTCCGGCGGGCCGCCGATCGCGAACAGGACGGCGCGCAGCGGCACCGCAGCGAACCCGATCAGCAGCACCGGCCGCCGGCCCCAGCGCTGCGCCAGCCGCCCCAGCCGCGGCGACAGCAGCGCGACCAGGGCCTGCGGCACCACGATGGCGGCCGGCACCAGCAACTCGGCGATCATCGGGTTGCTGGACGCAAACCCGTTCGCCGCCAGGGTGATGATCCCCGCATTGCCGATGAAGAACAGGATCACGCACAGCCCGAACGCCAGCAGCCGCCGGTCGAGAACCAGGTGATGCGGCGGCGGCATCGGGCCGCGCAGGCGCGGCGACAGCGCGGCGGGGTGGTCGGTGCGCTCCGGCGCGGTCGCCAGATCGTCGGGATGGACGCCGCGCAGCGCGAGCAGGGCCGGGATGGCCAGCCCGGCCGCCGCCAGGAACACCGAGCGCGGCCCGAATTGCTGGCCCAGGACGCCCAGCAGGATCGCCGCTCCCGCGGCGCCCATCGCCTGGAACCGGACATTGTTGCCCAGCCGCTCGCCCAGCGCCCCGGTCTGGCTCAGGCTGAGCGTCAGCGCCGCGATGGTCGGGCCCAGGATCACGCCGGCCAGGTTCTGCGTCATCAGCGCGGCCATCACCGGGCCGCGCGCCGGCATCCAGGCAATCGTCAGGGCGGCGGCCGAAATCCCCAGCAAAGCCATCGCCGCCAGCCGGCGTTTGTGGTGCGTGATGTCGATCAGCGCCCCGGCCGGAACCTGCCCCACCAGGGCGGCCAGGCTGCCCGCGCCCAGAGCATAGCCGATCCAGGCCTGCGTCCAGCCGGCCCGGATCAGCGCCACGGACACGAACGGACCGAACGAGGTTCCCATGTCGGCGACGAAGAAGTTGAGCCAGGCCAGGTTTCGCAAGCTCCGCTCCGCCATGCCGGCCACTCCGATGTGCGCCGGGCCCTCTACACGAAACCGCGATCGGCTTCGACCATTCTGGCCTACCACATTCCGCCTTGGAGTCGCCTTAAAGATGCCACATTTGCCCTAATGCGGTCGCAATCCCGTCCGGCTGTGTCGTTGCGAACACTGCTCGGCCGCCGCCTGGCCAACCGCGAGGCGGCCGCCGAGCGGCTCGGCATCTGGTCCGGCGTCGCCGCGGTCGGCCTGGACGGGCTGGGGTCGGCCGCCTACGGGCCGGAAGCGGCGCTGACCATCCTGGCGGCGGCGGGGGCGGGCGGCCTGTCCGCGATCGGCCCGATCACCTGGGTCATCCTGCTGCTGCTGGGCATCCTGTACCTGTCCTACCGGCAGACCATCGCCGCGTACCCGAACAACGGCGGCTCCTACACCGTGGCCCGGCAGAACCTGGGCGCGCTCGCGGGGCTGCTGGCGGCGGCTTCGCTCATGGTGGACTACATGCTGAACGTGGCGGTGGGCATCGCCGCCGGGGTGGCCGCGCTGACCTCGGCGCTGCCGGTCCTGCACACGATGACGCTGGTCCTGTGCCTGGCGATCCTGGCGACGCTGACCTGGCTCAACCTGCGCGGCGCCCGCAACTCCGGCATCCTCCTGGCGGTGCCAACCTACCTGTTCCTGCTGTCCCTGGGCGGCGTGCTGGCCGTCGGCGTCGTGCGGGTCGCCTCCGGCCATTCGGCCCCGGTCGTCCACCCGCCGGCACCGCCGCATGCGGTCGAGGGCGTCGGCCTGTGGCTGCTGCTGCGCGCCTTTGCGAGCGGCTGCTCGGCGATGACCGGGGTGGAGGCGGTCAGCAACGGGGTGTCCGCATTCAAGGAGCCGCGGGTGCGCACCGCGCATCGCGTGCTCAGCGTCATCGTCGCCGCCCTGGCGCTGCTGCTGGCGGGGGTCGCGTGGCTGGCGTCGCATTACGGCATCATGGCGATGGATCAGTCCCGACCGGGCTACCAGAGCGTGCTGTCGCAGCTTGTCGCCGCCGTCGCCGGGCGCGGGGGAGTGTTCTATGTCACCATCGCGAGCGTGCTGGCGGTGCTGTGCCTGTCGGCAAACACCAGTTTCGTGGGCTTCCCCCGGCTGTGCCGGCTCGTCGCCGAGGACCGCCATCTGCCCGCCGCCTTCGCGATCCCCGGCCGCCGGCTGGTCTATTCGGTCGGCGTGCTGTTCCTGGCCGGCGGGTCGGGCGCGCTGCTGGTCGCCTTCGGCGGCATCACCGACCGGCTCATTCCGCTGTTCGCCGTCGGCGCGTTCGCCAGCTTCACGCTGTCGCAGGCCGGCATGGCCGCGCATTGGTGGCGTCAGGGCGGCTGGCGGCGGCACATCCCGCGCTTCGCCATCAACCTGCTCGGCGCGTTGGCCACCGGGACTGCGCTGGCGGTGATCCTGGTGGCGAAGTTCACCTCCGGGGCATGGCTGACGGTGATCGTCGTGCCGGCCACGGTGCTGCTGCTGCTCGCCATCCGCCGCTACTCCGATGCGGTCGAGCGGCAGGCGCTGCGCGGCGACCAGCGCCGGCTCGACCTTGCCGCGCCAACGCCGCCGCTGGTGCTGCTCCCGATCGAGCGCTGGGACAATCTGGCGCGCCGGGCCGTCATGTTCGCCGTCTCGCTGTCGCCGGACGTGACGGCGCTGCACGTCACCGAGACCGAGGGGCCGGATTGCCCGGCCGAGGGCGAGGCGGCCGCACGCGCCCGCCTGCGCGCCGAGTGGGAGCGTTGCGTCGCCGCCCCGGCGCGGCAGGCCGGCCTGCCGCCGCCCGCGCTGCGCATCGAGCCGTCGCCCTACCGCTCGCTGCTGGGGCCGCTGCTGCGCCAGATCCTCGCCTGGCGCTCCGAGCAGCCGGGGCGGATGATCGCGGTGATGCTGCCGGTGCTGGTCGAGGCGCGCTGGTGGGAGGTTCTGCTGCACACCCACCGCGAACGCCGCCTGCGCCGCGCCCTGCTGCGCGACGCCGGGCCGGGCGTGATGGTCGTGGCGGTGCCCTGGCAGCTCGCCGCCCCGTCGCCGCAGGCGGCGCTGCGCGAGGAGGAGCCGGCGGCAGACGCGGCGGGATCCGAGCGGCGGGCCATGCGGTAGCGTCTGGACGGGCATCAACTCGCCGCGCGGGGTCGCAAGGACGCGCGGCCGGGCTTCCATGTTCGCGCGGAACGTGGCAAACGCTCCGCTTTCGCCGGCACCCCTGGAGGCCGGCGTTTCGTGTTCAGGAGCGACGTCATGGCCAACTACACGACAATCGAGGCCGAGGCGCGTCCGCGGGCCGGTAAGGGGGCGGCGCGGGCAACTCGGCGGCAGGGCAAGATCCCCGGCGTGATCTACGGCGCGAAGCAGACCCCGACGCTGGTCGCGCTGGAGCCGAAGCTGGTGCTGCGCGAGATGCATACCAGCGGCTGGCGCTCCCGGCTGTACGAAATCCGCGTCGATGGGGGCGCGCCCGAGCGGGCGCTGATCCGCGACGTGCAGCTGCATCCGGTAAGCGACCGGCCCGAGCATGTGGACTTCCAGCGCCTCGCCCCGGGCGAGCTGATCCGCGTCGCTGTCGCGGTGCATTTTACCAACGAGGGCATCAGCCCGGGCCTGAAGCGCGGCGGCGTGCTGAACGTGGTGCGCCACTCGGTCGAGTGCCTGTGCGACCCGGACCACGTGCCGGCCTTCTTCGAGGCCGACCTCGGCGCCCTGGAGATCAGCGACAACATCCGCTGGCATGACCTGAAGGGCACCGAGGGCACCCGCCCGGCGATCACCGGCCGCGACTTCGTGGTGGCCACCGTGGCGCCGCCCACCAAGGCGCAGGAGCCGGTGGCCGATCCGAACGCGCCCGCCGCTGCCGCGGCCCCGGCCGCCCCGGCCAAGGGCGGCAAGGCCGCCGCTGCGGCCCCGGCCGCCAAGGCCGCCGCCCCGGCCGCGAAGGCGCCCCCGAAGAAGAAGTAGCCATGCTGCTGTGGGTCGGCCTCGGCAATCCCGAGCCGGGGATGGCCCGCCAGCGCCACAATATCGGCTTCATGGCGCTGGACGCGATCGCCGCCCGCCACGGTTTCGCGCCGTGGCGGCAGCGGTTTCGTGGCCTTGCGGCCGAGGGGCAGGTCGGCCCCGAGCGGATCCTGGCTCTGAAGCCGCAGACCTACATGAACGCCTCGGGCGAAAGCGTGCAGCCGGCCGCCGCATTCTACAAGCTGCCGCCGGAGGCGATCACCGCGTTCCACGACGAGCTGGACCTCGCGCCCGGCCGGGTGCGGGTGAAGCGCGGCGGCGGCGCGGCCGGACATAACGGGCTGCGCAGCATGGACCGCCAGCTCGGCACGCCTGACTACTGGCGGGTGCGCCTGGGGATCGGGCATCCCGGTCACAAGGACCGCGTGCTGGGGCATGTGCTGAGTGATTTTTCCAAGGCCGACCAGGCCTGGCTGCCCGGCCTGCTGGACGCGGTGGCCGATGCCGCGTCGCTGCTGGCCGGGGGCGGGCCTGAGGAGTTCATGACGCGCGTGGCGTTGCTGGTGCAGGAGCAGGCGTAGCGAGATGGGATTCAACTGCGGCATCGTCGGCCTGCCGAATGTCGGCAAGAGCACGCTGTTCAACGCGCTGACCGCGACCGCCGCGGCGCAGGCGGCGAACTACCCGTTCTGCACGATCGAGCCGAATGTCGGCCGCGTCGCCGTGCCCGACCCGCGCCTGGGCGTGCTGGCGGCGATCGGCAAAAGCGCCAGGATCGTGCCGACCTCGCTGGAGTTCGTGGACATCGCCGGCCTGGTCCGCGGCGCCAGCCGTGGCGAGGGGCTGGGCAACCAGTTCCTCGGCAACATCCGCGAGGTCGATGCGGTGGTGCATGTGCTGCGCTGCTTCGAGGACCCGGACGTCACCCATGTCGAGGACAGCATCGATCCGATCCGCGACGCCGAGACGGTCGAGACCGAGCTGATGCTGGCCGACCTGGACAGCCTGGAGAAGCGCCTGCCCGCCTTGCAGAAGCGCGCGAAGGGCGGCGACAAGGAGATCGCGGCGCAGGTGGCCCTGATGGAGCCGATCGCCGCCGCCCTGGCCGAGGGCCGCCCGGCGCGCACCGCGATCGCGCCGGCCGATGCCGAAGCGGCGCGGCGGTTGCAGCTGATGACCAGCAAGCCGGTGCTGTACGTCTGCAACGTCGATGAAGCGGCGGCCGCCACGGGCAACGACTTCTCCGCCCGCGTGGCCGGGCGCGCGGCGTCGGAGGGGGCCGCCTGCGTGGTGGTCTCGGCGGCGATCGAGGCCGAAGTGAGCCAGTTGCCCGAGGCCGACCGGGCCGAGTTCCTGGAAGGGCTGGGCCTGCACGACAGCGGCCTGGACCGGGTGATCCGCGCCGGCTACGGGCTGCTCGGCCTGATTACCTACTTCACCGTGGGACCGAAGGAGACCCGCGCCTGGACCATCGTGCGCGGCACCCGCGCGCCCGGCGCGGCCGGAGTGATCCACGGCGACTTCGAGCGCGGCTTCATCGCCTGCGAGACGGTGGGCTACGACGACTACGTGGCCGGGCGCGGCGAGCAGGGCGCGCGCGAGGCGGGCAAGTTGCGGATCGAGGGTCGCGACTACGTGGTGCGCGACGGCGACGTCCTGCTGTTCCGGTTCAACGTCTAGACCAGCGGCCCGACGCCGCCGGATCGGCGGCTTGGTCTTGCCGAGGGTCACGCGGCTGGCGCTTGCTTCCGACCCTGCAACGGCTTTAAGCGGGGCGCGTTCCTGGTCCGCGCGCAGCCTGCCGCCTGCGCATCGAAAGTGCTCGCAATGGCTGGCTGGCCGACCCTGCTGCTCGTTCTACCGGTGGCGCTGGCCCTGGCGGCGCCGCGCTGCGCCGGCGCCGAGGCGCCCCATGCGGCGGCATCTGCGACCGGGCGCGAGATGGTGGTGGTCAACCACGCCGCGCGGCCGATCAACGAGCTGTATGTCTCGCCGGTCACCAGTGGCGAATGGGGCGCCGACCGTCTCGGCGACGGCACCATCGCGCCGGGCCGCAGCTACCGGCTGCGCCTGGATGGCGGCAGCGGCTGCACGGTGGACGTGCAGGTGATCTACGACGATGCGACGCGCGAGGAACGGCACGGCATGGACATCTGCGCCGACCGGCAGGTGGTGTTCGATGCCAGCGCCGCGATCGTCCCGGCCGGGGTCGGCGGCGTGACGCACCCTGTCGTGATCGCCAATGACGGCGACCGCCCGATCCAGCAGGTGCTGATCTCGCCAGCCGATTCGGGCGACTGGGGCGACGACCTGCTGGGCCATGACAGCCTGTCCGCGGGCGACCGGGCGCCGCTGACCTACACCGGCAGTTGCCTGGCCGACATCCGCATCGTCTATGACAACCGCAGCGCCGAGGAGCGGCGCGGAGTCGATGTCTGCACCCTGGGCGGCATCGCGGTGCGGCCAGGCTGGACCACCGCCGACCGGCTGGCGCCGCTGCCCGCACCGCCGGCAAGCGCAGATCCGCAAGCATCGGTCACTGTCGCGGTGACCAATCATTCCGGCCGCGAGGCGCACCGCCTGTTCGTCTATCCCGAGGACAGCGCCGCGCGTGGCCCCGACCTGCTGGGCGGCAACGCGCTGGCGGATGGCGGCCGGATCAGCGTGATCGTGCTGCGTCCGCCGGGCGTGTGCCGGTTCGTGGCCCATGTCGGATTCGCCGCCAAGGGCAGCGGGCAGGATGTGCGCGGTATCGACCTCTGCCGGTCGGCCGCGCTGGTGTTGCCGCCGAATGGCTAAACGGCGCGTTGTTGTGGTTCCTGCTGACGGCCATGCTGCTTTGGCGTGGCGTCACCTGGCTGGCGGCCCTGGCCTTTGGCGGACGTTGGAATGCCGACGAGGCGATGATGCAGGAGGCGAGCCCGGCGCAGTGCGAGCGTATCGTCCGGCTTTGCGAGGCGTGCCTCCAGAACAGCACGACCGAGCTGTGCGAGGCGGCGATCACCGTAACAACGATCACGCCGGGCAACAGGGCGCAAGGCATCTGCATTCGGCACGGTGCCGGCTCGGCCGCGGCTGTGCTTGTCCATCTCCCCGAGGATGTGCTTAAAGGGGTGCGTAACCACGTAACGGCTTGGCAAGTGACCCGAAAGCCCTTCAAATCGCCGTAGGAGCGTTCCTGCCGCTGTTGGCTGGTTGCGATCATTCCTCCCGAACAGCAGGCGGCGGCGCCACGCGGAACCACGATACGCACTCATGGAGATTACGATTTCTAGTATTCCTGCGAACCTCCGATCGAAGCTAGTTGTTGTGGCGTGCATCGTGCTGCCATTGGCCGCGTGTGATGTCAGCAGGGGCACGCTCAATCAAACAGGCTTTTCGGTGTATGGTCCGGCTGGATCATCCGCATACAACGGCAGGAATTATCCTGATCCTCATCCGCAAAGTGACAGCGACGACGCGCAACGTGCGGCGTATCAGCAGCATCAGGAAGACCAGAGAAACACAGCGCCGTCTGAGCCTGACCTTTCGAAGATGACTTGCTCGGGCAGCGGCACCTCTTCCCAGGGCGTAAACAGTGGATCAATGAATTCGAGTACCAGTTGCCACAACTGAATCCCGACATGATTGCCCTTAAGGGTATTGGGGTCGGCTCGATTGCTCCACGTAAATCAACCGAGGAAAGCCGCACCATGAAGAGTATCGGGGCGTTTTCTATATGCGTCAGCATCCTAGTTCTGACCAGTTGTGCTCCGACGCCGCAGGAGCAGGCAGCGATGGATGCGGCTCAACGAGCCAGTGACCAGCAAACGTGCTCAGGATATGGCTTCGCAATGGGCACTGATGCATTCGCTCATTGCATGATGGGTGTGAACACCCAGCGCGACGCCGAGCAGGCTGCTAACCACCGGGCGGCGTTGGCTCGTGCCGCAGCCGCCCAGCGCGCCGATGACCGGGACCGTGCCGCAAAGGACGCGGCTGATCGTGACGCGTGGGACCGAAGGACCGGCCAGGGGGCTTATTCGTCATCAAGTGCCTCGTCGTCTCAGTCCAGTTACCCGCCCCCAACCGCTTCTCGAATCCCAGGCATGGAATGCACCGGGACTGGCGACGATGCTACATGCAACGCGCGGTAACGTGCGGTCGTGTTCCTCGTCGTAGTACATCCGAGCAATCTGTCGCGCCGAGCAGAGTATTGACGACATGGATCGAAGATGTGCTGACGTCCTATCTGGAATAGAGAGACGAACATTTTCGTCCGGACCTCGAAATTAATATCCTGAAGTTACGTTTGGCGGTCGGCGGACAAACAGAATGCGACACTGTGGGGTAAATCAGTCTGTTAAACAACCTGTTTGACGACGTGATACACCCGCCCTAGTAGCGACAGCTGGGTCACCCGACGCCGACGCCGCGCAGCAGCGGGCGGCCCCGGCGCCGGGTCGAACGACCCGCCTACTGCGCCTTCATCAGCTGTCCGCGGATCTCGCCGCCCGGATTGGCCGCCGTATGCACGTTGACGTACATCATCCCGCGCTCCAGCTCGGTCACCTGCTTGGCGGTCAGCTTCGCGCTGCCGGTGATCGGGCTGGTCGGGTTGTTGCCCAGCGGCACCACTACCCCGGCATTCTTGCCGGCCGGGGCCGGGCCGTGGATATGGGCCATCGTCGCGGGCCCGGTCAGGCCGGAGAAGTTCACGGTGTAGTCGATCTGCCGCGTCGCCGTGTTCAGCGTCACGGTGGCGTCGCCCGTGCCGGAGCTGGTCTTGGGCGGAACTTCGGTCGCGGCGTTCAGCGTGGCGTTGAACGTCATCGTGGCCGCCCAGGCCGGGGCGGCAAACGCGAGCGCGGCGGAAAGGGCTGCGGCATTGAGCAGACGTGACATGCTGTTCCTCCGTTATGTCCCGGCCTGCCGATAGCCGGCCCGGGACGCCTAGGGTGTGACCGGGGTCACACCCGCTGCCTCAACATGGACGCGGCCCCGCAAGTTGCCAGCCTCGGGCGGCGCCAGGACGCCCAGCGCATCGGCGATGCCCAGCGGGCCGGGCAGCGCGCCGCGCGGGAACAGCCGTGTGACGTGCCCCAGCTTGCGCCCCGGCCGCGCCTCGGTCTTGCCGTAGTGGTGCGGGATCAGGCCAGGATCGGCCAGGATCGCCGGCCACAGCGCCGCCTCCTCCGGTCCCACCAGGTTCTTCATCACCGCGTCGCTGTGCCGCGTCGCCTGTGGCAGAGGCAGGCCGGCGATGGCGCGGACATGCAGCTCGAACTGGCTGGCCGGGCAGGCGTCGATGGTCCAGTGGCCGGAATTGTGCGGCCGCGGCGCGATCTCGTTGGCGATCACGCGCCCGTCGCGATCGACGAACATCTCCAGCGCCAGCAGCCCCACCACGCCCAGCCGTTCGGCCACATGGCACGCCAGCGCCTGCGCGCGCAGTGCCACCGGTTCGGCGATCCGGGCGGGCGCGAAGGTCATGTCGAGGATGTGGTCGCGGTGGCTGTTCTCGACCGCGTCGAACGCGGTCATCGCGCCGTCCCGGCCGCGCGCGACGACCACGCTGATCTCGCAGGAAAAATCCACCACCGCCTCCAGGATCAGCGGCTTGGGCAGCAGCGCATCCCAGGCGGAGTCCAGGTCGGCGGATGCGCGCAGCATGGCTTGGCCGCGCCCGTCATAGCCCAGTCGCCGGGTCTTGAGGATCGCCGGCAGCCCGAGTGCGGCCACGGCTGCGTCCAGCCCGGCGCGGCTGTCCACCGCCCGCCAGGGCGCCGTCGCCACCCCCGCCGCATTCAGGAAGCTCTTTTCCACCACCCGGTCCTGGCTGATGCGCAGCACCGACGGCGCCGGATACACCGGGCGCAGCGAGGCCAGCAGGTCCAGGCCCTCGGCGCTGACATTCTCGAACTCGAAGGTGATGACATCGACGGCGGCGGCGAAGGCGCGCAGCGCCGCCGGATCCTCATAGTCGCCCAGTGTGCGCCCGGCGCTGACGAGGGCGGCCGGGCTGTCCGGCTCAGGAGTCAGGACGTGGCAGCGCAGGCCGAGGCGGGCGGCAGCCAGCGCCGACATCCGCCCGAGCTGGCCGCCGCCGACAATCCCGATCGTCGCGTTGGGCGGCAGCATCGCATGCTGCATCACGCAGCCGGCGCCGGCTGCTGCGCGACCGCCTCGCTCTGCGCGGCGCGGTGCGCGTCCAGCCGGGCGGCCAGCGCAGGGTCCGACAGCGCCAGGATCGCCGCGGCCAGCAACGCCGCGTTGATCGCCCCGGCGCGACCGATCGCCAGCGTGCCGACCGGCACGCCGGCCGGCATCTGCACGATCGACAGCAGCGAATCCACGCCGCGCAAGACTGCGCTCTCGACCGGCACTCCCAGCACCGGCAGCCTCGTCCACGCCGCCAGCATGCCCGGCAGGTGCGCCGCTCCGCCGGCGCCTGCGATCAGCACCTGCAATCCCCGCTCCCGCGCGCCGCGCGCATAGTCGGCCAGACGGTCGGGCGTGCGGTGGGCGGATACGATGCGGACCTCATGGGCCACCCCGAGCGCGTCGAGCGTGGCCGCGCTGTGGTGAAGCGTTGTCCAATCGGACTGGCTGCCCATCAGCACGCCGACGACGGGCGCGGCCGCCGTCACGCGATGCTGTCCGGAATCAGCCGCGACTCCAGCCAGCCGATCTCGTCCTTCAGCAGCAGCTTGCGCTTCTTCAGCCGCACCATCTGCAGCTGGTCGAACGCGCCCTGCTCGGCCAGCCGGGCGATCACGGTGTCCAGGTCGCGGTGCTCGCTCCGCAACTCATGCAGCTTGCGCAGCAGCGTGTCACGATCGGTTAACATGGGCTGCGGACTATCACGAATCCGCGTCCTTTGCAGCGATGCTTTGGCATGGATTCCGCGCCGCCGCCCGCGTTACCATCGGGTCGCGCGTGCTCCCCGATGGGCACGGGCGACGGCCGGAACAGCGACCACTGCCAACCAGCCCAGGAGGTCTCATGAGCCTGCAATCCCGCTTCGAAAGCCTGCAGAACCGCCACGCCTCCATCGACGCCAAGATCGGCGACGAAGGCCAGCGGCCGATGCCGGACAATGAGGCGCTGGCCAGGCTCAAGCGAGAGAAATTGCGGCTGAAGGAGGAGATGGAGCGGCTGCGCAGCACCGCCCCGCAACACTGACGCTGGCGCGGGGCGGTCCTGGAAAAAGGCGACCGTCCCGCGCATTCAGTCAGGCGAAATCGCTGGCCTCGGGCGGCGGCGGCGGGGCCGGGACGCTCTGGCCCTCGCGCACCAGACGCTCGTTCGCGGCGGCGACCATCGCGTTCAGGTCGGTCTGGCTGCACAGCCCCAGGATGACCGGGTCGCGCGGCTTGATGTTGGCCGAGTTCCAGTGGCTGCGGTCGCGCACCTTCTGGATCGTCTCCTTGGTGGTGCCCATCAGCTTGCCGACCTGCGCCTCGGTCAGTTGCGGGAAATTGCGCAGCAGGTAGGCGATGCCATCCGGCCGGTCGTTGCGCTTGGCGACCGGGGTGTAGCGGGCGGCGCGAGAGCGCTTCGGCAACTGGATGGTGCTCGCCATCAGCTTCAGCCGCGCCTCGGAATCGGCCTCGCAGCGCTTGATCTCCTCGGGCGCAAGCTGGCCGTTGGCCACCGGGTCATAGCCGACGATGCCGGCCGCAACCTCGCCGTCGGCGATCGCCTGCACCTCGAGCGGGTGCATGCCGCAGAAATCGGCGATCTGGGTAAAGGTGAGCGCAGTCTTCTCGATCAGCCAAACGGCCGTAGCCTTCGGCATCAACGGTAGCGTCATGTTCGGGCTCCTCGTGCCGAGCCAGGGGCGCCGCGCGTGCGGGCAGGCTCAGCCGGAAAGCGTTGCATATGGGCCTCGCCTCCAGCATGGGTCAAGGAAGCGATTGCGAGGATCAGCCATGATCGAGGACGACGATCTCAAGCCCCGGCCGCCCCGCCTGGTCGCGCCGGCGCTGGGCGCATGGGACGTGGACGAGCTGCAGGACTACATCGCCGAGCTGCGGGCGGAGATCGCGCGGGCCGAGGCGGCGATCGCGGCCAAGCAGAGCCATCGCGCCGCCGCGGATGCCTTCTTCCGCCCGCCTTGAGCCGTACCGAAGAACGCCGGCCATAAGAAAGGGGGCCGGATTGCTCCGGCCCCCTTCCGATTGCCGCCAGCGTCGGCCGATCAGGCGGCCTGGACAGACGGCTGCGCGTCGTTGGCCACCGGCTCGGAGGCAAGCCGCGGGGCCGCGCCGTTGATGGCGACCCGGCGCGGCTTCAGCGCCTCGGGCACCACGCGCTTCAGCGAGACGTGCAGCAGGCCGCGCTCCAGATCCGCGCCCTCGACCACGATGTGGTCCGCCAGCGCGAACTTGCGCTCGAACGCCCGGCCGGCGATGCCGCGGTACAGCACCTCCGCCGACTTGGCCTCGGTCGCGACGCGGCCGGCCACCAGCAGGGTGTTGTCCTTGACCGTCAGCTCGATGTCGTCGGGACCGAAGCCGGCGACGGCCATCGTCAGCCGGTAGGAATCCTCGCCGGTCTTTTCGATGTTGTAAGGGGGATAGCTGGTCTCGGCGGATGCCGAAACGCTGTCCATGACGCGGGCCATGCGGTCGAAGCCGATGGCGGTGCGGAACAGCGGAGTCGAGGTCGAACGTCGTCATGCGAAACCTCCTGCAGCAGCAAGGTTGAAGCGATTGGACCGCCCGAAGGCCGGCCCTGGAACTCCCCGGAACCCGACGCTTGGCGTCCCGGACGCTGCAGGAATTGGGTTGCCCGGCGCCTTCGGTCAAGAGGGCGCCCCCGGTCGAGAAGGCGCCCCCGCTCAAGAAGGGCCCCCGCTCAAGAAGGGCACCTGGTCAAGAAGGCGCCCAGGCCAGGATTTCGCGGAGATCAGCCCTTGCGGGCGCCGATGCCGGCGAATTTCTTGTTGAACTTCGCCACCTGCCCGCCGGTGTCCATGATCCGCTGCACCCCGGTCCAGGCCGGGTGCGATTTCGGGTCGATGTCCAGGCGCATGGTGTCGCCCGGCTTGCCCATGCAGGACCGCGTCCGGTAGGTCGTGCCATCGGTCATGATGACGGTGATCTCGTGATAATCGGGGTGAATGCCCGGCTTCATGGCGATGCTTCCTTGCTGGCCCGGGCCGATGCCGACCGGCCGGGCGAAGCGGGCGTATAGGGCGGCGGCACGCGGCGCGCAACGCCAGGCTGGTCCGCGGCCGCCCGTCGCTTGCCGGAGAACACCCATGGTCCAGCCGGCGGCGTGCTGCGGCCAGCGGCCCGCGCGGTTTGCAGGGGGCCGAGCATCGGTGCCACGCTCTGCCCCGGCGCAGGAGGCCAGTCATGCGGCTCGAACGGAAAGTTGCGGTCGTCACCGGCGGCGGCGGCGGGTTCGGCGAGGGAATCGCCCGCCGCTTCGCCGCCGAGGGCGCGCGCGTGGTGGTGGCCGACCGTGACGCGGATGCCGCGGCCCGTGTCGCCGCCGCGATCGGCGGGCACGCGATCACCGGGGATGTCAGCATCGGCGCGGACGTGCGCGCGATGGTGGCCGCCGCCGAGCAGACGTTCGGCGCGCTGGACATCGTGGTGAACAACGCCGGAACGACCCACCGCAACCGGCCGATGCTGGAGGTGGACGAGGCGGCGTTCGACCGGCTTTATGCGGTCAACGTCAAGTCGCTGTTCAACATGGCCCACGCCGCCGTGCCGCTGTTCCGGCGGCAGGGCGCGGGCGGCGCGATCATCAACATCAGCTCGACCGCCGGCATCCGGCCGCGCCCCGGACTGGTCTGGTACAACGGCACCAAGGGCGCGATGAACGTCATCACGCAATGCATGGCCAGCGAGCTTGCCGCCGACCGCATCCGCGTCAATGCCGTCTGCCCGGTGCTGGGTGCCACCGCGCTCACCGAGGAGTTCAT
This sequence comes from uncultured Pseudomonadota bacterium, assembly GCA_963723455.1. Taxonomy (GTDB): domain Bacteria; phylum Pseudomonadota; class Alphaproteobacteria; order Acetobacterales; family Acetobacteraceae; genus CAVRQM01. The sequence continues at coordinate 1,181,674 of CAVRQM010000001.1, read as the reverse complement.
GGGCGGCCCGGCGACGCCCGAGCTGATGGCCCGCTTCATCGCCACCATCCCGCTGGGCCGGCTGAGCCAGCCGGCCGACGTGGCCAATGCCTGCGTGTTCCTGGCCGAAGATGCCTCGGCGTTCCTGACCGGGGTGCTGCTGCCGGTCGATGGCGGCCGCACGGCATAGCGGCGGCGCGGGCGTGAACATCCTGTCGATCCAGTCCTGGGTGGCGTACGGCCATGTCGGCAACGCCTCGGCGGTGTTCCCGCTGCAGCGGCTCGGCGCCGAGGTCTGGGCGATCAACACTGTCCAGTTCTCCAACCACACCGGCTACGGCGCCTGGACCGGCAGCGTCTGCACCGGCGCGCAGGTGGCCGAGCTGGTGGACGGCATCGCCGCGCGCGGCGTGCTGCCCGGCTGCGACGCGGTGCTGTCCGGCTACATGGGCGATGCCGGCATCGGGGCGGCGATCCTGGATGCGGCGCGGCGCGTCAAGGCGGCCAATCCGCCGGCGCTGTATTGCTGCGATCCGGTGATCGGCGATGTCGATGCCGGCGTCTATGTCCGTCCCGGCATCGCCGATTTCATGCGCGACCGCGCGATCCCGGCGGCCGACATCGCCACGCCGAACCAGTTCGAGCTGGAATTGCTGACCGGCATGCGCTGCGTGACCCTGGCCGACGCGACATGCGCGGTGCGGGCGTTGCAGGCTCGCGGGCCGCGCGTGGTGCTGGTCACCAGCCTGCGCACCGAGGCGACCCCGCCCGACGCGCTGGACATGCTGGCCGCCGACGGCGGGCGCTGCCACGTGCTGCGCACCCCGCTGCTGCCGGTCGCGGTGAACGGCGCCGGCGACGCGGTCGCCGCCGTGTTCCTGTTCCACATGCTGCGCAGCGGCGACGCGGCCGAGGCGCTGGCGCAGGCGGGCAGCGCGGTGTTCGGCCTGCTGGCCCGCACTGCCGAGGCCGGCGCGCGAGAGATCCTGACCGTCGCCGCGCAGGACGAGTTCGTGTCGCCGTCGCGCCGCTTCACGCCGCAGCCGTGCTGACCCGCGCGGTGTTCACGCTTCCGTAAACCGGGTCGGGCAGGCTCGCCGCGTCACTCTGGGCGCAGCAGCGATGTCCGGCAACGATCTCTATACCAGCAGCGAGTTCGGCTTCGGCAGCTGGTCCGATACGGTCGCCTATACGCCCGCCGCAGGCGGCGCGCCGGCCACTGTCCAGGTCGGCGGCTTCGCCGCCAGCACGGTGACGCTGGAGGGCAGCATCGCCCAGGCTGGCGACGCCGTCACCTTGACGATCCAGACTGGCGGCCAGCCGGTGCAGGAACAGCTGCAGGCGGTGTGCGACATTCAGGGCGGCAGCGTGTTCACCGATCTGGCCGGCGACACCTACCTGTTCTCGGATGGCGGACTGACGCAGGGCGCCACCTATGACGCGGTCCCCGGCTTCGGCCATTTCGCCGATGGCCCGCCGCAGCCCGCCTGCTTCGCCGCCGGCACCCGTATCGAGACCCGGCGCGGCCCGCTGCCGGTCGAGGCGCTGCGGCCCGGCGATGAGGTGCGCGCGGTGCTGCGGGCGTCGCGCGGCGGCGGCTGGGCGCCGGTGATCTGGACCGGCTGGCGTCAGGTGGGCTGCGCCGGCCATCCAGCCCCGGCCGAGGTCTGGCCGGTGCGTGTCGCCGCCGGGGCGTTCGGCCCGGGCCGGCCGCAACGCGACCTGTTCCTCTCGCCCGACCACGCCGTGTTCGATCGCGGCGCGCTGGTGCCGATCCGCTATCTGGTCAACGACGCGACGATCACCCAGAGCCCGGTCGCCGCGGTGACCTATTGGCATGTCGAGCTGCCGGCGCACGACATCCTGCTGGCCGAGGGGCTGGAGACCGAAAGCTTCCTGGACACCGGCAACCGCGCCGCCTTCGTCGGCGGCGGCCCGGCATCGACGCTCGATCCGCTCGCCCAGGCCGACCGCGCGCGCCGGATCTGGGATGAGCGCGCCTGCGGCAGGCTGCTGCTGCACCCGGCCGAGCACGCCGGCCTGCGCCGGCAGTTGCGGGCGCGCGCCGTGGCGCTGGGCTGGCGTGAGACGACCGACGCGGCGCTGCGGCTGCACGCTGGGGAGGCCGCGTCATCCTCGCCGCTGCCGCCCGAGTGGTGCGGGCGGATGGCGATCGGGACGGTGCCGCCGGGCGCCGCCGCGTTGCGGCTGTGCAGTCGCAGCGCGGTGCCGTGCCGAGGCGACACCGCCAATCCGGACGCACGCCGCCTGGGCGTCGCGGTGACCGCGATCATCCTGGACGGGCGCCCTGTGCGCCTGGACGACATGCGGCTGCAACGCGGCTGGCACCGGATGGAGGATGGCTGGCGCTGGACCGATGGCGACGCGCTGATCCCGCTGACCCCGGCGGCCAGCGAGCGGCGCATCCAGATCACCACCGCGCCGATGCTGACCTATTGGCAGCGGCCGGATACGGGATTGCGCGCTGCCGCCTGACCATGCGCGGCCCCGCGGCTCGCAAGGCATCGTGAGCGTCCGCCGCGTCGCGGCGCTTGCGATCTGCTGCGCCGCGGGAGCAGTCTGCCCGGGCGGCGCGGCAAGCGGGCGCTGACCCGTCCGCGCCGGCAGGCAGGCGGGCGGCGCATCGGCAGCCTCCATGCGCGGGTCCGCCCTCAACCGGGAGGACAAGACATGACCGTGGCGGCGATCCTGAAGCAGAAGGGCCGGGAGGTGGTGTCGGTGCAGCCGACGCTGCTGATCGAGGATCTGGCGAAGCTGCTGCATGCGCGGCGCATCGGCGCGGTGCTGGTGCAGGATGCCGCCGGACAGCTCCTGGGCATCGTCAGCGAACGCGACGTGGTGGGCGCCATCGCGACCAGCGGCGCGCGCGCGCTGGGCATGACCTCGGCGCAACTGATGACCACCGAGATCACCACGGCGACCAGCAAGACCAGCATCGAGGACGCGATGGCGGCCATGACCGCGGGCCGGTTCCGCCACCTGCCGGTAGTCGAGGGCGGCCGGGTGACCGGCCTCATCAGCATCGGCGACGTGGTCAAGGCGCGCATCACCCAGCAGGAGTACGAGGTGGACAGCCTGAAGGCCTACGTCGCCGGCGCGCTCTGAACGGCGCCATCGCGATCCCACGCCGCCGAAAGCTCTAGGGCGGCCCCGAACGATCTGGCACGATGACCGATCTGGCACGATGCCGGATTGCCAACGGGGAATCGCGTCCATGCAGCCGCCCATCCATGTCAGCGTGCATCGCCCGGCCTGGCTCACCGAGTTCCAGGCCTTCATCATGCGCGGCAACGTCGTCGATCTCGCCGTCGGCATCATCATCGGCGCGGCCTTCACGGCCATCGTCAACAGCCTGGTCAAGGATCTGTTCACACCGGTCCTGGGCCTTGCCCTGGGCGGCGTCGATTTCAGCAATATCTTTCTGACCTTGCGCGGCCCGCACACGGCCACCCTGGAGGCCGCCAAGGCGGCCGGGGCGGTGACGCTGAATGTCGGCCTGTTCCTGAACACCGTCATCCAGTTCCTGATCGTGGCCTTCGCGGTATTCTGGCTGGTGCGGCTGCTGACCCGCCTGTACCGCCCCAGGCCGGCCGAGCCGGCCGCGGTGGCGCCGACCCGCGACCAGGCGCTGCTTGAGGAAATCCGCGACCTGCTGGCGCGCAGGCCCGCCGCCTAGACGATGGACGACGACGCGCACCCGCTCAGCCGGGCGCTGCTGCTGCGCGGCGGTCTGGCCGAGATCGCCGCCCGCGCCGCGCCCGGCATGCGGCTCTGGAGCGACGCGCAGCGGAAAGCCTCGTGGCGCGCCATGCTGGCCAGCAACCCCGATCCCGCGGGAGCGGTCTGGCTGTTCGGCTACGGCTCGCTGCTGTGGAACCCGACGGTGCGCGTCGCCGCCCGGGTGCGGGCGCGGGCGCCGGGCTGGCACCGGGCGTTCTGCCTGCTGGCGCGCGCCGGCCGCGGCTCGGAGCAATGCCCCGGATTGCTGCTGGGCCTGCGTCCCGGCGGCGTCTGCGACGGCGTGGCGTTGCGCGTTGTCGCCGATGCGCTGGAGTCCGAGCTGGACCTGCTGTGGCGGCGCGAGATGCTGGCCGGCAGCTACGTGCCGCGCTGGCTGCCCCTGGACCGGCCAGACTCGCCCGAAGGCGCCCCGGCGCACGCCATCGCCTTCACCATCGACCCGACCGGCCCAGGCTATGCCGGCGACCTGACGCAGGACCAGATCGCCTCGCGGCTGGCCAGCGCCCGCGGCGAGCTGGGCAGCTGCCTGGACTACCTCCTGCACACCCGCGACGCGCTGCGCGCCGAGGCGATCGACGACCCGGAGATCGAGGAGCTGGCGCGCCGGGTCCTGCAGATCCGGCCCGATGACGGGCGGCGGTTTGACTGAACGATGGCGGAAGCCGCCGCATCGGTCACACCGACAGATGCCGCCGGACCTGCGCCTCGTCCAGCGCGTCGCGCGGCCCGTCCAGCACCACCTCGCCGCGATCCATCACCACCAGCCGCTGCGCCAGGTCGCGGGCGAAGTCGAAATACTGTTCGACCAGCAGCACCGCCATGCCGCCGCGGTCGCGCAGCAGCGCGATGATGCGGCCGATATCCTTGATGATGCTGGGCTGGATGCCCTCGGTTGGTTCGTCCAGCACCAGCAGGCGCGGCCGGGTCACCAGCGCGCGGGCGATGGCGAGCTGCTGCTGCTGGCCGCCGGACAGGTCGCCGCCGCGCCGCCGCAGCATGGTGCGCAGGATCGGGAACAGCTCGAAGATGTCGTCCGGCAGCCGGCGCTCGCGGCGCGGCAGCACGGCGTAGCCGGTTTCGAGATTCTCGCGCACGGTCAGCAGCGGAAAGATGTCGCGCCCCTGCGGCACCGAGGCGATGCCGCGTCGCGCCCGCTCATAGGTCGGCATGCGGGTGATGTCCTGGCCGTCCCACACGATCTTTCCGCTGGTGACGGGATGCAGGCCGGTGATGGCGCGCAGCAGGCTGGTCTTGCCGACGCCGTTGCGGCCGAGCAGGCAGGTCACGTCGCCGATGGCGGCGGACACGCTGACCCGGCGCAGCGCGATGGCCGCGCCGTAATGCAGATCGACGGACTCCACGTCAAGCATGGTCACGGGCGATCGATGTCGCCGCCATCTTACCGTCATCCCCGGACTTGATCCGGGCATCCAGGCGCCGCAGCGAGGCGCGCGTGGATGGACGGGTCAAGCCATGACGTGACGGCCCTGAAACGACATCCCAGCTCGAACCCGACATTCCGCTACCGTCCCAGATACACTTCGACCACGCGCGGATCCTCGCTGACATGGTCGATGCTGCCCTCGGACAGCACCGAGCCCTCGTGCAGCACCGTCACCTTCACGCCCAGCGCGCGCACGAACGCCATGTCGTGCTCGACCACCACGACGCTGCGGCTGCGGTTGATCTCGCGCAGCAGGTCGGCGGTCTGCGCGGTCTCGGCATCGGTCATGCCGGCCACCGGCTCGTCCACCAGCAGCAGCTCCGGCTCCTGCGCCAGCAGCATGCCGATTTCCAGCCATTGCTTCTGTCCGTGGCTCAATTCGCCGGCGCGGCGGTGGCGCTGCTCGCGCAGCCGGATGGTGCCGAGGATCGCGTCGATCCGGTCGCGCTCCGCCCGCGTCTGCCGCGCCCACAGCGAGAAACGCGGGCCACGATCCCCGGCCAGCGCCAGCAGCAGGTTGTCCCACACGCTGTGCGGCTCGAACACCGTTGGCTTCTGAAACTTCCGCCCGATCCCGAGCTGCGCGATGGCCGGCTCGTCGAGCCTGGTGAGGTCGGTCATGTCGCCGAACACCACGCTTCCCGTGTCGGGCCGGGTCTTGCCGGTGATCACGTCCATCATCGTGGTCTTGCCGGCCCCGTTCGGCCCGATCACCGCGCGCATCTCGCCGCGCTGCAGCACCAGCGACAGGCTGTTCAACGCACGGAACCCGTCGAAGCTGACCGAGACGCCGTCCAGCACCAGCAGGCTCGCGGCGCTCATTCCGCCAGTTCCCGTTCAGCCAGGCCAGGTCCCGCAAAGCCGGGCCCCGCCAAGCCAGGCCCGGCCACGTCCGGCTGCGCCAGTTCCGGCGTGACCGCCGGCGCATCGCGCCGCGTCGGCCGCCGCGCCAGCCCGAGCACGCCGTGCGGCAGGAACAGGGTGACCACGATGAACAGCCCGCCCAGCGCGAACAGCCAGGATTCCGGCCATGTGCCGGTCAGGAACGTCTTGCCGGCATTGACCAGCACCGCGCCGAGGATCGCGCCCACCAGCGTGCCGCGGCCGCCGACCGCGACCCAGATCACCGCCTCGATCGAGTTGGCCGGCGAGAACTCTCCGGGGTTGATGATGCCGACCTGCGGCACGTACAGCGCGCCGCCGATGCCGGCGATCACCGCCGACAGCACGAACACCACCAGCTTGTAGTTCTCCGGCCGGTAGCCCAGGAAGCGCGTGCGGCTTTCCGCGTCGCGCACCGCGATCAGCACCTTCCCGAACCGCGACGTCACCACCGCGCGGGCGACGAGCAGTGCGGCCGCCAGCGCGATCGCGCTGGCCAGCAGCAGCGCGACCCGGGTGGCGTCCGCATGCAGGTCGAAGCCGAACATGTCCTTGAAGTCGGTCAGGCCGTTGTTGCCGCCGAGCCCCATGTCGTTGCGGAAGAACGCCAGCAGCAGCGCATAGGTCAGCGCCTGCGTGATGATCGACAGATAGACGCCGGTGACGCGGCTGCGAAACGCGAAGAACCCGAACACCAGCGCCAGCACGCCCGGAACCAGCACCGCCATGACGATGGCGAAGGCCGGGTTGGCGAATCCGTGCCAGTACCACGGCAGGGAATGGTAGTTCAGGAACACCATGAAGTCGGGCAGCAGCGGATTGGCGTACACGCCGCGCGCGCCGATTTCGCGCATCAGGTACATGCCCATCGCGTAGCCGCCCAGGGCGAAGAACGCCGCGTGCCCCAGGCTCAGGATGCCGGCGAATCCCCAGACCAGATCCACCGCCAGCGCCAGCATGGCGAAGCACAGGTACTTGCCGCACAGGCTGATGGTGTAGGTCGAGACATGCAGCCCCGAGCCGTCCGGCGTCGCCCGGTTCAGCACCGACAGCAGCAGCGCCCCGCCCAGCACGGCGGCCAGGCACAGCGTCGTCGCGGCGCGGCTCATGCCTCCATTGCCCGGCCGCGCAGCGGGAACATGCCGCGCGGGCGGCGCTGGATGAACGCGATCACCAGCACCAGCACAAGGATCTTGCCGAGCACCGCGCCGGCGAACGGCTCCACGAACTTGCCGACCACGCCGAGCGTGAGCGCGCTGACCACGGTGCCCCACAGATTGCCGACGCCGCCGAACACCACCACCAGGAAGCTGTCGATGATGTAGCCCTGACCCAGATTGGGGCTGACATTGTCGATCTGGCTCAGCGCCACGCCGGCAATGCCGGCCACCCCGGACCCGAGGCCGAAAGTCAGCGCGTCGATCCAGGGAGTACGGATACCCATGCTGGCCGCCATGCGCCGGTTCTGCGTCACCGCGCGCATCTGCACTCCCAGCGGCGTGAACCGCAGCACCGCCATCAGCCCGGCGATGACCAAGGCGGCGAACACGATGATGGCCAGCCGGTTGACGGTGATCGTAAGCCCGCCCAGCATGAACGAGCCGCTCAGCCATTCTGGAGTTGCCACCGCCCGGTTGGTCGGGCCGAAGATGCTGCGCACCGCTTGCTGCAGCGCCAGCGACAATCCCCAGGTCGCCAGCAGCGTCTCCAGCGGCCGGCCATACAGGAAGCGGATCAGGCAGCGTTCGATCGCGATGCCGACCAGGCCGGAGACGACGAAGGCGGCCGGAATGGCGATCAGCACGCCCGCGCCGGCCAGGCCAGGCGCGTACGCGGCCAATGCCTGCTGCACGACGAAGGTGGTGTAGGCGCCGAGCATCACGATCTCGCCGTGCGCCATGTTGATGACGCCCATGACGCCGAAGGTGATCGCCAGCCCGGCCGCCGCCAGCAGCAGCACCGAGCCGAGCGACAGGCCGTAGAACACGTCCTGCAACACGCCCCAGACCTGCTCCATGCGGGCGATCGACGGACACCGCGGCGCCGGCCGCCGCGGCGACGGCGGCAGGTTGCGGCGGCAGTGATTCCAGCAGGCTGCGCGCCGCCAGATCGCCGCGGCTGCGGATCACTCCGATCGCGGCAAGCCGGTCGGCATCGCTGGCCTGTCCGCCGGACAGCAGCGCCGCCGCTCGCGCCTGCCGCATGGCCGCGCGCACCGCGCCGTCTTGCTCGGCCGCCAGCGCCCGGTCGAGCGCCGGCAGCGCCGCCGGGTTGCGGGCGGAAAACACCGCCTCGGCGGCATGCCGACGAGTGGCCGGGTCGGGGGCGAACAGATCCAGGTCGCCCATCGCCGCCTCGGCGGCGGCGCGCACCGCATTGTTGACGCGCACCGGCTTCAGCCCGGACGCCATCACCCCCGACGCCGGCCGGCCGCTGCGCGCGTCGAGCAGCGTGCCGCCGCGGCGGATGTACAGCGCGTGCTCGGGACCATAGAGCAGGGCGCCGTCCTGCAGCGCGGTGATGGTGGCGGCCGCCTGCTTGCTGCCGGAGGTGGCCAGCGCCTCGACCCCAAGCCGCGTCTGCCCGAAGCTGCCGGCGGCAAGGCGCGCGAACGGATCGTCCTCCGCCCTGGCGGCGACGCAGACGATCATCAGCAGCAGGGCGAGTGCGACCCTGCGCACCCGCCCCGCTGCCCGGCCCAGCCTCACTTGCTCGCGCCGCCGCATTTGGCGGTGACGACGTTGTAGTTGCCGCACGACATCGGCGGCAGCCAGTCGGCGATCAGGTCGCGCGAGCCGGGCAGGTACGGCGACCAGGCCTGCGCCACGACGGTTCCCGGGGTCTGGCTGACCACGTTGAACTGGCCGTTGTCCTGGATCTCGCCGATCAGCACCGGCTTGGTGATGTGATGGTTCGGCATCATCGTGGCGTAGCCGCCGGTCAGGTTCGGCACCGTCACGCCGACCATCGCGTTGATGACCTTCTCGGGGTCCGTGGTGCCGGCCTTCTCCACCGCCTTCACCCACATGCTGAAGCCGATATAGCTGGCCTCCATCGGGTCGTTCGTGGTGCGCTTCGGGTTCTTCGTGTAGGCGTGCCACTCGTCGATGAACGCCTTGTTGGCCGGCGCGTCTACGCTCTCGAAATAATTCCAGGCCGCCAGGTGGCCGACCAGCGGCTTGGTGTCCATGCCGGCCAGTTCCTCCTCGCCCACCGAGAACGCGACCACGGGGATGTCGGTCGCCTTGATGCCCTGATTGGCCAGCTCCTTGTAGAACGGCACGTTGGCGTCGCCGTTGATCGTCGAGACCACGGCGGTCTTCTTCCCGGCCGAGCCGAACTGCTTGATCTGGGCCACGATGTTCTGCCAGTCGCTCTGGCCGAACGGCGTGTAGCTGACCATGATGTCGCTGTCGGCCACGCCTTTCGACTTCAGGTAGGCGGCCAGGATCTTGTTGGTCGTGCGCGGATAGACGTAGTCGGTGCCGGCCAGCACCCAGCGCTTCACGTCGCCGCCGTCGTCGCCCATCAGGTAGTCCACAGCCGGGATCGCCTGCTGGTTCGGCGCGGCGCCGGTATAGAACACATCGCGGCTGCTCTCCTCGCCCTCGTACTGGACTGGGTAGAACAGGATGCCGTGCAGTTCCTCGAACACCGGCAGCACGGATTTGCGCGACACGCTGGTCCAGCAGCCGAACACCGCCGCCACCTTGTCCACGCTCAGCAGCTGGCGCGCCTTCTCGGCGAACAGCGGCCAGTTCGACGCCGGATCGACGACCACCGCCTCCAGCTTCCTGCCGAGCAGGCCGCCCTTCTTGTTCTGCGCGTCGATCAGCATCAGGTCCACGTCCTTCAGCGTGGTCTCGCTGATCGCCATGGTGCCGGACAGGGAATGCAGGATGCCGACCTTGATCGTGTCCTCGGCGCGGGCGCTGTGGGCTGCGGCGAGCGCGACGGCGGCGACTGCCGCGGCGCGCAGCCAGGGTCGGTGGTGGGCCATGCCGGTCCTTCTCGGGTTGGGTGGAGCGCGCGTCTGCTCACGCAATCGTCATGCCAGATGGCGGCAGCCCCGGCGGGCGGCGATTTACTGCGGCTTCTGCCCGCAATTTGCGCACGCGCACGGATTGGCTGCACCGGGTGGGGCAGCGCGCGCCGGCGTTTCCGGGCGACAGGCGCGCTGTGCTAGTCTTGGCCGCCACGTGCGAGGCGATGATGATGCGACGGATGCTGCCGGTCCTGCTGGGCGCGGTGTTCTGGGCCGCCGCCGCCCATGCCGGCGCGGTGCTCGTGATGAACTCCGCCGGCGCCTCGCTCTCGGTGCTCGACACCGCCACCATGCGCGAAATCCGCCGCATCCCGGTGCTGCGTGAGCCGCACCACTGGGCGCTGAGTCCGGACGGGCGCAGCCTGCTGGTGGGCGACACCGGGGCCAACGAGCTGCTCGCCTACGACCCGAACAGCTTCGCCCTGCTGCGCCAGATCCCGGTGGCCGACCCGTACCAGCTCGGCTTCAGCCCGGACGGGCGGTTCCTCACCGTCAACGGCCTCGCGCGCAACCAGGTCGATATCTATGACGCGGCCACCATGACGCTGGTGCACCGCTTCCCGCTCGCCTCGATGCCCAGCCACCTGGCCTACGCGCCGGACAGCTCGATGGTGTTCGTCAGCCTGCAGGGCAGCGACCGGCTGGCGGCGATCGACCTGCATGCGATGCGGGTGCGCTGGACCGCGCCGGTCGGCCGCACGCCGGCCGGCGTGATGTGGCTGAACGGCCGCGTGCTGGTGGCCGACATGGGCACCGATTCCTTCGCCGTGGTCGATCCCGTCGATGGCCGGGTGGAACGGCGCGTGGTCACCGGGCGCGGCTGCCACCAGCTGTTCCTGGCCCCGGACGGCGGCACGCTCTGGGTCAACAACCGCGTCGCCGGCACCACCTCCGCGCTCGATCCCGAAACGCTGGCGGTGCGCCGCAGCTACGCGCTGCCGAGCGGGCCGGACGACATCGCCTTCGCCCCGGACGGCAGGCTATGGATCACGCAACGCTTCGGCCGCAGCGTCGCGGTGCTCGATCCAGCCAGCGGCGCCGTGCAGACGGTCGAGACCGGGCGCAGCCCGCACGGCATCTTCTTCAACGCCGCGGCCAAGCCGATCTCGTGATGGACCTCTCGTGATGGATTGGGCGACCGCGCCGTTCGACTGGCTGGCAGGCCTGCTGCAGACGCATCTGGTGGTGCCGGCGCTGTACGCGCTGGACCTGATGCAGTGGGAGGATGTCGGCTACGGCTGGGCGCTGTTCGCGGTGTACGGCGCCGCCGGCGTGCTGCTGACCTACGCGATCTGCCTGCCGCTGGAACGCTGGCGCCCGGTGGAGCGCTGGCCGGATCGCCGCGCGGTCGGCGTCGATGTGCTGTACACGCTGGTCGCCCGCATCGGCCTGCTGCCGCTGGCGACCTTCGTGCTGTTCTACACGCTGCAGACCTGGCTGAACGGCTGGCTGACCGATCACGGCTGGATCCCGCCGACGCTGGAACGCCTGTTCCCGTTCCTGCTCGGGCAGCAGGCGCTGACGTTCTGCCTGTACGTGGTGATCCTGGACTTCGCGGATTACTGGCGTCACCGGCTGAGCCACGTGTTCGGCTGGTGGTACGCGCTGCACGCGCTGCACCACGCGCAGCAGCAGATGACGTTCTGGTCGGACGACCGCAATCACCTGCTGGACGAGGCGATGAGCTTCGCCTGGTTCCTGGCTGTCGGCCTGCTGATCGGCATCCCGCCGCTGCAATTCCCGCTGCTGGTGCTGCTGCTGCGGCTGCTTGAAAGCGTCTCGCACGCCAATGCGCGGATCTCGTTCGGCCGGCTGGGCGAGCGGCTGCTGATCTCGCCGCGCTTCCACCGCGCGCATCACGGCGTGCTGGCGGCGGGGCAGCGCAGCTGCAACTACGGCGCGATCCTGCCCTGGTGGGACATGCTGTTCGGCACGGCGGATTTCTCGGCCGCCTATGCGCGCACCGGCGACCCGACCGCCGAGCCGGCGCTGGTCTCCGGCGGCTGGGCGGCGCAGCAATGGGCGGGGACCCGGCGGTTGTTCGGCCTGGCCCGGGCAGCCGCCCTCCCTCCCGGCCCGCCTGCCCCCTCTCCCTCCGGGAGACGGCCGGGGTGAGGGCTTATCCCAGCACGAACGCCAGATCGGTAGCCCCGGTCCGCGCCCCCGCCCGGGTCAGCAGCGCGTGCGCCTGGCCGCGGTGATGCGTCTGGTGATTGAACAGATGCGCCACCAGCAAGGTCCGTGGCCGCGTCTGCTGCCGGCCGGTCGCGCCGCTGAACCAGACCAGATCGCCGGTCAGCCAGTCCGCGTCGACCCGCTCCGCCCAGTCCGACAGACGCCGGTCGATCTCGATGCGCAGCGTCGCCATCGCCTCGAACGAGCCGCCGCCATACTGGCCGCTGTCGGCCAGCGCCACGCCCGGGTCGTCCCAGCCGTCAAGCCGCGACATCCAGATCTGGTCGGCCCACAGCAGATGACTGAGCGTGCCGTGTATGGACCCCCAGAACGCGCCCCCGTCCTGCCGCCGCTGCGCGTCGGACAGCGACGCGGCGGCGGCATAGATGCGGCGATTCAGCTCGGCGTTATAGGCCGCCATGGTGCGGACATAGCCCGGCGTGATCATCGTCGGTCCAGGAACCCGTCGATGCAGGCGCGTGTCGCCTCGATCCGCAAATTGTCCACCATCGCCTGCGCCGCCAGCGCATAGGCGGCCTCGACATCCAGCTCCGCCTGCCGGTGGACCAGGCTCTTGCCCAGCTCGACGGCCGCCGGCAGCTTTCCGGCGATCCGCTGCGCCGTCTCCTGCACCAGCGGCTCCAGCCGCCCGGCATCGACCGCGGCGTTGACCAGCCCGATCCGCGCCGCCTCGTCGGCGTCGATCAGCCGCCCGGTCAGCAGCATCTCCATCGCGGCCTTGCGCCCGACCGCGCGCGACAGCGCCACCGACGGCGTCGAGCAGAACAGGCCCAGATCGATCCCGTTCACGCCGAACCGCGCGCCGCGCGCCGCATAGGCCAGGTCGCAGCTCGCGACCAGCTGGCATCCGGCCGCCGCCGCCGCGCCCTGCACGCAGGCGATCACCGGCTTGCCCAGCCGCGCCAGTCCCAGCATCAGCGCGCTGCACCGTGCGAACAGATCCGCGTGCCACGCGGCGTCGTCATGCTCCCGGATCTCGCGCAGGTCGTGTCCTGCGCAGAAGATGCGCCCGGCGGCGGCGAGCACCACCACCCGGATCGCCGAGTCGTCCGCCGCCTGCCGCAATTGCGATTGCAGCTCGGTCAGCATCGCCCCGGACAGCGCATTGGCGCGCTCCGGCCGGTTCAGCCGCAACCAGGCGACCGCCCCGCGGTCTTCGCGCAGCACCAGGGCGGCCTGCCGGGCGACACCATGATCCATGTCAGGCCTCCGCTCCGGGCGTCTCGCCGCGCGCCAGCGCGCGGGCCATCTCGCGCAGCGCGAATTTCTGCACCTTCCCGGTCGAGGTGCGGGGCAGGTCGGCGAACACGATCCGACCCGGCCGCTTGAACCCGGCCAGCTGCTCGCGGCACCACGCCATCAGCTCGGCCTCTCCGGCCGCCATCCCGTCGCGCAGTTCGACGAAGCCGCACGGCGTCTCGCCCCATTTCGCGTGCGGCATGGCCACGACCGCCGCATTGGCCACCGCCGGGTGGCGTTGCAGCGCGGTCTCGACCTCGATGGACGAGACGTTCTCGCCGCCGGTGATGATGATGTCCTTGGAGCGATCCTTGAGCTGGATGTAGCCGTCCGGGTGCTGCACGCCGAGATCGCCGGAATGGAACCAGCCGCCGCGGAACGCCGCCGCGGTGGCGGCCGGGTCGCGCAGATAGCCCTTCATCACCACGTTGCCGCGGAACATCACCTCGCCCACGGTGTCGCCGTCCGGCGGCACAGGCTGCATCGTCTGCGGATCCATCACCGCCAGCGCCTCCAGCGGCACGTAGCGCACGCCCTGCCGCGCCATGCGCGACGCCCACTCGGCCGGCGGCAGATCCTCCCACTCCGCATGCCACTCGTTGACCACCGCCGGACCATAGGTTTCGGTCAGGCCGTACAGATGGGTGACCAGGAACCCGGCCTCCTGCATCGCGGCCAGCACCGGCTCGGGCGGCGGGGCCGCGGCGGTCATGAACCGCACCGGGTGGCGCGGCGTCGGGCGCTCGGCCGGGGGCGTGGCCAGCAGCGTGCTCATCACGATCGGCGCGCCGCACAGATGCGTCACCCCGTGTTCGCCGATCGCCTGCCACATCGCCTCGGCGCGCACCGCACGCAGGCAGACATGCGTGCCGGCGACGATCGACACCGTCCAGGGAAAGCACCAGCCGTTGCAATGGAACATCGGCAGCGTCCAGAGATACACCGGGTGCTGGCCCATGGCCCCGGTCAGCACGTTGCCGAGCGCCAGCAGGTAGGCGCCGCGATGGTGGTACACCACGCCCTTCGGGCCGCCGGTGGTGCCGGACGTGTAGTTCAGGCAGATCGCGTCCCACTCGTCGTCCGGCGCCGTGCGGGCGAACGTGGCGGGGCCGGCGTCCAGGAACGCCTCGTATTCGATGTCGCCGAGCAGCGCGCCCGCGGTGCCAAGTTCGGGATCGTCGTAGCCGACCAGCACCGGCGCGGCGTCCGCCCTGGCCAGCGCGGCCCGCACCGTCGCCGAGAACTCGCGATCGACGATCAGCAGCTTCGGCCGCGCATGGTCGAGCATGGCGGCCACGCTGGCCGCGTCCAGCCTGGTGTTCAGCGTGTTCAGCACCGCCCCTGTCATCGGCACGCCATAATGACATTCGATCATCGGCGGCGTGTTGGCCAGCATCACCGAGACCACGTCGCCGCGACCGATCCCAAGCCGCCGCAGCGCACCGGCAAGCCGCCGCGCCCGGGCCAGCAGGTCGCGATAGGTCGTGCGGCCCGCGCCATGGACCACCGCGATGCGGTCGGGGAACGTCTCCGCCGCCCGTTCCAGAAAGGTCAGGGGCGTCAGCGGCTGGAAATTGGCCGGATTGCGGACCAGGTCGGCGTCGAACTCTGTGTCTGACACGGCTCCTCCAGGGCGGTCAGCGTAGGCACAGGCCGCGTCGCGGACAACCGTCAGCCGAACACCCCATCCCACTCGCGCCGCAGCGCCGCATCCACCTCCGGCATCGCCGCATCCAGTCCCAGCGCGCGCAGGCTGGTCACCCCATGCGCGCTGATGCCGCACGGCACGATGCCGTCGTAATGCGACAGGTCGGGGGCGACGTTCAGCGCCACGCCATGCAGGCTGACCCAGCGCGAGACGCGCACGCCGATCGCCGCGATCTTCGCCTCGCGCCCGGTGGCGCGGTCGGCCACCCAGATGCCGACCCGGCCCGCGCGCCGCTCGCCGCGCACGCCGAAGGCGGCGATGGTGCGGATCAGCCATTCCTCCAGTCCGCCCACGAAGCCGCGCACGTCGCGCGCCGGGGCCTGCCCGTGGGCGCGGCTCAGATCGAGCATCACATAGGCGGTGCGCTGGCCTGGTCCGTGATAGGTCCACTGCCCGCCGCGCCCGGCCTGAAACACCGGAAACCGCGCGCTCCGCAGGTCGCAGGGGGCGGCCGAGGTGCCGGCCGTGTACAGCGGCGGATGCTCGACCAGCCACACCTGCTCGCTCGACTGCCCGGCGCGGATCGCCGCGGCGCGCGCCTGCATGGCGGCCAGCGCGTCTGGGTAGGCGAGCAGTCCGGGCTCGGTCCGCCAATGGACGCGGGCGGAAGGCCCGGGGCCAGGCGGCGCGGGAGCGATTGCTGCGGCAAAACTCATCCGCTATAGGGCGGCCTGTGCCCGGTGCGGTCGTGGCGGAATGGTAGACGCGCAAGCTTGAGGTGCTTGTGGGGGAAACCTCGTGGAAGTTCGAGTCTTCTCGACCGCATGACCGCCGCACAGTAGCACGGCGCGAGACTGGCCCGAAATCCCGGCGGCGCTAACCTCGCGATCGCTGCCGAACCGGCCTTGCATGCCGCGCCGACGTGCGGATCGCTGACTATGCGCAACGAACTCGCACCCGCAATCCGTGCGCCGATCGCTTTGTTGTGAAGCCGCACCTTGCATCCGGTCACGG
This sequence comes from uncultured Pseudomonadota bacterium, assembly GCA_963723455.1. GTDB lineage: Bacteria > Pseudomonadota > Alphaproteobacteria > Acetobacterales > Acetobacteraceae > CAVRQM01. The sequence goes on along the minus strand of CAVRQM010000001.1, from coordinate 1,165,465 downwards.
ACCTGCGATCGTTTGTCGGTCATGGATTTGGGCTTCATGCAGGGGCGGCGGCCTGACCCGGCCACCGCCTTCCGGTGTTCGTCGCAGGCCGAGGCCGCGGACCTGCTGGCCGACTGCGTGCGTGGCGGCGAGCCGATCGTGGTGCTGACCGGCGCCGCCGGGCTGGGCAAGACCCTTGTGCTGGATCTGGCGCTGGCGCGGCTCGGCGAGACCATCCCCCGCGTGCTGCGCCTCGAACCGCCGTTTCCGGCCCCCCTGGCGCTGCAGCAGCGGTTCGCGACGGCGCTTCGCCTGCCGGATCCCGGTGCCGCGACCCCGGCCGGACTCGCCCAGGCGCTGCTGCTGCTGGAGCCGCCGGCGCCCGAGATGGCGTCGGTCGTCGTCGTCATCGATGGCGCCGAGGCGGCATCCGGCCCGCTGCTGCACTACCTCTGGCTGATGCAGAGCCTGACCGCGCTGGGCCGGCCGGCCCTGCAGTTGCTCCTGGTCGGCCGCGACGCGCTGTGGCGCCAGCTCGGCGAGGAGCCGCTGGCCGGGCTGCGTCGCGGCATCAGCGCGCGGCTGGCATTGCAGCCCTTGGCCGAGCCGGAGGCGGCGGCGCTGCTGCAGCATTTGGCCGGGCAGCGCCGCCGCCATATCGACCCGGATGCCGCGGCGGACATGCTCGTCGTGGCGGCCGGCGTTCCGGGGCGGCTGTCCGCGCTGCTCGACGCCGCATGCGTCGGCCTGCCGCCGCGGCGGCGGGTGACGCTGGCGGCCGTGCGCGCGATGTCGGCGGCACGCGCGCCGGAGCCGCCGCCGCCACTCCCGACCCCGGCGGCGGCCGCCTGGCCCTCTGGCCGCGCTGCCGCGTGGGCTGGCTTGCGGTCGCGGCCGTCCATCATCGTCGTGGGGGTGGCCGGCCTGCTGGTGCTGGTGCTGGCGCTCGCCTGGCGGGCGCTGCCGGTCGGCCGCCTTGCACGACCCGGCGCGGGCACGGCCTCGCTGTCCAGGCCCGCCGCGCCGCCCCCCGGCAAGCCACCAGCCCCGGCAGCGGTTCAGCGGACCGCCAGCGGGGGATCGGTTGCGGGATCGCTTGCCGCGCATGCCCGGCTGGCCGCCGCGCCGCCGCCGTCCGCCGCACCGCCGCCAGCCGTCGCCGCAGCGCCGCCGCCATCGGCGCGCCGGCCGGTCCCGGCCGCCTCGGTCGCCGGGCCAGGCGTGCCGGGGGTGCGCTGGGCGGCCCTGGATGCCGCGGCGACCGGCGCTGCGCCGCCACTGTCGCTGGCGGATTCGGCGCAGCTCGCCGGTGCCGCGCCGCCGCCGCCTTCGCCCCCGCCGGTTCGGATCGACCCTGCGGCGCGGCTGGCCACGCTCGCCGCCGCGCCGCCGCCCCCGCCGGCAGCGGTCCCCGATCCGCCGGCAATGGTGGTGCTCGCGGACGCCACCGCGCCGCGCGTCCTGCTGCTGTATCCGCGCGGCGACGCCGCCGCCCGCGCCCGCGCCGCGGAGGCGGCACAGGCGCTGCGCGCGCAGGGCGTGGACGCGGCCGACCCGCAGCCCGCCGCCCGCACGCGCCGGCAGCCCGGCATCGGCTATTTCTTTGGCGACGACCTGGACAGCGCGCGCGAGATCGCCCGCAAGCTGGCCGGCCGGTTCGACCCGGGCCGCGTCGAGGCGCTGCCGATGCCGTCGGCGCCGCCGCCGCCCGGCACCCTGGAGATCCTGCTCGCCGATCATTGAGCGCAATAACAGGAGACGTGCATGACCCGAATTCGACGCTGGCGCCGCGGCCCTCGCAGCGGCGCTGCTGATGGCGCCCACCGTGGGGCACGGCCAAAGCGCATCACCTGGCGCATCAGCGGGCGCGGCGGCGACCGCGCCGGCCGCCGCGCCCGCGCCCGAAGCCAAGGATTCGCTGTCGATCTATTTCGACACCGGCAGCGCCGGGCTGCGGGCGGACGCGCTGCCGGTGCTGGATCAGGCGGCGCGGCTGTATCGTGCCGGCCAGCCGATCGTGATGATCCTGACCGCCAGCACCGACCCGACCGGATCGCCGATCGGCAACCTCCAGCTCTCGCAGCAAAGGGCCTATGCCGTGCTGCGCGGCCTGGTCGCCCGGGGGATTCCCGCCGAGCGGTTCCAGATCCTCGCCAAGGGCGAATCCGATCTCCCGGTGGCCGCCGCCGCCGGCACGGCGGAGCCGCGCGACCGCCAGGTCCAGATCGCCTGGCGCTGATGCGCAACAGGCGCCCCCGCCGCCTGGACCGGGCGCTGCTGCTGGGCCTGCTCGGACTGGTCGCGCCGGCGCTCGCCGCCGCGGCGACCCCGGGCGCCGGGCAGCGGGCGTTCGACCAGGGACGCTTCGCCGATGCCCTTGCGGCCTGGTCGCCGCTCGCCGCCCGGGGCAATCCGCGCGCCGAGCTTGGCCTCGGGGTCCTGTACGATCTGGGCGATGGCGTGGGCCAGGACGCCCGCGCCGCCCTCGGCTGGTATCGCAAGGCGGCCGAGGCGGGGCTGGCGGATGCCGAGCTGAACGTGGCGGTGATGTACGACAGCGGCCGCGGCACGCCGCGCGACGCGGCCGCGGCGGCGCTGTGGTACGCGCGGGCGGCGGCGCACCATGACCACCGCGCCGAATACGACCTGGCGCAACTCTACGAGGCCGGGGACGGCGTGCCGAAGAACCCGGCGCTGGCGGCATCGTGGCTGCGCGCGGCGGCGGCCGGCGGCCTGGATGCGGCGGGCGAGCGGCTGCGCGTCCACGCCGGGGCCGCGCTCGACGTCGCGACCGCCCGCCTCGTCGCCGCGGCGCCGCTCGCGCCCGCCGAATCCGCCACGATCGCGCGCGCGCCGCCCATCCGCAGCATCGAGCTGGTGTGGACCGCCGCGCCGCAGCCGGTGCCCGCGCGGTTCTACGTGCAGGTGCTGGCCCTGGATCCGCCCGAACCCGTGCAGGTGTTCTCGGGCTATACCGACCAGTCCGCGCTGCTGGCGCCGCTCGCGCCGGACCATGCCGAGTACGCCTGGCGGGTCTATGTGGTCGGCGGCGCGCTGCGCAGCTACCTGCCCAGCCCGTGGGTCCGCTTCAGCATCGCCTGGCGCGACCCGGCCGCGGGCGAGGCCGCGCCGGCTATGCTCAGGACCCATTGACGTCTTGCCCCGGCGCAGACGGGTGTGGTTCTGGCGAGGTCGGAAGTAGCCATGTTCGGCCTGTTCCTGCTGTCGCCTGCCCAGGTGCAACGCATCGCGGCGTTCTTCCCGGTGCCGCACGGCATCCCGCGCGTGGACGATCGCCGTGTGGTCAGCGGCATCGTCTGCGTGATCCGCAACGGGCTGCGCTGGAAGGACGCTCCCGGCGGCTACGGCCCGCACAAGACGCTGTAAAATCGCGTCGTGCGGTGGAGCCGCATGGGGTGTTCGAGCGCATCTTCGCCGCCCTCGCGGCCGAGCCCGGTCCGCCGGAGCGGCTGATGATCGACGGCACCCATTTCTCCAAGCTCCACGCCGTCTGCGACGGGCAGTGTCGCCCGACCATCCTCTAGGCGACGCAGATGCCGGAAACTGCCATCTTCTGAAACAAATGCGGCGATGCGACCGCCGAAGCCGGATAGTTCGAGAGCTTTGCCCTGAAGTCAGGATGGGAGAAAGCGTCCCGGAACCGAGCGGTCGATTCCCAGACGGCGGAATTCAGATAGGCGCAGCTGTCGCCGATCGCCCGATGAAGCTGGGTCGATATGAAGCCCGGCTGCTGCTTCATGAAAGCTGCGTCGTCCTCCCAAGCTTGCAGGAAAATCTCTTCGTCCGCTTTGTCGAGGGTGAACAGGTTGATGAGCACGACGGGGGAGGCTTCGACGGAAATCTGACGATCGATCGGGAATGCCGGATCGAGGGGACGTAGGAGAGGCATGAGGTTGGCGCTCCAATTGCGTGACCTATGCTATACGATCGCCCGCGCAGCGGGTTCTCCACCAGGGAGCCGGAGGCCAGTGGGAGCGTGCAGAGGCCATCTGCATCGCCGTTGCAGTCACCTTCTGGCTTGGACAATGAGTCCTGAACCTAGCGCACCCCGCCCGGCCACAGCACCACCCGCAGCGTCTGGGCAATGATGGCGAGATCGAACAGCGCCGAGAAGTTCTTGACGTAGTACAGGTCGTAGCTGAGCTTCGAGCGCGCGTCGTCGATCGACGCTCCGTACGGGTAGTTCACCTGCGCCCAGCCGGTCAGCCCCGCCTTGACCATGTGGCGCTCGTGATACAGCGGGATCTGGGCGGCCAGCATGGCGACGAAGCTTGGCCGCTCCGGCCGCGGGCCGACCAGGGACATGTCGCCGCGCAGCACGTTGACCAGTTGCGGCAGCTCGTCCAGCCGGGTGCGGCGCAGGAAGCCGCCGATGCGGGTGATCCGCGGATCGCGCGCCGCGGCCCACACCGCGCCGCCCGCCTCGGCTGCCACGCCCATCGTCCGCAGCTTCAGGATCTCGAAATGCCGGCCGCCGCGCGTCACCCTGGTCTGGCGGTACAGCACCGGACCGCCGTCATCGACCTTGATGGCGAGCATCGCGGCAAGCAGGAACGGCGCTGCCAGCAGCAGCAGGGGCGCGCAGACCAGGACATCCAGCAGCCGCTTCGACGCGCGGTCCAGCAGGCCGAAATGGAACCCCTCGGAATACAGCAGCCAGCTCACTTCCATCCGCTTCAGATCGACCCGCCTGATCTCGCGCTCGACGAAGGACAGGTACTGCTTGACCGGGAATCCCGCCGTCTTGCAGGCGAGCAGGCCCTCCAACGCCATGCCGCGGCGGTCGTCCGGGGCCACCACGATCTGGTCCGCCCCGACGCGCTGCGCCAATCCCAGCATGTCGGGGATACCCACGCTCAGCACCGGCCCGCAGCCGCCGCCGGCCAGCCTCGGGTCGATGTCCCCCAGGCCGGGGTCGTGCGCGAACGCGATGTCGTACCGCAGGTTGCGTCCCTCGCGGTCGAGCATGTGGACCAGATCCCAGGCGCGCCGGCCGGCGCCCACCACCAGCACGCGCCGCCGGATGACGCCGCTGCGGCGCAGCGCATGGAACGCCAGGCGTGCGCTGGCCTCGGCGCCGAGGAACCCGGCCACCGCGATCGCCCAGATGCGCCCCTGGTGTTCCGGCTGGCCGATCTGCAGGCAGGCCAGCGCCACGGCGCTGACCGCCAGCACCGAGCCGAGCACGGCGGCGATCGGAATGCGGCCGAGCGCCTTGCGCGTCTCAATGATGACATCGCGCCGATACAGGCCGAGCGCATACAGGCACAGCAGGTTGGCGGCGGGATAGGCGACCGCCACCAGCACCGCCGCCGGCCCGCGCAGCGCCGGGGCCACGCCGAGGCCGAGCGCCAGCGGCCAGGCCAGCGTCATGGCGGCTATGTCGAGCAGAAACATCGCCGACCCGCTGGTCAGCCCGGCTGTCGTCCTGAAGCGCATCGGTGCAGGCTGTCCCGTCTAGGTCGCGAAAGCGTGCTCTGTACACGCCGCAGCTTGACGAGTCCCCAACACAGCGCGCTGTTATACAAGGTTGACAGCGATATAACGTGAAGACAGAGGGCCGGCTGCGGATGCGAAAATTGCTCGAATCCGAAACTCGCGCGCCGAGGACTTCCCGGCGTGCCGGCCCGTGCTGCGCGCCTGGTTCGGCGCAGCATCCATGACGCCTTTCATTTGCGTCACCTGCGCCACCCAGTTCGAGCCGGCGGAGGGGCCGCCCGCGACCTGTCCGATCTGCAGCGACGAACGCCAGTTCGTGCCGCCCTCCGGCCAGGCCTGGACGACGCCGGATGCGCTGCGTGGCGCGCATTTCACCACGGTCCGCCAGCAGCAGCCCGACTTGCTGGGCCTGGGCATCCAGCCGACATTCGGCATCGGCCAGCGCGCGCTGCTGCTGCGCACGCCGTCCGGCAACCTGTTGTGGGACTGCATCCCGCTGCTCGACCCGGCGATCGAGGAGTTCGTGCGCGGCCTCGGCGGGCTGGCCGGCATCGCGATTTCGCATCCGCACTACTACGCGGCGATGGTGGACTGGGCGCGCGCCTTCGACTGCCCGGTGCATCTGCACGCGGCAGACCGGCAATGGGTGATGCGCGCCGACCCGAGGCTGCATTTCTGGGACGGCGACACCCGTCGCCTGCTGCCCGGTGTGACCCTGATCCGCGCCGGCGGCCATTTCGCCGGCGGCACGGTTCTCCACTGGCGCGACGGTGCCGCGGGCCGTGGCGCGCTGCTGTCCGGCGACATCGCGCAGGTGACCCCGGATCGCCGCGTCAGCTTCATGTGGAGCTATCCCGACTACCTGCCGCTGTCGCGCGCGCCGGTCCAACGGATTGCAGCCGTGCTGGCTCCGTTTGCGTTCGAGACGATCTACGGCGCGTTCTGGCAAAGCATCGTGCCGCATGACGGCAGCGCCGTCCTGGCCGCATCGGTCGAGCGGTACCTGCGCTGTCTGGGGCAGGCGGCTGAAGTCTCCGGTTAGCCCGGCGCGGGCTTGCCCTGCGCCGCCCGGCTGTTCTAAACCCGATTGCAATTATTGGGGACCTGTCAATGCGTCGCGGTCGGTGCTGGGGCGTCGGCGGTGCCGTCGCGATCGGGATCTGGGCGATCGGGATCTGGGCGGCCCTGTCGGGGCACGCCAGCGCATCCGGGTTCAGCGTGCTCTACACCGCGCCGCCCGGCGCGCAGGCGTCGCTGTTCGTCAGCCTGGTGCGGGGATCCTCGCTCTATGGCGCCGAACCCACCGCCGGCCCGGCCGGCGCCGGGCTGCTGTTCCGGCTTGGCCCGGCGCGCGCCTTCCAGGTTCTGTACACCTTCACCGGCGGCGATGACGGCCGCCAGGTGAACGCCCGCCTGGCGATGAACGCCGCGGGCGACATCTTCGGCACCACGGTGGCCGGCGGCAGCGCCGGCCAGGGCGCGGTGTTCAGGCTGCCCGCCTCCGGCCAGGCGGTCGTCACGCTGCACAGCTTCCTCGGCGGCCTCGACGGCGCCGCACCCCTCGACGGGGTGGCGCTGGATCGCGCCGGAACCCTGTTCGGCACCGCCTCGCAGGCGGACCTCTCGCCCGGCAATGGCGAGGTGTTCAGCATCGCGGCGGACGGGGCGATGCGCGTGCTGCACAGGTTCGCCAGCCGGCACGACGGACATTGCCCGTTCAGCGGCGTGATCCTGGGCATCGGCGGGACCCTGTATGGCACCACGGTCGGCATGGGCTTCGGCGGACGGCCGAATGGCTCGGTGTTCAGCTTGCAGCAGCCCGGCCGCACGCTCGCCACGATCTACTCGTTCAAGGATCGCGACGACGGCGAGTATCCGCAGATCACGCCCACGCAGGACGCGGCGGGCAACATCTATGGCGTCACCAACGTGCGCAACGGATCCTCGTCCGCGGGCGTCGTCTGGACCATCACCGGGGCCGGGTTCCGCATCCTGCACAGGTTCAGCGGAGGGGCCGACGGGTATCTGCCGAATGGCCCGCTGGCGCTCGGGCAGGACGGCAATCTGTACGGCACGACCCTGGCGGGCGGTTCCGCGCCGGCGGACAGCGGCCATGGCACCGTTTTTCGCATTACGCCGGCCGGCGCGCTGACGGTCCTGCACCGGTTCACCGGGGGCAGGGACGGCTCGGGCCCGACCGGCACGCTGGCCATCGACCCCTCCAACACGATTTACGGCGCCACCGCGTCCGGCACCATCTTCGCGATCACCCCATGATCCGTCGATCCGCCGGCGTGATGAGGCTGGCGCGAGTCGAGGCGCGGCGATAGCGTCCCAGCAACCGGGGCAGGGTGGCCCCGGAGCAGGATGGGGACGAGTGATCGTGGAGCGGGGTCCGCTGCTGTGCTTTGAGGGCATCGTCAAGCGGTTCGGCGGCACGCTCGCCCTGAACTCGGTCTCGCTCGACCTGCGCCCCGGCGAGATCCTGGCGCTCCTGGGCGAGAACGGCGCCGGCAAATCCACCCTTATCAAGACGCTGGCCGGCATCCACGACCCGGACGAGGGGCGCATCCTGTATCGCGGCGCGCCGTACCGCCACAAGCCGGTCCGCTTCGGCCAGCACCAGCCCGTCGCCTTCATCCATCAGGATCTCGGACTGATCGACTGGATGACGGTGGCCGAGAACATGGCGCTGGCCTTGGGCTACCCGCGCGCCGGCGGCCGCATCGACTGGCGCGCGACCGAACAGGCGGCGCGCGCGGCGCTGGCGCAGATCGGCGGCGACCTGGATCCGACCGCGCGGGTGCAGGATCTCAGCCGCACCGAGAAAAGCCTGGTCGCCATCGCTCGCGCCCTGGCGGTGCGGTCCGACGTTCTGGTGCTGGACGAGCCGACCGCCAGCCTGCCGGCCGACGAGGTGCATCGCCTGTTCGACGCGCTGCGCCCGCTGGCCGCGCGCGGCGTGGCGATGATCTACGTGTCGCACCGCCTGGACGAGGTGTTCCAGCTCGCCGATCGCGTCGCCGTATTGCGCGACGGCTCGCTGGTCGGCGAGTGCAGGGTGGCCGAGACCACGCCCGACGCGCTGGTCGGCCTGATCGTCGGCCGCGCGCTCGACCGGTTCGAGGCGCAGCGCGAACCGGCGGCCGGCGAGGCCCTGTTGCAGGTATCGGGACTGGTGGCCGGCGGCGCCGGGCCGGTCGGGTTCGCGGTGCGGCGCGGCGAGATCGTCGGGCTGGTCGGCCTGCGCGGCGCCGGACACGAACGGATCGGCCGGGCGCTGTTCGGCGCCGTGCCCTGCACCGGCACGGTGCGGCTGGCCGGCGCCGTGCCGGACCTGCGCGCGCCGGCTTCGGCCATCGCCTGCGGCATCGGCCTGATCGCCCGCGAACGGGTGGAGGAAAGCACCGCCGCCGGCCTGTCGATCCGCGAAAACACCTTCCTGAACCCTGGCGCGATCGGCCGGCGGCTGCTGCATCTGCTCTCGCCCAGCCGCGAGGCGGGGCGGGCGCGCGCGATCGGCGAGACGGTCGGCGTGCGCCCCAACGCGCCCGACCTGCCGATCGAGGCGCTGTCCGGCGGCAATCAGCAAAAGGTCGTGGTCGGCCGCTGGCTGCGGGTGACGCGCCGGCTGCTGATCGCCGAAGACCCGACCGCCGGCGTCGATGTCGGGGCCAAGGCGGACATCTACCGGCTGCTGGAGGCGGCGCTCGCGCGCGGGCTGGGCGTGATCGTCGTGTCCACGGACTTCGAGGAAGTGGCGCGGATCTGCAACCGCGCCCTGGTGTTCTCGCGCGGCCTGATCGTGGACGAGGTCGCCGGGTCCGACCTGACCATCGAGCGGCTGATCCACGCCGCCTCCGTCAAGCAGGCGGCATAGATGCGGCGCGCGGTCGCAAGGAGCTGAACGCATGGCAACCTCCTCAATCCGCTCCACCGCGCTGGAGCCCACGCGCGGCGAACTGTCCCGCTTGCACGGCCCGGCGCGCCTGCTGCGCTTGCTGCCGGTTTACGGACTGGTGATCCTGGCGGTGCTGCTGGCGGTCCTCTTCTCGTGGCTGCTGCCGGACACGTTCCCGACCATGCTGAACCTGCGCAGCATCGTCAGCGACAAGGCGATCATCGCCCTGCTGTCGCTGGCGGCGATGATCCCGATGGCGACGGGCAAGATCGACCTGACGGTGGGCTACGGCATCGTGCTCTGGCATATCCTGGCGATCAGCCTGCAGACCATGCTGCACCTGCCCTGGCTGCTCGCCGTGCTGGCGGTGCTGGGCCTCGGCGCCTTCGTCGGCCTGCTCAACGGCGTGCTGGTCGAGGTCGCGCAGATCGACAGCTTCATCGCCACGCTGGGCACCGGCACGGTGCTGTACGCAATCGCCATGTGGCATTCAGGCGGGCGGCAGGTGCTGGGCATGCTGCAGCCCGGGTTCTACGCGCTCAGCGGCACGTTCGTGCTCGGCCTGCCGATCACCGGGTTCTACGTCCTGGGCCTGGCCTTCGTCATGTGGGTGACGCTCGAATACCTGCCGGTCGGCCGGTACCTGTACGCCATCGGCGCCAACCCGCGCGCCGCCGCGCTGAACGGCATCTTCGTCCGCCGCTACACGGTCGCCGCCTTCGTCGCCTCGGGAACGCTGACGGCGCTGGCCGGCGTGCTGCTGGCCAGCAAGCTGCGCATCGGCCAGGCCAGCGTCGGGCTGGAGTTCCTGCTGCCCGCTTTGGTCGGCGCGTTCCTCGGCTCGACCACGATCAAGCCGGGGCGGGTGAACGTGTGGGGCACGCTGGTCGGCGTGGCGATCCTGGCCATCGGCATCGCCGGTATCCAGCAATTCGGCGGCTCGTTCTGGGTCGAGCCGATGTTCAACGGCGTCACGCTGCTGGTCGCCATCGGCATCGCCGGATACGCGCAGCGCAAGCGCGGGGCTGCAACCAAGGCGCCCAGGCCAATCCCGGCGCCGGCGCCGATCAGGGGAACGACATGATGCGGTTTCGACTGCTGCTGCTGGCGGCTGCCAGCTTCGCGCTGGCGGGCAGCGCCCGCGCCGACATGCTGGGCGACGCGCGCGCCAACGTGGCCACCGCGACCGGCCGCGCGAGCGCCTGGGACGGCCCGACCACCGGTCCGAAAGCCGCCGCCGGCAAGACCATCATCTTCGTCGCGGGCGACATGAAGAACGGCGGCATCCTGGGCGTCTCGCAGGGCGTGCAGCAGGCCGGTGCGGCGATCGGCTGGACTGTCCGGGTGCTGGACGGGCAGGGCACCGTCTCGGCGCGCACCGCCGCACTGGACCAGGCGCTGACGCTCAAGCCCGACGGCATCATCGTCGGCGGCTTCGACACCAACGAGCAGAAGGTCGGCTTCGGCCAGGCGGCCGCCGCTGGCATCCCGCTGGTCGGCTGGCATTCCGGCCCGAAGCCGGGGCCGGACTCGGCCGCCGGCCTGTTCGCCAACGTCACCAGCGTCTCGGCCGACGTGGCCGCCACCGCGGCGGATCTCGCCGTCGCGGATTCGGGCGGCAAGGCGGGCGTGGTGATCTTCACTGACAGCCAGTACCAGATCGCGCTGTTCAAGGCGCGGGCGATGGAGGCGGTCATCAAGCAATGCCCCGGCTGCACGGTGCTGAGCTTCGAGGACAGCCCGATCGCCGAGGCGTCGCAGCGCATGCCGCAGCTCACCACCTCGCTGCTGCAGCGGTTCGGCGCGAAATGGACCTATTCGCTGGCGATCAACGACGTCTATTTCGACTTCATGCCGCCCTCGCTGTCCGCCGCCGGCATCGACGGCGCCGGCGCGCCGCACAACATCTCGGCCGGCGACGGGTCCGAAAGCGCCTATCAGCGCATCCGCGCCAAGCAGTACCAGATGGCGACCGTGCCGGAGCCGCTGAACATGCAGGGCTGGCAGCTGGTGGACGAGCTGAACCGCGCCTTCGCCAAGCAGCCGTGGTCGGGGTTCGTGCCGAAGATCCATCTGGTGACCGCCGGCAACATCGCGTTCGACGGCGGCCCGAACAACGTGTTCGATCCCGACAACGGCTATCGCGACCACTACAAGGCGATCTGGGGCAAGTAGCCGCCGCGCACGCCATCGCGAGAGCGACGCCTCGCGATGGCGGCTTTTTTCACCCGCGAAGCAGCCGGATCCGCCGGCCGAGCGTTGCGTGGCGAGCGGCAGATGCCGCACCGGACCCCGTCATGCGCGTCAGCCTGTTCATCACCTGCTTCAACGACACGCTGTTCCCGCAGACCGGGCAGGCGGTGGTGCGCGTGCTGGAGCGTCTGGGGCATGCGGTCGAGTTCCCGCCCGGCCAGACCTGCTGCGGGCAGATGCACAGCAATTCCGGCTACCGCGCCGAGGCGACCAGCCTCGCGCGCCGCTTCGTCGATGACTTCGCCGACGCCGAGGCCGTCGTCATCCCCTCGACCTCGTGCACCACGATGGTCCGCCAGCAATATGCGACCCTGGCCGAGCACGCGGGGGACACGGCGCTCGCGCGCGCAGTCGCCGCGCTGGCGCCGCGCGTGTTCGAGTTTTCCGAGTTCCTGACCCGGAAGCTCGGAGTGACGGAGGTCGGGGCGTATTACCCGCATCGCGTCACCTACCATGCGTCCTGCAACTCGCTGCGCGGGCTGCACCTGGGCGACGGGCCGGAGCGACTGCTGCGCGGCGTGCGCGGCATCGATCTTGTCGCGCTGCCCGACAGTGCGGAGTGCTGCGGCTTCGGCGGAACGTTCTCGCTGAAGAACTCCGAGACCTCGACCGCGATGCTGGCCGACAAGATGCGCGCGGTGCTCGACACCGGCGCGGAAATCTGCACGGCCGGCGACAATTCCTGTCTCATGCATATCGGCGGCGGCCTGTCGCGCATCCAGACCGGTGTGCGCGTGGTGCATCTGGCGGAGATCCTGGCCGCCACCGAGGCGGGCGCGGCATGACGCGCGAGGCGCATCCGTTTCCCGAGCTGGCGCACCGCGAGCTGCACGACTCGCAGCTGCGCGCCAACATCCTGCGCGCCACCAACACGATCCGCGCCAAGACCGATCAGGTGATCGCCGAACTGCCCGACTGGCCGGCGCTGCGCGAGGCCGGGCGGGCGGCGAAGGCGCGCGCGATGGCGACGCTGGACGAGCAGCTATTGCTGCTCGAAGGCAACGTCGTCGCCGCCGGCGGCCACGTCCACTGGGCGAGCGACGCGGCGGACGCGCGCGAGATCATCGTCGGACTGGCGCAAGCGCATCAGGCGCGGACGATCATCAAGGTGAAGTCCAACACCACCGACGAGATCGAGCTGAACCCGGCGCTGGCGGAGGCCGGCATCGAGCCGGTGGAGACCGACCTTGCCGACATGATCGTGCAGCTGGCGCATGATTCGCCCTCGCACATCCTGGTGCCGGCGATCCACAAGAACCGTGCCGAAATCCGCGAGCTGTTCATGCGCGAGCTGCACCTGGATCACCTGACCGACGAGCCGAGCGAACTGGCGGCGGCGGCGCGGCGCTACCTGCGGCAGAAGTTCCTCACCGCGCGCGTCGCGCTGTCCGGCGTCAACTTCGCGGTCGCCGAGACGGGCAGCATCGGCGTCGTCGAAAGCGAGGGCAACGGGCGCATGTGCCTGACTCTGCCCGAGGTGCTCATCACGCTCATGGGCATCGACAAGGTGTTCGCGCACTGGGACGACATGGCGGCGTTTCTGCAGCTGCTGCCACGCGCCTCGACCGGCGAGCGGATGAACCCGTACACCTCGTTCTGGACCGGCGTGCGGCCGGGCGACGGGCCGCAGACGTTCCATCTGGTGCTGCTCGACAATGGCCGCAGCGCGATCCTCGCAGATCCCGAGGCGCGGGAGACGCTGCATTGCATCCGCTGCTCGCGCTGCCTGAACGTCTGCCCGGTGTACAAGCACACCGGCGGCCACGCCTACGACTTGATGTACCAGGGACCGATCGGCGCGATCGTGACACCGCAGCTGCGCGGCCTGGACCGCGCCGGATCCTTGCCCTACGCCTCGACCCTGTGCGGCGCGTGCTACGAGGCGTGCCCGGTGATGATCAATATCCCGCGCATCCTGGTGCATCTGCGCGGCAATGTCGTCGAGCAGGACAAGCGCGGCCTGTTCGGCAGCCTGTCGGGCGAGAACATCGCCATGCAGGCGGCGCTGTGGATGTTCCAAAGCCAGGGTCGGATGGGCCTGGCGCGAGAGGCCGGGCGGCTCGCGCAGATGGTGGTGGCGCGTGACGACATCATCCCGTCGCTGCCCGGCCCGCTCGCCGGATGGACCGAAACGCGCAACTTTCCGGCGCTGCCGGAGCAGAGCTTTCGCGAATGGTGGGCCGCGCGCGGGGAGCTGCCACATGCGCGGCCGTGAGGCGATGCTGGCCGACATCCGCGCGGCGGTCGCCGCCGGCGCGGCGCCGCTGCCCGATCCCGGACCCGGCTTCCGCCGGACCTGGGACGCGCCGGGCGCGGTCCTGCTGGACCGGTTCGTCGCCCGGCTGCGCGACTACGGCGTGGTGGTCGCCGATGTCGCGGGACCGCACGCGATCGCCGCCGCCGCCTCGGCGCGGCTGGGCGAGCGCCGGATCGGCAGTCTCATCGTCCCCGCCGACCTGCCGCCCGGCTGGCGGCCCGCCGGCATCGACATCACCGAGGATGGCGGCCAGCCGCATGATGTGCTTGACCGCCTGGCGGGCGCCATGACCGGCTGCGCGCTGGCCATCGCCGAGACCGGAACCATCGTGCTCGACGGCGGCGCGCGCCAGGGCCGGCGGGCGGTGACGCTGCTGCCGGATTACTGGCTGTGCGTCGTGCGGGCGGCCCAGGTCGTGGGGCTGGTGCCCGAGGCGGTGGCGCGCCTGCGCGACAGCATCGACCAGCGCCGGCCGCTCACCTTCGCCTCCGGCCCATCCGCCACCGCCGATATCGAGCTGAGCCGCGTGGCCGGCGTGCACGGGCCGCGCACGCTGGACGTCCTGCTGGTGCTGGGCGAGTAGGCGGACGACATCACGCCGGGGCCAGGAACTGCTCCAGCATCTCGACGCGGGATGCGGCGTCGCGCCGGTCGGCAACGGCAAGCGATTCCAGCCCGAAGCCGATCTCGCGCGGGTCGCGCCCGTCGGTGTGGCCGGATAGGCTGTATGGCGGGGCCGCGAAGGTGACGAGCACCTCGCCGCCGGCGGCCGCCGGGTCCAGATTTCACGCGCAGCAGCCGCCGCTGGCCGGCAAACAGCGTCACCGGCGCGATGTCCACGCCCGCCGCGCGCACCCGCAGTACCCTGCTCGGCCGGCCCGCCGCGCACAAGAAGGTACATCAGGCAGTCGCGCTTGCGGCCCGTCAGGGTGAACAGCAGTTGCGCCTGCTCCAGGCGCGACCAGGTTCCCCATTCCTCGGCGGCATGCCAGCCGATTCCGTGTTTCAGCCGCTCGCCGGATTCCATCCCGGCCGGCATCGCTGCCTCGCGCCGCGGCCGGGCCAGGCCGTAGATGCGGCCCGGGCGCATATCGGCCGCGGCGAGGGCCGCGCCGCTGCGCAGCGTCGCCTGCCGCAGCGCCGAGGTCATCTGCGTCAGCACATCGGTCCAGGAGCGCGGCTGATAGCCGGCGCGGATGCGCGATTCCAGTTCGCCGCGCCGGCTGCGGTCCATCAGCAGTTCGACCTGCGCGCAGAACCCGTCCTGCGACTCCGGCTCGTAATAGGCGGCGAACCGGCCGCCCGCTTCGGGCAGCGCGGTGTTGTCGGGCACCACCGGCACCCGGCCGTAGCACAGGCTCTCGGTGACCGGCAGTCCCCAGCCTTCGTAATGCGAGCAGTACACCGTGAACTGCGCGGTGCGGTACAGCGCGGCCACGTCGTGGTCTGACAGGGTGCCGACCAGCCGGACGCGCCCGGCGAGTTTGGGATGCACGCGCAGCCAGTTCTGCGTGTAGTCGAACAGCCAGCCCTGCTTGCCGACGCAGATCAGGTCCGGCACCGCGTTGCCGTGCTTCTCGATCAGCGATTCCCAGCAGCGGAAGACGAAGATGTGGTTCTTGCGCGCCTCCAGCGTGGCGACGAACAGCGCGAAGGGCCGGCGGATGCCCAGGCCGGCATGGGTCGTGGCGTCCAGCCGGGCGATCGCGGCCGGGCCTGGCTGCGGGCCGTCGTCGAACCGGGCGTCCAGGCGCACCACATGCGGCTGCACCGCCTCGCCGCCGACGGCCGGCGCCAGCAGCCTGATGTCGCGCGCGGTGTGTTCGGAATTGGCCAGCACGATGTCGGCGATGCGCATGGTCTCGGCGAACCACGCGCCGAACTCGTCCACCAGGTTCGCCGCACAGGTCTCCGGCACCCGCAGCGGGATGCAGTCATGCACGAACGCTACGTACAGCACGCCGCGCTCGCGCTGCAGATGATGCACGTAGCGCAGGTAGTCGGCGATCCACCACGAGCTGCCGATGTTGACCAGCATGTCGCCGGGCGCGAATGGCGCGGACGGCCCGCTGCTGACGCTGTGCCGCAGGGCGCCGGTCAGCGCCCGCCAGGCCTCGTCGGCAACGCCGCTTGCCACGACCCCGGCGGCGCCGCTGCAGGCCGCGCGGCACACCGAGGCCAGCAGCGCGTCCGGGATCGCCACCCAGCACCGCCGCTGCGTGTCGAAGCTGCATGCCGCCAGGCGCTCCGGCGCGGCGCCCGCCTCCCGCGCCAGCGTGGCGCGGAACAGCCCGATCTGCACCCGCTGGATGCCGGTCGGCACCCGGTTGTCCTCGAAATAATGCACCAGGTCGGTGTAGTCGAACCAGATCGTGCCGCTCCGCGCCGGTTCGCGCGCCGGATCGGCGGTCGGCGGCTCCGCATCGGCGCCAGCGCCCAGGCGCGCCGACGGCATCCGCAGCGCGCGGGCCTTGCCGCGCGCCGACGCGCCGGCGGCGCCCGCGGAGCGTCTGGTGCGACTGATGACCATGCCATCGTCCATGCCGATCGGCTCTCCCGCAGCGCCGGCGATTCGTGTGACGACCGGCGTCCGATCGTGGTCGCACGCGGATCAAACCGGCGTTGTGGCGGCGTAGCGTCTGGCACGGTCAAGACGTTAAACGATCGTCAACCATTGCAGGACGCGACCAGTCGAGCGGACATTGTGGAGTTCTGTCACCGGCCGATGCGCTTCAGCAGGTCGATCTGCCAGCGCATCTCGTCCGGGGCCAGCGGAAAATCCCCGTTCGCCGTGGCGCGCAGCATGGCGGACGGCGACAGCCTGCCCAGGATCGACTGCACCGCCACTCCGGCGCGCATGGAAAAGCCGGCGGCCCAGGCCAGGCTGACCAGCGCCTTGGCGCTGCGCAGCGCGGCGGCTCGCTCGATGACGCCGACCTGCACGCCGACGGCGACCGCCAGCATCGCCGCGCAGAGCCCGCTATCGCCGCGCTGGCCAACGCCGATCATCGCCTGCTCGGTCAGCTCGCCCTTGGCGAACAGCGCCCGCGCCGTGGCGATCGCGTGCTCGGCGGCGCCCGACGGTCCGGGGCTGTCCTCGCCGTCCGGGCGCTCGGCGAGTCCCAGGCGGTCAGCCAGGCGCTGCCGCAGCTCGGCTGCCGTGCCAGGGTCCAGGTCGTCGCGCCCGGCGAGCACTTCCAGCAGGTGCGTGGCGACGATCTCCGACAGGCGCCGCGCCGCCCGCCTTGTCAGCATCGGCCGGCGGACCAGCGGATCGTGCCAATCCTCATGCGCCGCGGCGCGCGCGACGAGCGCATCGAGCGTGGCTTCGCGGATCGCCGCCGAGCGGTTGCCCAGCAGCGCGGTGATCGCGGCGCTGTCGGCGGTCGCGGCGATCGCGTCGGACACCGATTCGTGCAGATCCGGCCGGCGAGCGATCGCGGTGGCGGTGGCCGCACTCGGCGGCTGGGCCAGCAGCGCCAGCAGATCCTCGGCGGTCAGCAGCGGCGACAGGCGGATCACCGGCTCGCTCACCGGAACCGCGCAATCCCGCGCCAGGCGCAGGATCAGCGCCCGCGGCGCCTGCGGCAATTCCTTCAGCACGTCGGCGATCGCCGCGCGCACCCGCACCGCCTCGTCCTCGATCAGGCCGGACAGCGTCGCCAGCATGCGCTCGCGCATGTGGTCAGCGCTCGGGCGCTGCCACCTGCGGGACCAGCAAGGCCAGCTTGCGGGCGAGCAGCGTGCGGACGCGCTCGTCGCAATCATCGGCCAGCGCCGCGTCCTGATCGGCCGAGGCCGCCGGATTTAGCGCCAGCGCCGCGCGCACGGTGACGCGCGGATCCGCGGCCAGGCGTTGCAGCAGTTCGGCGGCCGTGCCCGGATTGGCGGCCAGCCGGACCCGCGCCGCCTCGTCGCGCCCCGCTTCGTCGCGCCCCGCTTCGTCGCGCCCCGCCTCGTCGCGCCCCGCCTCGTCGCGCCCCGCTTGGTCGCGCCCCGCTCGGTCATGCCGGGCATCATGCGCGCGGTCCGCGGCTGTCGCCGCGACCGGCTGTGCGCTGGCGCGCGACATCACCAGCCATCCGAACGCGAGACGCGCCAATGGCCGCGGCCCGCGCGCTTGACCTCGTACATGATCTGGTCCGCGCGATGGATCAGCGTGTCGAGATCCTCGCCGCGGCCCGGCCAGCGCGTGGCAATGCCGATCGACATGCCGACCGGCGGATCCATCGGGTCGCCGAGATGCTCCAGCGCGCGCGGCCCCTCGACGCGCAGCATCTCGGCGCGCTCGGCGGCCGACAATTCGTCGGTGCCGTCCAGCCACAGCGCGAACTCGTCGCCGCCCAGCCGGGCCACCAGGTCGGCCGGGCGGACCGCCGCGCGCAGCAGGTTGCCGGCGAGGCACAGCGCGTCGTCGCCCACGTCATGCCCGCGGCTGTCGTTCAGGCGCTTGAAATTGTCCAGGTCGATGAACATCAGCGTGCCCGGGATGCCTTCGCGGTCCAGCCGGTCGATGCGCCGCGCCACCTCGTCCAGGAACGCCCGCCGGTTCAGCAGGCCGGTCAGCGGATCGGTGCGCGCCTGGCGGGCCATCTCGCGCTGGATCGATTCGTGTTCAAGGATCACCCGCACCAGCGCCGCCGCCGCGGCGACCACGCCGCGGTCGTCCTCATCCCAGGCGCGGGCGTCCGGCGCGCGCCACAGCACCAGCCCGGCCTGCTCGCCGAACCGCGTCTGGCACGGGCAGACGAGCAACGGCCGGCCATCCGGCGCCAGGGCGTGCCCGCCTTCCGCGCCGCCCTGCTCCAGCAGCAGCAGCGCCGGGTGCAGCACCGCCGGCATCTGCCGCCCGGTCTGGTGCAGCAGCGTGGGCGAGACGCCGTCGCCCAGCATGTCGATCACCGCCGCGCCGGCCGCGCCGATCGCGCCGCCCAGCGCCTCCAGCGTCACCTGCATCATGCGCGGCGCCAGCACCTCCTGGCGCATCCGCCACAGGATATGGTCGATGGTTTCGGACCGGCGCAGCGCGGCCGCGATCGCCGCGTCGCTGGCGTCCTGCTCGGTCACGTCCTGGCCGACGCCGCGCGCGCCGATCACCCGGCCGCCTGCATCCAGCAGCGGCGCCACTGCGAAGCACAGGCAGATTGCGGCCCCGTCCTGCCGGCGCAGCCAGGCGCGGCGGCCGCGCACCGGGGCTGCGACGCGGAACGGGTCGAACCCGTGCCCCGCGACCGCTCCCCCCGCGCCCGCTCCCCCCGCGCCCGCCTCACCTGCGCCCACGTCCGGCGAGTCCGCCAGCAGCAGCGACGCCGGCTGGCCGAGCAGCGTGTCCGCGGGCCACCCCAGCGCCACCGCCGGGGCGACGAAGGCGAACCGGCCCGCCGCATCGGTCTCGAACGCGAGGTCGGCCGCCATCGTCACCAGGTCGCGCCAGCGCTGGCGACTGTCGAGCAGCGCACCGCGCAGCACGTCGCCGTCCCGCGCCCGTCCCGGGTCGTCGGCCTCGCCACCCTGCGCCGCCGGTCCCGGCTCGATGACGCTGGTTGCGGCCGGCATGGTCCGCGTCTGGCGCGACGATCGCCCAACGGGCGCTCTGGCGTCCTTCATGCCGCGTCTTGCTCCAGCAGGGATCGGCCCTGAGCCTCGCATTGCAACCCAGGCGCATGAACGGACCGTTACGCCGCCGCGCGCCCTGCCGCCCGGCGTCCGGCCCGCGCGCCCCGGCTAGCGCGTCCCGGCTGGCGCGCCCCGGCTCGTGTTGACAGGCAGATGCCGGCCTGAGCATCGTCCGGCGCGCCGCGCGGGCGGCATCGAAGGGCTGCCGGCATGACACCACGACCGCTGAACGGGGCGACCGACCATCCGCTCCGCGCCGTCATCGAGGCCGTGTGGGAGCGTCGCGACCAGATCGACGGCAGCACCCGGGGCGAGCCGCGCGAGGCGGTCGCTGCGGCTCTGGCCGCGCTCGGCGCGGGCGAACTGCGCGTGGCCTCGCCATCCGGCGACGGCCGCAACGAACCCGACTCCGCCTGGATCGTCCATGAATGGCTGAAAAAGGCGGTGCTGCTGTCGTTCCGCCTGAACGACAGCGCGCCGATGCCGGGGCCGGGCGGCGCCCCGGTGTTCGACAAGGTCGGCATGAAGACCGACGGCTGGGATGCGGCGCGCTTCGCCGCGGCCGGGTTCCGCGCCGTGCCGGGCGCGGTGGTGCGGGCCAGCGCCTATGTGGCGCCCGGCGTCGTGCTGATGCCCTGCTTCGTCAATGTCGGCGCGCATGTCGGGGCCGGCAGCATGATCGACACCTGGGCCACGGTCGGCAGTTGCGCGCAGATCGGCGCGCGCTGCCATATCAGCGGCGGCGCCGGCATCGGCGGCGTGCTGGAGCCGCTGCAGGCCGCGCCGGTGGTGATCGAGGACGACTGCTTCATCGGCGCCCGCAGCGAGGTGGCCGAAGGCGTGCGCGTCGAGCGGGGCAGCGTGCTGTCGATGGGCGTGTTCCTCGGCGCGTCCACCCGCATCGTCGATCGCGCCACCGGCGAGGTGTTTCGCGGCCGCGTGCCCGCCTATTCCGTGGTGGTGCCCGGCGCGATGCCGGGGCGTCCCCTGCCGGACGGCTCGCCCGGCCCCGGCCTGGCCTGCGCGGTGATCGTCAAGCGCGTCGATGAGCGGACCCGCGCCAAGACCTCGATCAACGAGCTGCTGCGCGATTGACCCGTGCGTCCGCCGCCCAGGATCTCGCAGACCCGCTGCCGCTGGCGCGGTCCCTGATCCGCTGCCGCTCGGTCACTCCCGAGGACGACGGCGCGCTCGACACGCTGCACGCGGCGCTGGAGCCGATCGGGTTCGCCGTCTCGCGGCCGGTGTTCGGGACCACGCCCAACCTGTTCGCCCGGCGCGGCGCCGGCAGCCCGCATCTGTGCTTCGCCGGGCATACCGACGTGGTGCCGCCGGGCGACGCCGCCTTGTGGAGCCACGACCCGTTCGGCGCCGAGCTTGCCGACGGCATGCTGTACGGCCGCGGCGCCTGCGACATGAAGGGCGCCATCGCCGCCTTCGTCGCCGCCTGCGCCCGCTGCCCGGACCATGCCGGATCGGTCAGCCTGCTGATCACCGGCGACGAGGAAGGCCCGGCGACCGACGGCACCGTGCGCGTGCTGGACTGGCTGGCCGGGCGCGGCGAGGTGCCCGATATGTGCCTGGTGGGCGAGCCGACCAACCCGGGCCGGCTCGGCGAGATGGTCAAGATCGGCCGGCGCGGCAGCCTGTCGGCGCGGATCACCGTGCATGGCGTGCAGGGCCACAGCGCCTATCCGCAGCGCGCCGACAATCCCGTGCACCGGCTGCTGCGGGCGCTGGCCGCGATCACCGCCGCCCCGCTGGACGCCGGCACCGAGTGGTTCGAGCCGTCGAGCCTGCAGGTCACCAGCATCGACGTCGGCAACCCGGCCAGCAACGTCATCCCCGCGGCGGCGCGGGCGATGCTCAACATCCGCTTCAACGACCGCCACACCGGCGCCTCGCTGGAGGCCTGGCTGCGCGAAGCCGTGGCGCAGCACGCGCCGCGGTTCGAGCTGGCGGCGGCGCTCAGCGGCGACAGCTTCCGCACCCAGCCCGGCCCCTGGACCGATGCGCTGTGCCGCGCGATCCGCGACGCCACCGGGGCCGAGCCGCGGCTGGACACCGGCGGCGGCACCTCCGACGCCCGCTTCATCGCCCGGTTCTGCCCGGTGGCCGAGTTCGGCCTGGTCGGCGCCACCATCCACCAGGCCGACGAGCACGTTGCGGTGGCCGATCTGCGCCAGCTCGCCGCGATCTATGCCGACGTGCTGGCGGCCGTGCTGCAATGACGGCGGCGCTGGTCAGCGTGCTGCGCGGTCTGGTGCTGCTGGCGCGCTTCGATGCGTCCGGCTTCCGCCATCTCGGCGGCTCGGCGCAGGACGTGCTGGCCAGCCTGGCCCCGCTGCTGGCGTTCCCTCTGGTGTTCGGGGCGCTGTCGATGCTGGGCGGCGGCGACGCGCACGAACTGGCCGCGCTGTTCGCGGCGGTGGCGCTGCTGCTGCTGCCGCTGGTCGCCTCCGAGGCGCTGGCGCGGCGCTGGGGGCGGGAAGCCGAGTGGGGCCGCTTCGCCGTCGCATTCGACTGGTCGCAATGGACCATGACCCTGGCCGCGATCGCCGCCTTCGCCGCCGCCGGCGCGCTGGCCGCCGCCGGGCTGCCGCAGCGCCCGCTGGCGCTGGCCGCGCTGCTCGCCGTGCTGGCCTACCAGATCGGCCTGCACTGGTTCCTGGCGCGCCGCGGCCTGGACCTGTCCGCCGGCCGCGCCACCGTGCTGGTGGTGGTGATGGACGTGCTGACCTGCGTGCTGCTGGGCCTGTTCCTGGGGCTGCAAGGGATCGCCGGTCCAGGCGCTGCGGGAGGCTGACCGGGCGGGACGAGGGGAGTGTGTCTCTAGCCTGAGATAGCGCGCTTTAGTGTCCAACCGCGAACAGCTTGAGTTGATGGAATTGGTTGTGATGGCAGTGGGTCAGTTTGAACGGCCTAGACTTTAGTCCTAGTCGCTTCCGACTGCACCACTGAGCCGAGTGGTGTAAAATGTCCCGATGACAATGAAGCGCACGCCACGTCCACGCGATCCAATCCAACTCGGCAAGCTCATGGTCGATATTGCGACCGGAGCCGTGCCGGACGCGATGGATGACGGGAAAGGTGCCGCGGCATCGGGATTAGGGCGTAAGGGCGGTCTTGAAGGCGGTCGAGCCAGGTCTGACGCTTTGGATTCTAAAGCGTCGCTCGGAGACAGCAAAATCCGGCGCGCAAAAGCGTTGGGGTAATCCCACATGACGCCGTAAGGGCCGTTGCGCGACTCCGCGAGGCGCTGCTACAAGCGTCCGTCATGGACGACCCCGTTCTTACTCAGGCTTATGTGAAGCTCCAGGCGGCCGTCGAAGAATGGCGGCGGTGGAACAATTTCATCGCAGCCTACCGGGAGTTGCGGCCAGACGCCATCGTCGCGGACTCCGGTTCGATGGGACTGTATCGCCCACAACTGGATACATCCTCTATGCAGCCGTTGGCAGCGTTTCACCCTAGCCCGTCTGTCGCGGTCGTGTCCCCGCCATTGACCACGACGCGCCGCGTTGTGACCGAAGCAGCAAACTCAGACCCTCCTGGAACTTTGGGTATAACTGAGCGCGCCGCGGCAGTGATCATTCGCGCCGCTGGACGGCCGCTGCATACGCGAGAGTTGCTAACATCTCTTGAGCAAGCGGGCGTGAAAGTTGGTGGCAAAGACCCAGCATCCACTCTTAGCGCTAGGCTAAGCCGCGCGCCGAGCTTGGAGAATGTGCGTCCATATGGCTGGAGGCTTAAAGAGCCTCGCCCAACGAACGAAGCCGCAGGCCCATCTTTGCACGAGGAGCCCACGGCTTCCGCACAACCGGCATCGGAAGGCGATGCAGGGGGTGGCACATGAGAACATAGCCTATCAGGCCAGGCTTCGTGCTGTTCGAGCAGCCCGAAGCCCGCGTCGTATTGCGGGGCGGCCGATTGGACCGGGCCGGGATTCGTAATCCCGGATGTGTGGGTTCGAGCCCCACCCGCCCCAGTTCTATAGCAGGTCAGGAGGGCGCGCGGAATCCCCTATTTCAGGGGGTTCCACGCTAACTGTCCTTTGTGCTTGATGGCCAAGCATATAGGTCATATCGTACCCGGTGTGAATAAGCTCTCTCGCGCAGCCCGCGCCCAAGCGGCAAATGGTCTCGGACTGACTCTGAAAGCAGTTGGTATGGCACTGATTGACGCGTTGCGTGAGATGCCTCCGCCTCATGACGGGACGACGTAACCGTATTCCGTAATTATGCAATCCTTCGTAGCGGCTACTGCCCCGGCCCAGAGCCGGGCTTAATCGCCTCGCGGGGTTGTGCCGGGCGGGGCAGCGCCTCTTTCGCGGCGCTCAGATATTCCCCCAAAGTCGCGTCCAGACGTCGATAAAGAAGCAGGTCGAAAGCGTCGGTTCCCTTGCCCGCCTGGGCCTGTTGCAGAGCGCCGACATAGGCCGGGCGATCTTCGGGCCGCACGGCGACGGGCGGATAGCCGCCCCGGATCAGGACCAGGTTCATCAGCAGACGCGCGGTGCGCCCGTTGCCGTCATCGAAGGGATGGATGTCCACCAGGCGGCGGTGCGCATCGAACGCGGCTTGCGGCGTGGCGGGCGCGGACGCAAGCCAACGCGCGTAGTCGCCCATGAGGGCCGGAATCTCGGCGGGCGACGGAAAACCATGCCGCCCGTTTTCTGAAAGCACGTAGCGGCCCTGATCCGCATAGCGCCCGGCAATGTCGGCACGCGACCGCTGCACAACGAGGCGATGCAGACTTCGCACGTCCATTTCCGCAAGCGGCGTCGTCCGCCTGGCCAGTTCGCGCACGGAGCGGATTGCCTCGTAGTGGTCGATTGCTTCCAGATGATCCTTGAGCGGCTTGCCGCCGACCGTGATGCCCTGCTCGATCACCAGCGTCGTCTCGGCGGCGCTCAGCGTGTTCCCCTCGATTGCGTTGGACGTGTAGGTCAGTTCGAGATCGTGCGAATGCTCCAGGTTGGACAGGCCGCCGCGCGGACGCAGACGATCAAGCTCCGCTTTCTTGTCTTCGACGCTCTTCACGATGTCGGCCAGCATGGCGGCATTGTAGCGGGATTAGCCTGAACCAGGCCAACCCTCGCCGAACGGGTCGCGCGCATAGCGCACCGCGTCCAGCACCAGCCCGTCCGGCGGCGCGGTCGGACCGGCGGCGGCGCGGTCGCGCGCGTCCAGCGCCCGTCCCACCCGCTCCGGCGGCCAGCGCCCGTGCCCGACCAGGGCCAGCGTGCCGACCATGTTGCGCACCTGATGGTGCAGGAAGCTGCGCGCCTCGGCCTCGATCTCGATCATCGCGCCGCGGCGCTGCACCGCCAGCCGGTCCAGCGTCCGCCACGGCGATGCCGCCTGGCACGCGGCGGCGCGGAACGAGGTGAAATCGTGCCTGCCGATCAGCAGCGCGGCGGCGGACTGCATGGCGGCCTCGTCCAGCCGCGGGGCGACGTGCCAGGCCCGTCCGGCCAGCAGCGCCGGGCGGGCGCGCCGATTCAGCACGCGATAGACGTAGCGCCGCCCGATCGCCGAGAACCGCGCGTTCCACTCCGCATCGACCGCCGCCGCGCGCAGCACCGCGATGCGGTGCGGCTGCAGGTAGAAGTTCAGCGCGTCGCGCACCCGGTCGGGCGGCCGCTCGCGCGGCAGGTCGATATGCGCCACCTGGCCGGCGGCATGCACGCCGGCATCGGTGCGCCCGGCGACCACGCTGGCGACCGGCGCCCCGGACGCCAGGTGCGAGGCCGCCGCCTCCAGCGCCGCCTGGATCGAGGCGCCGGCGGCCTGGCGCTGCCAGCCGACGAAGCCGGCCCCGTCATACTCGATCAGCAGCGCGTAGCGGGGCATCAGCCCAGCACGAAGCCGGGCGGCAGCCGGTGGCCGCGCAGGAACGCCGCCGCGTCCATCGCCTCGCGTCCGGCCGCCTGCACCCGCAGCAGCCGCAGCGCGCCGTCGCCGCACGCCACGCGCGGCGCGTCGTCCAGCACGACTCCGGGCGGCCCGTCTCCCTCGGCCGGCTCGGCAGCCAGGATCTTCAGCGCCTCCCCGGCCATGCCGGTGAACGTGCCCGGCCACGGATCGAACGCGCGCACCTGCCGGTCCAGCGCCGCCGCATCCCGCGTCCAGTCCAGCCGCCCGCTCTCGCGCGTCAGCTTCTCGGCATAGCTCGCGCCCTGCGCCGGCTGGGCCACCGGCGGCGGCGGGTCGGCCAGGGCGCGCAGCACCAGACGCGGCCCGAGCGCGGCCAGCGCGTCGTGCAGTGCCGCCGCCGTCATGCGCGGCCCGATCGCCACCTCGGCGCGCAGCAGCATCGGCCCGGTGTCCAGGCCGGCATCCATCTGCATGACGGTGACGCCGCTGGTCGCATCCCCGGCCAAAATCGCCGCCTGGATCGGCGCCGCGCCGCGCCAGCGCGGCAGCAGGCTGGCGTGGATGTTCAGGCAGCCGCGGCGCGGCGCGGCCAGCATCTCCGGCGGCAGGATCAGCCCGTACGCCGCCACCACCGCGGCATCCAGATCGAGCGCCGCGAACGCCGCGTGCGCGTCGGCCGCCCGGCGCAGCCGCGCCGGCGTGCGCACCGCCAGCCCCAGTGCCTCGGCGCGCACCTGCACCGCACAGCGCCGCACCGCCCGGCCGCGCCCGGCCGGGCGCGGCGGCTGGCAATACACGGCGCGCACGTCGTGCCCGGCATCGTGCAGCGCCTGCAGCGCCGGCACGGCGAAATCCGGGCTGCCCATGAAGGCGAGGCGGAGCGGCTGGCCCATCTAGCGGGCGAGTTCGGCAGCCTTCTGACGCTGCTCCTTGGCCATCCGGCGCAGGATCATGTTTCGCTTTAGCACCGACAGGTGATCGACGAACAGCACCCCGTCCAGATGGTCGATCTCATGCTGCAGGCAGGCGGCGAGCAGGCCGTCGGCCTCGATCTCGCGCCGCGCCCCGGTCGCGTCCTCGTAGCGGATCCTGACCCGCGCCGGCCGGGTAACGTCGGCGTAGTGACCGGGCAGGCTCAGGCAGCCTTCCTCGCGGGTGGCCGTCTCGTCGCTGCGGCCGACCACTTCGGGATTGACCAGCACGAGCGGCGAGGGCGCGTCGCCGGGCATCAGATCGACCACGGCCAGGCGCAGCGTGCTGCCCACCTGCGGCGCCGCCAGGCCGATTCCGGGGGCATGGTACATCGTGGCGAACATGCGCGGGACCAGCGCGCGCACCGCCTCGGCGTCGGCGCCGCGCACCAGTCGCGTGCGGGCCTTCAGCGCCGGGTTCGGCGCCAGCAGGATCGGCAGCACGGGCGCCGGCGGCGCCGCCGCCTCCGGCGCGACGTTCACGGTTTCGGCGGGCAGTTCGGGCATCATTGCCAGGATTTAGCGATCGCCGCCCCCCGGTTGCAACCCGGGTCGGACATGCCAATCTCAGCGCTGCCGGGTCGCCGATCGCGGGGCCCGCTGACGCTTCGCTCGCAGGAGGGGGCCCGATGACCGCGCGCGTGTTCACGTCGCCATTATTTCTGGGGTTCGACCACCTCGAGCAGATGCTGGAGCGTGCATCCAAAACCACTCCCGACGGGTATCCTCCGTACAACATCGAGCAGACCGGGCCGACCGGATTGCGCATCACCTTGGCGGTGGCGGGGTTCACGATGGACGACCTGCAGATCACGCAGGAGGACAACCAGCTGGTCATCCGCGGTCGCCAGACCGACGACAGCCAGGGCCGCGTGTTCCTGCACCGCGGCATCGCCGCCCGCCAGTTCCAGCGCGCCTTTGTGATGGCGGAGGGCATCGAGGTGCGCGGCGCCTGGCTCGACAGCGGCCTGCTGCACGTCGATCTGGCCCGCCCGCAGCCGGAAAGCCGCGTCCGCACCATCCGCATCGACAAGCCGGCCGCGGCCCAGGGCGCGGCCGGCGGCGCCGCCGGGATCCTGGAGCCGGACGCCGAAGCCTGACGCGCGACGCCGGCGCATCCGCACCTCAAACCATTCGCTGTGGCGGGCGTTGCCCTGACCGGGGGCGCCGCTCAGCAAGGAGGATTTTTTTCATGGCCACCCCTCGCGATACCGACGCCACCGTGTCGGGCATCGACCAGTCCACCGCCAGGCGCCTGGACATCCGCCATCTGTCACAGGAGCAGCTGGCCCAGCTCGGCGTCTCGCAGGTCGCCTATGTCAAGCCGGTGATGATGAACGGCACCCGCGCCTACGCCATCCACGCCGCCGATGGCGAGCCGATGGCGGTGGCCGGCGATCAGGATCTCGGCTGTCGCCGCCATCCTGGAACACGAGATGGCCGCCGCGCTGGTCCACTGAGGGCCACTCGCGGCGGCCGGACGGCCGCCGCCGACCGCCGGACGTCTCAGGCCTGCCCGCCGGCCGGGTCGATCCAGCCGATATGCCCGTCGCTGCGGCGATAGACCACGTTCAGCTCGCCGTTGGTGCTGTTGCGGAACATCAGCACCGGCTGGTCGGCAAGATCCATCCGCATCACCGCATCGCTGACCGACAGCCGGGCGATCTCCGCCGGCGCCTCGGCGATCACCGTGGCATAGGCCGCCGCCGGCATCGCGCCATCGGACCCGGCCACCCCGTCCGGCTCGTCCTCCTGGCGCAGGATGTACTGCCGCGCGGCCTGCGGCTTCTCGCGCGCGCCCACGTCGCGCGCATGCTCGTTGATCCGCCGGCGGTAGCGGCGCAGCCGCTTGGCGATGTGCTCGGCCGCGTCGTCGAACGCCCCGTTGGCGTCGGCGGCCTCGCCCTCGCCGCGCAGCGTCAGCCCGCGGCCGGCATGCACGTTGATATCGCAGCAGAAAAAGCTGCGGGCGCGGCTGAAGGTGACGTTCGCCTCCAGCGCGTGGTCGAAGAATTTCCCGGCGATCGTCTCCAGCTGCTGGGACACGCGCACCCGCAGCGCGTCCGACAGATCCACCTGCTTGCCTGAGACCGTGATCTGCATGGCGGGGTCCTCACGAAGGCGGCGAAGGTTCGGGACCGCCGTCCGATCCATGACAGCCATGCTGTCAGACCGGTTCGGCCTTCTCCCGTTTGCGTTGCACCGAGCTTGGGATGCGCAACGCCTCGCGGTATTTGGCCACGGTCCGGCGGGCGATGTCCACGCCCTCGCCGCGCAGCGCCGTCACGATGGCGTCGTCCGACAGCACCGCCTCCGGCGTCTCGGCCGCCACCATCGCCCGGATCCGCCAGCGCACCGCCTCGGCGCTGTGGCTCTCGCCGCCATCGGTCCCGGCGATCGCCGTGGTGAAGAAGTATTTCAGCTCGAAGATGCCGCGCGGAGTGGCGATATACTTGTTCGCGGTCACCCGGCTGACGGTGCTCTCATGCATCTCCACCGCATCGGCGATGTCGCGCAGGATCAGCGGGCGCAGATGGCCGACGCCGCGGCGCAGGAAGCCGTCCTGCTGGCGCACGATCTCGACCGCCACCTTCAGGATCGTCTCGGCGCGTTGTTGCAGCGACTTCACCAGCCAGTTCGCGGTCTGCAGCTTCTCGGTGACGAACGCCTTTTCCTCGCGTGAGGCGCGGGTCAGCACGCGCGCGGAAAACGTCTGGTTGACCAGCACCCGCGGCATCGTCTCCGGATTCAGCTCCAGCAGCCACTCGCCGCCCGGCAGCGTGCGCATCAGCACGTCCGGCACCACCGGGATCAGCGGGCCGGCATCGAACGCCGCCCCCGGCTTGGGGTCCAGCCGTCGGATCTCGGCCACCATGTCGGCCATGTCGGCGGCATCGACCCCGCACAGCTCCATCAGCCGCCGCGTCTGGCGCGCGGCCAGCAGGTCGAGATTGTCCAGCAGCGCGGCCATTGCCGGGTCCAGCCGGTTCTGCTCGGCAAGCTGGGCCGCCAGGCACTCGCGCAGGTCGCGGGCGAACATGCCGGTCGGATCAAAGCGCAGCATCGTCGCGCGCACCGCCTCGACCCGATCGACGCTGGTGGCCAGCGCGGCGGCCAGATGCGCGGGATCCAGCGCCAGCCGGCCGCTCGGCTCCAGCCCGGCCAGCAGCTGGCCGGCGATCAGCCGGTCGGCCGGATCGGCGAAGGCCAGCCGGATCTGCATCGCCAGGTGCTCGCGCAGCGTGGTCTGCGCCGGCGCGTATTCGTCGATGCCGCGCGCCTCGCCGTCGCCGCCATTGGCCCCGGCGCCACGCCCCGGCGGCGGGGCGCCGTCCGACGCGCCGCCGGGATCGTACGCTTCCGCATGCACCGCATCGAGCGGCTCGGATGCGGCGGCCAGCGTGTCGGACCGGGCGATGTCGGCCAGGTCGGCGGGCGGCAGCGGCTCGGCATAGCCGTCCGCTGCGGCCGCGGTCGCGTCCGCCCTGGCCGGCGCACGCTGATCGGGCGCCGGCCGCTCCTCGCCGCCCCAATCGTCGGCAGGGCCCGTGTCCGCCTCCAGCATCGGATTGCGCTCCAGCTCCTGCTCGATGAAGGCGGACACCTCCAGATTGGAGAATTGCAGCAGCTGGATGGCCTGCCGCAGCTGCGGGGTCATCACCAGCGACTGCGATTGCCGGAGAGCGAGGTGGGGGCCGAGAGCCATGATGCTGCGCTTCAGAGAGGGCGTCGGGACCGACAGGAGCGGTACGATCCCAATGCAGCGCGCGGCGGCCGCGCTGGCAAGCAAGAATCGTGCTGAACGGCGCGGGCGCGCCAGATCGCGCGGCGGGGCGGCGGCATGGGCGCGACGCTACAGACTGAACCTTTCGCCCAGGTACACGCGCCGCACGTCCTCGTTCGCCACCACCTGCTCGGGGCGGCCCTCCATCAGCACCGCGCCGTCGTGCATGATGTACGCCCGGTCGATGATCTCTAGTGTTTCACGCACGTTGTGGTCGGTGATCAGCACGCCGATGTTGCGTTCCTTGAGATGGCCAACGATGTCGCGGATTTCGCCGACCGAGATCGGGTCGATGCCGGCCAGCGGCTCGTCCAGCAGCATGTAGCTGGGCTGCGAGGCCAGCGCGCGGGCGATCTCCACCCGCCGCCGCTCGCCGCCCGACAGCGCCAGGGCCGGCGTGCGGCGCAGATGGCCGATTTCTAACTCGGCCAGCAGCGCGTCCAGCATGCGCTTGCGCGATCGGCCTGGTCGACCACCTCCAGCGCGGCCATGATGTTCTGCTCGACGTTCAGGCCGCGGAACACGCTGGCCTCCTGCGGCAGGTAGCCGATGCCCAGCCGCGCCCGGCGATACATCGGCAGGCCGGTGATGTCGGCCCCGTCGAGCTTGATGCTGCCGACATCCGGGCGCACCAGGCCCACGATCATGTAGAACGTGGTGGTCTTGCCGGCGCCGTTCGGCCCGAGCAGGCCCACCGCCTCGCCGCGCCGCACCGATACAGTGACGTTGCGCACCACCGGGCGCTTCTTGAACGATTTGCCGACCGCGCGGGCGGACAGGCCGGACTCGGCCGCGGTGGTGCGCGACGCGCGTCGCTCCTGGCGCTGCACCTCGCCCGGCAGGTCGGGCCGCACCTGGTTCACTGTGCCGGCTTCCTCGCGGCGGCGCCCGGCTTGGCCGCGGACGGCGCATTGGCGTCGGCGGGCATGATGATGCCCTCGACGCGCGCGTTCGGCGCGCTGATGATGTGGGCGATGCCGGTCTTCATGTTGATGTCGGCGGCCGGCCCGTTCAACTGGTTCTGGCCGTGCGTGATGCGGACATGGCCGACGATGCGCGCCAGGCCGGTATCGGGCAGGTACAGGCCGCGATCGCCGCGCACGGTGTCGGCCACGGTGCGCACCTCGACATTGCCGTAGGCCTCCACCCGCTGCAGCTTGCCGGCCGAGGCGGCGAGCGGATCGGCCCCCGGCCTGGCCGGCGCGGCGGCGCTGCCAGGGGCCGGGGCAGTAGCGCCGGGCGCGGCGGCCGCGTTCGGGTCGCTGGTGTAGCCCACCAGGACGTCGGCCGACAGCCGCTTGGCGTCGCTGGTCACCACCACGGCATCGCCGCGGCCCACCGCCATGTGCTTCTGCGACCAGTATCCATGCTGTCGCGCGCCGTCAGCACGTCCTGCGGCGTGGTCAGCTTCATCGCGTGGCCGGTCAGGATCAGCACCGCCTGGTCGATGTCGTAGATCGCATGATCGGCCACCGCCTCGTCGGTCGGCGTGACGATCCGCACATGCCCGTCCGCCTCCAGCCGGTACACCTCGGTATCGCCGTTGTCAGCCTCGTTCAGCGCGTTGCCGGCAGATTGGGGCGCGGCCGCCGGCTGGCTCGCCGCCGCCGCCGCCGGCGTCGCCGTCGCGGCGCCCGCCTTCTTGCGGTAATGCGCGATCAGCCGGTCGGCCAGCACCGTCACGGTGCCGCGCACCGCGCGAGCGTCGCCGGTCGCGATCACCTCCTGCTGGTTCTCCCGCCACTCGAACCCGTCGCGCGCGGTGACCTGCACCGGCCCGCCGCTCGACAGGTCGATCCCCTGCGCCGATGCGCCCGGGCCCGGGCCCGGGCAGGCCAGCAGCAGCGCGGCAAGCAGCAGCCGGCGCGTCATCGGCGGCCGTTCAGCACCAGCCGCCCCGGGCCGGCGAACTGGATCGCGGTGCCGCGGTCGGTCATGGTGAAGCCCTGCGCGTCCAGCGTGCCGAACGGACCCTCGGCATGCACCATCTCCGATCCCGCAGCCGCCCCGGCTTTCAGGTCGATGTTGGCCGCGTGGGTGGTCATGGTGGTGCCGTCATCGCGATACAGGTGCACCTCTCCGGACAGGTCCAGGTTGCCGAGATGCTGCATGTAGGCGCCCTGTCGCGCCTGGACCATCAGCCAGCGGCCGCCCTCGAGCGTGACGTCGCCCTTCGGCGCGCTCAGATCAACCCGCTCGGGCGAGACCTGCCGGGCCGATGTTGCGGTCACGGTGTACGGGCGGCCGCGCTGATCGACGCCGTGATAGACCGGATCCGTCATCAGCCCGGTCGCCATCTGGGCGGCCAGCCGGCCGGCGCGCATCCGCGCCTGATCGGCCCAGCGTGTGAACTCGGGCCACAGCACGATTGTCGCCAGCAGCGCCAGGGCGGCCACCGGCAGCAGGCGCTTGGTCAGGCCGATGGCGCGGCGGCGGCGGGCGATGCGGCCGGGCGTCGGCGCGGCGCGGCGCGGCGCGGCGCCGACCGCCAGGGTGCGGCGCTGCGCGGCCGGCGCGGGTGACGCCGAATTCATGCGATCCCCCCCGTCATGCGATCCCGCGTTCATGGGATCCCGCCTTCATGCGATTCCCGTCCGCAGCAGGTCATGCAGATGCACGATCCCGATCGGCCGGCGCTGCGCATCGACCACGAACAGCGTGGTGATCGGCCGGTCGCCGGCGTTCATGGCATGCAGCGCCTCGGCCGCCAGCGCGTCGGGGCCGATGGTGCGCGGGCCGCGGGTCATCAGCGCCGCCACCTGCCGCGTCAGCAGGTCCGGCGCCATGCCGCGGCGCAGGTCGCCATCGGTCAGGATGCCCACCAGCACGCCGTCCTGGTCCACCACGCCCAGGCAGCCGAACCGCTTTTCCGACATCCGCACGAGCGCGGCGCCCATTCCCAGCTCGGGCTCGGCCAGCGGCAGCGCGTCGCCGGCATGCATCACGTCGCGCACCCGCTGCAGCCGCGCCCCCAGCCGCCCGCCGGGATGAATGGCGCGGAAATCCGCCGGACCGAAGCCGCGCCGGGTCAGCAGCGCCACCGCCAGCGCGTCGCCCAGGGCCAGCTGCATCGTCGTGCTGGTGGTCGGCGCCAGCCCCAGCGGGCAGGCTTCGGCGGCGTCGGGCAGCAGCAGCACCACATCGGCCGCCTGCGCCAGCGCGCTGTCGGCCCGCCGCGTCATCGCCAGCAGCGGCAGGCCGAAGCGGCGGGTATGGCCGATCAGGTCGGCAAGCTCCACGGTCTCGCCGGAATTGGACAGAGCCAGCACCGCGTCGCCGGCGACCACCATGCCCAGGTCGCCATGCGACGCCTCGGCCGGATGCACGAACAGCGCCGGCGTTCCGGTGGACGCCAGGGTGGCCGCGATCTTGCGCGCGACGTGCCCGGACTTGCCCATGCCGGACACGACGACGCGGCCGCTCACGCCGGCCAGCATCGCGACAGCGGCCACGAAGCCGTCGCCCAGCGAGTTGGCAAGCTGATGCAGCCCGGCGGCCTCGGTGGTCAGCACGTCGCGGCCTACGGACAAGTCGTCGATCGGAATCTCCCGAGCGGATGCTGCGCGCGCGATGTCCATGCCGGCGAGGTAGGCACCGCGGGGGGCAGGGGTCAACCGCCGCGGCACGTCGAATTGTGACAGGGCGGTTATGCGCGCCACAGCTAGCAGCGCCGGTTAGCAGCGCCGGCCAGCAGCGCCAGTCAGAGCGCGAGTCAGCAGCGCCAGTCAGCCGCCATGCGCAAAGATGTCGGGCGTCTCCCAGCCCAGCAGGTCCAGCCGCGCGCGGGCGGGCAGGAAGCCGAAGCAGTGCATCGCCAGATCCAGCCGCCCCTCGCGCACCAGCAGCGCCTCAAGCCGGGCCCAGAGCGCGTGCAGGTGCAGCACGTCCGACGCGGCATAGGCGAGCTGCTCGCTGCTCAGCTCGGCGGCGCCCCAGTCCGAGGTCTGCTGCTGCTTGGAGATTTCGACGCCCAGCAGCTCGCGGCACAGATCGCGCAGGCCGTGCCGGTCGGTGAAGGTGCGGACCAGCTTGGCGGCGATCTTGGTGCAGCGCACCGGGGCCACGGTGATGCCGAACGCCTGCTGCAGCATCGCCACGTCGAAGCGGGCGAAGTGCATCAGCTTGACGACCCCGGGATCGGCCAGCAGCGCCGCCAGGTTCGGGCAATCGGGACCGTGGCCGCCCAGCGATTGCGGGATGATCTGCACCAGATGCGCGTGCCCGTCGCCGCCGGACAACTGCACCAGGCACAGCCGGTCGCGGCGCGGGTCCAGCCCCATCGTCTCCGTATCGACGGCCACCACCGGCCCCAGCAACACCCCCTCCGGCAGGTCGTGGCGGTGCAGGTGGATGGTGGCACCGGCCATGAACTGCGTGATGTCGGACATTCCGGTCAGGGTGTGGCCGACGCGCGGGCGCGAACGGCGAGGTTTGGTGCCCAGGAGAAGACTCGAACTTCCACGACATTTCTGCCACAGGTACCTGAAACCTGCGCGTCTACCAATTCCGCCACCTGGGCATTTCGGCTGCGGCGAGCCGGCGGATTAGCCGTCGCGCCGGACGCCGTCAAGGCGGTGCATGGGCGTCGCCGCAAACGGGAGCAATGCGCGTGGCCGAACCGAACCTGCCGGGCGTCATCGTTGCGACGCTGATCCACGATCTCGCCGGAAAGCGGTCGATGGTGGCGCTGGTCTGGGACAGCGACCCGCACAAGCGGATCACCCTGTCCGTGCCGTACGCGACCAGCCTCGCCGATGTCAGGGACGAGGCGGAAAAGGCGCTGCGCGCGCTGGCGGTGGAAACCGCGAGCCTGCCGGTCAGGCTGGCCGAATAGCCGCCGCCGGATAGCCGTGTGGCGCGGCCGGAGAACTCTCCCCATCTGAGGCCGGTGGCGCATCCCGAGACCTGGCTGCAACCCCGCCCCGAAGGCCTGTTCTGCGAACCCGGCGGCTTCTTCGTCGATCCGGTGCGCGCCGTGCCGCGCGCCGTCGTCACGCACGCCCACTCCGACCATGCGCGCCCCGGGCACGGCCAGGTGCTGGCCAGCCCCGAGACGCTGGCGCTGATGCGCGCGCGCATGGGCGAGGATGGCTTTGCCACCGGCACGCCGCTGCGCTGGGGCGAGACGCTGCGGCTCGGCGCGGCGGAGCTGTTCCTGCAGCCGGCCGGGCATGTGCTGGGCAGCGCGCAGGTGGCGATCACCGCAGCCGGCAGCCGCGCGGTGGTCAGCGGCGACTACAAGCGCGCGCCAGATCCCACCACGCCCGGCTTCGTCCCCGTCGCCTGCGACGTGTTCGTCACCGAGGCCACCTTCGCCCTGCCGGTGTTCCATCATCCCGACCCGCTGGGCGAGATCGGCAAGCTGCTGGACAGCGTGGCGCTGTTTCCCGAGCGCACCCATGTCGTCGGCTGCTACGCGCTGGGCAAATGCCAGCGCCTGATCGCGCTGCTGCGTCAGGCCGGCTGGGACGCGCCGATCTGGCTGCACGGCGCGCTGCTGCCGCTGTGCCGGGTGTACGAGGCGCATGGCGTCCGCCTCGGCGACCTGCGCCCGGCGACGCTGGCGGCGCGGGCGGATCTGGTCGGCAGCATCGTGCTGGCGCCTCCGGCTGCCATCGCCGACCGCTGGGCGCGGCGGCTGGCCGACCCGGTGGTGTGCCTCGCCTCCGGCTGGATGCGGGTGCGCCAGCGCGCGCGCTCGCGCGGGGTCGAGCTGCCGCTGGTGATCTCCGACCACGCCGACTGGGACGAGCTGCTGGCCACCATCGCCGAGGTTGGCGCGCCGGAGGTGTGGGTCACGCATGGGCGCGAGGACGCGCTGATCCGCGCGCTGGCGTTGCGCGGCGTGCGCGGGCGGGCGCTGCGGCTGGTCGGCTACGGCGACGAGGACGACGACTCTCCCGCGCCGCTGGCGGCGCCCGGGGCCAGCGCCGAGACCGAGGCGTGATCGCCTTCGCCGAATTGCTGGAACGCTTGGTGTTCACGCCCGGGCGGCTGGCGAAGATCGCGCTGCTGCGCCGCTACTTCTCCACCCAGCCCGACCCGGATCGCGGCATCGCGCTGGCGGCGATCACCGGCGAGCTGTCGTTCGCCACCGCCAAGGCCGGGCTGGTGCGCGAGCTGATCGCCGCGCGCACCGATGCGGAGCTGTTCGCGTGGTCGGTACGACTACGTGGGCGACCTGGCCGAGACGGTGGCGCTGATGTGGCCCGCATCGCCGACCAACTCCGGGCCGCCCGGCCTGGCGGACGTGGTGCGCTCGCTGGGCGAGACGCCGAAGGCGGAACTGCCCGACCTGGTGGCGCGCTGGCTCGATGCGTCCACGCCCTCGGTCCGGCTCGCGTTGCTGAAGCTCATCACCGGCAGCCTGCGCGTCGGCGCGTCCGGTCGGCTGGCGAAGATCGCGCTGGCCGAGATCGCCGGCGGCGGCATCGCGGCCGACGACATCGAGGAAGTCTGGCACGGGTTGCAGCCGCCGTACCTGGCGCTGTTCGCCTGGATCGAGGGACGCGGGGAGAAACCCGATCCGGCCGACGCGCCGGTGTTCCGCCCGCCGATGCTGGCGCACCCGCTGGAGCCGCCGGATCTCGGCCTCGCTCGACGCCGCCGCGTACCGCGCCGAGTGGAAATGGGACGGCATCCGCGTGCAGCTCGCCGCCACCGCCGGCGGCAAGCGCCTGTACTCGCGCGGCGCCGAGGACATCTCCGATGCGTTTCCCGAAGTGCTCGACCGCATGACGTTCCGCGCGGTGCTGGACGGCGAGCTGCTGGTGCTGCGCGACGGCGCGGTGGCGCCGTTCGCCGACCTGCAGCAGCGCCTGAACCGGCGCAGCGTCACGGCCAGGATGATGCGCGAGTACCCGGTCGGCGTGCGGCTGTACGACATCCTGTTCGATGGCGTGGAGGATCTGCGCGCGCTGCCGTTCGACGCCCGCCGCGCGCGGCTTGAGGCATGGTACGCGCGCGAGCATCCGGCGGGGATGGATCTGTCCGAACAGATCCCGTTTGCCTCGCTCGACGATCTGGCGCAGCGCCGCGCCGGCGCGCGGGCCGCCTCCATCGAGGGGCTGATGCTCAAGCGCGCCGACAGCCCGTACGTGCCGGGACGACCGAAGGGGCTGTGGTGGAAGTGGAAGCGCGATCCGCTGACCATCGACGCGGTGGTGATGTATGCGCAGCGCGGGCACGGCCGGCGCAGCAGCTTCTATTCCGACTACACGTTCGGCTTGTGGCGCGACGACGCGGCGGGGCAGCCGGAGCTGGTGCCGGTCGGCAAGGCGTATTCCGGCCTGACCGATCCCGAGGTGGCGTGGCTGGACCGCTGGATCCGCAATCACACCACCGCGCGCTTCGGGCCGGTGCGCGAGGTGCAGAAGGCGATGGTGCTGGAGGTGGCGTTCGACGCGGCGCAGCGATCGGCGCGGCACCGATCAGGCGTGGCGCTGCGCTTCCCGCGCATCGCCAGGCTGCGGCGCGACAAGCCGGCATCCGAGGCGGACCGGCTGGACACGCTGATGCGCACCATCGCGCACGCGGTCAGGCCCGATCTGCCGCCGGACTGACTCCGGGTTCAGCCGCGTGCGGCGTGGCGCCGGCGGGCCGGCGTCGCCACGCAGCCGGAAAACAGATTCCGCACGGGCGACACGGGTCCGGCAATCGGCGGATCGCGCCGCCGACGCCTCTCTGGCCGACTGCAACGCCAGGCTGGCGCGCAACGCGGCCTCGCGGGCTCGGTCGGCCGCGGCACGGCAGCGGGCGACGGCGGCAAGGGCCTGCTCGATGGGGCTGCTCTGTTCCATGCACCCTGCTTGCGCCCGGCGATCCGTTGCGGTCTTTATCCTATGTGTAAGGACGGGCTTATTTTCTCCTCCCGAACGCCGCCGCGCGCCATTAGCCCGGCCCGCGCGTTGTCCTCGCAGGCCGCTCCGGCGGATGCGGCGGAACCATAGCGAGCAGCCCGATGCCCAATCCCTGGATCATGAAGATGGAGCAGTTCACCAGCTTCTCCGAGCAGGACAGGCAGACGCTGGAGGCGCTCTCCGGCCGCCGGCTGCGGACCTACGCGCCGCGCGAGGACGTCATCCGCGAAGGCGACCACTCGCCGGAGAACCACCTGATCGTCTCGGGCTTCGCCTGCCGCT
Source organism: uncultured Pseudomonadota bacterium (assembly GCA_963723455.1). Classification (GTDB taxonomy): domain Bacteria; phylum Pseudomonadota; class Alphaproteobacteria; order Acetobacterales; family Acetobacteraceae; genus CAVRQM01. The sequence goes on along the minus strand of CAVRQM010000001.1, from coordinate 1,127,224 downwards.
ACAAGCTGCTGGCGGACGGCGCGCGGCAGATCATGGCGTTCCTGGTGCCCGGCGATCTGTGCGATGCAGAAATCTTCATCCTCAAGGAGATGGACCACAGCATCTGCGTGCTGACGCAGAGCGTGGTCGCCGCGATTCCCGGCGAGGCGATGCGCGACCTGCTGGTCACGCGGCCCGGCGTGGCGCTGGCGCTGTGGTGGGGCACGCTGCAGGACGAAGGCGTGCTGCGGGCGCGCCTGGTCGATATCGGGCGGCGCGACGCGCGCCAGCGGATCGCGCACATCATCTACGAGGTGCTGGTGCGCCTGCGCGTGGTGGGCGCGACCTCAGACGACTGCTTCGACTGGCCGGCGACGCAGACCGACCTCGCGGACGCGACCGGACTGACCACCGTGCACGTCAACCGCACGTTGCAGCGGTTGCGCGATGACGGGCTGATCGCGCTCGAATCCGGGCGGCGGCTGCGGGTCCTGGATCGGGCCGGGTTGCGCGAGGCGGCCGGCTTCAACCCGAACTACCTGCATCTGGATCGCGCAACCGATCCGCAGGGCGGCCCCGCGGCCGACCGCGTCAAGGGCCTGATCCAGCCCGTACCTCCGGAGAACCCACGCCATGACCGCTGACCAGTTGCCGGCCGACGACTCCAAGGCAATCAATCTCACCCAGCTTGCCGAGCGCCTGCCGCGCCCGGACGGGCCGCCGCAAACGGTGCGCCTGCTGCAGACCGGGGCATCGGGGATGGTGTTCGACGTGCTGGCGCGCGACGGGTCGCAGGAATGGCCGGAGGAGCCGCGCGGCAATCACGCGATTTACGTCGTCATCGCCGGCGAGGGCGCGTTGTGCTGCGGCGGCGACATCGTGGAATGCGCCGAGGGCGACGTGCTGTTCGCCCCCGGCGGCGTGTCGCGACATTTCGAGCGCCTGAGCCGCGGCTTCGCGACCTGGAGGATTTGCTCCCCGCATCTGACCCCGCTCCCTCTCCCCCCGGGAGAGGGCCGGGGTGAGGGCCGCGCCGGCGCGCGCCGATCTCCTACCTTCTCCGCCGCCGCAGCTGGTCGAAATACACGATCACGATGATCAGCGCCCCGGTGATGATCAGTTGCCAGAACGGATTGACGTTCAGCAGGTTCGCCCCGTTGGCGATGGTGGTCAGCAGGAAGCTGCCCAGCAGCGGGCCGTAGATGCTGCCGACAGCGCCGAACAGGCTGGTCCCGCCGATCACCGACGCGGCGATCGCCTGCAGTTCCAGTCCCTGCCCGGTGTTCTGCGTGCCGATCGACAGGCGCGAGGTGGTCAGCACGGCGGCCACCGCCGCCAGGAACGCCGACAGCATGTAGGCGATGTAGATCATGCGCGGCACGTTCACGCCGGACAGCCGCGCCGCCTCCGGGTTGCTGCCGATCGCGAACAGGTAGCGGCCCCAGCGGCTGTGATGCAGGAACACGTAGGACGGCACCGCCACCACCACCACCATCCAGAACAGGCTCGGCAGGCCGAGGAAGGTCGATGGCGCGAAATTGGTGAAGGCGTCCGGCAGGCCGGAGATCGTGCTGCCGTTGGTGATCAGGAAGCCGACGCCGCGCAGCGCGGTCAGGGTGGCCAGCGTCATGATGAACGGCGGCAGGCCGAGCTGCACGATGCCGAAGCCGTGAAACATCCCGATCGCTGCCCCCAGCGCCAGGGTCAGCAGGATCGCCAGCGGGATCGACACCTGCGCCTTGAGCAGCAGGGCCAGGATGACGCTGGTGAAGCCGACCACCGCGCCCACCGACAGGTCGATGCCGGCGGTGATGATGACGAAGGTCTGGCCCACCGCCAGGATCGCCACCAGGTACGCCTGGCGCATCAGGTTGACGATGTTGATTTCGGACAGGAACATCCGCGTGCTGACCGACAGGATCGCCCACAGCAGGATCAGCAGCCCCAGCAGGGTCAGGCTCAGCAGCAGGTTGATGCGCGACTGGGACCGGCGGCTGGCATCCAGGCGGGCCTGATCGGCGGTCGTCACGAGATCGCTCAACGGAGTGTCCTTCCGGTCAGGTGCCGATCGCTTGCGTCAGGATGGTCTCCACCGGCGCCTCGCGGTGGTCGAAGCTGGCCACCATGCGGCCGCGCCGGAACACGTGCAGCCGGTCGGCCAGCTCGTACACCTCGGGCAGGTACGACGAGATCAGGATGATCCCGGCGCCCTTCTGCAGCAGCGCGCCGAACAGGCGGTAGATCTCGACCTTGGTGCCGACGTCCACGCCCACCGTCGGCTCGTCGAAGATGAACAGCTCCGCGCCGTGCGCCAGCCACTTGCCGACCACGATCTTCTGCTGGTTGCCGCCGGACAGCGACTGCGCCAGCGTGGCGTGGCTGGCGGTCAGGATGCGCAGGTCGCGGATCTGCGCGTCCGCGGCGCGCGTCTCGGCGGCCCCGCTGATGGTAAGCCCCCGCGTCAGCCGGTCGAAGATCGTCAGGTTGAGGTTGGTCGAAACGCCGAGGTTCAGGCACAGCCCCTGGTCGCGCCGGCTCTCCGGCACCAGCGCCATGCCGCGCGCGATCGCCTGCGACGGCGAGCCGATCTCGATCGGCTGGCCCTCCCAGCGCACCGTGCCCGACGTGCGCGCGTGACGGCCGAACAGCGTCTGCACGAACTCGCTGCGCCCGGCGCCGATCAGGCCGTACAGGCCGACGATCTCGCCGCGCCGCACGGTGATCGAGATGTCCTCGAACCCGCGGCCGGACAGCTGCTCGGTGGCGATCAGCTCGGGCCCGAGCGGCACCGCGTCCTTGTGATAGATCTGCTCGATCGAGCGGGCGATCATGCCGCGGATCAGCCGCGCCTCGTCGGTCTCGGCCACGGCTTCCGTGCTGATCAGCGCGCCGTCGCGCAGGATCGACACGCGGTCGGCCAGCTCGAACACCTCCTCGAGCCGGTGGCTGATATAGACCAGCGTGACGCCCTGCGACTTCAGCCGGCGGATCAGCGCGAACAGCTGTGCGGCTTCCTGGCGCGTCAGGTACGCGGTCGGCTCGTCGAAGATCAGGAACCGCGTGCCGCGCAACGCGGCGCGCGCGGTCGCCACCAGCTGCTGCTGGCCGATGGTCAGCGTGGACAGCACCACGTCCGACGGGATGGCGAAGCCGAGGTCGTCCAGGACCTGCTGCGCCTCGCGCTCCATGCGGCGCTTGTGCAGGATGCCGCCGCTGGTGTGCTCGTCGCCCAGGAACAGGTTGGCGGCCACCGTCAGATGGCGGCACAGCACCACCTCCTGATGCACCGCGTTGATGCCGAGCGCGATCGCGTCCTGCGGGCCGGAGAACTCGACCGGCCGGCCTTCCCAGACGATCTCGCCGCTGGATTTCAGATGCACGCCGGTCAGCAGCTTGATCAGCGTCGATTTGCCGGCGCCGTTCTCGCCGACGATGGCGTGGATCTCGCCCTGCTCGAAGGCGAGGTCCACGTGCTTCAGCGCATGCGTGCCGGTGAACCGCTTGTCGAGCTTGCGGAGTTCCAGCAAGGGAGATTGCGTCGCCGAACGCAACGCGGAAGTCGTCATGGCCGGGCTTGACCCGGCCATCCACGGCACCCTCGGCGCAGCCCGTGGATCCCCGGGTCAAGCCCGGGGATGACGATGCAGGAGGCAGGCGCGGTCAACCCGCTCTCACTTCACCTTCGGGTTCAGCAGCTGCTGGCTGCGCGGCGAGTCCATGTTGGCCTTGGTGATGGTGTTCACCCCGGTATCGACGAACGCCGGCACGCTCTTGCCTTGGCTCGCTTCCAGCGCGGTCTTGATGCCGTCATAGCCCATGCGGTACGGGTCCTGCACGATCAGCGCATAGATCACGCCGTCGGACAGGAACTTCACCAGCTTGTCGTCATTGTCGAAGCCGACCAGCGCGATCTTGTCCTGCAGCTTGTTCTCGGCGATCGCCTGGCCCGCGCCCTGCGCCATGATCAGGTTCGACGCGAACACGCCCTTCAGATCCGGGTTGGCGGTGATCAGGTCGGTCATGATGTTCAGCGCCGTGGTCGCCTGGCCGTCGGCCACCTTGTCGGCGACCAGCTTCAGCCCGGGATACTTCGCCGCCATTTCCTCCTTGAAGCCCTTGGCGCGCTGATCCAGCGAGCCGACGCCGGGCAGCGAGGTGATCAGCGCCACGTCGCCCGCGACCTTGCCGCCGTTCTTGCTGGCGATGCCGGCCGCCAGCGCGTCGGCCGCCGCGCGCCCGCCCTGCACGTTGTCGGTGGTCAGGAACGAGGTGAAAGCCTTGCTGTCCGCGCCGCTGTCGATGCCGATGATCTTCACCGACTTGGCCGCGGTGTCGATCGGTTTGCCGAGTGCCGCGAACTGCGTCGGCGAGATCACGATGGCGGCCGGCTTCTCGGCCACCGCGTTCTCCAGGATCGAGATCTGGCCGTTGATGTCGCTCTCGCTCTGCGCGCCCAGCTCGGGCACGTTGACATGCAGATCCTGGCCCGCCTTGCGCGCGCCGGCCAGCACGATCTGCCAGTAGAAACTGGTCGTGTCCTTGACGATGATCGGGATCTTCGGCTCCTGCGCGCGCGCCGGCGCGCCGGCCAGTCCGAGCATGGCGACAGACGCCACCACGCCGGCAAGCAGCAGTTTCTTCATGGACGGTCCCCTTGGTTCGTTCAGTGTCTTTTATAGGCAAGCGACAGGATGCCCCGCTGCTCCGCGAAGATCAACCGGCCCCGCTGGAATTAATCGGCCCCGAAGCGATAGATCGTGCGGCTGCGGCGGATCTCGCCCGGGCGCAGCACGATGGACGGAAACCCCGGATGGTTCGGCGCGTCGGGGAAATGCTGCGTCTCCAGGCACAGCGCGGCGCGCAGCTTCAGCCCGGCCTTGGGCAGCATGTTGCCGGAATACAGCTGCACCCCCGGCTCGGTGGTCAGCACCTGCATGGCGACGCCGCCGGCCGACACCCGCGCCGCCGGCAGCGGCTGCGCGCGCGGCGCGTCGGCCAGGACGTAGTTGATGTCGTAGCCCTGGCCGATGCGCAGCTGCGCGTCGTCGGCGCCGATCCGCTCGCCGATCGCGTGCGGGCTGCGGAAGTCGAACGGCGTGCCGGCGACCGGTTGCCGCTCGCCGGTCGGAATCTGCCCGGCATCGGTGGGCGTGACCCGGTCGGCATCAATGGCGACGACGTGGCCCAGCACGTCCGCGCTGCCGTCGAGGTTGAAATAGACGTGGTTGGTCAGGCTGGCCACGGTCGGCGCGTCGGTGCTGGCCGTATAGTCCAGCACCAGCGCGTCGTCTTCGATGGCGTAGCGGATGCTGGCGGTCAGCGTGCCGGGAAAGCCCATGTCGCCGTCCGGGCTGACATGGGTCAGGCGCACCGCCTCGCCGTCCGCCTCGGCCCGCCAGACCGCGCGATCGAAGCCGACCTTGCCGCCATGCAGCATGTTCGGCCCGGCATTGGCCGAGACCTGCACCTCGCGCCCATCCAGCGGAAACCGCGCGCCGCCGATGCGGTTGCCGACGCGGCCGACCACGGCGCCCAGATAGGCGGTGTCGGCCACGTACGCCTCCAGGCTCGGCCGGTCCAGCGTGACCCGGCGCGGCCCGGCCCCGGTCGGCACGTCGATGCCGGCGATGCGCGCGCCATAGGTCAGGATGCGCGCCCGCAGCCCGCCCTCGCGCCCCAGATCCCAGGCATCCACCCGACGCCCATCCGCAAGCGTGCCGAATAGGCTAGGCTGCATGTCGATCCCTCCGGTCGCGGCCAGGCAGCCTAGCCGCGCCGGCCCAGGCGGGAAAGACGCCGTGGAAAAGCCGCGGCGGGAAAGCCGGGGTAGGAAAGCCGGGGCGGGAACGACGACAGGGGAGGCCGGAATGGACCAGACGGCAGCGGCGGCGCGGGCGTTCGATCGCACCGCGGAGGATGTCGGCAACATCGTCGAGTTCGGGCACGTCAACGTGTTCGTGCCCGACCAGCGCCTGGCGACGCTGTTCTACGTCACCGGGCTGGGGCTGACGCGCGACCCGTTCCTGATGACCGGGGTGGACAACATGTGGATCAACGCCGGGACCGCGCAGTTCCACCTGCCGCACGGCCGCGCGCAGGTGCTGCGCGGCGTGGTCGGGCTGGTGCTGCCCGACCTGGATGCGCTGCGCGGGCGGCTGGCGCGGGTGCGCGGCCACCTCTCCGGCACCGCGTTCAGCGTGGCCGAAGGCGACGCGGCGATCGACGTGACCTGCCCGTGGGGCAACCGCATCCGCTGCCACGCGCCGCAGCCGCGCTGGGGCGCGACGGCGCTGGGCATGCCCTATGTCGAACTCGACTGCCCGCCCGGCGCCGCCGCGCGCATCGCCCGGTTCTACCGCGAGGCGCTGCATGCTCCCGCCACTGCCCAGGGCGCCCGCGCCACCGTGCCGATCGGGACGGGATTCTCGCTGGTCTATCAGGAGACGGCGGCGATGCGGCCGGACTACCACGGCGACCACATCCAGATCTCGCTCGCCGACTTCTCCGGCCCGCATGCCTGGCTGGCGGCGCGCGGCCTGGTCAGCGAGGAGAGCGATCAGCACCAGTACCGTTTCCAGAACGTCATCGACGTGGACAGCGGCGACCTGCTGGTCACCGTGGAACACGAGGTCCGCAGCATGAAGCACCCGCTGTACGCCCGCCCGCTGGTCAACCGCAACGCCGCGCAGAGCAACACGCGGTACGCGCCGGGGCATGAGGCGCAGGCCTGGGCTATGGGGGCGGGCTAGCGCGGCGGCTGGGCCGCGACCCGGCACCCACGCATTGAAGCTGCCGGTATGCGCCGAGCGTGGGTGTACATCGTGACCAACCGCCCGAACGGGACGCTGTATGTCGGCGTGACCACTCATCTTGCGCGCAGGGCGTGGGAACACCGGGACGGCGCGATCGAGGGTTTCACCAAGATCTATGGGCTGAAGCGCCTAGTCTATTCGGAGGAGCACGAGACGATCCGCGACGCAATTCAGCGCGAGAAGAACATGAAGCATTGGAGGCGTGCCTGGAAGGTTAGCCTCATCCTGGAGGGCAATCCGGGTTGGGCGGACCTTTACGACCTGCTCATGTGACGCCTGCCGGGATGATCCGAGGCGCGTCGCCGCGTGGGTGGCCGGGTCAAGCCCGGCCATGACGGCGGCGTGCCGCTCGCTGTTCCCTGCGTCCTTTGCAAGACGACCGCACCTGGCCCGAGGCCCCTTTCCACCGTCATGGCCGGGCTTGACCCGGCCACCCACGCGGTGCGGCGGCGCGGGTCGTGGCCGACCGACCGAGCAGCACCGGGTCAAGCCCGGCCATGGCGGCGGCGTGCCGCTCGCTGTTCCCCTGCCGCCTTGGCAAGACGACCGCACTTGGCCCGAGGGCTTCCCACCGTCATGGCCGGGCTTGACCCGGCCACCCACGCGGTGCGGCGGCGCGGGTCTGGCCGACCGACCGAGCAGCACCGGGTCAAGCCCGGCCATGGCGGCGGCGTGCCGCTCGCTGTTCCCCTGCCGCCTCGGCAAGACGACCGCACTTGGCCCGAGGCCTTTCCACCGTCATGGCCGGGCTTGACCCGGCCACCCACGCGGTCCGGCGGCGCGGGCGTGGCCGACCGACCGAGCAGCACCGGGTCAAGCCCGGCCATGACGGGATTGTTCCACATGAATGGCCCGGCCCTTCTGGTATGGTGCCCCGCAAGGCCAAGTGACGGGCCGGGCGGGGCCGTCCCCGGCGCCCCGCCGCCTCACGCGGCTTGACATCCAATGTCACTTATACTAACAACTGGGCCATGCCCCCGCCGCCACCCCTGGCCTCCCGCTGCGCCACGATCCTCGCCATGCTCTGCGCGGCCGTCGCCGCCCGCGCGGCGAGGCAGGCTTCGGTCCGGCCGCTGCTGGTCCAGTTGTGGGGCGCGCTGCGGCGGCTGTCGGGCCGGCTCGAAAGCCTGGCGGCCAGGGTTCAGGCCGGACGGCTCCCGGCCGCACGGCCGGCGTCGCGCACGCCGCGGCCGGACCGGCCGCGCCCACCACGCCCGCGCCTCCCGGCCGGCTTCGCCTGGCTGGTCCGGCAGGCGCCCGAGACCGCGCCGTACGGCGCCCAGTTGCAGGCCCTGCTCGACGACCCGGACCTGGCCGCCTTGCTGCAAGCCGCCCCCCAGGCCGGCCGCCTGCTCCGGCCGCTGTGCCGGATGCTGGGCGTCCGCCCCGGGCCGGCTCTGGCCCTGAAGCGCCCGCCGCCTCCAGCCGCCCGGCGGAGGCCCGGCCCGCAAAGACCCGCCCGGCCGCCCGATCTCCGTCCCCGTCGGTCACGCGCGTTTCGGCTCGGCTCGTTCCTCCTGCCGCCGCGGCGGGATGCCGACTCTCTGGCGCGGGCCCAGGCCGGACCTGTCCGCATGCGCGAAAAACGTTTCGATACAGATACATCTTGACGTGAACTGCGATGCGTCGTGAGGGCGGGGGCGAGGGCGAGGGCGGGGGCGAGGGCGGGGCGGGCGTCCCGCTACCCGTGCGCCGCCATGAACCCCTTGATCATCGGCGCGATCCGCTCGCGGAACCGCCTTCCGTTGAACAGCCCGTAATGCCCAACCCCCGCCTGCTCGGAATGCTGGCGCATCGCGTCGGGCAGCCGCGTCGTCAGCGTGTGCGCCGCCCGCGTCTGGCCCAGCCCGGAGATGTCGTCGCGCTCGCCCTCGATGGTCAGCATGGCGGTACGCTCGATCGCCCCTGGGTCGACGCGCTCGCCGCGATGCTTCAGCACGCCGCGCGGCAGCCGGTGCTCGTGGAACACCGCCTGGATGGTCTCCAGGAAGAACTCCGCCGGCATGTCCATCACGGCGCGGTACTCCTCGTAGAACGCCCGCTTGCCGGCCAGCAACTCGCCGTCGCCATCGACCAGGTGCATGAACATCTGCTGGTGCGCGTCCCAATGCCGCTCCAGGTTCATCGCCATGAACCCGGCCAGTTGCAGGAACCCAGGATACACCTCGCGCAGGAAGCCGACCCGGCCGAACGGCACGCGGTGGATCACCGAGCGGCGGAACCACTCCAGGTCGTGCTGCTTGGCGAAGACATTGACCTGCGTCGGCGCCTCGCGGGTGTCGATCGGCCCGCCGATCAGCGTCATGCTGCGCGGCGCGGCCGCGGCCTCCTCGGCGCTCAGCAGCGACACCGCTGCCAGCACCGGCACCGCCGGCTGGCACACCGCGATCACATGCGTCTGCGGCCCGAGATGGCGCAGGAAGCCCATGATGGTATCGACGTAATCCTCCAGCCCGAAGCCGGGGGCCAGTGCGGCCACGTCGCGCGCATCGGTCCAGTCGGTGATGTACACGTCGTGGTCGGGCAGGAACGCCTCCACCGTGCCGCGCAGCAGGGTGGCGAAATGCCCCGACATCGGCGCCACCATCAGCACCTTCGGATCATCCGGGCGCTCGGCGTCCCGGCGGAACCGGCGCAGCGCGCACCAGGGCTGCGCCAGCACCACCTGTTCGCTGACCGCGACCTCCTGCCCGTCGATCACGGTATGGGTGTGGCCGAATGGCGGGCGGCCGAAGCGGCGGGTGCTGTGCTCGAAATGGTTCAGCGCGGCGGCGGCCCAGCGGCCGAGCGGGGTGGGGCGCCACGGATTGCCCGGCATGTCCAGCAGCGACAGCGTGCCCGCCGCCGCCGCCCGCATCGGCGCCAGCGAGGCCACCTGCCATTCGTGGAACTGATACAGCATGCCGATCCCTTGTCATCCGCCGCCCGCCCGCCCGCCGTCCGCGCCGGTCGGCAAGCCCAGGCCAGTACTACGGCACTACATAAGCACGGTTGCAGAAACGGTCAGCCCCGATGCTAAGCCCCGTTGTTCAGCCCCGTCTGTTCAGCCCCGTCTGTTCAGCCCCGTCTGTTCAACCCTGGCCGGCCTGGTCCCGGCGCGCCGGGTACGGCGCATGCGCGCGGTCGCCGAACAGCCGCGCCAGGGTCGGCTCCATCGCCGCGGCCATGCGCGCCGCCGCCGCCGCGTCGGGATGCAGCGCCGGCTCCGGCGGGGTCAGATGCGGATCGACGAACGCGGCGTCGTCCACCCGCCCGTCGCGCCGCAGGAACAGCGGCGACAGGTCCAGGAACGTCACCCCCGGCTCGCGCCGGTCGCCATAGCGCGCCGCCAGCGCCCGGTTGATCGCCGCGGTGGTCTGCAGCACCCAGGCGCCGCGGTCGCTCGGCAGCACGCCCAGCAGCAGGATCTGCGCGCCCGGCAGCTGGCGTCGCGTCTCGGCCACCACCGCCTCGATGCCGGCCACGTCGGCGGCCTCCGGCCAATGCAGCCGGCCCAGATTGTTCGCCCCGATCATGATGACGGCGACGCGCGGATGCAGCCCGGCGACCTCGCCATGCTGCAGCCGCCACAGCAGATGCGATGTCGCGTCGCCCTTGAACCCCAGGTTCAGCGCCTCGCGGTCGCCGTAGAAATGCTGCCAGACGGGCCGGAAATCGCGCCAGGCGGGCGGCCCCGACTGCTCCCATTGCTGGGTGATCGAGTCGCCCAGGAACACCAGCTGCACCGGCCTGGCCTGCGCCTCGCGCAGCTTGGCCTCGAAGCGGGCGCGCCACCACGGCAGGTTCGCGCGTGAGATCGGGATGGTGGCCAGCGGCGCCGCGGCGGCCAGCGCCATCACGGCCATCCCCAGCAGTAGCGCGCGGCGCATGCTCAGCCGACCGTCAGATAGAGGCCGGCGGCGAGGCCGAAGGCGATGCAGTACCAGCCGAACGGCGCCAGCGCCCAGTCGTCGTTGCGCCGGAACCAGCGCATCAGCAGCCATGTCGAAATCCACGCGATCACCCCCGACACCGCCGCGGCCAGCACCGCGGTCGACAGCGTGCCCGGCGGCATGCCGGCATGCATCAGCTTGGGCACTTCCAGCACCGTGGCGGCCAGGATGATCGGGGCGGCGATCAGGAACGAGAAATGCGCCGCGCCCTCGTGATCGACGCCGCGCAGCAGGCCGCCGACGATGGTGGCGCCCGAGCGCGACATGCCGGGCAGCAGCGCCAGGCATTGCCAGACCCCGATCGCCAGCGCATCCGGCACCCGCAGGCTGGACAGCGCGCGATGCGTCGCGGGCTCGCCCGCCGCAGCGGTTTGCGCCGGGGCGGCGCGGCGCAGCCGCTCGGCCACGATCAGCATGACCCCGTTGGCGACCAGGAACGCCGCCGCCGCCACCGGACTGCCGAACAGCCGGCGCAGCGGGTGTTCAAGCGCGCCGCCGACGATGACCGCCGGGATCGTCGCCACCACGATCAGCAGCAGCACCCGCCGGCTTTCCGACACCTGATGCGCCGAGCCGCCGATGCCCAGCACGCCTGTGAACAGCGCCCACCAGTCGCGCCAGAAGAACGCCAGCAGCGCGACCAAGGTGCCGACATGCAGCATCACCAGGAACGGCAGGAACGCCGGTCCCTGCTGGTCGATATGCCAGTCCAGCAGCGCCGGCAGCACGACCGCATGACCGAGGCTGCTGACCGGGAACAGCTCCGTCGCGCCCTGGATTATGGCGACGAGGATCGCGTGCAATATGTCCATAAGGTCAGGCTATTGCCGCCATGCGGCGCGCGGTCAAGCCGAGCCGGCCCGGACCGCGCGGCCGTCCGGCCCGAACTCAGGCGGCCTGCGCCTGCTCGGCCGTCGGGTAGTCGGTGTAGCCGTGCGCGTCCCCGCCGTACAGCGTGGCGCGGTCCAGCTCCGACAGCGCCAGCCCGGCGCGCAGACGCTCCACCAGGTCGGGGTTGGAGATGTACGGCCGGCCGAAGGCGATCAGGTCGGCCCGCTGCTCGCGCCGCGCCTGCAGCGCCAGTTCGACGTCATAGCCGTTGTTGGCCATGTACAGCCCGTTGAACGCCCGGCGCAGCACCTGCAGGTCGAAGCCGCCCGGCACCTCGCGCGGACCCTGCGTGGCGCCCTCGACCAGGTGCATGTAGGCCAGGTGGTGCGGGTTCAGCCGCTCGACCGCCGCCAGGAACAGCGGCTGCGGGTCGCTGTCGGCGATGTCGTTGGCCGGGCTGACCGGCGAGAACCGGATGCCGGTCCGCTCGCCGCCGGCCACCGCGGCCACGGCCGCCACGACCTCGGCCAGGAACCGCGTGCGGTTCTCGATGCTGCCGCCGTACTGGTCGGTGCGCTGGTTGGTCTTGTCGCGCAGGAACTGGTCGATCAGGTAGCCGTTCGCGGCATGGATCTCGACGCCGTCGAACCCGGCCGCCAGCGCGTTCGCCGTGGCGCGGCGGTAGTCCTCGACGATGCCTGCGATCTCGGCAGTCTCCAGCGGCCGCGGGGTGACGAATGGCTGGAACCCGGTCTCAGTGAACGCCTGCCCCTCGGGTCGCACCGCCGACGGCGACACCGGCAGCCCGCCGCCGGCCTGCAGCGACGGGTGCGAGATGCGGCCGACATGCCACAGCTGCAGGAACATCCTGCCGCCGCGCTGATGCACCGCGCGGGTGACCAGCGTCCAGCCGGCGACCTGCTCGGCCGACCAGATGCCGGGAGTGAAGGCGTAGCCCTTGCCCTGCCGGGTGATGTTGGTCGCCTCGCTGACGATCAGGCCGGCGGTCGCGCGCTGCGCGTAATACTCGGCGTTCATCGGGCCCGGCACGTCGCCGCTGCCGGCGCGACTGCGGGTCAGCGGGGCCATGACGATGCGGTTGGCAAGCGTGATGGCGCCCAGCCGGACCGGCTGGAACAGGTCGGAATCCGTCATTCTATGCTCCCGGGTGTTCAGTCGTTGGCGGGGTACGACGCCATCAGGCGCACCTGCCGCCGCCAAGCCCGGAACATGGGGCCGAGCCCGCTGGTCTTGAAGCCGCGGGCGCGGTTGGCCCGCCCGATCTCGAACGCCGCGCGGTAATGTGTGAACTGATCCGCCCAGGCCTTGCGCAGCCGGGTCCGCGCGTCCCAGATATGGGTCGCCTCCGAGCCTGCGCCGTTGACCTCGATCACCGCGAAGTCCTCGCCGCGCCGCAGCGCCGCCACCGAGCGGAACCGCAGGTCGAAGCGGCCGAAATGGAAATCCGGCATCGCCTGCGCCAGCGCCTCGATGCGCTCGGCCAGCGCCGGGGTCGCCTGGTCGGTGCCGTCGCGGAAGATCGAGCCCTTGCAGTGATTGCCGACCAGCACCAGCCGCACCCGTTCGCCCGGCGCCGGCACCGCGTCCAGCCGGCCGGCCAGCCGCGGCAGATACATCGACCCCAGCTTGCCGGCGCGCGGGTCGCGCAGCACCAATTCGCGCAGCGTCGCCGCGCCGTCGCCGGTGACATACGGGGCGTGCTTGAAGGTGATCGAGGTGATCCGGCCGCGCGCCTCGCCAGGATGGCGGATGTAGAACACGCCGGTCTCGCCCTCCCAGGCGACATAGCGCTGCAGCACCAGTTCGACCGTCTGCGGGTAGTCCGGCAGCGAGCGGGCGAGGTCGGCGGCATCGGCGATCAGCCGGACCCCGGTGCCGTTGCAGCCGATATCCGGCTTCAGGATGATCGGGAAGCTCAGGCCGGCCTCGCGCATCGCGGCCTCGGCCAGCTTCACGGGGATGTCGGCGCGGATGCGGATATAGGCGGCGAGCATCGGGCGCGCCGGCTCGGCCACCAGGTCGAGGATCGCCGTCTTGCTCTCGCCGCACAGGCCGCCGGTCTCGATATGCGGGTTGGCCGCGGTCGGCAGGCTCATGTCGCCCCAGCGCAGGCCCAGCCAGATCCACTGCGCCACGACCGGGGCGTAGAACAGCCAGCCCGGCCAGAACTCGAAGACGCTGGTCAGCCTCTCCCCGGCGCCGGGCCGGTCCAGATCGAGCATCGTCGTCCCGGTCATCGTCGCGCCTCCTGCAGCCGCGCCGCGGCCCGGCCGATCAGGATCAGCGCGACCGCGAAGCCGGCGGCGCCGGCCCAGCGCCACGCCCCCAGATACTGCATCAGCAGGGCGCCGATCTTGAGCGAGACGCCGAACAGCATGGAGGTCCAGATCAGGGTCGCCACGATCGCCGCGAGCGCGAAGCGGCGCAGGCTGGCGTGCAGGAAGCCGCAGGCGGTATAGGTCGGCAGCCGCGCGCCGGGGATGAAGCGGCTGATGAACACCACCTGGAACACCCGGTCGCCCAGCCATTCCCGGCCCTCGCGCTTGCGGGCCGGCGGAATCCAGCGTGACAGCAGCCTGAACCGGCCGGACACCGCGCCCAGGCCATACAGCCCGAGGTCGCCCAGCACGATCCCGGCATACAGCGACCCCAGGGCCAGCGGGAGCGAGACCGCCCCGGTTGCCGCCTGCATCGCCGCCAGCACGGTCGCCGCGTCCTCGAGCACGAAGGTGCCCAGGATGATGATGGCCGCCTGCAGCGCGGCGCTATGTCCGGCGAAGCCGAACAGGGCGGGCGACCAGTCCGACATGGCGATCACGCGCGCGCACGTCCGCCGTTCGGCGACCGGCTCCCGGAAGCCGCGCGCGGTGCAGGGCCGGCGCTGGGGAAGGGGAACGAGGCGGGCGATGCAATCGGCACAGGACGCTATATGCCGCACCTTCCGGATGTTTGCTGCCCCCTAATTACACCCTTGCGTGAGGCAAGCGCCGGGGCGCCTGACGCAATCGTGTTGGCTACAGCCGTCGGCAGGCTTGGCTTCCGGGCGCGGCTGGCTAGAGTGCGCCGCGTGATGGCGCTCGAAAGAAGGGGGAACGGCACACGTCAGGTCAGCATCCTGGTGGTCGATGACGACGACGCCGTGCGTGAGATGCTGGCCGAGACGCTGCAGGATTTCGGCTACGCCGTGGTCCAGGCCGCCAGCGGCGAGGAGGCGCTGCCCCTGATCGCCGAGGATCCCGGGATCGACATGCTGATCACCGACATCCGCATGCCGGGAATGTCGGGGCTGGAGTTGGCCGATCGTGTCGAACGCCAGCACTCTGGGATGAAGGTGATCGTCACCTCCGGCTATTTCCAGCCGCAGCCAATCCGCCAGCGGTTCCTGCGCAAGCCGTTCCGGATCCAGGAACTCGCCTCGGCCGTCGAAGCGGAGCTGGACTAGAGCGGTTTCTACCCGCCGAGCCGATCAAGGCTCGCAAGCGCCTCGAACGAGAAGCCGATCGCGCCGGTGAACCCCAGCAGCGGCGTGCCGATCCGATCCACCGGCTTGGCCGCCAGCAGGAAGTGGCGCAGGAACAGCTCTCTCGCCTCCGGGTCGATGCGCGTCCAGCCGCCCGGGCCGGGTTCATGCAGGTAGATATAGGGGTAGCAGGCGCAGGCCTCGGCCACCTCAAGGGTCGCGCGCAGGCGGGCCAACTCGGTGCGATAGGCATCCTCGCGCACGATGTTGAACGGATGGAACGACACCTGCAGGAACGGCCGCGTCTCGGCAAGCAGGGCCGCGAGGCTCGGCAGCACGGCATATTCCGCGCCCTCGATGTCCAGCTTGAGCAGGGTGCGCGGAATCGACGCCGATCCCGCGCAGCAGCGCCGGCGCGGCGCGGACCGGCACCATCGCCTCGGGCTTTCCGCGCACCACGCCCAGCCGTTCGACCGATTGGAACAGGCTGGAACCGGAATCGGCGATACCCTTGGCGAACAGCATCGCCGCGCCGTCCTGCGCGTCCACCGCGCACTCGTGCAGGCGGATGCGGCCGGCCAGATCGGGATTGAGGGCGAGGTTGTCGCGCAGCAGGCGGCGATGCGCCGGGCTGGCCTCGATCGCATGCACCTCGGGCACGAACCCGGCCGCGTACAGGCTCATCATCCCGACATAGGCGCCGCAATCGACCACGCGGTGGCAGCGCGGCAGCGCCGCATCAAAGAAGCCGAGCGTCGGCTCCTCGTCACGGTCCAGGAAGCTGCGCACCCCGTCGCGCGTCTCCGGCCGGTCGGCCACCCTGAACGAGTGCCGGCCGCGCGAGACGTCACGCGCACCGGCGGGCTGCGGACCTGCTGTCATGGCGAGGCATCTCCAGGCGGGGCCGGCTTGCGGCGGGCGTACAGGTGGAAATCGGCGAACGACGAGTCGTCGGGGCGGGCGGGATCGAACGGATACGGATTGGCGACGCGCCGCACCCGGCGCCAATCGGGGGCATGGCGATCGACCCAGGCGGAGAACGCACGATGGCGCACATGCGCGTCGGCGGTCGCAGCCTCGCGGTCGCTCGCGTAGATCACCACCAGCCTGTCGGCGGCGGCGAACAGCGCGCGCATGTAGCGGTCGAACACGGCGTCCTCGACCAGGTGGAAGATCACGTCCAGCGACACCGCCATGTCCGCGCGCTGGCCGCCGGCCTCGTCGAGCAGCAGGAACCGCTTGCCAGGGTCATCCGCGAACCGCGCCCGGCAGCGCGCGATCGCCGCGGCCGACACGTCTATGCCGATGTAGCCGCGATACTCGGCCAGCATCAGCTGCGTGCCGTCGCCGCAGCCGAACTCGATCACCGAGCCGACGTCATGCTCCGCGACGATCGCGTTGACCGTTGCAGCCTTGAACCGCGCCAGCCGGCCGCATGACCCGGCGCCGGACGTGCCGCCGCGTGCGTAGCGCTGTTCCCAGTAGCCAGCCGAGTCGAAGCCAGCCGAGTCGAAGCCGGCCGAATTGAAGCCGGCCGAATCGAAGCCGGCCGAATCGAAGCCGGCCGGCTCGCAGCCCAGGACCTGCAGCACCCGCCGAGCCTGCTCGCGCACGTCGAAGCGCCGCGCCACCAGATCGCTCCAGCGATGCGGGCGGACGTCGCGGATCAGCGCCACCGCCTCATCCACCGTCGCGAAGCGCGCCGCCTGCGGCCAGAACTCGTCCGCGGCGGCGTTGTCCAGGATCGCGACATCGCAGCCGCAGGCGGCGGCCTCGGCGATCGCGTAGCCGAAACTCTCATACAGGCTGGTTGACAGCAGCACGCCATTCGCGGCGTGCCAGGACGGCATCGCATCCGCGCCGATCGCCCCGTCGTCGCAGATCGCGGCCGTCAGCTCCATGCGCCGCGCGAGGTAACGGAAGGCGTCCAGCGCGACCGGCTCCCCGCCGCGGCTGCTGACATGCAGGGTGTAGCGGGCGTCGTGCGCTCGCAGCCGGTGCAGGATCTCCAGTGCCAGCGTCGGGTTCTTGTGCAGCGACATCCAGCCGCACCAGCCGATGCGGAACGGGTCGAACGCGGTCAGCCTGCGGAAGCGGGCGAGGTCGAGTCCGTTGTGGATCACGTGCAGCCGCGCGACCATGTCGATCTCGGGCGCGGCCGCGCGCACGCGCGCGGCCATGTCGCGGCCGACAACGATCACGTCGCTCACCCGGCTCCAATCGGCGCGGGCGACGTGGTCGGCGCCGTAGGCCTCGATGCGATGCACCCGCACGACGACGCGCCGGCCGCCGAACGCGGCGGCGGCGATCAGGGCCGGGAAGGGCGGCCAGCAGAACTCGAACCAGATCGCGTCGGTGTCCGGGTGGTCCGCCCAGGCTAGCATCGCCGTCAGCGCGTCCATGTCGCGCACCGCGAACACGCGCGGCTGCACCGCGCCGGTGGCGGCCAGGGCGCGCGCGAGATCGGGAATGAAATGGTCCAGCCCGGGCAGGACGGCGATGGCCAGGCGTGGCAGTCGCGACACCGGCCGCTCCGCGTCCGTGGAAGCCGGCATCCTGGCGCGCGCGGGTTAGCACGATGTTACTTTTGGCGGCGCGCGGCGAAATCGGATGCGGACCTGATCGGAGGCGGCGATGCGCGCGCGACCCAGCCTGCTGGCATTGCCGGCGCTTGCCGCGTCGGCGCTGGCGCTCGGGGCGCCGGCGGCGCGGGCCGGCGGCTCGCCGGTGGTGCTGGAGCTGTTCACCTCGCAGGGCTGCTCGTCCTGCCCGCCCGCGGATGCCCTGCTCGGGCGGCTGAAGCAGTCCGGCGCCGACCTGCTGCCGCTCAGCCTGCATGTCGATTACTGGAACCGCATCGGCTGGCGCGATCCGTTTTCCAGCGCGGCGATGACCGCCCGGCAATACGACTACGCGCGCGCGCTGGGGCAGGCCGAGGTCTATACGCCGGAACTGGTGGTCGATGGCGCGCGCGGCGTGGTCGGCTCGGATGCGTCCGCGGTCGATGCGGCGATCCGGCAGGCGCGATCGACACAGGCGAAACTGGTTGCGCCGGAGCTGGGCGTGGCGCGGTCCGGCGGGCGGGTCGATGTCGCGGTCGGAGCCGGCGCCGGCCCGGCGCGGCTGCTGCTGGTCGGCTATGACGACCATCACTCCACCGCAATCGGCAGCGGCGAGAATGCCGGGCGGATTCTGGCCGAAACCAACGTGGTCCGCTCGCTTCAGTCGATCGGCGAATGGACCGGCGCGCCGCTGCGGGCGAGCGCCGACGCGCCGGCGGGCCAGCACGCAGCGGTGCTGCTGCAGGCGGCGGACGGACGGATGCTGGCCGCGCGCCTGGTTCCGTAGCCCGGACTCAGGCGGTGGCCTCGGGGACTCCGAGCGCTGCCAGCAGCCGGGCGCGCAGCGGCGCATAGGCCGGGTCGGCGTGGCGACGGGGATGCGCCAGGTCCAGGGTGGTCGCCTGCGCGATCCGCCCACCATCCAGCACCAGCGCACGGTCGGCCAGCAGCAGCGCCTCGTCCACGTCGTGCGTCACCAGCAGCACCGACGGGCGGTGCCGGGCCCAGAGCGCGGCCACCAGATCCTGCATCTGCAGCCGGGTCAGCGCGTCCAGCGCCGCGAACGGCTCGTCCAGCAGCAGCAGTTCGGGCCGGCGCACCAGCGCCCGCGCGAGGCCGACGCGCTGCGCCTCCCCGCCGGACAGCGTCAGCGGCCATGCGTCGGTGCGCGACGCAAGCCCGACCTCGGCCAGCGCGTCCAGCGCCTGCGCCCGCGCGTCGGCGGCGCGCAGCCCCAGCGCCACGTTGCGCCAGACCGGACGCCAGGGCAGCAGCCGGGGTTCCTGGAACACCAGGGCGCGGCGGGCCGGCACGAGCATGTCGCCGGCCTGCACCGCATCCAGCCCGGCCAGGCAGCGCAGCAGCGTGGTCTTGCCCGAACCGCTGCGGCCCAGCAGCGCCACGAACTCGCCGGCACCGATGTCCAGGTCCAGTCCGTCGAGCACGCTGGCCGCCCCCATCCGGCGGCACAGGCCGCGCACCCTGACCGGGTCCGGCTGCCTGGGCGGAAGCGGCGGGCTAGCCGCGTCCAATGAACGGCATGGCGGTGGCCATGATGGTGATGAACTGCACGTTGGCCTCCGGCGGCAGGGCGGCCATCTGCGCCACCGCCCGCCCGACCAGCGCCACGTCCATCGTCGGCTCGGGGCGATGGCTGCCGTCGGCCTGCGGCACCCCGTCGGCCATGCGCGCGGTCATGGCGCTCGCCGCGTTGCCGATGTCGATCTGGCCGCAGGCGATGCCGTGCGCGCGGCCGTCCAGCGAGATCGCGCGCGTCAGCCCGGTGATGGCGTGCTTGCTGGCGGTGTACGGGGCCGAGCCGGGGCGCGGCGCATGCGCCGAGATCGAGCCGTTGTTGATGATCCGGCCGCCCTGCGGCGTCTGGTCGCGCATCATGCGGAACGCCGCGCTGGCCACCAGGAACGCGCCGTCGAGATTGACCGAGACGACGTGGCGCCACTGCTCCCAGCTCAACTCGCCGAAATTGGTGGCCCGGGTGTTCGAGCCGGCGTTGTTGAACAGCAGGTCGAGCCGGCCATGCGCGCCGGCGATCGCCGCGAACAGCGCGTCCACCGCGTGCGGGTCGGTCACGTCGGCAGCCAGCGCCGTGGTCGGTCCGGCCGCCGCCGCCGCGGTGCCGGCCAGCGGCTCGGGCTTGCGTCCGGTCAGCACCACCTGCCAGCCATCCGCCGCCAGCGCCAGCGCCGCCGCCCGACCGATGCCGCTGCCCGCGCCGGTCACCAGCGCCACCCGGCCGCTGCCCGGCCGCCCGTTCGCGTCCATGCCTCTGTCCCCCGCCTGTACGGCGAGTATGGACGCGCGCGGCGGGCGAGGGGAGGGGGCGCGCCAGTGTGGCGCGAACCGCGCCAGCCCTGGTCAACTTTGCGGCACCGGCGCACAGTCCGACAGAGTTCGCGGCCGCTACGCGGCTGGCACAAGGGTTGCGTCACGACTCCGGCGGACGGGCGGGAGGCATGATGGCCGAGGCTGGCGTGGAGCTGATCGCCGTGACCAAGCGGTACGGGTCCACCGTCGCCGTGGACGCGATCGACCTGCGCATCCCGGGCGGCAGCTATTGCTGCCTGATCGGGCCGTCCGGCTGCGGCAAGACCTCCACGCTGCGAATGATCGCCGGCCACGAATCGGTCAGCGACGGCGACGTGCTGATCGACCACCGCAACGTGACCATGCTGCCGCCAGCGCAGCGCGGCACCGCGATGATGTTCCAGAGCTACGCGCTGTTCCCGCATCTGTCCTGCCTGGACAATGTCGCGTTCAGCCTGCGCATGCGCGGCGTCGGACGCGCCGAGCGGCGGCGTCAGGCGGCCCTGATGCTGGAGCGGGTGCATCTGTCCGCACTCGCCGACCGCCGCCCGGCGCAGCTGTCCGGCGGGCAGCAGCAGCGCGTGGCGCTGGCGCGCGCGCTGATCACCAACCCGTCCGTGCTGCTGCTGGACGAGCCGCTCTCGGCGCTGGACCCGTTCCTGCGCGGCCAGATGCGTGAGGAGCTGAAGCGGCTGCAGCGCGATCTGGGGATCACCTTCGTGCATGTCACGCACGCGCAGGACGAGGCGCTGGCGCTGTCGGATCTGGTCGTGGTCATGGAGAGCGGCCGCATCCTGCAGAGCGACGCGGCGCGCGCGGTATTCGAGCGTCCGCGGACGCCGTTCGTCGCCCGCTTCATGGGCGGCCACAACATCCTGCAGGGGCGGCGGCTGAACGGCGGGCACAGCATGGCGCTGGCGGACGGGCGCTCGATCGTGCTGCCCGACGAGGCGCGCGACCAGGCTGCCGACGGCGCCATCCAGATCGCGGTGCGCGGCGACCGTATGCGCCTGCTGGCCGACGGCGAGCCGGCGGACGGCATCAACGCCCTGGCCGCGACGGTCACCGCGGTCGAGTACCACGGCTCGTTCGTCCGCGTCGGCCTGCGCGACGCCGGCGGCGCGGCGCACAGCCTGATGCTGGGCGAGGCCGCGTTCTTCGCGCAGCCGGTGGCGCTGGGGCAGCCGGTGCTGGCCAGCTTCGAGCCGGCCGACGCGCATCTGCTCGCGACGTGAACAAGCCTGGCGACCTGAACAAGAACTGCGACGTGAACGCAAAAGGGGATCGGCTCATGGATGAACACGGCACCGACGACACGGCCGCGGGCGCCATTTCGCGGCGCGCGGTCCTGCGCGCCGCCGCGGCGACGGGCGGGCTGGCGGTGGGTTCGGGTGCGATCACCGGGTTCCCGACGATCTGGGCGCAGAACATCAAGAACGTCACGCTGCGCCAGATCGGCACCGGCGTCTCGGCGCAGAACCCGATCGCCGAGAAGGCCAAAGCCGATCTCGGTTTCACCCTGCAGATGACCGCGCTGGACAGCGACGCGGCGGCGCAGCGGGTCGCCACCCAGCCGAACAGCTACGACATCGCCGACGTCGAATACTGGATCTGCAAAAAGGTGTTTCCATCCGGCCACCTGCAACCGATGGACACGACGAAGATCAAGCTGTTCGACAAGATCGTGCCGCTGTTCATCACAGGCAAGCTGACCCCCGACAGCAGCATCGCCCAGGGCACCGCGCCGCACACGGTCGGCTTCGTCGAGCGCAAGGATTCGACGACCTTCGCCAAGTCGCCGACGCAGTGGTTCACGATGGTCCCGACCATCTACAACGCCGACACGCTGGGCATCCGCCCCGATTTGGTCGGGCGCAAGATCACCAACTGGAAGGATCTTGTCGATCCGGCGTTCAAGGGCAAGTCGGCGATCCTGAACATCCCGTCGATCGGCATCATGGACGGCGCGATGGTCAGCGAGAGCCTGGGCCGCGTCAAATACACCGACAAGGGCAACATGACCCGCGCCGAGATCGACCAGACGATGGCCCTGCTGACCGACTTCAAGAAACAGGGGCAGTTCCGCGCTTTCTGGAAGACCTTCGACGAGAGCGTGAACCTGATGACCTCGGGCGAGGTGGTGATCCAGTCGATGTGGTCGCCGGCGGTGACCGCCGTGCGGTCGAAAGGCGTCGCCTGCACCTATCAGCCGCTGGCCGAGGGCTATCGCGCCTGGGGCGGCGGGCTGGGCCTGGCCAAGCACCTGTCGGGGATCGAGCTGGACGCCGCGTATGATTACATCAACTGGTACCTGTCCGGCTTCGCCGGCGCGTATCTGAACCGACAGGGCTACTACTCCGCCGTGCTGGACACCGCGAAGGCCAACATGAAGCCGGAGGAATGGGCGTACTGGATGGAGGGCAAGCCCGCCGCCATTCCCATCGTCGCCCCGGACGGCACGCCGATCGAGAAGGTCGGAGCGGTGCGCGACGGCGGCAGCTTCTACGAGCGGATGGGGCATATCGCGTGCTGGAACTCGGTAATGGACGAGAACAAGTACATGGTCCAGAAGTGGAACGAGTTCGTGGCGGCGTGAGAGCGTGGCGGCATAAGGGCGTGACGGGCGTCGCCTAGCATGGCCGCCGCGACCGCGAACCGCGCAACCCCGTATCTGCAGGCGACGCCGCTGGCGCTGGTGCTGGCGGTGTTCCTGCTGATCCCGGTCGCCACCATCGTCATCGTCAGCTTCTGGGACTACAACGAATACTCGCTGATCCCGTCCTTCATCCTCGACAACTACCGCGACGCGCTGGGCTCGGCGGTCACCTGGCGCACCTATTTCGAGACGCTGCGCTACGCCGTGATCGTCTGGACGCTGACCCTGTCGATCGGCTTCACCGTCGCCTATTTCCTGGCGTTCCACGTCCGCACGACGCTGTGGCAGATGGTGCTGTTCCAGATCTGCGCCATCCCCTTCCTGACCAGCAACATCATCCGCATGATCTCGTGGATCCCCTTTCTCGGGCGCAACGGGCTGATCAACCGCGCGCTGCTCGGGCTGGGCCTGACCCGGCATCCGCTGGAGTTCCTGCTGTACTCGGATTTCTCCGTGATCCTGACCTTCGTGCATCTGCTGACGCTGTTCATGGTGGTGCCGATCTTCAACACCATGATGCGCATCGACCGCAGCCTGATCGAGGCGGCCCGCGATGCCGGGGCCGGCGGCTGGAACGTCCTGCGCTGCGTCATCATCCCGCTGTCGCTGCCCGGCATCGCCATCGGCACGATCTTCGTGGTGACGCTGGTGATGGGCGATTTCGTCACCGTGCAGATGATGAGCGGCGGCCAGTCCTCCTCCGTCGGGGTGATGATGCACAACCAGATCAGCCTGCTGCAATACCCGGCGGCGGCGGCCAATGCCGTGGTGCTGCTGCTGGTCGTGCTGATGATGGTCTGGGGCATCCTGCGCGTGGTCGATATCCGCAAGGAGCTGTGATACCGATGCGGCATGCGCATGCGCGAGGCATTCGGCTGGATCTGGGGCGCGCTGCAGGTCATCCTGCTGGTCGGCGCGATTGCCGTGGCCAGCATCGGCGCCTACGGGCTGTACCAGGCGCGGGTCCACCGCCACTTCTGAGGCCCGGACCAAGGAACCTGCGGCCGGGGAAGCTCGGGCCATGATGGACCGGCGCGGCATCGCGCACTGGGCGCTGGCGGCGTTCTTCGCGCTGTTCGTGCTGTTCCTGTACGGCCCCACCATCACCATCGTCATCCTGTCGTTCCAGGGCGCGCAGGGCAGCCTGACATTTCCGATGCACGGGGTATCGCTGCACTGGTTCGCGCAGCTGTTTCGCAAGCAGATGGTCGGCGACTTCGCCGGCTCGTTGCAGCGCTCGCTGCTCCTGGCCTGCATGGTGATGACGATTTCGGTGCTGCTGTCGCTGCTGGCCGGGCTGGCGTTCCGGCGGCGGTTCGTCGGCGCCACGGTGCTGTTCTACGTGGTGGTGGCCAGCCTGATCGTGCCTTCGGTGCTGATCTCGCTCGGCATCGGGCTGATGTTCAACATCGCCGGCCTGCAGCCGACCTGGTACGGATCGGCGCTCGGCGCGCATCTGACATGGACGCTGCCGTTCGGCGTGCTGATCATGTTCGCGGTGTTCAACCGCTTCGACGGACGGTTCGAGGAGGCGGCGCGCGACCTGGGCGCCACGCCCTGGCAGACGTTCCGCCATGTCGTGCTGCCGCTGATCCTGCCCAGCCTGATCGGCGTGGCGCTGTTCGGCTTCACCCTGTCGTATGACGAGTTCGCCCGCACCATCATGGCCAACGGCTCGCTCAACACCCTG
Source organism: uncultured Pseudomonadota bacterium (assembly GCA_963723455.1). Taxonomy (GTDB): domain Bacteria; phylum Pseudomonadota; class Alphaproteobacteria; order Acetobacterales; family Acetobacteraceae; genus CAVRQM01. The sequence continues at coordinate 1,102,957 of CAVRQM010000001.1, read as the reverse complement.
CCGCTGGAGGTGTTCGGCATGACCACCAACGTCACCACCCCGGTCCTGTACGCGCTGGGCACGCTGACCACGGCATTCAGCTTCGCCCTGATCCTGTCCTGCCTTGGCATCGCCCTGCTGCTGCAGCGCCGCCGGGCCGCCGCCTGACGCTTGCTCGGCGGCGGCGCTTCGGCCACGCTCGCCGCAACGAAGCGGAAGGGGGGCGGCGGTGGAGATCGACGAGGCGCGGCGCCGGCGTCTGTTGCAGGCGATGGCCGATGCCGTGATCGCCCACACCGATGAACTCTGCGCGCTCGATGCCGCAGCCGGCGACGGCGATCACGGGCTGAACATGCAGCGCGGCTTTCGCGCGGCGCTGGACCAGCAGGACGCCATCGCCGCGAAGCCGCTGCCCGAGGCGGCGCAGGAGCTGGGGCGGACCCTGGTAATGACGGTGGGCGGCGCGTCCGGCGCGATCTTCGGCACCGCCTTCATCGCCGCCGGCAAGTCGCTCCCCGATGCTCCATCCCGCGCCGACGGCCTCGCCGCGCTGGATGCCGCCATCGCCGCCGTCCGCGCCCGCGGCAAGGCCGAGCCGGGCCACAAGACCATGCTCGACGTGCTGGCGCCCGTCGCCGAGGCGCTGCGCCGCGGCGAGTCCGACCTGGCCGGCGTCGCGCTGCGCGCCGCCGAGGCGACCGCGTCGATGCAGGCGGTGCGCGGGCGCGCCTCGTTCCTGGGCGAGCGCAGCATCGGCCATGTCGATGCCGGCGCCCGCTCGGCCGCGCTGATTCTCGCCGCGCTGTGCGGCGTGCTGGAGGACGCCGCATGAAAAAGCTGATGAACGGCGCCGAGACCATGCTGGCCGAAAGCCTGGACGGCTTCGCCGCCGCGCACGCCGACATCGTCGTGCTCGGCGAGGCGCGCAGATACCTCCGCCGCCGCTCGCTGAAGCCGGGCAAGGTCGGGCTGGTGTCCGGCGGCGGCAGCGGGCACGAGCCGCTGCATGCCGGGTTCGTCGGCCACGGCATGCTGGACGCCGCCTGCCCCGGCCAGGTGTTCACCGCCCCGACCCCGGACCAGATGTACGCGGCGGCGCAGGCGGTCGATACCGGCGCCGGCGTGCTGTTCATCGTCAAGAACTACGAGGGCGACGTGATGGCCTTCGACATGGCGCGCGAGCTGGCCGAGGAGGGGCGGATCGAGGCGCTGCTGGTCGATGACGACGTGGCGGTGCCCAGCTCCACCTATTCCGCCGGCCGGCGCGGCGTGGCCGGAACGCTGGTGGTGGAAAAGATCGTCGGCGCCGCGGCCGAACAGGGGCGCGACGCGCGGGCGCTGAAATCGCTCGGCGAGCAGGTGGTGCGCGTCACCGGCTCGATGGGCGTCGCCTTGACCAGCTGCACGGTGCCGGCCGCCGGCAAGCCGACCTTCGCGCTGGGCGAGGACGAGATCGAGATCGGCGTCGGCATTCACGGCGAGCCGGGCCGCCGGCGCGAGAAGCTGGCCTCGGCGGATGCGCTGGCCGACGAGATGACCGCGGCCATCCTTGACGACCTGGACCAGCCGGCGGGCGAGGGCGTGCTGCTGTTCGTCAACGGCTTCGGCGGCACGCCGGCGATGGAGCTGTACCTGATGTATCAAGCGGCGCGCCGGCGCATCGAGGCGCGCGGTCTGCAGGTGGCGCGCTCGCTGGTGGGCAGCTACGTCACCTCGCTGGACATGGCGGGATGCTCGCTGACGGTCTGCGCGATGGACCGCGAGCTGCGCGACCTGTGGGATGCGCCGGTGCATACCGCGGCGCTGCGCTGGGGCGAGGCGAGCGGCATCTTCGACTGACCGCGAACGCGCCGGCTGCCCGCCGGCCCGGCGCAACGTGCCGGGCCGGCGCGGCTGCGACCCGGCACGATCTGCCGCCGCTCGCCATGTCCGCCAAGGCGAACCGGGGGCGCCGGCGCTGGCACGCGCCTTGCGCTGCTGGCGGCATCGCAGCGCCGGAGCCGGGACTTGGACAACACCACCAGCATCGCGCTGTCGCGCCTGATGGCGCAGCAGCGGGCCATGGACGTCACCGCCAACAACATCGCCAACGCCGGCACGCCCGGCTACCGCGCCGAGCGCACGCAGTTCAGCGACTGGCTGGTGCGCCAGCCGGCGGTCCCCGGCCTGCCCGCCGGCGATCGCGCGCTGGTCTTCACCCAGGACCGCGCGACCTGGCGCGAGCGGCAGCCGGGGCCGCTGACCCATACGGCAAACCCGTTCGACATCGCCATCGGCAACCCGGCCGGCTGGTTCTCGGTGCAGACCCCCAGCGGCGCGCGGCTGACCCGGGCGGGACATTTCATGCTGTCGCCAAGCGGCCGGATCGTCGATCCCGACGGCAACGCGCTGCTCGACCGCAATGGCCAGCCGCTCGCCGTGGCGCCGGCCGACACGCAGATCACCGTGGCCGGCGACGGCACCATCAGCAGCCAGAACGGCCAGCTCGGCAGCATCGGCGTTGTGGCGCCCAGCAGCGAGGCGAACCTGCAGGCGCAGGGCGGCCGTCTGTACGCCACGACCGACCCCACCGCGCCGGTCGCCGCACCGCAGCTGGTGCAGGGCGCGGTGCAGGAAAGCAACGTCCAGCCGATCGCCGAGATCACCCGCATGATGGACGACGTGCGCGAGTTCCAGTTCGTCAGCCAGTTCGTCCAGGGCGAGGCCGATCGCCAGTCCGCCGCCATCGACAAGATCCTGAACCGCAACGGCTGAGCAGGAGGCCCATCATGCGATCGCTCGACATCGCCGGCACCGGGATGCAGGCGCAGCAGACCAACGTCGAGGTCATCTCCAACAACATCGCCAACATGACCACGACGGGCTTCAAGCGGCGGCGGGCCGAGTTCCAGGATCTGATCTACCAGAACCTGCGCCGCGTCGGGTCCAACTCGTCGGACAGCGGCTCGGTGGTGCCGTCCGGCGCGCAGGTCGGCCTGGGCGTCAAGACCGCCGCGATCTACCGCATCGACGAGCAGGGCAACCTGCAGCAGACCTCCAACAGCCTGGATCTGGCGATCCAGGGCAACGGCTATTTCCAGGTCACGCTGCCCTCGGGCGACACCGCCTACACCCGCGACGGCACGTTCTCGCTGTCGCCGGACGGCCAGATCGTTTCGGCGGACGGGTTCGTCGTGCAGCCCGGCATCACCATCCCCAGCAACGCCACCAACGTCGCGATCAACACCGCCGGACAGGTGCAGGTGACGTTGGACGGCCAGACCGCGCCGCAGACCGTGGGCCAGATCCAGCTCGCGTCGTTCCCCAACGACGCCGGGCTGGATGCGCAGGGCGACAACCTGTTCCTGCAATCGGCGGCATCGGGCAACGCGGTCACCGGCACGCCGGCTTCGCCCGGCTTCGGCTCGGTGCAGCAGGGCTTCGTCGAGACCAGCAACGTCAACGTGGTCAGCGAGATCACCAACCTGATCACCGCCCAGCGCGCCTACGAGATGAACAGCAAGGTCATCACCGCCAGCGACGAGATGCTGTCCACCCTGACCAACCTGCGATGAGGACGCCGTTCATGCGCGCGATTCCTGCCGTGCTGGCCGTGGCCGCTTCTTTGGCTCATCCCGCGACCGCCGCGATGCTGCGGCCGCTCACCACGCTGGGCAGCGCCGTGGTGCGCCTGTCGGACCTGTTCGACGACGCCGGCCCGCGCGCCAGCCTCGCACTCGGCCCCGCCCCCGCGCCGGGCGACAGCATCACCGTGGAGGCGCCGCAACTGGCCGCCATCGCCCGCGAGTTCGGGGTGGCCTGGCGCCCGGCCTCACAGGAGGACCGCGCGGTGCTGCAGCGTCCCGGCGTGCCGCTGCCGCGCGCGGCGGTGCTGGCGGCGCTGCGCGGCGCGCTGGACGGCGTCGGCGCGCCGGACGGCGATGTGGACCTGCCCGGCTTCGCCGGCCCGCTGGTGGCCCCGGACGCGCACGCGCAGGCGGCGATCGAGCAGCTGTCGTTCGACGCCGCCAGCCTCCGCTTCAGCGCCGGGGTGGCGGTCACCGGCGCGGACATGGCGCCGCTGCACCTGCGCGTCAGCGGCGAGGTGCAGGCGATGCAGGACGTGCTGGTGGCCGCCCGCCGGCTTGACGCCGGCGCCCTGCTGTCGCCGGCCGACCTGCGCCCGGCCCGGGTGCGCAGCGCCGCACTGCGCGGCGAGGCGGTGCGCAGCGCCGCACAGGTGTCGGGCTTGGCGCCGCGCCGCGCCATCGCCGAGGGCGAGCCGCTGCTGCTGGCCGGGCTGGAGCCGCCCGAAGTCGTGTCGCGCGGCGGCATCGTCGCGATCACGTTGGACAGCGGCGGGCTGGCGCTGTCCTCGGTCGGCGAGGCGCTGGAGGCGGGCGCCGTCGGGGCGCGCATCAGCATATTGAACCCGGTGAGCCGCGCCGTGCTGCTGGCCGAGGTCACCGGCCCCGGCGCGGTGCGCCTGCAGCCGGGCAGCCTGCCGCTGCGCCCGGCGGCCGGCCAGTTCCGCCCCGCGATCGCGCACGCCGGCCTGCTGCCATGACCGGCCGCGGCGCGATCCGGCTGCGGCTGCTGCTGCTGCTGCCGGGGCTGCTGGCCGGCTGCGGCACGCTGACCCGGCTATCGGAGATCGGCCGGCCACCGGCGATGACCCCGACCGCCGATCCCACCGCCGCGCCAAGCTGGCGGCCGCTGACCATGCCGATGCCGGCCGCCCAGGTGCTGCCGCCCGAGCCGGGCAGCCTGTGGCGCACCGGCAGCCGCGCGTTCTTCAAGGACCAGCGCGCCGCCGCGGTCGGCGACATCATCACGATCCTGGTCAATGTCAGCGACGCGGCCGACGTCAAGGACACCACGCAGGCGACGCGCAACGGCACCGAGACCGGCGGCGTCAGCAACTTCTTCGGCCTGGAAAACAAGATCCCGCACATCTTCGCCGGCGCCACGCCAGCCTCGCTGGTCAACACCAGCAGCAACAACGGCGTGAACGGCGCCGGCGAGAACAAGCGCAGCGAGACGGTGACCCTGCGCGTCGCCGGCGTGGTGACGCAGGTGCTGGCCAACGGCAATCTGGTGGTGGCGGCGCGGCAGGAGATGCGCATCAACCGCGAGCTGCGCGTGCTGACGGTGACCGGCGTGGTGCGCCCGCAGGACATCGCCAGCGACAACACCGTGCTGCACGATCGGCTGGCCGAGGCGCGCATTTCGTACGGCGGCCGCGGCGAGCTGAGCGACGTGCAGAGCCCGCGCTACGGCCAGGAGCTGCTGGACGCGCTGCTGCCGTTCTGAGCCGCGGCGCGGCTGCGGGAAACCGCGCATTAAGCTGTGGCCGCTACGACACGAGGCCCCTTGTCACCGACCCGGCGCGAGCACGGCGCAGGGCTGCATGGAGATCATCGAGTGTCGCACCTGTTCGCGCGCGTCAGCATCCGGACCAAGATCGTCATGGCCTTTGCCGTCGTGCTCTGCTGCACCGTGGCGCTCGGCGCGTTCGCCGTGGTCCAGGTCCGCACGCTGGGCGCCGATGCCGCGGTCATCACCGCCAACGTGGCCAGCGTGCTGCAGGTCGAGGAGGTCGCAAAGGGCGCCGAGCGGCTGCGCGCCCTGGACGCGCTGCGGCAGCTGGCGCAGACGCAGGCCGAGCGCGACGCGCTCGACGCGCGCGCCAAGGCTCTCGATGCGGCGATGCGGGCGGCGTTCGCGGCATACGAGCAGGACGTCGATCCGGGCGAGGAGCGGGCCGATGCCGACGCCATCAGGACCGCCTGGCAGGCGTTCACCGCAGCCGAGCAGCACATCGCCCAGCTGAACGAGTCCGGCCACGGCGACGACGCGCGCGACTACCTGATCGGCGACTTCTTCAGGATCACCGACGATCTCCGGGGCGCCATCAAGGCCGACCTGGATTTCCAGAACCGCCAGGCCGGCGAGTTCAACGACCGCAGCATGGCCGCCGGCGCCGCGGCGCAGACCTGGATCGGCGTGCTGCTGGCGGCGATGGCGTTCGCCTGCCTGGCGCTCGGCTGGCTGCTGATCCGCGGCATCTCTGCGCCGATCACCGCCATGACCGCGGCGATGCGCCGGCTGGCCGAGCGCGACATGGCGGCGTCCGTCCCGGGCGTCGGGCGCGGCGACGAGATCGGCGGCATGGCCGGGGCGGTGCAGGTGTTCAAGGACAGCATGATCCGCGCCGCCGAGCTGACCGCGGCGCAGGACGCCGAGCGGCTCGCCAAGGAGCAGCGCGCCGGCCGCCTCGCCTCGCTGGTGCGGACCTTCGAATCCAAGGTGGACGAGCTGCTGGGCGCGCTCGGCGCCGCATCGACGCAGATGGAGGTCACGGCGCAAACCATGTCCTCCAGCGCCACGCAGGCCGATCAGCAGGCGACCACGGTGGCCGCCGCCGCCGGGCAGGCCAGCGCCGGGGTGCAGACGGTCGCGGCCGCCGCCGAGCAGCTGAGCGCGTCGATCGCCGAGATCAGCCGGCAGGTGACCCAGGCGGCGCGGATCACCGAAAAGGCGGTGGACGGCACCCGCCGCACCGACGCGATCGTGCGCGCGCTGTCCGACGGCGCGCAGAAGATCGGCCAGGTGGTCGAGCTGATCACCAGCATCGCCGGCCAGACCAATCTGCTGGCGCTGAACGCCACGATCGAGGCGGCGCGCGCCGGCGACGCCGGCAAGGGCTTCGCGGTGGTCGCCTCGGAGGTCAAGAACCTCGCCAACCAGACCGGGCGCGCCACCGAGGAGATCGGCGCCCAGATCGCGCAGGTGCAGTCGGCCACGCGTGAGGCGGTGGCCGCGATCAAGGGCATCGCCGGCGTGATCGAGGAGCTGAGCGCCATCGCGACGACCATCGCCGCGGCTGTCGAGCAGCAGGGCGCGGCCACCGCCGAGATCGCGCGCAGCGTCCAGCAGACCGCGCGCAGCACGCAGGATGTCACCACCAACATCGCCGGCGTGCGTGAGGCCGCAACCGCCACCGGAGCCGCGGCCGCCCGCGTGCTGGGCGCGGCCGGCGAACTGTCGCAGCAGGCCGGCACGCTGTCCGGCGAGGTGCGCGCCTTCGTCGGCGGCGTGCAGGCGGCCTGACCGCGCGCGTCAGTCGGACGCCGGTTCCTCGACCGCGACCTCCTCGCGGATCACGCCGACCTCCGCGCCCAGCGCGTCGATCAGCTTGGCCAGCGCCTCGCCCGTCATCCCGGCGACCGGCACCCGGCTCCAGACCACGAGGTTGCCGTTAGCGTCGCAGGACACGCGGAACGGCGCGATCGGGCTGGCGTAGTAGTTGCGTTGCAGCAACCACAGCGCGCGGCCGTAATCCACCGCCGCGGGCAGCGCCATCACCGGAGCTGCCACCAACAGGGTGTCCGCAGCCTCGGCGAAGATCACGATCGACGCGCTCTCGCCCACCATGAGCTGCAGGCCGCCGGCATCGTCCGCCGGCAGTTCGGTCACGCCGAGCGCCTGGGCGAGTTCGGCATAGAGGGCACGTACGCTATCGAACATCGGTCATCCTTCCATGTGGCATGGCACGGCGCGCGCGCGTCAGACCGCGATCTGCATCTTTCGCGCCTTCAGGTCTTCAGCCAGCTCCTTGTGCCCACGCCTGGGCCTGGCATCGGACTTGGTCTTGAAATGGGCGATGCCGACGTCGAGCGCGTCGTTGAGCTGCTTCGGCGTCTTTGCCTGTTTCAGCAAAGTCTCAACCCGCAACAGGGTCTGCAACCCGCTGCCGCCCTCGTTCTGCCGCTTCATCTTCGGATAGACCACGTCCTTCAAGATATAGCCGACGCTGGTCTGCACCCGCACCGCATCGCTGACCGCGAAGGTGGCCTGCATCGCCTTGCTCGCCGGCGCCGACTTGTCCATCGCGGCGATCAGGTTGTCCAGGCTGCCGCGGTTCATCTCGCGGGCGACGTAGCCCTGGAAATCGACGTCGTCGCCGGCCAGCGTGTCAAGCTCCTCGAGCGCCAGCTTGGCGTCTTTCTGCTCCAGCACGTTGGCGGTCCGGCCGCCTTCCTTCTTGTTCTCGGCCACCACCGCATCGACCAGCTTTGCGATCATCTCGGCCACGCGCTCGCGGAACACCACGGCCGCGGCAGCGCCGTCATAGCCGTTCTGTTCCAGCGTCCTGAGATCGCCCATCGGGATCGAGACGAACATCTGCGAGTCGGAGGCGAACTCGCGCGTCCTGTCCTGGTTCTCACGATCGATCTGCGCGTTGGTGGCCTTTTCGGTGCCGAGCTGGAAAGCGATCTTCGCGTCCATCGGCACGTTGAACTCCAACGTGCCGCCGCGCATGTCCACCGCCTTGGTCTGGCCCTGGAACGACCCGAGCGGCAGCTGCAGCGGCACCACCACGATCTCCTCCGGCCGGTCCGCCATGTCGCGGTTCTTGCCGTACTCGGCGCCGGCGTTCGACCCGCCGACGAACCAGTCCTGCAGCCGCGCCAACTTGCCCACCGAGGGCGAGACGACGCCGTTCAGCAGACCGCCGCTGACCCCGCCCTCATCCTCGAACACGAAGGTCATGCCGCGCGTCTCGGGCACCGGATCAAGCTTGCGCTCGTTGCCGATGCTCGACGCGGTCGGCGTGTTGTTCATCACGCCGCCGTCGATGAAGCGCACCTTCAGGCCGCTGGCCAGCGTGATGTCCACCGGCTTGAACGCCGCCGGGAACGAGGCGGAGGCGTGCACCGCGATGGCCACCGGCAGCTTCGGCTCGCTGTCGGCGCTGAACACATACAGCTGCCCGGTCTCGTTCTGGTTCTTGAAGCCTTTCGAACCGTCCTTGTCGGTGGTGCCGAGTTCGGTGGTGTAGGTGCCGGTGATCACCACCTCCTTGACCTTCGGAATCACCGCCGAAAGCTGGCGCATGTCCATGAAGGTGGCGCCGTCCTTGTTCAGGGCGAGAACCTGGCTGATGCGCGAGACGTCGGCATGCACCTGCTTGCCGCCGGTTTCGCATTCCTGCCGGTATTCCTCGATGCGCTTGCCGAGCGTCGTGTCGATCACCTCGCGCACGACGCTCTCCAGCCCGTCGCCGGTCAGCGGGTTGGCCGAGCCGGTGTTCCACTTGTTCTGCAACGCGCGCTTGGCGAGGCCCTTCTTGGTGCCGCCGGTGCCTTCGACGATGCGCGAGGTGGTCTCGTCCGCATTGGCGATGTCGGTGAACTCCTCGGCGGTGATGCCGGCGGCGACCAGGGCCGCCGTCATCGAGCCGACCGAGGCCCCGGCGATCGTCTTGGCGCCCTTGAGCACGCCGCTCTCCTGCAGCGCCTTGACTGCGCCGGGCAGGGCCATGCCTTTGCCGCCACCGCCGGAGAAGGTGATCTCGCCCACCGGCGGTGGCGGCGAGGTGAACACCGGCTTGCCGCTGGGGCTCTTGGCCACCGTGATCGACCGGCCGTTGCCACCGTCGAACGTCTTCGGCTGCGCCGTCGGCCGCGGCGGCACGATCGAGGCTTTGGACCGCGACCTGCCCAGGCCGATCTTCACACCGGGGCCGGTCGGCGGGACGATCAAGGTCGGCGACGGCGCGAAGCGGACGGTCTTGACCGGCGGCGAAGACGTGGGCCGGGTCGGCGTCTGGGCGGTGTTGAATCCTAAAACGCGGCTGAGCCACTCGTCACGCGCCAGAGTCTCACTCACGTATGCTCTCCCGGACCGTTCCGTCCGCGACAGAGTTCCATGAAACGATGCCGGCGTGAAGGTGCTGCGCGGCCGCCAGGCGGGTCCGTCCGCAGCCGGCGGGCCTAGCGGTCCTGGTTGTCGTGCAGCGGCGCCAGCGCCGGGATGAACCGCCGCGCCAGCGTGGAATAGATCGGTCGGCGGCAGACCAGCCGCGAGGCGGCCAGCGCCAGCAGCGAGGCGGCGAGCAGCGGAATGGTCATCGCCTGATTGTCGGTCATCTCCATGACGATCACCGTGCCGGTGATTGGCGCCTGCACCACGCCGGAGAAATACGCGCCCATGCTCAGCAGCACCACCGCCGGCGCCGGCACGAACGGCATCAGGTCGGCCAGCCACCGGCCCAGGCCCGCGCCCACCGCCAGCGAAGGCGCGAAGATCCCGCCCGGCACGCCGCTGACATAGCTGACCACGCTGGCGGCGAACTTTTCTACGAAGAACACCGCCGGCAGGTGCGCCTGGCCGCCGACCAGGGCGCGCGCCTGCGGGTAGCCGGTGCCATAGGTGGCGCCGTGCGACACCAGGCCCAGCAGCGCGATCGCCAAGCCGCACAGCGCGGCGAAGGCGACCGGGCGCATCCGCATGAACACGCCGAAACGGCCCGGCACGCCATGCGCGGCGATGATCAGCAGGCGGCTGAACAGGCCGCCGGCCAGCCCGCCCAGCACGGCGCAGACCAGGACCGCCACCCAGCCCGCGCCGAAGTTGAACGTGGCGGGGGTGACGCCGAAATAGGTGTAGTTGCCGGCCAGCGCCACGGTGACGATGCCGCCCAGGATCACCGAGGTCAGCACCGTGCCGCTGGTGCGGCCCTCGAACGAATGGCTCAATTCCTCGATGGCGAACACGATGCCGGCGAGCGGGGTGTTGAACGCCGCCGCGATGCCGGCCGCGCCCCCGGCCAGCACCATCGCGCGGCGCAGGTCCAGCCGCGGCAGCGCCAGCCAGCGCCCCAGCGCGTGCATGATCGCGGCCCCGATCTGCACCGTCGGCCCCTCGCGTCCGATCGACGCGCCGCACAGCAGGCCGAGCAGGGTCAGGGCGATCTTGCCGGCGGCGATGCGCAGCGACAGCAGCCGGTCCACCGTGGCGGCGTCGCGCACATGCAGGCTGGCGATGACCTGCGGGATGCCGCTGCCCTGCGCGCCGGGGAACACGCGGCGGGTCAGCAGCACGGACAACGCCAGCCCAGCCGGGGCGATCAGCAGGCCGGCCAGCGGCGCCCGCGCGATGGCCGCCTGGAACACCGCGTTGGCGCCATTGGCGGCATCGGCGAAGGCGATGGCGACGAGCGCCACCAGCACGGCGCCGCCCCACAGCCCGATGCGCCGCCGCCACAGTCGCGGGGAGACCAGCGGCAGTCGGCGCAGCCGGCGCAGCCGCCGCGACACGATCAGTTTGTCCACCCAGAACACCTCCGACACGCCGGCCCGGCGCGCGCAACCGGCTGCGCATGCGGCGTGTGGCCCAAGCCGCCGCGCCTGCCAAGCGGGCAGGCCGCCGCCGGCCGGTCAGACCAGCGACGTCTGCGCGACGGCCGCCGTGTCGAGGAACCAGATTTGGGTGTGGTCGGCCAGCGTCAGCAGCGTGCCGCCGCCATACTGCGTCTGCGACCGCGCCGCCGAAGCATCCGCCGCGGCGCCGTAGCCGATCAGGAACACGTAGTCGCGGCTGGGATCCCAGTCGGTGATGACGTCGGTGCCGCCGGTGCGCCCGGCGATGAACAGGAAGCCGTTGACCCCGCCGGACGCCGAGATCGTGTCGTTGCCCGAGCCGGGCGCGATGAAGCCGCCGCCGGCGCCGCCCACCACCAGATCGTTGCCGCTGCCGGCATAGATCACATGGCTTGCCGTGGCGGCGCTGGCATCGACGGTCTCGGCCCCGCCGCCCATCGCCACGGCGTCCGGCTGCGCATTGGCCAGAGTAATCAGATCGCCGTTGCCGCCGCCGAAGATGACGGTCGAGCCGCCGCCGGCGGTCAGTCGGTTGTCGCCGCCGGCGCCGCCGACCAGCAATCCGCCCCCGGCCCCGGATTGCACGGTCTCGCTGCTGGCCCCGAAGCTGGCCAGCACCGCATAGCCGATGCCGCCCTGCGCCACCATCTCGCCGACCCCATAGGCGACGATGCCGCCGACCCCGCCGGTCACCGTGGCCGCGGCACCCAGCACGGTGTCGCGCGTCGCCCCGCCCTGGAAATCCAGGCCGCCGCCGCCGGTCGCGAACACCAGGTCGCCACGCGCGCCGGGCGCGCCCTGCGCGCTGATCGCGACAAAGCCGCTGCTGGTGACCACGGTGTCGGCGCCGCCCACCGTCACCTCGGTCGGCATGCCGCCCAGGAACAGTTCGTTGTTGCCGCCCGCCATCGTGATCTGGCCGCCGACATAGCTGGCCACCGTGCTGCTGCCGCCCACGAAGGCCAGCCCGCCGACCCCGGCCAGCGTGTCCGCAGCGCCCGCGGCGGAGCGCACGATCCGCGCCAGCCCGACCGGGCGGTCGGCGTAGTTGCCGGGCGCGCTGAACACCGCCTGGTTGCCGCCGCCGCCGCTGACGCTGTCATTGCCGAGATTGAGCCAGAACACGCTACCGCCCGGGCCGCCCAGCGCGGTGTCGATCGCGGTGCCGTAGGCGATGCCGATATTGTTGGTCATGCCATCGACGCTGCTGAACGCGCCGGCCCGCAGGTCGATCACCGCCGGGGCGGCGAAGCCGGACACGTCGAGCGTGTTGTCCGCCCCTGCGTCCCACAGCGTGACCACGGGGGCCGAGTTGATGGTGAAGTCGAAGAACGGCTCGATCGGGCCGGCGACGTTGCAGTTGAAACCGAAGGTCTGGCCGCCCGACAGCGGCGTGACGCCGGGCAGCCCGTACAGCCGCTGCGCGGCCAGGATGTCCATCGGCATCCAGGTGGTCGGCGCGCGATAGTAGCCGTTGGCGTCGAGCCCCCAGTTGGTGCCGGACACCGGATAGTCGTTGTAGTACTGCGCCGAGCTGTCCCACGGGTTGATGTACGACATCAGCGACCATTGCCGGCTGTCGTACGGACCCGCCTGCTGCGTCGTCGGGTCCACGTAGCCGTTATACGGTCCGGCATGGCCCAGGCCGAGCAGGTGCCCCTCCTCGTGGATGATCGTGTCGACGCCGTAGCCGCCATAGGCGGTGAATGACGCAAGGCCGGAGATGCCGATCTGCGGCGGATCGAACCAGGTCCCGGCGGCGATGTCGGTGGCCAGGTACGGCGCGCCGGCCTGCGTGAAGCCGACCGGATAGGATTCGGTCTCGGTCGCCGTCTGGTAGTCGGGCTGGTAGAAGAACTGGATCTGCGTCGGATTGCCGGGCGTGTAGGGCGCCTCGACGAACTGGATGTTCGCGATCGCCGACCACAGCGCCAGCCCCGCCGCGATGCGGGCCTCGTCGGCGGGATCCCACAGCCAGCCCTGGCCGGGCACGAAACTGAATGTGATCGCGCCGCCGCCGGTGCCCGGCGTGGCGCCGCCCCATTTATGCGGCTCGGAGTTCGCGAACTGCCAATAGCTGCCGGCGGCGGCGTCGCCGAACTGATCGACCCCGCTCAGGAACGACAGTTCGGCCTGCGCATCTGCGGAAAACGGCTGAAACGGCTGCTCCAGGCCGGCCGCGTCGAGGCCGGGATCGGCGCCGGCGTGCGCGCCGGCGGGCGCGAACAGGGTGTGGGCTGCGCGAAACAGGGCGGCCTCCTGAACAGGTGAGCGGACGATTTTCGTCGCTTGGTTGCACATTAGCATATGATTAGGAATTTACGCAGGTGGCTCGGGCAGGAATCCGCGAATTTTCACCATTGCGCCGAAGCGGCGGCCTGTTCCACAAGCGACCACTCGATCCACTTAATGATGATGAACGCGGCGGAGAGTCCCCTTCCACGGTTCTGAGGAGCTCGCCCTGGCATGCGCCTGCTGATCGCCAAGCTGGCCAGCGCCTCGGTCCAGAGCGTCTCCGTCGCGCTGAATTCCGAGACCGACGTAGCCGATCTCGCCACCGACCTCGACAGCTGCGTGCGGCTGCTCCGCGGCGGCGGCTACGACCTCGTCCTGCTGATCGTCAGCCACACCAGGCTCAGCGCCCGCGACGCCGTGGCGCGGCTGCGCCGCGAGGCCGGGCACGTGCCGATGGTGGTGCTGACCGAACCGGGGCATGACGGCGCCTCGGTCGGCGGCGCGCTGGCCGGGGCGTCATTCGCCATGCAGGCGGTCGCCGGTCAGGACGCGGCGTCGGGCATCCCGGCATCGGGCAACCGCGGCGCGCGCCTGCCTGCGGAACTGGGGCCCGACGGCGAGATGGAAGCGGGCGAGGAGGCCGGCATCGCGACCCCGTGGATGTGGGACGAGCCGCCGCTGCCGAATGCGCGCGGTGATCGCGCGGGCGCCGGCGAGCCCGGGGCCGGCGGCGGGATCGCCATGCCAGAAACGACCCGGGCGCGCACGCATCACCGGCGCAGCGGCGCGCGGCGCATCGCGGTCGATCTGCAGTCGGAATCGCTGCGCGTGGACGACCAGGTGGTGGCGCTCAGCCAAGCGGAGTTCCGCATCTTCGCCCGGCTGTGGGAAAGCCGCGGCCGGATCGTCAGCGCCGAGGATCTGATGGGCGCGATCTACCTGCAGGGCGAGCGTCCGGCCAGCCGCGTGCTGCCGGTGTTCCTGTTCAAGCTGCGCCGGAAATTGACTCCGGTGGGCCTCGGCGATCTGGTCGAGACGGCGATCGGCCGCGGCTTCACCATTCGTAGCGAAGCCGAGGCCGAGGCGCACGCCTGACCGGCTTTTGCCGCCCCTAAGCGGCTCCCCAGGTTTTGCGGCTTGCCCAGGTTTTGCGGCATGCCCAGATCGGCGGCAGCGCAGGAGGATCATGGGATGACACGCTGCACTCCGTCCGACATCGACACCCTTGCCGCCGCCTTCGAGCGCGACGGCTTCGTCATCATGCGCCAGCATTTCGACCGCGAGCGCCTGGCCGCGTGGCGGCGGGCGTTCCAGCCGCTGCTGGACGACCATCTGGCGCGCGAGGGACACAAGCAGAACCGCGGCGCGGCCCGCTACTACGTCAGCCTGCCTTGGGCCGCGCCGTTCGACGATGCGCGGATCTTCGAGGATCCCGACATCCTGGCCGTCGTCGAACGGGTCGCGGGGAGCGATCCGGTGATGTGCCAACTGGCGACGGACACCCCGCTGCGCGGCTCGGACTACCAGGAGATCCACCGCGACACGCCGCCTCTGTTTCCCGAGATCGGTTTCGAGCCGCCGTCGTATCAGCTCGCCGTCAACTTCCCGCTGATCGACGTGACCCCGGCGCACGGCCCGGTGGAGATCGCGCCCGGCACGCACCGACTGCCGCGCGCCGAGGGCGTGGCGATGATCGAGCGCGGCGAGGTCAGGCTGCAATCCTTCCCGATGGCGCTCGGCGACGTGATGATCCGCGACGTGCGCGGGCTGCACCGCGGCACGCCGAACACCACCGACGAGCCGCGCCCGATGGTGGTGATCGGCTACAGCCGGCGCTGGTATTTCCGCCCCGAGGTCTCGATCCAGGTGCCGCATGCCGCCCTGGCCGGCATGTCCGAGCGGGCGCGACGGCTGCTGCGCACCATGCCGGTGACCGATGCGCCGCAGGAATCGGCGCATGGCGAGACCTACCAAAGCTTCCTGCACTGACCGGGCGCGGGGTCTCCCGGCGAGCGATGCCGACCGGCGCTTACGGTTTCGGATCGGCCTCGGGATGGAACAGGCGTTGGCCGGCCAGCATGTAGCCGCCGATGGCGCCCTGTCCGGCCGGCGATGAAAGCCAGGAGGCCAGGCGCTGCGCCGGTTCCTGCCCGGCCTGCGCGTGTTCGCGCGGGTTCAGGGTGATGACATCGTAGCGGTTGAGCAGATCCCTCGCGCCCTCGACTGCGATCCGCAGATCGGCCTTGTTGGCGAAGCTCAGCCAGGTGCCGCGATCCGACAGGGTATAGGCCGGGATCGCCGCGGCCGCGTTCAGCGCAGCGCCCATGCCGCCGCCGATATCCTTGTACCAGCCGCCGGCCCGCCTGGGATCCAGCCCGGCCTTCAGCCAGATGCGCTTCTCCTCGGCATCGGTGCCGCTCTTGTCGCCGCGCGAGACGAACGGCGAGCGCGCGGCCCAGATCGCCCGGAATGCCGCGACCGCATCATGCCCGCCATCGATATGCGCCGGGTCGGAGTCCGGCCCGATCACCACGAAATCGTTCCAGGCGATCTCCTGGCGGGTCACGCCGTGCCCGGCCGCCATGAACCGCCGCTCCGCGTCGGGATCGTGGACCAGGACAAGATCGGCGTCGCCGCGCGCCGCGATGGCCAGCGCCTGTCCGGTCCCGACCGCCACGACACGCACCGTGATGCCGGTCTGCCGCGTGAACCCGGGCAGGATGCGCTGCAGCAGCCCGCTATTCTCGACCGAGGTGGTCGAGGCCAGCACGATGGCCGGGGCAGGCGCGGCGACGCCGGTCGCGGTCGCGGCGCCAGCCAATGCACAGGCGAGCGCGCCGCGGGCGATGAGCCTGAAAAAGCAACCTATGATCATGCTGGAATGTCGCCTCCGTGCGGGTCTTCGCGTCGGACCCGGGGTATGTCATGGGACTGCCGAAGCAGGAACGCGCACAGGCTAACCAGCGTGCTGATTGCGATCAGCACGATGCCCAGCGCCAGCGCAGAGGCGAGGTGGCCCTCGCTGGTCTGCAAGGCAATGGAGGTGGTCATGGTGCGCGTGTAGCCCGCGATGTTGCCGCCGACGATCAGGATGGCTCCAACCTCCGACAGGCTGCGGCCAAACCCTGCGAGCACCGCGGTGGTCGCCTGATCCTGCCCGATCGCCAGCATGTGCGGGATGGCCCGCACGGCGCTGGCGCCGTCGATCTGGAACGCTGGGCCGAACTCGGTCCAGATCGCGTCCATGCCGCGATGCGCAAGCGCGGTCACGATCGGCACGGCGAGCAGGAACTGCGCGACGGCCATCGCCGACGGCGTGAACAGCAGATCGAGCCGCCCAAGCGGGCCAGACCGCGACAGCAGCAGATACAGCGCAAGGCCGACCACCACGGGAGGCAATCCAAGCAGCGCGTTGGCGGCCACGATCGTCGTTCGGCGCCCGGTGAACCGGCACGCCGCAAGAGCCGCGCCCAGCGGCAGGCCGATCACGGCGGCGAGCGCGGTCGCCGACACGCTGACGCCGAGCGACAGGCCGATGGTCCGCACCAGATCCGGATCGAGGCCGACCAGCAGGCCGAGCGCGTGCGGCGCGATGCCGGGTGTGTCGATCACCAGGCTGGGCACCAGGCTGGGCACCAGGCGGGGCACCGGGCTGGGGCCGATCCCGGCAAGCCGGCCGCGACTGCCGGGCAGGCTGTCGGCTACGCCTCCGGCGGGGCCGCGGCGATCGGGATGCGGCGGGAGTCGGTCAGCATCGCGCCGTCGTCCGAGCCGTTTGCCTCCGCGCCGGGCTGCTCGCCCAGTCCTGGCAACTCGCCATCGGCTTCATCCTGGTCCGAGCCGTCATCGAGGCCGGTATCGTGCATCGAGGGACGGCGCTGCTGCCCGTTCGGGTTCGCCCCGCCCTGGCCGGGACCGTTCTGTCCAGGCCCGTTCTGGCCAGCGTTCGCGACCCCGCCATGACCCTGCTGCTGAGCCTGCGTCATGGCGTTGAGGATGCGGAAATAGTGTTCCGCGTGCTGGAAGTAGCTCTCCGCCATCACCCGATCGCCCACGCTGGTGGCGTCGCGGCCCAGTTGCAGATACCGCTCGAACAGCTGCTGCGCCGTGCCGCGCACCCGCAAATCCGGTCCGTTGCTGTCGAACACATGGTTGCGGTTCAGCGGGATGCCCCCGCCATGCTGCCTGACCGGCCCGCCACCGCCCCCCCCGCCGCCGCCGCCGCTGCGATGGTTCCGTCCGCGCATCCGTTTCATGTTCATGCGTGCTAGCCGCGCTTTCCTGTCTGCGCCCCGGCCGGGTGGCCACAGCCCCGGGCATCCTGCCCGCAGCCGCGCTTCTGTCCCCCGGGGCCGATCCGCCCCGGCCGGCAACGACCGCCGAGGCACCTGTTCATGGCTTCGCACGGAGCCATCGTCACCCCCAATCCGACGTCCGGGGGAGCAACGCTGGCCGTGGGACGTGCCGCAGCACGCAATCCCAACCGCGCAGCCTGAACCTAGTGACACTTGGCTGGCATGCCAACCATTTTTTCGGTCACGGCTGGCTCAGCCGGCGGCGCCGCCGACCGCCACCGCGCGGCGGACCCCGCCCAGGTCGCGCCGGAACCAGGGCGCCCCCAGCCCGGCCGCCTGCAGCATCGCGCCGACCGCGTCGGCCTGGCCGTCCCCCACCTCCAGCACTGCAGCAGCCCCGGGGGCCAGCAGCCGGGGCAGGGCGGGCACGATCGCCCGGTAGGCGTCCAGCCCGTCCGCGCCGCCGTCCAGCGCGCTCGCCGGCTCATGCCGGGCGACCTCGGGCATCAGCGATGCGATCGCCGTCGTCTCGACATAGGGCGGGTTGGCCAGCACCAGATCGAACGGCCCGCGCACGGCGCAGGCCCAGTCGCCGGCGACCAGGAACGCCCGCCCCGCCAGCCCGTGCCGGGCGGCGTTGCGCCGGGCGAGGGCGCAGGCGGCGGCCGAGATGTCCACCCCCAGGCCCCAGGCTGCGGGGAACTCGGCCAGGGCGGCCAGCAGCAGCGCCCCGGTCCCGGTGCCCAGGTCGAGCACCCGGCGGACCCGCGTCCGGTCCGGGAAGGCGGCCAGCGCCGCCTCGACCAGCGCCTCGCTGTCGGCGCGCGGGATCAGCGTGGCGCGCGTCACCTCCAGGTCGAGCGTCCAGAAACCCTGCCGTCCGGTGACGAGCGCCATCGGCTCGCGCGCGCAGCGTCGGTCCAGCAGCCCCCAGAACCCGTCCGGCGCCGGGGCATCGGTGCCGGGCATGGCGCCGGGGCCGCGACCCTGGGCGTGCGCCAGCAGCAGGCGCGCCTCACGCGCCGGGTTCTCGATCCCCGCCGCGCGCAATCGCGCGGTGGCGTGGGCCAGCGCCTCGGCAGCGGTCACGGCGTCAGACGTCGGCGGCCAGCCGCGCCGCCTGGTCCTCGGCGATCAGCTTGTCGATGAAGTCGTCCAGCTCGCCCTGCATCACCCGGTCGATCTTGTACAGCGTCAGCTCGATGCGGTGGTCCGAGACCCGCCCCTGCGGAAAGTTGTAGGTGCGGATGCGCTCGCTGCGGTCGCCGGTGCCGACCTGCGCGCGACGGTCGGCCGAGCGGGTGGCGTGCAGGCTGGCGCGCTGCTGCTCGTACAGCCGCGCGCGCAGCACCTTCATCGCCTTGGCCTTGTTCTTGTGCTGGCTCTTTTCCTCCTGCACGGCCACCGCGAGGCCGGTCGGCAGGTGGGTGACGCGCACCGCGCTCTCGGTCTTGTTGACGTGCTGACCGCCGGCGCCCTGCGCGCGATAGACGTCGATGCGCAGGTCGGATTCGTCGATCGTGATGTCCACTTCCTCCGCCTCCGGCAGCACCGCGACGGTCACGGTGGAGGTATGGATGCGGCCCTGGCTTTCGGTGGCGGGCACCCGCTGCACCCGATGCACGCCGGATTCGTATTTCAGCCTGGCGAACACGCCGCGGCCGGAGATCTCGGCGATCGCGCCCTTGATGCCGCCCAGGCCGGTGTCGTCGTGCTCCAGCGTCTCGAACCGCCAGCCGTGCAGGCCGGCGTATTTCTGATACATGGCGAACAGCTCGGCGGCGAACAGCCCGGCCTCGTCGCCGCCGGCGGCCGGGCGGATTTCCAGGATGGCCGAGCGTTCGTCGGCCTCGTCGCGCGGCAGCAACGCCAGGCGCAGCGCGTGCTGCAGCTCGGGGATGCGGTCCTTCAGCGCCGCCAGTTCGGCCTCGGCCAGCTCGCGCATGTCGGGATCGCCCAGCAGCGCCTCGGCCTGCGCCGCCTGATCCTCGGCGGCGCGCAGCTCGCCGATGCGCTCCACCACAGGCTCGATTTCGGCCAGCTCGCGTGAGGCGCGCACGTAGCTGTCGCCGGCGGCAGTGCTCAGCATGTCGCGCAGCTCGTCGGCGCGCGCCGCGATGCGGTCGAGCTTCAGGGAGAAGCTCATGCCAGCCTGGCCGGCAGGTCAGCGACGGACACCTCCGACTGCTCGCCGGTCGCGAGATCCTTCACCTGCGCCATCCCGCGCGCAAACTCCGCGTCGCCGATGATCACGGCCGCACGGGCGTTGCTGCGGTTGGCGCGCTCCAGCCGCCGCTTGAGGTTGCCGCGATAGGCGATCTCCGCGCGGATGCCGGCCGCGCGCAACGCGCTCAGCACGTCCAGCGCGGCCGCCTCCATGCCCTCGCCGGCCGGGATCACCGCCACGGCGCGGGGCGCGGCGGGCGCTCCCGGCAGCAGCATGGCCAGCCGCTCGACTCCGGCCGCCCAGCCGACGGCGGGGGTGGGCGGGCCGCCCATCTCGGCCACCAGCCCGTCATAGCGGCCGCCGCCCATCACTGTGCCCTGCGCGCCCAGCCGGTCGGTGACGAACTCGAACGCCGCGTGGTTGTAGTAGTCCAGGCCGCGCACGATGCGCGGGTTCTCCCGGTACGGCACGCCGAGCCGGACGAGGTGCGTCTGCAATGCCGCGTAGATGCCGGCCGCCTCGGCGGTCAGATGCGGCGCGATGGTGGGCGCGCCCGCCACCACGCGCCGGTCGCCCTCGTCCTTGCTGTCCAGGATGCGCAGCGGGTTGCGGTCGAGCCGGGTCAGGCTGTCCTCGCTCAGCGCCGCGCGGTGCGCCTCGAAATAGGCGACGAGGGCCGCGCGATAGGCGTCGCGGCTCGGCCGGTCGCCCAGCGTGTTCAGCTCCAGCACGACGCCCTCGGCGACGCCGAGTTCGGTCAGGATATGCCAGCCGCAGGCGATCACCTCGGCGTCGGCCAGCGGCTCGGCCGGGCCGATCAGCTCGCAGCCGATCTGGTGGAACTGCCGGTAGCGGCCCTTCTGCGGCCGCTCGTAGCGGAACATCGGGCCGGCGTAGAACACCCTTTGCGGCAGCGACTGGGTCAGCCCGTTGCTGACCAGCGCGCGGCAGATGCCGGCGGTGTTCTCCGGGCGCAGGGTGATGCTGTCGCCGCCGCGGTCGGCGAAGGTGTACGTCTCCTTGGTCACCACGTCGGAGGTCTCGCCCAGGGTGCGGGCGAACACTCCGCTGTCCTCGAAGATCGGCGTCGCCCATTCGTCGAAGCCGTACAGGCTCGCGACCCGGCGGGCGATGTCGATGACGTGAGCATGGCGGCGCTGGTCGTCGCCGATCAGGTCGCGGGTGCCGCGAACCGGCTGCGAGGGGGGCACGTCAGTGGACGCCGCTGAAAAACGCCCTGATGATGAGTGCCATAATCCCGCCGATCACCAAGGCAAGCTGCCACTGCACGAGGTTGAGACGGCCCTGTACCCGTTCAATCCGCAGGCTCAGGTCGGACCGGACCGTGCCAGTGCGCTGGTTCGAATTCGGAACGCAGTTGATCCATCCTCAAACTCAAGTCGGAACGAAGCCGGTCGACACGCCGGCCAATGTCGGACCGCGTGTGGTCAATCTGATGGTCAAGCGCGTCGAACCTGCGGTCAATCGAGACAAAACGATCCTCGTACAGCGAGAGCGCCTCGGCCGCCGCGCGCGACTTGCCTTCGGAGGCGCCAGCCTCACGGAAGGCGTCATAGATTTCGGCTATGATGGTCGTCATATTTTGCAGACTAACATGCTTTCAGTCCGTTGCCGATGTCCGTGCATCCTCGTCGTGGATCGGGCTTGCGGCAACTCGCCAGAGAGCAACCACACACATCTATGGTTGTACGGAGGACTCGATCAGCTTCGTCAACCGATCATTGATTTCTGACCAGTGAGGTAGAAGGGACGCATTGAACTGGAACGCAAAATGCACGTCACCCAAAACGTATTTCTGACCGTTGACTTGCTCGGTCGCGTCAAGCCGACCTGATATCGGCAAATCTAGCGCGACCCTGTCTCGCGTGCCTGGATTGGTCACAACTATGCTTGGAACGTTGGGAAGAAGCCGGTAGAGGCCGTATGACGCCGGCACGAGGTGGCTCACATCCTCAGCCTTCAGACCACCCAAGAAGGCTGCAACACGCGCCGGCTCATCGTTTCCGAGTAAGACCGCGTATATGAGATCGGGATGCCGGGCTGCCGAAAGCACTCGGAACTCCGCGGCCCGGGCCGCCGGAATGGGCGCGAAGCTCGGCCAGAGGACAGCAATCCGCGGAGAAAAAAGCTGGCCGCACACCCCCCGGCCAGACGGGCAATAAATTGGCCCCACGAACATGCCCCCCAGGACGTTTCGAGGAAGGTCGATCGTGAGATTGTTTCTGGCGATCGGCACCACTGCCTGCGATTTTGGGGCTAGCTCCGCATCGACACATTGCGGCGGAATGATGTTGGCGTGCGCCAAGTCGCGAACAGGGCAGCGTAGCTGCTGAGGCGACAGCAGTCCGGCGCCGACTACCGCGACGGCGGCACCTATCAGCAGATCTGCGTACAAGCCGCCGCCGCGCCGCACCACGGAGTGGGCCATAGTCTCAGTGCCGGTAGAGCCATTGCGCGCAAAACCAACCCAGCGCCGTGACCATGACAGGATCCGTAAGGTTCCCGACCTCAAACTTGGTCATAGCTGCATCGTCGCCAGCCGCCAGCCTGCGCCTCGTGCTCCATCGGCTACTCCGCCGCCAGCTTCGCCGCCGCCTGCTCCGCCTGGATCGCCGCCGCCCGCCGCTCGACCAGCTCCACCACATGCTCGATCATGCCGTCGCCCGGCATGGTGTGGTCGGTCTTGCCAGCCGCATAGACCATGTGCCGCCCGGACCCGCCGCCGGTCACGCCGAGATCGGTCATCAGCGCCTCGCCCGGCCCGTTCACCACGCAGCCGATGATCGACAGGGTCAGCGGCGTCTCGATATGCGCCAGCCGCTCCTCCAGCGTCTGCACCGTCTCGATCACGTTGAAGCCCTGCCGGGCGCAGGACGGGCACGAGATGATCTTCACGCCGCGATGCCGGATGCCCAGCGACTTCAGCAGGTCCCAGGCGACCAGCACCTCCTCCTCCGGCTCGGCGCTCAGCGACACGCGCACCGTGTCGCCGATGCCGGCCCACAGCAGGTTGCCCAGGCCGATCGCGCTTTTGACCGTGCCGGCGCGCTTGCTGCCCGCCTCGGTGATGCCGATGTGCAGCGGGTGGTCGCAGACCTCGGCCAGTTGCGTGTAGGCGGCCACCGCCATGAACACGTCGGACGCCTTCACGCTGATCTTGAACTCGTGGAAATCGTGGTCCTGCAGGATCTTCGCGTGTTCCAGCGCGCTTTCCACCAGCGCCTCGGGATTCGGCTCGCCGTATTTCTCCAGCAGGTGCCGCTCCAGGCTGCCGGCGTTGACGCCGATGCGCATGGAGCAATTGTGGTCGCGCGCCGCCTGCACCACCTCGCGGACCCGCTCGGAGCTGCCGATGTTGCCGGGGTTGATGCGCAGGCAGGCCGCCCCGGCGCGCGCCGCCTCGATGGCGCGCTTGTAGTGGAAGTGGATGTCGGCCACGACCGGGACGTCGACCTGCCGGACGATGGTCGCCAGCGCCGCGGTGCTGGCCTCGTCGGGGCAGGAGACGCGCACGATGTCCACGCCGGCCCGCTCGGCGCGGCGGATCTGCGCGACCGTTGCCTCGACATCCGAGGTCAGCGTGTTGGTCATGGTCTGCACGGTGATCGGCGCGTCGCCGCCCACCGGCACCCGGCCGACATGGATCTGGCGCGACACCCGCCGCGTGATGTCCTGGTAGGGACGATAGCTGCTCATGCCTGCTGCCTGTCGAAGTGGGTGAGCCGGAGATTGTGCCGTGGGCCGCCGCGCGCCAGCGGCGCGCCCGCTATTGGTTGTGCGGCAGCACGAGGCGGTGCGCCGGCGCGGACACGCCGCTCGCCTGCCCGGCCGGCCGCGCATCGGGCGGCGCGCCCAACGGCAGGTCCCGCCGCACCGCGCCGTCGCCGCCGAGCGGCGCGCCGGCCACGCCGTCCACCACCAGCTCGGTGCCCCCGGCATTGCCCGTGGTCAGCAGCAGCGCCGATTGCGCCGCCGGCACCGGCCAGGTCTCGCCGGCGCGCAGCACGCGGTTCAGCAGCATCTGGCCGGCGCGGGTGCGCACCTGCATCCAGGCGTCGGCGGTGGCGCGCAGAGCCAGATGCTGCGCGCCGGCCGCAGCCGGCGCCGGTTCCGGCACGATGGGGGCAAGCGCCGGCTCGGCGGTCGCCGCGGCCGCCGAGCCGGGAGACACCGCGGGCGGCGGCGCCACGGCGACCGGCGGCGCGGGCGGGCTGGCCGCGGCGAGACGCGCCGGCGGCCCGGCCGGGCCAGGCGGTGCCGTCGGGGCGGGCGGGGCGGCGGCTGGCGCAGAGTCGGTCGCGCCGGACAGGGGCTTGTCGGCGACCAGCGGCGCCAGGCGCGGCGGCACCACCTGCACGGCGTCGGCCGGCGGCCGCGCGTTGCCGCTCAGCCGGTACCAGCCGGCATAGGCGCCGATCACCAGCAGGCCGCCCACGAACACCACCGCGAGCGCCGGCACCCCGCGATCAGGCACCGGAGACGGGAAATCCAGCTCGGTCTTGCGGCTGACCTCGCCCGCCTCGGCGCGGAACCGGCGGGCCACCTCGTCCACGTCCAGCCCGAGCGCCTGCGCATAGGTGCGGATGAAGCCGGCGGCATAGGCGCTGCCTGGCAGATCCTGCGTCCGGCCCTGCTCGATCGCTTCCAGGAACGGCAGGCGGATGCGCAGATGCGCGGCGATCGCCGGCAGCGTCCAGCCCAGCCGCTCGCGCGCCGCGCGCAGATCAGCGCCCAGCCGAGGCGCCGGCGGCGCCTCGGGCGCGGCAAGCCCGTCGCCCCACATCCGGTCGCCGCGCGAAGACGTCATGGGCCGGCTTTCTGCCATCGTGGACCTGCGATCATGGCTCATGCAGCGGCCGATCCCGCTTCGGTCGTTGGGCGGCCCGCCGGCACGGCCGGGCAGCCGGTTGCGCTGGCCCGGTTCTAGCCCGGCCGCACGCCAAAGCCAACCGCGCCGCGCCAGTTCAGTCGCGCCCGTTCAGTCGTGCAAGCCATGCTCGCGCGCCCAGGAGGCGATCGGCTCGCGCAGGCTGGCCTGGCCCTCGGCGTTGCGCCGGATCGTCGCCAGCACCGGGCGGAACGCCGCCAGATCCAGCCCGGCCAGGAACGCCTTGACCGGCAGGACGGCGGTGGCCGGCATCGACAGCGTGGTCAGCCCCAGGGCGGCCAGGGTCATCGCCTCGAGCGGCCGCCCGGCCATCTCGCCGCACACCGACAGCGACACGCCGGCCGCCCCGGCCTGCTGGCGCAGGCTTTCCAGGATGTCGAGGAACGGCGGGCTCAGCGGATCATAGCGGTGCGCCAGCGATGGCGTGCCGCGATCGGCGGCGAACAGGAACTGCATCAGGTCGTTGCTGCCCAGCGAGACGAAATCCGCCTCGGCCAGCAGCGCCGGCATCTGCCACAGCAGCGCCGGGACCTCGAGCATGGTGCCGACCGCAAGGCGGGCCGGCGCGGGGCGCACCCGCGCCGCCTCGGCCAGCAGCAGCGCGCGGGCGGCGCGGAACTCGGCCACGGTCGCCACCATCGGAAACATCACCGACAGCTTCCGGCCGGCCGCCGCCAGCAGCAGGGCGCGCAGCTGGCGCTTCAGCAGGGCCGGGCGGTCCAGGCCGATGCGCAGGCTGCGCCAGCCCATCGCCGGGTTCTCCTCTGGCTCGCGCTGCGCGCCCGGCAGCAGCTTGTCGCCGCCGAGATCGAGCGTGCGGAACAGCACCGGCCGCTCGCCCGCGGCATCCAGCACGCGCGCGTACAGCGCCGTCTGCTCGGCGACGTCGCCGACCTGGCCGCGCGCCAGCATGGCAATCTCGGTGCGGAACAGGCCGATGCCGTCGGCCTCGGTGGCGTCCAGCTGGATCAGCTCCAGCGGCAGCCCGACATTCAGCATCAGCTGGACCGCCACCCCGTCGCGCGTCGCCGGCCGGCGGCCGCGCAGGCCGGCCCAGGCGGCCCGGCGCTGCATGCGGTCGTCGATGGCGCGGGCATAGACATCGCGCACCGCGCGCTCCGGCCGCAGCACCAGCTGCTCCTCGTCGGCGTCCAGCACCGCCTCGTCGCCGTCCTCGGCGGTGTCCAGCACGCCGCGCACGCCGCCCAGCGCCGGCAAGCCGAGCGCGCGGGCCAGGATCGACGCGTGGCCGGCGGCGCTGGCTTCCTCGACCACGATCCCGGCGATGCCGCGCGCGTGCCAGTCCAGCAGCTCGGCCGGACCCAGCCGGCGGGCCAGCAGGATCGCGCCCGGCGCCGCCGGCGGCGGCGGGGCGGCTTCGTCCAGCGCCGCCAGCAGCCGTCCGGCCAGGTCCTCCAGATCGGCCAGCCGCTCGCGCAGATACGGGTCGGCGATGCGGCGCATCCGGTCGTGCAACTCGCCAGAGACGCGATCGACCGCCGCCTCGGCCGACAGGCCGCCGCGGATCGCCTCGCTGACCCGGCGCACCCAGCCCTGGTCGGCGGCGACCAGCCGGTAGGCTTCCAGGATCTCGCGCGGCGCCTGGCCTTCCGGCAGGCCGCCGGACAGCAGCTCGTCCAGGCCGCGCTGCACGATGGTCAGCGCGCGCGCCAGCCGCCCCAGCTCCCAGTCCGGGTCGTCGGCCAGCAGCCGGCGCGGCGCCTGGCGCGCGCCCAGCCGCAGCACCGGGCCGATCACCAGCCCGGGGACCAGCGAGGTGCCCTCGAACCGGCGCGGCACGGTGGCGGCCAGCCCCTCGGCCGCGCCGTCATGCGCGCCGGCCGCCGCCAGCATGTCTGCCAGCAGCATCGCCACCGTCTCGAGCACCTCGGCCTCGTCGGACTCGTAGCGGCGCGGCGTGCGGTTCTGCACCGCGAGCACGCCCAGCGTGCGCCCGGCGCGACGCACCGGCACCGCCAGCATCGAGGCGTAGCGGTCCTCGCCGGTTTCCGGCCGATACGCGAAGGCGGGATGGTTCTGCGCGTCCGGCAGGTTCAGGATCGCGCCGGTGGCGGCGACCAGCCCGACGATGCCCTCGCCGACCCGCAGCCTGGTGTGGCCGACCGATTCCGTGCGCAGCCCCTCGGTGGCGACCAGCTCCAGGATGTCGCCCGGCCGCAGCGCATAGACCGAGCAGACCTCGCTCACCAGCTCGCCGGCCACCAGGCGCACCAGGTCGGCGAGCGGCGCGGCATCGCGCGCCATCAGCTCGCGCAGCCGGGCCAGCAGGCGGCGAGGCGCGGAGACCACCGCTAGGGGGCCAGCGCTCCCTCACCCCGGCCCTCTCCCAATGGGAGAGGGAGAAGGTCGCCCCCTCTCCCATTGGGAGACGGCTGGGGTGAGGGGTCTCGCGCCACCAGCGCGGCCATTGCCTGGGCGACCAGTTCGGCGATGATTTCGGCCACCGGCTGCACGCCCGTCACCATGCCGACCGACTGGCCGGCCATGACGCTGCCCTCGTCCACGTCGCCCTCGATCACGGCGCGGCGCAGCGAGCCGGCCCAGAAATGCTCGATCGACAGCTGCGCCGCGTCGCGGGTCAGCTCGCCCGCCTCGAACGCGCGGATGGTCTCCGCCTGATGCGCCACGAATCGCCGCGTGCCGCCGTTAATCAGGCCGCGCACCGGGATCACCGGGAAACGCGCGTCCACCTGCGGCGTCGGCAGAGCGTCGCGCGCATTGGCGCGGACGAACGCGTGCTTGAACCGCTCATGCGCGATGCTCTCGGCGGCGGCCGCGAACCGGGTGCCGAGCTGCGCGCCCGACGCGCCCATCTCCAGGAACGACAGGATCGCCTCGCCGCGCCCGAGGCCGCCGGCCACGAACACCGGCACGTCGCGGACATGCGGCAGGATCTCCTGCGCCAGCACGGTCAGGCTGACCGGGCCGATATGCCCGCCCGCCTCGCTGCCCTCGATCACCAGGGCGTCCGCTCCCGAGCGGACCAGCCGGCGCGCCAGCACCAAAGCGGGGGCGAAGCAGATCACCCGCGCGCCGCCATCCTTGATGGCGCGGATCGCGCCCCCGGGCGGGATGCCGCCGGCCAGCACCACATGCGTCACCCCGGCGGCCCCGCACACGCCGATCAGCTCGTCAAGCTGCGGGTGCATGGTGATCAGGTTGACGCCGAACGGCCGGCTGGTCAGCGCCTGCGTCGCGGCGATCTCGGCGCGCAGCAGCGCCGGCGTCATTGCCCCGCAGGCGATCACGCCGAAGCCGCCGGCGTTGGAGATGGCCGAGACCAGGTGGCGCTCGCTGACCCAGCTCATCGCCCCGGCCATGATCGCGGTGCGCGTGCCCAGGAACGCGGTTCCGCGCGCCCACAGCGCATCCAGCCGCGCGCGGGCGCCGTCGTCAGGCATCGAGGCCATAGGCGGTGTGCAGCGCGCGGACCGCAAGCTCGGTGTAGTCGGCGGCGATCAGCACCGAGACCTTGATCTCGCTGGTCGAGATCACCTGGATGTTGATGCCGCGATCGGCCAGCGCCCTGAACATGGTGCCGGCGACGCCGGCATGGCTGCGCATGCCGACGCCGACGACGCTGATCTTGGCCACGTCGGGGTCGGTGCTGATGTCGGCGTAGCCGATCGCCGCGCGCGCCGCCTCCAGCGTGGCCCGCGCGCGCGGCAGGTCGGCGCGGCCGACGGTGAACGTCATGTCGGTGGTGCCGCTGGCCGACACGTTCTGCACGATCATGTCCACGTTCACCCCGGCCTGCGACAGCGGCCCGAAGATCGCCGCCGCGATGCCCGGACGGTCCGGAACGTGCTGCACGGTGACCTTGGCCTCGTCGCGCGAGTAGGCGATGCCGGCCACCAGTTCCTTTTCCACGATCTCGTCCTCGTCCACCACCAGAGTTCCCGGCGTGTCCTCGAAGCTGGACAGCACCCGCACGCGCACCCGCTGCTTCATCGCCAGCTCCACGCTGCGCGTCTGCAGCACCTTGGCCCCGACCGACGCCAGCTCCAGCATCTCCTCATACGCGATCTTTTCCAGTTTCCGCGCGCGCGGCACGATCCTGGGGTCGGTCGTGTAGATGCCGTCCACGTCGGTATAGATGTCGCACCGCTCCGCGCCGAGTGCCGCGGCCAGCGCCACCGCCGAGGTGTCCGAGCCGCCGCGGCCCAGCGTGGTCACCCGGCCGTCCGGGGCAATGCCCTGGAAGCCGGCCAGCACCGGCACCTGCGGCAGCGCCATGCGGCGGATCAGCTCGGCGCCCTCGATGGCCCCGATGCGGGCGCGGCCGTGCTGGCCGTCGGTGCGCACCGGCACCTGCCAGCCCTGCCAGGACCGCGCATCGACGCCCATCTCCTGCAAGGCGATCGACAGCAGCCCGGCGGTGACCTGCTCGCCGGTGGCCACCACCGCGTCGTATTCGCGCGCGTCGTGCAGCGGCGACAGCGCGTGACACCAGCCGACCAGCTGGTTGGTCACGCCGGCCATCGCCGAGACCACCACGGCGACTTCGTGGCCGGCCGCCACCTCGCGCCGGACCCGGCCGGCCACGATGCGGATGCGGTCGAGGTCGGCGACGGAGGTGCCGCCAAACTTCATGACGATGCGGGTCATCGCGGAGATTCCAGGTCGCGAGCGCCGGCACGGCGGCGGCGAGGCGGTCGAGGGTTGGTGACGGGGATCGGCCGCACACATACTGGCGCAGGCAGGGAGGGGCAACATGCAACCGGGCGCGCAGGCGAACGTGTCGGACGCCGAGGTGGCGCGGTTCGACGCGCTGGCGGCGCGCTGGTGGGATCCGCGCGGCCCGATGCGCCCGCTGCATGCGATGAACCGGCTGCGCACGCGCTGGGTCGGCGAGCGGCTGGCGGCGGAGGGCGCGCGGCTGCTGGATGTCGGCTGCGGCGCGGGCATCGCGGCCGAGGCGCTGGCGCGCCGGGGGCATCGGGTGCTGGGCATCGACGCGGCGGCGGCGACCATCGCGGCGGCGCGCGCGCACGCGGCCGGCTCCGGCCTGGGCGTCGAGTACCGCGTGGCGGCGGCCGAGGATCTGCTGGCCGAGGGCGCGCGCTTCGATGCGATCACCGCGCTGGAGGTGATCGAGCACGTGCCCGACCCGGCCGCCTTTCTGCGCACCCTGGCCGGGCTGCTGACGCCGGGCGGGCGGCTGTTCATCTCGACGCTGAACCGGACGCCGCGCAGCTTCGCGGTGGCGATCGTGGGCGCCGAGTACGTCGCCGGCCTGCTGCCGCGCGGCACGCATGACTGGCGCAGGTTCGTCACCCCGGCGGAGCTGTCGCGCGACCTGCATGCGGCGGGACTGCGCCTGGCCGACATCGCCGGCATGCAGCCGGACCTGCTGCGCGGCGGCTGGCGGCAGGCTGGCGATCTGTCGGTGAACTACATCGCGATGGCGGCGGCGTAGTCGCGGCGTCGCGGGGACGCGCTGCAAGCCGCCCCGCCCCCGCTTCACGCCGGACAGGCCGCCTGCGCGTCCGGGCGTCGTCCCGGCGCGTGCCCGGCCGTCGCCTGGTCGCCCCACGCCGCCCAGCCGGGACGCTGGCCGCGCGCGAACAGTTCCAGGAACGGCCCTGGGCTGCACGCCTCGATGATGCCGAACGCCTCGTCCGGCTTGCGGCTGTGTTCGCGTTTGCGGGTGGCCAGGTAGTTCACCTGCCGCCGCCCCGGCGCCAGCGTGCGCGCGTTGCGGCCGCGCACCCCGAACAGCAGCAGCTCGGTGACGTTGCGGAAATAGAAGCCGACGCCGCGCCCGTCCGGGCCGCCGTCGCGGCGGATCTTGTGCCAGACGATGTTGCTCTTGTACGCGAACCCCCACGCCTCCAGCACCCGCAGCCCATCCGGCAGCAGCGCGTTCGGCACCCACAGATACAGATGCGCGGTCGGCAGCAGCGCCTCGCGCACCGGCAGCGCGCAGATCGCGTCCAGATCCAGCGTGCCGTAGCGCGCCAGGCGGCGGTGCTCGGGGGCCACCTTGCCGGTGCGGTTGACAAACTGCCAGGGCGGGTCGGCCAGCACGGTGGCGAAGCGCCCTCCGGCCAGCGCCAGGCGCAGATCTCCCGCGGCCGCCCGCTTCGCCCAGCCCCGCCTCGCCACGGCCCGCCTGCATGCGCCGATCCTCCCTTGGCGGTCCGCCCGCGCCCGCTATGCTGGCGCACGACCCGAGTCGGAGCGACCATGCCCAAGATCGTCGTCAACCTGGCGGCCCTGCTCGCCCTGCTGGCGGTCGGCGCCTGCAGCAGTTCGTTCGGCGGCGGCAGCGATCCGCCGCCGGCCAAGGTTCTGGTGGTGCCGCAAGGCCAGGTCTGCCCGGACGGCGCAGCGCCGCCCTGTCAGTAGGCGACAGCCGGGCCCGAGCCGATCGCCAGGGCCGGCGCGGGCGGCATCGGGCACATCGACGCCTGCCGCGCGCGGCGCATGACCTGGCCCGCGAGGATCACGCCCGCCGGACTGACCGGCGCGCCGGCCGCGCGCAGCGCCTCGGCGGTCCAGGCGTTGCAGGTGCGCGCCAGCCTGTAGGTCGCGGCGGCGGCGTAGAACAGGCTGCCGGGATACGGCCCCGCCGCAATCAGGCGCGGCCGCCCGGCGCGGTCCTTCGCGACCTCGCGCCACAGGAACGCCGACAGGGCCTGCGCGCCGCCGGGGGGCAGCGCCAGCCGCACCGTATCGGCCGGCCCATAGGCCGCGTCGGGCATGACGCTCAGCCCGGTCGCCAGGATCGCGGCGGGGCCGGGGAACGGACCGAGCAGATACTCGCGCCAGCTCTCCACCTTCGCGGTGAAGAAGGTGCGCTTGCCGAAACCGAACACCAGGGCGCGGGCGCCCGGGAACACCGAGCGGAAGACCGCGGCGGGGCCGGACAGCTCGGCGGCCGGGATGGCGATATCGGTGTGCCAACCGTGATCGACCACATAGGCCACGCCCGCACCCGCTGCCGGCCGGCGGCAGGCGATCGGCGGGCCGGCCGCGCAGCCGCCCAGCGCCAGCAGGCCCAGCCAGCACGACAGACGCCGCACGCGGACGCCTATCCGCCGGCGGCGGCGCGGATCCAGGTCTGCGAGCGGCCGAACAGGGAGATGCCGATGAACCCGCGCACCGCCATCCGCTGTCCGCCGTCCTCCAGGCGTAGGCTGCAGCGATAGGTCGAGCCGGTCTCCGGGTCGAGGATCTCGCCGCCGTCCCAGCGCGCGCCGTCCGGCCTCAGGCCGCGGATGATCTGCATGCCCATCACCTTCTGGCCGCGGCGGTCGTCGGTGCAATCGCGGCAGACGGCGTCGCGCTTGGCCGGATCCAGGATCGCGGTGATGCGTCCGTACAGCATGCCGTCCTGCTGCCAGATCTGCACCAGCCCGCTTTCAAGCCCGGTCTTGTCCGAAAAGGTGCGCCACACGCCGACCGGAGTGGCGGCGGGCTGCGACCAGGCCGGGGCCGTGGCGGCGAGCAGCAGCAGGGCGGCGACCAGCACTCCGCGCCTCATGCGTCGGCCCGCTTCAGCCACGGGATCTGCGTCACCTCGATGCCGTCCTCGGCGAGCGCCTCGGCCTGCTCGGGGCTGGCCTCGCCATAGATGCCGCGATGCCGGCTGTCGCCGTCATGGATGCGCCTTGCCTCGTCGGCGAAGCGGTCGCCGACGTATTCGCAGCGCCGCTCCACCTCGCCGCGCAACCTCTGGAGGGCGGCGCGGACGTGGTCCGGCAACATCCGGCCCGGTCGGGTCGCGACCGCCGCCGGCGATGGCGTTGGGGTAGCGGGCGCGGGATCCGCGTCGGCCACCGCGTCTGTCCCCGTGTCGGCCAGCGCGGCGGCCGGCCGCCGCGCCGCCGGGCCGCCCTTGCGCGGCAACGCCGGCGCCATCAGCGCGCGCGCGACCTGGCGCTCGCCGCAATGCGGGCACTCCAGCAGGCCGCGCCTCGCCTGCTCCTCATAGGCGGCGCTGTCGCGGAACCAGGCGTCGAACTCATGCGCGGCGCCGCAGCGCAGCTGGTAGTGGATCATCGGGAGTCCCAGGCCGAACCGGTCATCGTCCAGACATGGCAGGGGCGGGCGGACCCGGCAAGGCGGCGGCTCACGCCGGCGCGAGCAGCGTGTCCAGCTTGCCGGCGCGGTCGAGCGCGGCCAGGTCGTCGGACCCGCCGATATGCCGGCCGTCGATGAACACCTGCGGCACGCTGGTCCGCCCGCCGGACCGGCGCTGTGATTCGGCGCGCGCGGCGCTGCCGGACGGGGCCTCGATCTCGCGGAAGGCGGCGCCCTTGCGCTGCAGCAGGTTCTTCGCGCGGGCGCAGTACGGGCACCAGGGCTGCGTGTAGATCTCGATGTCGGCCATGCGCGGGAAACTCCTCGGCGAGCCTCTCAGGTTTGACGCCAGGGCGCGCGCCGCAAGAGGCTCAGCCGTCGCGCCGGTCGG
Source organism: uncultured Pseudomonadota bacterium (assembly GCA_963723455.1). Classification (GTDB taxonomy): domain Bacteria; phylum Pseudomonadota; class Alphaproteobacteria; order Acetobacterales; family Acetobacteraceae; genus CAVRQM01. Next base: position 1,069,785 of record CAVRQM010000001.1, on the reverse strand, counting down.
GCACCCGGGCGGCCAGCAGCAGATCCACCGATGCCGCGCCGGCGTCCAGCAGGGCGCGGGCGCAGGCGGCGGCGGTGGCCCCGCTGGTCATCACGTCGTCGATCAGCAGCACCCGCCGGCCCGCCAGCGCCGCGCGCCGGCCGGGGCGCACCGCGAACGCGCCCTGCACCGCCGCCTGCCGCTCGAAGCGGCCGAGATGGCCCAGCGACGCCGTCGCACGGGTGCGGCGCAGGGCGTCGGGCAACGCCGGGCGGCCGGACAGCCGCGCCAGCGCCAGGGCCAGCAGGGCGGCCTGATTGTAGCGCCGCGACAGCAGCCGCAGCCGGTGCAGCGGCACCGGCGCCAGCATGTCGGCGTCGCGCAGCAGGTCCGCGCCGGCGCGCGCCATCATCCGCGCCAGCGGGCGCGCCAGCTCCAGCCGGTCGGCATGTTTCAGCGGCAGCACCAGCCGCCGCGTCTGCTCGTCATAGCGCAGCGCCGCGCGCGCCTGCCGCCAGGGCGGCGGCGACGCCAGGCAGTCGGCGCACAGCCCGTCCGGCGACAGCTGTCCGGCATGGGCGGCTGGCGTGGCGCATTGCCGGCAGAACGGGGCGGTGATGAAGCTGGTCTGCCGGAAGCAGGCGGCGCAGAGCTGGCCGGCGACGCCCACCGGCTGGTCGCAGGTCAGGCATTGCGGCGGCAACAGCAGATCCAGCGCAAAGCCGCCGAGACCCCGCACCAGATCCGACGCCGCCGCCAGACGATCCGCCACGCTGCTTCCCCCTTTTTGCCCCGCCTGGTTTGGCGTGCCGGGTGTAGCTTGGCGCGATGAGCGCCCCGATGCACGTCTTCGACCGCGGCGCGGTCCGCCGCCATCGCGACCGCGCCGCGGCCACTGTGCAGCGCGTCGCCCCGGTGCTGGAGGAAGCGGCCGCGCGCCTGCTCGACCGGCTGGACGACACCACGCGGCGCTTCACCCAGGCGCTCGATCTGGGCGGCCGCGGCGCGGTCGCGCCCCGCCTGCTGGCGCGCGGCATCGCCGTCGTGTCCTGCGATCTGTCGCCGCGCATGGCCCGGCGGGCCGGCGGCGCGGCGGTGGCGGCCGACGAGGCGTGGCTGCCGTTCGCGCCCGGCAGCTTCGACCTGATCGTGGCCAGCCTGTCGCTGCATTGGGTCGATGACCTGCCCGGCTGCCTGATCCAGCTGCGCCAGGCGCTACGCCCGGACGGGCTGCTGCTGGCCAGCCTGCCGGTGCTGGGCACGCTGGCCGAATTGCGCACCGCCTTCACCGCGGCCGAGACGGCGCTGCGCGGCGGCGCCTCGCCGCGCGTCTCGCCGTTTCCGACGCTGCAGGACTGCGCCGGCCTGCTGCAGCGCGCCGGCTATGCGCTGCCGGTGGCCGACCTGGACGAGCTGCGGCTGCTGTACTCCGATCCGCTGGCGCTGCTGCGCGACCTGCGCCATGCCGGCGAAGCCAACGCCGTGGCGCTGCGCGATCGCCGCATCCCGCCGCGCGCGCTGTTCCCCGCAGCGCTCGCGGCGCTGCCGGCCGATGCGGATGGCATGGTGGCCGCGCCGCTGCGCCTGGCGATGCTGACCGGCTGGGCGCCGGCCGCGTCGCAGCCTCGCCCGCTGGCGCCGGGCAGCGCGCGGCACTCGCTGGCGCAGGCGCTCGGCGGCGAACCGGACCGGCCGCGCAACCTTCGCGATGATGGCGCGTAATGGCTCGCAAGCAGACCGATCGGAGGGACACGGAATGACCAGGACAACGACGCTCGCCGCCATCGCCGCCGCGCTGCTGCTGCCGCTCTGCGGCTGCGTGGTCGAAACGCCGGCCCCGGCGCGCCCGGCCCCGGTGGTGCTGCAGCCGACGCCGTCCACCGGGACGGTTGTGGTGCAGCCGCAGCCCTGATCCCTGAACCCTGAGGCGGCGGATCCAAGCCTAGCCGCCGGTGACGCTCATGTGCCGCGTCACCGCCGGCTGGCTATGCCGCCGGTCGATGACGAAATCATGCCCGCGCGGCTTGCGCGCGATGGCGTCCCGGATCGCCTGATCCAGGTCGGCATCGCTGGCGCCGCCGCGCAGCACCGCCCGCAGATCCGCCGCGTCGTCCTGGCCCAGGCACAGAAACAGCGTGCCGGTGCAGGTCAGGCGCACGCGGTTGCAGCCCTCGCAGAAATTATGCGTCAGCGGGGTGATGAAGCCCAGCCGCCGCCCGGTCTCGGCCACGGTGTAGTAGCGCGCGGGTCCGCCGGTGCGGTAGTCGCTCTCGACCAGCGTCCAGCGCCGGCGCAGCCGGGCGCGCACCAGCGACAGCGGCAGGTACTGGTCGCTGCGATCCGCGCCCACGTCGCCCAGCGGCATCGTCTCGATCAGGCAGAGGTCCAGCCCGCGCTCTCCGCAGAACTCCAGCATGGCGTCGAACTCGTCCTCGTTGACGCCGCGCAGCGCCACCGCGTTCAGCTTGACCGCCAGCCCGGCCGTCCTGGCCGCCTCGATGCCCTCCAGCGTGCGCCCGATACGCCCCCAGCGGGTGATGCTGGCGAAGGTCTCGGGGCGCAGCGTGTCCAGGCTGACATTGACCCGGCGCACCCCGGCGGCGGCCAGCGCCGCAGCATCGCGCGCCAGCTGCGTGCCGTTGGTGGTGACCGTCAGCTCGCGCAGGCCGCCGCCGACCGCGCCGTCGGCCGGCCCCAGCCGGCGGCCGAGCGCCTGGAACAGCGACAGCACCCCGCGCCGGGTCAGCGGCTCGCCGCCGGTGATGCGGATCTTCTCCGTCCCCAGCCGGATGAACGCGGCGCAGACCCGCTCCAGCTCCTCCAGGCTGAGCAGCTCGGCGCGCGGCAGGAACGTCATGTCCTCCGCCATGCAATAGACGCAGCGCAGGTCGCAGCGGTCGGTGACGGAGACGCGCAGGTAGGTGATGGGACGGCCGAACGGGTCGATCACCGGCGCGGAGGCCGCCGCCGGCGGTGCGTCTGGCAATATGTGATCGAGCATGACGATCATGTCGCGCAGCTTGCGGCGTGGTTCAAGGCCGCTCGTCGATGGTCTCGAGCGTGGCGGCTTCGGCGTTGACCAGGATCTTGCCGACGTTCTCGAAATTGACGGTGACCCGGGCGCCGACAACCGACTGCACCTGCCCGTCGCCCCAGTCAGGCCGCGCCGGCAGGCGGACGCGCTGGCCCGGCTCCAGATGCGAGGTCGCGGGATGGGTGGCGCGCGCGGCTACGTTAGCCTCCGGTCAACATCTGGTCCGCATGCAAGCGCACGGGGGCCTCGACTCGTTCCAGAGTTCGATGCGGCCGGCAAGAAGGAGACAGGCGATGGACGACGCGGCGCCGGCGCAGGACGCGGTGCTGGCCGAAACCCTGGCCACGCGGCTCTGCCACGATCTCGCGGGGCTGTGCGGGACGCTGGTCGGCGCGCTGGACATGGCGGTGGACGACGCCGCCGAGGCATCCGAGGCGCTGGACCTGGCGCGCGACGCGGCGCGCGAACTGGCGGCACGGCTGCGCCTGTTGCGCGCGGCCTGGGGACCGGCGGGGGAGGCGCATGACGCGGCCTCGCTGGCCGCGCTCGCCGCCGGCCTGCCCGGCGCGGCGCGGCTGCGGCTGGACGTGTCCGGCCTCGGCGCGGGCGTGTTGCCGCCGGATGTGGCGCGGCTGGCGCTGGGCGCGCTGCTGCTGGGGGCCGAGGCGCTGCCGCTCGGCGGCGCGCTGTCCCTGGCCGGCCTGCCGGGGCCCGCCGCCGGGTTCACGCTGTCGATCGCCGGCCGCCGCGCCGCGTGGCCCGCGGCGCTGGCCGGCCCGGTCGCCGAGCCTGGCCCGGTCGCACAGCCTGGCCCGGTCGCACAGCCTGGCCCGGTCGCACAGCCTGGCCCGCGCAGCCTGCCTGCCGTGCTGCTGGCGCGGCTGGCGGCGGGCTGCGGCATGGCGCTGAGTCTGTCGCACGGCAGCGACGCCGCAAGCCTGACCGTGGCATCGGCGGTCCCGACGCCGCCCGGCCGCCGATAGCCGCCGGCCTTTAACCGTTCGTACCGACCCGCGGCCTAGTCTGCCCGCAGCGGAGGTATCGATGGACGATCTGATCGGCGAGTTCCTGACCGAAACCGGCGAGGGCATCGCCGAGCTGGACGTGGCGCTGGTGCAGCTGGAGCGGACGCCCGACCACGCGCCGACCCTGGCGCTGGTGTTCCGGCTGATGCACACGATCAAGGGCACGTGCGGCTTTCTTGGCCTGCCGCGGCTGCAGCGGGTGGCGCACGCCGCGGAGGACGTGCTGGGCCGGGTGCGGGAGGGCACGCTGGCGGCCAGTTCGGATCTGGTCAGCGCCGTGCTGGCCGCACTGGACCGCATCAAGCTGATCATGGCCGGCCTCGCGGCCAGCGGCGCCGAGCCGCCGGGCAGCGATGATGCCGTCGTGGCGGCGCTGGCGGCGATGGCCGAGGGACGTGCCGCGCCGGACGGGCCGGCGGGCGGCGTCGGGCCGCGCGCCGCCGTGATCCTGCCCGCCGGCGTGCCGCATGCCGATGTGCCGCATGCCGATGTGCCGGTTGCCGATGCGCCATTGGCCGAGGCCGCGCCGGAGCCGGTTGCCGCCGCGCAGACCATCCGCGTGGCGGTGGATGTGCTGGAAAACCTGATGACCCTGGTCAGCGAGCTGGTGCTGACCCGCAATCAGCTGATGCAGCTGGCCCGCACGCAGGAGGCGCGGGCCGATGGTCCGCGCGACGGCGGCGCCGGCGGGGTGTTCACCACGCCGCTGCAGCGCCTGTCGCAGATCACCTCGGACCTGCAGGAAGGCGTGATGAAGACCCGCATGCAGCCGGTGGGCGCGGCCTGGAACAAGCTGCCGCGGCTGGTGCGCGACCTGGCGCACGATCTGGGCAAGCGCATCGACCTGGTGATGACCGGGGCGGAGACCGAACTCGACCGCCAGGTGCTGGAGCTGATCCGCGACCCGCTGACGCACATGGTGCGCAACAGCGGCGATCACGGGCTGGAGGACGCGGCGACCCGGCGCGCCGCCGGCAAGCCGGAGACCGGCCGCATCACGTTGACCGCCTTTCACGAGGGCGGCCACATCGTCATCGAGATCGCCGACGACGGCCGCGGCCTGGACACCGCGCGCATCCGCGCCAAGGCGCTGGCGCAGGGACTGGCCAGCCAGTCGGAGCTGGACGTGATGGCCGACGCGCAGCTGCACCGCTTCGTGTTCCACCCCGGCTTCTCGACCGCCGCCGCGGTGACGGCGGTCAGCGGCCGCGGCGTCGGCATGGACGTGGTGAAGACCAACATCGAGAAGATCGGCGGCACCGTCGATCTGAAGAGCGTGCCCGGCCAGGGCAGCACCTTCACCATCAAGATCCCGCTGACCCTGGCGATCGTCTCGGCGCTGATCGTCGAGGCCGCCGGCCAGCGTTTCGCCATCCCGCAACTGAGCGTGGTGGAGCTGGTCCATGCCGGCAGCCACGCGGCCGCGGGTCAGGCGGACGGCGGCGGCGCGCGCGATGAGCGCAGCGTGATCGAGGATCTGCGCGGCACTCCGGTGCTGCGGCTGCGCGAGCGGCTGCTGCCGCTGGTGGCGCTGGAATCCCTGCTGCGCCTGGAGCCGGCCGCAGCACCTGCCGCGGATGCGTCCGCGCCGGCCGCGGCCCGGCATGTCGTGGTCGCGCAGGTGGGCGCGGCCAGCCTGGGCATCATCGTGGACCGGGTGTTCGACACCGAGGAGATCGTGGTCAAGCCGGTCGCTCCGATCCTGCGCCACATCACGATGTTCAGCGGCAACACCATCCTGGGCGACGGTTCGGTGATCATGATCCTGGACCCGGTCGGCATCGCCCGCGCCGCCGGGGTCAGCGCGAACCCCGGGGCCGACGCGGCCCCGCACGACCATCGCCGCGGGGTGGCGGCGGGACCGCCGAGCGCGCTGGAGGAGTCGTCGGCGGCGCGCAGCGACGACCGGCTGGCAATGCTGCTGTTCCGCGCCGGATCGGCGCTGATGGTGGTGCCGCTGGGCTTGGTCGCCCGGCTGGAGGAGATTCCGCGCGAGCGCCTGGAGCGGCATGCGGGCGGCGGCTCCTATGCGGCGGTGACGCAGTACCGCGGCGCATTGATGCCGCTGGTGGCGCTGTCCGGCAGCCTGGACTGGCAGCGCCCGCGCCAGCCGGTGCTGGTGTTCAGCGACGGCGCGCCGCCATCGGTCGCGGGCGCGCGCGAGCGCTGCGTCGGGCTGGTGGTGGACGAGATCGTCGATGTGGTCGAGGAGCGGCTGCACGTCGAACTCGGCGGCCAGGCGCCCGGCGCCCTGGGCACCGCGGTCGTGGCCGGCCAGGCGGCGTGCGTGCTGGACACCCGCCACTGGCTGACATCGGTGTATCGCGACTGGTTCATGCAGGCCCGGGCCGAGGCGCAGCGCGCGCCGCGGGTGCTGGTGGTCGAGGACAGCAGCTTCTTCCGCCAGCTGCTGCTGCCGGTGCTGGCCGCGGCCGGCTATGCGGTGACCGCGGCCTCCGGCGCGGTGCAGGCGCTGCGGCTGCGCGATGGCGGGGCGATGTTCGAGGCGATCATCTCGGACATCGAGATGCCGGACATGGACGGACTGACCTTCGTGCGCTCGCTGCGCGCCGGGGGCGCCTGGGCCGGCCTGCCGGTGATCGCGCTGTCCGGCCGCGTCGGGCCGCGCGACATCGAGATCGGCCGAGCTGCCGGCTTCACCGATTATATCGGCAAGTTCGAGCAGGAGCCGCTGCTGCACAGCCTGCGGCAATGCCTGGACCACGCGGCGTTGGCGGGCGCGCCGGCGGCCTGAGCAGGCCATTCCCCCGACCGGACCATTCACGGAGACAGCGATGCAAGCCACAGCTCTGGCCGGCGCGGCGGCGTTGCCGCGCGGCGACACCGGGGCGCCCGGCGGCGACGATGCCGACGATGCCGCGACCAGCGTGCTGGTGACGCTGACCGTCGCCGGCCAGTTGTGCGGCGTGCCGGTGATGGCGGTGCGCGACGTGCTGGGCGAGCAGGCGATCACCCCGGTGCCGCTGGCGCCGCCGGAGATCGCCGGCAACCTCAATTTGCGCGGGCGCATCGTCACCGCCATCGACCTGCGCCGCCGCCTCGGCCTGCCCTGCGCCGCCCGCGGCAGCCGCGCCATGTCGGTGGTGGCCGAGCAGGGCAGCGAATACTACGCCCTGCTGGTCGATGACGTGGGCGAGGTGCTGACCCTGGAGACCGGGCTGCATGAGCGCGCTCCGGCGACGCTGCCGGCGGCGCTGTCCGCCTTCGCCGAGGGCGTGTTCCGCCTGCCCGACCGCTTGCTGCTGGTGCTGTCGGTGCCGCGCCTGCTCGACATCCGCGCGCCCGCGCTGCCGGACCGCATGGCGCGGGACCGGGATTGACGCGGCACCAGCCGCCCGGACAGGTCGGCGGCGCCGCCGCGCCGGCGACCGAAGCGGCGGTCGCCGACGCCGAGCCGGTGCGCGTCATGGTGGTGGACGACAGCGCGGTGATCCGCTCGGCGCTGGCTCGCCTGCTTGAAAGCGCGCCGGCTGGAAGCGCGCCGGACATCGTGGTGGTGGCGCGCGCCGCCGACGGGGCGCAGGCGATCGAGGCGCTGCGCCGCCGGCAGGCCGACGCGCCGGTGCAGGTGGTGCTGCTCGACATCGAGATGCCGGTGCTGGACGGGCTGGCGACCCTGCCGCTGCTGCTGCGCGCCTCGCCCGGGCTGCGCGTCATCATGGTCAGCGCCCTGACCACGCGCGGGGCGGAGGTGACGCTGCAGGCGCTGACCCTGGGCGCTGCCGACTACATCGCCAAGCCCGGCGCCGCCGAGGTCGCCGATGACGGGTTCCGCCGCGAGCTGCTGGCCAAGGTGCGCAGCCTGGGCCGCCGGCGCGTCGCGCCGCCCGCCCGGGCGGTTCCGGCTGCGCCGGCGGCGATGGCCGGCGGTTCGCCGCTGCTGCTGGCCATCGGCAGCTCGACCGGCGGGCCGCAGGCGCTGCTGACCCTGGTCCAGACACTCGGCCGCGATCTGCCCCTGCCGGTCGTGGTGGCGCAGCACATGCCGGCCGCGTTCACGCCGCTGCTGGCCGCGCATCTCGACCGCCTGGGCGGCATGGGCTGCGCCGAGGCGCGGCATGGCGAGATGCTGCGCCGGGGCCGCATCTATCTGGCGCCGGGCGGGCAGCATTTGCTGGTGGCGGCGCAGGGCGACGGCTTGCGCGCGGTGCTGTCCGATGCGCCGCCGGAGAATTTCTGCCGGCCGTCGGTCGATGTGCTGCTGCGCAGCGCCGCCCAGGCATGCCGCGGGCGGGTGCTGGTCGCGATGCTGACCGGCATGGGGCAGGACGGGCTTGAGGGCACGCGCGCCGTGGTCGCGGCGGGCGGCGTCGCGGTGGCGCAGGACGAGGCCAGCAGCGTGGTATGGGGCATGCCGGGCGCGATCGCGCAGGCCGGGCTGTGCCGCGCCGTGCTGCCGCTGACGCGCATGGCGGCGTCCCTGCTGGCGCTGGCGGGCGGGACCGGGCGGCCGGCATGACCCCGCGCAACCTGCAGCTGCTGGCCGGGCTGCTGCACCGGCAGTCCGGCATCGTGATCGGCGCCGACAAGCTGTACCTGCTGCAGACGCGGCTGGCCGGCTTGCTGCTGCGCGAGCGCCTGGCATCCCTGGATGGCTTGGCCGAGCGCCTGGCCGCGGCCCCGGATGGCGAACTGGCGCGCGCCACGATCGAGGCATTGACCACCAACGAGACGCTGTTCTTCCGCGACGCGCACGCCTTCGCCCATCTGCGCGACACGGCGCTGCCGGCACTGCGCGCCGCGCGGCTGGGCGCGGGCGGTTGCGGGCGGCTGCGGCTGTGGTCGGCGGCGGCCAGCAGCGGGCAGGAGGCGTATTCCATCGCCATGCTGCTGGCCGAGGCGCGCCCGGGATGGCCCGCCGGCGCGGCGGAGATCCTGGCCACCGACATCGCCCGCGCGCCGCTGGCGCGGGCCGAGGCCGGGCTGTACTCCGGTTTCGAAGTGCAGCGCGGCGTGTCGCCGGACCGTCTGGCCCGGCATTTCGCGCCCGACGGCGACGGCTACCGGGTGCGCCCGTCGTTGCGCGACATGGTGCGCTGCCGGCCGTGGAACCTGCTGTCCGACCCTGTCGCGCTCGGCCGGTTCGACATCGTGTTCTGTCGCAACGTGCTGATCTACTTCGACCCGGACACGCGCGCGCGGGTGCTGGCCGGCCTGGCCGGCGTGCTGGCGGCCGACGGCTACCTGTACCTGGGCGGCGCGGAGACGCTGCTTGAGCAGGGCGCGGCCTTCGCCGCCGCGCCGGGCGGCCGCGGCGTGTTCGTGCGAGCGGCCGGCCGGATGGGCGGAACGCTGCCGCGGGAGTGCCAGGACACGCGCATGTCTTTGCGGCGCGGCGCGGCGCATATCGCATCGCTGCACGAAAAGCTCTGAGGCTGCACCATGGTCGCACGGCAAAGATCTCTGCGGGCGGCGTTCCCGGACCCAGCGGCGGGGCCGCAGCATCGGACGCAAAGCCGAACTGACGTCCGCATGGCGGCCCGGACGCGGCGACCTCTCGCCGCCTATCCGGCAACCACCCGCGCGGCGATGTCGCGTCGGCAGAACCCGCCGGGGAACGCCACCGCGTCCACTGCGCGATACGCGGCTTCGCGCGCGGCGCGCAGCGTCTCGCCCGTGGCGCCCACGGTCAGCACGCGGCCGCCATCGGCAATCAGCGCGCCGTCGCGCAGCGCGGTGCCGGCCTGGAACACATAGGCGCCGGGAACCGCCTCGGCCTGCGCCAGGTCGCCAATCGGCGCGCCGGGCACGGTCGCGCCGGGGTAGCCGTTCGCGGCCAGCACCACCGCCACCGACGCCTGCTCCCGCCAGCGCAGCGAGAACGCCTCCAGCGCCCCGTCGCAGACCGCCGCCAGCCCGGGCAGCAGGTCCGACTGCAACCGCGGCAGCAGGCATTGCGTCTCCGGGTCGCCGAGGCGGACATTGAACTCGATCAGCTTCGCGCCGTCCGCCGTCAGCATCAGGCCGGCGAACAGGAAGCCGCGGAACGGCGTGCCGCGCCGCGCCAACTCGGCCAGGGCAGGGCGGATCACCCGGTCCATCGCCGCCTGTTCCAGCGCCGGGGAGAAACCCGGCGGCGGCGAGTAGGCGCCCATGCCCCCGGTGTTCGGGCCCCGGTCGTCCTCGCCCACCCGCTTGTAGTCGCAGGCGGCGCCCAGCGCGACCGCGTGCGTGCCGTCGCACAGCGCGAACAGGCTGACCTCGTGCCCGTCCATCACCTCCTCGATCACCACGCTGGACCCGGCCGCGCCCAGCGTGCCGCGCTCCATGAAGTCGGCGATCGCCTGCTCGGCCTCAGCCACCGAGGCGGCCACCACGACACCCTTGCCCGAGGCCAGGCCATCGGCCTTGACCACGATCGGCGCGCCGCGGCGGCGCACGAAGTCGCGCGCCGCCGCGGCGTCGTCGAACCGCTCCCACAGCGCGGTGGGGATGCCGGCGGCGTCGCAGATTTCCTTGCAGAAGCTCTTGCTGCCCTCCAGCCGCGCCGCCGCCGCCGAGGGGCCGCAGCAGGCGATCCCGGCCAGACCGAGCGCGTCGGCCAGACCGGCGACCAGCGGCGCCTCCGGGCCGGGCACCACCAGGTCGATCGCGTTGTCGGTCGCGAAGCGGGTCAGCGCCACGATGTCGGCGGCGGCGATCGGGATGGTCTCGGCCACCTGCGCGATGCCCGGATTGCCCGGGGCGCACCAGAGTTTGGTCAGCAACGGGCTGGCGGCAATCGCCCAGCACAGCGCGTGCTCGCGGCCACCCGCGCCCACCACCAGCACCCGCATCGCCCGGCCCCCCAACTGTCGGCAGCGCCCAGCTTAGCATAGGCTGGCCCGCATGGACGAGGCGACGCGACCGGCAGGCAACATTCCCGAATACTCGGTGGCCGAGCTGTCCGGCGCGATCAAGCGGACGCTGGAGGGCAGCTTCGGCCGGGTGCGGGTGCGCGGCGAGGTCACCGAGGCGCGGCCCTATCCCTCGGGGCACATCTATTTTTCGCTGAAGGAGGAGCGCTGCAAGCTGTCCTGCGTCGCCTGGGCCTCGGTGGTGCCCCGGCTGGGGCTGCGGCCGGAAAACGGCGTCGAGGTGATCGCCACCGGCAAGCTCACCGCCTACGGCGACCGCTCCACTTACCAGCTGAGCGTCGATCGCCTGGAATATGCCGGGATCGGCGCGATGCTGGCGCGGATCGAGGCGCTGCGGCTGCGCCTGGCGGCCGAGGGCCTGTTCGACCCGGCCCGCCGCCGCGCCCTGCCGGTGCTGCCGCGCGTGATCGGCGTGGTCACCAGCGAGAGCGGCGCGGTGCTGCAGGACATCCGCACCACCATCGCCCGCCGCTTCCCGCGCCGCGTCCTGCTGTGGCCGGTGCCGGTGCAGGGCGAGGGGGCGGCGGAAAAGATTGCCGCCGCCATCGCCGGCTTCGGCCGGCTGCCGCCGGATGGCCCGGTGCCGCGCCCGGACGTGCTGATCGTGGCGCGCGGCGGCGGCAGCCTGGAAGACCTGATGGCGTTCAACGACGAGGCGGTGGTGCGCGCCGCCGCCGCCAGCCCGATCCCGCTGATCTCGGCGGTCGGGCACGAGACCGACACCACGCTGATCGACCACGCCGCCGACCGCCGCGCGCCGACGCCGACCGCCGCCGCCGAGCTGGCGGTGCCCTCGCGCGTCGAGCTGGCGGCCGGTCTGGCGCGGCTGGGCGGCTCGCTGACCGGCTGCGCGCAGGCCGCGCTGCGCCACCGCCGCGTCGATCTGGAGCGGGCGGCGCGCGGCCTGCCGGACCTGCCCGGCCTGTTGGGGACGGCGCGGCAGCGGGTGGACGACCGTGCGGAGCGGCTGGGTCTGGCGCTGCCCAACCTGCTGGCCGCTCGCCGCGCCGGGCTGGAGCGCGCGCAGCGCGGCTTGGCGGACCCGGGCGCGCTGGTGCGCGAGGCCCGGCACCGGCTGGCGGCGCTGCGCCAGAGCCTGCCCCGCGCCGCGCCGCACGTGCTGGCGCAGCGGCGCGGCGCGCTGGAGTTGGCCGCGTCACGGCTGCGCGCCGGGCTGCGGCACGCCCTGGCCGGGCGCGAAGCGGCGGCTGCACGGGTGCTGGCCCGGCTGTCGCCCTCGATCGCCCAGGCCCGGCTGCGTGAGGCGCGGGCGCGGCTGGACGGCACGGCCGCGCGGCTGGAATTGGTGTCGCACCATGCGGTGCTGGCGCGCGGCTACGCGGCGGTGCTCGACGCCAACGGCGCGCCGCTGACGAGCGCCGCCGCGGTGCAAGCGGGCGCCGACCTGCGCATCGCGTTCGCCGATGGCGAGGTGGCCGCCCGCGCCGCCGGGCGGCGGCGGGACGGGCGGCAGCCGCTGCTGCTATAGGGCGGCGGCGTCCTACCGCGTCTGCACCTGCGCCACCGCCACCACCTGCGGATCGTCGGCGATGTCCGAGGGCGCCACGAAGCCGTAGCCGTCCCACGGGATCGGCAGCCCGATTCTGGCGAAGCAGCCGGCGACGTATTCCGAGCAAATCATCTCGTCATCGGCGCGAAACACTCTCGGCAGGCGGACGCCGAGCCGCCCCAGGCAGATCCGCGTGGCGATCTTGACCGTCTCGGCGCGCGAGAACTTGCCCCCCAGCCGGTCGAAGGCGAAGCCCGACAGGGTCCGCATGGTGTCGGATCCGGCGATCCGTTCCACCGCTTGATGCCGCGCCAGCAGGATGCGCCCCGGATAGGGATGCACGCCGCTGCTGGTGCGCGCGATGAAGTCGCTGAGCGGCACCGCGCGCACGCCCAGGTGCTCGACGCATTCCAGCACCATGACCCGGTCGATGCCGGCCAGCCGGAAGGCGATCGCGACGTGGCTCCACGGGCTTTTGGTGGCCCAGCGGATCAGCCGCGAGAACGCGTCCCGCGCCGAGCACAGCAGGATGTCGGCGTCGCGGATCTCGCGGCGGATCTCGTCGTACGGGCGCGGCGGCAGCCGCGTCAGCACGTCCGCGCTGATCGTCACGGAACCCGGCGGAGGCGGGCCGCCGCTACGCCGCCCGCTCCAGGCTCAGCTCCGACCAGATCGAGGACAGCGAGTCGATCAGGTGGTCGATGTCGGCGTCGCTGTGCAGCGGCGAGGGCGTGATGCGCAGCCGCTCGGCGCCGCGCGGCACCGTCGGGTAGTTGATCGGCTGCACATAGATGCCGTGCCGGTCCAGCAGCACGTCGCTGATCTGCTTGCACTGCACCGCGTCGCCCACCATCACCGGAACGATGTGGCTGGGATTGTCCAGATGCGGCACGCCCGCCTGGTCCAGCCGCCGGCGCACGGTGGCGACCCGGTCGCGCTGGCGCAGCCGCTCGACATTGCTGGATTTCAGGTGGCGGATGCTGGCCGCGGCCCCCGCCATCACCGCCGGCGGCAGTGCCGTGGTGAAGATGAAGCCCGACGCGAAGCTGCGCACGAAGTCGCACAGCGCGGCCGACCCGGCGATGTAGCCGCCGACCACGCCGAACGCCTTGCCCAGCGTACCCTCGATCACGTCGATCCGGTGCATCAGCCCGCGCTGCTCGGCGATGCCGCCGCCGCGCGGGCCGTACAGGCCGACCGCATGCACCTCGTCCAGATAGGTCATCGCGCCATGCGCCTCGGCCACGTCGCACAGCTCGGCGATCGGCCCGATGTCGCCGTCCATCGAATAGACCGACTCGAACGTCACCAGCTTGGGCACGTCCGGCCCGATGCTGGCCAGCTTGCGGTCCAGGTCAGCGGGATCGTTATGCGCGAAAATGCGCTTCTCGGCGCGGCTGTGGCGGATGCCCTCGATCATCGAGGCGTGGTTGGAGGCGTCCGACAGCACCACGCAGCCCGGCATCCCGGCCGCCAGCGTGGACAGCGTCGCCCAGTTCGCGACATAGCCGGAGGTGAACACCAGGGCGGCTTCCTTGCCGTGCAGGTCGGCCAGCTCGCGCTCCAGCAGCACGTGGTAATGCGTGTTGCCCGAGATGTTGCGGGTGCCGCCGGCGCCGGCGCCGCAGCGCTCGATCGCCTCGTGCATCGCGGCGAGCACCGCCGGGTGCTGGCCCATGCCGAGATAGTCGTTGGAACACCAGACCGTGACCTCCGACGCGCCGCGGTCGCGGTGGCGGGTGGCGCGCGGGAAGTCGCCGCTATGGCGCTCGAGATCGGCGAACACCCGATAGCGGCCCTCGCGGCGCAGCCCGTCGATCTGCTTGCGGAAGAAAGCCTCGTAATTCATGCGCGCACCGCTCGGAAAGATGGCATTGCGAAAGGATCAGGCGATCGCCGCGGCCGGACAGGCGGCGGTGGCGTGGTTCGGGTCGTGGCCGGGGTCGGGCGCCGGGTCCAGCTCGCGCGGCGCGCGGTCGGCGCGCCCGCGCAGGCCCCAATGCCACAGCGCGGCCGCCGGCAGCGGCAGCATCAGGAACCAGTGTTCCAGGATCGCCAGCGCCATCAGCGTGGCCAGGAAGGTCAGGCCGCAAGCGGCGAAGCGGTCCGTCGCGTGCGCCGCCGCCTGCGCCAGCAGCGCGCAGACCACGGTCGAGACGGTGACCGAGACCGGGAACAGCAGGTTCATCGGCTTGCGCGACATGTAGCTCTTCAGGAAGGCAAGGTGCTCGGGCAGCAGCTCCTCGCTGAGATTGCGCACGCCGAGGAACACGTTGAGCCGCGCGCTCTGGTGCATCCACCACAGCACCAGGAAAGTCCAGGCGCCGATCTGGTTCGGCTGTCCCCAGGTCGAGCCAGACCACCAGGATTGCCGCCGCCACGATCGCCAGCTCGTGCCACAGGCTGGTCTGCAGCGCGTAGAAGAAGCGCGCCCAGCCGCCGCAGCCCGCGGCAGCGGCTGCGCGCGCGGGCCGGTGACGAAGCCCATGTAGAAGCTGATCTCCTGCCAGCCCCAGGCCAGCATGCCGCAGGTGAACGCGGCATAGGCGGCGCGCAGGCTGGTCGCCGGCGGCGGTGGCCGCCAGCCCATAGAGCGCCGCCGCCAGCACCGCCGTCGCGCCCAGCATCGACCAGCGGAAGGTCCGTCGCGGCAGGTTGTCGAGATAGACGATGACCCCGGTGCTGAACCACCAGACGAACAGCGCGAACAGGACCGGGGCGGCGTAGTGGCCCATGCGCCTCACCAGGCCGCCGCGAGGCGGACCTCGGGCGGGATCGCGTTGCGCCTGGCCGGCATCAGGTACAGCCGCGCGAAGGCCAGCGCCGGCGGCGGCGGTCAGCGCCAGCCGCCTGACCCGCCCGGACAGCCCGCCGCGCGCGCGCGCGGCCGCCATCGCCTCGGTGATCCGGCGCAGCCGCTCCAGCCCGGCCAGGAAGCGCGGGATTGTCGAGATCGAGGGCTACCGGGAACACCTGCCGGGAGATGTCCGAGGTGATGCGGAACACCTGCATGTCGTACTCGGTCGGGTCGAGCCCGAGCGCGGCGTGGAACACCGGCCGGGCGTGGTCGCGCACATACATCGTGGCGAACACCGCCAGCAGGAAGAACCGGATCCACAGCGTGTTCAGCCCCGACAGCACCGACGGATCGGCGCGCATCAGCAGCGCGAACGCCTCGCCGTGGCGGAACTCGTCGTCGCACCAGTTCTCGAACCAGCGGAAGATCGGATGGAACTCGCGCTCCGGGTGGCGCTCCAGCTGGCGAAAGATCGTGATGTAGCGGGCATAGCCGATCTTCTCGGACAGATAGGTGGCATAGAAGATGAACTTCGGCTGGAAGTAGGTGTATTTCTTGGCCTTTGTCAGGAAGCCCAGATCGACGCCGACGCCGAAATCCTTCAGCGTGTCGTTGATGAAGCCGGCGTGGCGTGCCTCGTCGCGGCTCATGAAGCCGAACAGGTCGTGGATGTCCGGGTTGCTGATCCGCTTCTTGATCTCGCTATAGAGCACGCAGCCGGAGAACTCGGCGGTGACGGAGCTGACCAGGAAATCCAGGAACTCCTCGCCGCAGCTCGGGCGGCCAGCGTGGACAGGTCGATGTCGAACTCGTCGGTGCGGATGAAATGGCCCTTGTTGGTGTCGGCGCGCAGCTCGGCGATCAGCCCGTCCCATTCGGCGCGCACGCGGCTCACGTCGATGCGGTCCATGCGCGGCGAAATCGGTGGTGTAGAAGCGCGGGCTGAGCACCGTGTCCTGCTGCGCCGCCTGGGTCGAGGCGTTCGGCGGACTCTTGCGGCCGCGCGCGGCGGTCATCGGGAGCGTGTCGCTCATGGCGCCTCCTGGCCCTGGTCTGCGGGCAGAAACCCGACTTCGTACAGCTCGGTCAGCTCGAATAGTCCGGCGACCCGCGTCCAGGCCCGCCGCAACGCCCCGGCGCGCGCCACGGTGGCGCGGCAGCGGCAGGACAGGCGTTCGCCGAACGCCACGGCGCTGGGCGCGTCATGCACGGTGACGACGTCGCCCGGCCGGATCTCGATCCCCTCGGGCACCGCGTAGGCGTGCAGGCTTTCGGGCGTCTGCTCGATGTCGACCACGCAGGACACCTCGACGACGCGCCGGCCCAGGCTGGGCGGCCAGCTCATTGCCGGCCAGCTCATCGCCGCCCAGCTCATCGCCGCCCAGCTCTTGGGCAGCCAGCTCACTTGCCAGCCCCCGCGGCAGGCGCATGCGCGGGCGGCGGCGTCAGCAGTTCCGCGAACGCGGCCTCGTTGGTCCGCCCGAACGCCTCCAGCTCCAGCCGCCGCCCGGTCGCGGTGTCATCCAGCGTTAGGCGCCCGTCGGCCCAGGCGGTGAGCGGAACGGCTTGTCCGGCCCCTGCTGCTCGACGCGGCGGTAATTGGCCAGGCTGCGCAGCGTGGCGCGGACGAAGCCGTTGGTGCCGGGCGCCATCATCTCGATCGTCCGGTGGTCGCGCGCGTCGAACACCAGAACGCCGCCGTCGGCCTGATCCTGAAAGCCGACCTCGCGGCTGGCCACCGCGAGCGCGGCGGCGGCGGTGTAGCCGGCCCCGGTCAGCCGGCCGATCCCGGCGGCGACGATCGAGAACAGCACCAGCGCCGACGCGCCGACCAGCGGCGCGCGCGGGAACGAGCGGTGCGGACCCGGCTTGATCGCGGCATCGCTCATCGTCGTTCCCCCTTCGCTCCCGCTCAGGCGGCGGCGGCGTGCGGCACGTCGCCGCGCATCCGCCGCCTGCCGACCCACGCCGTCGGCAGCGGGGCCTGCGCCGCGACGGCGGCCAGGGCACGCGCCAGGATCTGCGCCGCCACGCGCCGCCTCCGGCACGCCGCGCAGCATCGGCTCGGCGCGGCTGACAGCCAGGGGCGGGCATGCGGCCACAGCACCACATAGCCGAGACCCTTGCCCGGCGCGACCGCCAGCGGGATGTCGCCGCTGCCGTCGGCGTGCAGCCGCAGCCCGGCGCTGCTCGATCGCGCGCGAACGGCAGGTTCAGGGTGATCGGCAGGGCGATGCCGAACTGCCATCACCACCCGCCGGTCGGTGATCGTGTAGATCGTCGTGCGCTGCACCAGCTAGGCGAACAGCGCCAGCAGCCCGAGCGCCAGCAGCGCCAGCGCCGACAGGCGCAACGTGCCCAGGGCGCTGGCGACCAGCGGCGCCGCCGCGCCACGCCGCCGCACCGGCATACCAGGCCAGCAGCGCGGCGAAATAGATCGCGAACTCGCGGAGGTGGCAGCAATGCCAGGCGACGCTTTTCCAGGCCGGCGAGCCCTGCCACAGCATCGTCTCGCCGGCGGGCAGGGACGTCGGCAGGCCGCGCGGCGGCTCGGCGGTCGTGCTCGCTCACAGCAGCGGCTCCAGGCGGCGGGCGTGGCATACAGGTTGCCGCCGCCGTAATAGGCGCTGATCCGGTCCTCCTCGAGCATCGTCACCTGATCGGGGTCGCTCGAGCACCGGCACGTCGGCGAACTGGCTGCCAGGATCGATTTCACGATCACCCGCCGGCGCCGCCATCGACCCGCACAAGCGGCATCGGCACCAGCACGCGCCGGCCGTCGCGTCGTGGCCTCGATCTCCAGATAGCGGATCAGGAGTCTCCGACCGATCGACCCAGACATCGACCACGATGCCGCCTGCCATGCGGTCGCCGCCGACCACCGTCCATGCCGCGCGGATCGGGATCGCTGCTCGGCCATCGAGAACTCGGTGGCGACGCGCATCGGCCCGATGCTTGGGGCCGACATCGGGATCGTCGATGTCCGGCAACGTCCGGCCGCTGCGCGTAGGACGCCGGGCCGACGCCGTCGAGCATCGGCGTCCCGGTCGGCTCCATCGGCGCGCCGAGCCAGGCCCCGCGGGACGCGCGGCGATCGTCATCGGATCGGCTCGGCCGCGGCGCGGTAGCGCCGGCTGCCGTCCGAGCAGGTGGAACACCTTCGGGCCGCGGCATCGGCGGGAAGCCCTGCACCCGGACGCTGTCCGGAGCGGTCGGAATCGAGCGGGATAGCCCTCGCGCTTGTCCTCGCGGCGCAGGTAGAAGATCAGGCCGGCGAAGAAGATCCAGAACGCGTAGAGCGTGATCTGGGCTACGTCGACATAGCCGGTGATGTGCGCCGGCTGGCATGGCGAACCTCGCGGTTGGAGTGACTAGGACGGCAATTCGGCGACGTGCAACCGGGCGGCGACCGGACGACCCGGCTGGCGCCGGTGGCGCTGACCAGCGGGCCGACCGCGACCAGCGTGGCGAACAGCAGCACGATCTCGATGGGATAGACGAAGCCGTAGCCGGTCGACGGGATCGGCCAGCGCCGGCCCGAGCAGCGCCGCGCGCCGGCCAGCGCGACACGCCGTCGCGGATGAAGCCGCTGACGGCGATGGCGCCGCCGGCGGCCGAGGCCTGCACCGCGCCCCAGGCGCCCAGCGCCAGGCCGACCTGCCCGCCGCGCGCCTGGCCCATCGCCGCGGTCAGCGTGCCATGCGCGAACAGGCCGCCGCCGAAGCCGATCAGCCCGACGCCGACCGCCGAACAGCAGCGCCGAGCCCAGCGGCGCGGCGAAGATCACCACGGCGAAGGCGACCACGCCCGGCGACCGCGCCGAACCCGGCGAGCCGGTAGGCATCGGCGCCGCGCCCGAGCAGCCGGGCGGCCAGCACGAACCCGGCCAGCGCCGCCGAGCGCCAGCATCGCGGTCAGCGCCGTGGTCTGGCCGACCGTCAGATGCAGCACCTGGCCGCCATAGGGCTCCAGCAGGATGTCCTGCATGCTGAACGCGACGGTGCCGAGGCCGAGTGCGACCAGCCGCCGCGTCGAGCCGCCGGCGGCGCTGAAGACTCGCCAGGCCTCGGCGAAGCTCGGCTGCGCGGCGGTCCGCGCGCGGTCAGCGCCGGATCGCGCGCCTCCTGCTTCCACAGCGCGACGCCGTTCAGCACCATCGTCGCCACGCCGCGCCCTGGATCACCTGGATCAGCTGGACCTCGGTGAAGTGCGCCAGCAGCGCGCCGAAGAGCAGGGCGCTGACCACCATGCCGACCAGCAGCATCACGCAGAGCAGCGCCACCACGCGCGGCTGCGCCTCGGGCGGCGCCAGATCGGTGGCCAGCGCCAGGCCGACGGTCTGCACCGTGTGCAGCCCGGCGCCGACCAGCAGGAACGCCAGCGCCGCGCCGACCTGGCCGATGACACGATCGGGCCGTGCGTGTCGCCGGACAGCACCAGCAGCGCGAACGGCATGATGGCGAAGCCGCCGAACTGCAGCAGCGTGCCGAACCAGAGATACGGCACCCGTCGCCAGCCGAGCACCGAGCGGTGCGTGTCCGAGCGGAAGCCGACCAGCGCGCGGAACGGCGCGAACACCAGCGGCAGCGAGACCATCAGCGCCACCAGCCAGGCCGGCACGCCGAGTTCGACGATCATCACCCGGTTCAGCGTGCCGATCAGCAGCACCACCGCCATGCCGACCGTGACCTGGAACAGCGACAGCCGCAGCAGCCGGCCCAGCGGCAGTGCCGTCGGTCGCCGCGTCGGCGAACGGCAGGAACCGGGTGCCGATGCCGCATCCATTGCCGTGCGAGATGTCGGCTGGCGAAGATCCTGGGTGCGGCTTCAGGGCCGCGCGTCAGCTCCAGCGCCTGCGACATGTAGAAGCCGCTGGCGACGCGATGCGTGCGCGCCGAGCCGCCAGCCCGCCAGGCCCGGCTCGGCGGCGATGCGCCGGCGCAGCGTCGCTCGGCCCGACCGGCTCGATCGCCGGCGCGCGGTCGCCGCGCGGGAACAGCCGGCCGACCGCGTGCATCAGCGCCAGCGCCGGCGTGCGCGGCGCGAAGGTGAACAGCACCGCGCGATCGGTGCGCGCCGCCAGCCCCGCCAGCACGCGGCACGACGTCGGGCGCGGCGTAGTGGATCAGCGAATCCATCGCGACGACGTAGTCGAAGCGGCCGAGCGCCGGGATCGAGCATGTCGCCGACGCGGAACTCGATGCGTGCCGGCCGAGATCGCGCGGCGTGCGCTCGCGCGCCAGACCGACGCAGCGTGGGCGACAGGTCGATGGCGACCACCGCGGCGCCGCGCCGCGCCGCCTCGACCGCCAGCGCGCCGGTGCCGCAGCCGGCGTCGAGCAGCCGCGCAGCCGCGTCAGATCCGCCGGCAGCCAGGACAGCAGCGTCGCGCGCATCGCGTCGCGGCCGGCGCGCACCGTCGCGCGGATGCGGCCGACCGGCGCGTCGGAGGTCAGCCGCGCCCAGGCATCGACCGCGGTGCGGTCGAAATAGGTCTCGATCGCGCTCGCGGCGCTCGGTATAGGTCGCCGCCGCCATCAGTCGAACCCCAGCAGGTCGAAGATGTCGCGGTCCTTCATCGGCGTGCCGGCGCCAGCGGCTCGGTGCCGGCCCACAGCGTCGGCCGCCAGCCGCAGGTATTCGTCCTGCACCGCGTCCAGTTCCGGCGACGGCTCCATCTCGAACAGCGTCGACTTCTTCAGCCGGCGGCGGCGGATCACGTCGAGGTCGGGGAAATGCGCCAGCGGCGCGCTCAGGCCGCTGGCCGCGTTGAAGCGGTCGATCTGGTCGGTGCCGGCGCTGCGGTTGGCGATCACGCCGCCGAGCCGCACGTCGTAGTTCCTCGCCTTGGCCTGCGATCGCCGCGACGATGCGGTTCATCGCGAAGATCGAGTCGAAATCGTTGGCGGTGACGATCAGCGCGCGGTCGGCGTGCTGCAGCGGCGCGGCGAAGCCGCCGCACACGACGTCGCCCAGCACGTCGAAGATCACGACGTCGGTGTCCTCGAGCAGGTGATGCTCCTTGCAGCAGCTTGACGGTCTGGCCGACGACGTAGCCGCCGCAGCCGGTGCCGGCCGGCGGACCGCCGGCCTCGACGCACATCACGCCGTTGTAGCCCTCGAACACGAAATCCTCGGCGCGCAGTTCCTCGGCGTGGAAGTTCACGGCCTCCAGCACGTCGATCACCGTCGGCACCAGGCGCTTGGTCAGCGTGAAGGTGGAATCGTGCTTCGGATCGCAGCCGATCTGCAGCACGCGCTTGCCGAGCTTGCGAGAACGCCACCGACAGGTTCGACGAGGTCGTGCTCTTGCCGATGCCGCCCTTGCCGTAGACGGCGAACACCTTGGCGGTGCCGATCTTGATGCTGGGTCCAGCGCACCTGCACGCTGCCCTCGCCGTCGCCAGCGGCAGGGCTTGCCGGTCGGTCGCGCAGTGGCGGGCGCTCGAGTGTCGTGATGCTCATGCCGCTGCCACTCACCTCGATGCCTTCGAGGCGGTCTTCCAGCTCCTCGCCTGCGCCTGCCGCAGCGCATCGAGCGTTGCCGCGTCGGGCGACCAGTATTTGCGCTCGTGCGCCTCCAGCAGCCGGTTGGCGATCTTGGCCGACGCCGCCGGGTTGAGCGCCGCCAGCCGCTCGCGCATCGCCTCGTCGAGCACGATAGGTCTCGGCGATCTGCTGGTAGACCCAGGGCTGCACCTCGCCGGTCGTCGCCGACCAGCCCATGGTGTTGGTGACATGCGCCTCGATCTGGCGCACGCCCTCGTAGCCGTGCTTGCCAGCAGCCCTCGTACCATTTCGGGTTCAGCGCCCGGGTGCGGGTCTCCAGCGCGACCTGCTCGGACAGCGTGCGCACCGTGCCGTCGCCGCGCGTCTGGTCGCCGATATAGACCGGCGCCGCGCTGCCGCCGCGCTGCCGCCGCACCGCGCGGCTGATGCCGCCCAGCGTGTCGAAATAGTGGTCGACCGTGGTGACGCCGAGTTCGACGCAGTCGAGGTTCTGGTAGGCGACATCGACCGCCGCCAGCACGTGCTTCAGCAGCGCGTCCTGCCGCGCCGGCGCGCCCTTCGACGCCGTAGGCGAATCCCTTGCGGCGCACATAGGTTTCGGCGAGTTCGTCCTCGTCGTTCCAGACCGCCGTCATCGACCAGCTGGTTGACGTTGGCGCCATAGGCGCCGTCGGCATTGCCGAACACGCGCAGCGCCGCCTGCGCGATGCCGCCGCCATGCGCCGCCTGATAGGCCAGCGCGTGCTTGCGGACGAAATTCTCGGCCGCCGGCTCGTCGGCGGCGGCGGCCAGCAAGCGCCGCCTCGGCCAGCAGCTTGGTCTGCAGCGGCAGCAGGTCGCGGAAGATGCCGGACAGCGTGATGACCACGTCGATGCGCGGGCGGCCGAGCCGGTCGAGCGGCACCAGCTCGCGCGCCGCACAGCCGGCCGTAGCTGTCGAAGCGCGGCTCGGCGCCCAGCAGCGCACAGCGCCTGCGCGATCGGGCCGCCCTCGGTCTTCAGGTTGTCGGTGCCCCACAGCACCATCGCGACCGTCTCGGGCAGGCCGTTGCCGTCCGCGACGTGGCGTGCCGAGCAGCCGCTCGCGCCTGCCGCG
Source organism: uncultured Pseudomonadota bacterium (assembly GCA_963723455.1). GTDB lineage: Bacteria > Pseudomonadota > Alphaproteobacteria > Acetobacterales > Acetobacteraceae > CAVRQM01. The sequence goes on along the minus strand of CAVRQM010000001.1, from coordinate 1,046,956 downwards.
CGCCGTCCTGCACCGCGAAGGCGCTCGGGATGCGGAACGGATCGAAGCCGTGCAGGTTGCGCCCGGTCGGCAGCACGTCGGCGTTGCGCAGCAGGTCGCCGCCCGGCGCCGGGCGCAGATAACCGGCCGTCGAGCGCGTGCAGGATCGCCGGGATCTCGATCTGTGCAGGTGATCCGGTCGGGCCAGCAGCCGTCGTCCGAGCGCCGGCGCGCCGCCTGCCGGGCTCGAGCGATCGCCGGCGCGCGTCCAGCGATGCTCCGGCGCGCGCTCGGCGCGCTGCTCGGCCGACGGCTCGCCGACGACATGCAGGCCGTGCGGGATCAGCGTGTATTCGAGCTCCAGCACGCGCCTCGCGCCAGCCGGCCGATCTCGGCCGCGCGCTCGCTCGTTCCACAGCGGCTCCGCCGCCGCCAGATCGAGCGCGGCCGCCTGCGCCTGGACCAGCGCCGCGAGCGCGTCGCGCTGCTCGCCGTCCGCCTCCGGCTCCAGGCGCGCGCCAGCGGTCGAGCGAGGCCTTCAGGTCGAGCAGGCCCGCGATACAGCCCGGCATGCGCGACCGGCGGCGTCAGATAGCTGATCAGCGTCGCATCGCCGCGGCGCTTGGCGATGCGTGCCTTCGGACGGGTTGTTGGAGGCGTAGAGATAGAAGTTCGGCAGGTCGCCGATCAGCCGGTCGGGCCAGCAGGCGGCCGACAGGCCGGCCTGCTTGCCGGGCATGAACTCCAGCGCGCCGTGCGTGCCGAAATGCAGCACCGCGTGGGCGCCGAAATCCTCGCGCAGCCAGCGATAGAAGGCGCGAGAAGGCGTGCGTCGGCGCGAAGCCGTGCTCGAACAGCAGCCGCATCGGATCGCCCTCGTAGCCGAAGGCGGGCTGGATGCCGACGAACACGTTGCCGAACCGCTCGCCCAGCACGAAGATGCGAGCTGCCGTCGCTCTGCTGGCGGCCGGGCGCCGGGCCCCATTGCGCCTCGATCTGCGCGCAGCCATGCGTCTCGCGGCGCACGTGGTCGTCGGCGCGGAATGCGGACGTGCGACGTTGGCGTCGGCGCCGAAGCGCGCGGCGTTGCCGTCGAGGATGCGCTGCCGCAGCGCATCGACGCTCGTCCGGCACATCGACCTGGTAGCCGGCGTCGCTGCAGCGCGCGCAGCGTGCGATGCAGCGAGGCGAACACCGACAGGAAGGCGGCGGTGCCGGTATTGCCCGGCGTTGGGCGGGAAGTTGAACAGCACGATCGCGCGATCCCGCCGTTCGAGCGGCGCGTCGCTGCCGCCGCAGGCGCGACGCAGCATTCGGCGCGCACGCGCGCGGCCAGCATCGCCGCCGCGCTCGGACGTGCGACCGCGCATGTCGCGCCGCACGCTCGCCGGCGACGCCGCGCACCGAACGGCCGCCGAACACCATCGGCGCGATCGCGCCGTCGAGTTCGGGGATCGCCACCATCATGGTCGCTCTCGACCGGCATCAGTCCGCGCGGATCCGCCTGCCATTGCTCCAGCGTCTGGAACTCGACCGGGTGCGCCGACGACATACGGCACGTCGAGCCGGGCCAGCATCGTCCTCGGCGGCGCGTGCGTCGTTGTAGGCGGGGCCGCCGACCAGCGAGAAGCCGGTCAGCGACACCACCGCATCGACCGCGGCCGTCGCCGTCGCGCATGAAGAAGCGCTCGATCGCCGGCCGCTGGTCGAGCCCGCTGGCGAAGGCCGGGATCACCCGCAGCCCGCGCGCCTCGAGCGCCGCGATCACGCCGTCGTAATGGCCGGCGTTGCCGGCCAGCACGTAGGAGCGCAGCAGCAGCAGGCCGACCGTGCCGGCGCTCGCCGCCACGGCGGGCAGCTGCTCGACCCGCTCGACGATGCGGCCCGGCGACGCGCGGATGGTAGAGCGCCGACATCGGGATATTCGACCGGCGCGCGCCGCCTTGCAGCTCGCCGCGAACAGCGGCCGGCGCTGCGGCCGTCGGCGTAGCGATCCACCAGCAGGCGGACCATGTTGGCGAGATTCTCCTCCGAGCCGGCCAGCCAGTATTGCAGCGCCAGGAAATAGGCGCGCACGTCCTGCGCGGTGCCGGGGATGAAGCGCAGCAGCTTGCGGCAGCTGCCGCAGCATCTTCATCTGCGCCGCGGCCGCTGGACCCGCCGCCGGCTTGCGGTTGCCGCGCAGCTTCTTCAGCACCGCCGATCGCGCCGTTCGCCTCGCCGGCCATGTGAACTTGCCGAGCCGGGTCAGCCGCATCGACCTCGCCGGCCGACATGCAGCACAGCATCGCGTCGCACGCGTCGCGCCGCGCGGCCAGCGCCGGCAGCACGGCGCGGATGTGGTCGTCCAGGAACAGCATGGTGGCGATCACGATGTCGCCGCGCGCGATGTCGGCGTGGCAGGCGGCCAGCGCCGCGTCGTCGGCGCCCCATTCGTCGGCGGCGTGGACCACCAGCTCCAGCCCCGGCAGCTCGTCGCGCAGCAGCCGTCCGCGCGCGCGCCGCCGCGCCGGCCAGATGACTGTCCATCGTCACGACGACGACCCGCACGGGCGTCGCCTCAGCGGCCGAAATGCGCTTTGGCATCGTACAGCGTCTCGACGGTGATGAGCGGCGACGCCGTGCTCGCTGGCGAAGCGTTCGGTGTTGCGGCGCGCCTTGCCGCGAACGAAGAACGGGATCTTGCCAAGCTCCTTCTCGGCCTCGGCGCCCAGGCGACGGTCGCCGACGCGGTCGACCGCCGGACCGGCGCGAGGCTGCGGCGGCGGCCGCGCCGAGATGCGACGGCGCCGCGTCGTCGTGGAACTCGAAATCGTCGCGGAACATCGCCAGCAGATGCTCCTCCAGGCCCATCATCAGCGGATGCACCCAGGTATCGAACAGCACGTTGGCGCCCTCGAAGCCCATCTGCGGCGAGTAGCGGGCCGGGAAGTCCTGCACATGCACCGGCGCCGAGATCACCGCGCAGGGGATGCCGAGGCGCTTGGCGATGTGGCGCTCCATCTGCGTGCCCAGCACCAGCTCGGGCTGCAGCTCCGGCGATCTTCGCTTCGACCTCCAGGTAGTCGTCGGTGATCAGCGCCTCGACGCCGTACAGCTTGGCCGCCTCGCGCACCTCGCGGCCGAACTCGCGGCTGTAGCTGCCGAGGCCGACGACGGTGAAGCCGAGTTCGTCGCTGGCGACGCGCGCCGCGGCGATGGCGTGGGTGGCGTCGCCGAACACGAACACGCGCTTGCCGGTGAGATAGGTGGAGTTCGACCGAGCGCGAGTACCAGGGCAGCCGCGACGGCTCGCACTCGGCCAGCAGCGGCGCCGCATCGACGCCGGCCAGCGCCGCCGACCTCGGCGATGAACTCGCGCGTCGCGCCGACGCCGATCGGAATCGTTCTGGTGGCCGGCTGGCCGAAGCTGCGCTGCAGCCAGGCGGCGGTCGGGCCGGCGATCTCGGGATACAGCACCACGTTGAAATCGGCGTCGCCGAGCCGCGCCAGATCGGCCGGGCGTGGCGCCCAGCGGCGCGGTGACGTTGACGTCGATGCCGAGCCGCTCCAGCAGCGAGCGTCATCTCGCGCACGTCGTCGCGGTGGCGGAAGCCGAGCGCGGTCGGGCCCAGCATGTTGCAGCGCGGCCGCGCCTCCGGGTCGCGCGGCGCGTGCCGAGCCGGGGCCGCGCGAAGGCGCGCGACGAGCTGGTAGAAGGTCTCCGCCGCGCCCCAGTTCTCCTTGCGCTGATAGGCCGGCAGCTCGACGCGCGACCACCGGGATCGGCAGGTCGAGCGCGCGCGCCAGGCCGCCGGGATCGTCCTGGATCAGCTCGGCGGTGCAGGACGCGCCGACCAGCATCGCCTGCGGCCGGAACCGCTCGTACGCCTCGCGCGCCGCGGTCTTGAACAGCTCGGCCGTGTCGCCGCCGAGGTCGCGCGCCTGGAACGTCGTGTAGGTCACCGGCGGCCGCTTGCCGCGGCGCTCGATCATGGTGAACAGCAGGTCGGCGTAGGTGTCGCCCTGCGGCGCGTGCAGCACGTAATGCACGCCCTCCATCGCGGTCGCGACGCGCATCGCGCCGACATGGGGCGGTCCTTCATAGGTCCAGAGCGTGAGCTGCATCGCGCTACACCGCCAGCCGCGTCGCGCCGCGCCAGCGGGCGCGCGAACAGCTCGGCGAGGTCGCCGGCCTGCTCGTAGCCCTGGATCGGCGTGAACACCAGCTCGATCGACCATTTCGTGGCGATGCCCTCGGCCTCCAGCGGATTGGCGAGGCCGAGGCCGCACACCACGAGATCGGGCCGCGCCGCGCGGCAGCGGTCGAGCTGCCGGTCGACGTCCTGGCCCTCGCTGAGCGGCGTGCCGGCCGGCAGCAGCTCCAGCTCGGCGGCGAGATGCTGCGCGGTGCAGATAGGGCGTGCCGACCTCGACCAGCTGCATCGCCAGTTCGCGCGACAGGAAGCGCGCGAGCGGGATCTCGAGCTGCGAATCCGGGAAGAGGAACACGCGCTTGCCGGCCAGGCGGGCGCGGTGGCGGCGCGACGGCGCGGCGGGCGCGCTCCTGCGCCAGCTCGGTGACCTGCGCGAACCGCGCGGCGCTCGACGCCCAAGGCGTCGGCGGCGGCGCGCAGCCACAGCGTCGTGCCCTCGGCGCCGAGCGGGAACGGCGCGGCGAGGCGCGTCGCGCCGCGCGTCCTCCAGCGCGCGCGCGGTGTCGGCCAGGAACGGCTGCGCCAGCAGGAACGCGCGTGTCGGGCCCGACCGGCGGCAGCGTCGGCGGCGCGGCGCGGCGGCAGGAACGCGCACCGCGTCGATGCCCATTGCGCCGAACAGCCGACGCAACTGGTCCTCGACCACGTCGGCCAGCGCGCCGACGACCAGCAGCGTCGGCGCGGCGTCGGCCGCGCCTCGGCGGCAGCTCGGGCACCAGCGCGGCGAGGCAGGCATCCTCGCCCTGGGTGAAGGTGGTCTCGATGCCGCTGCCGGAATAGTTCAGCACCCGCACGCCCGGCATGAACCGGCGCGACAGGCGCTGCGCCGCGCGCGACAGGTCGAGCTTGATGACCTCGGACGGGCAGGAGCCGACGAGGAACAGCAGCTTGATGTCCGGGCGGCGCTCCAGCAGCCGGCCGACCACGCGATCGAGTTCCTCGTTGGCGTCGGCCAGCCCGGCGAGGTCGCGCTCGTCGATGATCGCGGTGGCGAAGCGCGGCTCGGCGAAGATCATCACGCCGGCGGCGGACTGGATCAGATGCGCGCAGGTGCGCGAGCCGACCACCAGGAAGAAGGCGTCCTGGATCTTGCGGTGCAGCCAGACGATGCCGGTCAGGCCGCAGAACACCTCGCGCTGGCCGCGCTCGCGCAGCACCGGGGCCTCGCCGCAGCCTGCCGGGGCGCGTCGCGCGCGGCCGGACGGCGCTGCGGCGGCGCGGTCACTCGACAGGCCCGCCGCCGACCATCGCCGCCGGGTCGCCGCGCCTCGTCCAGCCGCGCGGCGCGCAGCTTGAGCACGAACTGGGTCGCGTTGATGACGTAGGCGGCATAGGCCGCCAGCGCCAGCAGCATCTGGCTGCGCGGCTCCAGCGTCCCGGCGAGCAGCGCCACCAGATAGGCGTGTGCAGCGCCAGCACCAGCATGCTGAACACGTCCTCCCAGAAGAACGCCGGCGCGAACAGGTAGCGGCCGAACACCTCCCGTTCCCAGATCGAGCCGGTGACCATGATCGTGTAGAGCACCAGCGTCTTGACCACGATCGACGCGGTGGCGGCGGTCAGCCCGTCGCCGGTCAGCAGGTAGCGCAGCACGAGCCCAGGCTGACCAGGAACACGCCGAACTGCAGCGGCGCCAGCACGCCCTGCACCAGCGTCCAGGGCGAGGCGTCGCGCCGCCGCCGCTGTTCCGGCGTGTAGAGCGGGCGGCTGCGCAGCGGCGACGCGGCGCGGAACTCGAACCCCGGCCGACGCCCGGCGGCCGAGCCCCACGGGCAGCAATCCACCGCATTGATCAGCCGCCCGATCGGGCCGCTGCGGACGCCGCCTGTCAGGCCGGACAGGACCCCCGACGCAAGGCCAGATGTAAGCATCACTTGACAGCCCTCCGGCCTTGGGGGTCCGCTACCGTTGCGGGATTGCGGCGCGCATCCATCGAAGCCGGGGCCGAGGGGGCCGTGGGTCCGACCAGGCTCGGCTCTTTGGTTCCAGCCACGTCGCATCTCCCTCGCGATGCCATGAGGAGACGCTAACGCCGGCCGATTCAGTCTGTCAAGAACACCTGACGTAAATCACGCTTGACACTCAGGAGCGGGACGTCGGACAAAGTTGGAGGGGTGCGCGAGAATGTCTGCAGCCAGAGAGCAGGTCGTTGCCAGCGTCCAGATCGAGCGGAGCGGGCAGCTCGCCCGACCTCGGGAGGGCGCGCGTGCCGTCGTCGCCGGGCGCTCGGTCAAAGCCTCTGGGATTGCCATCAGGACGCCATCGGCCGCGCCGCCGGGCGGGTCCGCGGCGCATCAGCGACATTCGCTGCTGACGCAGGCGATCGAGATGCTGGTCATCCCGCGCCTGGTCGCCGCGCACCGCGCCACGACCACGCACGGTTTTGCCAGCGCCGCCGAATCCGGCGTGCTGACGCCGGCCAGCGTGACCGAGTTCGCGCGGCTGATCCTGACCAACGAGGTGCCGACGGCGGCCGCCTACCTGTCGGCGATGCGGGCGCGCGGGGCCGCGCTGGAGACGCTCTATCTCGACCTGCTGGCGCCGGTCGCGCGCCATCTCGGCGAGCTGTGGAAGGAGGATCTGTGCGACTTCACGCAGGTCACCACCGGGCTGTGGCGGCTGCAGCAGGTGCTGCGCGAGTTCAGCGCCGTGTTCCACGACGAGGCCGCCGCAATCGACCCCAGCCGGCAGGCGCTGCTGGTGCCGGCGCCGGGCGAGCAACACACGTTCGGGCTGGTGATGGTGGCCGAGTTCTTCCGCCGCGGCGGCTGGGGCGTCTGGAGCGGCGCGCCGGATTCGTCAGCCGATCTGTACGACATGGTGCGCGCCGAGTGGTTCGGGGTGATCGGCTTCTCGGTCGCCTGCGGCAGCCGGCTGGAGGCGCTGGCCGCCTGCATCCGCCGGGTGCGCCGGGTGTCGCGCAACCGCAGCATCGGCGTGATGGTCGGCGGGCCGCTGTTCTGCGAGCAGCCGGACCTTGCCGCCCGGCTCGGCGCCGACGCCAGCGCCTGCGACGGACGCCAGGCGGTGATCGAGGCCAACGACCTGCTCGCCCGACTGAGCATGCCGACGCTCGCCGCCGGTCGCCCGCCCGCCCGCGCGATCGAGCGGAACTGAAACATCGTAGGACAGGTCTGGCCAAATGTGCCTTGGGAGGGGAAACAGAGGTTCTCGAAGCAAAGGATCCCGCCTCTCGTGAACGCCTTCACTGCGCCCAAGAAATCCCTTGGCAATCTTGATGCCGAAGCCGCCGCCACGCTGATCGCGGCGGCGGCGGATGTCGCGCTGATCATCGACTCCGACGGCATCATCCGCGACCTGGCCGTGCACACCGCGGAACTGGCCGCCGAGCTGGAAAGCCGTGGCAAATGGCTCGGCCGGCGCTGGGTGGATACAGTCACCCAGGAGACGCGCGGCAAGATCGAGGCGCTGCTGCGCGAGGCGGCGGCCAGCGCGCCGCCGCGCTGGCGGCAGGTCAACCATCCGTCGCTGCGCACGACCGACGTGCCGGTGCTGTACTCCGCGGTGCTGGTCGGCTCGGGGCGGGTGGTGGCGTTCGGCCGCGACCTGCGCGCGATCTCCGAGCTGCAGCAGCGGCTGGTGGATGCGCAGCAATCGATGGAGCGCGACTATTCGCGCCTGCGCCACGTCGAGACCCGCTATCGCCTGCTGTTCGAGATGTCGTCCGAGGCGGTGCTGATCCTGGACGCGGCCAGCCAGAAGACCGTCGAGGCCAATCCGGCCGCGCGGCATCTGCTGGGCGACCCGGCCGGCCGCATGCTGGGCCGCCCGTTCGCCGAGGCGTTCGACAGCCAGAGCGGGACCGCGGTGCAGGCGCTGCTCGCCGGCCTGCGCAGCAGCGGGCGCGCCGAGGACGTGCGGGTGCGCACTCGCCGATGGCGGGCGCGAGGTGGTCGCCTCGGCCGCGCAGTTCCGGCAGGAGAACGCCGCCTTCGTCCTGGTCCGCCTGGCGCCGCTGCACGCCGAGTCCGGCGCCGGCGCGGTGGCCGGCCCGGGCGCCATGCCGGCAGCGACGCCGCGGTGGTACCGCACCTGCAGGCGCGGCTGATCAAGGTCGTCGAAAGCGCGCCGGACGGCTTCGTCGTGACCGACCCGGAGGGCGCGATCCTGACCGCCAACGCCGCCTTCGTCGAGATGGCGCAGCTCGCCGCCGAGGAGCAGGCGCGCGGCCAGCCGCTGGAGCGCTGGCTCGGGCGGCCGGGCGTCGATCTCAACGTGCTGATCGACCAATCTGCGCCAGCGCGGCTCGGTGCGGCTGTTCGCGACCACGCTGCGCGGCGAGTTCGGCGACACCACCGAGGTCGAGATCTCGGCGGTCTCGGTGACCAATGGCGGCCAGCCCTGCTTGGGCTTCGCCATCCGCAACGTCGGCCGCCGGCTGGGCACGCCGGCGCGCGCCGGGCGCGACCTGCCGCGCTCGGTGGAGCAGCTGACCGAGCTGATCGGCCGCGTGCTCGCTGAAGGATCTGGTGCGCGAGGCGACCGACGTGATCGAGCGGCTGTGCATCGAGGCGGCGCTGGACATGACCGGCGACAACCGCGCCTCGGCCGCCGAGATGCTCGGGCTGAGCCGGCAGAGCCTGTACGTGAAGCTGCGCCGCTACGGGCTGGGCGATCTCGCGACCGAGACGAGGAACTAGCCCGGTGTCGCGAGGCGGCGCGCATCACCCGGCCGGCGCTGGCGACCGTGCGTCGAGCTGCTGAAGCCGATCACCTGGTTCGCGCCGATGTGGGCGTTCGCCTGCGGCGTGATCTCGTCCGGCGTGACCTCGCGCCGCTGCTGGCGGACGGGCGGTGGGCGGTGGCGATCGCTGGCATCGCCCTGTCCGGGCCGCTGGTCTGCGGCACCAGCCAGGCGGTCAACGACTGGTTCGACCGGCATGTCGACGCGATCAACGAGCCGGGGCGGCCGATCCCGTCCGGCCGCATCCCGGGCCGCTGGGGGCTTTATATCGCGCTCGGCTGGACCCTGGTCTCGCTGGTCGTGGCGTCGCTGCTGGGGCGTGTGGGCGCTGGGCGCGGCGGTGGTCGGGCTGGCGCTGGCCTGGGCCTATAGCGCGCCGCCGCTGCGGCTGAAGCAGAACGGCTGGTGGGGCAATGCGGCCTGCGCGGTCTGCTACGAGGGGCTGCCCTGGTTCACCGGCGCCGCGGTCATGGCCGCCACCCGGCCGGATTGGCGCGTGATCGTCGTGGCGGCGCTGTACAGCGCTCGGCGCGCACGGCATCATGACGCTGAACGATTTCAAGTCGGTCGAGGGCGACCGCGCGCACCGGCATCGGCTCGCTGCCGGTGCGCCTCGGGGTGGAGCGCGCGGCGCAGCTGGCCTGCGTGTCGATGGCGGCGCCGCAGGTGGTCGTGGTGGCGCTGCTGCTGGGCTGGGACGCGCGGCTGTGCGGCGGCATCGTGGCGCTGCTGCTGGTCGCGCAGGTGCTGCTGATGGCGCGCCTGCTGCAATCCCCGCGCGACCGGGCGCCCTGGTACAACGCGACCGGCACCAGCCTGTACGTGCTGGGGATGCTGGCCAGCGCCTTCGCGCTGCGGTCGGGCGCATGAGCGCGAGCGCGGCGGGCAACGCCGACCGGGGCAGCGCCGACCGGGGCAGCGCCGACCGGGCAGCGCCGACCGGGACAGCGCCGACCGGGGCCTCGGCTGGCTCGGCATCGCGCGGCTCGGGCTGGTGCAGGCGGCGCTCGGTGTCGGTGGTGGTGCTGACCACCTCGACGCTGAACCGGGTGATGGTGGTGGAACTGGCGCTGCCGGCCATCGCTGCCCGGGCTGCTGGTGGCGCTGCACTACGCGGTCCAGGTGCTGCGGCCGCGGCTGGGGCATGGCTCGGATGTGGGCGGCCGGCGCACGCCGTGGATCGTCGGCGGCATGGCGCTGCTCGCCGCAGGCGGGCTCGGCGCGGCCGCGGCGACCGCCTGGATGGGCACGCACCGCCTGGCCGGACTCGCGCTGGCGGTGCTGGCGTTTGCGCTGATCGGCGTCGGCGTCGGCGCGTCGGGCACCTCGCTGCTGGTGCTGCTGGCCAAGCGCACCGCGCCGTCGCGCCGCGCCGCGGCGGCGACGGTGGTCTGGATCATGATGATCGCCGGCTTCGGCGTCACCGCGACCGTCGCGGGCCGGCTGCTCGATCCGTTCTCGCCCGGCCGGCTGGTCGCCGTCGTGGGCGGCGCCGCGGCGCTGGCGCTGCTGCTGGCGGCGCTCGCGGTGGCGGGCATCGAGGGCAGCGTCACAGAGGCGCCCGTGTCCACCCGCGCCGATGCCAGCTTCGGCCGGGCGCTGGCGGATGTCTGGGCCGAGCCGCAGTCGCGCCGCTTCGCGCTGTTCGTGTTCGTCTCGATGCTGGCCTACAGCGCGCAGGAGCTGGTGCTGGAGCCGTTCGCCGGGCTGGTGTTCCACCTGACGCCCGGCCAGTCGGCGCAGCTGACCGGGATGCAGCATGGCGGGGCGCTGGCCGGCATGCTGCTCGTGGCGGCGGCGGGCAGCATGTTCCGCGGCCGCGCGCTCGGCGCGATGCGCAGCTGGACGATCGGCGGCTGCGTCGGCTCGGCGGCGGCGCTGCTGGCGCTCGCCGCGGGCGGCGGTGATCGGCCCGGCGTTTCCGTTGCGCGCCGCGGTGTTCGTGCTCGGCGTGGCCAACGGCGCGTTCGCGGTCGCGGCGATCGGCGCGATGATGGGCCTGGTCCATGTCGGCCGGCAGGGCCGCGAGGGCGTGCGGATGGGGCTGTGGGGCGCGGCACAGGCGGTCGCCTTTGCGCTGGGCGGCTTGGCCGGCACGCTGGGCAGCGACGTCGCGCGCGCCTTGCTGGGCGGCCCGCAGGCCGGCCTACGCGACCGTGTTCGCCGCCGAGGCGATCCTGTTCCTGGCCGCGGCGGGGCAGGCTGCGGGGCTGTTCCGCGCCGATGAGCAGCCGGCCGCGCCCGCCGCGGCGGCGGGGCGGGCGATGGTCGAGACCGGGTGACACAACGGGGGGCGGCGATGCAGGCGCAGGACCAGGCGCAGGAGACCTACGATGCCGTGGTGGTGGGCGGCGGGCCGGCCGGCGCCACGGCCGCGGCCGACCTCGCCGCGCGCGGCCGCTCGGTGCTGCTGCTCGACCGCGCCGGGCGCATCAAGCCGTGCGGCGGCGCCATCCCGCCGCGCCTGATCCGCGACTTCGCCATCCCCGACGACCTGCTGGTGGCCCGCGTCACCGCCGCGCGCATGGTCTCGCCGGCCGCGCGTGAGGTGGACATGCCGATCGAGGGCGGCTTCGTCGGCATGGTCGATCGCGACGTGTTCGACGAGTGGCTGCGCGAGCGCGCCGCCGCCGCGGGCGCGGTGCGGCGGACCGGCAGCTTCGAGCGGCTGACCCGCGACGATGACGGCGTCGCGGTGGTGCATTACCAGACGCAGCCGCGGCAGAGCGGCCTCGGTCTCGGCGCGAGTGCGGGCGCGCGCGGTGATCGGCGCCGATGGCGCGGTCTCGGCGGTCGCGCGGCAATGCGTCCAGGGCGCCGACCGGGTGCCGTACGTGTTCGCCTATCACGAGATCGTCCGCTCGCCGCGCGAGGCCGCGCAGTCGCCCGCCTTCGACGGCGTCGCGCTGCGACGTCTACTACCAGGGGCGCGCTGTCGCCGGATTTCTACGGCTGGATCTTCCCGCATGGCGACACCACCAGCGTCGGCACCGGCACCGCGCGCAAGGGCTTTTCGCTGCGCGACTCGGTGGGCGCGCTGCGCGCGCGCAACCGGGCTGGCGGGGATCGGAGACGATCCGCCGCGAGGGCGCGCCGATCCCGCTGAAGCCGCTGCGCCGCTGGGACAATGGCCGCGACGTGGTGCTGGCCGGCGATGCGGCGGGCGTGGTCGCGCCGGCGTCGGGCGAGGGCATCTACTACGCCATGGTCGGCGGCACGGCTGGCCGGCGAGGCGGTCGAGATGCTGTGCGCCACCGGCGAGGCGCGCGCGCTGCGCTCGGCGCGCAAGCGCTTCATGCAGGCGCATGGCCGCGTGTTCTGGGTGCTCGGCATCATGCAGTGGTTCTGGTATTCCAGCGACAAGCGCCGCGAGCGGTTCGTCAAGATGTGCCGCGATCCGGACGTGCAGCGGCTGACCTGGGACGCCTACATGAACAAGGAACTGGTGCGCGCCAGGCCGGCCGCGCATGTCAGGATCTTCTTCAAGGACCTCGCGCATCTGTTGGGTCTGGTCGAGGCGTGACCTGGACGATCGTGGTCGCCGTGCTGTGGGGCGTGGTCGTGGGCGGGGTGGGCGCGGGAGCTGACCGAGCTGGGCTCCTGGTACTACAATCTCCGCAAGCCGTCCTGGCAGCCGCCGGATTTCCTGTTCGGCCCGGTCTGGACGCTGATCCTGGCGGCGTCCTCGGCTGCCGCGGTGCTGGGCTGGAACGGCGCGCCGGATCGCGTCAGCCGACTGGGGCTGGTGGTGCTGTTCGTGCTGAACGGCGCGTTCAACATCCTCTGGAGCCTGCTGTTCTTCAAGCTGCGGCGGCCTGACTGGGCGCTGATCGAGGTGGCGGGGCTGTGGCTGTCGATCTTGGCGATGATCCTGTGGCTGCTGCACGCCTCGCTGCTGGCCAGCCTGCTGGTCGTGCCGTACCTGCTTTGGGTGTCCTTCGCCACGGTGCTGAACATGGCGATCATCCGCCTCAACCGCCCGTTCGGACGGGTGCGCGCGTGAGCATGGTGCAGGCCGATGCGCCGCCGGCGGATGCCGCGCCCGCGCCGGTGCGCCGCCACGCACGCGCGCTGCCGTTGCGCGTCGGCACCCGCGCCTCGCCGCTGGCGCTGGTGCAGACGCGCGCCTTCCTGCACGTGCTGACGCAGTTCTGCCCGGTGCTGCGCGGGCTGGACGTGTTCGAGGAGCACGCCATCCAGACCACCGGCGACCTGGTGCAGGACCGCAGGCTGGCGGATCTCGGCGGCAAGGGGCTGTTCGCCAAAGAAATCCATGAGGCGCTGCTCGACCGGCGCATCGACTTCGCCGTGCACAGCCTGAAGGACCTGGAAACCGCGCTGCCGCCCGGCATCGTGCTGGCCTGCACCCTGCCGCGTGAGGACGCGCGCGACACGCTGATCCTGGGACCGGAGATTTTGGGACCGGAGATATCGGGGCCGGATCGCGCCGCGGCGGATCCGGCCGACCCGTATGCCGTGCTGCCGCGCGGCGCGCTGGTCGGCACCTGCTCGGTGCGGCGGCAGGCGCAGCTGCTGCACGCGCGCCCGGATCTGCGCATCGCCGACATGCGCGGCAATGTGCAGTCGCGGCTGCGCAAGCTGGCCGAGGGCGTGTGCGACGCCAGCCTGCTGGCGCTGGCCGGGCTGCGCCGGCTGGGCCTGGAGCACGCGGCCGCGGTGCTGCTGGATCCGGAGACGATGGTGCCGGCGGCGGGCCAGGGCATCGTCGGCGTGACCGTGCGCGAGGCCGATGTCGAGCTGCGCCAGCTGCTGGCCGCCATCGAGTGCCCCGACGCGCGCGCCGTCTCGACCGCCGAGCGGGCGATGCTGGAGGTGCTGGACGGCTCCTGCCGCACCCCGATCGGCGGCCACGCGCGGCTGCTGGCGGACGGGTCGCTGGAACTGACCGGGCTGGCGGCGCGCGAGGACGGCTCGTTCCTGCTCAAGCGGAGCCTGCGCGGCGCCGCCGCGGACGCGGAACGGCTCGGCCGCGACCTCGGCGCCAGCCTGCGCGCCGACTGCCCCCCCGACATCTTCGCCCGCTAAGCCGCCCGTCTCCCTCTCCCCTCGGGAGAGGGCCGGGGTGAGGGCCGGCGCGGCCTGAGGCAACCGACCGCGCCCAACCCGCTCCGGCAGGCGACAGCCCTGCATCCTGGCCCGCCTTTTGCACCGCAGCAAATCGTTTCGCAAGGTGCTGGCCGTCGCTTGAAAATCCTGCTGGTGGACGACGATTTCGGGCGCGCGCGCGATCTGGCTGCCGCGTTGCAGGCCGATCCGGTGGCCAGCGTGACGCGGATCGAGCCCGGCATGCTGGTGGCCGACGCGGTGGCGGCGCACGCGCCCGACGTCGTCATCATCGACCTGGCGCGCCCGGACCGCGACGCGCTGGACGGGGTGCGCCAGATCGCCGCCGACGATCCGCGCCCGGTGGTGCTGTTCGTCGATCACGACGATCCCGGCTTCATGGAGGAGGCGATCCGCGCCGGCGTGCTGTCCTACAATGTCGCCGAGACGCCGCCGCGCGACATCCGCCCGGTGCTGCGCGCGGCGGTGGCGCTGTTCCAGCAGCACCAGCGCACCCGCGACTCGCTGCGCGGCGCCGAGCGGCAGGTGCGCGAGCGCGCCGCCATCGACCAGGCCAAGGCCAAGCTGATCCGCGAGCGCCGGCTGAGCGAGCCCGACGCGCATCGCTGGCTGCAGCGGCATGCCATGCGGCAGCGGCGGCGCATCGCCGACGTGGCGCGCGACCTGCTGGGTGAACCGGCCAGGGACCAGCAGCGCAAGGATCCGCCGCCATGACGCCCATCCGCATCGGCCTGCTGCGCCTGGTGGACAGCGCGCCGGTGCTGCTGGGCGCGGCGCGCGGCCTGTTCGCCGCCCAAGGCATCGCCGCCGCGCCGCAGATCGAGCCGTCCTGGGCGAACGTGCTGGACAAGCTGGCGTACGGCCTGCTGGACGCGGCGGTGCTGCCGGCATCGCTGGCGCTGGCGGCGGGCCTGGGCCTGCGCGGGCCGCCGGCGCGGCTGGTCGTGCCGGTCGGCCTGACCCTGGGGGGCAACGCCGTGGTGCTCGCGCGCACCGCGGCGGCGGCGGTGGCCGATGGCGACCCGGCGCCGCTGGCCGTGGGGCGGCGGCTGGCGGCGTGGATGGCCAGGCAGGACCAGCCGCCGCGTTTTGCCGTGGTGCATGCGTTCTCCACCCACACATTGCTGCTGCGCTACTGGCTGGCCGCCGCCGGCGCCGACCCGGATCGCATCATGCGGACCGTGGTGGTGCCGCCGGAGCGCATCGTCGCCGCCCTGGCGGACGGCCATATCGCCGGATTCTGCGCCGGCGCGCCCTGGGGCGAGGTGGCCCGCGAGGCCGGGGCCGGGCAGGCGCTGCTCGGCACCTCGGCCATCTGGGCGGGGCACCCCGAGAAGGTGCTGGCGCTGTCGCAGGCGTGGCTGGAGGCGAATCCGGGTGCGGTGACGCCGCTGCTGCGCGCCTTGCTGCGCGCCGGCCGGCTGTGCGACGACCCTGCGGAGGCCGCAGCGGTCGCCGACCTGCTGGCGGAGGCGGCCGGCCTGCCCGACGCCGCCTGCCGGGCGGCGCTGCCCGGCGGCGGCGGGATGGAGACGGTGCGCTTTCATGCCGGCGCAGCATGGTTCCCGTGGCGCTCGCAGGCGGCGTGGTTCGCCGGGCAGATGCGCCGCTGGGGCTGGCTGCAGGAACCAGGGCAGGAGCCACGGGCAGCTGCCATCTTCCGTCCGGATCTGCTGCAAGAAGCGGCAGAGGCGGAGGATCTGCCCTGGCCTGTGCAATCGGAGAAGCCGGAAGGTGAGCATCGGACGCGCTGGCAGGTCCCGGCGCTCCCGCGCCCGCTCGATCTGGACCCAGACGAGTTCATGGACGGTGTCCGGTTCAGCCCGGAAGGCAGGCAATTGCCTGCGAGGACGACTGTTACTTGGGCGATTGACTGACCGCTGTTCCCCCACCCCGGCCCTCTCCCGTCTGGAGAGGGCCGGGTCATGGGACGGTCATACCGCGGCATGTCCCTTGCACGGCATGGGCCTGCGAGCCTCAACGACGAGCCTCGCCTCACGTCGGAGCGTCACGCTCCCATCTCCCGCCGGCGGGCCAGGGCTGCCCCGCCATACCGTCCCGCAGGGGCGGCCGGAGCCGATCCATGACCAAGGGGTTTTTCCGCGCGGGGCACCTGCCCACGCTGCTCGCGGCGCTGCTGTATTTCGACGCCAGCTTCATGGTCTGGGTGCTGCTCGGGCCGCTCGGCGTGGCGATCGCCCGGGATCTGCATCTGTCGCCGGCGCAGAAGGGCGTGATGGTCGCGGTCCCGGTGCTGGCCGGCGCCGCGCTGCGGGTGGTGCTGGGCCTGCTGGTCGATCGCTACCGCGCCCGCCGCGTCGGCATCGGCGCGCAGGCGGCGGTAATCGCGGGCCTGCTCGCTTCGTGGCGTCTCGGCATCGACGGCCTGGACGGATTGCTGCTGCTGGGCTGCGTGCTGGGCCTGGCCGGCGCGTCCTTCGCGGTGGCACTGCCGCTGGCCTCCGGCTGGTATCCGCCCGAACATCAGGGCACGGCGCTGGGGATCGCCGGGGCCGGCAATTCGGGCACGGTGCTCGCCGCCCTGTTCGCGCCCGGCCTCGCGGTCGCGTTCGGCTGGCGCAACGTCCTCGGGCTGGCGGCGATCCCGCTGGCGGTCGTGCTGCTGGCATTCTGCGCGCTGGCCGAGGACAGCCCGCGCCCGGGGCCGCGCAAGACGCTGTCCGACTACGCCAGACTGCTGCGCACGCCCGACGCCTGGTGCCTGATGGGGTTCTACGCCGTGACCTTCGGCGGCTTCGTCGGCCTGGCCTCGTCGCTGACGATCTACTTCAACGACGCCTACCGCCTGCCCGCCGTGACCGCCGGCTACTGCACCGCCGGCGTGGTGTTCGTGGGCTCGCTGGTGCGCCCGCTCGGCGGCGCGGTGGCCGACCGGGTCGGCGGCGTGCGCTCGCTGACCGCACTGTATGCAATCGCCGCCTGCGCCTTCGCCGCGATCGCCACCGGGCTGTCCAGCATCGTGCTGGCCGTGCCGGTGTTCGTCGCCGGGATGCTGGCGCTGGGCATGGGCAACGGCGCGGTGTTCCAGCTGGTGCCGCAGCGGTTCGGACGCGAGATGGGGGTGATGACCGGGCTGGTCGGCATGGCCGGCGGGGTCGGCGGGTTCTACCTCGCCTCCAGCCTCGGCTGGTCGCGCCAGGTGTTCGGCAGTTACGGCCCCGGCTTCCTGGTGTTCGCCTGCCTGGCGGCGCTGGCGCTGCTGGGCATCGCCGGCGTGCGCGGCCGCTGGCGGCGCGACTGGGCGGCGCGGTTCGGCGCGGCGCGGGTCTAGGGGGGCGCGCCGATGAACGCGATCTCGCCCCGCCCCCGCCCGCGCCGCCGCCGTCTGGTGCTGGTCGGCAACGGCATGGCCGGCATCCGCACGCTGGAGGAAATCCTCGCCCGCGCCACCGGGCAGTTCGACATCGCCGTGTTCGGCGCCGAGCCGCACGGCAACTACAACCGCATCATGCTGTCGCCGGTGCTGGCCGGGGACAAGAGCTTCGCCGACATCGTCACGCATGACCGCGGCTGGTACGACCGTCACGGCATCGAGCTGATCGCCGGGGAGGCGGTGGCGCGCATCGACCGCGCGGCGCGCACCGTCGCCGGGGAACACGGCACCGTGCGGCCGTATGACGTGCTGCTGCTGGCCACCGGGTCGAACCCGGTGATGCTGCCGCTGCCCGGCCGCGACCTGCCGGGCGTCGTCGGCTTCCGCGACATCGCCGATGTCGGGGCGATGCAGGCGGCGGCGGCGCGCGGCGGCAGCGCGGTGGTGATCGGCGGCGGGCTGCTGGGGCTGGAGGCGGCGCACGGCCTGGCGCGCAGCGGCATGGCGGTGACCGTGGTGCATCTGGCGCCGACGCTGATGGAGCGCCAGCTCGACCCGGCCTCGGGCGCGCTGCTGGCGGCGGATCTGCGCGCCCGCGGCATCGAGGTGTTGCTGGAGGCCAGCACCCAGGCGTTCCTCGGCAGCTTCCGGGTGCGTGCGGTGCGGCTGGCGGACGGGCGCGAACTGCCTGCCGATCTGGTGGTCATGGCGGTCGGCATCCGGCCCAGCACGGCGCTGGCGCGCGACGCCGGCCTGGCCTGCGGGCGCGGCGTGCAGGTGGACGACGCGCTGCGCACGTCCGACCCGGCGGTGTTCGCCGTGGGCGAGTGCGTCGAGCATCGCGGCCAGGTGTTCGGCCTGGTCGCGCCGCTGTGGGACATGGCGAAGATCTGCGCCGACCACATCGCCGGAATCGCCGAGCCGGCCTATGAGCCGTCCGTCGCCGGCACCCGGCTGAAGGTCACCGGCATCGACATGTTCTCGGCCGGGGATTTCTCGGCCAGCCACGCCGATGACGAGGAACTGGTGTTCCGCGACGCCGCGCGCGGCGTGCACAAGCGTCTGGTGCTGCGCGGCGAGCGGCTGGTCGGCGTGGTGCTGTACGGCGACGCGCGCGACGCCGCCTGGTATTTCGACCTGCTGCGCTCCGGCGCCGACGTGTCGGCCATGCGCGACCTGCTGGTGTTCGGCCCGGCCATCGCCACCGCGACTCCGGCCGGCGACGCGGCGGCGGCGCTGCCCGACACGGCGGAGGTCTGCGGCTGCAACGGCGTCTCGAAGGGCAGCATCCTGGCCGCCATCGCGCGGCACGGCCTGACGACGCTGGATGCGGTGCGGGCGCGCACCAAGGCGTCGGCGTCCTGCGGCAGCTGCACCGGCCAGGTCGAGGCGCTGCTGGCGCAGGCCGCCGGCGACGCGTACAGCGCCGCCCCCGCGGACAAGCCGATCTGCGCCTGCACGGCGCACGGGCACGACGCGGTGCGCGCGGCGATCGCGGCGCAGCGGCTGCGCGGCATCGATGCGGTGATGCGCGCGCTGGGCTGGACCACGCCGGACGGCTGCGCCGCCTGCCGCCCGGCGCTGAACTACTACCTGATCTGCGCCTGGCCAGGCGGCTACGCCGACGACGCGCGCAGCCGCATCATGAACGAGCGCATGCACGCCAACATCCAGAAGGACGGCACCTTCTCGGTGGTGCCGCGCATGTGGGGCGGCGTGACGAGTGCCGCCGAGCTGCGCGCCATCGCCGACGTGGTGGACCGCTACGCGATCCCCGCGGTGAAGATCACCGGCGGGCAGCGCATCGACATGCTGGGCGTCAGGCGCGACCAGCTGCCGGATGTCTGGCGCGACCTGAACGCCGCCGGAATGGTCTCCGGCCACGCCTACGCGAAAGCCTTGCGCACCGTGAAGACCTGCGTCGGTTCGCAATGGTGCCGTTTCGGCGTGCAGGATTCCACCGCGATGGGGATTGCGCTGGAACGCATGACCTGGGGTGCCTGGACGCCGGCCAAGGTCAAGATGGCGGTGTCCGGCTGCCCGCGCAACTGCGCCGAATCCACCATCAAGGATTTCGGTGTGATCGCCGTGGACAGCGGGTGGGAGCTGCATGTCGGCGGCAATGGGGGCGTGAAGCTGCGCGGAACCGAACTGCTGTGCAAAGTCTCCACGCCCGATGAGGTGCTGGAACATTGCGGCGCCTACCTGCAGCTTTACCGTGAGGAGGCGCGCTACCTGGAACGTAGCGCGCATTGGATCGAGCGCGTCGGCCTGCCCTATGTGCAACAGCGTGTGGTGGCCGATTCAGCGGGCCGGGCCGCGCTGCACGAGCGTTTCCTGCTCAGCCAGGCGCATTCGCAATCCGATCCGTGGGAGGCGCGCGCCGACGGTGAGGAATCGCACGAGTTTCGCCATCTCGCCGTACTGGAGGCGTCGTGACGGGCGGCGACGCGCGGGGGTTTCGCGATGTCGGGTGCATGGCCGACATCCCCCGCCTGCGTGCCCGCACCGTGGCGACGCCGGACGGCGACATCGCGATATTCCGCACCGGAGACGACCGTGTGTTCGCGCTGCATGACGAATGCCCGCACAAGCGGGGCAAGCTCTCGCAGGGCATCGTGCATGGCGACAGCGTGACCTGTCCGCTGCATGGCTGGGTGATCGGGCTGGAGGACGGACAGGCGCGGGCCCCGGACGAGGGTTGCGCGCGCCGCATCGCGGTGCGGGTGCAGGATGGGCGTGTCCTGCTCGCCGCGCCATGACGGGTGTCAGGACCACCTGCTGCTACTGCGGAGTCGGCTGCGGTGTCGTGGTGGCTGGTGACGGCAGCGTGCGCGGCGACCCCGCGCACCCCGCCAATCATGGCCGCCTGTGTTCGAAGGGCGCGGCGCTCGGCCAAACGCTCGACGACGCGGACCGCTTGCTGCACCCCGAGATCGACGGTGCGCGCGCGGATTGGGACACCGCGCTGGATCTGGTGGCGGGGGAGTTCCGCAGGACCATCGCCGCGCACGGGCCGGACAGCGTGGCGCTCTACGTCTCCGGCCAGTGTCTGACCGAGGACTACTACGTGGCGAACAAGCTGATGAAGGGCTTCATCGGCAGCGGCAACATCGACAGCAACTCGCGCCTGTGCATGGCCTCCTCGGTTGCCGGTCATGTACGCGCCTTCGGCGAGGACATCGTGCCCGGAGTCTACGAGGATTTCGACGAGGCCGATCTGGTGCTGCTGGTCGGCAGCAACACCGCGTGGTGCCATCCCGTGCTGCACCAGCGCCTGCTCGCCGCGCGCGCCGCGCGCGGGACGCGCATCGTGGTGATCGACCCGCGCCGCAGCGCCACCGCCGAGTCCGCCGACCTGCACTTGCCGGTGGCCGGCGACACCGACATCGCGCTGTTCGCCGGGCTGCTCGCGCATCTGGACCGCGCGGGCGCGATCGACCGCGCCTGGACCGCGCGCCACGCCAGCGGCCTGGCGCAGGCGCTGGCCGCCGCCGCCGAGTTTGCCGATCCCGACCGCGTCGCCGGGATCTGCGGCGTGGATCCCGAGACGGTCGCGACGCTGTTCGATTGGTTCGCGGCCACCGAGCGGGTGATGACGGTCTATTCGCAGGGGGTGAACCAGTCGGCCTGCGGCACCGACAAGGTCTCCGCCATCCTGAACTGCCACCTGGCCACGGCGCGCATCGGCCGGCCGGGGATGGGGCCGTTCTCGCTGACCGGCCAGCCGAACGCGATGGGCGGGCGCGAGGTCGGCGGCATGGCCAACCAGCTCGCCGCGCATCTGCGCTTCGACGATCCGGCCGACCGCGCCGCGCTGCAATCGTTCTGGTCCAGCCCCACGCTGCCGCCGCGGCCGGGGCTGAAGGCGATCGAGCTGTTCGACGCAGTGGCCGACGGGCGGGTGCGCGCGCTGTGGATCATCGCCACCAACCCGGCGGCCAGCCTGCCGCGCGCCGGCCAGGTGCGCCGCGCGCTGGCGGCGTGCCCGTTCGTCGTGGCGTCGGATTGCTGGCCGACCGACACCACCGCGCTGGCCCGCGTGGTGCTGCCGGCGGCCGGCTGGGGCGAGAAGGACGGCACGGTGACCAATTCCGAGCGCCGGATTCTCGCGCCAGCGCGCGTTCCGGGCGGCGCCGGGCGAGGCGCGGCCGGATTGGTGGATGCTGGCGCAGGTGGCCCGGCGGATGGGGTTCGGCGCGGCCTTCGCCTGGGACGGTCCGGGCGCGGTGTTCCGCGAACACGCGGCGCTGTCCGGCGTCGCCGGCGGCGGCGCGCGGGTGTTCGACATCTCGCGCCTGGCAGGGCTGGACGATGCCGGCTACGACGCGCTGCGCCCGGTGGCGTGGCCGCTGCCCGCGCAGGGCGCGGCGGCGGGCGGACGGCTGTTCGCCGAGGGCGGGTTTCCGACCCCGGACGGGCGGGCGCGGCTGACGCCGGTGCGTGCCGCCGGCCCCTCGCCCAACCCGCTCCCGGAGCGAGCGGGCTTGCTGCTCCCGCTCCCTCCGGGAGAGGGCCGGGGTGAGCGACAGGACCGCAGCCTGCGCCTCAACACCGGCCGGGTGCGCGACCAGTGGCACACCATGACCCGCACCGGACGGGTCGCCGCGCTGATGGCGCACACGCCCGAGCCGATGCTCGCCATCCACCCGGCCGACGCGGCGCGCGCCGGCGTGGCGCAGGGCCAGCTCGCGCGCGTGGCCACCGCCCACGGCGCGGTGACGCTGCGCGCCGACCTGCGCCATGCGCAGCGGCGCGGCGAGGTGTTCGCGCCGATGCACTGGACCGACGCCTTCGCACCGTCCGCCGCGATCGGGCAGGCGTTGGGCGCGGCGGTGGATCCGGTCTCTGGCCAGCCGGCGCTGAAAGCCACCCGCGCCGTGGTCTCGCCATTGGCCGAGACCTTCGCCGGGCTGCTGCTGCGCGAGGCGGACGCGGCCTTGCCGCGCGACGGCCTGTACTGGACCCGGCTGCCGCTGCCGCGCGGCCAGCAATACCGGTTGTCCGGCCTGGCTCCGCTGCCGCGCGGGCCGGCGCTGTCGGCCTTCGCCGCCGCCCTGGTGGCAGCACCCGACGACGCCGAGTGGTTGGAGGCGGCCGATCCGCGCCGCGGCACGCTGCGGCTGGCCGCGCTGGCCGGCGGCCGGCTGGTCGGCTGCCTGTTCCTGGCCCCCTCGCAGGCCGCGCTGCCGCGGCCCGAGGCGCTGGCCGCCCTGCTCGGCACCGTGCCCGACGAGGCGATGCGCGCCGGGCTTCTGGCAGGGCGTGCGCCGGACGGGGTTGCCGCCGAGGAGGGGCCGCGCATATGTGCCTGCTTCGGCGTCGGCCGGGCGGCGATCCGGCATGCCGTGGCCACGCACCGGCTGCGCAGCGCGGCCGAGATCGGCGCGCATCTGCGGGCCGGCACGAATTGCGGTTCGTGCATCCCCGAGCTGGAGGAGATTCTGCGCGATGTCCGTGCTCCCGCCGCCTGAGCCAGGGCGACCCGGTCCTGGTGTGGCCAGTCCTGGTCGGGTGACTCTGGTCGGGGCCGGTCCCGGCGACCCGGAGCTGCTGACGCTGCGCGCCGCGCGGCTGCTCGGCCGCGCCGACGTGGTGTTGCACGACGCGCTGATCGACCGCGCGGTGCTCGACCTGGCCCGCCCCGACGCCCGCCGCATCGACGTGGGCAAGCGCTGCGGCCGCCACGCTATGCCGCAGGACGCGATCAACCGCCTGCTGCTGAACCTGGCGCGCGGCGGCGGCGAGGTGGTACGGCTGAAGGGCGGCGACCCGTTCGTCTTCGGCCGCGGCGGCGAGGAGCTGGCGTTCCTGCGCGCGCATGGGATCGCGGTGGACGTGGTGCCGGGCGTGACCGCGGCCTTCGCCGCCGCCGCCGACCTGGGCGTGCCGCTGACCCATCGCGGCGTGGCGCGCACCCTGCACCTGCTGACCGGCCACTCGCTCGACGGCCGCCTGCCGGACCTGGATTTCGCCGCCCTGGCGCGCGGCCAGGGAACGATCGTCGCCTATATGGCGCGCAGCACGCTGCCGGCGCTGGCCGGCGCGCTGATCGCCGCCGGCCTGCCCGGATCGACGCCGGCGGCCGCCGTCGAGAACGCCAGCCTGGCGCGGCAGCGGCATGTCCGCGCGACGCTGGCCACCCTGGCGGACGCGCTGGCGACGGCCGGGTTCGACGGGCCGACCCTGGTGCTGATCGGCCGCGTGCTCGATCTGGCGGCCGATGCGGCGGAGGCGGATCGGCTGGCCGCATGACCGACGCCGACGCCGCGCGGTTCGCGCCCTTCGTCGCGGCATTGGGGCGCGGCCCGGGAAAATCCCGCGCGCTGACCCGGGCGGAGGCGCACGAGGCGTTCGCCATGGTGCTGGCCGGGCAGGCCGACCCGATGCAGGTCGGCGCGTTCCTGATGCTGCTGCGCTATCGCGGCGAGGACGCCGAGGAGATCACCGGCCTGGTCGAGGCGGCCCGCGCCGCCTCGGGCCTGCCCTCCACCCAGCCGGCCGCGGACCTGGATTGGCCGTCCTACGGCGCCGGGCGCACCCGGCAGGCGCCCTGGTTCCTGCTCGCTGCCCTGGCGCTGGCGCGCGCCGGGGTGCGGGTGCTGATGCACGGCAGCAACGAGTTTTCCGCCGGCATGACCGTCGAGGCGGCGCTGGGCGGCCTCGGCATGGCGCCGGCCGAGGATCTGGCCGGGGCCGAGGCGGCGTTGCGGCGGCACCGGTTCGCCTACCTGCCGATCCGCCGCATGGCGCCGGCGGTGGACCGCCTGCTGGGGCTGCGCACCCTGTTCGGCCTGCGCTCGCCGGTGAACACCGTGGCGCGGCTGCTCAATCCGGGCGACGCGCCGGCCGGCGTGGATGGAGTGTTCCACCCGGCCTATCTGGACGTGCATCTGGGCGTGGCCGAGCGCATGGCGCGGCCCGGCCTGCTGGTGCTGAAGGGCGGCGGCGGCGAGGCGGAGCGCAACCCGGGCAAGCCGGCCAGCCTGCATCTGTGGCGGCAGGGCGCGGGGCGGAGCGTGACGGTGCTGCCGGCGCTCATCCAGGCCCTCTCCCGGGGGGAGGGGGAGCAGCAAGCAAGCCCTCTCTCCCCGGGAGAGGTTTGGGTGAGGAGCCTGCCCCCAGACTCGCTGGCAGCCGTCTGGCGCGGCGACGCTCCCCCGCCCGGCACCGTGCCTGCCACCATCGCCCTCGGCCTGATCGCCACCGGCCGGTCCACTCCGGCCAGCGCGGACCCCGACGCGGCGGCGGTCTGGTCAGCCCGGCGCTGACCCGTCCAGCGCCGCCTGCAAGGCGCGCCGCATGCCGGCCTGATCGTACGGCTTGTCCAGGATCACGTAGCCGTTCACCGGCCCGACCTCGCGCCCGGAGGCGATGACGACGCGCAGGCCCGGCACCAGCCGGCACGCCTCGGCGGCGAGCGCCATCCCGTCCATGTCCGGCAGGCCGAGATCGGTCAGCAGCAGGTCCGGCGGCCCATTGTCCAGTTCGGCCAGCGCGGCAGCGGCGGTGCCGGCCTCGATCACTTCATAGCCGAGATCGGCCAGCAGGTCGGCGGTGGTCATCCGCACCAGCATCTCGTCCTCCACCAGCAGCACCCGCAGCTTGCGCGCGGTGTTCGGCGGGTCGCGGCCGTCGCGCAGCGCCTGCTGCAGCTTGCGGCTGAGTTCGGCGGCGCGCCACGGCTTGCTGACCAGGATCACCCCCGGATCGAGCTGGCCGTTATGCACGATCGAGTTCTCGGTGTAGCCGGAGGTGAACACCACCCCCAGTTCCGGCAGCAGCGCGCGCGCCTGGCCGGCCATGTCGCGCGCCGCCAGCGGGCCGGGCATCACGACATCGGTGAACAGCAGATCCGGCCGCGCGCCGCCCTGGATCAGCGCCAGCGCCGCCGCCGCGCTGCCGGCCTCGATCACGCGATAGCCCAGGTCGCGCACCGCCTGCACCGAGGCGGCGCGCACCGCAGGGTCGTCCTCGACCAGCAGCACAAGCTCGCCGCGCGCCGGCTCCGCCGCCTCCAGCTTCTCGGCATAGGGGCGCGGCGCGGTGCGGCTGCGCGGGATGTACAGCCGCGCCGTGGTGCCGTGCCCCGGCTCGCTGTACAGCTTGAAGTGGCCTTCGGACTGCTTGGCGAAGCCGAACACCATCGGCAGCCCCAGCCCGGTGCCGCGTCCGTCCGGCTTGGTGGTGTAGAACGGCTCCAGCGCCCGCCCGAGCTGCTGGGCCGTCATGCCGCTGCCGGTGTCGGTCACCGCGATCAGCACGTACTGCCCCGGCGCGACCTCGGCGTGGTTGGCGGCATACTGGTCGTCCAGTGCCGCGTTCGACGCCTCGATGGTCAGCTTGCCGCCGTCCGGCATGGCGTCGCGCGCGTTGATCGCCAGGTTCAGCAGCGCGTTCTCAAGCTGCTGCGGGTCGGCGCAGAGCGGCCACAGCCCGCCGCTCAGCACCATCTCGACAGCGACGCGTTCGCCCAGGGTGCGGCGCAGCATGTCCTCCAGCCCGGACAGCAGCGCGCGGGTATCGACCGATTGCGGCGCCAGCGGCTGACGGCGCGCGAAGGCCAGCAGGTGCCGGGTCAGCCGCGCCGCGCGCTCGACGCCCGACAGCGCCGCGGACAGCCGGGCCTGCAGCCATTCATCCGGTCCCCGGCGCTCGCCGACCAGCCGCGCGCCGAGCAGCTCCAGGTTGGCCGAGACCACCTGCAGCAGGTTGTTGAAGTCGTGCGCCACCCCGCCGGTGAGCTGGCCAAGCGCCTCCATGCGCTGCGCCTGGCGCGCGACCGCCTCGGCCTGGGTGCGCCGGGTGATGTCGGCCACGGTCAGGATCCGCCCGCCATCCGGCATCGGGCTGTGCCAGATTTCCAGCACCCGCCCGTCCACCTGGCTTTCCACCCCGCGCGCCGGGCTGTCCGGCCGCAACCCGGCCAGCGGGGTATTCGGCCAGCCTGACGAGGCGGCGGCGAACTCGGCCATCGTCGCGCCCGGCCGCGCCAGGGCCTGCGGCCAGCCGGTGTTGGTGCGCAGGTGATCGTTGGCCAGCAGCAGCCGGCCGCCGGCGTCGAACACCGCCATGCCGTCGCGCAGATGCTCGACCGCGCCGGCCAGCCTCGCCATTTGCAGCCGCTCGGCAAGGCGGGCGCGGCGGGTGCGGTCGCGCCCCAGCAGCAGCAGCACCACCGCCACGCCCAGCAGCAGCGCGCCGGCCACCGCCGCCCAGGCGATGCCGCGCGCCGCCCGCTGCTCACGCGCGCGCAGCAGCGCCGAGGCGCGCTGCCGTTCCGCCTCGGTACCGGCCAATATGCGGCCGACGGCGGCGCGGGCGGCGTCCATCTCCGCCCGGCCGAAATCGGTGCGCACCATCGCCGTCGCGGCCGCCGCGCCGTGCTGGCGGGCGGTCTGCAGCGTGCCGGCCAGTTCCGCCATCTTGCGCGTGGCGGCCTGCCCCCAACGCCGCCACGTCATCCTTCATCCAGGGCGCGGCCGTCGCCATCTGTTCCAGGGCCGCCAGCGCGCCGGTCACCCGCGCGCCGCTATCGGCGTACGGCGCCAGATATGCGTCCTGCATGGTCAGCAGGAAGCCGCGCTGGCCGGTCTCGGCGTCCTTCAATGCGCTGAGCACCTCGGTCGCGGCCCGGTTCTGCGCCCTTGCATCCTGCTCCAGCACGCGGGCCTGCTCGATCGACTGCAGCGTGGCCGCGTTGAGCAGCCATGCGGCCAGCAGCACCACCGCCACCACCACCGCCGC
Organism: uncultured Pseudomonadota bacterium; assembly: GCA_963723455.1. Classification (GTDB taxonomy): domain Bacteria; phylum Pseudomonadota; class Alphaproteobacteria; order Acetobacterales; family Acetobacteraceae; genus CAVRQM01. The sequence goes on along the minus strand of CAVRQM010000001.1, from coordinate 1,019,910 downwards.
CAGCGCGATCTGCGCCAGCACGCCCAGCCCGGACGCCCGGCCGCCGCCGCCCTGGACCGGCGCGCCCGACGAGGCGGCTGGGCTGGGCTGGTCCGGATCGGACGATCCGGGGGTCAGCGCGGCGCTGCCCTGGGTCATGCGCGCGCCCAGACCGGATCGGCCAGCCGCGCCACGAACGCCGCGTGCGCGGCCAGCTCCGCCGGCGTGGGCACGATGCGCAGCGGCGTGCGCGGGCCGGCGGCGGCATAGGCGACCGCCGAGGCAGCCGCGCGCGGCGCCGCCTCGGCGGTCCACAACGCGCGCTGCCGGCCCCCGGTCAGCTCGACATAGACCTCGGCCAGCAGCCGGCAGTCGAGCAGGGCGTTGTGCGTGGTGCGCTCGGAGAGGTCGATGCCGAAGCGCCGGCACAGCGCGTCCAGGCTGTTGGGCAGGCCGGGGAACCGCTGCTTGGCCAGCGCCAGCGTATCGACCATGCGCGACCGCGCCAGCGCCGGGCGGCCGAGCCGCGCCAGTTCGGCGTCGAGGAAGCCGAAATCGAACGGCGCGTTGTGCGCGACCAGCGGCCCGTCGCCCAGGAACTCCAGCAGCGCGTCGGCCAGGTCGGCGAAATGAGGCTTGCCGGCCAGCCGGTCGAGCGTGATGCCGTGGATGCGCACCACGTCGTCGGGGATGTCGCGCGCCGGGTGGATCAGCGCGTGAAAGTGCCGGCCGGTGGGCAGGTCGCCCGCCAGCTCCAGCGCCGCCACCTCGATCACGCGATGGCCGGTCAGCGGGTCCAGGCCGGTGGTTTCAGTGTCGAACAGGACGGCGCGGGTCATCGCTGGCGGGCCGTGGCGGCGAGGCGGGTCATCGGGCGAGGGTCCGGATCAGGCGGGACAGGGTTCGATTCGCATGATGCCGCGAAAGCCCGGTCCGCACCACAGCGTCGGCGCGCCGCCGCCGCTCGGCGTCTGGCAGCTGGCGGGCCAGGATCGCGGTGAGCTGGGCCGGCGCCAGGGTGCCGCGCCGGCGCACCCGCGCGGCCTGCACCGCGCCGGGGGCGGAGACGGCGATCACCGCATCCATGCCGCGCCGGCCGCGCCGCTCGAACAGCAGCGGGATGTCCAGCACCGCCGCGCGCGCGCCACGGCGGCGGGCGGCGGCCAGGAAGCGGCGCTCGGCGTGATGCACCAGCGGGTGCATGATCGCCTCCAGCCGGTCCAGCGCGCGCGGATCGGACAGCGCGGCGCGGCGCAGCGCGCTGCGGTCCAGCGCCGGACGGCCGCAGGGCAGGGCGCGCACCGTGCCGGGAAAGGCCGCGGCGATGGCCGCCAGCGCGACGCCGCCCGGCGCCTGCAGGCGATGCACCTCGGCATCGGCGTCGAACACCGGGATGCGGGCGCGGCGGAACGCGGCGGCGGCGGTGCTCTTGCCCATTGCGATGCCGCCGGTCAGGCCGATCACCTTCATCGTGGCCGCCTTGCACCCCGCCTGCGCCGCCTGCTGCATGTGGCCACAGACCACACCGGGCAGTCCGGCAACAAGCCCGGTCCGCGTGCTGCCGCCGGCTGGCCGGTCAGGCCTTCGCGAGCGGCGAACCGGCGTTCCGGGCGACGCAGGATCCGCCACGAAACCACCATTCCTGCACCGTAAGGACGCTGGCGGCAATCCCGCCGCGCGGCGGTCCGCCGCACGACTGGATGATCCGGCACCGCACAGTATAGCGAAGCATAGTAGTTCCGTCTTCGCACGCACATCGAAAAATCAGAGGCATGACACCCAACAGTTCACGACTCACAATAGTTCGGACGGTTGTTTGCGGCTGGTTCACGTTTCTATAGCACGCTAATCGCAAACTTGTATTTTGTTCATCTCCGGCCATCGCGGTATTGTGACCTTGTCGTAAGGCAAACGGATGAGGCGCCGCTGCAGCGAACCGGCATGGACAAGGGTTCATTCTGGAAATTGCAGGATCTCGGCCGGGTATTGCTTGCGTCTGGCTGATGGATGCTGAAGTTTTCACAATCGACGTTGGAGTATGCAATGTACGACTACCTGGTTACCATGCTGAAGCTGAAGACCGATACCCGCGGCGTCACCGCTATGGAGTACGGACTGATCGCGGCGCTGATCGCCGTCGTCATTATCGGCGCCGTGACCACCCTGGGCACCAACCTGAGCGGCATCTTCACCAAGGTGGCGACGTCGGTCTGAGCCATGCACCGGCGTTCCGCGGCGGCTGCGACCGTCGCGGGGCGCCGGAGCGGCGTGGCGCGGACGGACGTCCTGACTTCCTCGGAATGAAAGCATGACGCACGCGAGCGCCGCCTGGCTGCCGACGGCATGGCTGCTGGCCATCGGCATCGCCCTGCTGGCCCTGGCCGCGCTGCGCGACGTGGCGGCGCGGACGGTGCCGAACAGCATCCCGGCGCTGCTGGCCGCCGATGGCGTGCTGCTGCGCATCGCCGCCCATAGCGCGGTCGCCGGCATCGTCGCGTCCGGCATCGTGTTCGCCGCCGCCGCCGCCTGCTGGCGGCGCGGCTGGCTGGGCGGCGGCGACGTCAAGCTGCTGGCCGCCTCGGTGCTGCTGCTGCCGCCCTACCACGTCCCCGGCTACGTCGCGGCGGTCAGCCTGGCGGGCGGCGTCCTGGCGCTGGCCTACCTGCTGCTGGCGTCGGTCGTCACCGCGCCCAGCGGCCCGCGCCCGGAGCTGCTGCTGCGCCGGCTGTGCCGCGCCGAACGCTGGCGCATCGCGCGCCGCGCCGGGATTCCCTACGCCTCGGCGATCGCCGCGGGCGCCGTGTACGCACTTCTGATCGGATAGGCCCGAGCCATGCTGCGCTTTGCGTTGTTCCTGATGATGCTGGTCGGCGTGGGCGGCCTCGGCACCGTCGTCTGGCTCGCGACCCGCCCGCCGGCTGCCGCCGCCCCCGTGGCGCAGGCAGCGCCCGCGCAGGTCGCCGTGCTGGCCGCGGCGCACCCGCTGGACGGCGGCGGCCTGCTGAAGCCGGACGATTTCGCCACCGTGCAGGTGCCGGCCGGCTCGGTGCCCGCCGGCTCGTTCGGCGCCGACCCGGCGGTGCGCTCCAACCTGGTCGGTGCGATGGTGCGCCGGCCGCTGGCCAAGGACGCGGTGCTGCTGGCGACCGACGTGCTGCGCCCGGGCGACCACGGCTTTCTCGCCGCGGTGCTGGCGCCGGGCATGGTGGCGACCACGGTCAGCGTCGATGCGGTCAGCGGCACCGCCGGCCTGATCTGGCCGGGCGACCATGTCGATCTGATCCTGACGCAGTCGCATGAGGCGGCGGGCCAATCGCCCGGCCGCACCGTCTCGGCCGAGACGGTGCTGCGCGACGTGCGCGCCATCGCCGTGGACAAGCAGCTGGTGCACACCGATCCGTCCGGCCTGTCGCCCGCGCCGCAGACCAGCACGGTGACGCTGGAGGTCACCTCGCTGCAGGCCGAGAGCGTGGCGGTGGCGGCGCGGCTCGGCCATCTCGCGGTCGCCGTCCGCTCGGCCGAACTCGCCCCGGCCAGGCTGGCCGCCGCCGCCGCCGCCCCCGCCGCTCCCGCCGCCGCGACCGGCACCGCGATGGCGTCGGCCGACCCCGCGGCGACCGCGCCCGGCGCCGCGGCCGGCCACGGCGACAGCGGCGTGATCTGGGGCAACGACGTATCCGCCGCCTTCGCCGGCGGCAGCAAGGCGGCTCCGCCGTCGAACGACCTGCGGGTGTTCGAGGGCAGCGGCGACAGCAAGGATTACCATTTCTGATGCGTCTCGAAACCATCCGCGCGGCCCTGGTCGCGCTCGCCCTGCTGCTGCTGCTGCCGTGCGCGGCCGTCGCGCAGGTATCCGCGCCCGCCGTCGCGCGCAGCCTGTCGCTGGACGCCGGCGGCGGCCAGGTCGTGACCCTGCCCGGGCCGGCCGCCAACGTGTTCGCCGCCGATCCGAAGATCGCCGAGGTGCGGCCGGCCAGCGCCACTTCGCTGTTCGTGTTCGGCGTGTCGCCCGGCCGCACCACGATCGCCGCCCTGGACGCCGCCGGCCGCGCGCTGGCGCAGTTCCAGGTGACGGTCAGCCCGTCGCGCTACGGCGCGTCGCAGGCCGCCGCCGCGATCGCCGCGGCGATGCCGGGCAGCGCGGTTACGGTGCAGCCGACCGGCAACGGCATGGCGCTGAGCGGGTCGCTGCGCAACCCGAGCGATGTCGAGCAGGCGGTCGGCATCGCGCGCGGCTTCCTGCAGGACAAGCAGGTGATCGACAACCGGCTGCAGGTGCAGGGCTCGATCCAGGTCAGCCTGCGCGTGCGCATCGCCGAGATGACCCGTTCGCTGACCCGCGAGCTGGGGCTGAACTGGGCGGCGCTGGGCAATCTGGGCAGCCACGCGGCGATCGGCTTCGCGAGCGCCAACGCCTTCGCGGTGCCGGTCAGCTCGGCGCTGGCCGGCAGCTACGTCAACAAGGGCGTCGATCTGAACGGCGTCATCGACGCGCTGGCGCAGGACAACCTGGTTCACCTGCTGGCCGAGCCGAACCTGACGGCGATGAGCGGCGAGACCGCGAGCTTCCTGGTCGGCGGCGAGTTCCCGATCCCGATCGCGCAGACCAACAACGGCACCAACGGCAGCACCATCACCGTCGATTTCAAGCAGTACGGCGTGTCGCTGTCGTTCGTGCCGACGGTGCTGGCCAGCGGACGGATCAACATGCATGTCCGCCCCGAGGTCAGCGAGCTGACCAACCAGGGCGCGGTGCAGATCGGCAACCTGACGATCCCGGCGCTGACGGTGCGCCGCGTCGATACCACGGTGGAGCTGGGCAGCGGCGAGAGCTTCGCGATCGCCGGCCTGCTGCAGGACGCCACCACGCTGACCGGCAACGGCGTGCCGTTCCTGGGCGACGTGCCGATCCTGGGCGCGCTGTTCCGCTCCGACAGCTTCCAGCGCAACGAGACCGAGCTGGTCATCATGGTCACGCCGTACATCGTCCGTCCGGTCAGCGATCCGTCCGCGATCAAGCTGCCGACCGATGGCTGGCGGCCGCCGTCGGATCTGGAGCGCATCCTGCTGCTGCGCCAGAGCGCCGGCGGCGCGAAGGCCGCCGCCGGCATCCCCAGCGGCGCCGGGTTCGTCGTCCAATGAGCCGCGTCGTGCTGCTGGCGCCCTGCGCGCTGGCGCTGCTGGCCGGCGGACTGGCCGGCTGCGCCTCGACCGATCCGCTGACCCGACAGGGGGTGTGGCGGCCGAACTACGCCAACGACGCCGACCTGCGCGCCATGGTGAGCCAGCCCGCCGACCTGCTGCGCGGGCAGGGCGCGGCCGGATCGAGCGGCCAGCAGGCGGCCACGGCGATCGACCATCTGCGTGAGGACAAGCCGAAGCCGCCGCTGGCCGGCGGGCTTGCCCTGACCGCCGGCTCGTCCTCGGGCGGAGGGTCCTGAGCGCCATGCCCGACGACGCGCGCGCAGTCCCGGATCCCGCGCATGACGCGCCCGGCGGCCGGCTCGACCGGGTGCCGGTCATCGCCTTCCTGACCGACGCCGCCAGCGAGGCGGCGCTGCGCGAGGGGCTGGCCGGATTGCCGATCGACCGGCTGGACGTGCGCCGCGGCGGCATCCGTCAGGCGATCGCGGCGATGCAGCGCATGCCGACGCCGCGCGTGCTGATCGTGGACGTGACCGGCGAGGAGCAGCCGCTGACCGCGCTGAACGACCTCGCCGACGTGGTCGAGCCGGATGTGCGGATGCTGATCGTGGGCGACAGCCGCGACGTGAACTTCTACCGCCAGCTTACGCACGCGCTGGGCGTGGTCGAGTATCTCTACAAGCCGCTCGGCGCCGACATGGTGGCGCGGCATTTCGCGCCGGCGGTCCTGCCGGGCGGCGGCAGCGGCGCCGCGGTGCTGGGCGGCCGGGTGGTCGCGGTGACCGGCGTGCGCGGCGGCGCCGGCGCCAGCACCATCGCTGCCAACCTCGCCTGGCATTTCGCGACCAACGTGCATCGCCACACGGTGCTGCTCGACCCGGACATCTATGGCGGGACCGCGGCGATGCTGCTGGGCGCTGCGCCCAGCGCCGGGCTGCGCATGGCGCTGGAGACGCCGCTGCGCGTCGATGACCTGTTCATCGAGCGCGCGGTGCAGCCGGTGAACGACCGCCTGCATGTGCTGTCCAGCGAGGAGCAGCTCGCCAGCGCCGCGGTGATGGCCGAGGACGCGGCGGAGAAGCTGCTGCAGGCGCTGCGGCGGCGCTACAATTTCGTGGTCGTCGATGTGCCGCGCGCTCCGCTGCCGCTATACCGCGATTTCTTCATGCGGGCCGACCAGCGCGTGCTGGTGCTGCCGCCCACGCTGGCCGGGGTGCGCGACACACTGCGCCTGCTGGCGCTGACCGCCGGGTCGCAGCGGACGCATCGCTCGCTGATCGTGCTGAACCGCGCGGGCCATCCCGGCGGGCTGAGCCGCGCGCAGGTCGAGGATGCGCTGGGGCAGAAGGTGGACACCGCCATTGCCGACCAGCCCGCGCCGCTGGGTGCGGCGGACAAGCTGGGCACCCCTGCCGCGGCCAAGGCGGGAACGTTCCGCACCACGGTATATCAGCTTGCCGGCAAGGTCGCCTCGGTGCCCGCGGCCGAGGATCGCGCCGCGAAGCGAGGCCGCGCCGGCTGGTTCGGCCTGCGCCGGCGGCGACGGGCATGATCGCCGCCGCCCGCACCTTCGGCCGCCGCCGCGCGGATGAGGCCGCGGACCTCGCAGAGCGCGCGCCGGTCAGCGCGCCGATCGCGCCGGCCCCGGCGCGCGCCGCGCCCGCGGCAGCCCTCGACGCCAGCACCGCGCTGCTGGCCGACCTGCGGGTGGTCTGCCTGTCGCGGCTGGACCCCGCCGCGGTCGCGGCGCTGCCGCCCGACCGCCTGCTGCCGGAGATCGAGCGGCTGGTCGGCGAGACCGCGACCGAGGGCCGCATCCAGCTGAACGTGCGCGAACAGCGCCAGCTCGCCGACGAGCTGGTGAACGACATGCACGGCCTGGGGCCGCTGGAGCCGCTGCTGGAAGACGACGCCATCACCGACATCATGGTGAACGGCCCGGACCGGGTGTTCGTCGAGCGGCGCGGCAAGGTCACTCTGTCCAACGTGCGCTTTCGCGATCGCGCGCATCTGGCCAACATCTGCCAGCGCATCGCCTCGGCGATCGGCCGGCGCATCGACGAGAGCAGCCCGATGGTCGATGCCCGGCTGGCCGACGGCAGCCGCGTCAACATCATCTTCCCGCCGCTGGCGCTGGACGGCCCATGCGTCTCGCTGCGCAAGTTCTCCAAGCGCGAACTCGACTTCGCCAAGCTGATCGAGAACGGCTCCTGCTCGCCGCAGGTGGCGCGGGTGCTGGAGATCGCCGGCGCAGGCGCGGCTCAACATCGTCATCTCGGGCGGCACCGGCTCGGGCAAGACCACGCTGATGAACGCCATCTCGCGCCTGATCCACCACGGCGAGCGCATCGTCACCGTCGAGGACGCGGCCGAGCTGCAACTGCAGCAGCCGCATGTGGTGCGGCTGGAGACGCGCCCGCCCAGCCTGGAGGGCAAGGGCGAGGTGACGCAGCGCGACCTGGTGCGCAACGCGCTGCGCATGCGCCCCGACCGCATCATCATCGGCGAGGTCCGCAGCGCCGAGGCGTTCGACATGCTGCAGGCGATGAACACCGGCCATGACGGCAGCATGTCCACCATCCACGCCAACACCTCGCGCGACGCGCTGACCCGCATCGAGAACATGGTGCAGATGGGCAGCATGTCGCTGCCGTCGCGCGCCATCCGCCAGCAGATCGTCGGCGCGCTCGACCTGATCGTGCAGGTGGGCCGCCAGCGCGACGGCGTGCGGCGCATCACCCAGGTGACCGACGTGTGCGGGCTGGAGGGCGAGGTCGTCACCACCCACGACTTCTTCCAGTTCGAGGTGGAGGGCGAGGCGCCCGACGGCAGGCTGCTCGGCGCTTATCGTTTCAATCGCGCGCGCCCGAGCTTCGCCCAGCGCCTGTCGTATTTCCAGCTTGAGGGCGCGTGGAACGCGGCGCTGGAGGACATCGACGCGTGACGCCCGCGCTGGTCCAGGCGCTCGCGGCGGCCTTGGCCGGATTGGGCGTGCTCGCCACCGCGAGCGTGCTGATCCTACGCGCCAACGAGCGCCAGGCGTCGCTGAAGAAGCGGCTCGGCGGCGTCCGCAGTGCGCACGGACCGAAGATCGCCGTGGCCCGGGGCGAGGCGTCGCGCTCCGCATCCGTGCTGCGCTCCGCCGAGACCACGGCCAGCGGCATCGCCAAGCTGGTGGGCTACGTGCCGGCCCGGGCCGAGTTCTACCCGGCGCCCTCGATCGTGGTCTGGCTGGTCGCCGCAGCACTCGCCGTGGTGGCGACGTTCCTGCTGCACAAGGTGGTGGGCGCGCTGAGCTTCCTCGCGCTGCCCGCGCTTTGGGTGGTGATCTGCCGCGCCGCCTATGGCCGGTTCAACCGCCGGATCGCCGCGGCACTGTATGCGCAGTTCCCCGACGCGATCGCGATGATCGTGCGCACGGTGCGCGTCGGCATGCCGGTGTCCGAGGCGATCGCGCTGGTGGCGAAGGAAGCGCCATCGCCGACCAGCGCGCTGTTCCTGACGACCGCCAACAGCCTGGCGATCGGCGTGACGCTGAACGATGCGGTCCGCGGCATGGCCGAGCGCGCCGCCCTGCCGGAATACCGGTTTTTCGCCACCGCGCTGACGTTGCAGAGCCAGACCGGCGGCGGCCTTAGCGAGACCCTGGACAACCTCGCCGACACGATCCGCAAGCGCGCAGCCGCGCGGGCGAAGGGCCATGCCCTGTCCGCCGAGGCGCGCACCAGCACCTATGTCCTGGCGGCCATGCCGGTCGCCACGGGCGCGCTGCTGGCGGTGATGAACCCCGGCTATGTCGGGTTGCTGTTCACCGATCCGTTCGGACAGAAGCTGTTGGCCGCAGCCCTGCTCCTGCTCAGCCTGGGAATGTTCGCCATGAAGACGCTGATCCGCCGGGCGCTGTCGTGATCTCGCCTGTCCTGCTGTGGGGCGTCGGCGCAGGCTCGCTGGCGATGCTGCTCGCGGCGCTGGCGATCATGCGCCAGATCGACCGGCAGGACCGGCTTGCTGCGCGCATGGGCGGCGTGAAGGTCCGCCATGCGTCCGCGCGCCCGACCACTGTCGGGCCGCGCAGCCTGCGCCAGGTCCTCGTCGGGGTGGTCTACCAGTTGGGGTCGTGGCTGGCGAGCGGCGGCCTGCTGTCCGCCAACACCCGCGCCGGGATGCAGGCGACGCTGGCCGCGGCCGGGCTGCGCGGGGCGGGCAGCCTCAACCTGTTCATCGGCAGCAAGCTGCTGCTGCTGGTGGGCATGCCGCTGGCCGCCTACATCCTGCTGCACCCGGTCCACATGCGGCCGTTCTTTCACGTGGTCGCGGTGGCCGGCGCCGCCGTCGTCGGGCTGCTCGCCCCGGACTACGTGCTGCGCCGCATCCAGACCAGCTACGCGCAAAAGGTCTCCGCCGGCCTGCCGGACGCGCTCGACATGATGGTGATCTGCGCCGAGGCGGGGCTTGGGCTGGAGCGCACGCTCGAGCGCGTCGCCGAGGAGATCGGCCCCGCGCACCCGCAGGTCGGCAAGGAACTTCGGATCACGGTGCGCGATATGGGCATCAGCGCCGACCGGCGCGAGGCGCTGAAGGCGATGGCTGCGCGCGCCGGTGTGGAGGGTCTCGCCCGTTTGAGCGGCACGTTGGTCCAGAGCATCCAGTATGGCACGCCGTTGAGCCAGGCCCTGCGCCTGCTGTCGTCGGAGATGCGCCAGGAGATGCTGACCCGGTTCGAGGAGCGGGCGGCGCGCCTGCCGGTGATGCTGACGGTTCCGATGATCCTGTTCATCCTGCCCTGCGTGTTCATCGTGGCGGGCGGCCCGGCCGCCGTCTCGGTGATGAAGGTGATGGCCCCGAAGTGACCGGCTGCCCCGCGCGGCTGCACCGGGCGGGGATCGCCCGGCTGGTCCCGTTCGCGCTCGCCGGCGCGCTGGCGGCATGCGGCGGGCCGTCCGGCGGCCTGTCGAACCGCGCGCCGACCCTGTCGGTGGCGGATGCGGCGTTGGAGGGCAACGCGCCGGAAACCGCGCTGCGGGTGGCCGACGGGATCCTGGCCGAGCGCCCGGGCGACAGCGCGGCGCGGCTGCGCCAGGGCGAGGCATATTACGCGCTAGGCCAGGTGCCGGCGGCGGCGGCGAGCTTCCAGCGCGTGCTTGCGGCGCAGCCCGGCTCCGCGCCGGCGCGGCTGGGGCTGGGGCGGACCCAACTGGCCACCGACCCGGCGGCGGCGGCGGCCTCGTTCCGGCAGGTGCTGGCCCAGACCCCCGGCGACATCGCGGCCCTGACCGACCTGGGGATCGCCGAGGATCTGCAGGGGCGGCACGCGCAGGCGCAGGCATCCTATCGCGCGGCGCTGGCGCTGGCGCCGGGGCTGGTCTCGGCGCAGGCCAATCTGGGCCTGTCGCTGGCGCTGACCGGCGACGTGACCGGGGCGCTGAACCTGCTGCGCCCGCTGGCCGCCAGCCCGGATGCGACGCCTCGGGTGCGCGACGACCTGGCCGCGGTGCTGGCGATGTCCGGCGACAGCGACGCCGCGCGCCAGCTGCAGGGCCGCGAGGTTCCGCAGTAGCGGCGGCGGCTACTGGGTGAAGCGGCCGCCGGCGCCGAGCGCCGATTGCACCATCTGGTTCATATCCGCAATGATGGTGGTCGTGTCGCTGGCCTGGGCGAAGTCGTTGGGCGACGATGCGCAGGCCTGCAGCGAGGCGACCATGCCGGGCGACGCGGTGCCGTTCAGGTAGGGCGCCAGCGCAGAGTTGCCGAACACAAGGACCGTGGGGTCGCTGCTGTAGGGAGTGTACAGCACGTAGATCGAATAGCCTTTCGCCTTCATGGCGCTGCAGTTCGCAGGATCTAGTGGGCCTTCGGTCGTGGGAATGCTGCGACTGCCGTAGTCCGCCATTCCGTCCGTGACGATGATCAGCGCCTTTTTCGGGCTGGCCGCGCTGGAGCCGTCCCCGGCGGCGGTAGTGCTATTGGCGAGCTGGGTCATGATCGTCGGAAACCACGTGTTCGCCTGGTCGGGCGTCACCGGGCTTTGCACCGCGTCCACCGCCGCGTAAGCGTCGGCGAGGTCGGTGGTGGAAGTCTGCGACTGCGAGGTCGGATAGACCTGGGTCAGCGTCGTGTTGAAGGTGTCCACGGTGACGCTGAACTGGTTGGCGATCAGCTCGTCGGAAATCATTGTCTGGATCGCCGTCTGCGTCGCCTGCTTCAAGACATCGAAGCGCAGCTGCACGCCGTAGGAGCGCGCCAGGCCGTAATAGTCGGCGCTCACCAGTTGGGGGTAGCCGGCGTTGGAGCTGGTCCAGTGGCAGGCGAAGCTGCATTTGAGGCCGCCAAGGCCATCCGGCACCTGGCTTTGCTGGGCCGGGGTGAGGCTGCTCGTGGCGTTGTTCATCGTGCTGATCCCCGACGGCGTCGCCGCGAGCAGCATCGACGAGGAATTATCCAGCAGAAAGTTCACGCTGACATAGGACTTGGTCGGCATCGAGGCGGTGGAACTGCCTCCCATGCTGACGGTGGACACCCCGAACAGCCGGCCGAGGAACGTCGGCAGGCTCGCGGTGTAGCTGACGGTGCCGGTGAACAGGCCGCCGTTTTGCACGACAGTCACGGTGGGCGACTTGACGGCGGTGTTGGCGACCGTGCCGGTCTGTGCCGCGAACCATTGCTGGCCGGCGGCCTGGCCTTGCGCGATGTAGTTCGGCTGATTTGCGGTGAACGCCTCGGCGGCCGTCATGGTGGCGCTCATCGCGGCCGAGTTCGCCGCCAGGTTCAGCTGCGACTTGGCCTGCGACACGAAGCCGAAATCCACGGCCAGGCCGATCAGCCCCAGCACCGGGATCAGGGTCAGCGCGAACACCAGCGCCACCCCGGCGCGGCGCTCGCGCAGCATCGCGCGCATGGGTCGCAGAGCGTGCATCACAGGTATCCCGTGCAGATCGACTTGTCGGTGGTCGCGTTGGCCGTGTCGTACTCGACATATTGCTGGGCGGTGCCGACGCGCGGCGGCAGGAAGGTCGAGCGGAAGATGGAGAAGCTGCCGAAGAACCGGCCGAACAGCGGCGTGAAGGTGTAGCTGACATCGGCGACCACCACCGAGCTCAGCGCCGTCATCCCGGCGGTCGGCAAGGTGGTCAGGCTCGGCGACGTGGACGCCGAGACCTGCGCCAGCACGCCGCACGGCCGGGTCACGGCGCGACCCAGCGACAGCGGCACGCTCCAGGCGGTGCTGGCGGTGATGACGCAATTGCTGGTGCAGCCGGTGGGCGTCGCCTTGAACACCACGGCCGACAGCGTGACCGCGAAGCCGGTCGAGGGCGCCTGCGCCTTCAGCTGCGGCATGATGGCAAAGACCGCCGTGCTGGACTGGTACGCCTGCGTCGGCGTCAGCGAGGTGCTGCCGTCCGGCTGCACGCTCAGCTCGGTCGCGATCTCGGCGATCTCCTGCGAGGCGGTGGTGACCTGGCGCATGGCGATCAGCGCCTGGCTGGCGTCGAACACGCCCATCAGCATCGTCACCATCACCGGCAGGATGATCGCGAACTCCAGCGCCGGCGAGCCGCGCCGGTCGCGGCCGAGACCCTGCCTGGCGCGCACGCGCGGCACGGCGGCCATCAGCACCCCGCCGGCGGCGCGGAGGTCACCGGGAAGTCCTCGTTGATGAACGCGGTGGTCGAGACGGTGATGTGCGCGGTGCCGCTCGCGGTCGGCGTGCCCAGGCCGGGGATCAGGCCGGCGGCGAGACTCGGTCCGGCATAGATCGCCTGGGCGAACATCAGCTGCTTCGGCTGTCCGGGACAGAACGTGTAGCCCGACGTGTTCAGCTTGCCGGATTTCAGCGGCACCGCCGTATAGCTCTGCGCGTAGTAGTCGGAGGTGACCGCCTGCACCTGCACCGAGACCGCCGAGCAGGGCACCAGCCCGATCAGCGCCGGGCAGACATAGCTCGACTGGAACACCGCCGCGTTGGCCGCGCCCTGCGCGTTGCCGATCTGCACCTGCCGCGCCGCCGCGGCCAGGCCGAAATCCAGCGCCTCCTGCGCGAAGAAGTCGTAGCCCAGCTCCATGACCATCAGCAGCACCAGCATGAACGGCAGGCAGACCATCGCGAACTCCACCGCGACGCCGCAGCGCCGGTCGGCGGCAAGCCGCCCCGCGACGCTGCGCGCCGGGGCACGGATGCTGCAATGACGCAACCAAGACCGGATCGTATCCAATACCAAATCCTGCTGTTGGCACGCACCGCCAGGCACGCGCCCGCGCTCTGTCCGTGCAGCGTGTGACTTGACCGCAAGCGCCTGCAAAGTCCATCGCGCGACAGCGACAGCCGCGTTATATCGCTGCTACAAACAGCAGGCGTTGCATCCTGTGCTGGCGAAGCGCGCGACCGTGTTCTAAGTCGGACACGCAGCCGCGCACGTGACGCGGCCGACGACGCGGCGCGGATTGCGATGCAAGCAGCGCGACTGGAGGAGAGGTCATGCTGGATCGTATTCGCAACGCCGCGCTGCGCGCCGAGGCTGTGCTCAATGCGCGCCGCGCCATCGCCTGGAGCGCCATCCTGCTGGCCGCCCAATGCATCGTCCTGGCGTTCATGATCGCCGGCACGCACGGCATGATCGTCAGGCTCAAGCAGCCGCTCACCACGGATTTCAGCAGCTTCTATGCCGCCGGCAGCCTGGCCGATGCGGGCCGGCCGGACGCTGCCTATCACCGGGCGGAACACTTCGCCGCCGAGCAGCGGGCCACCAGCCCCGGCATCGGCTACAGCTACTTCTATTACCCGCCGGTGTTCCTGCTGCTGTGCGCGGGACTGGGCGCGCTGCCGTACCTGGTCGCCTTCATGGTGTTCGAGGCGGCGACGCTCGCGATGTTCGTGCTGGCGATGCGGCGGATCGTCGGTGAGCGTCGCTGGATCGTGCTGCTGCCGATCCTGGCGTTCCCGTCGCTGTTCTGGAATCTCGGCCTCGGGCAGAACGCATTCCTCAGCGCCGGGCTGTTCGCCTGGGCGACGCTGCAGATGCAGCAGCGCCGCACCGTGCTGGCCGGGCTGTTGTTCGGCGCGATCTGCTTCAAGCCGCATCTGGGCATCCTGATCCCGTTCGCGCTGGCGGGCGGCCGGCAGTGGCGGGCCTTCGCCGCCGCGGCGTGTTCGGTCGCGGCGCTCGGCGCGCTGTCGGTGCTGGCGTTCGGCACGCACACCTGGCATGAGTTTTTCGTCTCGTTCGCCGGCTCGCCCGACGTGTACCAGTCGGGCCGCATCGGATTCGAACTGATGGTCAGCGTCTTCGGAGCGGCCCGGCTGCTCGGCCTGTCTGCGGGCTATGCCTATGCGGTGCAGGCGATCGCGACGCTGGCGATGGCCGCCCTGGTGTTCAATAGCTGGCGTTCGCCGGGCAGCCTGGGCGCGAAATGCGCGATGCTGCTGGCCGCCACGGTGATCGCGGCACCGCTGGTGCTGTTCTATGACCTGATGCTGCTGGCGGTGGCGATGGCCTGGCTGGTCCGCGCCGGGCGCTGCGCCGGCTTCCTGCGCTTCGAGAAGCTCGGCCTGCTGGCGGCGCTGCTGCCGATCGCGCTGGCGCGCAGCCTCACCGGCCCGCTGCATCTGCCGCTCGGCCTGCTGGCCGCTGTGCTGCTGCTGGGGCTGGCGTTGCGCCGCCAGCATGCCGAGGGCGCGCGCGGCCGCCTGCCCGCCGGTGCTGCGGACGGGCTGGGTGCCGGCGTCCCAGCGCTGTCCTGACCGGCGCTGTCATGACCGGCGCTGTCACGACCGGGCGTGGCGTGCTGGCCGCGGCGGCGGCGCTGCTGCTGTCCGCCGGCGCCATCGCCGCGCCCGCGACCTGCGACGACGCGGCGCGGGCGGCCGAGGCGGCGTGGCGGCTGCCGCCCGGGCTGATGTCGGCGATCGGCCGGGTCGAGGCCGGCCGCTGGGACGCGGCCACCCGCAAGGTGGTGGCCTGGCCGTGGGCGATCGACGCCGGCGGGCGCGACTACTACAGCGCCTCGCTGCCCGAGGCGATCGCGCTGGTGCAGTCGCTGCAATCGCAGGGGACCCGCTCGATCGACGTCGGCTGCTTCCAGGTCAACCTGTTCTACCACCCGGAAGCATTCGCCGACCTCGCCGCCGCATTCGACCCGATGACCAACGGCCAGCAGGCCGGCCGCTTCCTGGCCTCGCTGCACGACCGCAGCGGCGACTGGCGCAGCGCCGTGGGCCAGTACCACTCCGCCTCGCCGGGCGAGGGCGAGCTGTACCGGCAGCGCGTCTATCTCAGCCTGAATGGCGGCGAGGGCGGCATGGGACCGGCCGGCGCGCCGCCGCCGTCGCTGTTCGACGCCGTGGTGGTGATGATGTCCCCGGCGGCGGCGCGGGTGCGCGTGTACGGTCCGCCGAGCATGGACGCCGACGCGCAGCCGGGCGGCTTGGTCCGCAGGCGGCGGGCCGGCGGGCTGCCGGTCGTGTTCACGCCGGCTGCGGGGCCCGGATAGCGTGCGCCGCCGCAGCGCGCCGCCGGCCGCATTGTTAACAGATCGGTCCCACAGTTCGGGGACGCAACGCTTGCCTGCGATGACGGGCGCTGGGGGATCCATGATCGGGCGTCGGTTGATCGAGGGGCTGTGCTCGCGGGCGGGGGCGCCGGTGCTGCTGGGGGCCGCCGCGGCGGCGGGCGGGCTGCTGATGTTCGACGGCATCGACCCGATCCGCTGGGGCGGCGGCCTCGCCGGCAGCGAGGCTGGCGGCGGGGCGCTGATCGACGGCGGGGTGATCACCGTGCTGCTGCTGCTGCTAGGCGGGCTGCTGGCGCTGGGCTGCCGCGTCCGCGCGCTGAGCGCCGAGAACGCCAGCCGCCGGGCGGCGGAAAGCGGCGCGCACGCGCTGGCGCGGCAGGATCCGCTGACCGGCCTGCCGAACCGCCGCGTGCTGAAGGAGCAGATCGACCGCGCCCTGGCCGACATGTGGCCGGGCCTGTCGATCGCCGTGCTGCTGATCGACCTCGACGGCTTCAAGAGCGTCAACGACATCTTCGGCCACAATGTCGGCGACGAGGTGCTGCGCATCGCGGCGGCGCGCATGCAGGCCGCGCTATCGTTCAGCACCGTGCTGGTTCGCCTGGCCGGCGACGAGTTCGCGGTGCTGGTGCCGTTCTCGCTGCAGCACCGCGCGGTGGCCGAGGCGGAGGCGGTGGTCGCGGCGATGCAGCAGGAGTTCCGGGCCGGTACTGCCACCGTCAGCATCGGCGCCAGCGTCGGCGTCGCCTTCGCCCCGGCCGACGCCACCGACACGCTGTCGCTGCTATGGGCGGCGGACGTGGCGATGTACCGCTCCAAGGAGGCGGGCGGCCACCGCGCCACCCGGTTCGAGTCCTCGATGGGCCGCGAGGTGCGCGAGACGGCGCGGTTCAAGTCGGAACTGCGCGAGGCGATCGACAGCGGGCAGATCGTGCCGTTTTATCAGCCGCTGGTCGATCTGCGCTCCGGCAGGATCGTCGAGTTCGAGGTGCTGGCGCGCTGGCTGCATCCCGATCAGGGCGTGGTGCCGCCGGACCGCTTCATCGCCATCGTCGATGCCGAGCGCATGGCGACCCCGATGCTGGACTCGCTGCTGCGTCAGGTGGCGCGCGACGCGGCCGAGTGGCCGGGCTACATGCGCTTCTCGATCAACCTGTTCGCCTCGCAACTGCTGGAGTCCAATCTGGTCGAGGTGCTGTGCGCGGCCGCGTCCGGCGGCGGCCTGGCGCCGTCGCGGCTGTGCCTGGAGGTGACCGAGAACGCGCAGGTGCGCGACATCGCCTCGGCGCGGCGCATCATGGAGGCGGCGCGCGCCGCCGGGATGACTCTGGCGCTGGACGATGTCGGCACCGGCTATTCCTCGCTGCACCACCTGCGGGTGCTGCCGTTCGACCGGATGAAGATCGACCGCTCGTTCGTGCAGTCCAGCGCCACGGACGACGGCAATGCGAACTATCTGGACGTGATGCTGACGGTGGCCAGGAAGCTCGGGCTGGAAACGGTCGCCGAAGGGATCGAGACCGCCGAGCTCGACCGCACGCTGGCCGGCCTGCGCTGCGACTACGGCCAGGGCTATTTCTACTCCCGCCCGGTGCCCGCGTCCGATGTGCTGCCGATGCTGGCGCGCAACGGCTCCAGCGCCACCGTGCTGCGTCTGCAGGCCCGCAGCGCCGGCTAGCAGCCTGTCCCGGCGATCCAGAACCGACGCGCCGGGGCAATCGGCCCCTACGCCCATCCGGTCGCTTGCATAACGCCGCGCTCCCTGCCGATACTGCGGGCACATGGTTCCAGTCCAGGGGCATCCGTGGCTTCGCGGTGCAAGGTGTTACGGGCATCGGCCGTAACTGCCGCAGCCGGGCGAACGCGGTCGTCGCTGTTGCCGAACCTGTCCAGGCCGGAAAGGACTGCGATGCGGTACGGGTTCATCGGGCTGGGCAGCCTGGGCGCGCATCTGGCCGGCAGCCTGCTGCGCGCGGGTTTCGACCTCACCGTGTCGGACCTGAACCGGGAGGCGGCCGCGGATCTTGTGGCGCGCGGCGCGCATTGGGCGGACGATCCGAGGCTTCTTGCCGGGCGCGTGGACGCCGTCATCACCTGCCTGCCGTCGCCGGCCGTCTCGATGCAGGTTCTGGCCGGCGCGCGCGGGATTCTGGCCGGGCTGCGCGCGGGCGGCGCGTGGATCGAGATGAGCACCAACGATCAGGCGCAGATCGAGCAAATGGCCGCCCTGGCGCACGCGCGCGGCGTCGCCGTGCTGGAGGCGCCGGTCACCGGCGGGGTGCATCGCGCGGCCGCCGGAGACATCACGGTAATCGTCGGCGGCGAGGCGGCGCTGCTGGACGCGCACCGCGCCGCGCTGCAGGCAATGGGCGGCGCGATCTTCCATGTCGGGCCGCTCGGGCGCGCCGCGGTGATCAAGGTCATCACCAACATGCTCGCCTTCATCCATCTGATCGCCACCGGCGAGGCGCTGATGCTGGCCAAGCAGGGCGGCATCGACCTCGCGCAGGCCTTCGCGATCATCAAGGCGAGTTCGGGAAACAGCTTCGTGCACGAGACGGAGGGGCAGCTGATCCTGAACGGCAGCTACAACGTCAACTTCACGATGGATCTGGCGTGCAAGGATCTCGGCTTCGCGATGGCGCTGGGGCGCGAGTTCGGCGTGCCGCTGGATCTCGCCGGCGTGGCGGCGCAGACGTTTGTCCGCGCGCGATCCGTCTATGGCGGCAAGGCGTGGTCGACCCAGGTGGTCAAGCTGCTGGAGGATGCGCTGGGGACCGATCTGCGCGCGTCGGGCTTTCCGGAGCAGCTATGACACGGGCTGCCGGAGACGTCGCTTGAGATCGCACGCCCGCGTGGTGGTGGTGGGCGGCGGCATCATGGGCGTGGGACTCCTGTACCACCTCGCGCTGGAAGGCTGGAGCGATGTGGTGCTGCTGGAAAAGGGCGAGCTGACCTCCGGCTCCACTTGGCATGCGGCCGGCCAGTGTCCGCACTTCAACGCCTCGCTCAACGTGACGAAGGTGCATGTGTATGGGACGCAGCTTTATCAGCGGCTGGAGGCGCTGACCGGGCAGGCGGTGTCGTGGCACGGATGCGGCGGCCTGCGGTTGGCGGCCAGCGACGACGAGATGGACATGCTGCGGCAGGTCTATGGCATCTCGCGGCTGGCGGGCTATGCGGCCGAGATCATCGGGCCGGCCGAGATCGCGCACTGCCATCCGTTTCTGGACACGGCGGGGGTGAAAGCGGCGTTCCGCACCATCGACGACGGGCATGTGGCCCCCGCTGACGTCACAAACGCAATGGCCGCCGGCGCGCGCAGGCTGGGGGCGGATATTCACCGGCGCACCCGCGTCACCGGCATCGTGCAGGCTGCCGGGCGGGGAGTGGCGCGTCGCCACCGACCAGGGCGACATCATCGCCGAGCATGTGGTCAACGCCGCCGGGTCGTATGCCGGACTCGTCGGCAGCTGGACCCGGCACCGCGTTCCGATCGCCAACCTCCTGCACCACTATGTCATCACCGAGCCGGTCCGGGCGCTGACCGACTTTGCGCCGGAACTGCCGGTGGTGCGCGATCCGTACAGCCATTCGTACCTGCGCGAGGAGAATGGCTGCATCCTGGTCGGCCCGTATGAGACGGCGACGGCGCATCTGTGCTGGAATGGCGAAGCGCCGGCCTGGGATTTCGAGAGCGAGCTGATCGCGCCGGAACTCGACCGGCTGATGCCGTGGCTGGAGCGGGCGGCCGAGCGGCTGCCGCTGTTCGCCTCGGTCGGCTTGAAGTCGGTGATCTCCGGCGCCATCACCCACACGCCGGACGGCGTGTATCTGTCCGGCCCGGCGCCGGGCGCACCGAATTACTGGATGCATTGCGGGGCCTCCATCGGCATCTGCCAGGGCGGCGGCGCGGGCAAGTATCTCGCGCAATGGATGGTGCACGGCCAGGCCGAGATCAACATGCGCGAATTCGACCCACGCCGCTTCGGCCCCTGGGCGACCAGGGAGTACACGGCCGAGGTCGCGGTCGCGGACTACCATCACATGTACTACTGCTACAGGCCCGCCGAGCAGCACGCGGTGGGGCGCGACCTGCGCGTCTCGTCGCTGCACGAGACGCTGAAGGCGCGCGGCGCGCAGTTCAGCCAGGTGTTCGGCTGGGAGCGAGCGCGCTGGTACGACGCCACCGGACAGGGCGAGCGATTCTCGTTCCGGCGCTCGAACTGGTGGGATGCCGTCCGCCGCGAGTCGCTGGCGGTGCGCCATCGCGTCGGGCTGATGGATCTGTCGACCTTCGCGAAGTTCGAGATCGCTGGGCCGGATGCGTTGGCCTTCCTGGACCGCATCTGCGCCAACCGGATCCCCTCCCGCGACGGCGGGATCGTGCTGACGCATCTGTTGAACGACAGCGGATTCATCGAGAGCGAGATCACCGTCACCCGGCTCGGGCCGCGTCTGTTCTACGTGCTGTCCGCCGCCTCTGCGCAGGTGCAGGATTTCGACCAGCTCGCCCGCCGCCGCCGACCGGGCGAGGATGTCGCCATCGCCGACGTGACCGACTCCTATGGCACGCTGGTCCTGGCCGGCCCGCGCGCGCGCGACGTGCTGGCGGACTGCACCGCGACCGCCCTTGGCAACGCGGCGTTCCGCTGGCTGACAGCCAGGGAGGCGATCGTCGCCGGCGTGGCGGGCGTCCGCCTGCTGCGCGTGAACTACGTCGGCGAACTCGGCTGGGAACTGCATTGCCCGATGGCGCGGATGCCGCAGGTGTTCGCCGCCCTGATGGCGGCGGGCGAGCCGCACGGCATCGCGCTGTTCGGAACCTACGCGATGAACGCGCTGCGCATGGAAAAGGCGTACCGGGCCTGGGGGGCCGAGCTGACCAGCGAGGTCGGGATGGACGAGGCGGGCATGGATCGCTTCCTGCGGCTCGACAAGCCCGCGTTCACCGGCCGCGACGCGAGCCTGGCCGCGCGGGCGCGCGGCGCGCGGACGCGGCTGGTGTATCTGGAGGTGGCTGCGGCCGACAGCGACTGCATGGGCAACGAGCCGGTCTATGCCGGATCGCGGCTTGTCGGCGTCACCACCAGCGGGGCGTACGGCCATGCGGCCGGAAAGTCGCTGGCGTTCGCCTATGTCGATCCTGGATCGGCCGAACCCGGAACCGCGTTCGAGGTCCTGCTGCTAGGCGAGCGCCGGGCGGCGGTGGCGCTGCCCGATGGCGGCGTCTGGGACCGGGACAACGAGCGGGTGCGCGCATGACGGCGACGCTGCCGCACCATGCGCGCGTGGTGATCGTCGGCGGCGGCATCGTCGGCGTCTCGATCGCCTACCATCTCGCGAAGCTCGGCTGGACCGACATCCTGCTGCTGGAACGCAAGCGCCTGACCAGCGGCACCACCTGGCACGCGGCCGGGCTGGTGGGGCAACTGCGCGCCACCGCGAACCTGACCAAGCTGGCGCGCTACACCACCGAACTCTACGCCTCGCTGGAGGCGGAGACCGGGCAGGCGACCGGGTTCCAGCGGCGCGGCAGCCTGTCGATCGCCACCAATGCCGAGCGCCTGGAGGAATTGCGCCGCGGCGCGTCGATGGCGCGGATGTTCGGGCTGGAGGTGGGCGAGGTCGGCCGCAGCGAGATCGCGCGGCGCTGGCCGCTGCTGGACGTGTCCGATGTCGTCGGCGGCGTGCATCTGCCGGGCGACGGGCAGACCAACCCGATCGACACGACGATGGCGCTGGCCCGCGGCGCCACCATGCGCGGCGCGAGAATCGTCGAGAACGTCGCGGTGGACCGCGATCCTGACCCGCAACGGGCGGGCGATCGGGGTCGCCACCGCGTCGGGCGACATCCTCGCCGAGGCCGTCGTGATCGCCTCGGGCATGTGGTCGCGCCAGCTCGGCCGCACCGCCGGCGTCGACATTCCGTTGCAGGCCTGCGAGCATTTCTACATCGTCACCGAGCCGTTCCCCGGCCTCGCGCCGGATCTGCCGGTGCTGCGCGACCCGGATCACTGCGCATATTTCAAGGAGGATGCCGGCAAGCTGCTGCTGGGCGCGTTCGAGCCGCACGCCAAGCCGTGGGCGGTGGACGGCATCCCCGCGGACTTCGAGTTCGGCGAGTTGCCGGACGATTTCGACGCATTTCGAGCCGATCCTCGAGGCGGCGATGCGCCGCCTGCCGGCGCTGGACGACGTCGGCATCCGCAAGTTCTTCAACGGCCCGGAAAGCTTCACCCCGGACGTGCGCTATCTGCTGGGCGAGACGCCCGGACGTGCGGGCGCTGTATCGTGGCCGCGGGATTCAACTCCATCGGCATCCAGTCCGCTGGCGGCGCCGGCAAGGTGCTGGCGGAGTGGATCGTCGGCGGCCATCCGCCGATGGACCTGGCCGATGTGGACATCCGCCGGATGCAACGGTTCCAGTCCAATCCGCGCTACCTGCGGGAGCGCGCGACGGAATCGCTCGGCCTGCTGTATGCGATGCACTGGCCGCACCGGCAGTATGAGACGGCGCGCAACGTGCGCCTGTCGCCGCTGCACGAACGCCTCGCCGCGCGCGGCGCGTGCTTCGGCGAGGCGGCGGGGTGGGAGCGCGCCAACTGGTTCGCGCCGGAGGGCGTCGCCGCCGGAATACGCCTACAGCTACGGACGGCAGAACTGGTTCGCGCATTCGGCGGCGCGAGCACAGGGCCGCGCGCGAGGCGGTCGCGCTGTACGACATGACCTCGTTCGGCAAAGTTCCTGCGTGCAGGGGCGCGACGCGGAGAGCGGCGCTTGCAGCGCATCTGCGCCAACGATGTGCGCGTGGCCCCGGGCCGCATCGTCTATACGCAATGGCTGAACGAGCGCGGCGGGATCGAGGCGGATCTGACGGTCGCGCGCCTGTCCGATTCCAGCTTCATGGTCGTGACGGCGGCCACGGCCGCGCGGCGCGACCTCGCATGGCTGCGCCGCCACATGCCGCAGGACGCGCACGTGGTCGCGACCGACGTGACCTCGGCCGAGGCGGTGCTGTGCGTGATGGGGCCGAACAGCCGGGCGCTTTTGGAGGCTGCGTCTGGCGCGGATCTGTCCAACGCCGCGCATCCGTTCGCGACGTGGCGGGAAGTCGCGATCGGCCATGCCAGCGTGCGGGCGGCGCGCATCACCTATGTCGGCGAACTCGGCTGGGAGCTGTACGTGGCAACCGAGTTCGCGCGCGGCGTGTTCGACGCGCTCATGGAAGCCGGCGCGGCGTTCGGCCTGAAGCTCGCCGGACTGCACGCGCTGGATTCCTGCCGCATCGAGAAGGCGTACCGCCACTGGGGCCACGACATCGGCGACGAGGATTCGCCGCTGGAAGCCGGGCTGATGTTCGCGGTGAAGCTCGATCAAGCGGCGACTTCATCGGCCGCGACGCGCTGCTGCGCCGGCGCGACGCGGGCGTCGGCCGGCGGCTGGTGCAGTTCCTGCTGCACGATCCCGAGCCGTTGCTGTACCACGACGAGCCGATCTGGCGTGGGCGACCGCCTGCTCGGCCGCACGACATCGGCCGCCTATGGCCACACGCTCGGCGGCGCGGTGGCGCTCGGCTATGTCAGCGACGACATCGGGCCGGTTTCGGAACTGGTCGGGCAGGCGGCGTTCGAGATCGAGATCGCCGGGCGGCGTGTTCCGGCGACTGCGAGCCTCGCGCCGATGTACGATCCGGACAATGCTGCGCATCCGCGCATGAACCACGCGCCGAGGGAGCGCACCATGAGCAACCGACCATCGCCGACGCTCTGTCGAGAACCAGCCGGCCGGCCATTCGCTGCAACAGGCGCTGTACGCGTCCGAGGCGCGTTCGAGCATGACATCGACCGCGTGTTCTCGCGCCACTGGATCCTGGCCGGCCACGCATCCTGCGCCGCCGCGCCCGGCGACTGGTTCGTGGACGAGATCGCGGCCGAAAGCATTATCGTCGTGCGGGGCCACGACGGCGCGTTGCGCGCCTTCGCCAATGTCTGCCGGCATCGCGGCTCGCGCATCTGCCTGGAACCGGCGGGGCACGCGCGCGCGTGCTGGTCTGCCCGTACCACGCCTGGGCCTACAATCTGGACGGCACGCTGCGCTCGGCGCGGCAGATGCCGGCGCGATTTCGACAAGGCACGGCCACGGCCTGAATGCGGTGCGCATCGCGCGTCGATCGAGGGACTGGTGTTCATCTCGCTTCGCCGACGACGCCGCTGTCGATCGAGACCATGCGTCGGCAGCCATCGCGCGCGGCGCATGCGGCCGTATGGCTGGGCGACCGCCAAGGTCGCGCATCGGCGAGACCTATCCGCTGCAGGCGAACTGGAAGCTCGCCGTCGAGAACTACCTGGAATGCTACCATTGCACGCCGTCGCATCCGGAGTATTCCAGGCTGCACGCGCTGGAGCGGCCGCTCGAGCAGATCGGCGCCCTGAACGCGGCGATGGAGGCGCGCACCTGCGCGCTCGGCATCGACGTGCCGGAGGCGGATCACCGCGCTGCGTTCGGCCAGCGGCGAGGCGCCGGTGTTCACCTTCCGCTACGCGCTGTACGACGGCGTCAAGACCGGCAGCGCGGACGGGGCGCCGGTCGCGCCGCTGATGGGCGACGTTCACCGACTACGACGGCGGCGTCACCTCCACGCATGTCGCGCCGTCCAGCTTCTTCATCGCCTATCCCGGACCATGGCGTGATCTACCGCTTCATGCCGCTGGCCCCGCGACGTTCGGCGATGGAGGTGATCTGGCTGGTGCGCGGCGACGCGCGGGAAGGCGTCGACTACGACATGGACCGGCTGACCTGGCTCTGGCGCGTGACGACCGAGGCCGACAAGCGCATCACCGAGGACAACCAGCGCGGCGTCAATTCCCGCTTCTACCGGCCCGGGCCCGTATTCGCCGATGGAGCCGAACGCGATCGCGGTGGGTCGCGTGGTATCTGGCGGAGATCGGCTGGAACCCACGATGTTCGACTTCGTCATCGTGGGCGCTGGATCGGCCGGGTGCGTGCTGGCCGATCGGCTGTCGGCCAGCGGCCGCCACAGCGTGGCGGTGATCGAGGCTGGCGGCTCGGACCGGCGGATCTGGGCGCAGGTGCCGCTGGGCTACGGCCGGACGTTCTACGACCCGACGATCAACTGGGGATACCGCGCGGAACCCGATCCCGGTCTGGCTGGACAGTCGGACTATTGGCCGCGCGGAAAAGTGCTGGGCGGGTCCAGCACGATCAACGCGATGGTCTGGATTCGCGGCGACCGTCGCGACTTCGACTCCTGGGAAGCGGCCGGCAATGCGGGATGGGGCTACGCCGACTGCCTGCCGCACTTCCGCTGGCTGGAACACAACCAGGCGGGTGCGGACGAATGGCGGGCCAGCGGCGGGGCGCTGCATGTCTCCGACGTCTCGGCGCGGCTGCACCCGCTCGCGCGACGGTTCCTTGCGGCGGCGCGACAGGCGGGGTTCGCCGCCACGCCCGATTTCAACGGCGCGCGGCAGGAGGGAATGGGCACTTACCAGATCACCACGCGCGGCGGCTGGCGCATGTCGGCGGCGCGCGCCTTTCTGCGACCTGCCATGCGACGGCGCAACGTGTCGGTGATGACCCGCGCCCACGCCTGCCGCATCGTGTTCGATGCAAGGCGGGCGCGCGGCGTGGAGATCAGCCGCGCCGGACAGCGCATGGTGATCGCGGCGCGGCGGGAGGTGATCCTCGCGGCCGGCGCGGTCGGCTCGCCGCACCTGCTGCAAGTGTCCGGCATCGGCCCCGCCGCGCATCTGGCGGCACTCGGCATCGCGGCGCTGGGCGACAGCCCGGCCTGCGGGCGGCACCTGCAGGATCACGTCGGCATCAACTACGTGTTCCGGTCGCGCGAGAGGACGCTGAACGAGGTGCTGCGCCCGTGGTGGGGCAAGCTCGGCGCGGGGCTGCACTTCCTGCTGCGCGGCGGCGGCCCGCTGAGCCTGAGCCTGAACCAGGCGGGCGGCTTCGTGCGCACGCGCGCGGACTTGGACCGGCCGAACATCCAGCTGTATTTCCAGGCGATCAGCACCGCCACGGCGCGCACCGGCACGCGGCCCTTGCTGACGCCGGATCCGTTCCCCGGCTTCGCGCTCGGCCTGTCCAACTGCACGCCGGCCAGCCGCGGCGAGATCATGGCGCGCTCGGCCGACCCGTTCGCGCCGCCGCGCATCACCCCCAATGCGCTGGCGGCCGAGGCCGACATCCGCGACATGCTCGATGGCGTGAAGCTGCTGCGGGCACTCGCCGCCCAGCCGGCGCTGCGCGACGCGATCGAGGCGGAGATCGCGCCCGGCCCGGCGGTGGCGTCGGACGCCGATCTGGTCGCCGACATCCGCGGCCGTTCGGGGACGGTATATCATCCGTGCGGCACCTGCCGCATGGGGCGCGATCCGGCGGCGTCGGTCGTGGATGCGCGCCTGCGGCTGCACGGCGTTGCAGGTCTGCGCGTTTGCGACGCGTCGGTGTTCCCGTCCATCGTTTCGGGCAACATCAACGCCGCGACCATGATGGTGGCCGCCAAGGCATCGGCGATGATTCTGGAGGACACGCCGTGAAGATCACCGGGCTGAAAACGTTCGTCGTCGGCAATCCGCCGCCATGCCGGGGCGGGCGCTACTTCATCTTCCTGAAACTCGTGACGGATGACGGCATCGAGGGCGTCGGCGAGGTGTACGGCGCAAGTTTCGGCCCGCGCGTGATGGAGGCGATGGTGCGCGACGTGTTCGAGCATCATGTGCTCGACGCCGACCCGTTCGGGATCGAGACGCTGTGGCGGCGCGTGTACGGGCGCGGCTATTCGCAGCGGCCGGACATCTCGCTGCTGGGCGTGTTGTCGGGGATCGAGATGGCGATGTGGGACATCGTCGGCAAGGCGCTGGGCAAGCCGGTGTACGCGCTGCTCGGCGGCCGGGTGCATGAACGCCTGCGCAGCTACACGTATATCTACCCGCGCGACGCCGACGGGCACACCTATGCCGACAGGCGGTGTATCGCGACCCGGACGCGGCGGCCGAGCGGGCGATCGATTACATGCGGATGGGCTTCACCGCGCTGAAATTCGATCCGGCCGGCGCCTATTCCACCTTCGATCCGCGCCAGCCGTCGCTGGAGCGGATCGAACTGTGCGTGGCGTTCTGCGCGCCATCCGCGAGGCGGTGGGCACGCAGATGCGATCTGCTGTTCGGCACGCACGGGCAGTTCACCACTTCCGGCGCGATCCGCATGGCCCGGCGGCTGGAACCGTACGACCCGCTGTGGTTCGAGGAGCCGGTGCCGCCCGAAATGCCGGAGGAGATGGCGCAGGTAGCGCGGCAGACCTCCATCCCGATCGCCACCGGCGAGCGGCTGACCACGAAATACGAGTTCGCGCGCGTGCTGCAACTGCGCGCCGCCTCGATCCTGCAACTGGCGCTCGGCCGGGTCGGCGGCCTGCTGGAGGCCAAGAAGATCGCCGGCATGGCCGAGGCGCATTACGCGCAGATCGCGCCGCATCTGTATTGCGGGCCGGTCGAGGGCGCGGCGAACATCCAGATCTCGGCGTGCAGCCCGAACTTCCTGATCCTGGAAAGCATCGAGTGCTGGGCCGGTTTCCACGCGCAGATCGTCAAGACGCCGATCCGCTGGGAAGACGGCTACGTGATCCCGCCGACAGAGCCGGGGCTGGGTGTGGAACTGGATGAGGCGGTGGCGCTGGCGCATCCCGTACGACGGCGCGGAGCTGCATCTCGTGCCAGCCTATGCGCCGCTTGGGCATCCGGACTAGGGGCTGCCGGCCTCGCAACCGCAGCCTCTCCTCTCAGCTTCGGACGGACACGCTCCGCGGCGCCGGCTAGCGGGCCGCCCGGGCCGGCCTGAAGCCCAGCACCCTGGCGGCCAGCCCGACCGTCCAGCCCTGCGCCAGCAGCGAGGCGATCACCACGATGAACATGCTGGCGAACAGCCGCGCGTCCCGCTTCGGATCGGCCAGCGCAGGAATCAGGCTCAGGTAGATTGGCACCGCGCCGCGCAGCCCGACCCACGAGGCGAAGGCGCTTTCGCGCCAGCCGAAGCCGAACGGCAGCAGGCAGGCGAACACGGCGACCGGGCGGGCCAGCACCAGCAGCACCGCCGCCCCCAGGATCGCCACCGGCATGTAGGGCGGCAGCTCGTGCGGCGTCACCAGCAGTCCCAGCATCAGGAACAGCACGATCTGCGCCAGCCACCCCATGCCGTCGAAGAACGGCTCCAACTGCTCGCGGATGCGCGGGCCGGCCGATCCGGTGACGACGCCGGCCAGATAGGTGGCCAGGAAGCCGCTGAACCCCAGCAACTGCCCCAGCCCGAACACGCACAGCCCGCCGGTCAACGCCAACACCGTGGCCAGCGCGGATTCCATCGGCAGCCGCCGCAGCGCCCAGCCCAGCGCCCAGCCCGCCGCCACGCCCAGCACGCCGCCGCCGACCATTTCCTCGACGAAGCCGAGCGCCGCGCCCGCCGCCGAGAAGGTTGCCGGCGCGGTCACCAGCTTCAGCAGGGCAAAGGTCAGGAACACCGACATCGGGTCGTTCAGCCCGGATTCGACTTCCAGCACGGCCAGCAGGCGCTCCGGCACCGCGGCGGTGGACTGGCGCAGCATGGTGGCCACCGCGGCGGCGTCGGTCGGCGCGGCGATGGCGCCGGCCAGCAGCGCGCCCGGCAGCGGCACGCCGGCGACCAGCGCGATGCTGCCGCCCACCACCAGCGCGGTGATGGCGACGCCCACCGTCGCCAGGATCGCCGCCGGCCACAGCACCAGCCGGATCTCGGCCACGCTGGTCTTCAGCCCGCCCTCGAACAGGATCACCGCCAGCGCCACGCTGCCGACCAGATAGGCGGTCGGGAAGTCGTCGAACTGGATGCCGAGCACCCCGTCCTCGCCGGCCAGCATGCCGAGCGCCAGGAACGCGAGCAGCACCGGCGCGCCGATCCGCCGCGACACCAGTCCGGCGAACACGCTCAGCACGCCCAGCGCGCCGCCCAGCAGGATCTGCTCGTGCGCGCTGCGCATCGCGCCGCGCAGCAACTCCGGTCCGGTCATGGCCGCCGCCCGCGCCGCGGCGCGGCAGGCAGCGGGCGGGCGGCTGGTCCAGCCATCGTCAGGCGTCTCCGGCAACGCGATCGTCCGCGCAGTTGATAGGGTTGCGCAAGGAGGTCAATGCGGATTGTGCGACCCCGCCGCGCCGCTTGGATTTGTCCGACACTGACGTTGAGGCTGCCGGGCGCTTGTGTCAGGCTGGCGCGCAACCGGCCGACGCAGGCCGGGTCATCCGGGGGAGAGTTCGACATGACGAGAAAACTGCGGCTGCTCGGTTTTGGCGCGGCCATCGCGCTGGCGGCAAGCGGGGCGGCGCAGGCCAAGACTTTCTACTGGATTTCGCACGGCTCGCCGGCCGACCCGGTCTGGACCTACTTCCTGGCCGGCGCCAAGCAGTGGGCCAAGACACCGGCAACACGGTCAACACGTCGTTCCACAACGGCGACGTCGCCTCGCAGCAGGAAGCCGAGCGCGCCGCCATCGCCGCCAAAGCCGACGGCATCGTCACCAGCAGCCCCGATCCCGGCAGCCTGGTCGAGATCGCCAAGGAGGCGAACGCCGCGCACATCCCGATCATCAACTTCAACACGCCCGACCCCAAAGCCAGCTTCGACGCCTATGTCGGCGGCGACAACGCGCTGTTCGGCCAGCACTGGGCGCAGTACCTGGTCGACACAGGGCCTGGTCAAGAAGGGCGACTTCGTCTGGATGCCGGTTGAGGTGCCGGGCGCCACCTATGGCGTGCAGGAGGAGGCAGGGGCGGCCAAAGTGCTCAAGCCGCTCGGCATCACCTGGGAGGTGACCGACAACACGCTGGACCAGGCCGAGATCATCAACCGCATGTCCGACTACCTGACCGCCAACCGCAAGAAGATCAAGGCGATCATCGGCCTGGGCGATCTGGTGATGGGCAGCATCAAGCGCGTGTTCGATCAGGTCGGCGTCAAGCCGGGCGAAATCCCGGTGGTCGGCTGGGGCAATTCGCTCGACACCACGCAGGAAGTGCTGAACGGCTATGTCAACGCGGCGCAGTGGCAGGACCCGCAGGCGACCAGCTACGTCGCCCTGTCGCATGGCGGCGATGGACGCGAGCGGCATCCCGCCGGGGTTCAACGTCATCACCGGCGCGCTGTACGAGAAGGACAAGGCGGAGTTCTATGACAAGCTGCTGTCCGGCGAAGTAAGCGCGTCGGGCGCCCGCTAGGCTGTCAGGCTCACTCAGCCCAGCTTGGCCAGACCAGAATGTCGTCAGACCAGTCCTTCTCAGACCGGTCTATCTCAGCTCGCCTGGCCGAGGCGGATCTGGCTGGGCTGCCGCTCGAGGCGCCGCACATGCCGGCCCCGCTGCATGCCGGCGGCGAAAGCGCTCGGCTGAGCGGCTGATCGCCCGGCCCGAGTTCGGGCCGTTCGTGCTGCTGGTGATCGAACTGTTCGTCGTTCTGGTCGATCAACCACGACTTCCTGTCGCCGCTGAACATCAGCAACATGCTGGCCTTCACCGTCGAGCTCGGGCTGATCGCGCTGGCGATGACGCTGCTGATGACCTCCGGCGAATTCGACCTGTCGGTGGGCTCCGTGTTCGGCTTTTCGCCGGTGCTGATGTGGACGCTGTTCAACGGCTTTGGGGTCACCTCGCTGGGCATCTCCTTCCTCGTCGCCATTGTCGTCGCCGGCGCTGATCGGCCTGGTCAACGGCTGGTTCGTCACGCGGCTGAAGATCACCGTCGTTCCTGGTCACGCTCGGCATGCTGCTGGTGGTGCGCGGCACGGCGCTGTTCGTCACCGACGGGTTTCCGCAGCGCACCTGGAACGCCGGCGGCCACTGGCTGGCGAGGGCGCTGGCCAGCGATTTCTACATCGGCCGTTTCCGCATCTACATGTCGCTGTTCTGGTTCGTGCGGGGCGGCGCTGGTGCTGGGCTACGTGCTGACGCAGACCAAGGCCGGCAACTGGATCCAGGCGTCCGGCGGCAATCCCAGTGCGGCGCGGGCGCGCGGCGTCAACGTGGACCGCACGAAAATCGCACTGTTCATGCTCTCGGCGATGATGGCCGCGTTCGCCGGCGTGATCAGCTCGATCCGCACCTCGGCCGCCAACCCGAACAGCGGCACCGGCTACGAGCTGGAGGTGATCGCCATGGTGGTGATCGGCGGCACCGCGCTGACCGGCGGGCGCGGCACCATCATCGGCACCGTGCTGGGCATCTTCATCCTGCGCGTGATGCGCAACGGCATCGTGCTGATCGGCGTGCCGGGCCTGGCCTACAACATCTTCATCGGCGCCATCATCCTGGGCATGATGGCGCTGCACTCGCTGGCTGGAACGCCGGCATCAGGCGGGGACGTGAGCATCGGCGCAGCCTGGCGCGAACCGCTGATCCGCATGGTGCACATCAGCAAATCCTACGGCCGCGTGCGGGCGCTGGAAGACGCCAACCTGACGGTCGAACCAGCGCGAGATCGTCGGCCTGCTGGGCGACAACGGCGCCGGCAAATCGACGCTGATCAAAGTGCTGTCCGGCGCCGTGCCCGCTGACCAGCGGCGACATCTTCGTTCGCGGCCGCAACGTGGTGATGCGCAGCACGACCGACGCCATCGCGCACGGCATCGAGACGATCTACCAGGATTCCGCCCTGGTCACGCAGCTGTCGATCGCGCGCAACCTGTTCCTGGGCCGCGAGCCGCTCCGCGGGCCGCGATTCCTCAACCGCATGGACCAAGCCGCCATGGACGACGGTGGCCGCGCGACCTGCTGCGCCAGGTCGGCATCAGCAAGAACATCCCGCCCGAGCACGCCGATCGGCTCGCTGTCCGGCGGCGAGCGGCAGGCGGTGGCGATCGCCCGCGCCATGCATTTCGACAGCGACCTGATCATCCTGGACGAGCCGACCAACAATCTGGGCGTGGCCGAGACCCAGGGCGTGCTGCGCTTCGTGCGCAGCGCGCGCGACTCGGGCATTCCTGCATCTTCATCGCGCACAACATCCACCACGTGTTCCAGGTCGTCGACCGCATCGTGGTGATGCGGCGCGGCCAGGTGGTGGCCGACGACATCGACCCGCGCCGCAGCAGCGTGGCCGAGGTGGAAGGCGTCATCACCGGCATGTCCGAACCGCTGCGCGGGCAGGCCGCGTCGCTCGCGCCCGCGTGACGCCCGCAGTTTTTGCCTGCCACGGCCCGATGCGGCGTACACGAGCGCGTCAACACCGGCCGCGTCGGCAACCGGCCGCGAAGGCGCACGTTGGCCGTGTATCCGGGGCGACCCCTACGCAGCCGGAGCCG
Organism: uncultured Pseudomonadota bacterium; assembly: GCA_963723455.1. Classification (GTDB taxonomy): domain Bacteria; phylum Pseudomonadota; class Alphaproteobacteria; order Acetobacterales; family Acetobacteraceae; genus CAVRQM01. The sequence goes on along the minus strand of CAVRQM010000001.1, from coordinate 987,926 downwards.
ATCAAATGGGCAGCACGGGCCAAGCGTGCTGCCCCTTTTTCGTGGCTGCCCCATTTTCCTGGTAGCCTGACAGGAGGACGCGCCATGCCCGACCCTGATCTGGACAGCACCACGCCGGAAGGCGCGCTGATCGCCGGCTCGCGCGTGGCCGGCGCCGCCGTCTTCAACACCGCCGGCGAGCGGCTGGGCGCCGTGCAGGACGTGATGATCGACAAGCGTTCGGGCCAGGTCGCCTATGCGGTGCTGAGCTTTGGCGGCTTCCTCGGAATCGGCGACCGGCATCACCCGCTGCCCTGGGCGGCGCTGACCTATGACACCGCGCTGGGCGGCTACGTGGTGCGGCTGGACCGCGAGCAGCTGGAGGGCGCGCCGGTGCTGGGCGAGGACGCCGAGGCGATGTGGCAGGACCGCGCCTGGGGCGAGCGGGTCCACGCGTACTGGAACGTCTCGCCGTATTGGGCGATGTTTCCCTGAGCCGCGCTGGACGGGCGCGCGCCGCCCGTCCACTCTGGTGCCCATGAACAAGGGCGTGGGCATAGCCGGCGCTGCCGGCCGCATGGGCCGGCTGCTGGCCGAGGAGGCGCGGGGCGCCGGGCTGGCCGTGGTCGGCGGCACCGAGCGGCCGGGCGTGGACGCGCCGGGCCTGCGGATTTTCCCGGACATGAAGGCGCTGGGCGCGGCGGCGGATGTGGTGATCGACTTCACCCATGCCTCAACCGCTGCCGGGCACGCCCGCGCGCTGGCCGAGTCCGGCGCCGCCTGGGTGCTGGGCACCTCGGGTCTATCGGATGTGGACGAGGCCGCGGTGCGCCACGCCGCGCGCCGCATCGCGGTGGTGCAGGCGGCCAATTTCGCGCCCGGCGTGGCGCTGGTTCTGGCGCTGGCCGAGCGGATGGGCGCCGCCCTGCCGGCGGACCAGTACGACGCGGAAATCCTGGAGATGCATCACCGGCAGAAGGTGGACGCGCCGTCCGGCACGGCGTTCGCACTCGGGCGCGCGGTGGCGCGCGGCCGCGGCGTGCGGCTGGAGGAGGTGCGCGACAGCGGCCGCGACGGCCAGACCGGCGCGCGCCGACCGGGTGCGATCGGCTTCGCGGCCCTGCGCGGCGGCCAGGTGGTGGGCGAGCACACGCTGATCTTCGCCGCCGAGGGCGAGCAGGTGGCGATCACCCATCGCGCCTTCGACCGCCGCAGCTTCGCCACCGGCGCGGTGCGCGCCGCGACGTGGGTGGCCGGGCGAGCGCCGGGGCTGTACGGCATGGCCGACGTGCTGGGCGTGCCGACGCGGGCCTGACCGCCCCCAAGATTGCGCCCCAGGGTTGACCCCCAGGGTTGACCCTCTGGCCGGCGTTTGCCACACACGCCCGCCACGCGACCCGCGGCACACGCACGGGCAAGGCTTCGGCGTGCGCCAGGAGAGCATCATGCGCGACAAGGGCGAGTTCCTGTTCACCTCCGAAGTCGGTCTCGGAGGGCCACCCGGACAAGGTGGCCGACCGCATCAGCGACACCGTGCTGGACGCCTTCCTGGCCGCCGACCCCTATGCCCGCGTCGCCTGCGAGACGATGGTCACCACCAACCGGATCGTGCTGGCCGGCGAGACGCGCGGGCCGGATACGGTGACGCCCGACTACCTCGCGCATTTGGCGCGCATGGCGGTGCACGACATCGGCTATGACCAGGACGGGTTCTCGTGGCGTCGCGCGTCCGTCGAGTGCCACCTGCACGCGCAGTCCGCCGACATCGCGCAGGGCGTCGATGCCGGCGGCAACAAGGACGAGGGCGCCGGCGACCAGGGCATCATGTTCGGCTACGCCAGCAACGAGACGCCCAGCCTGATGCCGGCGCCGATCTTCTACGCGCACCTGATCCTGCGCCGGGTCAGCGAGTTGCGGCGCAACGACGACATCACGGTGCGCGGCCTGCTGCCGGACGCGAAAAGCCAGGTCACCTTGCGCTATGTCGATGGCAGGCCGGTTGGCGCCAGCTCGATCGTCGTCTCGACCCAGCACGCGGCCGACATCGCGCAGTCGCGGGTGCGCGAGATGCTGCTGCCGATCATCGAGACCAGCCTGCCGGACGGCTGGATGCCGGGCGACGAGGACATCTACATCAACCCCACCGGCAATTTCGTCATCGGCGGGCCGGACGGCGATTGCGGCCTGACCGGGCGCAAGATCATCGTCGATACCTATGGCGGCGCGGCCCCGCATGGCGGCGGCGCGTTCAGCGGCAAGGATCCGACCAAGGTCGATCGCAGCGCCGCCTACGCCTGCCGCTATCTGGCCAAGAACGTGGTCGCCGCCGGCCTGGCCGACCGCTGCACCCTGCAGATCAGCTACGCCATAGGCGTGTCGCATCCGCTGTCGGTCTATGTCGAGCTGCACGGCAATCCGTACGAGGTCGATCCGGCCAGGCTGGAGGCGACGCTGCGCGAGCTGATGAACCTGTCGCCGCGCGGCATCCGCGAGCATCTGCATCTGAACCGGCCGATCTACGCCGTGACCTCGGCCTATGGTCATTTCGGCCGCGAGCCGGACGAGGAGCGCGGCACGTTCTCGTGGGAGCGCACCGATCTGGTGCCGGCGCTGCGCGCTGCCCTCGGGCGCTGACCGGCTGACCCTGCCGCCGGTCAAGCCGCCGCCGGACCGGCTGTACGGCCGCGCCCGCGGCCATGCGCTGCGGCCGCGCCAACTCTGGCTGCTGGACCACCTGCTGCCGCGCCTGCGCGCCGATCCCGCCGACCCGTTCGCCGGCTGGACCGGCCCGCGCTGGCTGGAGGTGGGGTTCGGCGGCGGCGAGCACGCGCTGGCCACGGTGGCGTTGCATCCCGCGGCGATGCTGGTGGCGTGCGAGGTGTTCGACAACGGCATCTGCTCGCTGCTGTCGCGCATCGCGCCCGAGGGCAGCGAGCCCGCGCCGCCGCCCAATCTGCGTGTCTGGGACGACGATGCGCGGACGCTGATCCGCGCCCTGCCCGACGCGTCGCTGGACCGGCTGTTCCTGCTTTTCCCCGATCCCTGGCCGAAGGCGCGGCACGCCAAGCGTCGCTTCGTGCACCCGGCGCTGCTGCCGCAGATTGCCCGCGTGCTGCGCCCCGGCGCCGAGTGGCGGATCGCCAGCGACGATCCGACCTATCAGGCCTGGGTGGCCGAAACGCTGTCGGCGCAGCCGCTGTTCGACGCCCCGGCGCCCGTCGCCTCCCGCCCCGCCGGCTGGCCGCCCACCCGATACGAGGCAAAGGCGCTGCGGGCCGGTCGGCTGCCGCTGTACTGGACTCTGCGCCGGCGCTAGTCGCCTGAAACGCCGGAAGCGGTCGGGTCGGGCCGTGCACTGGAGCGGCACGAGGCGGGCGCGCGGTATCATGCCGTCGCCGAGGACGGCATCCCGGTGCGCCGGGTCGCCGAGGTCATCGGCGCCGGCCTGGGCGTTCCTGCGGTGTCGCTGTCGCCGGCGCAAGCGGCGGACCATTTCGGCTGGCTCGGGCCGTCGCCGGATTCGACCTGCCGGCATCGGGCGCGTGGACACGCAAGCGGCTCGGCTGGGAGCCGATCGGGGCCGAGCCTGATCGCTGACTTCGAACGGATGGACTACTCAGCTGCAGCCGTGCCGTACACGGGGGCCGCTTGGCTGGGGGACCTGGATTCGAACCAAGGCTGCCCGGGTCAGAGCCGGGAGTTCTACCGCTAAACTATCCCCCAGCGGCTCGCGTCCGGCCGGGTAGCATGCGCCCGGACGGCGCGCAACCGCGGCGCTGGCGCGTGCGGCGGGGGCGACCATATCATGCGGCGGAAGGTCCGCCACAATGATCGCAAACAGCATCCTCGCCAGCCATGCCGCCGCACCGGCCGCGCCCCCGCCGGCGCCGGCCTTCGCGGCGCTGGACCTGGGCACCAACAACTGCCGCATGCTGGTCGGCGCCCCGGCCGCGGGCGGGTTCCGGGTGCTGGACAGCTTTTCGCGCGTGGTCCGGCTGGGCGAGGGGCTGCAGCAATCCGGGGAACTCGGTGCGGAGGCGATGGAGCGCGCGATCGCCGCCCTGCATGCCTGCTCCGAGCGTCTGTCCCGCCGCCCGGTGCGCGCGCTGCGCGCCATCGCCACCGAGGCGTGCCGCCGGGCCGGCAACGGCCGCCAGTTTCTCGACCGGGTGCGGCATGAGACGGGGCTGGCGCTGGACATCATCACGACCCGCGAGGAGGCGCAGCTGGCGCTCGCCTCGTGCGCGCCGCTGCTGCAGGCGCTGGGCGAGGCCGGGATGCGGCGGGCGCTGCTGCTGGACATCGGCGGCGGCTCGACGGAACTGGCCTGGGTGCGGCTGGGCGCGGGCGCCGCGGCGGCCGCCGGGGCGCAGCTGATCGGCACGATGTCGCTGCCGGTCGGCGTCATCGACGTGGCCGAGGCGTGGGGCGGCGCCGCGACTGGCGCGCACGGCTTCGACGCCACGGTCGCGGCGCTGGCCGGACAGTTCCGCCCGTTCGACGCGATCCACTGCATCGCCCACGAAATCCGCGACGGCGGCGTGGCGCTGCTGGGCACGTCGGGCACGGTGACGACGCTGGCCGGGGTGGCGCTGGATCTGCCGCGCTACCGCCGCGCGCAGGTCGATGGCGTGGTGCTGGACGCGGCCGCGGCGCAGGCGGCGCTGGCCAGGCTGCGCGCGCTGGGCCGCGACGGGCTGGCAGCCCATCCCTGTGTCGGTCCCGACCGGGCCGAGTTCGCGCTGCCCGGCTGCGCCATCTTCGCGGCCATCCACCGTGTCTGGCCGGCGCCGCAGATCATGGTGGCCGATCGCGGGCTGCGCGAGGGCATGCTGCTGCGGATGATGAGCGCCGACGCCACCCGCCCGGCGCGGGCCGGCCGCGGCGGGCGCTCGGGCCGCCCGGCCGCGCTCTCGCCATGAGCCGCCCGCCGGCGAAGCGGCCGCCTGCCGGGCGTCCGGGCGACGGCGGCGCGCGGCCGCTCGCCGTCACGCTGAAAAAGACCCGCAACCGCAGCGCCGGCCAGCAGGCCTGGCTGCTGCGCCAGCTGAACGACCCGTACGTGGCCGCCGCCCGCGCGCAGGGCTTCCGCTCGCGCGCCGCCTTCAAGCTGATCGAACTGGACGACCGCTACCACCTGATCGGGCGCGGCGCGCGCGTGCTTGATCTGGGCGCCGCACCCGGCGGCTGGAGCCAGGTGGCGGTGCAGCGCGGCGCCGCCGCGGTGCTGGGCCTGGATCTGCTGCCGATCGACCCGGTGCCCGGCGCCACGTTCATCGAAGGCGACTTCCTCGACCCGGAGATGCCGGAGCGTCTGGCCGGCCTGCTGGGCGGCGCGCCCGACCTGGTGCTGTCGGACATGGCGCCCAACACCACCGGCCACGCCGCGACCGACCACCTGCGCATCGTGGCGCTGGCCGAGGCGGCGCTCGATCTGGCGCTGCGCACGCTCGCGCCGGGCGGCGGGTTTGTCGCAAAAGTGTTCCAGGGCGGGTCGGAGACGCAGATGCTGGCGGCGATGAAGCGCCGATTCGCCGTGGTCCGCCACGCCAAGCCGCCGGCCAGCCGGCGCGACAGCAGCGAGCTGTACGTGGTTGCCACCGGGCTGCGCGAGGGCTAGAAGGCGCCGTCAAGGTCGATCAAGGTCCGCCATGACACCCCCTCAGGACTCTCCCGCCGCGGCGTTCGATGCCGGCGCCCCGGCGCGCGACCTGCGTGTGCAGGAAGCGCTGGCGTTCGACGACGTGCTGCTGGTGCCGGCCTATTCGCAGGTGCTGCCGGCGGCGACCGACATCCGCGCCCGGCTGACGCGCGACATCTCGCTGCGCATCCCGCTGGTGTCCTCGGCGATGGACACCGTGACCGAGACGGCGATGGCGATCGCGATGGCCCAGCACGGCGGCATCGGCGTGATCCACAAGAACCTGTCGATCGAGGATCACGCCGCACAGGTGCGCGCGGTCAAGAAATACGAGAGCGGCATGGTCATCAACCCGGTGACCATCCATCCCGACCAGACCCTGGCCGACGCGCGCGCGCTGATGGAGCGCCACCGCATCAGCGGCATCCCGGTGGTCGAGCGCGACACCGGGCGGCTGGTCGGCATCCTGACCAACCGCGACGTGCGCTTCGCCACCGACCCGGCGGTACGGGTGTACGAGCTGATGACGCGCGAGAACCTGATCACCGTCACCGGCAAGGTGGTGCCCGACGAGGCGCGCCGCCTGCTGCACCGCCACCGCATCGAAAAGCTGCTGGTGGTGGACGATTCGTATCGCTGCGTCGGATTGATCACCGTCAAGGACATGGACAAGGCGCAGGCGCATCCGCTGGCCAACAAGGACGAGCTGGGCCGGCTGCGCGTCGCCGCCGCGACCGGCACCGGCGACGACGGCTTCGCCCGCGCGGTGGCGCTGATCGACGCCGAGGTGGACGTGATCGTGGTCGATACCGCGCACGGCCACTCCGCCGGCGTGCTGGCCGCGGTCGAGCGCATCAAGGCGCATCGCTCAAACGCGGTGCAGGTCATCGCCGGCAACGTCGCGACGCCGGAGGCGGCCGAGGCGCTGATCCGCGCCGGCGCGGATTCGGTGAAGATCGGCATCGGCCCTGGCAGCATCTGCACCACCCGCGTCGTCGCCGGCGTCGGGGTGCCGCAGTTCTCCGCCGTGCTCGAGACGGCGGCGGCGTGCCGCGCGGCCGGCGTGCCGGCGATCGCCGATGGCGGCATCCGCACCAGCGGCGACGTGGTCAAGGCGATCGGCGCGGGCGCCGATTGCGTGATGATCGGCAGCCTGCTGGCCGGCACCGACGAGGCGCCGGGCGAGGTGTTCCTGTACCAGGGCCGCAGCTTCAAATCCTATCGCGGCATGGGCAGCATCGGCGCGATGGCGCGCGGCTCGGCCGACCGCTACTTCCAGGCCGAGGTGCGCGACAGCCTCAAGCTGGTGCCGGAGGGGATCGAGGGCCGGGTCGGCTACAAGGGCCCGGTCGCCGCCGTGCTGCACCAGTTGGTCGGCGGGCTGCGCGCCGGCATGGGCTATACCGGAAGTGCGGCCATCGGCGATCTGCAGACCCAGGCGCGCTTTCGCCGCATCACCGGCGCCGGCCTGCGCGAAAGCCATGTGCATGACGTGGCGATCACCCGTGAGGCGCCCAATTACCGGCAGGATGCATCGTGATGACCCAGATCCGCGCAGTCGTGTTCGACGCCTACGGCACCCTGCTGGACACGGTGTCAGCCACCCGCCGGCACGCGCCGCGGCTGGGCGAGGGGTGGGAGGCGTTCGGCGCGCTCTGGCGCGCCAAGCAGTTCGAATACACCTGGACGCGCAGCCTGGCCGGCGCCGCGCAGCACCGCGACTTCGCCCGCATCGTCGATGACGCGCTGGCGTTCGCCGCGGCGTCGCACGGCATCCGCGACACCGCGCTGCTGGCCGAGCTGCGCGACGGCTTCGACCATCTGGACGCGTTTGCCGACGTGGCCCCGGCGCTGGCGGCGCTGCGCGACCGCGGCATCGGCCGCGCGATCCTGTCCAACGGCACGCCGTCGATGCTGGCGCACCAGCTGCGCGCGGCGAAGCTGGACGGACTGCTCGATCACGTTCTGAGCGTCGAGGCGGTCGGCGTGTTCAAGCCCGATCCGCGCGTCTATCACCTGGCCATCGACCGGCTTGGCGTCTCGGCCGGGCATGTCGCCTTCGTCTCGTCGAATGCCTGGGACGTGTTCGGCGCGCATGCCTTCGGGATGCGGCCGTTCTGGATCAACCGGAAGTCGCAGCCGGACGAGTACGGCCTGCGCGGCCAGGTGACTGAGCTGGGCGACCTCAGCGACTTTCCGGCCCGCCTGGAGTGACCCCGGCCGCGCGCATCGCCGCGGCCATCGAGCTGCTGGCGGCGATCGACGGCGCGCCGCGCAAGCCGGCCGATGCCGTCGCCAACGATTTTTTCCGCCAGCGGCGCTATATCGGCTCGGGCGACCGCCGCGCCGTGTCCGATCGCGGCTGGCGGGTGCTGCGCGCCCGCCGGCGACTGGCCTGGTGGCTGGAACGGGTCGGGCTGCGGCCGGGGCCGCGGCTGCTGGTCGCCGCCTCGCTGCTGACCGAGGGCTGGACCCTGGCCGGCCTGGCGCAGTCCTTCTCCGGCGGCCAGTACGGTCCCTCGCCGCTGGGCGCCGAGGAACGCGCCGCGCTGGCCGGCGTCGAGGGGCATACGCCGGACCACCCGCACATGCCCGACGCGGTGCGCCTGGAGGTGCCCGACTGGGTGCTGCCGCGTCTGGCGGCGCGGTTCGGCGCGACGCTCGGCCCGGAACTGGCCGCGCTGGGCGAGCCGGCGCCGCTGGATCTGCGGGTCAACCTGCTGAAGGGCACGCGCGACGCGGCGCGGGCGGCGCTGGCGGCCGAGGGCATCGCGGCCGAGCCCACGCCGTTCTCCCCTTGGGGCCTGCGCGTCGCCGGGCGTCCGCCGGTCACCACCGGTGCGGCGTTCCGCGACGGGGTCGTGGAGATCCAGGACGAGGGCAGCCAGCTGGTCGCCGGCCTGACCGGGGCGGCGCCGGGCATGCGCGTCGCCGATTGGTGCGCCGGGGCGGGCGGCAAGACGCTGGCGCTGGCGATGACCATGGCGAACCAGGGCCACATCACCGCCTGCGACATCAATCCGCACCGGCTCGACGGCGCGGTGCGCCGGCTGCGCCGCGCCGGGGTGCACAACGTCGAGCGGCACCTGATCGAGCCGGGCGACAAATGGGCCAAGCGCCGCGCCGGCGCGTTCGACCGCGTGCTGGTCGATGCGCCCTGCACCGGCAGCGGCACCTGGCGGCGCAACCCCGACGCGCGGCTGCGCCTGAAGCAGTCCGACCTGGACGAGCTGGCCCCCAAGCAGGCCGCAATCCTGGCCGACGCGGCGCGGCTGGTGCGCCCGGGCGGCTGGCTGGTCTATGCTACATGCTCGCTGCTGGCCGAGGAAAACGAGGCGCAGGTGGAGCATTTTCTGGCCGACCATCCCGGATTCTTGCCGGTTCCGGTGGCGCGCGCCTGGCGCCTGCCGGGCGAGGCGCCGGCGTCCGGCCCGTTCCTGTCGCTGACGCCGCGCCAGCACGGCACCGACGGGTTCTTCGCCGCGGTCCTGGAGCGCCGCGGTGATTAGCGTCCGGCGCGCGCGACCGGCCGACGCCGCCTCGATCGGGGCGGTGCATGTCGCGGCCTGGCGCAGCGCCTATCCGGGCATCCTGCCGGACGCCTACTTGTCGCGCCTGTCCGCGCCGCGCCAGGCGGCGTACTACGATTCCGTGATCCACAGCAGCGTGCGCACCGCGGTCCACGTCGCCTCGGTGTCCGGCGTCGATCTGGGGCCGCGCGGCGGCACCTCGCGCATCGTCGGCTTTTCCACCAGCGGCCGCGCGCGCGGGCCGCGCGCCAGCCTCGGCGACGGCGAGATCGAGACGCTGTACGTGCTGGACGATTTTCGCGAACGCGGGCTGGGGCGGCGGCTGTTGCGCGCGGCCGCCCTGCATCTGGCCGAGCAGGGCTGCGGCTCGGCCTTCGTCTGGGTGCTGCGCGACAACCCGAGCCGCTGGTTCTACGCCCGCCTGGGCGGCCGGCCGGCCGCCGAGGACGTGATCAGCGTCGCCGGGGCGGAGGTGGTGCAGACCGCCTATGTGTGGAACCCGATCGACACGCTGGCGCAGGCAACGTCCACCGCATCCTGACAGGAAGCCTTGTGCATGAGTGAAGCGGCCGCCAACCAGACACCCGCCGAGCAGCGGGTGCTGATCCTGGATTTCGGCAGCCAGGTGACGCAGCTGATCGCCCGGCGGGTGCGCGAGGCCGGCGTGTATTGCGAGATCTGGCCGTACGCCGCCGACCCGTCGCGCATCCGCGCCTTCGCGCCGCGCGCGATCATCCTGTCGGGCAGCCCGGCCAGTGTCGGCGACGCGGACAGCCCGCGCGCGCCCGAGGAGGTGTTCGCGGCGGGCGTGCCGGTGCTGGGCATCTGCTACGGCCAGCAGGTGATGTGCGCGCAACTCGGCGGCGAGGTCGAGCCGGGCCATGTGCGCGAATACGGCGGCGCCTTCGTCGATGTCGTCGAACCCTGCGCGCTGTTCCGCGGCGTCTGGGAAAACGGCGCGCGCGAGAAGGTGTGGATGAGCCACGGCGACCGCGTGACCCGGCTGCCGCCGGGGTTCCGCGCAGTGGCGGTCAGCGAGGGCGCGCCGTTCGCGGTGATCGCCGACGATCATCGCTGTTATTACGGAACGATGTTCCATCCCGAGGTGGTGCACACGCCGCACGGCGCGCTGCTGCTGCGCAACTTCGTCCGTGAGGTCGCGGGCTGCGCCGGCGACTGGACCATGGCCGCGTTCCGCGACGTCGAGCTGGCGCGCATCCGCGCCCAGGTGGGGCAGGGACAGGTGATCTGCGGCCTGTCCGGCGGCGTGGACAGCGCGGTGGCGGCGGTGCTGATCCACGCGGCGATCGGCGACCAATTGACCTGCATCTTCGTCGATCACGGCCTGCTGCGGCAGGGCGAGGCCGAGGAGGTGGTGCGCACGTTCCGCGAGCGGTTCAACATCCGCTTGGTGCATCGCGACGCCTCGGCGCTGTTCATGGCGGCGCTGGACGGCGTGGCCGATCCGGAGGCGAAGCGCCGCGCCATCGGCGCCACCTTCATCGACGTGTTCGAGGCGGAGGCGGCGAAGCTCGGCGGTGCGGATTTCCTGGCGCAGGGCACGCTGTACCCGGACGTGATCGAAAGCGTCAGCGTCTCGGGTGGCCCGAGCGTCACGATCAAGTCGCACCACAACGTCGGCGGCCTGCCGGCGCGCATGCGCCTGCGCCTGGTCGAGCCGCTGCGCGAGCTGTTCAAGGACGAGGTGCGCGCGCTGGGCCGCACGCTGGGCCTGCCGGATGCGATGGTCGGCCGCCACCCGTTCCCCGGCCCCGGCCTGGCGATCCGCATCCCCGGCGAGGTGACGGCGGACAAGCTGGCGACCCTGCGGCAGGTCGATGCGATCTTCCTGGAGGAGATCCGGGCGGCCGGCCTGTACGACGCGATCTGGCAGGCCTTCGCGGTGCTGCTGCCGGTGCGCACCGTGGGCGTTATGGGCGACGGGCGCACCTACGAATGGGCCTGCGCGCTGCGCGCGGTGACCAGCACCGACGGGATGACCGCCGAGGTCTATCCGTTCGACATGGCGTTCCTGGGCCGCGTCGCCGGGCGGATCGTGGGCGAGGTGCGCGGCGTGAACCGGGTGACCTACGACATCACCAGCAAGCCGCCGGGAACGATCGAGTGGGAGTGACCTGATCCGACATGTCGCCGCCATGTCGGACCACCCTCCCGCGCTTCAGATCACCCGCGTCCCGCGCGCAATCGCCGCCACCCCGGTGCGCGACACCTCCGCCAGCCCCAGCGGCCGCAGCAGGTCCATGAACGCGTCCAGCTTGTCCGTCGCCCCGGTCAGCTCCAGCACGAAGCTTTCCGTCGTCGCATCGACCACCCGCGCGCGGAACGCCTCGGCCAGGCGCAGCGTCTCGGCGCGCTTCTCGCCCTCGCCGGACACCACCTTCATCAGCGCCATCTCGCGCGCGATGTGCGGCCCCTGCAGCGACAGGTCGGCGACGCGGTGCACCGGCACCAGCCGGTCGAGCTGCGCCTTGATCTGCTCGATGATCATGTCGGTGCCGCTGGTGACGATGTTGATGCGGCTGCGGCCGCGGCCGTCCTCGACCGGCGCCACCGTCAGGCTGTCGATGTTGTAGCCGCGGCCGGAGAACAGGCCGATGACGCGGGCCAGCACGCCGGCCTCGTTTTCCACGAGCACGGAGATGGTGGCAATGCGCTGGGCGGTCTGGGACATGACCGTTCAGACCGTATCGCCGCGCATCAAACCAGCACCAGCCCCTCGTCGGTGACCCCCCGGCCGTGCGCCTCGTGTTCCGGGCCCAGCAGCATGTCGTCATGCGACGCGCCGGACGGGATCATCGGATAGACGTTCTCGCGCTCGTCCACCGCGATGTCGGCGATCACCGGATGCGGGCTGGCGATCATCCGCCGGATCACGTCGTCCAGTTCCTCCACCCGCGTCGCGCGCATGCCCTCGCCGTGGAACGCGTCGGCCAGCTTGACGAAATCCGGCAGCGCTTCGCTGTAGCTTTCGGAATAGCGGCCGCCGTGCAGCAGCTCCTGCCACTGGCGCACCATGCCCATGTACTGGTTGTTCAGGATGAACACCTTCACCGGCAGGCGATACTGCGCGACCGTGCTCATTTCCTGGATGTTCATCAGGATGCTGGCCTCTCCGGCGATGTCGATCACCAGCGCGTCGGGATGCGCCACCTGCACGCCCATCGCCGCCGGCAGGCCATAGCCCATGGTGCCCAGCCCGCCGCTGGTCATCCAGCGGTTCGGCAGGTCGAAGCGGAAATGCTGCGCCGCCCACATCTGATGCTGGCCGACCTCGGTGGTGATGTAGGTCTCGCGCCCGATTTCGCGCGTGATCTCGTACAGCCGCCGCACCGCGTATTGCGGCTTGATGACCGATCCAGGCGCCATCGCCTGCGTGAACTTCAGGCAGTCCCGCCCGCGCCAGCCCTCGATCCGACTCCACCAATCGGCCAACGGCGCGGTCTGCGGCCTGGTCTCGTCTGCATCCCATGCCGTCAGCAACGCCTCCAGCGCCGCGCCCGCATCGGCCACGATCGGCAGATCCACGGCCACGTTCTTGTTGATGCTCGACGGGTCGATGTCGATATGGATCTTGATCGAGCCGGGGCTGAACGCATTGAGCCGCCCGGTCACCCGGTCGTCGAAGCGCGCGCCGACGTTCAGCATCACGTCGCAGCCATGCATCGCGAGGTTCGCCTCGTACGTCCCGTGCATCCCCAGCATCCCCAGGAACAGCGCGTCGTTCGACGGATACGCGCCCAGTCCCATCAGCGTGCTGGTGCAGGGAAACCCGGTCTTGCGCACGAAGCGGATCAGCGCCTCGGACGCGGCGGCGCCGGCGTTGATGACGCCGCCGCCGGTATAGATCACCGGGCGCTTCGCCGCCTTCAGCAGCGCCACGGCGCGGGCGATCGCGCCCGCATCGGGCCGGGTCTGCGGCCGGTAGCTGCGATGCGGCCCAGGGGCCGGCGCGGCATACGGCGCCCGGCCGATCAGGATGTCCTTCGGCAGGTCGATCACCACCGGTCCCGGCCGGCCGCTGCGCGCGACATAGAACGCCTCGTGCACCACGCGCGCCAGATCCTCGCCGCGCTTGACCAGGTAGTTGTGCTTGGTCGCCGGACGGGTGATGCCGGTGGTGTCGGCCTCCTGGAACGCATCGTTGCCGATCAGGTGCGTCGGCACCTGCCCGGTCAGGCAGACCACCGGGATGCTGTCCATCAGCGCATCGACCAGCCCGGTCACCGCGTTGGTCGCCCCCGGCCCGCTGGTGACCAGCACCACGCCGACCCGCCCGGTGCTGCGCGCGTAGCCCTCCGCCGCGTGCACCGCCGCCTGCTCGTGGCGCACCAGCACGTGCCGGATCGCGTTCTGGTTGAAGATGGCGTCGTAGATCGGCAGGACCGCGCCGCCGGGATAGCCGAAGATCACCTCGACTCCCTGATCCTTCAGCGCGCGAAGCAGGACTTCGGCGCCGGCCATCGTCTCGGGGTGCAGCGTTGCGGCGTGCGTGTGCGTGTCCATGCCGAGGCACATAGTCCCGCACCTCACCGCGCGTCAACCGTGCGGCGAATGAAATGCTGCATTTCGGCCCACTTTGTTTCCGAAAATTGCGTCCGACCCGCAATCCGCGCATGGATCGTATGCGTGCGGCCGGGGTCGGCCAGCCGGCGATGGCGGAACCAGGTCGCCTGACGGCGGGTGTACTGGCCGGTGGCCTGACCGGTGCGCAGCATTGCCTCGGCCAGCGTCGTCTCGCCGCGCAGATAGCCGGCCAGCTCGCGCACGCCATGCGCCCGCATCGCCGGCAGCGCCGGGTCAAGCCCGCGGGCGAGCAGTCCGCGCACCTCGTCCAGCGCGCCGCCGGCCAGCATCGCCGCGAGTCGCTCGGCAATGGCGGCGCGCAGCGCCGCGCGCGGCGGATCCAGCAGGACCGCGGCGAACCGCCACGCCGCCGGCGGCCCCGCGCGGTCCTGCCAGTGGGCCAAGCCGTGCCCGGTGCCGGCCAGCACCTCCCAGGCGCGGGCCACGCGTTGCGCGTCGCTCGGCCGCAGCGCGGCTGCGGTGCGTGGGTCGGCGGCGGCCAGCCGCGCGTGCAGCGCGGCCGCGCCCTCGGCGGCCAGCAGCGCCCGCGCCTCGGCGCGCGCCATGTCGCCGGGGTCGGGAATGTCGGACAGGCCGCCGGTCAGCGCCGAAAAATACATCCCCGTCCCGCCGCACAGGATCGGCAGCCGGCCGGCGGCGCGCGCTTGGTGCATCGTGTCCAGCGCCGCGCCGCGCCACCACGCGACGCTGCCCGGCTGCGCCGCCGGGCGCACGCCGTACAGCCGGTGCGGCGCGCGCGCCTCGTCCGCCGGCGAGGGCCGCGCGGTCAGCACCCGCAGTTCGGCATAGACCTGCATCGAATCGGCGTTGATGACGGCGCCGCCCAGCGCCTCTGCCAGCATCAGGGCCAGCGTCGATTTGCCGCTGGCGGTCGGGCCGGCGACGATCAGCGCCGGCGGGTCGTCGTCAGGCATCGCTTGCGGCCCGGCCCGGCAATGCGCATAGCCGGGCCATGCATGTCCTGACCCTGATCGCCGACCGCGACGCCACCACGCTCACCGCCGCCGTCATCGCCCGGGTGCGCGAGGCGGTCGGCGGCGGCGCGATCGAGGCGCTCTCGCCGGGCGAGGCCGCCGGCATCGCTTGCGCGGCGCCGCCCGATCCGGCGCGGGTCGCGGCCGCGCTCGAGGGCGCGGCGATCGACGCGATCGCCACGCCTGTCGAGGGGCGGCGCAAGCGCCTGCTGGTTTCGGACATGGACAGCACCATCGTCGCCTCCGAGACGCTGGACGAACTGGCCGCGTATGCGGGCGTCGGCGAGCAGGTCGCCGAGATCACCCGGCGCAGCATGAACGGCCAGGTCGATTTCGCCGACGCCCTGCGCGAGCGGGTATCGCTGCTGCGCGGGCTGGACCTGGAGGCGCTGGAGGCGACCTGGCGCGCCACCCGCCTGATGCCCGGCGCCGCCGAGCTGGTGGCGACGATGCGCGCGCATGGCGCGACCACGGTGCTGGTGACCGGCGGCTTCACCTGGTTTTCCGGGCGGGTGGCGCGGGCCTGCGGCTTCGACCTGCACCGCGCCAACGTGCTGCTGGACGATGGCGCGCGGCTGACCGGGGCCGTGGCCGAGCCGATCCTGGACCGCGCGGCCAAGCTGGCCACCCTGCATGAGGTCGCGGCGGCGCGCGGCCTCGGCCTGGCCGACGCGCTGGCGGTGGGCGACGGGGCCAACGACCTGACGATGATCCAGGCGGCCGGCCTCGGCGTGGCGTTCCGGGCCAGGCCGATCGTCGCGGCGGCGGCCAGGGCGCGCGTGGACCATGCCGGCCTGCGCGCTCTGCTGTTTGTCCAGGGCTATCGCGCCGCCGAGATCGTTCAGCCCCCCTGACGCTTGCTGTCCGGCTTCAGCGACAGCGGCACCCAGCGCAGGCCGTCGGAGTTCTGCACCAGCACCAGCACGTTCGCCTTGCCGTCGTGGCGCGCGCGCTCGACCCGGGTCTGCACGTCATGCGGGTTGCTGACATCCTCCTGGCTCACCTCCACGATCACGTCGCCAGCCTTCAGCCCGTTATCGGCCGCCGTGGTGCCGCCCTCGACGCTGGTGACCAGGACGCCCTTCTGGTCGGGGCCGAGAGAGTATTTCTGGCGCGCATCCTGGGTGATCGGCGACAGCGACAGGCCCAGGCCGGACAGGTTCAGCGGCTTGGCCTGGGCCGGCTTCTCCGGCGCGGCGACGCTGGCCTGCTCGGCCTCCGGCAATTCGCCCACGGTGACCGTGACGTGCTGCATGCGGCCATCGCGCCAGACATCGACATCAACCTGCTTGTTGATGTCGGTCTCGGCCACGATGCGCGGCAGCACCTTCATCTCCTTGATGTCCTGGCCGTCGAACTTCAGCACCACGTCGCCGTTCTGAATGTGCGCGCGGGCGGCCGGACCATTGTCCTCGACGCCGGCGACCAGCGCGCCGCCCGGCTGCTTTAAGCCGAGGCTCTCGGCGATCTCCGGCGTCACCTGCTGGATCTTCACGCCCAGCCAGCCGCGCCGCGCATGGCCGTATTTGCGCAACTGCGCCACCACGGTCTTGACCAGGTCGGACGGGATCGAGAAGCCGATGCCGATCGAGCCGCCCGAGGGTGAGTAGATGGCGGTGTTCATGCCGATCACCTGACCGTCCATGTTGAACAGCGGGCCGCCGGAATTGCCGCGGTTGATCGGCGCGTCGGTCTGGATGAAGTTGTCGTACGGGCCCTGGTTGATGTCGCGCCCGCGCGCCGAGACGATGCCGGCGGTCACCGTGCCGCCCAGCCCGAACGGGTTGCCGATCGCCAGCACCCAGTCGCCGACCCGGCTCCTGTCGCTGTCGCCGAACGCCACCGAGGGCAGCGGCTTGGCCGGATGCACCTGCAGCACCGCGATGTCGGTGCGCGTGTCGGTGCCGATCAGCTTGGCCTTCATCTCGGTGCCGTCCTGCAGGCGCACCGTGATCTCGTCGGCGCCCTCGATCACGTGGTTGTTGGTCACCACGATGCCGGCCGGGTCGATGATGTAGCCCGAGCCGAGGCTTTGCATCTTGCGCGCCGGCTGGTCGGGATTGTCCATGCCCGGGTGATGGCGGTTCATGAAATCGCGAAACAGCTTCTCGAACGGCGAGCCGGGCGGGAATTGCGGGATCTCGGGGCCGGAGTTCGGCCCATTGCCCGGACCGCCATTGCCCGGACCGCCATTGCCGCCACCGCCGTTGCCCCCGCCGCCGCTGCCAGGCCCGCCGTTGTCCGGCGCGCCGTCCGGGCCGCCGTTCTCGGCGGTGATGGTCTGGCTGGAGGAGATGTTGACCACGCCGGGCAGCAGCCGCGCGGCCAGGTCGGCGAAGCTGACCGGCCCCGCGCCGGTGGCGCCCCCAGGCGTTGCCAGCGCGGGGGTGGTCGGCGCAGGGGCCGTCTGCGCCGTCGCGGTCATCGGCAGCAGCGCCGCCGGCGCGACCAGCGCGGTGGACAGCGCCAGCGCCGCAGCCCGCATTGCGCCGGGCCGGACGAAGCTGGGGCGGGCAGGCAGGGCGGGATGGCTGCGCATCGGGGTTCCCTCTCGTCTTGGCGGCGTCATGGGGCGGGGGCGGCGGGGGCGGCGACAGGCGTCGTCGGCTGCGGCGCCTGGGTCAGCAAGCGGAGGAAATCAGCGCCGGGCGTCAGCACCAGATGGTCATTGCCCGCCGCGAACGCATCGCGATAGGCCTGCAGCGTGCGCCACACCTGGAAGAAGTGATCGTTGCGCTGATAGGCGTCGGCGTACAGGCCGATCGCCTGCGCCTCGCCCTCGCCGCGCAAATTGGCGGCGGTCGCCTTGGCGTTGGCCAGGATCACCGTGCGCTCGCGCTCGGCATCGGCGCGAATTTTGGCCGCCGCTCCGGCGCCCTCGGCGCGCGCCTGGGCGGCGACGCGCTGGCGCTCGCTTTTCATCCGCGACAGGATCGCCTGCGTGTTCCCGGCCGGCAGGTCGGCACGGCGGATGCGCACGTCGTCTATGGTGACTCCGAAGCCGCGCATCTCGGCCTCCACCTGCTTGCGGATCGTCGCCATGATGCGGCCGCGCTGCGACGACAGCACATCCAGCAGCTGTTCCTCGCCCAGCACGCGCCGCAGCGCCGATTCCGCCACCGAGGTCAGCCGCCCCTGGATGCCGGCCTCGGTCGGTCCCACCGCCTGATAGTATTGCAGCGGATTGGTGATGCGGAACCGCGCGAAGCTGTCCACCACCAGCCGCCGCTGGTCGGCCAGAATGACCTCCTCGGGCGGGAAATCGAGGTCGAGCAGGCGGCGGTCAAAGCTGATCGCGGTCTGCACGAACGGCGTCTTCACCTGCAGGCCCGGCTTGCTGATGACGCGCACCGGCCGGCCGAACTGGGTCAGCAGCACCTGCTCGGTCTGGTTGACGGTGAACAGCGAGGCGGACAGCACCACCACGGCGACCACGACGGCGGCCAGCGCCGCCACCACCGGGGCCCTCATGGCGAGGCTCCCGCGCCGGCGGCCGGCGGCGCTGCGGCCGAGGCGGCGGCGGCGGCGGGAGCGGGGGCGGTCGGGGCCGCGGCAGGTGCGGCGGCCGACGGCGCTGCGGCGCCCAGGCCGCCGCCCAGCGGCAGATACGGCACGACGCCCTTCAGCCGGTCGTCCACCACCGTCGTCGGGCTGTGGGTCAGCAGATCCTGCATGGTCTCGATATACAGCCTCTGCATGGTGACCTGCTTGGCCGCGTCATAGGCCTTCAGCACCGACAGGAAGCGCTGCGATTCGCCGCGCGCCTGCGCCACCGCGGCCTGGCGCTGCCCGTCGGCGGTGGCGATGATCGCCGCGGCATCGCCGGTGGCGCGCGGCACGATGTCGTTGCGGTAGGCGTCGGCCTGGTTGCGCGCGCTGTCGGCGTCGGTGTTCGCGCGCTGCACGTCGCGGAAGCTCTCGATCACGTCGGCCGGCGGATCGACCTTCTGCAGCTGCACCTGGGTGATCTCGATGCCGCTGCCGTACTGGTCCAGCACCGCCTGCTCGCCGGTCTTCACCGCCTCCTCGATTTGCGCGCGCGCGTTGGTCAGCGCCGGTTGGATCGGCGTGCGGCCGATCACCTCGCGCATCACGCTCTCGGCGACCTGCTTGACCGCGTGATCCGGGTTGCGGGTGCCGAACAGGTATTTCTCGGCGTTGCTGATACGCCAGAACACGGCGAAGTTGATGTCGATGATGTTCTCATCGCCGGTCAGCATCAGCCCTTCCTGCGACACCTCGGTGCCGGTCGAATCCTGGCCCTGGTCGGTGGCCTCGGCCGCCGCCCCGCCGCTGCGATAGCCGATCTCCACGCGGTTGATGCGCGTCACCGCCGGCGTCTGCACGCTCTCGATCGGCCAGGGCAGGTGATAGTTCAGCCCGGGCAGCGTCGAGCGGACATAGGCGCCGAAGCGCAGCACCACGCCCTGCTGGTCCGGCTCGACCCGGTAGAAGCCGCTCGCCGCCCACAGCACGACGACGATGGCCAGCAGCAGCGCCAGTCCGCGCCGGCCAGAGAACCGGCCGCCGCCGCCGCCTCCGCCAGCGCCGCGCCGCGGACCGCCGCCGCCGCCGAACGGCAGCGCGCCGCGCAGCCAGCCCTGGGCGCGGCCGATCAGCTCGTCCAGTTCCGGCGGCACGCCGCCCGCGCCCCAGGGTCCGCGCGGTCCTTGCGGCCGCCCCTGCGGGCGGTCGGGCGAGGGCCTGCGGCCGCCATCGCCGGGCGGGGTGCCCCACGGATTCGGTGCCCCGTTCGGTTGTTCGGGGCCGCCGTTGTTCCAGGGCATGAGCGGTCGGATCTCCTGTCGCGGCGAGTGGCCGTATGCGTGGTGTAGCGCAGCGGGCGCCGGGCCACCATCGGCGGCTGGCCCATTGGCGGCAAGTCGGGCTGGGACTAGGTTCCGCGATATCGCCCGGACACGGAGGTTTTCAACCGGATGGCCGATCCGCAGCCGAACCCGCCGACCACCGAGGCGCTCCGCGCCGCCCTGCGCGACATCGCCGACCCGGCCAGCGGCCGCGACATCGTCGCCGCCGGGCTGGTGGACGCGATCCAGGTGCGCGGCGGACTGGTGCAGGTGGCGCTGCTGACGGACCGGCAGCGCGCCGCGGCGATGGAGACGGTGGCCCGCGCAGTCGAGGCGCGGCTGGCGCGCGAGCCGGGGGTGCGCAACGTCGCCGCGGTGCTGACCGCGCATACCGAGACGCCGGCCGCCCCGCCGCCCGCCGCGGCGCGCCCCGCCGCGCCGGCGCGCAAGCTGCTGCTTGACGGCGTGGGCGCGGTGGTCGCCGTCGCCTCCGGCAAGGGCGGCGTCGGCAAGAGTACGGTCGCGGTCAACCTCGCGGTGGCGCTGGGCCGGCTGGGCGCGCGCGTCGGTCTGCTCGATGCCGACATCTACGGCCCCAGCCTGCCGCGCATGCTGGGGCTGTCGCGCAAGCCCGAGCTAGACGGCCAGCGGATGATCCCGCTGGACGCCTGGGGCGTGCAGGCGATGTCGATCGGCTTCCTGGTCGATGAGGACACCGCGATGATCTGGCGCGGCCCGATGGTGATGAGCGCGCTGGAGCAGATGATGGGTCAGGTCGCCTGGGGCCGGCCCGGCGAGCCGCTCGACGTGATGATCGTGGACATGCCGCCCGGCACCGGCGACGTGGCGCTGACGATGGCGCAGCGGGTGGCGCTGTCGGGCGCGGTGATCGTCTCGACGCCGCAGGACATCGCTCTGCTGGACGCGCGGCGCGGCGTGCGGATGTTCCAGAAGACGCTGGTGCCGATCCTCGGCCTGATTGAGAACATGAGCTTCTTCGCCTGCCCGCATTGCGGCGGACGCACCGACGTGTTCGGCCACGGCGGCGCGCGCGACGAGGCGGACCGGCTGGGCTGCGAGTTCCTCGGCGAGGTGCCGCTGCTGCTCGACATCCGCAGCGCCGGCGACGCCGGCGCGCCAATCGTCGCCGCCGCCCCCGACAGTCCGGCCGCGCAGGCGTTCGCCGCGGTCGCCCGGCGGCTGCTTGACAAGCTGCGCTCGCCGGCCGCATCCGGCCCGCGGATCGTCGTCGAATAGCGCCGGATTGCCGTCCCAGGCGGCGGCCGAGTTTCCCGAAGCAGAGACCAGAGGCGCCCCGGGATGCGGATTCATTCCGATTCAGCTTGTTTTCCTAGAAAGTTTCGAACTCACGTATTAATGCTTTTTCGAGCTATCGTGCGCCCGCCACCAGAAACAGGAGGACGCCGTGCTGCTCAAGGGTATCAGGCTTTCGACTCTGGGACTGTTCGCTCTGGGACTGTCCACCGGCATAGCCGCGATGGCGCCGGCGCCGGCGTGGAGCCAACGCTGCTCGATTCCGTCGAGCACCGTCGCGTCGTTGCAATCGCAGCTTGCGGTGGTCGTCAACGGATCCAACGGCGGCCTGTTCCAGCCCAACCGGATGTGGTCGGCGGTGGTGGACCGCAAGGGCGTGCTGTGCTCGGTCATCTCGATCGGCGACGCCTGGCCGGGCAGCCGCGCGATCGCCATCGCCAAGGCTGGCGCCGGCAACGATTTCAGCAACAGCGCGCTGTCGATCTCGACTGCCAACCTGTATGCGCCGACCCAGCCGGGCGGCTCGCTATACGGGCTGAACGAGTCCAATCCGTTCAACCCGTTCCTGCTGCCGCAGGGCGTCGGCGTGGGCTTCGTGCCCGGCGGCATCATCACCTTCGGCGGCGGCTTGGCGCTGTATTCCGCCGGCAAGGTGATCGGCGGCCTCGGGGTCAGCGGCGACACCTCATGCGCCGACCACGTTATCGCCTATCGCATGCGCCGCGCCGCCGGGTTCGACGCGATTCCGGGCGGCCCGAACAGCAGCGGCAGCGACAACATCGAATATCCGGCGATGGCCGGCGCGCCGCCGACCGGTTTCCAGCAGCCGCATTGCCTGCAGACCGACATTCCGCCCGGCCAGATCTGAAACGCCCGGTCCAGGCCAGCCGCCGGCGGGGCGGGTTGGAAGACTCGCCCCGCTTACTGGCCCGCCTACTGGCAGGCCAGGCACTCCTCATAGTTCGCCACCCGCGGCGGCGGCGCGGCCAGCGGCAGCTCCGCCTCAAGCGATGCGGCGCCGACGAACTCGGTCGGGCGCACCGCGGTCTCGCTGACGTTGTCGGCGCGCTGGATCGACAGGCTGCGGCAGTAGTACAGCGACTTCAGCCCGCGCTTCCAGGCCAGCATGTGGATCTGGTGCAGGTCGCGCTTGTGCACGTCGGCCGGCAGGAAGACGTTCACCGACTGGCTCTGGCAGACATACGGCGTGCGGTCGGCGGCGTGCTCGACCACCCAGCGCTGGTCCAGCTCGAACGCCGTCTTGAACACCGCGCGTTCGTTGTCGGTCAGGAAGCCCAGGTGCTGCACGCTGCCCTTGTTCAGCGTGATCGACGACCAGACCTCGTCGGTGTCCTGGCCGCGCTCGATCATCAGCTTGTGCAGGTGGCGGTTGCGCACGGTGAAGCTGCCGGACAGCGTCTTTTGCAGGAACACGTTGGCGGCGATCGGCTCGATGCCGGGCGAGGCGTTGCCGGCGATGATCGAGATCGACGCCGTTGGCGCGATCGCCAGCTTGTTCGAGAACCGCTCCATGAAGCCGTACTCGGCGGCATCCGGGCACGGCCCGCGCTCATGCGCCAGCGTGCGGCTGGCGGTGTCGGCCTGGGCGCGAATCTGGGCGAACATGCGCTTGTTCCAGACCTTCGCCATTACCCCCTCGAACGGCACGCCCTGCGATTGCAGGAAGCTGTGGAAGCCCATCACGCCCAGCCCCACCGACCGCTCGCGCATCGCCGCGTATTTCGCCCGCTCCATGCCCGGCGGCGCGCGGTCGATGAAATCCTGCAGCACGTTGTCCAGGAAGCGCATCACGTCCTCGATGAAGGCCGGATGCTGGTGCCACTCGAACCAGGTCTCAAGGTTGACCGAAGACAGGCAGCAGACCGCGGTGCGCTGCCGGCCGTGCTGGTCGATGCCGGTGGGCAGCGTGATCTCGCTGCACAGGTTTGAGGTCTTGACCTCCAGCCCGGCCAGCTTCTGCCATTCCGGCCGGCCGCGATTGACCCGGTCGGAGAACACCAGGTACGGCTCGCCGGTCTCGACGCGCGCCGTCAGGATGCGGATCCACAGGCCGCGCGCCGAGATGCGGCGGACGATCACGCCGTCCTTGGGCGAGGTCAGCGCCCATTCCTCGTCCGCCTCGACCGCGCGCATGAAGGCGTCGGAGACCAGCAGGCCGTGATGCAGGTTCAGCGCCTTGCGGTTTGGATCGCCGCCGGTCGGGCGGCGGATCTCGACGAACTCCTCGATCTCCGGGTGGCTGATCGGCAGGTACACCGCCGCCGAGCCGCGCCGCAGGCTGCCCTGGCTGATCGCGAGCGTCAGGCTGTCCATCACCCGGATGAACGGGATCACGCCCGAGGTCTTGCCGTTCTGCCCGACCTTCTCGCCGATCGAGCGCAAATTGCCCCAGTAGCTGCCGATGCCGCCGCCCTTGCTGGCCAGCCAGACATTCTCGTTCCACAGCCCGACAATGCCATCCAGGCTGTCGGACGCCTCGTTCAGGAAGCACGAGATCGGCAGGCCGCGCGTGGTGCCGCCGTTGGACAGCACCGGGGTCGCCGGCATGAACCACATGCGGCTGATGTAGTCATAGATGCGCTGCGCGTGGCCGGCATCGTCACCGTAGTAGCTGGCCACCCGGGCGAACAGATCCTGATAGCTCTCGCCCGGCAGCAGATAGCGGTCGTCCAGCGTGGCGCGACCGAAATCGGTAATCAGCGCGTCGCGCGAGCGATCGACGCGGACCTGGTGGCGGCCTTGCATCTGGACGGCATCGAGCATGGCGGTCTCCCGGACGGGGCTGGGCGGCTGGCGTCGGCGATCGGTCGAACAAACTCGCCCGACGCCTGACTTTACCGCCCAAGGGCTTAGCGCGGTCAATGCACGTGACACTAGATGTGGCGGCAGTGTGGCGGCGCAGACACTATATGGCGCGATCTGTCGGCCGGACAACCGTCATGCAGCGGAACATAACAGGAACCTTCGCGACGGCCTAGCCGCCGCGTGGCTTGCCGCGGCATCACACCGTCCGTCCGCGCGCACAACACAGAATCGCAAGGTCTAAGCGACCGTCGCACGGGTTTCGCCGCGCGGCGCGCCGGCGCCGCTGCAAGTCCCGGCGTTCACCAGAGCGTAACACTCCGTCTCAATAATCGCCTTGTCCTCACAACGCGGGATCGCTCCCATGCACCGAGTATCTCGATCTGGCGGCCCGCCCGACAGTCGGCCCGTGCCGCGCGCCAGCCGGGCCGCCGCGCGCCGCCGGCCCCGCCGTGGAGAGCGGCGGTGACGGCGCTCGGCAGCAATGTCGCCGCGGCGCAGGCGTTCACCCGGTTCGGCCTCGGCGGCCGACCGGATGACGCCGTGCCGGGCGACGCGGTCGGCTGGCTGCGCGCGCAGCTCGCTCAGCCCGACCCGACCCCGGTCGCCGGCATGCCGACCGCGGCTGACGGACTGGGGCTGATCAACGCGATGCTGTCGCATCAGGCCGGCACCTCCGGCCGCAGCACCGCCACCGCCGCGGTCGTCGCGCATTTCGATTTCGAGGCGCAGACCTTCCTGGCCAACGCCGTCACCGCCGCCGCGCCGTTCCGCGAGCGGCTGGTCTGGTTCTGGGCCAATCATTTCGCCGTCATGGCCAGTCCCTATGTCGTGTCGGCCACCGCCGGCGCCTATGTCCGCGACGCCATCCGGCCGTACGTGACCGCGACCTTTGCCGACATGCTGCAGGCGGTGATGACGCATGCGGCGATGATCACCTCGCTCAACAACGACCAGTCGGTCGGGCCGCTCAGCCAGCGCGCACTCATCGCCGCGAAGGTCGGCAGGGCGGCGCTCAACATCAACGAGAACCTCGGCCGCGAGACGCTGGAGCTGTACACGGTCGGCGTCGGGGCCGGCTATGCGCAGGCCGACGTGGACGCGATGGCCTATCTGCTGACCGGACGCACCATCAACGCGAAACAGGCGCCGTTCGGCGCGATCTACGATCCGACCAGCGCGCAGCCGGGCAATCAGGTGCTGATGGGCAACACCTACCCGGGCACCAGCGCCGGCTGCAGCGCGGCGCTGCAGTGGCTGGGCACGCATCCGCTCACCTATCAGCGGCTCGCGGCCAAGCTCGCCACGCACTTCATCTCGGATACGCCGGCCGCCGCCGACGTGGCGGCCATCTACAACGCGCTGGCCGCCACCGGCGGCAATCTGGACGCGGCGGCGCAGGCGCTGATCGGGCTGCCGAACGCCTGGACGCCGCTGACCAAGCTGCGCACCCCGCTCGACTTCGCGGTGGCGACGCTGCGCGCGCTCGGCGTCACCGCCGCCACCGCGCCCAGCATCGACCCGGTGGTCAGCGCGATGGGCCAGCCGACCTGGTGCCCGCCGTTCCCCAACGGCTGGTCGGACCTGTCCGCCGACTGGACCAGCCCGGAAGGCGTGATGATGCGGATGGACTGGGTCAACCAGCTATGCGGCGGCCTGACCGGCATCAGCCCCTCGGCGATCGCCGCCGCCAGCCTTGGCCCGCTCCTGTCCGCCAGCACCGCGGCCGCGGTCAACGGCGCCGGCTCGCCCGCCAGCCAGCTGACGCTGCTGTTCTGTTCACCCGAATGGCAGAGGCGCTGAGCCATGCACGCACTTTCCTCCGGCACTCCCGACTTCGGCTGCCAGCCCGAGTTTGCCTGCCAGCCCGACTTTGCCTGTCAGCGGGGCCGGCTGCTGCTGCGCCGCCGCTCGGCGCTGCTCGGACTGGGCGCCGCCGTCGTGCTGGGGCGCACCTCGCTGGCGTTGGCCAGCACGCCCGGCAATGCCCGGCTGGTCGTCATCAACCTGCGCGGCGGCATGGACGGGCTGGCGGCGGTGGCGCCGTACGGCGATCACAACCTGGCCGGCCTGCGCGCGCCGCTGATGTCCGGCCCGGTCGGCGCCGCCGGGGGCATGCTGTATCTGGGCGGCTTCTTCGGGCTGCACCCGGCGCTCGCGAACCTGCACGCGATGTTCCAGTCCGGCGAGGCGCTGATGGTGCACGCCGTCGGCAACAGCGCCTTTACCCGCAGCCATTTCGAGGGGCAGGACTACATCCAGGGCGGCGCGCCGGAGGCGCTGACCAGCGGCTGGCTGAACCGCGTGGTCGGCATGATCCCCGCGCCGCCCGGGTCGCTGCAGACCGGGATTTCGGTGAACGTGACCACGCCGCTGCTGATCCGCGGTGCCGCCACCGTGGCGGGCTGGGCGCATGATCCGTTCCCGATGACCTCGCCGACGCTGGCCGCCAGCATCGTGGCGCTGAACCAGTCCGACCCGGTGCTGGGGCCGGCGATGCAGGTCGGCAACGCCGACCGCAACGCGCTGAAGCTGGCGATGCTCGCCGGGCCGAAAGCGCCGGCCGGCACGTCGTCGCTGGCGCAGATGGGCTGGGCGACGGGCGAGATCCTGGCCAGTCCGACCGGCCCGCGCGTGGCGGCCATCGAGACCGACAGTTTCGACACCCACGCCGACCAGCTCAACCGGCTGAACGCGGCGCTCGCCGACCTCGACGCCACCTTCCTGGCGCTGAAGACCACGCTGGGCGCGGCCTGGGCGAATACCGTGGTGCTGACGATGACCGAGTTCGGCCGCACCGCCTATGCCAACAACACCACCGGCGGCGGCACGGACCACGGCACCGGCTTCGCCGTGATCCTCGCCGGCGGCGCGGTGGCCGGCGGCAAGGTGGTGACCACCTGGCCCGGCCTGGGACAGGGGCAGCTCTACCAGCAGCGTGACCTGCAGCCGACGCTGGATTACCGCGCCATCGCGATGGGCGTTCTGCAGGGCCATCTGGGCATCCCGGCGTCGGCGATGCCGACGATCTTCCCGGGTGCGAGCGGGATTTCCGCGCTGGGCGGGCTGGTGCGCGGCTGATCGGCGCGCCTGGGCGGCTCACCGGGCCATCTGCATCGCCAGCTGCGACGCCTGCACGCGGATGTCGGGCACGGCGGTACACTCCCAGAAAACCCCGCGCACCAGCGGCCCCAGCGCCCACATGCTCGACGAGGCCCGCCCCTGCGCGTCCACCACCTGCAGCGCATCGCTGACGTCGATGCCCAGGCCGAGCGCGTCGAGCCGGACCAGCCCGCGCGCCAGCAGCGCCTGCAGCAGCGTGTCGCGGCAGCGCGACGCGCTTTCCACCCCGGTCGCGTTGACCACGCGCTGCACCGCGATGCGCCGCGGCGGCTCGCCGCGCGGTTGGACCAGCGCGTAGCCGGCCCCGCCATCCTGCCCGATGTCGCGCAGCCGGCCGCGGATCACCTGCAGGTAGCCGTTGGCGCGCATCGCGTCGATCCGCTCGGCCACCGGCGGCGCGAGGCGGTGGCGATGCACGTCCCAATAGGGCCGCAGGTGGCGCAGGAAGCGCGCGCGATCGCGCTGCGGCAGCCCGCGCCACAACGCCTGCGTGTCCGCCCGCAGGCTGTCGATCACCGCGCGCCAGTCCGCGCCCTGCGCCTGCGCCGCGGCGATGTCGCGGCGCAGGCGGCGCAGCAGCGCCGGCAGCGAGGCGCGCTCGGCCGGCGTGAACGACGGGGGCGGCCAAGCGTCCGACGGCGCATGACGCTGCGCCAGCAGCCCGCGCCGCGACAGTGCGATCACCGGCCCCGGAAAACCGTCTGCCTGCAGCGCCACCGCCAGATCCATGGCGGTCAGGCCGGTCCCGATGACCAGCAGCGGCGGCCCGCGGCGCAGGCCGGCCAGCGTCGCCGGCGCCCACGGGTCGGGCCAGTACAGCCCGGACTGGCGCTCGCCGCAGGGCAGGTTGCCGGTCGCCAGCACCACCGCGGCCACACGCTGCACGGCGCCCCCGGCGAAGGCCAGCGTCCAGCCGCCGGGCGCGGGCGCGATGTCCACCACCTCGCCCGGCACCAGCCGCAGCCGCACGCTGCCGGCGACGCCGGCCATGCCGACATCCAGCATGGCGTTCAGGTAGCGGCCGTACAGCGAGCGCGAGGCGAACACGCCGGCCGGCGTCTGGCGCACCCGGCGCGTGTCGTCGAAGGCGCAGCCGCGCAGCCACGCCTCGAAGCTGTCCGGCTGCTCGGCGAACGCGCTCATGTTGGCGGCGCGCACGTTCAGCAGGTGGTCGGCGTGCTCGGTGGCATAGGCGGTGCCGCAGGCAAATTTGCGCGCCCGCTCGCACAGCAGCACGGTCTGCGTCGGCGGCAGGGTGCGCAGCAGGTTCAGCGCGGTGATGGTGCCGGAAAAGCCGCCGCCGACCACGGCGACCGGCAACCGCTTCGGGTCGGCCGCAGCGCCGCCGATCTCGCGCATCAGGCTTGGCATGTCCATCGCACGGCCCCTGCCGACCGGTTGCGGGCGCATTATGGGCGCGCATAATTCCTACCGGTCAACTATGGAATAGCACGATATGCCCGCGTGTGATCCGCGATTTGCGCGTTCCGGTGCGTTGCTTGGACCAGACCTGTGTCTGGGCGGCGGGAAAGGCGTTGCGGCTCACGGCACGGTCGTCGGCCCCGATCCCAGATTGCGCGCATCCAGCGGGCTGCCCTCCTGCGGCCCGGCCAGGCCGCCTTCGGTGGCCGGCGCCGCCGCCGCTCCGGTGCCATGGTCGGGATGCACCGCGCCGCAGCCGGCGAGACCCGCCAGCAGCAATCCGGCCAATGCCAGCCGCATGTCCCGCCTCCGCCCTGTGATCTTCGACCGTTGCGCGGCGCAGAACGCGCCGGGCCGGCGGGCGGTTTGCCGGCGGCGTGCTGATCGGCACTCGCCGGATCAACGGTTTCGTATCTAGACTGCGCGACAACCGGCCCGCCACCGCCCGCCAGATCGCCCCACTCCAGGACAGACCCCGTGACCCGCCACGACTTCGTCGTCATCGGCAGCGGCCCGTCCGGCCGGCGCGCCGCCATACAGGCCGCCAAGCTCGGCAAGTCGGTGCTGGTCATCGAACGCGGCCGCCGTGTCGGCGGCGTGTCGGTGCATACCGGCACCATCCCGTCGAAAACTCTGCGCGAGACGGTGCTGAACCTGTCCGGCTGGCGCGAGCGCGGCTTCTACGGCCGCGCCTACCGGGTGAAAAAGGACATCGCGGCGCAGGATCTGATGGCCCGGCTGCACATGACGCTGGATCACGAGGTCGATGTGCTGGAACACCAGTTCGCGCGCAACGGCGTGCGCACGCTGGTCGGCACGGCGCGCTTCCTCGACCCGCACCGCATCGCAGTGGCGCAGGACGGCGTCGATGTGCAGGTGGTGGAAAGCGACCGCTTCCTGATCGCCGTCGGCACCCGTCCGCATCGCCCGGCCGACGTGCCGTTCGACGGCGCCACTGTGCTGGACAGCGACGAGATCGTCGATGTGCCGCGCCTGCCGCGCAGCCTGACGGTGATCGGCGCCGGCGTGATCGGCGTGGAATACGCGACGATCTTCAGCGCGCTGGATGTCAGCGTCTCGCTGGTCGAGCCGCGTCCGACCTTCCTCGATTTCATCGACCACGAGATCATCGAGGATTTCGTCCACCAGCTGCGCGATCGTGGCGTCACCATCCGCTGCGGCTCGCCGATCGCCAGCATCCAGATCGAGAACGGCAGCCCGGTCACCATGCTGCAAAGCGGCCGCCGGATCCGGTCTGACATGCTGCTGTACGCGGCGGGGCGGATGGGTGCCGCCGAGTCGCTCGACCTGCCGGCCTGCGGGCTGGTTACCGACGCGCGCGGGCGGCTCAAGGTCGATCCGCGCACGTTCCAGACATCGGTGGCGCACATCTATGCCTCCGGTGACACGATCGGCTTTCCCAGCCTGGCATCGACGTCGATGGAACAGGGCCGCATCGCGGCCTGCCACGCCTTCGACATCCCGCTGCCGCCGGCGCCGAAGTTCTTTCCGTACGGGATCTACTCGGTGCCGGAGATCTCCACGGTCGGCATGACCGAGGAGGAGGTGCGCGAGCAGTCCATCCCGTATGAGTGCGGCGTCGCGCGGTTTCGCGAGACTTCGCGCGGGCACATCATGGGATTGAACGCCGGGCTGCTGAAGATGATCTTCGCCATCGAGTCCCGCGCGCTGCTCGGCGTGCACATCGTCGGCGAGGGCGCCACCGAGCTGGTGCATATCGGCCAGGCGGTGCTGAACCTGAAGGGCACGCTCGACTACTTCATCGAGAACACTTTCAACTACCCGACACTGGCCGAGGCCTACAAGATCGCCGCACTCGACGCCTGGAACCGCATGTCGCGGGCATAGGCGCGGACTCTCCTCGCGGGCGGGAACCCATGCCAGGTTCCACGGAAAATGACTTCCCACCGTCATCCTCGGCGAAGGCCGAGGATCCGCGCCTTGCTTCGGAGCGGCTGCAGGACATGCGTTGTTGACTGGCATGAGCCTGTCCTGGGGCGGGCCTCCGGCCCGTGGCCGGGACCTGGCCCTACGACTGGCTCAACCAGTCGATGCTCGCTGTGCGCTGCCGTTCCTTCGCCGGCACATAGGTCGGATCGTGCGCAAACGGCAGTTCGCGATCTTCCCGCATCGCGTCCAGCACGTCGGCGAAACCGGTGCGGCACCGGAAGCCCATCCTCCGCTCCGCGTAACCGGCATCATAGACGCGACTGATGCTGGCTGGCAGCACCCAGCCGCGCCGCGCGAACAGTTCGGGGGCATCCGGGAAATGTCGCGCGATCACGGCGGCAGCATCGCTCTGCAGTCCAGCCGCTTCGGAACGGACGAACGGAGTCAAGGCAGCCGTCACGAACACCTCGAAACCCAGTCTCGGCGCCCACTCCAGCGCGACAACATGCGCCTCGGCGGCGTCCTGCACGGTGAGACGACGGCTGAGGAACTCGACCGCCTTGAGGTTCTCCCCCGACGGCTGCGCGTGCGTGTCGTCATCTTCCGGAAAAAACCGCGCCGTCCGCAGGACGACGCAGCCGAGGCCATGCTGAATGGCAAACAGGCGGCACAATCCCTCGGCCGCGAGCTTGGTGACCCCGTAGATGTTGCGCGGCGCCAGCGGTCCGCTGCGCTCGTCCAGCCAGACGGCGGTCCGGCCGGTCGCCTCGCGGATCGCCTGATCGACCATCAGCGAGGTCGTCGATGTCATAACAAAACGGTCATGTCCCGCCGACGTTGCCGCTTCCAGCAGATTGAGGGTCCCGGTGACATTGACATCGACAAAATCCTGCGCCGGATAGCGGGCGATGTCCGGCTTGTGCAGCGCGGCGGCGTGGACAACGGCATCGACGCCCACGGCAAACGCGCGCTCGATCGCCGCGCGATCCGCGACCGAGCCGAGCAGATCCGTATTTGGTCCCGGCGCGATGTCCAGGCCGGTGACGACGTGGCCGGCGCTGCGCAACCGGGGCGCGAGAAACCGGCCGAGCCAGCCGGAGGAGCCGGTAAGGAGAATGCGCATCAGCGAGCCCCCCCAGGCCCTCCGGCAGCGCCTCAGGCGGCGACGCGCACCGCGCGCCGGCGTTCCGCTACCTGCGTGTGCATGGATTTCTGCAGCTTCTCGAACGCCCGCACCTCGATCTGCCGCACCCGCTCACGTGAGATGCCGTATTGCTGCGACAGCTCCTCAAGCGTGGTCGGCTCGTCCTTCAGCCGGCGCTCGATCAGGATGTGGCGCTCGCGCTCGTTCAGGGTCTTCAGCGCGCCGTTGAGCAGCGCCTTGCGGCCCGAGAACTCCTCGCTCTCGGCCAGCGCGGTCTCCTGGCTTTCGCCCTCATCGACCAGCCAGTCCTGCCACTCGCCCTCGCTGTCGGCGCGCAGCGGCGCGTTCAGGCTGTGGTCCGGGGCGGACAGACGGCGGTTCATGCTGACCACGTCCTGCTCGGGCACCGCCAGCACATGCGCGATCTTTGCCACCTGCTCGGGCTGCAGGTCGCCGTCCTCGATCGCCTGCATCTGGCCCTTCAGCCGGCGCAGGTTGAAGAACAGCTTCTTCTGCGCCGCCGTGGTGCCCATCTTCACCAGCGACCAGCTGTGCAGGATGTATTCCTGGATCGCCGCGCGGATCCACCACATCGCGTAGGTCGCCAGGCGGAAGCCACGGTCCGGGTCGAACCGCTTGACCGCCTGCATCATGCCGACATTGCCCTCGCTGATCAGCTCGCCGACCGGCAGGCCGTAGCCGCGATAGCCCATGGCGATCTTGGCGACCAGGCGCAGGTGGGAGGTGACAAGCTTGTGCGCCGCCTCCATATCCTCGTTGTCGCGCCAGCGCTTGCTGAGGTCGAGTTCCTCCTCGGGCGTCAGCATCGGAAACTTCCGGATCTCTTGCAGATACCG
Organism: uncultured Pseudomonadota bacterium; assembly: GCA_963723455.1. Lineage (GTDB taxonomy): Bacteria > Pseudomonadota > Alphaproteobacteria > Acetobacterales > Acetobacteraceae > CAVRQM01. Next base: position 955,834 of record CAVRQM010000001.1, on the reverse strand, counting down.
GGTGAGGTTGCCCTCGGGGGCAACGTTGATGACGGCAGAGACCATGCGAGGCTCCTTTCGTCTCGGCCCGGCAGACCTGCCCTTGCGGCGCAGGCGAGCCGGCGGGTTCGAGCATCACTACGTGCGAACCGGGTGTCAGGATGCAGGAAGGCGCGACTTGTTGCGCGGTCCGCCGCCCCTTCTGCGAGGCAACGACGGGCCATCAGGTCCAGGACGGAGCATCCACGCCCGTCCACGCCGCTGCTTGTAGCGGGACATCACGCCGCTGTCAAGGAAAACAGACTGCTCCGGTCCTGATTGAGACCGGCCGGTTCAGGACGCCGCCCGGTCTGTGATCTCCACCCCGGCCGTGCCCAGCCCGGCCGCGTCAAGCAGCGCCTGCATGTCCGCCGGCGGCGGCGTGGCGAACTCCAGCGCCGCCCCGGTGCGCGGGTGGCGGAAGCCGAGCCGGGCGGCGTGCAGCGCCTGGCGCGGGAAATCCAGCAGCCGGCCGCGCAGCGCCGGGTCGAGCAGGCGTGCCGCGGCGGGGATGCGCCGGAGATAGACCGGGTCGCCGACGACCGGGTGGCCGCGCGCGGCGAGGTGGACGCGGATCTGGTGGGTGCGTCCGGTCGCCAGCCGGCATTGCAGCAGCGCCAGGGCGGCGTCGCGCTGCGCCAGCACCCGGTAGCGGGTCAGCGCCGGCTTGCCGCCGCGCGCCACCAGCGCCATCCGCTTGCGCTCGCGCGGGTCGCGGCCGATCGCGCCCTCGATTTCGCCCTGCGCCGGGTTCGGCGCGCCCCAGACCAGCGCCAGATAGGCGCGGTCGATGTCGCGCGCGGCGAAGGCGGCGGACAGGACGGCCAGCGCCGGCTCGGTCTTGGCCACCACCATCACCCCGGAGGTGTCGCGGTCCAGCCGGTGCACGATGCCCGGCCGCCGCTCGCCGCCGATGCCGGGCAGGCTGTCGCCGCAATGCGCCAGCAGCGCGTTGACCAGCGTGCCGTCGACGTTGCCGGGCGCGGGATGGACCACCAGCCCGGGCTGCTTGTCCAGCACGATCAGGTCGGCGTCCTCGTACAGGATGGCCAGCGGGATCGCCTGCGCCTGCGGCGTGGCCGGCGCGGGCGGCGGCAGGATCAGGACATAGCTGGCCCCGGCGCGCACCGGCTCGGCCGGGCTGGCCACGGTCGCGCCGTCGCGCAGCAGGCGTCCGGCATCGATAAGCCCCTTCAGCCGCGAGCGCGTCAGGTCCGGCAGCGCGGCCGCCATGCGGCGGTCGATGCGCGCGCCGGCATCCTCGGCCGAGGCGACGAAAACATGGCGGATGCCGGGCGGGTCGGCCATGTTCGCGCCCGATAGATTCGCGCGGCAAGGCGGCGCGGCGGATGGCGAGGCCGTGCATGGTGACGCGGCGGATGGTGGGGCGCCTGGCATCGCCGCGGCATAGCGCGGCCCGGCGAGCATGGGGAGGGGGGCTTGGGGCGAGGCACGATACGGCTGCTGACGATCGCCGCGGTGGTGATGGGGGTGCTGATCGTCGGCGGCACGGCGACGCTGATCGTGCTGGTGGCGCGCGGCGGGCCTGGCCGCGCCGCGTCGGGCGCGGCGGCCGCCCCCGACGCGGCCCCCGCTGCCCCGGCAGCGGCGCCCGGCGTGGCGCCCGGCGTGGCGCTGGACGAGCCGCCCGGCACCCGGATCGTCGCGGCCAGCGGCGGCGCGGACGGGCTGGTGCTGGTGCTGTCGGGCGGCGGCCCCGACCGGGTCGTGGTGCTGGACCCCCGCTCGGGCCGGATCGCCGCGCGCGCCGCGCTGGCGCGCTGAGACACCCGGGCGTGCCGGCGCTGTCCTCCCGGCCTTGATGTCCTCCCGGTCAGGCCCTAGAACGCGCTCGGCCGCGGTCCCGTTCGTCTAGAGGCCCAGGACACCGCCCTCTCACGGCGGTAACAGGGGTTCGAATCCCCTACGGGACGCCAGTCGTCGTGGCAGCGCCGGTTCCACCGGGGTCCGGCCCTCATCCGACCCTGGCGCCGTCCAACGCCGGCCCTTGCGCCCTCCTTGCCGATCTGCAACCATCTCCTGCGAAGCCGAGTGCGGGAGATCCGGTTTGCGCCTGTTCGCCGCCGCGCGCCTGCTGCTGATCGCCCTGCTGCCGGCTGCGGCGTCCGCCCAGGCGCCGGTGGACGGGGTGTTCGTCGGGGGCGCCGATATCAGCGGCGCCGCCGGCGGCCGCGCCGCCAATGGGCGCTGCAATCAGACCATGCGGTTCACGCTGCATGTCCGGGACCGCTCGTTCGTCTGGCGGCTGCCGACCAGCCAGGTTCCGGTCGCCATCGCCCCCGACGGCTCGTTCTCCGCGCAGAACGGCTCGCGCTTCATCAACGGCCGCATCCAGGGCACGCACCTCGCCGCCCAGACTACCGGGCGCGGCTGCAGCTACGTCTGGTCGCTCGACCGCCAGTAGCGGCCCCCGCCACGCCACCGCCGCGCCGCCGCGCCGCCGCCCGGCCGCCGACGCTTGCGCGGGGGCAACCGACCGCCTATGTGACGCCTACACCAATCTTCTCCGTCAACTTTCGGGGGGTGGCCTTCACGGGCCGCCTTTTTTGTTTTGGACGACGACCAGCCACGCCATGCCGGGCTTGAAGCCCGCCTCGCCGCCATCGTCGGCCCCTCGCTCGCGGGCATGGGCTACGAGCTGGTGCGCGTCGCCGTGCTCGGGCGCGACCGGCCGACCGTGCAGATCATGGCCGACCGCGCCGATCAGCGCGCCGATGTCGGTCGAGGATTGCGAGGCGATCAGCCACGCCATCGGCGCGGTGATCGACGTCGAAGATCCGATGAAGGCCGAGTGGGTGCTGGAGGTCAGCTCGCCCGGCATCGACCGCCCGCTGACCCGCAGGCGGGACTGGAACCGCTATGCCGGGCACCTGGCCCGCATCGAGCTGGAGCTGCCGCAGGACGGGCGCCGCCGCGCGACCGGCATGGCGCTCGGCGCCGACGACACCCACGCAAGGCTGCGGCTCGACGACGGCGCCGAGCTGAGCGTGCGGCTGGACAATATCCGCCGCGCCCGGCTGGTGCTGACGGATGCGCTGATCGAGGCGACTGCAAACCCACCCCGAGCGCAACTAGGAGGCATCGTCATGGACACCGCCATCGCCAGACCCGAACTGCTGCTGGTCGCCGATGCCGTGGCGCGCGAGAAATCCATCGACCGCGAGGAAGTCATCGAGGCGATGGAGCAGGCGATCCAGAAGGCTGGCCGCGCCAAGTACGGCCACGAGAAGGACATCCGCGCCACCATCGACCGCAAGACCGGCGACGTGCGCCTGTCACGCTGGACCGAGGCGGTCGAGGTGGTCGAGAACGAGGAGACCCAGATCCCGGTCCACATCGCCCGCAAGTTCAAGCCGGACATCGAGATCGGCGGCCATCTGGTCGATCCGCTGCCGCCGATCGATTTCGGCCGCATCGCCGCCCAGACCGCCAAGCAGGTGATCGTGCAGCGGGTGCGCGAGTACGAGCGCAAGCGCCAGTTCGACGAGTTCAAGGATCGCGTCGGCGAGGTCGTCAACGGCGTGGTCAAGCGCACCGAGTACGGCAACCTGATGGTCGAGATCGGCCGCGCCGAGGCGCTGCTGCGCCGCGACGAGTTGATCTCGCGCGAGAGCTTCCGCAACGGCGACCGCGTGCGCGCCTATATCTACGACGTGCGCGACGAGCTGCGCGGCCCGCAAATCTTTCTGTCGCGCACCCATCCCGGCTTCCTGGCCAAGCTGTTCGCGCAGGAGGTGCCGGAGATCTACGACGGCATCATCGAGATCAAGGCGGTCGCCCGCGATCCCGGCAGCCGCGCCAAGATGGCGGTGATCAGCCGCGACGCCTCGATCGACCCGGTCGGCGCCTGCGTCGGCATGCGCGGCTCGCGCGTGCAGGCGGTGGTGCAGGAGCTGCAGGGCGAGAAGATCGACATCATCCCCTGGAGCCCGCAATCGGCGACCTTCGTGGTCAACGCGCTGGCGCCGGCCGAGGTGACCAAGGTGGTGATGGACGAGGAGGCCGGGCGGGTCGAGGTGGTGGTGCCGGACGACCAGCTTCAGCCTGGCGATCGGCCGGCGCGGCCAGAACGTGCGCCTGGCCAGCCAGCTGACGCGCTGGGACATCGACATCCTGACCGAGGCCGAGGAAAGCGAGCGCCGGCAGGAGGAATTCCGCCGCCGCACCGGGCTGTTCGTGGACAATCTGGACGTGGACGACGTCATCGCCGGCCTGCTGGTGCAGGAAGGCTTCAACACTATCGAGGAGCTGGCGTTCGTGGACCGTGATGAACTCGCCTCGATCGAGGGCTTCGACGAGAGCGTGGCCGACGAGCTGATCCGTCGCGCCGAGCAGTCGCTGCTGAAACGCGACAACGAGCTGACCGAGAAGCGCGTCGCGCTGGGCGTCACCGACGACGTGGCCGCGATGGAGGTGCTGACCCCGGCGATGCTGGTGGCGCTGGGCGAGAAGGGGGTCAAGACGCTCGACGACCTGGCCGACCTCGCCTCCGACGAGCTGGTGGAGATCGTGGGCGAGGCCAGCCTGGACGAAGCCGCCGCCAACGAGGTCATCATGGCCGCGCGCGCCCACTGGTTCGACACCGACGACGCCGCCGGCCAGCCGGACATCGCGGCCGGCGAGGCGGCCAACGAGGGAGCCGGTCACGACTGACCCGACCGAGCCTGCCGAGCAGGAGGACGACGACGAGCCGGAGCGCGGCCCGCTGCGGCGCTGTGTGGTCACGCGCGAGCGCGGCGCGCGCGAGGCGATGATCCGCTTCGTGGTCGCGCCCGACCGCTCGGTGGTGGCCGACCTCGCCGCAACGCTGCCCGGACGGGGAATCTGGTTGAGTGCGCGGGAGGATGTGATACAACGCGCGCGGACCAAGGGCGCGTTCGCACGGGCGGCGCGCGGCGCGGTGACGGTCCCCCCGATCTTTTGTCCGGGCTCATCGCCGCGCTGGAGCGACGGATCGGCGACCATATCGGCCTCGCCCGACGCGCCGGGCAGGCGGTGAGCGGCTTCGAGAAGGCGCGTGAGTGGCTGCGGGCGGGGCGGGCGGCGCTGGTGATCCAGGCCGCCGACGGCAGCCCCGAGGAGCGGGCGCGCTTCCTGGGGGGCAGCCTTGGCGCCGGCCTGGTGCCGGTGGCCGCGCCTCTGTCCGCCGAGCGGCTCGGCGCGATCTTCGGCCGCGAGCGCGCGGTGCATGTGGCGGTGCTGCCGGGCCGGCTGGCGGAGCGCCTGCTGGCCGATGCGCAGCGCCTGGCGGGGCTGCGCGGCGTGGACGAGACGGCCCCGACCGGGCGGGGCCAGGCGAAGGAACACCCCTCCGGCGTGGCCGGCGGGTCGAAGGAACTGGATCAGGCGGGTAGATGAGCGAAGGCAACGATCAGGACGCGGCCAAGGGCCGACTCTCGCTGCGGCCGGCTGGCCGCATGGAGGTCGGGCGTACCGTGGACGCGGGATCGGTACGACAGAGTTTCAGCCACGGGCGCTCGAAGGTGGTGCAGGTCGAGGTGCGCAAGAAGCGCGCCGGCGCCGGCCCGCGACGCCGCTGCCGAGTGCGGCGGCCGGCGCGCCGATCGGCCAGTCCAAGGCCCCGGCCCCGGCCGGCCGGCCGCCCGCCGGCGCCGGCCGCGCGCTGACCGCGACCGAGCTGGCCGCCCGCCAGCGCGCGCTGGTCGAGCAGCAGCGCGACGCCGCGCGGCGCGAGGCCGAGCGGCGCGAGCAGGAGAAGATCTCCATCCTCTCCGCCGCCGAGGAGGCGCGGCGGCGCGAGGAGGATGCGCGCCGCGCCGCCGAGGAGGCCGAACGCGCCAAGGCCGAGGCCGAGGCGCGCGAGCGCGCCGAGGCCGAGGCGCGCCGGGTCGCCGCGGAGGCGGCATCCGCGCCGCCGCCGCCGCAAGCCCCGGCCGCGCGCGGTAGCGCCGAGGCGCGCCGTCCGGTGCGCCCGGCCACCACCGCGAGCCCCGCCGCGCCCACCGAGACGCTGCGCCTGAAGCCGGCGCGGCCGGGCGAGGAGGACGACGAGTCCCGCCCGGTGCGCCGCCCCGGCATGGCGCCGGGCGGCCTGGCCGCGCGCAAGCCGCCGGTGGCGCCACCGAAAAAAGTGGTGGACGACCGCCGCAACCGCTCCGGCCGCATCGACGTGCAGGCGGCTATCGAGGGCGAGGACGACAAGGTCCGCAGCCTGGCTTCGGTGCGCCGCCAGCGCGACCGCGAGCGCCGGCAGGCGGAACTGGAGCTGCTGCGCAGCGACGGGGTGAAAGTGGTGCGCGAGGTGGTGCTGCCCGATGCCATCACCGTGCAGGAACTCGCCAACCGCATGGCCGCGCGCACGCCTGACGTCATCAAGGCGCTGATGCGCATGGGCGTCATGGCGACCGTGACGCAGGCGCTGGACGCCGACACCGCCGAGCTGGTGGTGCAGGAGTTCGGCCATCGCGTGAAGCGCGTCGCCGAGGACGCGGTCGAGCAGGGGCTGGAGGGCGTCACGGACGAGGATGCCGAGCTGCTGCCGCGCCCGCCGGTGGTCACCATCATGGGCCATGTCGATCACGGCAAGACCAGCCTGCTCGACGCGCTGCGCGCCACCGATGTGGCGGCCGGCGAGGCCGGCGGCATCACCCAGCATATCGGCGCCTATCAGGTCGAACTGCCGTCCGGCAGCCGCATCACCTTCATCGACACGCCCGGCCACGAGGCGTTCACCGCGATGCGCTCGCGCGGCGCGTCAGCGTGACCGACATCGTGGTGCTGGTGGTGGCCGCCGACGACGGCGTGATGCCGCAGACCATCGAGGCGATCCGCCACGCCAAGGCGGCGGGCGCGCCGATCATCGTGGCCATCAACAAGATCGACAAGCCCGGCGCCAACCCGGACCGGGTCCGCCAGGAGCTGCTCAGCCACGACATCGTGGTCGAGGCCATGGGCGGCGACACCCAGGACGTGGAGGTCTCCGCCGCTCAAGAAGACCGGCCTGGACAAGCTGGAGGAGGCGATCCTGCTGCAGGCCGAAATCCTCGACCTGCGCGCCAACCCCGAGCGCGCCGCCGAGGGCAGCGTGGTGGAAAGCCGGCTGGATCGCGGCCGCGGCGCGGTGGCGACCGTGCTGGTGCAGAAGGGCACGCTGCGGCAGGGCGAGATCATCGTGGCCGGCGCCGAATGGGGCCGGGTGCGCGCCATGCTCGACGACAAGGGACGCCCGCTGAAGGAAGCCGGCCCGTCCGCGCCGGTGGAGGTGCTGGGCCTGGCCTCGGTGCCGCAGGCCGGCGAGCCGTTCGTGGTGGTCGAGAACGAGAGCCGCGCCCGCGAGGTCAGCGAGTTCCGCCAGCGCCGGCTCCGCGACAAGCGCGGCCGGGCGTCACCGCGGCGGCGCGCGGCACGCTGGACGAGATGCTGGCCCGCATCCAGGCCGGCGTGCAGAAGGAAGTCGCCGTCCTGATCAAGGCCGACGTGCAGGGCAGCGCCGAGGCGATCCAGGCCACCGTGCTCAAGCTGGCGCATGAGGAGGTGCGGGTGCGGGTGCTGCTGTCCGGCGTCGGCCAGATCACCGAGAGCGACATCCAGCTGGCGCGGCGCCAACAGCGCGGTGATCGTGGCGTTCAACGTGCGCGCCACCAGCCAGGCGCGCGAGCTGGCGCAGCGCGAGGGCGTCGATATCCGCTACTACTCGATCATCTACGAGGTGGCCGACGACATCGAGAAGCTGGTGCGCGGCAAGGTGGCGCCGAAGGCGCGCGAGGTGTTCCTGGGCTATGCCGAGATCCGCCAGCGTGTTCGACATCACCAAGACCGGCAAGGTCGCCGGCTGCATGGTGACGGAGGGCCTGGTCAAGCGCGGCTCCGGCGTGCGGCTGCTGCGCGACGGCGTGGTGATCCACAGCGGCGAGCTGACCCAGCTCAAGCGGTTCAAGGACGACGTGCGCGAAGTGGCGCGCGGCTACGAATGCGGCCTGTCGTTCGCGAACTTCAACGATCTGCGCGAGGGCGACGTGGTCGAGTGCTTCGACATCGAGATGGTGCCCGGTTGACGGCGGTGCCGCGATGACGACGGCGCCGTGAAGGCGGCGCCGTGAGGACGGGCGGCCGCGCGGCGGCGGCCAGGGCGCCGACGCAGCGTCAGTTGCGGGTAGGCGAGGAGATCCGTCACGTCCTGGCCGGCATTTTCGCGCGCGACGAAATCCGCGACCCGGAGCTGTCCGGCGTGCCGATCACCGTGACCGAGGTGCGGGTCGGCCCCGACCTGAGCCGCGCCACGGCGTTCGTCACCCGGCTCGGCCGCGCCGATGCCGACGCGCTGCTGCCGGCGCTGCGCCGCGCCGCGCCGTTCCTGCGCGGCCAATTGGCCAAGTCGCTGCGCCTGCGCGTCGCCCCGGAGGTCTCGTTCCAGGCCGACACCAGCATCGACTATGCGATGCAGGTGGACCGGATGCTCCGCCGGCCCGAGGTCGCCCGCGACCTGGCCGCCGGCCCGCCAGGGGCTGCGGGCGATCCTGCCGCGGACGCGGAGGAGTAGGGGCTAACTGCCCCCTCCCTTGCTGCGGATGGACCCGCGCGCAGGCGTTCGCGCCGCGCGCCATCGTCACGGCCGGGCTTAACCGGCCGTCCAGTCCCGCACCGGACACGGCCCAGCGTCCAGGATCGGGTAGAAGCCGCTCCCCCGTCATCCTCGGCGAAGGCCGAGGATCCACGCCCTGCCCTCGGAGCGGCGGCGGGCAAGAGCGTGAGCCGCCCCCTGCGATGGTGTAAACCCGGGCGGGTGGGTGTCAGATCGCTTCCTTCAGCTCCTTGGCCGGCCGGAAGGCGATCTTCTTGCTCGCCGCGATCTGGATGGTGGCGCCGGTAGCCGGGTTGCGGCCGGTGCGGGCCGGGCGGTTCTTGACCTCCAGGATGCCGAGGCCGCCGATGCGCAGCCGGTCGCCGGCCTTCAGGTGCTTGACCAGCACGCCGACCAGGCTGCTGGCCAGCGCCTCGGCTTGGCTTTTCGGCATCGCATGGGCGTCGGCGAGCTGGGCCGCGACCTGCTTCAGCGTCACGGTCGCGGCGGCAACCGCCTTGGCGGCGGCTGGAGCAGGCGCCGGGGCCGGCGCCGGCGCCGCAGCGGCGGCCTTGCCGGCCGGCTTGGCCGGGGCAGCCTTGGCTGCCGGCTTGGCGGCGGGTTTCGCGGTGGTCTTCGAGGGAGTCTTGCTAAGGGCCATTGCCTGCAAATCCATCCATGCTGGGGGCATTTGCATCGCATCACGCATCGGACTGCGGAACAAGAGGCGAGTGCGGGCCGCCGGTGAAAGAATCCCCAAATCCGACCGCAGCGGCGTCGTTCCGGCGCACGGCATGTCGCCTGCGCTGGCGACGTGGGCCGACCTGCCCGCGGCGTGTCGCCGGGAGCCGGCTACTCCGCCGCCTCGCGCGCCGGCGCCGCCCGCGCGCCGCGCACCCGCAGCCGCCGGATCCGCCTCGGGTCGGCGTCCAGCACGCGGAACTCGATCCCAGACGGATGGCTCAGCACCTCGCCGCGCGCCGGCACCCGTCCGGCCAGGGTGAACACCAGCCCGCCCACCGTGTCGATGTCCGCCTCGCGCTCGTCCTCGGTCAGCACCGGACCGAGCCGCGTCTCGAAATCCTCGATCGGCAGTCGGGCGTCCATGTCCAGCGTGCCGTCGGCGCGCTCGGTCAGCAGCGGGCCGGCCACCTCGTCATGCTCGTCGGCGATGTCGCCGGTGATCGTCTCAACCAGGTCCTCGATCGTCACCAGCCCGTCAATGCCGCCGTACTCGTCCACCACCAGCGCCAGGTGGATGCGCGCCTGGCGCATCTGCAGCAGCAGATCCAGCACCGGTATCTGCGGGGCGACCAGCAGCGGGCGGCGCAGGATGCGCTCCAGGCGGAACGCCTCGGGGCGGCCGACATAGGCGATCACGTCCTTGATGTGGACCATGCCGCGGATGTCATCCAGCTCGTCGTGATACACCGGCAGGCGCGAATGGCCCTCGCTGCGGATCTGCGCCAGCGCCCGGTCCAGCGTCACGTCGTCGCGCATCGCCACGATGTCGGCGCGCGGGATCATCACGTCGTCGGCCGTGGTGCCGCGCAGCCGCAGCACGTTGGCGATCAGCGCCCGCTCCTGGCGGTCCAGCTCGGGCGGCTGGCCGGGCGTGGCCTGCGCCTGCGCCGCCTCGCTGACTAGCTCGGCGATGCTGTCGCGCACCGAATGTTCCGCCGCACGGCGCAGCCAGGGCGGGCGCAGGCGGTTCAGCAGCCCGGCGCGGGACAGCGCGCTCATCGGGACGCGCTCATTGAGGGCGCTCATCGGGGGGCGCTCACCGCACCCGCCACGGATTCGGAAGCCCAGCCGCGCCAGCGCCCGCGCCTCGGCCAGCTCCATCGCCCGCGCCTCGCCCGCGCCGTGATGATCGTGGCCGCGCAGGTGCAGCACGCCATGCGCCACCAGATGCGCCAGATGCGCCGACGGCCGCCGTCCCGCCGCCCGCGCCTCGCGCCGCACCGTGCCCAGCGCCAGCACGATGCCGCCCGGCATCCCGGGCAGCGGCGGCTCGAAGGTCAGCACGTTGGTCGGCCTGTTGCGGCCGCGATGCCGCGCGTTCAGCCGGCGCACCGCGCGGTCCGACGCCAGAACGACCTCGGCGTCGCTGTCCAGGCTGTCCAGCACCCGCCGCGCGAGGCGCTCGGGCTGGCGGACCAGCCGCCGCCAGGCTGCCTCGTCCACCGTGATACGGTGCCCCGCCAGCTTCGGAGCAAGCTGGGCGGGGCACCGACTGCCGGATGCGTCCATCTACTTGCCCGCAATCTCCGCCGGCAGCGCCGCCCGGCCGCGCTGCCGCGTCTCCTTCTCGGCCGCCGCGCGCTGGTCGTACGCATCGACGATGCGCGCCACCAGCGGATGGCGCACCACGTCGCGGTTGTCGAACCGGCACACCGCCAGGCCCGGCACGCCCTCCAGCGTGTCCAGCGCGTCGCGCAGGCCGGATCGCTGGCCGGCCGGCAGATCGACCTGCGTCAGGTCGCCGGTGACCACCATGCGCGTGCCCTCGCCCATGCGGGTCAGGAACATCTTCATCTGCACCGGCGTCGTGTTCTGCGCCTCGTCGAGGATGACGAAGCTGTGCGCCAGCGTGCGGCCGCGCATGAACGCCAGCGGCGCCACCTCGATCTCGCCGGTGCCGATGCGCCGCACCACCTGCTCCTGCGGCATCATGTCGCCCAGCGCGTCGTACAGCGGGCGCAGATACGGATCGACCTTCTCCTTCATGTCGCCGGGCAGGAAGCCCAGCCGCTCGCCGGCCTCCACCGCCGGGCGCGACAGGACGATGCGATCGACCCGTCCGGCCTGCAACATGGCCACTGCCTGCGCCACCGCCAGATAGGTCTTGCCGGTGCCGGCCGGGCCGACGCCGAACACCATCTCGTGCCGGCCCAGCGCCTCCATGTAGGCGGCCTGCCCGGGGCTGCGCGGCCCGACCGCGCCGCGCCGCGTGCGGATCGCCGGCAGGTCTGACAGCGGCAGGCGCGGGTCGTCGGCCTCGCTCATCCGCACCGCGGCGTCGATGTCGCTGGCGCTGATCCCCTCGCCGCGCTCCAGCCGCTGCCACAGGCCGGACAGCGCGGCCTGCGCCGCATCGACGCGCGAGGCGTCGCCGGCGATCGCCATGCGGTTGCCGCGGCAGGACAGCCGCACTCCGAAGCCCTGCTCCAGCCGCACCAGATGGCGGTCGTGGTCGCCCAGCAGCAGCGGCAGCAGGGCGTTGTCGTGGAAATGCAGGGTCATGGTCTTGGCGGCTGACGCAGGCCGGGGGGACGATGTGCCGCGGTGCGGGCGGGCGGGGTTCAAGCGCAAGCTCGCTCCTGTGGTTCGGGGTGATGCAGCCTGTCAAGGAATTGGGGTGCGCGGCGACGATCTTCACCATCGCCACATGGCCGATCAGCGTTGCGGGCCCGGGCGCATGGACCGGCTGCAGCCAGGGCGTGCGACCCGACAGCTGGCCCGGCTTGCGGCCCGGCCCGGTGAACAGCACCGGCACGTCCAGGCCGGCGGTGCGCTCGTTGAATGCCGTCTGCTGGGCGCGCAGCAGCGCCTGGAGCCGCCTGCAGCCGGTCGTCCTTGCCGGCCTCGTCCACCTGGCCGGGCGCGCCGGCGGCGGGGGTGCCGGGACGCGGCGAGTATTTGAAGCTGAACGCCTGGGCGAAGCCGACCCGCTCGATCAGCGCCAGGGTGGCGCGGAAATCCGCCTCGGTCTCGCCCGGATGGCCCACGATGAAGTCGCTGGACAGCGCCATGTCCGGCCGCGCGGCGCGCAGCCGCTCGACCAGCGCGCAGATACTCGGCGGCGGTGTGGCCGCGGTTCATCGCGCGCAGCATCCGGTCCGAGCCGGACTGCACCGGCAGATGCAGGAACGGCATCAGCGCCGCCACCTCGGCGATGCGCCGCGATCAGGCTGTCGCTCATGTCGCGCGGGTGCGAGGTGGTGTAGCGGAGCCGCGCCAGCCCCGGGATCCGCCGCCAGCATCGCCACCAGCGCGCCCAGATCGGACGCCGCCCCGTCCGGCCCGGCGCCGTGCCAGGCGTTGACGTTCTGGCCCAGCAGCGTGATCTCGCGCACGCCCCGCCGCCACCAGCCGCCTGCCTCGGCCAGGATCGCGGCGGCCGGGCGGCTGCTTTCGGCGCCGCGCGTGTAGGGCACGACGCAGAAGCTGCAGAACTTGTCGCAGCCCTCCTGGATGGTCAGGAACGCGGTCACGCCCGGCGGCGCGGCCGTCGTCCGGCAGGTGGTCGAACTTCGTCCTCGGCCGGGAAATCGGTCTCGATCACCGCACCGCCGGCGCGGGCCGCGCGGGCGACCATCTCCGGCAGCCGGTGATAGGTCTGCGGCCCCAGCACGATGTCCACGAACGGCGCGCGGGCCAGGATTTCCGCGCCCTCGGCCTGCGCCACGCAGCCGGCCACGGCCAGGATCATCCGCCCGCCCGCCGCGGCGCGCGCCTGCTGCAGCACCCGCAGCCGGCCGAGTTCGGAAAACACCTTTTCCGCCGCCCGCTCGCGGATATGGCAGGTGTTCAGGATCACCATGTCGGCGCCGTCCGGCTCGGCGGCCGGCGCGTAGCCCAGCGGGGCCAGGACATCGGCCATCCGGCCGCTGTCATAGACGTTCATCTGGCAGCCCCAGGTGATCGTGTGCAGGCGCTTGCGGGGCGCGCTCGCGGGCGGATCGGTCAAACATGCTCGCTCTCCGCCCCGGCCGGGCCGGGCGGCTGGCCGATAGGGCCAGCCTCGGGTCGGGCGGGGTCGGGCAGGCAATGCTGCGCCGTTCGCGGCGGGTCAAGCGCAAGGGTCGGTGCGCCTCTGCTCTCGGTGCGCCTCTGCGCTCAAGATTGCTATCCAGCATGGCAGACAGGCAGGTGGGCCCGTCAAGCGCCAATGATGCCGGTCACGCGAAGGCTTCAGGCAAACAGCGGCCCGCCGCGCGCGATGCCGGCGTCGTGGCCCATTCGTGCCTTGTCTGGCCCGGCGCACGCCCGATCGGCCGCGCCGGCCGGTTCTGCCGCAGCGTCGCCGCCCCGTCCGCCACGGCGTCCCAGGCGGCGGCGCACAGCGCCTTGCGGTTGGCGAAGGCGCGCGGGTCCAGCGGCGCGTGCAGCAGCACGGTGGCGCGCAGCCCGCGATATTTCGCCAGGTTCCAGACATGCCGGCCCAGGCTCATGTCGCCGTACCAGGCAAAGACCGGCCGCGTCGCCCGCCCGGTCGGCAGGTAGGCCAGCCGGTCGTACACCACCGAGACCGGCTGGATCAGCGGCGGCAGCCCGTCCGTCGTCGCCGGCTGCTCGGCCAGCGAGAAGAACGCGGACCGGAACGGCAGCACCCGCGAACCGTCCGACGAGGTGCCCTCGGGGAACAGGATCAGATTGTCGCCGGCCGCAGCCGCCCCGCATTCCGTCGCGCTCGCGCCCGGTGCTGCTGCGGCTGGCGCGCCACGAACACGCTGCGGCCCAGCCGCGCCACGATGTTGATGACCGGCCAGCCCGCGACCTCGGCCTTGGAGATGAAGCAGGCCTCCAGCCGGCCGCCCAGCACCAGGATGTCCAGCCACGAGGAATGGTTCGAGACGATATACCACCGGCCGCCCGCCGCCGCCGCGCCGCGCCGCGCGCCCGATGCAGCGCACCCGCAGGCCCAGCAGGCGGCACATCGTCGCCCAGTAAAATCCGGGCGAAGCCGACCTTGGCCCGCGCCCGGGCTCCAGCAGCAGCACCGACTGCATGACAATGGCGGCAGGGTCCAGACCAGCACGGCCAGCCACCCGCCGGAGCGCGCGCAGCGGGCGCGAGATCGGCCGGCGGGGGTCCGGCGGGCAGCGGAAAGCCCTCGGCCGGCCGCGCCATCCGGCAGCGGCGCAGCAGCGGTATCCGTTTCGGCTTGAGGCGCGTCGGCGCGTCCTGCATGAGCAGATGATTACCGCGCGCCCGCGCGCCGGACAATGACAGCAGCGTGATGTTTGCCTTTCAGTCCGGCGACGCCCGGGCCTGTGCGGATCGGCCGGTGCAAATCGGGCGGTGCGAATATGGCGGCGCGATTGCGGTGCGCATCAGCCGGGCCGCATCAACACATCGCCAGAGCTCGCGCCGCATGATCGCGGCTTTGCCTTGCCAGCGCGCTTCGCGTCGCGGTTGTGTGATCGCCGGCATGCGCAGCGCCGACATCCCCCCACTGTCCGCGCGACCAGGTCTGGCCCGGATCGTCCCCGTCGTGGCGCTTCTGGCGATCTTCGCCGCCCCCGCGCTCGCGGCCGACCCGCAGCCCTACGCCATCGACCATCAAGCCCACCGGCGACGCGCCGCTCGACGCGGCGCTGCACGATTCCGCGACGCTCGTCAGCCTGCAGAAAAAGGCGCCGGTCGGGCCGTTCGCCCTGGTGGCGCGGGCCCGCGGCGATGTCGGGCGGCTGACCACGGCGCTGCACAGCTACGGCTATTACCAGGGCAGCGTCGCGGTCAGCATCGACGGACTGCCGCTCGACGACGCCGACCCTGCCGGCGAGGCTCGACGCGGCGCCCAAGGGCGTGCCGGTGCCGGTGCTGGTCGACGCCACGCGCGGCCCGCTGTTCCACATCGGCCATGTATCGCTGTCCGGCGACGTGCCGCCCGGCGCACCGCCAGGCTGCTGACCATCAAGCCGGGCGACCCGGCGCAGGCCGCCCCGGTGCTGGCGGCCGGCGACGCGCTGCAGACCGCGCTGCGCGACCAGGGCCGGCCGCTGGCCAAGGTCGCCGCCCCGGTCGCCACGCTGCAGATCGGGCCGCGGACCCTGACGTCGCCTATCAGCGTCAGCGCCGGCCCGGTCGCCGATCTCGGCCCCGATCGCCATCAGCCGGCGAGCGCCGCCTGCACGCGAGCTACCTCCGCCGCCGCCTGACGCTGCACCAGGGCGAGCGCTACGACCCGCGCAAGATCGAGGCGGCGCGGCAGGATCTTGCGGCGGTGCCGGCGCTGGCCTCGGTGCGGATCACCCAGCCGGACGCCTGGACGCGATGGGCCAGATGCCGCTGTTCGTGCAGGTGGCCGAGCGGCCGCTGCATGCGGTCGATCTGGGAGTGGCGTTCTCCACCGACCAGGGCGGCAGCGCCACGGCCAGCTGGACCAACCGCAACCTGTTCGGCAATGCCGAAGTGCTGACGCTGAGCGCCGCCGCAACCGAACTGGGCGGCTCGGCCAGCCGCGCAGCCCGGCTACGATGTCGGCGCGCTGCTGACTTTCCCCGACTGGTACGCGCGCGGGCAGTCGCTGGCGCTGAACGCTGCAGGCGATCAAGCAGTCGCTGCGACGCCTATGACCGCACCGCCGCCCTGGCCAGCGCCATCGTGACGCGCAAGCTGGACCCCGAGCTGTCGGTCAGCGGCGGCGTGTCGTTCGAGGAAGCCAGGATCAAGCAGGAAGGCGTCTCGCGCAGCTATACGCTGCCGCAGCTGCCGCTGTCCGTCACCTACGACAGCACGCACTCGCTGTTCGACCCGACGCACGGCTTCAAGGCGACGCTGAGCGTGACGCCCACCTACAGCCTGGGCGGCGGCGCCACTGTCAGACGGCACGACGCAGCGCGACACGGCGTTCGCGATCGCCCAGCTCTCCGCCTCGACCTATCTCGATTTCGGACAGTGGCTGCTGGGCAATGCGCCAGGCCGCAGCATCCTGGCGCTGCGCGGGCTGGTCGGCACGATCTCCGGGGCGAACACTTTCGACGTGCCGCCCGGACCAGCGGTTCTATGCCGGCGGCGGCGGCACCATCCGCGGCTGGCGGTATCAGTCGGTCGGGCCGACCTTCCCCGACCGCACGCCGCTCGGCGGCACCTCGATCGAGGTCGGCAGCATCGAATACCGGCAGCGCTTCCTGAAGAATTACGGCTTCGTGGTGTTCACCGACGCGGGCGAGGTCGGCAGCCGCGGCGCGGCGCTGCCCGGGCGAACACGGTGCGCATCGGCGCCGGCGTCGGCTTGCGCTACTACACCTCCATCGGCCCGATCCGGGTGGACGTCGCGGTGCCGGTGAACAAAGATCCGACGATCAAGACCGATGTGGTCGAGGCCTATATCGGCATCGGACAGGCGTTCTGATGCGACGCCCGATGCGCCGGCTAGCGAAATGGCTGCTCGGCATCGCGCTGGCGCTGCTGCTGCTGCCGCTGGCGCTGGCGGTGGCTGCTCGTCGGCGCTGCTGCTGCTGGCGCTGAACACCGCGTCCCGGCCAGAGCTTCCTTGCGGCTCGCAGTTCAACAGGCTGACCGGCGGGATGCGTGGCGGTCAGCGGGCTGCATGGCAGCCTGCCCTCCAGCCCGCGCGTCGACCGCATCGCGCTGCGCGACGCGCAGGGCACCTGGCTGGCGCTCGAGGACGTGGCGCTGGACTGGTCGCCGCTGGCGCTGCTGTCGGGCGACGGCGCATGTGCAGCGCCTGACCGCGCGCCCGGCTCGAGATCGACCCGCCTGCCGGTCGGCAATCCCGCCGCCGCGGCCCCGGCCCCCGCCGGCTCCAGCTTCAGCCTGCCGGTGCGGGCGGATTCCGACCAGGTGCAGGTCGGGCGCATCGACCTCGCCGCCGCGGTCGCCGGCGCGCCGGCGGCGCTGTCGCTGGACGGCTCGGCGCATCTGGCCTCGCTGCAGGATGGCGACGCCGACGTGCTGCTGCGCGCCGCGGACGGCAGCGGCACCTATCACCTGCGCGGGCATATCGACCCGGCGGCGATCCGCGCCACGCTGCACGCCGGCGAGGCGGCGCACGGGCTGGTGGCGCGGCTGGCCACGCTGCCCGATCTGGGCGCGCTGAACGTGCACGCGGTCGCTGGACGGGCCGTGGACCGCGGCGGCGACCACGCTGGCGGTCACGGCGGGCGGGCTGGGCGCCGACGCGCACGGCACGCTGGATCTGCGCGGACAGCGCCGCCGACCTTGATCTGACCGGGCACGCGCCGGCGATGCAGCCCGGCGCCCGGCGTGTCGTTCCAGGCGGTCTCGCTGGACGCGCATGTGCATGGGCCGTTCGCCGCGCCCGATGTCGCCGGCACGCTGCGGATCGACGCGCTGCTGGCGTCGGGCGCGGCGATCGCAGCGCTGTCCGCCGACATCGCCGGCAATCGCGGCGCGATCCGGCTGCACGCGACCGCCGAGGGCGTGCGCATCCCCGGGCCACGCCCCGATCTGCTGGCGGCCGACCCGCTGGTGCTGACCGGCCGATGTGAAGCTGGATGATCCGCGCCGCCCGGTCACGTTCGACGTGACGCATCCGCTGCTGCGCATCCGCGGCACCGCGCAGGCCGCCGGACGCAGTCGCGTGCGCGCGCATGTGACCGCCCCGGACCTCGCGCCGTTCGCCGCCCTCGCGGCGTGGTCGATCTGCAGGGCCGCACGGCGCTCGACCTCACCGCGTCGCTGCCGGACGGCAGCACGGATGTCGACGCTCGATGGCACGCTCGGCATCACCGGCGGCATGCCGATGGCCCAGGCGCTGGTCGGGCCGGACGCGCGGATCGGCGTCACCGCCTCGCTGCATGGCGGCGACGCCACGCTGTCGCGCCTGACGCTGGCGGGCAGCGGCGTGCGCCTGCGGGCGACCGGCAGCCGGATCGCCGGGAAGCTCGACGCCACCGCGGATGCCACGCTGTCCGACCTGCACGCGATCCAGCCGACGCTGTCCGGGCAGGCGACGCTGCACGCCCACGCCGCCGGCTCGATGGACGACCTCGCCGCACAGCTTCGGCTGGCCGGCGACATCGCGACCAAGGGCGTGCCCAAGGGGCATGTCGAGGCGACGCGTCGATGCCACCGGACTGCCGGGCGCGCCGGCCGGCCACGTGCAGGCGTCGGGGATGCTGGACGGCGCGCCGGTCAACCTCGCCGCGGCGGCTGTCGCGCGCGCGACGGACGGGGCGATGAGCCGTGACCATCAACCGCGCCGACTGGAAAAGCCTGCATGCCGAGGGCGCGCTGGCGCTGGCCAAGGGCGCCACGCTGCCGACCGGCCATGTCGCGCTGCGCATGACGCGGCTGGACGATCTGCGCCGGCTGACCGGGCGGGCGCTGACCGGCTCCATCGACGCCGATGTCGGCATCGCCGACACCGGCGGCCTCACGGTCGTCGCAGGCGAAGATCCGCGCCGACCGCGCCAGCCTGCCGGGCACCGCCTCGGTGCGGCGCCTGGCGCTGGATGCGCGCGTGACCGATCCCACTCGGGCGCGATGGCGTCGATGCGACGCTCGCCGCCGATGGCGTGCAGGCGGGGCGGATGAGCGGCAGCGCGCGGGTGCAGGTAGCCGGGCCGCAGACCGCGCTCGCCATCCGCGCCCAGGCCAGCGGCCAGAACATCGCCGGCGGCCCGGCGCAGCTCGCCACGCAGGCGACGCTGGACCTGCCCGGCCGCCGCATCGCGCTGGCCAGCCTGTCGGCGACCGCGCGCGGCCAGACGGTCCGCCTGCTGGCCCCGGCGCGCGTCTCGTTCGGCAGCACCGTGGCGGTGGACCGGCTGCGGCTGGGGCTGCGCCAGGCGGTGCTGGACGTGGCCGGGCGGCTGTCGCCGACGCTGGACCTGACCGCCAGCCTCCGCAACGTGACCGCCGACCTCGCGCGCATCGCCGATCCCACGCTGCGGGCCGACGGCACGCTCAGCGCCGACGCGCGGCTGACCGGCACGCCGGCGCGGCCGACGGGCACGATCCGGGTGGCGGCGCGTGGGGTGCATCTGCGCACCGGGCCGGCCGCCGGGCTGCCGCCCGCCTCGCTCACCGCCGACGCGCAGCTGGCCGGCAGCACGGCGCGGATCGACGCGCGGCTGGCCGCCGGGCGCAACCAGCTGGCGCTGACCGGCACCGCGCCGATCGACCCGGCGGCGGCGATGGATCTGCGCGCCACGGGGGCGATCGACCTCGCCTCGCTCGACCCGATCCTGGCCGCCGCCGGCCGCCGCGCGCGCGGCCGGCTGTCGCTGGACGCGACCGTGACCGGCACGCGCCGGCACCGCGCGCCAGCGGCTCGGCGCGGCTGGCCGGCGGCGAGTACCAGGATTTCGGCCAGGGCATCCACGTCACGGCGATCGACGCGCTGATCGAGGCGGCGGGCGACCATGTCCAGATCACCCGCTTCACCGGACGCGCCGGCACCGGCACGATCTCGGCGAGCGGCAGCATCGGGATCGCGCCGCCGATGCCGGTGGATCTGCACCTGGCCATGCGGCGCGCGCAGCCGCTGTCCAGCGACCTGCTGACCGCGACGCTGGATGCCGACCTGTCGCTGCGCGGCCAGATGCAGGGCCGGATGGACGCCGCCGGCAAGATCACGGTGGATCGCGCGACCATCCAGGTGCCGGACAAGCTGCCGAGCAGCGTCGCGGTGCTGGACGTGCGCGTCCCCGGCCAGAAGCCGCCGCCGCCGCCCGCGCCGCCGCCGGATGTCCGGCTGGACCTGACCATCGACGCGCCCGGCCGCATCTTCATCCGCGGGCGCGGCCTGTACGCCGAGCTGCAGGGCCGGCTGCATATCGGCGGCACCGCGGCGGCGCCCCGCCCGTCCGGCGGGTTCGACATGCGGCGCGGCAATATCAGCGTGGCCGGCCAGACGCTGACCTTCACCACCGGAAAGGTCGGGTTCGACGGCAGCGGCAAGATCGACCCGACGCTGGATTTCGTCGCCAGCAGCACCAGCGGCAACGTCACCGCCAACCTGATCGTCGGCGGCTATGCCAGCGACCCGAAGATCACCCTGTCATCGACCCCCGAACTGCCGCAGGACGAGGTGCTGGCGCAGCTGCTGTTCGGCCAGTCGGCGGCCAGCCTGGGGCCGTTCCAGCTGGCCGAGATCGCCGCGTCGCTGGCGCAGCTGACCGGCGCCTCGGGCGGCTTCGACCCGCTCGGCTCGGCGCGCAAGGCGCTGGGGCTGGACCGGCTGTCGGTCGGCGGCGGCAGCGGGGGGCACCGGCGCCAGCGTCGAGGCCGGCCGCTACGTGGCGCCGCGGCGTCTATGTCGGGGCCAAGCAGGCCACCTCCGGCGGCGGCTCGCAGGCGCAGGTGCAGATCGACATCACCAAGGGCCTGAAGCTGGAAACCGATGTCGGCACCGGCGGCAGCAACGCCACGGGTGCGGCCGCCAGCACGTCGTCGAACGGGACAGGCGTGGGGTTGACCTATCAGTTCCAGTATTGAACCGGGCTTGAACTGGACCGCGGGATGGTCCATTCTGTCGCGCATGGAAGTCTCGCTCAGCGACGCCAAGACCCAGCTGCCCGAACTCGTCCGTCGCGCCGAGGCAGGCGAGGACGTGGTGCTGACCCGCGGCGGGCGCACGGTGGCGCGACTGGTTCCGGTCAGACGCGGCTTCCCCCTGCCGAGCTGCGATGCGGATTTCGGAGATCCAGGCGAGCGCCCAGGCTCACGCCCTGCCCGGTCCGTACGCCGCGCGCAGCCAGGATTTCCTCTATGACGAGGACGGGCTGCCGGCTTGATCGTCGTGGACACGTCGGCGCTCGTGGCGATCACGCTGCGAGAACCGGAGGCGCGATCGTGCTACGCCGCCCTGGCTCGGGCCGAGACGATCCTTATTTCCGCTGTGACCCTGGCGGAAGCCCTGATCGTCTCGCGTCGGCGCCGTTTCGGCCGCGACATGGAGGATCTGGTCTCTGCGTTCGTGCTTGAGGTGACGGCGGCGGACGCAAGGGCAGGCGTGCCGATGCTTATGATCGGTTCGGCAAGGGCGTCCATCCGGCTGCCCTCAATTTCTGCGACTGCTTCGCCTACGTGCTTGCCAGACATCGCGACTTTCCCCTGCTGTTCGTCGGCAACGACTTTTCGCGCACCGACATCCGGGCAGCCGCCTGATCCGCCCCGCCTGATCCTGCCCCTTGCGCTCCGCCGCCCGCTCGGCCACGGTTCCGCGCCGAGGGGGAAACGATCCGATGCGCTGGCTGCTGCTGCTGCCCTTCGTGGGACTGCTTTGGGTGCCGTTCTACGACCGGGCCGAGCCGACGCTGTTCGGCTTCCCGTTCTTCTACTGGTATCAGCTCGCCTGGGTTCCGCGCGCCATGCTGCTGACCTGGCTGGTCTGGCGGAGCGAGCCGCCGGATGCGGACGCCGGCGCGACGCCGACGCAGCCTGACCGTGCGCACCGACCGGGCGGCGCTGGCCGTCTTTCTGTTCTTCTTCCTGCTGA
This sequence comes from uncultured Pseudomonadota bacterium, assembly GCA_963723455.1. Classification (GTDB taxonomy): domain Bacteria; phylum Pseudomonadota; class Alphaproteobacteria; order Acetobacterales; family Acetobacteraceae; genus CAVRQM01. The sequence continues at coordinate 934,115 of CAVRQM010000001.1, read as the reverse complement.
TCTCCGTGCTGGGCTTCGTCGCCGCGCGCTGGAAGCGGCCGGCCACGCTCGCGCATCTGGACGAATGGGGGCTGGGCGGGCGGCAGTTCGGCACCTGGGTCACCTGGTTCCTGCTCGGCGGCGACCTGTACACCGCCTACACCATCATCGCCGTGCCGGCGCTGGTCTACGGCGTCGGCGCCTACGGGTTCTTCGCCCTGCCGTACACCGTCATCGTCTATCCGCTGGTGTTCCTGACGATGCCGAGACTGTGGCAGGCGGCGAGCCGCGCCGGCTACGTCACCGCCGCGGATTTCGTGCACGGCCGCTACGGATCGCGCGCGCTGGAACTGGCGGTGGCGATCACCGGCGTCCTGGCGACCATGCCGTACATCGCGCTGCAGCTGGTCGGCATGGAGGTGGTCATCAAGGCGCTGGGCCTGCCCGCCGAGCTGTCGCTGGGCGCCGCGTTCCTGGTGCTGGCGCTGTTCACCTACTCCTCCGGCCTGCGCGCGCCGGCGCTGATCGCCTTCGTCAAGGACGCCATGATCTACGTCATGGTGATCGCGGCCGTGGTGGTCATTCCGGCACAGCTCGGCGGCTACGGCGCGATGTTCGCGGCCGCCGACGCGGCATTCCGCGCGCGCGGCGGACCTGGCGGGCTGCTGCTCGCGCCGGGGCAGACGCTGCTGTATTCCAGCCTCGCGCTCGGCTCGGCGCTGGCGCTGTTCATGTACCCGCACACGCTGACCGGCGTGTTCGCCGCGCGCAGCCCCGACATCATCAGCCGCAACGCGATGCTGCTGCCGCTGTATTCGATCCTGCTCGGGCTGGTGGCGCTGATGGGCTTCATGGCGATCGCCGCCGGAATCAAGGTCGCCAACCGCAACGACGTGGTGCCGGCGCTGTTCGCGCACATGTTCCCCGGCTGGTTCGCGGGTTTCGCCTATGCGGCGGTCGCGATCGGCGCGCTGGTGCCGGCGGCGATGATGTCGATCGGGGCGGCCAACCTGTTCACCCGCAACTTCTGGAAGGCGTACGTCAACCCGGCGGTGACGCCGGCCGGCGAGGCGGCGGTGGCCAAGGCGACCAGCCTGGTGGTCAAGCTCGGCGCGCTCGGGCTGGTGTTCCTGCCGACCGAGTATGCGCTGAACCTGCAATTGCTCGGCGGCATGTGGATCCTGCAGACCTTTCCCGCCGTGGTGTTCGCGCTGTTCACCGCCTGGTTCCGCGCGCCGGCGCTGCTGGCCGGCTGGGCGGTCGGGTTCGGCGGCGGCACCTGGCTGTTCTTCGTGGTGGACGAGCTGAAGCCCGCGCATGTGATCGCGCCGGGCTACGCCGTCTATACCGGGCTGCTGGCGCTGACCGCCAACGTCGCCGTCGCCGTGGTCGTGTCGCTGCTGCTGCCGGCGCGGCGGCCGCTGCCGGCGCGCGGCTGACCCGCCTACCTGCCGCACCCGGCGGGGCGCAGCGGCACCGCCATCTCCGGTGCCAGCGCCGCCGCGACCTGGCAGGCGCTGGGCCGGCGATGCCCGGGGGCGGCCGGCTGGCGGTTCAGGATCAGGCGCAGCGTGTGGCCGTTCGACAGCCGCAGCCGCAGCAGCCCGAGCAGCTGCATCCGCATCGCCAGCGGCCCGGGCGTGATGCCGGCGATGATGCCCGCCCCCAGCTCGGCGACCCGCGTGCGGTATTCCTGCGCCAGCTCGGGCGTATGCGAGTGATACATGCCCACCGCCGTCGGCCAGTCGCGGCCGGCATCGGTCTCGTACAGCGCGCGCAGGTAGCGCGCCGCGAACAGCGCATTGTCCCAGGGATCGAACGCATCGGCCAGCGTCGCGAAGGCGTGCGGGTGGTATTGCAAATTGACCTGCATGCAGCCGGCGTCGAGGAACTTCACCCCGCGCCGCGGCGCGCCCGCCGCCCAGGCCACGGCCTGTGGCTTGCTGACCAGGGCGATGTCGGCGCCGTCCGCGTCGATGCTCCACGGCCACGGCCGCCACGCCCCGTCCTGGTCCCGCCGCCCGGTCTCGGCCAGCGCGATGCGGCCCATCAGCCCGTCCGGGATGTCGGCCAGCACGCCGGCATCCCATGCCGCGGCGACGCATTGCGCGACCGGCGAGCCGTCCGCGGCCGGCGGATGCCGCGCCCGCGCCGCGCCGCATGCGGCCAGGCACCCGAGTACCGCCAGCGCGAGCCGGCGCAACGCCCTATCCGGCGCCGCGCAGCAGCTTGATGCGCCGCCCGTCCACGCCCAGCGCGATCTGCCCCGCCTTCAGCGCCGCCGCGTCGTTGCCGAAGATCTCCGCCCGCCAGCCATGCGCCGCCGGCACGTCCGGGGCATCCTCGCTGGCCAGGCGGTCGATGTCCTCGGACGAGGCGACCAGCTTCGGCGCGACATGATGCTGCTCGCAATCGGCCGCCAGCAGGACCTTCAGCAGCGCCACCAGCGCCGGCGACGGGCGCGGGCCGTCGCGCCCGCCGGGCGCCTCCGGCATCGCCGAATCCGGCAGCGCGCTCGCCTCGGCGATGGCCGCCAGCAGCGAGGCGCCGGTCCGCCCCTCGGCGAAGCCGCGGCTCAGGCCGCGCACCCGCGCCAGCTCCTCCGGCGTCTGCGGCGCGGTGGCGGCGATCTCCAGCAACGCCTCGTCCTTCAGCATGCGCCCGCGCGGGATGTTGGCTTTCTGCGCCTCGCGCTCGCGCCAGGCGGCGATGGCGCGCAGCGCGCCCAGCAGCCGGCGGTTGCTGGTGCGCGGCCGCAGCCGTTCCCACATCCGCTCGGGATCGGGATTGTAGGTCGCCGGATCGGCCAGCTCGGCCATCTCCTCGGCCACCCAGGCCAGCCGCCCGTCCTGGTCCAGCCGCTCGCGCAGGCGCTCGTAGACCCGGCGCAGCCAGGTCACGTCGGCGGCGGCATAGGCGACCTGCGCCTCGGACAGCGGCCGGCGGCTCCAGTCGCTGAACCGGTGCGCCTTGTCGATGTGCCCGCCGGTCAGGCCGGAGACCAGGGAGTCATAGCCGACCTGGTCGCCGAAGCCGGCCACCATCGCGGCGATCTGGGTGTCGAACAGCGGCGTCGGCGTGGCGCCGAACAGCTGCACGAAGATCTCGATGTCCTGCCGCGCCGCGTGAAACACCTTGACCACCGCCGGATCGGCCAGCAGCGCGCCCAGCGCCGCCAGATCCATCCCCGGCGCCTGCGCATCGACCACCGCGACCTCGGCCGCCCCGGCGAGCTGGACGACGCACAGCTCGGGCCAGTACGTGCGCTCGCGCATGAACTCGGTATCGACGGTGACAAACGCCTCGCCCCGCAATCGCTCGCACAGGGCGGCCAGGGCGGCGCCGTCGCTGACCAGGACGGGGGCGGGGAAACTGTCGCGGGGCTGACGGACCATCCCCGACATCTCTACACACAGCATCGCCCCGCCGAAAGCCGCCGCACCCGAGGACCCCGCATGCTCACCGTCTCTCCGCACGACGCGCCGCACCCCGAAGCGGTCTGGATCGACCTGCTGGACCCGTCCGACGAGGAGGCGCGGCTGGTCGCCGACACCACCGGGCTGGCGGTGCCGACGCGCGCCGAGCTGTCCGAGATCGAAAGCTCCAGCCGGCTGCGGCGGCGCGGCGAGGCGCTGTATCTCAGCATCCCGGTCTCGCTGCCGGGCGAGACCGTCACCCCGGTCGGCTTCGTGCTGGCGCGCGAGCGGCTGCTGACCGTGCGCTTCGCCCGGCTGCCGAGCTTCGAGACGTTCGCCGCGGCCGCCCATGCGCCCGGCGGCGCTCCGGCCAGCGGCATGGAGGCGTTCCTCGGGCTGATGGAGGACATGGTGGACCGGCTGGCCGACGCGCTGGAACACCAGGGCGACAGCCTGGAGCAGGCGTCGCGCCGCATCTTCCACCCCGCCCACAGGGACCAGCGCCGGCCGGCGCGGATGGACCGCATGCTGCGCGGCCTGCTGGGCGACATCGGCGCCGCGGGCGAAACCGGCTCCAGGATGCGCGACACCCTGCTGGGCGTCGGCCGCGCCGCGCAGTTCGTGATGGGCAGCGTCGGCGACTGGATTACGCCGGCGCAGCGCACCCGCTTCGAGTCGCTGCGCGCCGACATCGCCTCGCTCAGCGACTACCAGGTGCGGCTGTCCGACAAGGTGCAGTTCCTGCTGGACGCGACCCTGGGGTTCATCAACATCGAGCAGAACGGCATCATCAAGCTGCTGACGGTGGTCTCGATCGTCGGCATCCCGCCCACCTTCATCGCCAGCCTGTACGGGATGAACTTCAAGGACATCCCCGAGCTGGGCTGGAGCTTCGGCTACTGGTACGCGCTGGCGCTGATGGCGGTGACGGCGGTACTGCCGCTGGTCTGGTTCCGGGTCAAGGGCTGGCTGTAGCCAGCGGCGGACCGGCGTCACCAGGGAACGGTGCGGCCCAGATAGTCCAGGTAGTGCAGTCCGGCCTTGCCCTGCACGTCCAGCAGCACGCGGACCAGGGCTGGAACACTGTCCTGCACGCTCAGGCGCGCCTCCGGGCCGCCCAGTTCGGTGCGGACCCATCCGGGCGCCATCAGCACCATCGCCCTGGGGTCGTCCGGGCGGCGCGCCGCGAAGCTGCGCATGAACGTGTTCAGCGCCGCCTTGCTGCCCCGGTAGACTTCACGCATCCCGCTGGTGTTGTTGGCCACGCTGCCCTGCCCCGACGACATCACCCCGATCGTGCCGGCGGGCGGGACCAGATCCTGCAGCGCTTCGACAACGCGCATCGGACTCAGCGCGTTGGTCACCATCACGCGCACGAACTCCTCGGTCGATACCTCGGCGACGGCTTGATCGGGGTTGCTGTTGGTGACGCCAGGGTTGACGAACAGCGTGTCGAACGTCCTGCCGGCCAGGCGGGCGCGCAGTGCGGCGATCTGGTCGGGGAAGTCGATGTCGATCGTCTCGATCTCAAGTCGGCCGGCGGATCCGGCCGCCAGCTCATGCAGCCTGGTTCTGCCATTCCCGCGCACGGTCCCGACGACGCGCCAGCCGTGCTTCAGGTACTCCTCGGCCATGGCGTAGCCGAGACCACGCGATGCCCCGACGAGCAGGACGGTGTTGATCGGGCTTGAACCGTGCATGCAGCGTTTCCTCTGGTGCGGATGTGGCGGTCGTGCAACCGGCGGCATCCGGCATGGAACGGCCTCACCGGCCTTGCGCGTACCGCGTCAGCCGCTCGCCGAGCGTGCCCGTGTGCAGCTCGAACAGGTGATTGTCATCGTCATGGAAATAGATCGACCGACCCTCGCCCGCAACACGCGGTCGGCTTTCTCTCAGCTCGAAGCCCAGCGATGCGAGGCGCTCCATGAGGTCATCGTAGCGGGCCTCGTCGATCTTGAAGGCGACGTGATTATAGGTCCGCGACGGCAGCGGCTCGCCGCGCATGATCGCCACCCAGATCTCGCCGACGACGAAGAACCGTTCCTCGGACAGCGAGAACGTCTCGTCGCCGCTGTCATAGACCTTGACGCCGCCGAGCACGACCGTGATCAGCGCCTCCATCCGGTCGAGGTCGCGCGCGATGAACGTCAGGTGGCTCAATCCCTCGATCAAGGCGTCTGCCTTCCTGAATTGGGCCGCAGCCGAGTTGAGACCGGCGATCCGCGGCCGCGCCGCCCGCTATCCCTCCGCCTCCGGCTGGTCCGCCGCCAGCCGGCTGGGCAGCAGCGAGCCTTCCGCCTCCAGCACCGGATAGGCCGCCGCGGCGACCAGATGCGCGTTGATGCGCTTCAGATCCAGCAGCAGGTCAAGCTGCAACGTTCCGATCTCCGGCCCGGCGCCCGCCCGCCTCCCGCGCAGCCCGGCGAAATGCGCCGCCGTCGCCTGCATCTCAAGCTCGCGGAACACCTCCTTCTCGGATGCCAGCAGCCGCGCGGCGTTGCTGTCCTCGGTCATGAACACCGCCGCCGCGGTGCGCAGGTTGGCCGACAGCCGCTCGAACGCGCCGGACAGCGCCGCCCGTCCCTGCGCCGAAAACCCGACGCCGCGCTTCAGCCGCTTGGCCGCCAGCGCCATAACGTTGCGGTCCAGCAGGTCGCCGGCGTGCTCCAGATTGGTGGTGAACGCCAGGATCTGCCACAGCCGCCGGTGGTCCGCGTCGGCCAGGCTGTCCTCGTCCAGGGCGGTGACATAGGACTTGATGGCGCTGTTCAGCCGGTCCAGCACGTCGTCCAGCCGCCGCGTCTCGCCCAGGCGCTTGCGGTCGCCGCCGTCCAGCACCTCCCACGCGCCGCGCAGCATGGCGTCCAGCACGTCGGCCATGCGCAGCGCCTCGCGCGCCGCGCCGGCCAGCGCGATCGTCGGCGCCTCGCGCTCGGCGTGGCCCAGATACAGCGGCGCGCCCGGATCGGCCGGCCCCACCCGCGTCGGCAGCCAGCGGCGCAGCCAGGCCGACAGCAACGGCAGCAGCGGGAAGAACAGCAGCGCAATCGCCAGGTTGAACCCGGTGTGGAAATCGGCCACTGCGCGCGCCGGATCCGGCTCGATGGTGACCAGCCACGCGCCGATCCGCCCCAGCACCGGCAGCGCCAGCGCGCAGCCGACGATCCGCGTCAGCAGGTTGCCCAGCGGCAGCCGCCGGCCGGCGCCGCCCTCGCCGACGGCCCCCTCCAGCAGCGGATTGATCGCGGTGCCCAGGTTCGCGCCCAGCACCAGGGCGAACGCCGCGTCCGGCGGCACCACGCCCTTGGCCGCCAGCGACATCACCAGCAGCACCACGGCGACGCTGGAATGGGCCGCCCAGGTCAGCGCCGCGGCGACCGCCAGGCCGATCAGCGGGTCGGTCGCCACGCTGCCCAGCAGCATGCGCAGGCTCGGCTCGTCCTCGTACGGCGTGACCAGGCTCAGCAGCTGGTGCAGCGCGGTCAGCATCAGCCCCAGCCCGATCGCCACGCGGCCGAGATCGCGGGTGCGCGTCTGGCTGGCGCGGCGGAACATCACCACGCCCAGCAGCACGCCGAGCGAGGCCACCGAGGTCACGTCGAACGACAGCACCTGCACGATCAGCGTGGTGCCGACATTGGCGCCCAGCATCGCCGCCAGCGCCGGCGCCAGATCGACCAGCCCGCCGGCGGCGAAGGACGCCACCATCAGCCCGGTCGCGGTACTGCTCTGCAGCACCGCGGTCACGCCCAGTCCGGCCGCGAACGCCCGCCAGCGATCGCCGAGCGCCACGCCCAGCCACCGGCGCAGCTCCGCGCCGAACGCGCGCTGGATCCCGGTCTGCACCATGTGCACGCCCCACAGCAGCAGGGCCACGGCGCCGGCGAGATCGAGCAGGGTCAGGGTTCCGGACATGGCCTTTGTTACACCACTGACGCGGCGTCGGTCAGGCCCGCACGCCGGCTTTTCGATGCGCTGTCCAGCGGCGGGGGGGGCGGCGGCGGCGGCCGGGGCGGGGCGTGGCCACCGCGCAGGGTCCGGCCTGCCGGGCAGGGGAGGGGCTGCGACCGGATCCGGCCTATCAGCCCGACACGCGATCGGTCATTGTCCGATCGACGCGAAGGACTCTCCTGCATGCTCAAGATCGCAGGCGGCATCGTGCTGGCCGTCGTCATCCTGCACTTTGCCGTGCCCTTGATGCTGGCCGGCGCCATCGGCTCGCTGTTCGGCGCGGCCTACCTGTCGGTGCATCCAGGCAATGCGGGCGTGCTGCTGGCCTTCGTCGCGTTGCTGGTCCTGGCGTTCCGAACGCGACGCGGGGGAGGGAGATAGCCGGTGCGGGTGGGCGGGCCGACGGGACCGGATGCCTTGGAGCGAAGTCATGCGCCGTTGCATGTGCCGTGCCCGGTCGGCAAAGCCCGCGAGGTTGCGATGCGATGGAGGCAAGAGCTGCCTGCTTCCAATGTTCCGGTTGCCTCTCTCCATATACCGGTGCGACAGGACAGGCAGACTTGAGTTAAGCGTACAAACGATCAGCACTACGTGCCGAGAGTTTATCTTAAGGCGTGGGGAACTAAGATTGGACGGAAGCACTACTGCAATACTTTTGACAAAAAATTCGGAAAATCAGGCTTTATCAATACAAAGACAATGATGTGGGAAAGAAATCTATACAGTGTTACCTCTGGAAATCAAGAAAGCTACGAGTGGGAAGATCGGTTTCAGAAGCTTGAGGATGCATATGCACGTGCTCTGAATTGTTTGGAGAAGGCCGGAGATATCGTCGATTCAGACCGCAATCTCTTTGCGTCTTTCGTCGGCGCCCAGCTGCATCGAACAATTTCGATGCGGAATCGCATGATAAGACTCTGCAACGAATTAGATTACCTCTACCAAAAGCACCCTAGCATCGCGACCAAACCGGTAACCTTCGACATGTGTGCAACGATTCATGCCGGATGCAGAATCGAGGAAATAGGAAGCAACCCCATCACCAACTTCCTGCTCCCGAATCTAGAGGTAGTATATCGAAAGCTAATCAGAATGAATTTGTCCATTATCAAGTCGGGCCTAGCGGAGGGATTTTACACCAGCGACTGTCCCGTCACGGTGTATGGGAGTCATGCGTTAGAGCAGTTTGTCATGCCGATAACACCCACGATTTGTATTCGCTATACATGGGGCAAAAAGTCGAGTGGTGTGATCACGGAAGATCACACGCGGCACCTAAACAACAGCATTTGCAACATGGCCGAACGGTGGGTTATCAGAGTACGTGCTTGGCCCAAGGTTCGAGAGGTGCTCAACGGCGCATAATGCGGAGATCTGCCCTTCAGCACGGATGACGTCTATGTCAGGGTGCGCAGTTCGAAAGAGTGAACTTCATCAATGATCCCGCGCAACGCGCCGTCGGCGCCGCTGCCGGGCGGCGTTTCCAGCGACATCCGCATCGTGCAGGGACCGGACGGCGAGGTAGTGGTCAAGACCGCGCTGCCGCGGCTGAAGGTCGCGGCGGAGTGGCTGTCCGACCCGGCGCGGTCCGGCACCGAGGTCGCGGCCATCCGCGCCGCCGCCGATCTGGTCGGCCAGGACGCGGTTCCCGAAATCGTCTGGTGGCGGCCCGAGCAGCACAGCTTCGCCATGCGCCGTGTTGACCGGCGGCTGCGCAACTGGAAGCAGGATCTGCTGGCCGGGCATATCGACCCGGCGACGGCGCGCGCGGCCGGCGCGCTGCTCGGGCGGCTGCACCGCCGCTCCATGGCGCAGCCGGCGCTGGCGCGGCGCTTTGCCGACACCACCTATTTCGATCAGCTGCGCGTGGCGCCGTTCTTCGACAGCGTGGCCGCGCGCCGCGCCGACCTCGCGCCCGCCCTGCGTGCGACGGTGCGCGCGATGCGGCAGCGCGCGACCGCCCTGGTGCATGGCGACTACAGCCCGAAGAACATCCTGGCCGACGGCGCGGATGTGGTGATCCTCGACTTCGAGGTGGCGCATTGGGGCGACCCGCGCTTCGACCTCGCCTTCTGCCTGTCCCACCTGCTGCTGAAGGCGCATCGCCGCGGCGCCGACCGGGCCGCGTTCGCGCGCGCGGCGGGGCAGTTCCTGGACGGGTATGCAGCCGCGGACGGACCGGCTCCCGACGACCCGGATCTGGTGGCGCTGGTCGGCTGCCTGGCGATGGCGCGGCTCGATGGCGTGTCGCCGGTCGAGTATGTCGGCGACCTCGATGCGCCGGCCATGCGCTCGGCCGCCGAGGCGATGATGCTCGACCCCGGGCCATCCTCGCGCCAGCACCCCCCGCATCGCGGCTGACGCGACCGCCAGCCCGTCGGGCACGGGAACAATCACCGGCATCGCCGGACCGGCCGAACGATGCCGCTTGACAGTTCACGCCAGATATGTTCTTGTTTTGTTCGTGTCACCCAGGCCCATCTTCACCGACCTCGCCCGCCGCTTCGCCCTCGTCATCGACGGGCTATGCGGGGCGACGGCGGCACGGATCGCCGCCGACCGCTCGGCCGGGCCGCTGCTGATCCTGATCGTGGGCCGGCTGCGCCGCCTCGCCGCCCGGTTCGCCGCTCTCGCCGCCCGCGCCCAGGCGGGGACGCTGCCGAGGCTGCGCCGCCCCGAATCCGGCCGCCGGCCGCCGCGCGGCCGCCAGCCCCGCTTGCCGGAGGGCTTCGCCTGGCTGATCCGGCTGGTGCCGCAGGCGGCTGGCTATGCCGGCCAGGTGCAAGCCCTGCTGTCCGACCCGCAGATGGCAGCCCTGCTCGAAGCGGCCCCGCAGGCCGGGCGGGTGCTGCGGCCGCTGTGCCGGATGCTGGCGCTGCCGCCCGACGCCGCGCCGCCGCCGCCTCCGCCGATCCAGGCGGCGAGGGCGGCATCGCCTGTCCCCGAACCAACTCCGGCCACCCAGGCCACCCAGGCCACCCAGGCCACCCCGCCGCCTGGCCGCGCGCCGCCCGGCGTGATCTGGCGCCGCTGGCGAGGCATCCGGATGCCCGAGCCGCGCCGAACCGCCGCGCCGGCCTGACCTGCGCACGCTCGCCGCAGCTTCATTGTTACGGTTCAGAAACGTCATGCGCGGCATGGCCAATATGCGGCAATGCCTCGCGCGCTTGGCTTGCGCGCCGGGTCGGCTCGGCCTATCGGCAGTCCGGCACGCCGGGACATCGCCAAGCTGCGGCGCCAGTCCGCGGCCATGACGGGAGCTGACATGCGCGTTTACTACGACCGCGACGCCGACGTGAACCTGATCCGCGGCAAGAAGGTCGCGATCATCGGCTATGGCAGCCAGGGCCACGCCCACGCCGCCAACCTCAAGGAGTCCGGCCAGACCGATCTGGTGGTCGGCCTGCGCCCCGGCAGCGCGGGGATGGCCAAGGCCGAGGCCGCCGGCTTTCGGGTGATGGATCCGGCCGACGCCGCCAGGTGGGCCGACGTCGTCATGGTGCTCACCCCGGACGAGATCCAGGGCGACCTGTACCGCGAAAAGCTCGGCCCCAACATGAAACAGGGCGCGGCGCTCGCCTTCGCGCACGGGCTGAACGTGCATTTCGCGCTGCTCGACCCGCGCCCGGATCTGGACGTGTTCATGATCGCGCCGAAAGGCCCCGGCCACACCGTCCGCTCGGAATACCAGCGCGGCGGCGGCGTGCCCTGTCTGGTCGCGGTGGCGCAGAACCCGTCCGGCAACGCGCTGGAGATCGCCCTGTCCTACGCATCGGCGATCGGCGGCGGTCGTGCCGGCATCATCGAGACCACTTTCCGCGAGGAATGCGAGACCGACCTGTTCGGCGAGCAGGTGGTGCTGTGCGGCGGCCTGGTCGAACTCATCAAGGCCGGCTACGAGACGCTGGTCGATGCAGGCTACGCGCCCGAAATGGCGTATTTCGAATGCCTGCATGAGGTCAAGCTGATCGTGGACCTGATCTACGAAGGCGGCATCGCCAACATGAACTATTCGGTCAGCAACACCGCCGAATACGGCGAGTACGTCAGCGGCCCGCGCATCGTCAACGACGCGACCAAGGCCGAGATGAAGCGCGTGCTGGCCGACATCCAGTCCGGCCGCTTCGCGCGCGACTGGATGCTCGAGAACCGGGTCAACCAGGCCGGCTTCAAGGCGATGCGCCGCCGCAGCGCCGAGCACCCGATCGAGCAGGTCGGCGAGAAGCTGCGCGCGATGATGCCGTGGATCGCCAAGAACAAGCTGGTGGACAAGGCCCGCAGCAACTGAAGCCGCCCCCTGCTCCCTCTCCCTCCGGGAGTGGGCCGGGGTGAGGGGGGTCGCGTCACCCCCCCTCCGCGTACCCCGCCACGAACCGCTCCAACCGGTCCATCGCCTCATCCAGCAGCTCCGGGCTTTTGGCGTAGCACAGCCGCACCAGCCGTTCCGCGCCGCGGCCGAAGCTGGTGCCGGGCGCCATGCCGATGCGCGCCTCGTGCACCGCCCGGCGGCAGAACGCCAGCGTGTCGCTTACCCCGGCAACCTCGAACGTGGCGTAGAACGCGCCGTTCGCCGGGATCGCGCGCACGCGCGGCATGTCGGCCAGCCGTGCGGCCACGATGTCGCGCCCGGTGCGGCACCTCTCCACGAACCCGGCCACGAACGCCTCGCCCTGCTCGATCGCGGCGATGCCGCCCTCCTGCATGAACTCCAGCCCGCCGCTGGTATTGAACTGGATCAGCTTCTCGAACGCCGACGTGCAGCCCTGCGGGTAGATCAGCCAGCCCATGCGCCAGCCGGTCATCGCCCAGGACTTGGAAAAGCTGTGCGCGATGAACACCGGATCATCCGGCCGCGCGATCTCCAGAAAGCTGAACGCCACGGGCCGGTCATAGACGATGCGGTGATAGACCTCGTCGGACAGGATCGCGATGCCGCGCTCGCGGCAGAACGACAGCAGCGCCTCGGCCTCGCCGCGCTCGATCATCCAGCCGGTCGGGTTGCCGGGCGAGGCCAGGTAGATCAGCCGCGTCCGCTCGTCGCAGGCGGCGAACACGTCCGGCAGCGACAGCCGCCAGCCGTCATTGCCATGCGCCAGCGCGACCTCGTGCACCGCGGCGCCGTTGATCTGCAGCGCGCGCATCACGTTCGGCCAGGACGGCGTGACCGCCACCGCGTTGTCGCCCGGCGCGACCGTGGCCTGCGCCACCTGCATCACCGCGTTCATGCCGGAATAGGTGAACGCGATGCGGTCGTCGGGGATTGCCACGCCGTACAGCCGGCGATGGTAGCCGATCAGCGCCGCGCGCAGCGCCGGCGTGCCGCGATTGTCGGAATAGAAGGTGCGGCCGGCGAACATCGCCCGGCTGGCCGCCTCGCAGATGAACGCCGGCGTCGGCACGTCCGGCTCGCCCGACCACATCGGGATCAGGCCGGGCACGCGGACGCCCTCGCGGAAGATGTCCAGGATCGGGCTGTCCTCGAGCCGCTCGATGGCGGGGCGGATCACCGACGCGGTCAATCCACGTCCTCGTTCCACGTCCGCCCGTTGCGCTCGATCAGCGCGATCGCCGCGGACGGCCCCCATGTGCCAGAGGTGTACGGCTTCGGCGCATCGCGCGACGTGCCCCAGGCGTCCAGGATCGGATCGATCCAGGCCCAGGCCGCCTCCACCTCGTCGCGGCGCATGAACAGCGTCTGGTTGCCGCGCACCACGTCCATCACCAGGCGCTCATAGGCATCCGGGTTGCGCACGTTGAACACGCTGGCGAAGCTCATATCCAGCGGCACATGCTGCAGCCGCATGCCGCCCGGACCCGGATCCTTGATCATCAGCCACAGCCGCACGCCCTCGTCGGGCTGCAGGCGGATCACCAGCCTGTTCGCCTCGATCGGCCCGGCGCCGCCGCCGAACACGCTGTGCGGAATCGGCCGGAACGCCACCACGATCTCCGACACCCGCCCCGCCAGCCGCTTGCCGGTGCGCAAATAGAACGGCACCCCGGCCCAGCGCCAGTTGGCGATGTCGGCGCGCAATGCCACGAAGGTCTCGGTGTGGCTGGAGCTGTCGCCCAGCTCCTCCAGATAGCCGGCCACCGGTCCGCCCGCCGAGGCGCCGGCGCGGTACTGGCCGCGCACCGTGTTCTCGCCGACCGTGTCCGGCGTGATCGCCACCAGCGATTGCAGCACCTTCAGCTTCTCGTCGCGCACCGCGTCGGCGGCCAGCGAGGTCGGCGGCTCCATCGCAGTCAGGCACAGCAGCTGCAGCAGATGGTTCTGCGCCATGTCGCGCAGCGCGCCGGCGGTGTCGTAATAGCCGGCGCGACCCTCGACGCCGAGCGTCTCGCTGACCGTGATCTGCACGTGGTCGATATGCGCCGCGTTCCAGACCGGCTCGAACAGCGCGTTGGCGAAGCGCAGCGCCATCAGGTTCTGCACCGTCTCCTTGCCCAGGTAATGGTCGATCCGATAGACGCGCTCTTCCGGGAACACCTCGCCGATCGCGTCGTTGACGGCGCGCGCGCTGGCCAGGCTCTTGCCGATCGGCTTTTCCACCACCACCCGGCTGTTCGGCGTGGCCAGTCCATGCGCGCCGAGCTGGTGGCAGATCGGGCCGAACAGATCCGGCGCGGTGGCCAGGTAGAACACGCGGATGCGCCGGGGTGCGTCGGCCAGCGCCTGTCCCAGCTCGCGCCAGCCGGTCTCGCCGGTCACGTCCACCGCCACGTACGACAGCCGTGCGAGGAACGCGTCCACCGCGGCCGCGCCGCGGTCGCGTTCCTTGACGTGTTCCTCAAGCGCGCGGCCGGGCGAGATCGACGAAGCCGGCGTCGCCGAGATCGCGCCGCGACACGCCGACGATGCGGCACTCGTTCGGGATCTGGCCGGCGATGTCGCGGAAGAACAAGGCGGGGATCAGCTTGCGCCCGGCAAGGTCGCCGGTGGCCCCGAAGATGACCAGGTCGAACGGATCGACCGCAATGACGCGCGCTACCATGCGAACCCTCCGGCAGAAGCGGGGTGGCGAAAGCGGGGCGCCGGCCGCGTGGCCGACGCCCCCGTTGCATCCCGCCGGCTGTGGACCGCTAGCGCGGCGAGGTCCAGCCCTTGTAGCTCGCGACGTTGTCCCGCGTCACCAGCACCGACGGCAGCAGCGTCACCGGATTCGCCGGCTTGTGACCGCCCAGCACCTGCACCCCCAGGGCCACGGCCTTGCGCGCCATGATGTACGGATCCTGGCTGGCCGACGCCACCACCTGCTTCATGCCCGGATCCTTCAGCGCCGCCTCGATGTCGGGCGAGCCATCGACCGAGGTGATCGGGAAGTTCGGCCGGTTCATCTGCTTGGCCGCCAGCGCCACGCCGATCGCCTCCGGGTCGTTGATGGCGAACACGCCATCGACCTGCTGGAAGCGGGTCAGCAGCGACTGCGCCACCGCCAGGCCGCCGTCGCGCGAACCCTTCGCGTCCTGGTCCGAGCTGAGCAGCTTGATGCCCGGGTTGGCCTCGACCACCTTCTTGCAGCCGTTGACGCGGTCCACCACCGAGGAGACCTGCGGGCCGTTGACGATGATCAGGTTGCCCTTGCCGCCCATCTTGTCCACCAGGTACTGGCACGAGATGGTCCCGGCCTGCACGTTGTTGGTGGCAACCGTCGCATCGGCGCCCTCGGCCACGGTGTCCACCGCCACCACCGGGATGCCGGCGGCCTGCGCCTTCTTGATGGCCGGGCCGATGGCGTGCGGATCGCCGGGGTTGAGCAGGATCAGGCTCTCGCCGGCGGCGATGAAGTTGTCGATCTGGGTGAACTGCTTGCCCAGGTCGTAGTCGAAGCCGAGCGTCGTCACCTTGACGTTCGGGTTGGTGGTGCGCGCCTCGTCGGTGGCGCCCTTGGCCAGCGCGATGAAGAACGGGTTGCCGAGCGAGCCCAGCGAAATGCCGATCGACTTCAGATCGGCCGCCCTCGCCGGCGCCTGCGCAGCGCCGAGCGCGAGGCCTAGCGCCGCGCCGCCCAGCAGGATCTTCTTCAGCATGGTTGTGCGTTTCCTTTCGTGTTGCACGCGAGGCGAGGGATCAAGTGCGCGCCGACCCGCGCAGGCGGAAGCGGTCGAGCGTCACGGCGCCGATGATCACGCCGCCCTTGATGATGTATTGCCAGACATCGGGCACGCCGAGCAGGATCAGGCCGTTGTTCAGCACCGCGATGATCAGCGCGCCGATCAGCGTGCCCCAGATGCTGCCGATGCCGCCGACGAAGCTGGTGCCGCCGACGATCACCGCGGCGATGGCGTCCAGCTCGTAGCTCTGGCCGAGCTGCAGGCCGTTGGCGGCATACAGCCGTGCCGCCTGCATCACCCCGCCCAGCCCGGCCAGCAGCCCGGATGCGCCATAGACGAACAGCAGGATCATCGGAACCTTGATCCCCGACAGCCGCGCCGCCGATTCGTTGCCGCCCACGGCGTAGATATGCACGCCCAGCACGGTGCGCCGCAGGATCAGCCAGGATCCCAGGATCACCAGGAAGGCGATCACCACCAGCCACGGGATCGACAGCCCGCCGGGCAGCGGCAGCGAGCCGTTGCCGATGCCGGCGAACGGCAGGTTGGAGTTGAAGACGGTGGTGTCGTTGCCCAGCAGCCGGGCGAAGCCGCGCACCGCGGTCAGGCTGCCCAGGGTCACGATGAACGGCGGCAGGCGCAGGAACGCGATCAGCGCGCCGTTGCCCAGCCCGATCACCAGGCCCATCGCCAGCGCCGCCACGATCCCGAGGTCGCCGGCGCCGAGCGACACGATCAGGCCGATCATCGCGGACGCCGCCAGGATCGAGCCGACCGACAGGTCGATGCCGCCGGTCAGGATGACGAAGGTCATGCCGGCCGCCAGCACGGCGTTGATCGAGGCCTGCTGCATCACGATGGACAGGTTCTGGAAGGTGACGAACCGGCCTTCGCCGGACAGCCACACTTCCAGGCCCCAGATCAGCAGGCACAGGATGATCAGCACCGGCAGCATGCCGACGGAGCGGAACACCGCCCGCATGGTCTGCTTCTGCTGCTGGGCGCGCGCCTCGGCGGTGGCGGCCGGGTTGGTGGTCGTGGTCGCTTCGCTCATGCCGCGGCCTCCAATGCCACGCCCGTGGCGCGGGCCATGATCGTTTCCTCGGTGATGGGGATGCCGGTCGCGCCGCCGACCTCGCCGGTGATGTGCCCCTCGCGCATCACCACCACGCGGTCGCACACGCCCACCACCTCGGGCAGTTCGGAGCTGATGACCAGCACCGCGATGCCGCCGCGCGCCAGGTCGTCGATGATGCGATAGATCTCGGACTTCGCCCCGATATCGACGCCGCGCGTCGGCTCGTCCAGGATCAGCACCTTCGGCTGCGTCTCCAGCAGCCGCGACAGCAGGACCTTCTGCTGGTTGCCGCCGGACAGTCCGCCCACCGGCATATCCGGTCCCGGCACGCGGATGGCGAGCGCACGGATCGCATCCCAGGCCCGCTTGCGCCCGCGCGCCCGGTCGAGCCACCCGATTGCCTTCGCGTCGCGCCCCATCACGCCCAGGTTGACGTTCTCGCCCACGCTCATGTCCAGGAACAGGCCCTGCGCCTTGCGGTCCTCGGTCAGGTAGGCCACCCCGGCGGCGATCGCCGAGCCGGGACTGCGGAACTCCACCGGCGAGCCGTTCAGCCGGACGGTGCCGCCGGTGCGACGCTCCGCGCCGTAGATCAGCCGCGCCAGTTCGGTGCGCCCGGCGCCGACCAGGCCGGCCAGGCCGAGCACCTCGCCCGCGCGCAGATCGAAGCTGCAGCCCTTGACCCGATGCCCGTCCGCCAGATCCTGCACCTGCAGCACCGGGGCGGCGGCAGCAGCGGCCCCGGCGTGGTGCGCCTTCTTGTAGAAGCTGGACAGGTCGCGGCCGACCATCATGCGCACGATCGCCTCCGGCCCGACGCTGCCCGGCTCCAGCGTGCCGACATAGGCGCCGTCGCGCAGCACCGTCACGCGCTCGGACAGCTCGTACACCTCGGCCATGCGGTGGCTGATGTAGATGATCGCGAGACCCTCGGCGCGCAGCCGGCGGATGATGGTGAACAGCTTTTCCGTCTCGCGCGACGACAGCGCCGTGGTCGGCTCGTCCATCACCAGGATCTTGCTGTTGGCATGGATGGCGCGCGCCACCTCGACCATCTGCCGCTCGGCGATCGACAGGTCGGCGACCAGGCTGGTCGGCCCGAACTCCGCGCCGAGCCGCGTCAGCACGTCGGCGCAGCCGGCTAGCATCCCGGCGCGATCCACCGCCGGGCCGCGCGTGGGCTCGCGGCCGAGATAGATGTTCTCCGCCACCGTCAGGTTCGGCGCCAGCGCCAGTTCCTGATAGATGATCGACACGCCCAGCGCCCGCGCGGCGAGCGGTCCGGCGATCGTCACCGGCTGGCCGCTGATGCGGATCTCGCCGCCCGGATCGGCCGTATAGGCGCCGGACAGGATCTTCATCAGCGTGGACTTGCCGGCCCCGTTCTCGCCCATCAGGGCGTGGACCTCGCCCGGATACACCGTCAGCTGCACGTCGTTCAGGGCGCGCACCCCGGGAAAGGTCTTGGAAATCCCCTTCATCGCAAGCACCGGCTGGGCCGCAGCAGCACGGGCCGGGACCGGCTGCGCCATGGCGGGCTGCGTCGTGACAGGCTCAGCCTGCTGCGGGTCGGCCGCCATGGGGGTCTCCTCCGCTCGCGCCTCGATCGGACGCTGTCACGAGACAACCCGGCGCGTCACAGTCTGTCAACTGCTGACACGAATTGATTTTTCAGCGTGCGAGCGCCGCGCACCGGCGCACCATCCCGCAGGCGCACCGGCGGGATGGCGGGACGATAAGCGCCCCGCCAGACCGCCTCAGGCGGCGGCGTCGGCGACCGAGCGCTTCTCGAACCGCTTGCGCTCGTTCGGATCCAGATACCGCTTGCGCAGGCGGATGGCGCCCGGCGTCACCTCGACCAGCTCGTCGTCCTCGATATAGGCGATCGCCTGCTCCAGGCTCATGCGCCGCGGCGGGATCAGCAGCATCGCCTCGTCCTTGCCGGCGGCGCGGATGTTGGTCAGCTTCTTTTCCTTGATCGGGTTCACGTCGAGGTCCGACCCGCGGCTGTGCTCGCCCAGGATCATGCCGACATAGACCTTGTCGCCCGGATCGACGAACAGCGTGCCGCGCTCCTGCAGGTACCACAGCGCGTACTGCACCGCTTCACCCGGCTCGCTGGAAATCAGGCTGCCGTTGCGGCGACCCTCCAGCGGCCCCTCCCACGGGAAATAGCCGAGGAAGCTGCGGTTCATGATGCCGGTCCCGCGGGTGTCGGTCAGGAACTCGCCGTGATAGCCGATCAGGCCGCGCGAGGGCATATGGAAGGTCAGCCGCACCTTGCCGCCGCCGGACGGACGCATGTCCTGCAGCTTCGCCTTGCGCCGGCTGAGTTTCTCGACCACCACGCCGGAGAACGGCTCGTCCACGTCGGCCAGCACTTCCTCGAACGGCTCCTCGCGCCCGCCATCCGCGCCCTCGCGGGTCAGCACGCGCGGGCGGCCGATGGCCAGCTCGAAGCCCTCGCGCCGCATCGTCTCGATCAGCACGCCGAGCTGCAGCTCGCCGCGGCCGGCGACCTCGAACGCCTCGCTCTCCTGGCTCTCGGTGACCTTGATGGCGACGTTGCCCTCGGCCTCGCGCAGCAGCCGGTCGCGGATCTGCCGGCTGGTGACCTTCTTGCCCTCGCGCCCGCCCAGCGGGCCGTCGTTGACGCGGAAGGTCATCGCCAGGGTCGGCGGATCGACCGGGATGGCGTGCAGCGGCTCGCTGACTTCCGGTGCGCAGAGCGTGTCCGGGATGGTGCCCTCGGTCAGCCCGGCGACCGCGATGATGTCGCCCGCCTCGGCCTCCTCGATGGTCACGCGCTCCAGGCCGCGGAAGCCCATCAGCTTGGTCAGCCGCCCGGTCTCGACCACGCTGCCGTCGTCGCGCAGCACCTTCAGCGGCATGTTCAGCCGCGCCCGGCCCTGCTCCAGCCGTCCGGTCAGCACCCGGCCAAGGAAATTGTCGTAGTCCAGGATCGAGGCCACCATCGCGAACGGCGCGTCGCGGTCCAGCGCCGGCGCCTTCACATGGCGCAGCACCAGGTCGAACATCGGCGCCAGATCCGTGCGCTGGTCGTCCAGCGCCGCCACCGCCCAGCCCTGCCGCCCCGAGGCGTACAGCATCGGGAAGTCAAGCTGCTCGTCGGTCGCGCCCAGCGCCGCGAACAGGTCAAAGACCTCCTCATGCACCTCGTCGGGGCGGGCGTCCTGGCGGTCAATCTTGTTGACCACCACGATCGGCTTCAGGCCGCGCGCAAGGGCCTTGCCGACGACGAACTTGGTCTGCGGCAGCACGCCCTCGGCGGCGTCCACCAGCACGATCGCGCCATCGACCATGCCCAGGATGCGCTCGACCTCGCCGCCGAAATCGGCGTGGCCGGGGGTGTCCACGATGTTGATGCGGGTGTCGCGCCAAATGACGGAGGTGCATTTCGCCAGGATGGTGATGCCGCGCTCACGCTCCAGGTCGTTGCGGTCCAGCGCCCGTTCAGCGACCTGCTGGTGTTCGCGGAAGGCGCCCGACTGCTTCAGCAGCTGATCGACCAGCGTGGTCTTGCCGTGGTCGACATGGGCGATGATCGCGATGTTGCGGATGTCCATGAGGCTTGCCTTGTGCGCGTGCGCAGCCGGCCGGCGCGCCAGTCGGGCCCGTCGTGCTGCGCCGCACACATAGGCGATCGGCACGCCGGTTACGAGCGCAAAAGCGGACGCCCGCGGCAGCCCCGCCGCGGGCGCGCGTCACGCTCTGGCCGATCGGCAGCCTACTGCGCCGGGCCGCTGCTCTCGTTGCCGCCGCCGCCCGACTGCCCGGCCGGATTGTTGACCATGCCGTTCGGCGGCATCGTCGAGCCGGGCGGCGTCGAGACCGGCGAGGACGTGCCGCCGGACGCCGGCATCGTGCCCATGCCCCCGCCCGACATGCCGTTGCCAGACATGCCGTTGCCAGACATGCCGTTGCCAGACATGCCGTTGCCGACATCGCCATTGCCCGACATGCCGTTGCCCGACATCGAATTGCCCGACATGCCGTTGCCCTGCATGCCGCCATTCGACATCGCCATCTGGATGCCCTGCATCGCGCCGGCGCGGTCGCGGCTGGCGAGCGCGTGCAGCGCCCGGCGGATCGCGTCGATACGCGGGCCGGTGTCGGGCATGCCGGCCTGCGACGGCGCGGTGGAGCGATCGAGCAGGCGGGTCTCGGCCTCCTCGAGCGCCTCCTGGGCAGCCCCGGTGCGCCCGGCGCGCAGATCCTGGTTGGCGCGGTTCAGCAGCTGGTCCGGCGTCATGTCCGTGCCAGGCGACGGCAGCGCCGGGGCCAGCTCGGAATGGGTGTCGGTTCCGGTGATGTTGCTGGCGGCGGCCGAGCGTGGATTGCCGGCGGCGTTCTGCGCCCAGGCGGGGGCGATCGCCGGGCCGCCCAGCGCCAGCACGGCGGCCGACGCGAATAGCAGGGTGCGCATGGTGTTGATCCTTGTGCGAATGCGACAATTACCGCGCGCGCACATGCACGCGCCGGCCATGCAACGGTCTGCCCCGCCGGCCGGTTGCCCTGTGACAGTTACATTGCCGTGAGAAATCGCGCCGCCAGGAACCGTGCCGGGGTGTGGCGAGACCGGGGCGCGCGCGGCGTCGCGGCTCAGGCCGCGAGCCGCGGCAGTTCCCGCGAGAGGTCGCGCTGCGGCCGCGCGCCGAAATGGCCGATCACCTCGGCCGCCGCGATGCTGGCCAGCCGCCCGCAGGCCGCCAGCGTCTGGCCCGCCGTCAGCGCCACCAGGAACCCGGCCGCGTAGGCATCCCCCGCCCCGGTGGTATCGACGACCTCCGCCGGTTCGGCCTGCACGACCACCGTCTCCGGCCCGCGCACCACCAGGCTACCTTCGTCGCTGCGGGTCAGCGCCGCCAGGCTCACCTCGGCCCGCACGCGGCGCGTCGCCTCGGCGAAGTCGTCGGTCTGGTAAAGGCTGGTGATCTCGGCCTGGTTGGCGAACAGGATATCGACATGCCCCGCCACCAGGTCGCGGAAGGCGTCGCGGTGGCGATCGACGCAGAACGGGTCCGACAGCGACAGCGCCACCCGCCGCCCGGCCGCGTGGGCGGCCGCGCTGGCCACCCGGAACGCCTCCTGCGCCGCCGGCGGATCGAACAGGAAGCCCTCCAGGTACAGGATCTCCGAGCGCGCGATCACCTCGGCGGCGACCTGCGCCGGCCCGAACATCGAGGACGCGCCCAGATAGGTGTTCATGGTGCGCTGCCCGTCCGGCGTCACCAGCACCAGGCAGCGCCCGGTCGGATCGCCGCCGGCCAGCGGCGCCGTCGGGAAATGCACTCCGGCCGCCTGCATATCGCGGCGGAACACCTCGCCCAGCATGTCGTCGGCGACCCGCCCGAGATAGGCGACGCGAGCGCCCAGCGCCGCGGCCATCGCGGCGGTGTTCGCCCCGGAGCCGCCGCCGCTCTGCTGGCCGGCCGGCATCGCGGCGTACAGCGCCTCGGCCCGCGCCGTGTCGATCAGGGTCATCGTGCCTCGGGCGCAGCCATGCGCGACGATGAACGCCTCGTCCACCGCCGCGATCACATCCATCATGGCGTTGCCGATGCCGCAGATCGCGAACTCGGCGGCCCCGGGCGGCGGGGTCGGCGGGGTCGGCGGCATCGACATGGCGGCGCTCCGTGCTAAGGACGGCCGGCCTATCACCCCAATCCGCGCCCGGCAACGCAGCATCGTCTCCGTCCAGTGTTTCCGCTGACCTCACCGCTCGCGCCGCCGTTGCGCGCGATCGCCCAGCTCGACGACCCGGTGTTCCTGGGCGTGGTCCTGCGCAGCGTGCTGTGGGCGGTCGGGCTGTTCGTGCTGCTGGCGTTCGGCATCCAGCAGGGCGCGCATGGCTGGCTGCATTTGGCCGGCTGGCTGGCCGGCGCGCTGGGCGGGGTCGGGGCGGCGCTGCTGGCCTGGCTGCTGTTCCTGCCGGTGGTGGGGCTGGTCGCCAGCCTGTTCGTCGATCGCGTCGCCGCCCGGGTGGAGCAGCGTTTCTATCCGGACCTGCCGCCGGCGCGCGCGGCACCGATCGCGGCACAGCTATGGGACGGCGTCGTGCTGGGCGCGCAGGTGCTGGCGTTGCAGGTCGTGGCGCTGCTGCTCGCGCCGTTCCTGCTGGGCGCCTCGGTGCCGCTGGGCTGGGCGATCGCCGCCTGGGCGATCGGGCGCGGCCTGTTCGTCGCGGTGGCGATGCGCCGGATGCCCCGGCGCGAGGCGCTGGCCGCGTATGCCGCGCGGCGCGCCCTGGTGGTGTTCCAGGGCCTGCTGATCGTCGCCGCGAGCCTGCTGCCGCTGCTCAACCTGCTGGCACCGGTCCTGGGGGTCGCGGCGATGGCGCATGTGCTGCTTGCCGGCGGCGGCGCCGGCGGCCGGCGGCCCGGGGTTGTCGCTGCCGTTCCGCCCGTGTTAGGCCGGCGGTTCCTGTCATAGACGCCGCACCGCTCGTTCCCGCAGGGAGGGCCACGTGCCCGTATTCAAGCGCCGCAAGCCCGGGGACGCCGCCCCGATGCAGCCAGACGCCGGCGTCGCGACCGGCCCCACCGCATTCAAGGAGATTTCTCTGATGGCCCGTTCCCCGTTTTCCTCGGCGCCGCCCGCGCCGCAGCCGTCATCCAACCCGGGGCCAAGCAACCTGGCCGCTCCGCCGCGCCCGACCGGCGCGGCGTTCCAGCCCGGCATGACCTCGGCGGCCATGACACCGGCGGGCATGACCTCGGCGGGCATGGGTCCGGGCGGGATGAACCCGGGCATGAACCCGTCGGGCATGGGCCAGGCCGGCGGGCCGGCGCGCGGGCGCGATCCCAGCGAGCGGCGGACGCTGGTGGTGGGCCGCGGCATCAGCCTGCAAGGCGTGGTGCAGGACGCCGAGCGGCTGGTCGTCGAGGGAACGGTCGAGGCGACCATGATCCACGCGATGGAACTCGCGATCTCGCCGGGCGGCGTGTTCAAGGGCGAGGTCGAGGTCGAGGACGCCGAGGTGGCGGGCACTATCGACGGCACGCTGACGGCGCGCGGCAATCTGAGCGTGCGCGCCACCGGCCGCGTGCTGGGGACTGCCCGCTGCCGGCGGCTGCAGGTCGAAGATGGCGGCCAGATCACCGGCCGTATGGAGATGCTGACCGAGGCCGTCCGCCCCGCCGCCGCCGCGGAGCAGCCGCGCAGCGAAGCCGCGGAGTAGGCTCGGGCGCGTCCATCAGCCCACCGCCTCGCGAACGTCGGGGCTGTCTGCTCCCTCTCCCGCCGGGAGAGTGCCGGGGTGAGGGCGCTCGTCCACGTACCGCCGCCGGTATCGCGCGCCCAGCGCGGTCAGGATCTCGTAGCCGATGGTGCCGGCGTCGGCCGCCACGTCGTCCAGCCGGTTGCGCGGCCCGATCAGATCGACCAGCGCGCCCAGTCCGACCGGCGCGCCGGTCGCGTCGAGCGTCAGGCTGTCCATCGACACCCGGCCGACGATCGGCAGGCGGTGATGGTCGAGCCACGCCGCGCCGCGGTTGCCGAGGCTGCGCGGCAAGCCGTCGCCATAGCCGACCGCCACGGTGGCGAGGCGCATCGGGCGCGCGGCGCGGAGCGTGGCCCCGTATCCGATCGCCGCTCCGGCCGGAATGTCGCGCAGCTGCGCCACCCGGCCCTGCAAGCGGACCACCGCGCGGGTCGGGTTGCCGCGCGCCCGGTGCGGGGCGATGCCGTACACCGCCGCGCCCGGCCGCACCAGGTCGAGATGGAATGCCGCGCCGAGGAATATCCCGGACGACGCCGACAGGCTCGCCGGCGCCGGCGGCAGCAGCCGGCGCAGGGCCTGGAACCGGACCAGCTGCTCCGTATTGGCGGGATGCTCCGGCTGGTCGGCGCAGGCCAGGTGGCTCATCACCAGCGTCACGTCGATGCCGCGCATCGCATCCGGGTCCGCCGCCGCCGCCGCGACCTGGGTGGCGGACAGGCCGAGCCGGGACATGCCGGTGTCGATATGCAGGAAGGCCGCCAGGCGCGTCCGCCTGAACGCCGCGTGGGCGCGCCAGGCGGCGATCTGCTCCGGGCTGTTCAGCACCGGCGTCAGATCGTGGGCGGTGAACGCTGGCTCGGCCTTCGGCGGCGGCCCGTGCAGCACCGCCACCGTGGCGCCGCCGCCGAGCGCCGCGCGCAGCGCGATGCCTTCGTCCAGATGCGCCACGAAGAACACGTCGCACCCGGCGCGGCGCAGCGCCGGCGCGACCTGGGCGGCCCCCAGCCCGTAGGCGTCCGCCTTGACCACCGCGGCGCAGCGGCTGGCGCCGGCGCGCGCGCGCAGCGCGGCGTAGTTGGCCCGGATCGCGCCCAGGTCGATGGTGAGGATGCCGCAGCCGGCGTCGCCCTCGATCTCAGCGTCGGCGTTCGGCTGCATGGCCCGAGTCTGTCATGGCGCGTCGTGCGCGGTAAACACTGCGTCGGAGATCACAGGGGTGTGGCGATGCGCTGGTCGCGGATGCTGACGATGCTGGACGTGCATGCCGAGGGCGAGATCGGCCGGGTGGTCACCGGCGGCCTGCCAACGATCCCGGGCGCCACGATGCTGGACAAGCTGCGGCACATCAACGAGGTGGACGACAGCATCCGCCGCTTCGCCGTCTATGAGCCGCGCGGCACGGCCGGGACCACGGTCAACCTGCTGCTGCCCGCCTGCCGCCCCGAGGCGGATTTCGGCTTCCTGATCCTGCAGGCCGATCGTGCGCATGCGATGAGCGGGTCGAACGCGATGTGCGTGGCCACCGCGCTGATCGAGACCGGCATGGTGGCGATGGTCGAGCCGGTGACGCGGCTGACGCTGGACACGCCGGCCGGCCTGGTCGGCGTGGCGGCGGAGTGCGCGGACGGACGCTGCGCGCGGGTGACGCTGGACATGCCGCCATCCTTCGCGGCCGAGCTGGATCTGGTGCTGGAGGTGGACGGGCTGGGTCCGGTGCGCATGGACATCGCCTTCGGCGGAGTGTTCTACGCGCTGGTCGATGCGCGCCAGGCGGGCTGGGCGATTGAGCGCGGCAACGCCCGCCGCCTGGTCGAGATCGCCAGCCTGATCAAGCGCGCGGTCAACGCCCGGGTGCGCGTGTCGCACCCCGAGCTGCCGGCGATCGACCACGTGAGCTACGTCATGTTCTGCGACCACGACGACGACGACGGCGAGGGTCGCATCCTGCGCAGCTCGACCATCGTGCTGCCCGGCCGCTGCGACCGCTCGCCCTGCGGCACCGGCAACGCCGCGCGGCTGGCGGCGATGCACGCGCGCGGCGAGGTCGCGGTCGGCGAGAGGCTGCGCGCCCGCTCGATCATCGACAGCGAGTTCCAGGTGGTGATCGCCGCCACCAGCACCGTCGGCGGCCGGCCGGCGGTGCTGCCGCGTGTCTCCGGGCGGGCCTGGATCTATGGCGTCCACCAATGCGGCGTCGATCCGACCGACCCGTATCCGCTCGGCTTCACGCTGTCGGATCTGTGGGGGCCGGACGTCCAGGTGACCGATTGAGGCGGGGCTACGCCCGGCTGCGGTAGATCTCCCACCGCTTCGTCACCGCGTTGCGGATCCGCTGCACGGTGGCGCCGTCCAGCTCCTGCGGGAAGGCGAAGCGGTCGATCGGGCAGCGCGCCGGGGCAATCCAGGTCGCAGCGTCCAGCCGGTTCATGAAACAGTCGTACGCGTGGTAGCCCGCCGCCCGCAGCGTGGCGTAGAACTGCCGGAACGACGGCGAGTTGTTCATCTCGATCGACAGGCCGGCGCGGGTCGGGAAGAACAGCCGGCTGGCGTTGATCACGTCGAAGTCGATGCCCTCGACATCGCATTTCAGGAACTTGAGGGACTTGAGGTTCTGCCGCCGGATGATCTGGTCGATGGTGATGGCCTCGACGGAATAGGTCTGCACGTCCGCATCCTCGTACAGCTTCGGGAACCGGTCCTTGATGTAGTCCGGAATCACTGAGCCGAGCGCGGTGTACTTCTCCGAGACCGTGAAGCTGACCGATTCCGTCGGCGCGGCGACGCAGGCCCGGTGCAGCACCACCACCTGCCGGTCTCCCGCCACCTGCTCTGCCAGACGCTTCGCCAGCACCGCGTTGGCCTCGACGGCGACGATCTTTCCGGCGCCGGCGCCGAGGGCCTGGCGCATCCGCAGCGTGTGCCAGCCGCGGCTGGCGCCGAGATCGACCGCATCGCCGCCCTGGCGCAGCAGGATCGTGTAGGCGATGGCGCAGGTCTCGAGCAGCTCTCGCATGAAACGCTCGGGGAACCACCGGCTTGCTGGGTCCATGTAGCGTTCGGTACTGCGCCGATAGCGCCCCGGCGGATTGCGGGCGGTCCTCCACGATTTCGGCCACCAAGTCTCTCCGTGGTTGGAAGGGCTGGACAGGGCACGTAGGGCAGGAGCATTGATGCCAGAAAGCAGGCGAGCCGCCTAGCGCCAGCTGGCACTAGGCATTCAGGCCATCGCGTAGCCCAGGGCCGACGCCGTATCGGCAAGCTCGGCCCAGATCAGCCCGGCCTGATGCGGCGTGAACACGCTGCGCCAGTCGCCGACCACGCCCTTGCGGAAGAAGCTGCGCATGTTGGCCTCGCCCGGATCCCGGCCGTCCGACAATTTCCTGAACGAGGATTCGCGCTGGATGGCGGCCAGGTCGGTGCGTGCCGGATCGGTGCCCAGAAAGCCGAACACTCTGCCCGCCGTGCCGGCGAAATCGTGCGACAGCCCCTCATAGGTTAGCAGATGGAACTGCTCCGGGTTGCGCTCGCTCGCGGCCAGGACCAGATCCTGCTCGCGCCGCCAGCGCCGGGCGAAGTAGTTGAAGGCCCCCGCCGCCATTTCGGCGTCGGACAGGTATTCGCCCGGCCCGATCGCCTCGCCCGCCTCAAGCCGCGCGTTGACCCGGCTTATCACGGCGATCGGCAGATGGCCGGGCCGGGCCGGGTCGCGCCGGCCGTTCAGCTCATGGAATAGCCAGCTCGCCATCACGTCGAGCGGATGGCGGACGATGTGCACGATGCGCAGATCCTCCCACAGATCCGGCAGGAAGCTGTACAGCCTGGAATAGCCGGGGGTGCGGTCGGCCACGAAATCGGCGCCCCACGCACGGCCGAACCGCGTCATCAGATCCTTGGCCAGGCCCATCTGCAGCAGCCGCGACAGGTTCACCGGATCGTACGGCACCGGCATCCACGGGATATAGCGGGCGCGGAAGTAATCCTGGCGCGCCGCCATCTGGTCGCGCAGCATGTCTGCATCCAGCATGTCCAGCGAGTGCGCCTCATGCAGCACCAGGAATTGCGGATGCGCGTTGACGACTTCCTGCAGCCATGTGGTGCCGGATTTCGGCGTGCCGGAAATCAGCACCGGCGCCACATAGGTCGGCCGTTCCGGCGGCGGCCGGGTCACCACGCGGACATCCTGGCGGGCCTTCAGGATCCGCACCGAGGACAGCTCCCTGCCGTGGCGCACCAGCGCGATCTGGTAGCGGCCGATCTCGGCATCGGGACTGCTCAGCAGCAGCAGCAGCCGGCGCAGGCGCGGCCGCCTGGTCTCGGCGACCGGCGGCGGCCGGATGCCGATCTTGGCGCGGACTGCGCTCGCCGCGCCGGAGGGCGTCGGCATGCCGATCAGATGCAGTCCGAGCAGGTCGTTGGATTCGCTGCGGGTCGTCGGTGACCGGCAGCGGCGTGTCGATGCGCACATGCACATGCAGCGGCAGGAACGCGGTCCGCAGCACCACATCCGGGGTTGCTGCGCAGGCGCGTCGTCGTCGACGTCGCGCACCTCGTCCTTGATGATCTTGATGGAGAGCGAAGGCAGCGGGACTGGCGACGACTTACCGGACATTGACGACCGCCTGGATGACGCGGCCAGCAACGATCGGGCTGCCACGGGATTGCAACAAACATCGGTGCCGACTGCACGCGCCACTGATTAACCGCAACGGTTCGCGCTGTCCAACGCGCGGCGGCCTCCCGGCCGCACCGATCTTCATTCCCGGTTTACCAGGACCTGTTTCGCTGGGGCATGGACACGGTTCGTTCCTCCGTCGCGCCGCTGCAGCACGATCCGCTTGTCGCCGAGGTCATGGCGCTGGGCGAACGCCTCGACGGCACGATCCGCACCGCCGAGGCGCTGGTGCGCGCCGCCCGCTGGATCGATCTGGCCGGGCGGAGGCCAGGCCGGGCGGCTGTGCGCGGCGAGCCTCGACCTCGCGCCGCCGCAGGCCGCCGGCGTGCGCGCGATGCTGGTGGCGGTGCTGGCGCGGCTGGACCTGCTGGAGGCGGCGCTGCGCGGCGGCGACGGCCCGGGCGGCGCGCCGGCCGGCGCGACATGATTCGCGCCCGGCTTGCGGCGTGGCTTGCGGCATGGCTGGGGCGGCTGCGCGGGGCCGCGTCGGCGGCGCGCTGGCGCTGGAGCAGGTGCTGGCGCTCGACGGCGCGGCGGCGGCTGCGCTGGTGCGCTGCGATGGGCGGCGGGTGCTGCTGCTGGCCGGCGGGGCGCAGGATGTGTGGTCGGCTGGCCCGACGACGCGCGCCGGCGGGACGCCCCGCCGTGACCCGGACAGGCCGCATGGGCGCGGCGCTCGGCGCCGCCGGGTTGCTGCTGGTCGTGGCCGCGGCGTCGGCGCGCGCGCAGTCGGTGGCGATCGACCTCGGCGCGGGCGGGTCGGCCGGGGCGACCAGCCGCATCGTCCAGCTCGACGGCGCTGATCACCGTGCTGTCGCTGGCGCCGAGCCTGCTGGTCATGGTCACCGCCTTCACCCGCATCGTCATCGTGCTGTCGCTGCTGCGCAGCGCGCTCGGCACGCAGGGCGCGCCGCCCAACACGGTCCTCATCGGGCTGGCGCTGTTCCTGACCTTCTTCGTCATGCAGCCGGTGCTGGATCAGGCCTGGAGCAGCGGCCTGCTGCCGATGAGCGATGGCCGGGTCGGCGAGATCGAGGGATTGCGGCTGACCGCCGAGCCGTTCCGCAAGTTCATGGTCGGCAATCTGCGGCCGGCCGACCTGCGGCTGTTTCTCGACCTTGCGAAACTGCCCGATCCGCCCAGCCTGGACGCGGCACCCTGGCGGGCGCTGATCCCGGCCTTCATGATCGGCGAGCTGCGCCGGGCGTTCGAGATGGGCTTCCTGCTGTACCTGCCGTTCCTGGTGATCGACATGGTGGTCGCCAGCGTGCTGATGAGCCTCGGGATGATGATGCTGCCGCCGGCCAGCGTGTCGCTGCCGCTGAAGCTGATCTTCTTCGTGCTGGTCGATGGCTGGCGGCTGGTGTCGGGCAGCCTGGTGCAGAGTTTCGGCGCAATCAGGTAGCGCCGCAGCGGCCGGTCCTGCGGATGGTGCGGAACAGGTGGCCCCTACCGCTGCTCGCCGCCGCGCAGCTCGCGGGCGACATACGGCGGCAGGTGGAATGACGCGGCGTGGATTTCGGGGGTCCAGTATTGCGTGGTTCCCAGGACGCCGCTTGCCTCGGCGCGCGCGCGGAGCGTCGCCGCGTCCACGGCGTCCAGCCCGGCCTGCTTGGCGGCGAAGCCCAGCGTCATGAAGCCGCCGACATAGGTCGGCACAGCGGCGACATAGGCGCCGACATGCGCGAAGTGCCGGGCGCGGCGGGCGCTGGTTTCGCGCAGCTCGTCGGCCTGCATGAACGGCACGCCGCATTGGTTGACGACCAGCCCGCCGTCGCGCAGCGCGCGCGCCGCATTGGCGTAGAACTCGTCGGTGAACAGCACCTCGCCGACGCCGATCGGATCGGTGCTATCGACGATGATCGCATCGAACGCGGCATCGGCCGCGCGACGAACGTACTCGATGCCGTCGCCGACGATCACCTGCGGCGCGCGGATCGTCCCATGCGTGGCCGCGCGATCATCGGCAGATGCTCGCGGGCCAGCCGGATCACCGCGCCGTCGATCTCGACCATCACCGCGCGGCGCACGCCGGCGTGCTGCAGCACGCGGCGCAGCACGCCGCCGTCGCCGGCGCCGATGATCAGCACGTCGCGCGCCGCGCCATGCGCCAGCAGCGGCACATGCACGATCATCTCCTGATACACGAACTCGTCGCGTCTCGGTGATCTGCACGCAGCCATCCAGCACCATCACGCGGCCATGCGACGCGCTGTCGAATATCACGATGTCCTGGAACTCGCTGCGCTCGCGGGCAAGTTCGCGCAGCACGCGGAAGCGCTGGCCCCAATCCGGGTACAGCGTCTCGTTCAGCCACACATCGGTCATCGCTGCTCCTCCGGCAAGGCGGCGGCGGCCGGAGGCGCCGGCCTCCGACCCTGGTTCAGGAGACGCGGCCGCGCCGCTGCTCGTCCAGATCGATCCGCGCCGGCGCGAAGGCGCGTTGCAGCACCGGCACCGACAGATGCGGGTCGCAGGCGCCGCACATGAAGATGTCCACCGCCGCGAAATCGCGCTCGGGCCAAGTGTGGATCGAGATGTGGCTCTCCGCCAGCACGATCACTCCCGACACCCCGCCATTCGGCGAGAAGTGGTGGAAGTGGCTGTGCAGGATGGTCGCGCCCGCCGTGGTCGCCGCCTCGCGCAGCGCCGCGTCGATATGCGCCGGATCGCCGAGATTGCTGGCGCCCCACAGATCGACGAGCAAGTGCATGCCGGCGAACTTCATGCCGTCGCGCTCGACGAAATAGTCCTTCTGCTCCTCGGCCCCGGGCGAGAGGAGTTCGTAGTCCGGGTTCTTGCTCGGAGAGTCCGAGACCATCCCCAGTGGCGTAAGTGCGTTCACGCGCACCTCCCTTTCCAACCAGTAGACGGCCTGTTGGGTCACACGCCGCATGCGCGCGCCCCCAGGGGCCAAGGCGGCGAGATATGATGACCGCGGCCCCGGCGCGCAAGTGGAAATCCGCAGCCGCGCGACGCGCGCGCGCATACCGGGCGCGCGTTCCCAAACCCCGCGCATGCGCGTCGCGCGTCGCGCGTCGCGCGGCTAGCGCAGCGCGGTGCGCGCCAAAGCCATTTCGGCCCCGGCGCGCGGCAGGTCGGCGACGCCCTGCACCGGACCTTCGGTCAGCACGCGCAGCAGGTCGGCGGACTTGCCCGACGGGACGCGCGACAGGTCGCGCGCGCGCAGCGTGGCGAGCGCGCCCACATCCCCGGCCTGTGCCGCCGCCGCCGCCAGGCGCAGCAGCAATCCGGCCTGCGCTTCGTCCAGCCTGCCGGCCGGCGGCAGCGTGCGGTCGGCCAGTCGCCGCAGCGCGGCGGTCGCCTCGGGCCATTTCGCCGCACCTTCCAGCAGGCTCGCCAGCAGCGCGTCGGCCGGCGTGGTTCCCAGCGCCTGCAGCGACCCGGCGGCGGCGGCGAGATCGCCGCGCGCGGCAACGGCCTGGGCGAATGTCAGCGTCCGGCTCTCGACCAGTCGCGGCGGCAGCCCGTCGCCGGTGCTGGCCGAAAGCGTGGTCAGCGCCGCCTCGGGACCGCCCTGCTGCATCTGCAGCGCCGCCAAGCGGCCGCCCAGCGCCGCGCGGGCCGCGCCCGGCGGCGCCTGCTGCATCAGCCGGGCCAGGGCGGCGGCCGCCTGATCGGGCAGATCGAGCGCCGCCAGCCGGTCGGCCACCCGCTCGGCCAGCCCCTGCCCGGCGGCCCCGTCGGGCAGCAGGTCGGCGTTCTCCTGCACCATCGCGACGAACTCCAGCGGCGGCAGCGGCTGCGCGGCGTCATCCGCTACCGCCTCGGCGAAGCTCGCGCGAAGGCGCTGGCGCACGGCATCTTCCTGGTCGGGCCAGCCCTGCGACAGCACCGGGTCGACGCTGTCGCGCAGCAGCGCCAGCGCCGGGCGCGCCTGCCCCGCGCGCAGCCGCAGCTGCGCCTCGAGCAGCCGCACCCGCAGTTCGCGCGCGTCGCCGCGCCAGGCGTCGATCAACGGGTCGAGCGCGTCGGCCGCCTGCAGCGGCGTCAGCAGGCGAGCGGACAGGCGCAGCTCCACGGCGCGCACCGCGGCGCGCGCCGCCACGTCGCGGTCGGCGCCGGACGCCAGCTGGTCCAGCCGGGCGAGGGCGTCCGGCGCGTGGCCGTCCTGCTCGTCCAGCAGCGCCCGGGCGAGGTCCAGGCGGCGGTCCGCCGGGCTTGCGTCCACCGCGCGCCGCGCCGCCGCCGCCTCGCCGCCCTGCGCCATCGTCTGCAGCGCCAGCGGCAGCAGCCGGTCGCGCAGCGTCGCCGGGTAGGATTGCAGCAGCGGCAGCTTGGCCGCCAGGATCTGCGCGGCCGCCGGATCGGCGCGGCCGGCCGCGTCCGCACGCTGCGCGGCGAGCAGCCCGCGCCACAGCGCCACCTCGTCCGCGCCGGGCTGGCCGGGCGCGGACAGCGCGGCATCGTCCAGCCCGGCTGCTTCGGCGCTGCGTCCGGCCAGCAGCGCCCCGGCGCCGCCCAGCGCCGTGGCGAACGGGTCGCCCTCCAGTCGCGGGTCGTCGGCCACGGCCAGCTGCACCAGGCCCTGCGCCTCGGCCCCCATCCCCATCGCCAGCATCGCCTGCGCGGCCCGCAACCTGGCCGGGCCGCGATCCTGCGGGGGCAGGGCGGCGGCCATCGCGGCCGCCGCGCGCAGCCGCTGGTCCAGCGCGGCCAGCGGAGCCGCCGGCAGGTCGAAGCGGCGGCTGTAGCGGGCGGCGTCGTCCGGCGGCGCTCCCGTCAGCCCGGCATCGGCCAGCGCCAGCCCCGGGCCGCCGGACCCATCCTGCAGCACGAACCCGGCGGGCTCGGCGCGCAGCACCAGGGCGTCGGACGCCGGATCGACGGCGACGCCGCGCCAGGTGGCGAGCAGGCCGAAGGACGGCGTGCGCCGCTCGACCGCCACGCCCTGCGGCGCCGCCGGGTCGGGGGCCGCCGCATGCGGCGCGGCGGCGTCCGGCGTCGCCGAGTCCGACGTCGGGGCGTCCTGTGTGCCGACCAGCAGCAGCCCGCCGGAGTCGGGATCGGGCACCGGGACGACGCGGCCGGGACGATCCAGCGGCAGCTCCAGCCGGCCTGACGCGGCGACCGGCAGGATCGCCCGCGACGCCGGCCCGGCTTCGGTCAGCGCCACGCTCCAGCCGTCGGCCCGGTGCGCTACGGTCAGCGCCCGGCCCGGCGGCAGCGGCATGCGCAGCACCGTCGCCGCCGCAAGCTGCTGGATTTGCGCGCCGGCCAGCGCCGGGTCGGCGCGCAGCAGCGACAGGTCGATCGGCCGCGCCTCGTCGAACACGGCGATGCCCCAGCGGCCACGCCGGAACGCCGCCGCTCCGGTTCCGGCGGAGAACGGCAGCACCGCCCCGGGCACGCCGCCCGCCCGCTCCGGCCGCGCGGCGATGTCGAGCGGGGTCGGCGCGGCGGCGGCGCTCGCGACGGTCACGGCCGAAGCTGGCGCTGGGGGCCGGGCAGGCGGCGTCAGGGCCGGCGGCGGGGCCGCTGCGCGCGGTGGCGTAGCCGGCGGCGGGGTGGCCAGGGCGGGTGCGATCAGCGGCGCCGCCGGCCGCGGCAGCGCGCGAGGCAGCGCCCGTGGCAGCGTCCGAAGCGCCGCCCGAGCGCCGGTGCGCATCGCCGGCCCGGTGTCGGGCGCGCGCGCGCGCGAAGCGGCAGGCAGCACGTCGATCACCAGCCGCCCGGGCAGCCGCAGCGTCCGCGTGGCGCTGCCGGGCGGCCAGGACAGGGTGGCGCTGTCGCCGGCCACGACCAGATCGCGCAGGCCGCGCGGCACGCCGCCGCGGCGCGACAGGGTGGCCGCCGGGATGTGGACCAGCAGCCCGTCGGCGAGCGGCGCAAGGCCGGGCTGCGCCGCGCCGGGCAGGTCGAAGACGACGCGGCTGAAGCCCGGATGCTCGCCGCTGCGCACCGTCACCGCTTCGCGCCGCGCGATCGGCGCGGGCGGCGGCGCGACCTGCGGTGAGCGCGCCGCGGCGGCGTCCGGCCGCGGGTCGGCGGCCGCGGCGGCGGCGGGCAGCGCCGCGCAGGCGGCCAGCAGCGCCGCCCGGCCGGCCCAGCCGGCGCGGCGGCCCGGGCCGGTGGTCAAAGGCCCTCCAGCAGCCGGTCGATGTCGCCCTGATCCATCGCCAGTTCCGGCAGCTGCGGCCCGGCCAGCAGGTCGGCCGGCAGGTCGGGCCGCCGGTCCGGCGACAGGTCCGCCGAGAGCTCGGCGAGCCGCCCGGGATGCCCGGTCGCGTCGGTCCGGCGGTCGCCGAAGGCGGCCAGGATGCGCGCCACCTTGCGGTCGATGGCCTGCAGCGCGCCGACGACCTTGCTGATGCGCTGGCCGGTGATGTCCTGGAAGCCGCACGCCTCGTACACCTCGGTGGTCGCCGCGCGCAGCGCCTGCGCGGCCTGCGCGCGGGTCGGGCCGCCACGCTCGCCCAGCCCGGCAGCCAGCGCGTCCAGCGCCTCGCACACCGCCAGGATCGCGGTCGGTCGCCGACGCGGTATGCACGACCACCGCCTCCAGCTCGTCGCTCGCCGCCGGGATGTGGCTGTCGGTGATGTCGTCCACGCGGATCGCCGCGACCTCGGCGCGGGCGCGCGCGATGGTGCGGCCCAGCTCCTCGATCTCGGCGAGCAGGCGGATCTCGGGCGAGGACAGGTCGCCGCTCATGGTCGCCAGCACGGCGCGCACCACCTCGGCCACCACCGGCGGATCGGCGGCGGGGTGGCGCGCGCGCGATGTCCTGCAGCCGGCTGCGCAGGTCGCATTCCTGCTGCGGATCCGCGGCCTCAGACATGCGCCAGCACCTTTTCGATCTTTTCGCGCAACGTCTCGGCGTTGAACGGCTTGACGATGTAGTTGGAGACGCCGGCCTGCTTGGCGGCCACGACGTTCTCGGTCTTGCTCTCGGCGGTGACCATGATGAACGGCACCCGGTTCAGCCGCGGGTCGCGGCGCACTTCCTGCAGCAGCTGCAGGCCGGTCATCGGCTGCATGTTCCAGTCGCTGATGACCAGCCCGTACTCGGCGGAGCGCAGCCGGGCCAGCGCCTCGGCGCCGTCGGTCGCCTCATCGACGTTGTGGAAGTCGATCTGCTTGAGCAGGTTGCGGATGATGCGCAGCATTGTCTTGTAGTCGTCCACGATCAGGACGTTGATCGATTTGTCGATGGCGGTCATGCGGGCTCCTGGCGCGGACGGTCATTGCGGGGTCGGCGGCGCGGGCGCCGACGCGGGCGAGGTCGGCGTCGGCGATGCGGCCGCCTGGGCGACCGGCTTGTCGGGGATGCGGTTGGCGCGGCTGCGCAGCTCGGCGAGTTCGGCGGTCAGCTCGCGCGCCCGCTCCGGCAGCATCGCGGCCAGCACCGGAGCGGCCTTGCGGTCCTTCATTCGGTCCATCACCTGCAGCAGCACCGGCATGTCGAGATCGTCGAAGATCACCGCCGCATCCTTCGGCTTCATCGCCTCATAGACGCGCACCAGGCCCTGCCAGCTCGCCTCGTCGCGGGTGCGGCGGGCGGCTTCGAGCGATTCCAGCCGCGTCTGCAGCCCGCCCAGCTCGTCCAGCCGCGCCCCGAGGCGCATTTCGGCGGCCGCCGCGACATGCTCGCGCCCGGCCAGGGCGGCGGCGCGGGCGTCCAGCTCGGCGTTGCGGCGGCGCAGATCCTGCAGCAGCGCCAGTTCGCTGGCGCTGACCGGCGGCTCGGCGGTCCGCGTCGCGGGTTCGGCGCCGGCGGCCGGCGCGGTCGTCGCCGGCGGCACGGCTGGCTGGACGCCGGCCGGGGTCGTCGCCGCGCGCGCCGGCGCCGCCAGGCGCAGCAGGCCCACCGACTTGACGCCGAACAGCGCCGCCATCGCCAGCATGGTCAGCGGCAGCAGCCGCGGCGCGGGCCAACGCGGGCGCATCTCAGCGCGCCATCCGCAAGGCGGCGAGCAGGTCGCGCTCGGCGCGGCTGCGCAGCCGGGGCGGCTCGGCCGCAAGCCCCGCCGGGCCGCTCCGCTCCGCCGGATGGGCGGTCTGCGGCGGCTCGGCGCGGTTGGGCGGCGCGGCCGGCGGCGGGCGCTGCGGCTCCGGCGTCAGCGCGCGCCCGGCGCGCACCAGATGGTCCAGCCGGTCGGCCAGCGTCTCGCCGCGCTCGATCAGGAACGACAGGTCATCGCGCAGCAGCGTCGCCGCCTCGGTCTGCCGCGCGATGCCGCGCCCGGCGCCGTCCGCCGCGCTGCGCAGCCGCTCGATGCCGGCCTGCGCATCGCGCGTGCTGGCGTTGAAGCCGTCGATCAGCGCCTCCAGCGCCGCGCGGTCGCGCTTCAGAACGCCCAGCGCCCGCTCCAGCCGCATGGCGTGGAACAGCGTCGCGGCGAGCAGCAGCATCAGCGCCAGGTCGAGCAGCCATTGCATGCCGGCCATCTCAGCGGTCCGCAGCGCTGGCGGCCGCGCGCGGCAGGTGCCGCTCGATGCGCACCGCCAGCCGGCCCTGGCTGCGCCCGGCGCGGCCCTCGAACAGCGGCGTCGCGCCGCAGCGCAGCTGCACCGCGGCACCCGGCTGGCAGGCCAGCACGATCCGGCTGCCCG
Organism: uncultured Pseudomonadota bacterium; assembly: GCA_963723455.1. GTDB lineage: Bacteria > Pseudomonadota > Alphaproteobacteria > Acetobacterales > Acetobacteraceae > CAVRQM01. The sequence goes on along the minus strand of CAVRQM010000001.1, from coordinate 897,146 downwards.
GCGCCAGGGCCATCACGTCGGACAGGCGCATCGTCTGCTCGTCCAGCACCACGTCCAGATCGACCTCGGTGTTCCACAGCTCCTCGGCCAGGTGTGTCTCCCAGATCGAATCGCGGCCGAACTTCTCGCCCATGAACTGCTGCAGCAGCAGCTCGCGCACCGGCTCAAGGGTGGCGTAGGGCAGCAGCAGTTCCAGCCTGCCGCCGCGATCCTCCATGTCGATGCGCAGGCGGGCCAGCACGGCCGCGTTGGACAGCCGGCTGATCGCGGCGAAGCGCGGGTTGACCTCCAGCCGCTCGAAGCGGAACGTCACCGGGCACAGCGGATCGAAGCTGGCCGACAGGTCGGCCAGCACGACATGGATCAGCCGCTCGACCAGCGTGCGCTCGATCGTGGTGTACGGCCGGCCTTCGATGCGCATCGCCGCGTGCCGCGTCGGCCGCCGAGCAGGACATCGACGATCGAGTAGATCATCGCGCTGTCCACCACCATCAGGCCGTAATTGTCCCACTCCTCCGCCTTGAACACCGCCAGCATCGCCGGCAGCGGGATCGAGTTGAGGTAGTCGCCGAAGCGCAGCGACAGGATGTTGTCGATGCCGACCTCGACGTTGTCCGAGGTGAAGTTGCGCAGGCTGGTGGACATGATGCGCACCAGCCGGTCGAACACGATCTCGAGCATCGGCAGGCGCTCGTAGCTGACCAGCCCCGAGCTGATGATGCGCTGCATGCCGGCCTGGGCGTCGTCGTCGGACGGCCCGTCCTCGAACCCCAGCAGACTGTCGATCTCGGCCTGGTTCAGCACCCGCGTGGGCGCCGCCGGCGCCGCCGGCGCGACGTTGGCGTCGTCGGTGTCGGCGCCCCAGGCGGCGGCAAGGGCGTCCTCCTCCGCCTCGCTCGGCGCCGTCATTGCACGAGCAGTTCGGTGAACAGCACGGCGGTGACCCGCACCGGCGCAGCCGCGACATTGGCGCGCGCCAGCAATTCCTCGCGCAGCCGCCAGGTGCCGGCCGAGCCGCGCAGTTCCTCCGGCCGCGTCTCGCGCAGGAAGGTCTGGAACAGATCCTGCAGCCGCGGCATCGCCGCCTGCAGCGCCGGCTGGTCGGCCGCGCTGGCCAGTTCGACGCGCGCGCGCAGCTTCACGAAGGCGTCGCGCCGGCCGCCGGCGTTCAGGTTGGCCACCATCTCCGGCAGTTCGACAAACACCGCGGGATGCGGCGCATCGGCCGCCTGATCGGCGGGGGCGCGCCTGCCGGTGCCGAGCATCCCGGGCAGGATGCCGCTGAACCATAGCCCGGCGGCAAGCAGCGCCAGGACCGCCGGCGCCGCCAGCAGCAGCAGCTTTTTCTTGCCGCCGCGTGCCGGGGCGGCCGTGGCCACGTCATCCGGTGTGGTCGCTGCTCCGCTGGCCATCGTCGCTGCCGCCCGCCTCTGCTGACGGGGCAGCTTGCCGCAGCGCGCTTAACGAAGGCTTGCCAGCGGGCGGCGGGCCGCGGGCGGCCAGGCTGTGCCGCTCAGCGCGGCGGGTGCGCGAGCGCCTGGTTCTGCGCCTTCTGCTGCTCGATCGCGCGCCGGCTTGAGCAGCGCACCGCCGCCTCCACCACCGGAATCGCCTCGACCTCGGCCAAGCCGAACACCCGCACCGCCTCCGGCTCGCGCTGCAGGCGAGAGATGTGCGCGGCCGCCGCCACCCGGATCATCTCCTCCGACAAGGCGTCATCGCCGGACAGGATCTCGGGGCAGCGCATCACCGCGCGGAAGGCTTCGCGATGCGCCGCCTGGAACCAGCAGGTCACGGCGACCCGGTCGCCGATCTCGAACTCCTCGGCGATGCGGTCGCAGCGCGAGGCCGCGTCGTACAGCGTGAGCGCCTCGTTGGCGCTGTGGCTGAGGCCGGCCGAGAACGGCGAGAGGTCGGTCATCATCGCCCAGCCCTGCACCGTCTCGAATGCCAGCAGCGCCCGCGCGATGCTGTCCGCGTCCTGCTCCGGCCAGCCGCCCCAGCCTGCATATTCGCGCAGCACCTGCGCCACGGCGGCGAAGGCCAGGCGCTCGGCCTCGGCCGCCGGCGAGCGGGCCAGGCCATGCACGCCCAGCCCGCCGACCACGCCGAGCGCCACCCGGCCAGTCGCCTCGCTGGTCAGGAAGCCGGTGCTGACCGCCGCCCATTGGCGCAGCAGCGCGTCGAGTTCATTCATCACGGAGGCTCCTGCAGCCCGAGCGGCTCGAGAGCCGCGCGGCTGCGCGCCGGCCGGGCCGGCTCGTCATGCAGGCCGGCGCGCTCGACGGCGTGCGCACGCCACATGCCGCCCGCCGGTTCCGCCGAATAGATCGCGGCGTTGCCGCCGTGCTCTCGGACTTCGACGGATTCCAGCCACACGCGCCGGCCGGTGCGCTCCATCAGGAACCCGGCGACATGCGCGAACACCGCCTGCGCCACCGCCTCGCAGCCGACCGCGGGCAGCACGCGAAGCTGCATCAGCCCGGCCTGCTGCATGCGCTCGAACTGCGCGCGCTGCGGATCGTCCTCGGCGACGATCGTCGTGTGGTCGAACATCTCATGCAGCCAGGCGCGGACCGGCTTCAGCGCGCCGAAGTCCAGGCACCAGTTGTGCTGGTCCAGCTCGCGCGTGGCGAACACGAACCGGAAGGCCAGCGCATAGCCGTGCAGCAGGCGGCAATGCGAGTGGCTCGCCCGCCACTGCCGGAAGCAGCAGGACAGGCCTTCGCTGTGATCATAGGTCTTGGCCGAGCGGAACACGCCGCCCCCGCTATCCGCTATCGCGAGCATCGGGTGATTTCCCTGTCGATCCGTCGTGCCCCGGTCACAGGCTGCCGCCGTTCTCCAGGCCGAGGCACTCCTGAAGGAAGCGCTGCTTCAGCCCCGGATCGGTCTTGAGCGTGCCGTAGAACGCGCTGCTCACCATGCGGCTGCGCGAATGGCCGCGCACGCCGCGATGCGTCTTGCACATGTGCACGGCGCTGATGCGCACCGCCAGGCCGGCCGGCTGCGTGACTTCCTCGACGTAGCGGCCGATCTGCTCGACCAGTTCCTCCTGGATCTGCAGGCGGGCGGCGAAATGCGCGACGATGCGATCGTATTTGGACAGGCCGATGATGCGCCCCTCGGGCGCCGGCACGATGCCGACATACACCTGGCCCACGATCGGCATCAGGTGGTGCGCGCAGGTCGAGCGCAGCTCGATAGGGCCGGTGACGATCAGGTCGTCGTAGCCGAGCGCGTTGTCGAACTCGGTGATCGGCGGCGGTGCGGTGTAGCGGCCGCGCAGCAGCTCGTCGATGAACATCCGCGCCACCCGCCCGGGCGTGCCGCGCGTGTTGTGGTCGTTCTTGTGGTCGATCGACAGCACGTCGAACAGCTCCTCCAGCTTGACGGTCGCGAGCGCCGTCATCTGGCTGCGCTCCGAGTTGTCCAGCGGCTCCGACAGACTCTCGTTGCCGCGCTTCGAAAATATCAGCTTGCGTACGTTCGCACTCATTTTCTCACCCAAAAAGCCAGTTACCGACTCTGTCACGATGCACCATCGCCGTGTTCACGAAGCATTGGAGCAACGCGCAGAAGCTCTGAAAAACCGCTGGTCTCCATGCGGCCGGCAGGCTATCAAATCAAGCCGCCGCATGCGCGTTACAAGCACGCGAAAACGTTGATCGGTCGAGACGTAAAGTTTCCGATTCGCACATGATGCAGATGCTGCCGTATCGACACCGGTGACGGCCCGCTGGCTTGCGCTGGACTGAACGGAACAACGGATTGAACGGAACGAGATGACGATGCGACCGATGCTGACGAGACGATCGCTTGGACTTCTGTGCGCCGGCGCCGGCGCCGTGCTGGCGACCGGCCGGCGCGCCCGCGCGGCCGGTCTGGGCGCCGGTCTGGGCGCCGGTCTGGGCGCGCCGACCGGTGCGCCGGTCCTGGTGGTCACCGGCAAGATCAAGACCTTCAACGACGGCGCGCGGGCGGTGTTCGACCGGCCGATGATCGAGGCGCTGGGCATGACCGAGGTGGTCACCAAGACGCCCTGGTACAAGGAGCCGGAGCGGTTCGGCGGCGTGCGGCTGAGCCGGTTGATGGACGTGCTCGGCGCGTACGGCGACCGCGTGCTGGTCTCGGCGCTGAACGACTACAGCAGCGAGCTGCCGATGTCGGATTTCAGCCAGTACGGGACGCTGTTGGCGCTGAAGCGCGACGGCGCGTACATGCCGGTCAGCGACAAGGGCCCGCTGTTCATCATCTATCCGTTCGACAGCAACCCGGACCTGCGGCAGGACAAGTTCTACATGCGCTCGGTCTGGCAGGTCTCCGCGATGGACGTGCGCTAGGCCGATCGTGCGCCGTCCGTCGATCACGATGCGCCCGCCGGCGGGCCTGGTGCAGCGCGCGGCCGCGGCGCGGTTCGCCGTCAAGCCGCTGCTGCTCGGCGTGATCGGCGTGCTGGCGCTGGCCGCCGCCTATACCAGCCTGCTGATCGTGCAGCGGCAGAGCGCGCTGAGCCAAGTCTCCCGCTACAACATAACCTGGGACGCCAGCCAGTCGCTGGCCGAGCTGCTGCGGCTGGAGACGGAGGTCGCGTCCTATGCCGTGCCCGGCTCTGGCACGAGCCGCGATCGGGTCGAGTTGCGGCTGGAGATCGTCGCCAACCGGGTCGGCCTGCTGACCAACGGCCAGGTCGATGACGTGCTGGTGCGCGAGCCCGACCTGAAGGGCACGGTGGCGGCCCTGGCGCGCGCGATCCCCAAGGTCCAGGCGCTGGTCGCCGACATCGACCAGCCCGGGGCGGTGCGCGACATCCTCGCGCTGCTGGTGCCGTTGAACCAGAAGATGACGCGGCTGGCCTCGGTCGCCGACGCGCTCGGCGCCGAGCGCGTCGCCGCCGATCAGCGCACGCTCAGCCACATCCACTGGATATTCTCCGGCATCCTCGGCGCGCTGGCGCTGTGCGCGGCCGGGCTGGTGTTCCTGCTGGTGCGGCACAACGAGCTGCTCGGCCGCGCGCAGCGCGACCTGCGCACCGTCGCGAGCAGCCTGGAACGGACCGGGCGCGAGCTGGCCGACGCGAACCGCGCCGTGCATGAGGCCAATGCCGAGCTGCAGCAGCAGAACCTCGCGCTGCAACAGCGCGACGGCGAGCTGCGCGTGCAGAACCAGCAATTCGACGCCGCGCTCAACAACATGTCGCAGGGCCTGTGCATGGCCGATGCGCAGGCGCGCGTGATCGTCTGCAACGAGCGCTTCGCCGAGCTGTTCGGCCTGCGTGCCGGCTCGACCGCGGCGGGTGCGGCGATCGCCGACATGGTGGGCGAGGCCAGCCGCGCCAACGCTGCCGATCGCGCGCTGCTGTCCGACATCGCCGAACGCCAGCTGCTGTTCGGCCTGCAGCGGCGGGCCGGCGATTTCTTCTGCGAGGGCGAGGACGGGCGGGCGATCGCGGTGCTGCAGCGCCCGATGCCGGGCGGCGGCTGGGTCGCGACCTATGAGGACATCACCGACCGCCGCCGCGTCGAGGCGCGGATCCGTCACATGGCGCATCACGACGCCCTGACCAACCTGCCGAACCGGGTGCTGCTGCGCGAACGCATGGAGACGGCGCTGCGGACCGGCCAGCAATCCGGCGAAGGCGTCGCGGTGCTGCTGCTGGACCTGGATCTGTTCAAGGACGTGAACGACACGCTGGGCCATCCCGCCGGCGACGCGCTGCTGGAGATGGTCGGACGCCGGCTGCGCAACTGCGTCGGCGGGCGCGATCTCGTGGCGCGGCTGGGCGGCGACGAGTTCGCGGTGCTGCAGGCGCCGACGCAGCAGCGCGAACAAAGCGCAGCACTGGCCGAGCGCATCGTCGAGGTGCTGCAGGCCCCGTACGACCTGGAGGGCCAGCGTATCGCGGTCACCGCCAGCATCGGCATCGCCGCCGCGCCGCGCGACGGCTGGGATCCCGACCAGCTGATGAAAAGCGCCGACATGGCGCTATACCAGGCCAAGGCGCGCGGCCGCGCCACGTACTGCTTCTTCGAACGGGACATGGAGGCGGACGTGCAGGAGCGCCGGCTGCTCGGCCTGGAGCTGCGCGAAGCCTTGGCGCGGCAGGATTTCGAGATGTACCTACCAGCCGGTCGTCAGCCTCGCCACCGACCGCCCCTGCGGCTTCGAGGCGCTGATCCGCTGGCGCCATCCCGAGCGCGGGCTGATCCTGCCCGGGCGGTTCATCCCGCTCGCCGAGGAGATGGGCCTGATCGGGGCACTAGGCGCCTGGACGCTGCAGCAGGCGTGCCGCGACTGCGCCGCGTGGCCCGACGATCTGCGCGTAGCGGTCAATCTGTCGCCGCGCCAGTTCGGCGGCGCCAACCTGGTCGGCGTGGTCGAACAGGCGCTGCACGACGCCGGCCTGCCGCCGGCGCGCCTGGAGCTGGAGATCACCGAATCCGTGCTGCTGCAGGACAACGAGGCGAACATCGCCACGCTGTTCGCCCTGCGCGGCCTGGGCATCCGCATCGCGCTGGACGATTTCGGCACCGGCTACTCGTCGCTGAGCTATCTGCGGCGGTTCCCGTTCGACAAGATCAAGGTGGACCGCTCCTTCGTGCAGGGCATGGCCGACGACGCCGACGCCCTGGCCATCGTGCAGTCGATCGTCGACCTGGCGCCGAAGCTGGGCATGCGGACGACCGCCGAGGGCATCGAAACGGTGCGCGAACTGGCGCAGGTCCGCGCCGCCGGCTGCGACGAGGGCCAGGGCTACTATTTCGGCCGGCCGATGCGCCGGGCGGATATCGGCCCCTACCTAATCGGCCAGCCGGCGCCCGGCCCCGCCGCCGACCCGCCGCGCGTCCCGGCGGGGCGCTGGTCCGGCCAGCGCGCCGATCGGGTGGCCGGCTCGGCCCGGGCCGCAACCGTTCGCGCCTGACCCCCCCAAGCCTGAGAGCCGTGATGCAGCGTGACGCCGACGCCGACCCGGGTGACGAACCCCGCCATATCCGCGATGCCGCCGGGCGCGGCTGGATGCCCGGCATGTCCGGCGCGATCATCCTGGTGCATTGGCAGATCCGCCCCGAGTGCGAGTCCGAGTTCCTCGACTACTGGCGCGCCGCGGCCACGGTGCGCGACCGCGCCGGGCTGATCGGGGAGTTTTTGAGCAAGGTCGCGGCGCGGGATCCGGCGTTCTCGCCCTGGATCACCTGGAGCCTTGCCGATGCCGACGCGCAGGCCGCGGTGCATTACGTCAATATCGGCATGTGGACCGACGAGGCCAGTTTCCTGAGCCAGATCGCCGCGGATTTCGGCGACGCGGCACCGTTGCGCCCGTTCGAGCTGCACCGGCGGCGGCGCAGCCTGGTGACGCCGCAGGCCTGGCGCATCGGCACGGCCGGCGCTCCCGCGCGCGACAGCGCCGGCGTGCGTTAGGCGGCGGCGATGTCCCATCTGTCGCTGGCAGCGGCGATCCCCGGCAGCATCCCGCGCGCGGCCCTGGTGTCCGGGGCGGCGCGGCGGCTGGGGCGGGCGACGGCGATCGCGCTCGCGCGCGCCGGCTTCGCGGTTGCCGTGCACTACCGCAGCAGCACGGCCGAGGCCGAGGCCGCCGCCGCCGAGAATTCGCAGCCTCGGCGTGGCCGCGGCGACGGTCGCCGCCGATCTGTCGTGCGAGGCGGACGTGCAGGCGCTGGTCGGGCGCGCAAGCGAGGCGCTGGGCGGCCCGGTCGGGGTGCTGGTCAACAACGCCAGCACCTTCGCCCGCGACGCCTGGGACAGCGCGAGCGCCGAGAGCTGGGCGCACCACATGGTCCCCAATGTGCGCGCGCCGTTCGTGCTGACGCAGCGTTTCGCGCAGGCGCTGCCGCAACCGGCCGAGGGCGTGGTCATCAACCTGCTGGACGCGCGGGTCTGGGCGCCGACCGGCGAACTCGTCTCCTACGCGCTGTCCAAATCCGCCCTGTGGGCGCTGACGCAGTCGCTGGCGCTGGCGCTGGCCCCGCGCATCCGGGTCAACGGCATCGGCCCCGGCCCGACCCTGCCCAGCACGCTGGAATTGGTCGAGGCGTTCGCGCGCGACGCCGCCTCGCTGCCGCTCGGCCGCCCGACCAGCCCCGAGGAGATCGGCCGCGCGGTGCTGGCGATCCTGGCGCTGCCGTCGATGACCGGGCAGATGCTGGCGCTGGACGGCGGCCAGCACCTCGCCCGCCAGCCGCTTGCGCTGGACACCGGGGCGCATCCGGCCTAGCGCCGCGTCTGAGGGCGCCGCGACTCAGGGCGCCACGCCTCAGGGCCGCGGCGGCCGTTGCAGCGCGCGCACCCTGGCCATCGCCGCGTGGTCGGCGGTGGCGGCGTCGTACATATGTGCCAGATCCGCCTTCAGCGCGGTGCGCGAGCCGCCGTCGAGATAGATCATGTGGCCGGACGGGTAATTGCGGATCGTCAGGTTGCGGCGCACCGCCGGGTCGGTCAGCGGCATCGCCGCCAGGTCCAGCGCCGTCTGATGGAACGGCGTCACCGAGTTGTAATAGCCGTTCGCCGACAGCACCCGCAGATCGACATTCAGGCTCATCGTCGCGGCCAGGTCGCCGGCGGTGTACAGCACCACGTTGCCGTGCGCGTCGATGCCCTTCTGCGCGCCGGTCGGGTCGGTGTGGTGGAAATCCCAGTTGGCGAAGGCTTGGTCGTTCAGGTCGGTGAACGACGATGTCGAGGTGTATTTCAGCTCGTCATTCAGATAGCTGTTCCACATCGCCGTATAGACGCCGTTGACCGCCGTCATGGTCGGATCGTTGCCGCCCGAGCGCGGGTCGATCGTCGCCGCGATGCCGGTGTCGATGCCGGTCGCGCGCCCGTCATACGACCCCAGCGCCAAGCCGCGATCCTGCAGCAAGGTTACCAGGAATGCCGCCGTGCCCAGCGACGTCGCCGCGGCGACGTTCAGCGACCAGCTGGTGAGCACCGTCGGATCGATCCCGATTTCGGCGCTGAGCTGCGCCACCGCCGCCGGATCGGCCTTCGGGAACTGCGCCAGCGCCTGCGCATACGGCCCGTCGGCGAAGCGCGCCGCCGCCTCGGCATAGGGCGGCAGCGTCGGCGACGGCGGCTGCACGGCGGACTTGCCGTGATACCAGGCGTCGGCCGCCCAGGTCGGCAGCAGCCCGACCGGATTGCCGGCCTGCGAATAGTCCAGGATCGACGATTGCAGCGTCAGCCCGTTGAGGTCGATGCCGTCCTCGTGCAGCAAGTACGACAGGACCGCGGTGCGCGGCGTGCCATAGGATTCGCCGAACAGGAACTTCGGCGAGTTCCAGCGGTCGTTGGCGGTCAGATAGCGCTTGATGAACTGGCGCAGCGAGCCGGCGTCCTGATCGACGCCCCAGAAATCCTTGTTCACCCGGGGCGCGATCGCCGCCGAATAGCCGGTGCCCACCGGATTGATGAACACCAGGTCGCTGCGGTCCAGCAGGCTGTCGGGGTTGTCCTCGATCGTGTACGGCGGCGGCGGCGTGAAGCTGGGCAGCGAGGTGCGGATGCGGCGCGGCGCGAACGAGCCGAGCAGCACATAGACCGAGGACGAGCCGGGGCCGCCATTGTAGAAGAAGGTGACCGGCCGCGTGGTCAGGGCCGCGCCGTCCTGGGTGAACGCCACGTAGAAGATCTTCGCCTCGGGGCGCGAACTGCTGGGATCGACGGCGACCAGGTGCCCGACCGTGGCCGTGTAGGCGATGCTGCGGCCGCCGATGCTGGCGACGTGGTGCGTCACCGCGGCGCCCTCGGTCGCGTCGGCCACCTGATCCTGCGGCCCGTTGCCGTAGGCGACCGGATCGAAGAACGCCGCATCCGCCGTCGAACTGCCGCTCATGCGCGTCTCCTACGTTCAGCCGAACTCGATCGTATGCTCGACCACATGCTGCAGCGAAGCGGCGTCCGGCGAGGTGAGCGTCATGCGCAGCCGCAGCTTGCCGTCCGGCGCGCCGCCGTCGCGCACCACCCGCTCGATCTCGCGCTGCGAGCTGACCCCGACCTCCTTGAGGAACTTGCGCACCGCCATGTTCATCTGGTCCTCGTCCACGGGCAGTCTCCTTGCCATGCGTCGCCGGCCAAGTCCTCAATCCAGGCACCGGACTCATACCACCGCCCGACGCCGGCCGCGACCCGGACCGGCAAGATGCGAAATCAGTATGATTGCTGATCGACATGCGGTATTAACGCGCCTATAACGATGATCCAGCCTGTCCGGCTCGGAACGGGCGGCATTTCAAGGGGCGGTTGCTGTCATGAAGATCACTGTTCGCGGCCTGGCGCTGATGTGCCTGGTGGGCGTGGGCGTCGGCGCGCCCGGGCTGGCGAGCGCCGCGTGCAGCGGCGGCAGCAGGTTCCAGGGCGGCTACAGCATCCTGGTGGCCGGCAACTCGCTGACCTCGACCCAGGGCGGTAAGTACCTGTCGGGGGCGCTGACCTTCGACGGTCAATGCGGGTTCACTGGCAGCAACATCAGTGGCGGCGTGAACGGGGTGGTCAGCACGGTCAGCGTCACCGGCACCTATACCGCGAACACGGACCACACGATCTCCCTGACGATGACCCCCTCGGACGGATCCATCGTGCAGACCTACGTCGTCGGCTATAGCGTCACCCAGCAGAAGGCGGTCGGCATCGAGCTGGATGGCAGCGCCGTGGCCACCATCGACCTGCAGGCGCAGCTCGCCGCGACGCCGAACAGCTACACCGATGCCTCGCTGAAAGGCACGTTCGCGAGCACGTGCAGCGGGTTGGCCGCATCCAAGAACGACCTCAACTACTTCACCTTCGACGGTGCCGGCGACCTGCATGGTTCGAATCCGTACGACAGGAACGGAGCCATCGGCAGTCCCCGCGTGACCGGTCACTATTCCGTGCGGCCTGACGGCACGTTCCAGGGGGCCTTGAACGGCAGCTTCTCGAAATACTCGTTCACCGGCGTCATCAGCAACAATCTGAACGAGATCCAGTACACCTATGCCCAGACCGGCCTCGGCGGCATCGTCGCCTGCACCGGCTGGCATTGACGACGGCGCCCAAGGCCTGATGCGACCCGGGTAGCCGAGCTACCCGGGTCGCCGGCCGCGGGGCAGGTATTCGGTCGCGTAGGCTACCAGCGCGAGAAGCGGGAAGGCCACGCCCAGCCAGCTCACCGTGCGCCAGCCGCCATGCGCCAAAGCCGGCCCGGCCAGCGCCGAGCCGATCGCGCCGCCGCCGAAGAACAGGCCGATATAGATGCCGTTCAGCCGGCTGCGCGCGTGGCCGGCCAGCGTATAGATCGCCCGCTGGCCGAACACCTGGTTGCTCTGCACGCCGAAATCCAGCAGCACCGCGGCGACCGTCAGGATCGTCACTGACCCGTGCCCGTCCCCGCCCAGCCGCGACAGCGCGAAGGCGGCGGCGACGAGCGCGATAGACAGGCCGCTGCCGATCCGCGTCCATCCGGCGTCGGCCAGCCGCCCGGCGATGGGCGCGGCCAGCGCGCCGCCGGCGCCGGCCAGCGCGAACAGCGCGATGCCGACCTGGCCCATGCGGAACGGCGGAGCGGCCAGCAGCAGCGGGGCCGCGGTCCAGAACAGCGCGAAGCTGGCGAACAGCGCCGATTGATAGATCGTGCGCCGTTGCAGCACCGGCAAATCACGCAGCAGCGGCCAGAGCGAACCCAGCAGCTCGGCATAGCTGTGCCCCAGCTGCGGCCGCCGGCGCGGCAATGCGCGCATCAGCAGCAGGGTGACGCCGGCCATCAGCGCCGCCGACGCGGCGAACACCGCGCGCCAGCCGAACGCCGCGGCGATCAGGCTGGCGACCGGGCGGGCCAGCAGGATGCCCAGCAGCAGCCCGCTCATCACCGCGCCGACGACGCGCCCGCGCAGCTGCGGCGGCGTCAGGTTGGCGGCGAGCGGCACCAGCATCTGCACGCCGACCGAGCTGACGCCGACCAGCAGCGAGGCGGCCAGGAACGTCGCCGCCGAACCGGCCGTCGCCGCCAGCGCCAGCGCCAGCACCGCAGCGCCCAGCGTGCAGGCGATCAGCCGCCGGTTCTCCAGCAGGTCGCCCAGCGGCACCAGCAGGAACAGCCCGGCGGCGTAGCCGAGCTGGGTCAGCGTCACCACCAGCCCGGCGGTGGACAGGCCGAGGCCGATCGACGGTCCGATCAGCCCGATCAGCGGCTGGGCGTAGTACAGGTTGGCCGCGCCGGCGCCGCAGGCGAAGGCCAGGGTCGCGATCAGCAGCTTCGCGGGCGCGGCCTCGGCGTCAAGCGCGGCGGCGTCAGACGGCAACGGGCGGCGCCCCGGCAACGGCGGCGGCAGGCCGAGACCATCGTGACTGCCGCGTCACGCCGGCGCGCCGCCCAGCGCCTGCCGCGCCGCATCCATCGCGCCGTGCAGTCTGGCGCGCAGTTGCGCGATCCCCGGCCGCAGGGCCGTCGCGAACGCATCGAACCCGGCGACGGTGAAATCCGGGTCGGGCAGCGCCCAGCCGTCCGCCGCGAACCAGTCCGCCACGCCGAGCGTCGCCATCAGGTCGCCGGTCTTGGGCTGCACCAGCCCGTGCGCCACGCACCCCGCGGCGATCGCCGCGACGACCCCGTGCAGCCGCAGCGAGACCACCACGCGCGCCTCGCGGCAAAGGCCCATCAGCACGGTCCAGTCATCGACATAGATCACGTCCTCGCCGGCGAAGCTGCCGGCGTCCAGCACGCGCTCCAGGCCGGCCACCACCACGCGCCGTCCGGCAGCCAGCAGCCGGTCGCGACAGGCCAGCGCGGAGCGGTTGGCGGCGGCGTCGGCGGCGTTGTTCGGATGGCGCGGGATGATGACCGCATCGACCGGCCTGGCCTGCCACGACGCCGCATCCGCCCGCGGCGCGCCGGGCTCCAGCACCGCGCGCGCCAGCACCGGATCGGGGAACCAGCACGCGCGCGGGTTGATGGCGCGCGCCGCCGCCAGCGTCGCCGCGTCGCGCACCCCGACGAACGCCGCCCCGCCCAGCAGCCTGCGATACGCAGCCCGCCATGCCGGCTCGATCATCGCCTCGGCCGAGCCGCCGACGCCCAGCAGCGCCCAGGGCACGCCCTGCCCGGCGAACCACTCCGCCCACCGCTCGGCGTGCAGCGGGAAGTGCGGCGCGCCCAGCAGCCCGCCGCCGCCGATGACCACCAGCCCGCCGCCATCCGGGCCGCCGCCAGTCAGGCCGCCGCGATCCGGGCCGGCGACGCCGGGCAGGGCAGGGCGGCGCAGCAGCGCGTCGGCCGCCAGCGTCACCCCGGCCGGGAAGGCGAATGGCGCACGCCGTTCCCAGCTGCAGGCTGCGAGATTGAGCGGAGCGGGCAGCACCCGGGCCAGCAGCCAGGCCACCGCCTCGGCCTGCGCCGCGTCGCCCAGATTGCCGTTGCCATAGGCGCCGAACAACAGCACGGGGCGCGCGCCCGGCCGCGCCGGCCAGCCGACCGCCTCGTCGCCGGACGCCAGATCGGCGAGCGCGTTGCGGCGGCGGTAGCGTTCGGCGACCTCGTCGGAGTCCATCAGCACGCGCACGAACGCCGCCGCCGACAGGCCCATGCGGGCGTAGTGCTCGATCACAGCCGGGCTTTCGGGCGGCCGCCCCAGGATCAGCGTGAAATACTGCGCGATCTCCGCGCCGCTCAGCATCGGCAGGGGCTGCATCCGCTCAGAATGATAGGCTGGAGACGGCGTCGTCCAGCGCCCGCGCCGCCTGTCCGGAGGCCGCATCGGCACGCTGCTGGCTGGCGGCCAGGCTCGCCAGCCGGTCCTCGTCCGCCGCCAGGCCGCGCAGCAGCTGGCCGTGCAGCGCATCGCTGGCCGGCACCGCCGCCAGGTTGGCGCGCAGCCGCGTCTCGTCCTGCTCGATCGTTGTCCGCTGCGCCTGCAGCCGCTCGCTGTCCGCCTGGCGCGCGGCGGCATCGCGCTGCAGCTGGGCGACGCGCTGCAAGGCGGCGCGCGCCGCGTCGGGCAGGCCCTGCTCGCCCAGCACCGCCACCACCCTGCCGGGATCGTCGCCCAGCACGGTGCTCTGCTGCACCAGCCGGTCGGCATGCGCGACGATGCGCCGCTGCTCGCCGGCGCGCAGCGCCACGTCCAACCGCCACGCGGTCGCCGTCTGCTCGGCCGGCACCACAGGCTCGGTGCTCAGCGTGGCATCGCCGTGCCGCGGCACGTCCACCAGCACGCGGCGGGGCGCGGCTGCCGGGGCATGCAGGTCGATGGTGGTCGTGGTCCGCTCCCGGCGCGTCAGATGCAGCACGCCCTGTGCGGCGGTGATCGCAGCGATGCTGGCGGCGGCGCCGGTGTGCCAGGCGGCGGTGGTCGCGAGGTCCTTGGCGAAGCTCAGGACCCGGCTCTCGCCGGACGGCAGCGGGCCGAGCCGCGCATCGCCGGAAAAGCCGCCGGCGCCATAGGTGGCGACCACGCCGGGCGGCAGGCCCAGGCCGGTGTCGTTGACCAGCCGGACCGCGGCCAGCGGATGCGCCGCTCCGGCGGCCAGCAGGTCGAGCGGCGTCGCGGTCACGGCGCGGTCCAGGAACGGCACCGCCGCGCTGTGCCCGGCGGCCAGGCTCAGCGGGTGCGGCAGGGTGAAGCTGGTGGTGACGCCATGCTCGGCGGCGCGGACCGGCTGCGCCGGCGCGGCCAGCCCGGGGGCGGGCCCGGGCGCTGGCCCGGCGGCCATGGCCGCCGCCGGCGCCTGCATCTGCCGCAACATCAGTGGCGCACCCGCCGCAGCCAGCGGCGCGGCGCGGGTATCGGCCGGCGGGGCCGGATGCTGCAGCATGTCCACCGGCACAAACGGCCTGGCGACGTAGTAGGTGTCATAGATCGCCTGGCGGAAGGCGACCAGGCTGCCGGCCTGCAAGGTCAGGCTGATGCCGGTCCAATCCTCCAGCCCGGCATTTTCCAGCACCGCCCAGCCCTGCAGCCGCCCGGTCGCCGCGCCGTCGGGCGGGGCGGGGTCGGGCGGAGCGGGGTCCGCCAGCATCAGCCGGTACGACGCCTTCCACAGCGGCGCCCCGATTACCATGCCCAGGTGCACGCGGCGCGGACCGGCGCCGTCCACCGCCACGCTCAGGCGCCGCCGGTCCGATGCGGCGCTGCCGCGCAACGCTGCCAGCGCCGCCATCAGCCGCCCGCGCAGCACCGGGTCGGCGACCTGCACCGATGCCACGTCCTCGAGCACGAATTGCTGCAGCCCGGCGTCGGTCAGCAACGTCACCCGCGTCCGGCCGCGCGGCGCGGCCGCGGCCGCATCGGGCGGCGGTTCGGCATGCAGGATGCGCCCGGTCATCGGCGTCGCGCCGGCGACGCTGACGCGCACGCCGCGCAGCGCGTTCAGCAAATCGAGCGGCTGGTCCAGCGCCGCGCGCGGAAATCGGCAGGTCGGCCAACGCGGTCCCGGCCGCAGGATCCGCGCTGGGCAGTTGCACGCTGGCCACCGTGCCAGCGTCGTCCAGCACCACCAGCGAGGTGAGCACGTCGCTGACGGCATCGCGCGGCACGTCCAGCCCGAGCGTCGCCGCGCCGTCCACCGTGGCGTCGTATTCGAAATAACCGACGCCGGCCTGCGACAGCATGACCGTGCGCAGCGTCAGCGGCTGGTCTGCCGCGGCTGCCGGCTGGTCCGACCGGGCCGGTCCGGCGGCGGCCAGGACGCCAAGCGCGGCAAGCAGCCTCCAGCAATGCATCGCGCGCTCCCGTCGCCCGGGCGCAGCATACCAGCGAGCCGCCGCAGCGTCACCGACGCGCGCCGCGCGCATCCGGTGCCGCGCGTCGAGATAAATCGCAGATGTGATCACGGTGTTCTGCCCCGGGACACGTGTCCACCCGGAAACGGGTTGTTGCCGCATGGACGAACTTTTAACACTGGCCCGCGCCCGCCTGGACCTCGTTCCGTGCACCCGGCGGCGACAGGGCGCATTGCCGGTGTCGCGGATCCAACGAAAGGACATGCCCAAAGATGTCGCACACATCTCGCCGCACTCTCATGGCGGCCAGCTCGGGGCTTACGCTTGCGGGCCTGATCGGCCTTGTGCGCCCCGCCTGGGCGCAGCAAGGGCAGACCTATGCCGGGGACGGCTATTCGTACATGGCGTCCAACCCGCGGCTGACGACCTGGGTGCAGCTCATCGACGCGGGCGGGCTGCAAGGATATGCCCGATCCGACATCTATACCGTGTTCCCGGCGGCCGACAGCGCCTTCGCGCAGTTCCCGGGCATGGTGAAGGATCTGCTCGGGTATCGAGTACAGCACCGGCTCGCACAACGCGGCCGATGCGTTCCCGGACACCTCGAAAATCGTCAAGCTGGTCCGCACCCATGCGGTGAACGGCAAGCACTATCCCGACGAGGTCATGGGCAAGAAAGTCTCAGTCACCTCAATGGCCGGCACGCCGATCCTGGTTGACGGCACCGACCCGAGCGCCGTGAAAGTCACCTGGACCAGTGCTGCCAATGGCCAGACGATGAGCGCCGCCCTGGTGAACGCGCCTATCAGCTGCAGCAACGCGGTCGTCTACGTGGTGGACACCATCGAAAAGATGTAGCGCCAGCTTCGGGTGCGGGCCATCGGTCCGCACCCGTTGCGGCCTGACCAAAGCCTCAGAAGCCGAAGAGACTGAAGCCCGAGGGACTAGAAACCCAGGAAGCCGGCCTGCGGCACCGCCGCGCCGGGGTCGCTGCCGGCGTAGCGCACGCGCGCGGGCGCCATGTCGGCGGCTGGGGGGGCGGCCGCGTGGACCGCGGCGGCAAGGCGGGCGCCGCCCGTCGTTGCAGCAAGACGGGCGCCGCCCGTCCGGGCGTCCGCCTGACGCGAACTCGGCGTGCAGCCGCGCCGCGCCGCGGAGCGGCTTGACCGGGGCGGCGTTCGCCAGGGCGGCATTTGCCGCGGCGGGGCCGCCGGCGACCGCCGGCCCGGACCCGCGCATCGACAGCAGCAGGAACGTGATGTCGTTGCGGTTCAGATCGACCGACAACTCCAGCGGCGTCATGCCCAGCACGTTCTGCGCGGTCAGGTCGGCGCCGCGCGACAGCGCATCGCGCGCTGCGGCCATGTCGCCGCGGTTGATCGCATCGAACAGCGCGTCGTTCGGCTGCAGATCGGCCGCCGGCCTGGTCGGCGGCGCGACCGCGCCATGCTGCGACGCGCCCGGCAGACCGGGCGGCGGCGGCGCGGGAGCGGCGGCGACCGGCGCGTGACCATGCACCGGCGGCTGAAAGCCGCCATTGGATGCGGTGCTGCCGCCGATGCTCTGCGCCCATGCCGGGGGTCCGGCGAGTGCAGCCGATGCAACGGCCAGGGCAGCCAGGGCGGCGAGGCGGATACGGGTCATCGAGGGCTCGGTCCGATCGAAGCGGGGCGGGTCAGCGCGCTCAGGCATGCGGGTTCAACCACCAGAAGCCGGCTGTCAAGTAGGCGGCGTAGCACGTCCAGGCCAGATAGGGCAGCAGCAGCCATCCGGCGATCGGCCGCACCCGCCAGAACGCGATCAACGTGGCGCCGATCAGCGCCAGCAGGGGCGGCATCACCAGCAGGGCGGGCCAGGTGGCGTGCAGTCCGAAGAAGGCCGGCGCCCAGGCGGCGTTGACCAGCAACTGCCAGCCCCACAGCCGCAGCGGCCGTAGACCCTCGCCATCGGCCGCCGGGACGGCGCGCATCGCCCGCTCGCGCCAGATCAGCCAGGCGGCGAGGCCGATCAGCACGTACAGCACAGTCCAGACCGGGCCGAATGTCCAGTCCGGCGGCGTTCCCGCAGGCGGCGTCAGCGACAGGTACCAGCCGCGCACGCTGCCCGCCGTGGCCGCGGCGTCGGCCGCGCCGACCAGCAGCGGCAACCCGACAAACCCGGCCAGCGCCAGCAGCATGGCGCTGGGCGCCGGGCGCTCCCGGAAGCCGCGGCCGCGCGGGTCGTGCGGGAAGCCGGTATTGGTGAAGACACGCCCTCCGTTGCTGCCGCCCTGAATTTGGTTGCACCCGGCGGCTTTCGCAAAGGGGTGCTGAGGGTCAGGCGGCCTCGCGCCACCACGCCAGGATGACCAGCCCGGCCAGCAGCAGCAGCGCCAGCCAGTCCGGCAGCAGGGCCACAGTCGCCAGGGCGGTCACGACATGCGCGCCACGCGCCGGCAGGCCGATCCAGCCGGCCCCGGCGCTGGCCCGGCCCGGCTCGGTGCGGCGCAGCTCCGGGATCGCCGGCGCCGAGCGCCCGGCGGCCGCGCCGGCCAGCCAGTGAACGCTGCCGCCGCTGGCCCGCGCCAAGCCGCCCAGCACAGCGTCGGTGGCCCGCAGATCGGCGATCTCACGCGGGTTGGCCAGGTTGGCGGCGGCGTAGGAGACGTGCGTGCCGTCGCTCGCCTGCCACACGCCCGGCAGCCGGGCCGGCAGGCTGCCGCTGGCCCGCCCCGGGCCGTCGGCGTGCAGCGCGAGGCTGCTGCGGCTGCCATCCGGCGCGATCACCGCGACCGGCGGCGGCGGCCCGGGATCGGTGCTGCTGCGCGTCACCAGCAGGAGGCCGCCGTCCGTGCTGTCGGGCGCGATGCGCGCGGCCAGCGCGTTCTCCTCCAGCGCCGGCTGGCTTCATCAGCCAATGCGCGACCCGGCGCAGCAGCTCGGCCTGCGGGCCGCCGCCGAGATGGCCGCGCGACCACAGCCAGATCTGGTCGGACAGCAGCAGCGCCACGCGGCCGTCGCCGACCTGGTCCAGCACCAGCAGCGGCGGCCGCGCCGTCCTGGCCGCCGGCGGCCGACAGCAGCACCTCGCCGTGCGCGTCGCCATCGACCGCGATGCGCCGGTACCAGGCGCCCCAGTCGGGCGGCGCGGCCGGCTGCCAGCCGGGCAGGTCCGCGGTCACCGGATGGCGCGGCGCCGAGCGCGGTGACCAGCGGCCGGAACGCGCCATCGACCACGCCGCCGGTGTCCGCCTCGCCGTCCGGGCCGCGCACCGGATGGGCCGGCAGCACGTCGTGCAGCGGCGTGTCGTCCAGGCTGGCCGGGCCGGTGAACTCCGGCCCGACGCTCATCAGCAGCGCGCCGCCGTCGCGCACGTAGTCGGCGATGTTCTCCAGGTACGGCGGCGGCAGGATGCCGCGGTTCTGGAAGCGGTCGAGGATGATCAGATCGAACTCGCCGATCTTGTCCTGGAACAGCTCGCGCGTCGGAAACGCGATCAGCGCCAGCTCGTTCAGCGGCGTCAGGTCGTCCTTCTCGGGCGGGCGCAGGATGGTGAAATGCACCAGGTCCACCGCCGGATCGGCCTTCAGCAGCCGCCGCCAGGTCCGTTCGCCGACATGCGGCTCGCCGGAGATCAGCAGCACCCGCAGGCGGTCGCGCACGCCGTTGATCTCACCACGGCCACGCGATTGTTCAGCGGCGAGACCTCGCCGGGCAACGCATCGACCGACAGCTCGACGACCGTCGGCCCTTCGCGCGCGACAGCGACATCGACGTCGTGCGGCACGCCGACCGGCACGCTCTCCCGCACCGGCGGCTCGCCGTCATGGCGGATGGTCAGCGTCGCCGCACCGCCGGCCGGGCCGGGCGGCGCCCGAATCCTGGATGATCAGGCGCAGCGTCACCGGCTTGCCGACCACGCCGTAGGCCGGCGCCTCGATCAGCCGCAGCCGCCGGTCCACTTCTCCCGGATGGCCGGCCAGCAGTGCGTGGAACGGCACGCCGTAGCGCCAGGTCTTGGGCGGGTCGTGCACCTGCCCGTCGGTCACCGCGACGATGCCGGCGAGCTGGGCACGCGGGATCGTGGCCAGCGCCCGGTCGATCGCGGCGAACAGGGGGTGCCGTCGCTGCCCGACCTCCGGCACCGTCACGGTGCGCAGCTCCAGGCCCAGCCGCGTGCGCCGCGTCCGCCTCCAGCGCCGCGCGCGCGCGCGCGGCCAGCGCGGCGCGGTCGGCCACCGTCATCGAGGCGGTCTGGTCAATCGCCAGCAGCCCGATATCGGGCAGCGGCGTGCGCGTCTCCTGGACGATGCGCGGACCGGCCAGCCAGCCGATCAGCACGGCGAAGGCGAGCGCCCGCCACGCCGTGCCCGGGCGCGCGCCGCCGTGCGGCCGCGGCCAGCGCCGCCAGGCACAGCGCGCCCAGCACCGCCAGCAGCCACCACGGCGCGACCGGGGCGAAGCGCAGCCCGGCGATCACCTGCTGGTTCAACGGCAACGGCTCATTGGGCCATCGCTCACTGGCCCATCCGCTGCAGCAGGGCGGGCACGTGCACCTGATCGCCCTTGTAGTTGCCGGTCAGGGCATACATCACCAGGTTGACGCCGAAACGATAGGCCAGGGTGCGCTGGCGCTCGCCGCCGGGCAGCGTGGCGTACGGGTGGCGGCCCTGCGCATCGACGGCCCAGGCCGCCGCCCAATCGTCGCCGCCGATCACCACCGGGCTCACGCTGTCGTTGGTGCGGTCCTGATCGCGCGCCACCCAGACCGTGTCGCCGACATAGCGCCCGGGGAACTCGTCGAGCAGGTAGAAGGCGTGCGCCAGGACGTGCTCGCGGGTCAGCGGCGCCAGCGGCGGCACCAGCAGCCCGCCGGCCCCGCCCTGGCCGATGCGGCGCAGCACGTCCTGCGTCCCGGGCGCCATCCCCGCGCCGCTGCCGCCGTCGCGGGTGTCGATCAGGATTATGCCGCCATGCGCCATGAAGTCGTTGAGCGCCGCCATCGCCGCCGCGTCCGGCGTCGCCGCGTCGGCGCTGAGCGGCCAGTACAGCAGCGGATAGACGCTGAGGTCGTCGTGACCCGGCGCCACCGCAACCGGATCGGCAAGCACCGCCGCTGTGCGATCGTTGACATAGGACGACAGCCCGGCCAGCCCGGCGCGCGCCACGTCGTCGATCGCCGGGTCGCCGCTCTGGATATAGGCCAGCCGCGTCGCCAGGGCGGCGGCGGCGCTGTCGGCATCGCCGGCGGCGCGCTCGGCGGCGCGGACGGGCGCTGCCAGCAGACCGACCGCCAGCAGCGCCGCTGCGGCCGCGCGGGTCAGTCCGCGCAGCCGCAGCGACAGCAGCAGGTCGGCCGCCAGCAGCGCGATCGCCAGCGCCACCAGGAACGGCCCGACCGCATGCGCCGCCGGGGCCGGCCCGATCGCCTCGCGCGCCGCGCCCGGGATGGCCGGGGCGGCGGCCGGCGGTGGCAGGTTCGCCGCCAGGTTCAGCGCCCGGCGCGCGTTCTCCGGCCCGTACAGCCCGGGCGGATGCGCCGGCGAGACGCTCGCGGCGGCGAAGTCGCGCGCGGCGATCGGCATGGCCGAGGCCGGCGGCGGCCCGGGCGCCCCGGCGCCGTCCAGCGTCAGCGCCGGCGCGAGCGGCCCCGCATCGCTGCCCAGCCGGTCAGGCGCGACGCCCGCGGACAGCGCGACCAGCCGCCGCAGCATGTCCACGAACAGCCCGGACAGCGGCAGGCTGGACCAATCGGCATTGGCGGTGACGTGGAACAGCACCACCCGCCCGACGCCGATCGCCCGCTGGGTGACCAGCGGCGTGCCGTCGGCCAGCCGCGCCCAGGTCGCCTGCGTCAGATCCCCGGCCGGGTCGGCCAGCACCTGCCGGCTCACCTGCACGTCAGCCGGGACCGGCAGGCCGGCGAACGGCGAGGGCGGCGCGAACGGCGCCAATGTCGCGGGCTTGCCCCAGGACATCGCCCCGCCCAGCTCGCGCTCGAAGCCGAGCAGCGGCACCGGCAGCAGCGGGTCCGCCGCCTGGTCGGCCGAGCCCTGCGCGGTGGCCGGACCCGAGAAACGCAGCAGCAGCCCGCCGGCCGCCACCCAGGCGGCGATCCGGTCGGCCTCCGGCCCGGGCTGCAGCGGGTGGTCCGCCAGCACCAGAACCGAGAGATGTCCGGCCAGCAGCGTGTCCAGGCTGCCCTCGCGCAGTTCCGCATACGGGCCCAACGCGCGGCGGATGAAATAGGCAGCGCCGGCCAGCGGGGTGTCGGCGGCCGCGGCATCGCCCAGGATGCCGACCGGGCGCCGTCGCGCCGCCTCGTCCACCAGCGCCACCGCCCCGGCGCTGGGCAGCTGTCCGGCGGACGCGGCCAGCACCAGCCGGTCCACCTGGTTGCGCAGCTCGACCGGCAGCGCCAGCCTTGCCTGCGCGCGCGCCGCGCCCGCGGCGACCTCCAGCGTGACCCGCGCGATGGTGCGCCCGTCGGCGCTCTGCGCCAGCACCGCGGCGCTGGACGGCGCCGGGCGCGGGATCTGCGCCAGCGTGGCGCGCAGCCCGTCCGGCTCGGCCACCGGGGTCAGCAGCAGCCGCGCCGGCGGGGTCGCCGCCTGCGACCGTCAGCACCGGCCCGGCGGCGCGCAGCGCTTCGGCGAAGTGCCGCCAGGCGTCGCCATCGGTCAGCCCGTCGGCGACATAGGCGACGCCGTGCGCCCCCGGATCGGCGCGGACCCACGCCGCCAGCGCGACGGCGGCGGCGGCGCGATCGGCCGGCCAGGGTTGCGGCCGCAGCACCGCCAGCCGCGGCGACAGCTCCGCCGCCGGCATGACCAGCGGCGGCGCGATGGTCCCGTCCTCGCCCGGCGCGGTCGCCAGCAGCGCCACCCGCCGGCCGGCGGTCGCGGCGCGCTGCAGCACCGATTGCGACGCAAGCAGCCGCGCCGGCCAGTCGGCGGCCGACGCCCAGCCGTTATCGACGACCAGCAGCAGCGGCCCGCTGCCGGGCGGGGCCGGGCGGCCGCGCAGCACCGGCCCGGCCAGGCCCGCCACGATCAACCCGACCGCGCCGACCCGCAGCGCTAGCAGCCACGGCGGCGTGCGCGACGCAGTCTGCGCCGTCGCCGGCAATGCCAGCAGCAGCCGCACTGCCGGAAACGACAGCCGGCGCGGCGCCGGCGGCACGACCCGCAGCAGCCACCACAGCAGCGGCAGCCCGGCCAGCGCCAGCAGCAGCCAGGGGGCGGCGAAGGTCATGCAGGCTCAGCCGCGCCCCGGCCGCGGGGCCAAGGCGGCGTGCAGCGCCAGCAAGGCGGCGGTCGGCGCGTGGTCGGTGTGATGGACGACCAGCCCCAGCCCGGCGGCGCGGCAGATCGCCGCCAGGCCGGCCTGCTGCTCGGCCAGCCGCGCGGCGTAGGCGGCGCGCACTGTCTCGGCCTTGCCGATCAGCGCTGCCGGGCCGCCGGGCGCCGGCGCGGTGAAGCGGACGCGGCCGGCATAGGGCAGCGTCACCTCGGCCGGGTCCAGGATCTGCAGCACCTGGCCGCTGACCGCGCGCGCGGCCAGCCCGGCGATGGCCGGGCGGAGCGTCTCGATCGGGTCGAGAAAGTCGCCGATCAGCACGACGCCGCCGTGCCGCGGCGCCAGTTCGGGATCCGGCAGGCCGGCCCGCGCCTCCGCCATGCCGTCCAGCGCCGCCGCCAGCCGCGCGAGGCCCGCCTGCCCGGCCACGTCGAGCGGCCGCGCGCCGCCCAGCAGGCGCACCCGCTCGCCGCCCCGCAGCAGCAGCGCGGCGAGCGCCAGCAGCAACAGGTCCGCCCGCGCCTGCTTTTCGGGCAGCTCCGTGGCGCTGCGCCACCGCATCCCCGGACCGGCGGCGCGCCAGATCGCCACGGTCTGCGCCGCCTCCCATTCAGTCTGGCGCACGAAATGGCCGCGCTCGGCGCGCGCCGAGCGGCGCCAGTCGATGCGCGACGCCGGCTCGCCGGGCAGCAGCGGGCGGAACTGCCAGAAACTGTCGCCCTGGCCGACCCGGCGGCGGCCATGCACGCCCTGCGCGACGGTGGCCGCGATGCGCTCCGCGGCCAGCAGCAGCGGCGGCAGGTGCGCGCCCAGCGCCTGCGCGGCCAGCAGCGGCCGCCGCGCCGGCGCTGGGGCGACGCTCATTGGAACGCCACGGGCGGGCCGGCCGGCGTGGTCACAGCCGTTCGACCAAGCCCGCCACGATGCCGTCCAGGGTGACGCCCTCGGCGCGAGCGGCGAAGGCCAGCGCCATGCGGTGCCGCAAAACCGCCGGCGCCAAGGCGGCCACATCGTCCAGGCTGGGCGACAGCCGCCCGTCCAGCACCGCGCGCGCCCGCGTCGCCAGCATCAGCGCCTGCGCCGCGCGCGGCCCGGGCCCCCAGGCGACGTGCCGGCGCACCGCCTCGTCGCTTGCCGTCTCCGGCCGCGCCCCGCGCACCAGGGCCAGGATCGCATCGACCACGCCGCTGGCCACCGGGATGTGGCGGATCAGCCGCTGCGCGGCCACCAGCTGCTCGGCCGACAGCACCGGCTCGGGGTGCGCCTCGGCCGCCCCGGTCGTCGCCAGCAGCATCGCCCGTTCCTCGGCCAGCGCCGGATAGGTCACGTCGATCTGCAGCAGGAAGCGGTCGAGCTGCGCCTCGGGCAGCGGGTAGGTGCCTTCCTGCTCGATCGGGTTCTGCGTCGCGAGCACATGGAATGGCCGCGGCACCGCATGATCGGTGCCGCCGACCGCCACACGCTTCTCCTGCATCGCCTGCAGCAGCGCCGATTGCGTGCGCGGCGAGGCGCGGTTGATCTCGTCGGCCATCAGCAGCTGGCAGAACACCGGGCCGGGCACGAAGCGGAACGCCCGCTGCCCGCCGCCAGACGCGCCTGCGGCAGGCGCCTCGTCCAGCACCTCGCTGCCGATGATGTCGGCCGGCATCAGGTCGGGGGTGAACTGCACCCGCTTGGTGGCAAGGCCCAGCACCACGGCCAGGGTCTCGACCAGACGCGACTTGCCCAGCCCGGGCACGCCGACCAGCAGCGCGTGGCCGCCGGACAGCAGCGCCACCAGGCTCTGCTCGACCACCGATTGCTGGCCGATGATGCTGCGCGCGATCTGCCCGCGCACCGCGGCCATGCGGCCGCCCAGCTGGTCGACCTCGGCGAGCACGTTGGCGGGCGGGACGGCCGGCATGTCGTGCAGGGACGGGGTGCCTGCCGGCTGCGCCGGGGTCGCCGCGAGTGTCGCCATCGCCATTTCTCCCACACACCCACCACAGATGAAAGTCCGCGCCAGGAAGGGAAGCCGGATTGCGGGAAAGTCATCTGCGCGGCTTCTTCCGGCGATCGCGCCTCCCTATATCGCGAGCACGAGGCGGCTGCCCCGCGGGCGCTGGCGGCGATGGAGGCCACGACGTGAACCAACTCGTGCATTGGACGGCGCTGCTGCCGGCCGCATCCAAGCCGCCCTGCCGCGAGCCCGCCAGGCCGGCCCGTCCGCGCCGGACGGTGATCGAGTGCGGCGACCTGCCGTTCCTGATCCGCCGCGACGGGGCGTGGCTGTACCGCGGCAGCCCGATCGGGCGCAAGGAGATGGTCTGCCTATTCGCCTCGGTGCTGAAGCGCGCCGAGGATGGCGTGTTCTGGCTGGAGACGCCGGCCGAGCGCGGCCGCATCGAGGTCGAGGACGCGCCGTTCGTGGCCGTCGAGCTGGACTGGACCGGCTGCGGCCGCGACCAGCGGCTGACCTTCCGCACCAACATCGACCAACTGGTGACCGCCGATCGCGAGCACCCGATCCGCGTCGCGCACGACCTGCTGACCTGCGATCCCACGCCCTATCTGCGGGTCCGCCCCGGCCTGGGGCGGCTGCCGATCGAGGCGCGGATCAGCCGGGCGATCTATTACGAGCTGGTGGCGCTGGCCGAGCCGGGCCTGACGGCGCACGGCATCCCGGCGCTGGGCGTCTGGAGCTGCGGCTGCTTCTTCCCGCTCGGCGACCTGCCGTCCGGCGCCGAGGACGATGCCGGCGACGATGCCCTGGACGCTGCCGGGCACGCTTCCGGGCACGCTTCCGGGGCGGACGGGACGGCCGAGGCGGATTGAGCGCAGCCCCGCCGACCGCTGCTCCCGGCGCTGCTTGCGGCCCGTTCGCGCTCGATGCCCACGAACTGCGCCGCCGCCTGCGCAGCCCGGCGCGCGACGCCCATGTCGCCGACGACACCGACCTGCCCGATTGCCCCGCGCTGATCGCCGCCGCGGTGCTGGTGCCGTTCGTGCTGGGTCCGGCGCCGGGCGTGCTGCTGACCCGGCGCGGCGCACATCTGTCCAGCCATGCCGGCCAGGTGAGCTTTCCGGGCGGGCGCATCGACCCCGGCGACGCCGGGCCGGAGGACGCGGCGCTGCGCGAGGCCGAGGAGGAGGTGGCGCTCGACCGGGCGCATGTCGAAACCCTGGGCCGGCTGGACGACTACGTGACCGGGACCGGCTACCGCATCACCCCGGTGCTGGGGCTGCTGCCGTCCGGGCTGGCGCTGGATGCGCTGGCGCTGCGCCCGTCGCCGCACGAGGTCGATGCGGTGTTCGAGCTGCCGTTGTCGGTGCTGCTCGATCCCGACGCGCCGCAGCGCCGACATGCCGTGCTGGGTGGCCGGTCGCGCAGTTTCTGGGTATGGCCGCATCCGCAGCACTACATCTGGGGCGCCACCGCGGCGATCCTGATGAACCTCGCCGCCCGGCTGCGCGCCCCGGCCGATTGAGCGCATGGCGCGGCTGAGCGAGATCGCGCTGTTCCTGGCGCCGTTCGTGGTGTTCGCGCTGTGGTGGCAGCTCGGCCTGCGCGGCCGCCGACTGGTGTGGACGGTGCTGGCCGGGGTCGCGGTGCTGCTCGCCGCGCTGACCTGGCTGGCGCTGTCCAGCGGCTTTCCGCGCAGCGGCGGCTATGTGCCGGCGCGGCTGCAAGACGGCCGGGTGGTTCCGGGGCATGGTTCGTGAGAGAGGGAGCGGCGCATGGTCAGGCGCCTCCCTGTCGCATTTCTCCTGGCGTGACGTGGAACCGCCGCTGGAAGGCGCGGCTGAACGCGCTCTGCGACCGATAGCCCGCCTCGAACGCGATATCGGCGAGTGGCCGGTCGGAGCGGGACAAGCCCTGTCTGGCCAGCCCGAGACGCAGCTCCGCCAGCAGCCCGAGCGGGGCGATGCCCGCGAGTCTTCGGAAGTCGCGCACCAGCGTAGCGCGCGAGGTACGGGCGCAGGCCGCGATGTCGTCGAGGCTCCAGGACCGCCCCGGATCATCCAGCATGGCGGCCAACGCGCGAGCGGTCTGGCGCCGCCCCATCAGGCGCAGCAATCCGTGCCGGGTGGGGTCGCGCTCGAAATGCGCGCGCAGCACCATCATCAGCAACGCGCTCGCCAAGCCGCAGGAGATCGCGCGCGCGCCGGGTCGGGCCGCACCGAGTTCCTCCCGGATCGCGGCGAGCAACTCACCCAGGCGGCTGCTGGCAGCGTCGTCCCCGGTCCGCATCACGATCAGCGGCGGCAGGGCGGCGCGCGCGAAATTGTCGTGCGCCTGCTCGAAGATCAGACGCCCGCAAATCAGTTCCGCCGCGGGCGCGTCGATATCGGACTTTATCTGGATGGCGCTGGTCGTGCGCACGCTGACCGGAGCGGTCGCAGCCGCACCTCGCGCTGTTCCCGGCCCACGCACCACATGCGCGTCGCCGTGCGGCAGGAGGGCGATGTCGCCAGCGCCGAGTGTCACCGGCTCTGCGCCGCGCATGTCGAGCGCGCAGGCGCCCTGAGTCACCAGATGGAACGGCGCCCAGCCGGACGTTTCCGACGGATGCGGCGAGACCCATTGCGCACCGAAGCGACACAGGCTGTCCAGTTCCGGATGCACGCGCAGCAGCGGCGCCAACCCGCTCAACGCGTCGAAGGGCTCGTCTGGCGACATGCGAGCCTTTCTGGCCGTGACAGCATGCCAGCATAGCGCCGATTGAGCCGCGCGGTCATTCGACTGAGCCGGGCGGCCATTCAGCGCGGGCGATGCCGGGTGCAGTCTGCGCGCGGCGGTGCGAACCGCGCCAATCTCTGCCTATCCGAAGGGACACGACGATGACGGACATCTCGATGGCATCGGCCGCGACGGCATCGACCCCGATGCCGGCGACGGCCGGAGGTCCGGGGCAGCTCGACTATCTGCCGGTCGCCCTGTTCGGTTCGGTCATGGGACTAAGCGGACTTTCGATCGCGTGGCGGCTTGCCCATGAGCGGTTTCGCGCACCGCTCTGGGCGGCCGAGGCGATCGGAGCCGCGGCGGTGATCGCCTTCGTCGCTGTGGCGCTCGGCTATGCGGTGAAGCTGGCGACAGCGCCGCACGCGGTTCGGGCCGAGTTCCGTCATCCGATCGCGGGCAACCTGTTCGGCACGGTCCTGATAAGCCTGCTGCTGCTGCCGATCATCCTGGCGCCGGTCAGCCTGCCGCTCGCGCGGGTCGTGTGGGGCGCGGGGGCGGTCGGGATGCTGGTGTTCGCCTGGATGATCGTCAGCAGGTGGATGAGCGACCGCCAGCAGGCCGCGCACGCGACGCCGGCCTGGATCATCCCGGTCGTGGGCATGCTGGACGTGCCGCTGGCGCTGCCATCGCTCGGCTTGCCGCCGCTGCATGGCGTCATGGTGCTGGGGCTGGCCGTCGGACTGTTCTTCGCCGTGCCGCTGTTCACGCTGATCCTCTCGCGGCTGATGTTCGAGCCGCCGATGCCGGCCGCGCTGCAGCCGTCGCTGCTGATCCTGGTGGCGCCGTTCGCGGTCGGATTTTCCACCTATGTCGGGACGACCGGCCAGACCGACCTGTTCGCGCAATGCCTCTACGTGCTGACGCTGTTCATGCTGGCCGTGCTGCTGGGCCGGCTTCGTCACCTTCCCGGCTGCTGCCCGTTCAGGGTTTCGTGGTGGGCGGTCAGCTTCCCGCTCGCCGCGAGCGCGATCGCGGCTCTGCGCTTCGCGGCGGCGGATCCAGGGAGGCTGACCGACGTGATCGCGCTGGCGCTGCTGGCTTTCGCGACGGTGGTCATCGCGGGATTGCTCGGGCGAACCCTGTTCGGCGTGGCGCGAGGCGAACTGCGAACCTTGAGCGCCTAGTTGATCCCGAGCGACGATCGGGCCTGCAAGGCGTGGTGATTGCGAGCGGCGGGGCGGCGTGGCAATCCATGGGCGCGCACCGACAATCGTGCGTGTCTCTGGATTAGCTGGCCGCAGCACAGCGGCTGGCAATGACTCGCGAAGGACATGCAACAGGCGCCTGCCTTCCTCTCCGATCCGGCGCTGGGCGCGGTGTGGGACGCGCTCCCCGAGGCGCGGGTGGTCGGCGGCGCGGTGCGCGACGCGCTGATCGGCCGCGAGGTCGCCGACATCGACCTGGCCACGCCGCGCTCGCCCGATACGGTGTCGCGCGCGCTGCGAGCGGCGGGGTTGCGGGTGATCCCGACCGGCATCGACCACGGCACCGTCACCGCGCTGTCGGGCGGCCGCGG
Organism: uncultured Pseudomonadota bacterium; assembly: GCA_963723455.1. Taxonomy (GTDB): domain Bacteria; phylum Pseudomonadota; class Alphaproteobacteria; order Acetobacterales; family Acetobacteraceae; genus CAVRQM01. The sequence continues at coordinate 867,923 of CAVRQM010000001.1, read as the reverse complement.
CTTCGAGGTCACCACGCTGCGGCGCGACGTGACGACCGACGGGCGGCACGCCAGCGTCGCCTTCACCGAGGACTGGAGCGGCGACGCGGCACGCCGCGATTTCACCTTCAACGCCATGTTCGTCTCGCGCGACGGCACGCTGTTCGACCCGTTCGGCGGCGCATCCGACCTTGACGCCGGCCGGGTGCGCTTCGTCGGCGACCCGTCGCGCCGCATCGCCGAGGATTTCCTTCGCGTGCTTCGCTATTTCCGCTTCCTCGCGCGCTACGGACGCGGCGAGCCGGACGCGGCGACGCGCGACGCGCTGGCCGCCGGGGCGCCCGGCCTGGGCCAGCTGTCCCCCGAGCGGGTCTGGAGCGAGATCAAGCGCCTGCTGGCAGCCCCCGACCCGGTGGCGGCGCTGCGGCTGATGCAGCGTCTCGGCGTCCTCGCGGCGGTGCTGCCGGAGGCCGCGTCGGCGGCGACGCTGGCCCGGCTGGTCGCGGCCGGCGCGCCCGCCGACCCGCTGCTGCGCCTGGCGGCGCTGGTCCCGGCCGATCCCGCGGCGCTGGCCGAGCGGCTGCGCCTGTCGGGGGCCGAGGCCGAGCGGCTGCGCCTGCTGTCGGCCGCCGGGCCGGTCCTGGCCGAGGACTCCAGCGATGCCGACATCCGTCGCGCCCTGGCCGGCACGGCGGCGGAGGCGCTGCTGGACCGGCTCTGGCTGGCGGGCGGCAGCGCCGGGTTGCGCGCGCGGGTCGCCGCCACGCCGCGCCCGGCGTTTCCGCTGCACGGCCGCGACCTGCTGGGCGCCGGACTGCAGCCGGGGCCGGATCTCGGCCGCCAGCTCGCCGCGCTGCGCGACCGCTGGCTGGCCTCCGGCTGCACCGCGTCGGCCGCCGATCTGCTGGACGAATTGGCCGCGCGCCGCCCGGCCTGATAGACGGCCGCGCATGGACGTTCCCGCCCGCCTTCGCGCGGCCCGCCGCCGCTGCTGCGCCGCAGCCGCGGGGCCGACCGCAACGACAGCGCCCGCCTGCTGCAGCGGCTGTGGCGGGAGCACATCCGGCATTACCGCGCGCGGCTGGCCAGCGTCATCGCGCTGACCGTGCTGATGGCCGGCACGCAGGCGCTGTACCCATCCTGATCGACCACGCGATCGAGCTGTTCGAGCGCAAGGATCAGCGCATCCTGTACCAGATTCCGGCGATGATCGTCAGCGTCACCGCGGTCAAGGCGATCGCCCAGTATTTCCAGACGGTGCTGGTGCAGCAAGTGGTGCTGCTGGTGATCCGCGACCTGCAGGGGCGCATGTTCGACCACCTGACGCAGGCCGACCTGGCGCGCGTCGAGCGCGAGCCGCCGGCGACGCTGGCCGCCCGCTTCACCACGGATGCTGCGACCATCCGCGAGGCGATGACGCGCACCGTCAACGGCCTGGCCGACGCGGTGACGCTGGTGGGGCTGGTCGCCTCGATGCTGTGGCTGGACTGGGAGCTGAGCCTGATCGCCGCCGCGCTGTATCCGCTGGCGGCCCTGCCGATCCAGCGCATCGGGCAGCGGGTGCGCCGCGCCTCGGGCGGCATGCAGGAGCGCATGGGCGAACTCGCCGCTCTGCTGAACGAGAGTTTCGCCCAGGCCCGCATGGTGCGCGCCTGGCGGCTGGAGCGGCAGGAGACGGCGCGGGCGCGCGCTGCGTTCGGCAAGCTGTACCGCGCGTTGATGCAGATGAACCGCTCGCGCGCGCGCATCGACCCGCTGCTGGAGCTGCTGGGTGGGGCGGCGGTCGCGGCGGTGATCGGCTTCGCCGGCTGGCGCGCGGCGGTCGGCGGCAGCACGCTTGGCAATTTCACCGGCTTCGTCACCGCGCTGCTGATCGCCGCGCGGCCGCTGCGCGCATTGGGCAGCCTGAACGCGGCGTTGCAAGAAGGCCTGGCCGGCTTGGCGCGGGTGTTCTCGGTGATCGACGAGCCGACCGCGGTGATCGAGCGCTCCGCCGCGGCGGCGCTGCCGCCGGGCGCCGGCGAGGTCGCGTTCGATGCGGTCTCGTTCCGCTACCCGGACGGCCGCATGGGGCTGCGCGGCCTGAGCTTCGTCGCAGCACCGGGGCTGACGGTGGCGCTGGTCGGGCCGTCCGGCGCGGGCAAGTCCACGGCCCTGGCGCTGATCCCGCGCCTGCACGACGTAACGGGAGGCGCGATCCGCATCGACGGGGCGGACGTGCGCGACCTGCGCCTGGACAGCCTGCGCGCTGCCATCGCCTATGTCGGCCAGGACGCGCTGCTGTTCGACGACACGGTGGCCGCCAACATCCGCATGGGCAGGCCGGAGGCAGCCGACGCCGAGGTCGCCGATGCCGCGCGCGCCGCCGCCGCCGAGGCGTTCATCGCGGCGCTGCCGGACGGCTTCCAGACGGTGGTCGGGCCGGGCGGCCAGCGCCTGTCCGGCGGCCAGCGGCAGCGCGTGGCGCTGGCGCGCGCGCTGCTGGCCCGCGCGCGGATCCTGCTGCTGGACGAGGCGACCAGCGCGCTCGATGCCGAAAGCGAGGCGGCGGTGCAGCATGCGCTGGCGCTGCTGCGGCGCGGCCGCACCACCATCGTGGTGGCGCATCGCCTGTCCACGGTGCGCGATGCCGATCTTGTCGTGGTGCTGGACGACGGGCAGGCGGTCGAGCGCGGATCGCATGCTGACCTGCTAGCGGCGGAGGGGCTGTACGCGCGGCTGGTGCGCACCCAGACCTTCGCGGCGTGACGTCTGTGTCACTTATGCTGCAGTGACATAAATGTGACCGGGAGCATCGTCATTCATGCGCGGCGGGAATGAGCGCCACAACTCCGCCGCGCATTTTGTGCGCTGCGTCACGGCTTAGATGGTGTCCTGTCAGCGGCGGGGCATGACCTGCCGGACAACCAAGGACAACGACGATGCGTAACATTCTTTTCGCGGCGCTGGCGGCTTCTACCTTGCTCGTCGGGACGGCAGCGATGGCTGACGAGTTCAACGGCCAGGCGAACCAGACCCAGAACCAGACCGGCGTGAACGCCTATCTGGACCAGCAGGCGACCAATGCGCAGCTTTCCGACCCGACCGCGCCGGACAGCATTCGCAGCCACGGCCACCCGTGATCCTCGGCCAGCTCTGATCCGCGACGCCTGCGGGACGGACCGGATGGGGCCACGCGACCCAGGGGGCAGGAGCAATCCTGCCCCTTGTCGTGTGCGGTTCCGGCGCCACCCTACCGCAACCAGTCTTGCCCGCGGCACGTTTCACCCGGCCGCTTGACCGATCTTGCGCTGCAGCAATTCACGTTTGAGAGTGCCGCATGCCCTACGATGAAGCGACCCTGCGCGAGCCGGACGCTGAACCCGGCGCCAGTCCGCAGGCGTCGCCGCGCAATGAGGCCCGGACCGGCGCCGAGGTGCGGCCACGCGAACGTGACCCCGACGAGCGCGACAGGGATCGCGACCGGGACCGCGACAAGGATCGTGACAAGGAGCGGGACCAGCCGCAGCGCCGGCAGGACGCATCGCGCGATCGCGGCGACGCGGGCGACGGCAAATCCGATAAGGACGATTCGAAGAAGGGCGACGGCAAGCAGCAGAAGCGCCGCTCGCCGCTGGTCTGGATCATCCTGGCCATCGTGCTGATCGCGGCGGTGATCGGCGGCGTGCTGTGGTGGCTGAGCGTGCGCAACCTGCAGACCACCGACGACGCCTACACCGACGGCCGGGCGGTGATGATCTCGCCGAAGGTGGCGGGCTACGTCGCCGACCTGGCGATCAACGACAACCAGTTCGTGCGCGCCGGCGACCTGCTGGTGCAGATCAATCCGCGCGACTACATCACCGCCCGCGACCAGGCCCGCGCTAACCTGGAAATTGCCGAGGCGCAGGCGAAAGCCTCGCAATATGCCGCCGAGGTCGCGCGCAAGAACTTCCCGGCCCGGCTGGCACAGGCGCAGGCGCAGCTGGCCAATGCCCGCGCCCAGCTGTTCCAGGCGCAGACCGACTATAACCGCCAGCACAAGGTCGCCCGCTCGGCCACCACCCAGCAGGCGGTGGATCAGTCCACGGCGGCCCTGCAGCAGGCCCAGGCGCAGGTGCAATCGGCCGAGGCGGCGGTGCAGCAGGCCGAGCCGGTGCAGCAGAGCATCGGCCAGGCCGACCAGCAGGTCAGCCAGATCAAGGGTCAGGTCGATCAGGCCCGGGCGCAGCTGGCGCAGGCCGAGCTGAACCTGTCGTACACCCGCGTCATCGCGCCGCAGGACGGCTGGGTGACCAGGCGCAACGTCGAGAAGGGCAACTACGTCAACACCGGCACCTCGATCATGTCGCTGGTCAGCCCGCAGGTCTGGGTGACCGCGAACTTCAAGGAGACCCAGCTCAACCGCATGCGGCGCGGGCAGGAGGTGGACATCAACGTGGACGCCTATCCGGGGCTGAAGCTGAAGGGCCATGTGGACAGCGTCCAACTCGGCTCGGGCAGCCGGTTCAGCGCGTTCCCGGCCGAGAACGCCACCGGCAACTTCGTCAAGATCGTGCAGCGCGTGCCGGTCAAGATCGACATTGACAGCGGCCTCGACCCGACGCTGCCGCTGCCGCTCGGCATCTCGGTCGAGCCGACCGTCAAGCTGAAGTGAGCCGTCCGCAATGAGCGGGAACGCCCCGTCGGCGGGGTCCGGCGGCGCGTCGAACGCGAACTGGAAGCCCAGGGCGAATCCCTGGCTGATCGCGCTCGCGGTGACCATGGCGGCGTTCATGGAGGTGCTGGACACCACCATCGTCAACGTGGCGCTGCCGCACATCGCGGGCTCCCTCGCCTCATCCAACGACGAGGCGACCTGGACCCTGACCTCCTATCTGGTGGCCAACGGCATCGTGCTGCCGATCTCCGGCTGGTTCGCGCGCGTGCTCGGGCGCAAGCGGTATTTCCTGATCTGCATCGGCATGTTCACCGTGTGCAGCTTCCTGTGCGGCATCGCCACCAGCCTGCCGCAGCTGATCATCTTCCGGCTGATGCAGGGCTTTTTCGGCGGCGGGCTGCAGCCGAACCAGCAATCCATCATCCTGGACACGTTCGAGCCGTCCAAGCGCGGCGCGGCGTTCGCGATCACCGCGGTCGCGACCGTGGTGGCCCCGGTGCTGGGGCCGACGCTGGGCGGCCTGATCACCGACAATGCGTCGTGGCGCTGGATCTTCTTCATCAACATCCCGGTGGGCGCGTTCACCTTCTTCGCGGTGACGGCCCTGGTCGAGGATCCGCCGTGGGCCGGCCGCGGCGACAAGCATGTCGATTTCATCGGCATCGGCCTGATCGCCCTCGGCCTGGGCTGCCTGCAGGTGGTGATGGACCGGGGCGAGGACGCCGACTGGTGGGGATCCAGCTTCATCGTCATGATGTCGATCCTGTCGGCGCTGGGCATCGTCGTCGCGGTGATCTGGCTGCTGTGGACGCGCAAGCCGATCGTCAACCTGCGGGTGTTCAAGGACCGCAACTTCGCGGTCGGCTGCCTGATGACCGCCGGCTGCTTCGGCATCCTGTATGCCTCGGCGGTGATCATTCCGCAGCTGGCGCAGACCGCGCTGGGCTACACCGCCACCCTGGCCGGCTTCATCCTGTCGCCCGGGGCGCTGATCCTGACAATCCTGATCCCGATCATGCAGCGCATCATGCCGCACGTGCAGACGCGCATCATCATCTTCTGCGGCTTCGTCATCCTCGGCGGCTCGCTGATCTATTCGCACGGCATCGTGCCGAACATCGACTTTCATACGCTCGTGCTGATGCGGATGGCGCAGACCGTCGGGCTGGCGTTCCTGTTCGTGCCGATCCAGACCATCGCCTTCGCCACGCTGCCGAAGGAACTGAACGGGGACGGCGCGGCGCTGAACACGATGTTCCGCAACGTCTGCGGCTCGGTCGGCATTTCGCTGGCCACCGCCAACGTCACCGAACGGACGCAGGTGCGACAGGCGTACCTGGTCGATCACCTGACGCCGCTCGATCCCGGGTACAATCTGCTTGTGCAGCACAACGTGCAGCAGCTGGCGCAGGCCGGCAACCCGGCCGGCTTCTCGCCGACCGGCATGATCTTCCAGCAGTTGCACTCGCAGGCGCAGATCCTAGCCTATTCTGACCTGTTCAGCGTCTGCGCCGTGCTGGCCTTCATCGTCGCGCCCTTCGCCTTCCTGTTCACCAGCGCCAAGGCCGGCGGCGGCCGCGCCGGCGCGCACTAGCGCGCGCGGCAGCAGCAGATCGACCCGCGTGCCCTGGCCGGCGGCGCTGGCGATGTGCAGCGCGCCGCCGGACTGGCGCAGGAAGCCGTAGGCCTGCGACAGGCCCAGCCCGGTGCCTTCGCCCAGGCCCCTGGTGGTGAAGAACGGCTCGATGGCGCGCCGGCGCACCGCGTCGGTCATGCCGTGTCCGGTGTCGGCCACGCTGATCACCACATACTCGCCCGGCTCGGGCGTCTCCTCGTCCAGCAGCCGGAATGCGGCGAGCGCGTCGGCATCGACCTGGCGATCGGCAATGCCGATGGTGACTGCGCCGCCGTCCGGCATCGCCGCGCGCGCGTTCAGCACCAGGTTGAGCAGCGCCAATTCCAGCTGGTTGCGGTCCGCCAGACAGCGCCAGGCCGGCGCCTCGCGCGCCTCGACGTGCAGCGACCAGCGTTCGCCCAGGCTGCGCGCCAGCAGGTCGTGCATGCCGGCGATCACCGTCTCCGGGTCGATCGCCTGCGGCTCCAGCCGTTGCAGCCGGGAAAACGACAGCAACTGGCTGGTCAGCCGCGCCGCCCGCTCCGCCCCGGCCATCGCCCCCGCCAGCAGCCGGGCCGCCTTGGGGTCCTCGGCCGGCACCCTCCGCTCCAGCAGCTCCAGATTGGCCATGATGGCGGTCAGCATGTTGTTGAAGTCGTGCGCGACGCCGCCGGTGAGCTGGCCCACCGCCTGCATCTTCTGCGCCTGGCGCAGCCGCTCCTCGCTGGCCCGCAGCGCCGCTTCAGTGGCGCGCCGGTCGGTGACGTCGATGACGGCCCCGACCACTTGCGCCACGCTGCCGTCCGGATCGCGCTCGACCGTGGCCGACACCAGCACGTCGCGCACCACGCCGCCCTTGCGCACGAACCGCCGCTCGATCTCATGCACCGCGCCGTCGCGCAGCAGCCGCTGCCAGTCGGCGCGCACCTGCGCCTCGGCGCCGGGCGCCAGCAGCTCCTCGATCCGCCGCCCCAGCACCTCGCCGCGGGCGTAGCCCATCAGATGCAGCCAGCGGTCGCTGACATCGACCAGCCGGCCCTCCAGGTCCAGCGTGTGCAGGGCGGCCGGCGTGCAGGCATAGGCGGCGCGACGCCGCGCCTCGCTCTGCCGCAGCCGGGCGGCGACCGCGTCGCGCTCGGCGACCTGCTGCGCCAACTCGGCGTTCAGCGCGCGCAGCCGTGCCGGCGAGGGCAGCGCCAGAGCCTGCGGCAGCAGCGGCCAGAGCAGGATGGCGGTGCCCACCGACAGGATCGCGGTGATCGCCTTGATGATCCCGTCCAGCCAGTACAGCGGCAGCCACAGCGTGACCACCGCCATGACATGCGTCGTGCCGCAGGCCATGATGAAGGCGGCGAACAGCCAGAAGACCCACGGGAACGCCAGGTCGCCGCGCCGCCGCACCAGGCTGACCAGCGCCCAGGGGATCGAGTAGTAGGCGAGCGCGATGGCCAGGTCCGAGCCGGCCTGCAGCCAGATCAGGCCCGGATCCCAGGCCAGGCAGAACCCGTGCGGGGTCAGGCCGGACAGATCGCCGAACGGAAGGGATGGGGCAGCCATGCCGAGAGCCTCTCACCTGCACGGGGCGCGCCCTCGATCGGCGGCCGATGACTAGCAACAGTCTTGCGAAATCGGCCGGTCGTCCAGCAACCGACGAGGATGTTACCCAGTCGCCGGCAGCGGCGGGCCGGGCAGCCGGCCTACCAGCCGACCAGCGGCGGCAGGCTCATCAGGATGGCCTCGACATTGCCGCCGGTCTTGAGTCCGAACAGGGTGCCGCGGTCGTGCAGCAGGTTGAACTCCACGTAGCGGCCGCGCCGCTGCAGCTGGTGCGCGCGCTCGGCGTCGCTCCAGGCCTCGCCCATGCGGCGGCGCACGAGGGCGGGATAGACGCCCAGGAAGGCCCGCCCGACGGCGCGGACGAACGCCAGGTCGGCCGCCGCATCGCCCGAGGACAGGTGGTCGAAGAAGATCCCGCCGGCGCCGCGCGGCTCGCCGCGATGCGGCAGGAAGAAGTAGCGGTCGCACCATTCCTTGAAGCGCGGGTAGTAGCCGGGGTCGTGTCGGTCGCAGGCGGCGCGCAGGGCGGCGTGGAACTCGGCCGCGTCGGCCGCCGCCTCGGGCGCCTCCGGCGTCATTGGCGTCAGGTCGCCGCCGCCGCCGAACCAGCCTTGCGTGGTGACCAGCATCCGCGTGTTGAAATGGACGGCCGGGACGCGCGGGCTGGCTAGGTGCGCGACCAGGCTGATGCCGCTCGCCCAGAACCGCGGATCCTCGGCGGCCCCGGGGATCTGGGTGCGGAACTCCGGCGAGAACTCGCCCCACACGGTCGAGACGTTGACGCCGACTTTCTCGAACACCGCCCCGCGCAGCAGGGCGGTGACGCCGCCGCCGCCGTCGGAGCCGTCCTCGGTCGGGCGCTGCCATTCGCTGCGGACGAAGGGCGCGGCGCTGCCTGCCTCGCGCTCGATCGCCTCGAAGGCGGCGCAGAGGTCGTCGCGCAGCGTCTCGAACCAGGCGCGGGCCGCCGGTTTCAGGGCGACATGGGCAGGCGGCTCTTGCGGCATTGCGCGGCGGTCTATCTACCGACGGGCGACGGGTGACAAGAGCCGCAGGCGGTCCAAGCGCGATCCGCTCCGGGGCAGCCGCCGGGCCGCATGTTGCAGTCGCGAATACCCGCCCGTATTCTGCGCCGGACGAACGAAGGACGACGCCACGATGTCTGCGACGGCTCACGCATCCGGCCACGCCCCCGATCACGGGACGGCGGGCGACGCTACCGGCAAGCGCGATTTCCTCAAGCTGGTGGGCGCCTCCGCCGCGGCCATCGGCATCGGCGCGATCGCCTGGCCGCTGATCGACAGCATGAACCCGTCCTCGGACGTGCTGGCGCTGTCCTCGGTCGAGGTCGATCTGACGCCGATCCCGGCCGGCAGCGGCATCACCGTCAACTGGCGCGGCAAGCCGGTGTTCGTGCGCCACCGCACCCCCGAGGAGATCAAGGTCGCGCAAGCGGTGCCGATGTCCGCGCTGATTGAGCCGGCGACCGACGCCGAGCGGGTCAAGGCCGGGCATGAGCCGTGGGTGGTGATGATCGGCATCTGCACGCATCTCGGCTGCATTCCGCTGGGCAACAAGCCGACCGATCCGCGCGGCAATTTCGGCGGCTACCTGTGCCCGTGCCATGGCAGCCAGTACGACGTGGACGGGCGGGTGCGCCACGGACCCGCGCCGCTGAACCTGTATCTGCCGGACTATGCGTTCGAGTCCGACACCAAGATCAAGATCGGCTGAGGAGCCCGCACCGATGGCCGGCCTGCACAAGAGCGACGTGAAGAACCCGGTGCTGAACTGGGTCGATCAGCGTCTTCCGATCATTTCGCTGATCCAGAAGGAGTACGGCGTCTTTCCGACGCCGAAGAACTTCAACTATTTCTGGAACTTCGGCGCACTGGCGATGGTGAACCTGCTCATCATGATCGCCACCGGCGTCTTCCTGGCCATGCACTACGTGCCGGATCAGTCGATGGCCTTCGACAGCGTCGAACACATCATGCGCGACGTGAACTTCGGCTGGCTGCTGCGCTACGTGCACGCCAACGGCGCCTCGATGTTCTTTATCGTCGTGTACATCCACATCTTCCGCGGCATGTACTACGGCTCGTACAAGTCGCCGCGCGAGCTGCTGTGGATCATCGGCGTGGTGCTGCTGCTGCTGATGATGGCCATTGCGTTCATGGGCTACGTGCTGCCCTGGGGCCAGATGTCGTTCTGGGGCGCCACCGTCATCACCAACCTGTTCTCGGCGATTCCGCTGGTCGGGCAGGGGATCGTGACCTGGCTGTGGGGCGGCTTCGCGGTCGGCGACCCGACGCTGAACCGCTTCTTCAGCCTGCACTACCTGCTGCCGTTCGTGCTGACCGGGGTGATCTTCCTGCACATCACGGCGCTGCACATCACCGGGTCGAACAATCCGCTCGGCATCGAGGTCAAGGGGCCGGCCGACACGCTGCCGTTCCATCCCTATTACACGATGAAGGATTCGGTCGGCATCTGCGTCTATCTGCTGGTGTTCGCCTGCCTGGTGTTCTTCGCGCCGAACTTCCTGGGCCACGCCGACAACTACATCCAGGCCAACCCGTTGCAGACGCCGCTCAGCATCGTGCCGGAATGGTACTTCCTGCCGTTCTACGCCATCCTGCGCTCGGTGCCGAACAAGCTGGGCGGCGTCGCGCTGATGTTCGGCGCGATCCTGGTGCTGTTCGTGCTGCCCTGGCTGGACACCAGCCCGGTGCGCAGCGCCCGGTTCCGGCCGATCTACCGCAATCTGATGCTGGTGCTGGTGTTCGACCTGTTCGTGCTGGGCGAGGTCGGCGCGCACCACCCCGAGGGTCTGTGGATCGTCGTCGGCCGCGTCTCGACCGCCTGGTATTTCCTGCATTTCCTGGTGTTTCTGCCGATCCTGGGCAAGCTGGAGCAGCCGCTGCCGCTGCCCGAGAGCATCAGCAAACCGGTGCTGCGGCCGGGCGGCGGCCCGCTGCCAGCCGGTGCGATGGCCAAGCCGATGGAGCCTGTCTGATGCGCCTTTCGCTGCGGTTCATCCCGCCCACGATCCTGGTTTTCGCACTGGCGATCCTGTACCTGACCACCCTGCCCGAGCAGGAGAAGCTGCTGCCCAGCCCGCATTGGAGCTTTTCCGGCCCGTTCGGCACGTTCGACCGCGCCTCGGCGCAGCGCGGCTTCGAGATCTACAAGGAAGTCTGCTCCAACTGCCATTCGCTGAAGCAGGCCTACTACCGCAACCTGGAAGGCATCGGCCTGTCGCAGGCGCAGGTGAAGGCGGTGGCCGCCGGCTTCACCACGCCGGCGATTGCCGACGACGGGTCGGAGACGACGCGCCCGGCGCTGCCGTCGGACCATTTCCACGCGCCGTTCGCCAACGACAACGCGGCGCGCGCGGCCAATAACGGCGCGCTGCCGCCGGACCAGTCGGTGCTGGAGAAGGCGCGCGAGGGCGGCGCCACGTATATCTACTCGCTGCTGCAGGGCTACAGCGACCCGCCGCCCGGCGTGAAGGTGGGCGAGGGGCTGTACCTACAACAAGTATTTCCCCGGCCATCAGATCGCCATGCCGCAGCCGCTGTCGGATGGTCAGGTAACCTATACCGACGGCACCAAGAACACGCTGCAGCAGGAAGCGCACGACATCACGATGTTCCTGACCTACATCGCCAACCCGGAGATGGAGCAGCGCAAGAAGATCGGAGTGAAGATTTTTGTCTTTCTGCTGCTGATGACGGCGGTGACGTATGGGATAAAGCGGAAGATCTGGGCGGACGCGCATTGAGCGGGCCAGCGTCGGGCGCTGCCGGGGATTGCCATAAGCTCCTCGTAAGGAAAGCATGGCCGTGACCGAGCCGGTGATCCGCCCCGTGATTGGCATCATCGGCGGTTCCGGGCTGTACGACATTCCCGGATTGCAGCGCACCGCTTGGCGCAGGGTGTCGTCGCCCTGGGGCGAGCCGTCCGACGAACTGCTGGAAGGCTGGCTCCGCGACGTGCGCTGCGTGTTCCTGCCGCGGCACGGGCGGGGGCACCGGCTGGGTCCGTCCGACCTCAACTATCGCGCGAATATTGACGCGCTGAAGCGCGCCGGCTGCACCGACGTCCTGTCGCTGTCGGCGGTCGGCTCGCTACGCGAGGATCTGCCGCCCGGGCATTTCGTCATCGTCGATCAGTTCATCGACCGCAGCTTCGCGCGCGCAAAGAGCTTCTTCGGCGCCGGCTGCGTCGCGCATGTCTCGGTGGCCGACCCGGTCTGCCCCCGCCTGGGCGACGCGCTGGAGGCGTCGGCGGGCAGCATCGGCCTGCCGGTGACCCGCGGCGGGACATACTTGGTCATGGAAGGCCCGCAATTCTCCAGCCGCGCGGAGAGCAACCTGTATCGCGCCTGGGGGTGCAGCGTCATCGGCATGACCAACATGCCCGAGGCCAAGCTCGCCCGCGAGGCCGAGCTTTGCTACGCCAGCGTGGCGATGGTGACCGACTATGATTGCTGGCACGACAGCCACGGCAACGTCACCGTGGACATGGTGGTGGCGGTGCTGCTGGCGAACGCCGACCGGGCGCGCGAACTGGTGGCCGCCGTGGTGCCCGCGATCGGCGCGCCGCGCGGCCCCTGCCCGGCCGGGTGCGACCGGGCGCTGGACCATGCGCTGATCACCGCGCCCGCGGCGCGCGACCCGGCGCTGCTGGCCAGGCTGGACGCAGTCGCCGGCCGGGTGCTGACCCACGCCTGACGACGGTGAGCCAGGCCTGACGAAAGCGGGCCGCTCAGATGCGGCCGAGCACCAGCAGGACGACGACGATCAGCAGGATCAGGCCGAGGCCGCCCGACGGGAAGTAGCCCCAGCCCGAGCTGTACGGCCAGGTCGGCAGCGCGCCGAGCAGCAGGATGATGACGATGATGAGCAGGATGAAGCGCATGGCGGCCGACCTTTCCGCAGGCTGAACGATGCGCAATCAACGCGGAGTGCGCGCCCGGGTTCTCCCTGACGCGGCTGGTCGTCAGGCGGGGCGGGGCAGATGCCACGCCAGGAACGCCAGCGTCCGCTGCTGCGCCTGCGCTGCGTCGGTCGCCGAGTAGCTGCCCCGCTCGCTGCAGCCGAAGCCGTGGCCGGCGCCGGGGTAGGTGTAGATCTCGGCCTCCGGCTGGGCCGCGCGGATGGCGTCCACGTCGGCCATCGGGATCGAGCCGTCGGTCTCGCCGAAATGCAACTGCACCGGGCAATGCGGCTGCTCCATGCGCGCCGCCGCGATACCGCCGCCATACCAGCCGACCGCCGCGCCGAACAGGCTGGTCCGCGTCGCCCCCCACCACGCCACCGTGCCGCCCCAGCAATAGCCGACAATGCCCAGCGCCCGCCCGTCCAACCGCCCATGCAGCGCCTGCGCCGCCGCCTCGATGTCGGCCAGCGTGTCGGCTTCCGCGACCTGGCCGCGCAACGCCCGGCCGCGCTCCACGTCCTGCGGGCCGTAGCCGAGCTCGACCGCGGCCTCGACGCGGTCGAACAGCGCCGGCGCCAGCACCAAGTAGCCTTCGGCGGCAAACGCCTCGCAGGTCTGGCGGATGTGGCCGTTGACGCCGAAGATCTCCTGCACCAGCACCAGCCCGGCGCGCGCGTCGTCCGGGCCGGCGCGCCAGGCGCCGAGGCGGTGGCCGTCGCCGGCCGTCAGTTCGATCATGCTGCCCATGTGCCGTGCCTTGCGTTGCGCCGTGAGTGGCGGAAGGATGCGCGCATGGCCGAGATCGTCAACCTGCGGCGCGAGCGCAAGCGCCGCGCCCGCGCCCTGGACGCCGCGCAGGCTGACCAGGCGCGCGCCCTGCATGGACGCGGCAGGCCGCAGCGCGAGGCCGCCGCGCGCGACGCGGAGCGCGCCCGCGCCGCCCTGGACGGGGCGCGGCTAGATCCGGTGGATCAGCCGGTGGATGAACTCCAGCCTGTCCACCACCGGGGCCGAGAGGATGAACGGGTATAGGTCGGGCTGGCCCATGCTGCGGTTGAGGCTGTTGACCGCATAGGTCAGCGGCAGCCACGCCTGCACCAGCGTGCGCGCGTCCGCTGCATCATACGGATCCAGATCGAGGCTGGTGTCCAGCTCGGCCGGATGCGCCACGGCGGGGCGCACGCGCAGGCCGAACGCGGCGGCGGTGTCGAGCGTATCGACGATGTGCAGGTAGTGCGCCCAGGTCTCGGCGAAGTCCTCCCACGGGTGAGTGCTGGCATAGGCGCTGATGAACCGCTCCTGCCAGTCCGGCGGCGCGCCCTGCTGGTAGTGGTGTTGCAGGGCGGCCTGGTAGTCCGCGCGATCGTCGCCGAACACGGCGCGGCAGTCGTCCAGCCGGCCGCCGTCGCGCACCAGCCGGTCCCAGTAGTAATGCCCGATCTCATGGCGGAAATGTCCCAGCAGGGTGCGGTACGGCTCGCCCATGGCCTCGCGCAGCGTGGTGCGCTCGGCGTCGTCGGCTTCCTTCAGCGACAGGGTAATCAGCCCGTCGGCGTGGCCGGTCATCACCTGCGCAGCGCCGGGCTGCGGCGGCTCGGCGAGGAAGTCGAACGCCAGGCCGGCCCGGGGGTCCTGCGCGCGCGTGGGCGTCGGCAGGTCCAGCTTGAGCAGCGTGTAGAACAGCCGGTGCTTGGCCCATTCGATCAGCCGCCAGCGGTTGCGGTTCTCTGTCACGTCCACGTCGGGGATGGTGCGGTTGTGGCGGCAGGCCAGGCAGAGCGGCTCCGCAGCGTCGGCGACCAGCCAGTTGCACACGTCATAGCGGGCGTTGTCGCACAGCCGCGCCGTCGTGCCGGGTGCTGCGAGCGGCGCGAAACCGTCGCCGTCCGACTGCAGCGCGGTGATGGTCTGCTCGGCGGGCAGGTAGCCGAGGGCGTGGCCGCACGCCTCGCAGCGCGTGTTCTCGAAATACAGCACGTTGCCGCAAGCCTGGCAGGTGAACAGTCGCATCGTGGTCCCCGGCGGTGGCGTGCCGGGAGAACGTGCGGCGGCCGGAAGGTTTTCGCAGCCGGCCGCTGCTGGCCAGGGCGGCACGGTTCCTATAAGGGCCGTGCCACAAACGCCCTGCAGAGGATTTGCCCATGGCCACCGAGCGCACCCTGTCCATCCTGAAGCCCGACGCGACGCGCCGCAACATCACCGGGCAGGTCAACGCCAAGCTGGAGGATGCCGGGCTGCGCATCGTGGCGCAGAAGCGCCTGCAACTGACGACGGCGCAGGCCGAGGCGTTCTATGCTGTCCATCGCGAGCGCGGCTTCTTCCGCGACCTGGTCAGCTTCATGACCTCGGGTCCGGTGGTGGCGCAGGTGCTGGAGGGCGAGGGCGCGGTGGCGCGCAACCGCGACGTGATGGGGGCGACCGACCCGGCCAAGGCGGCGGCGGGCACCATCCGCGCGACCTTCGCCGAAAGCATCGAGGCGAACACCGCGCACGGCTCGGACAGCGCCGAGAACGCCGCGACGGAAATCGCCTTCTTTTTCGCGCAGACCGAGATCGTCGGCTGAAACGGGCGGCAGGCCAAGGCGGCGGATCGGCCGCCGGGCCGCCGTCGCGCCCTCAGACCAGGAAAATGTCCATCAGGATCAGCAGGATCACGATTGCAATGACCCCGCCGGTAATCAGGCCGGTGAACGAACCCCAGAACCGCTGACGATCGGCGAGGAACGCCTCCTCGGTCAGCGGTGCGGCGCCGGAGGGGGCGGGCGCGGAGGGGTGGATGTCGGACATGATGTGCGTCTCGCGGCGGGCGGGTGCGTCAGCGTGGCGTGTTCTATGCGGCTCCGCGCTGCGTAGGCAAGGGGTGGGGCAAGGGGTGGGGCAAGGGGTTGCGCAGCGCGGCATCGGCGGGCGCGGCCGCCATGTCATGCCCGCCGGCGAGCGCGGCCAGCACCGCCGGGTACAGGATGTGTTCCTGGACCAGCACGCGCGCGGCGAGCGTGCCGGCGGTATCGCCGGGCAGCACCGGGACCGCCGCCTGCGCCAGGATCGGCCCCTGGTCCATGCCCTCGGTGACCAGATGCACGGTGCAGCCGTGCAGCCGCACCCCCGCCGCCAGCGCCCGTGCATGCGTGTCCAGCCCGGAGAAGGCCGGCAGCAGGCTGGGGTGGACGTTCAGCATGCGTCCGGCATAGCGATCGACCAGGAACGGCGTCAGCAGCCGCATCCAGCCGGCCAGGCAGACGATCTCCACCCCGGCCGCGTCCAGCGCAGCCGCGATCTCACGCTCATGCGCGGCGCGGTCGCGGCCGAAGCGGCGATGGTCGATGCAGCGCGCGGCGACGCCGCACGCGGCGGCGTGCGCCAGGCCGGGGGCGTCGGGCCGGTTGGACAGCACCAGCGCGATCTCGGCCGGGAAGCCGGATCCGGCCGCCGCGTCGATCAGCGCCGCCATGTTCGAGCCGCGGCCGCTAATCAGCACGCCGACCCGCCGCCTCATGCGCCGAACCAGCCGGGCGGCGGCGCGATCCGCACCTCGGCCTCGCCGTGGCAGCCGTCGATGCGGCCGATGCGCAGCGCGGTCTCGCCCTGCCGCGCCAGCAACGCCAGCGCGGGCTGCGCATCCGCCTCGGCCACGACCAGCGCCATGCCGATGCCGCAGTTGAACACCCGCAGCATCTCGGCCGTGTCCACCCGCCCGGCCCGCGCCAGCCAGCCGAACACCGGCGGCGGCGTCCACGCCGCGGCATCCAGCACCGCCGCCGTCCCTTGCGGTAGCACCCGCGGGACGTTGCCGGGCAGCCCACCGCCGGTGATGTGCGCCGCCGCGCGCAGCAGCCCGGCGCGGTGCAGCGCCAGCAGGGCGCGCACATAGATCCGGGTCGGGGCCAGCAGCGCCTCGGCCAGCGATCGGGCGGGATCGAACGGCGCCGGTGCGGCCAGCTCAGCGCCGGCTTCGGCCAGGATGCGGCGGACCAGCGAGAAGCCGTTGGAGTGCAGCCCGGCGCTGGGCAGCCCGAGGACGACGCAGCCCGGCCGCACGCCGTCGGGCAGCAGCCGGCCGCGTTCGGCCGCGCCGACCGCGAACCCGGCCAGGTCGTAGTCGCCGCCGGCATACATGCCCGGCATCTCCGCGGTCTCGCCGCCGACCAGGGCGCAGCCGGCCAGCCGGCAGCCCTCGGCGATGCCGCCCACCACCGCGGCGGCGTGCAGCACGTCCAGCCGCGCAGTGGCGAAATAGTCCAGGAACATCAGCGGCTCGGCGCCCTGCACGATCAGGTCGTTGACGCACATCGCCACCAGGTCGATGCCGACGGTCGCATGCAGCCCGGCCTCGATCGCAAGGCGCAGCTTGGTGCCGACGCCATCGGTGGCGGCGACCAGCACCGGATCGGCGAACCCGGCGGCGCGCAGGTCGAACAGCGCGCCGAAGCCGCCCAGCCCGCCCATCACCCCGGCGCGCGACGTGGCCGCGGCCAGCGGCTTGATGCGCTCGACGAGGGCCTCGCCGGCGGCGATATCGACGCCGGCGTCCCGATAGGTCATGCTCGCCATGCTGCCCTCTGATATGAACCGTCCCGCTGGCGGCTGCCGTCCCGTTCGGCAGCGTTGCGCACGGCAGGGACGAAAGCCGCGAACGGTGAGGCCCTTGAGACATCATCATGCTGCGCCGACCCGCGCAACACGGGCGGGCGCAACACGGTGGGCGCGGCCGGTCGGCACGCGGCGGCGGGCGCGGCCTGATGCCCGACGGACTGAGCCCGCCGACGCCGCGCGCGCCGTGCCCTCGGCGGACGTGCTGACCATTCCGAACGCCATCACCCTGGCGCGGCTCTGCGTGGTGCCGGCGGTGGTCTGGCTGGTGATGCGCGAGCGGTTCGCGATCGCCTTCTGGGTGTTCGCCGGCGCCGGCGCTGTCCGACGCGGTGGATGGCTGGCTGGCCCGCCGGCGCGGCCCGTCGGCGCTCGGCACGCTGCTCGACCCAGTCGCCGACAAGGCGCTGCTGGTCAGCCTGTACGTCTCGCTGGCCGCGGCGCGGGTGCTGCCGGACTGGCTGGCGATCCTGGTGGTGTTCCGCGACCTGGTGATCGTCGGCGGCGTGCTGGCGCTGGCGTTCCTGGGCCATACCGTCGCCATCCGCCCGCTGCTGGTGTCCAAGCTGAACACGGCGGTACAGATCCTGCTTGTCATGGCGGCATTGCTGCAGGCCGGCTTCGCCTCCGGCCGCGCCGACATTTCGGCGGTCTTGCCGGTGCTGGCCTGGGCGGTGGCGGCGACCACGGTGGTCTCCGGCGCGGCGTATGTCTGGCAAGGAGCGCGGCTGCATTGAGCGCCGACGGCCACAACCTGCTGGCGCCGACGCTGCCGCCGGCGCCGCTGTCCGGGCGGCTGCGCGAGGCGACGCGGGCGCAGCGCATCGCCCTGCTGGCCGGCGTTCTGGTGGTCGTCTGGTTCGCGCTGCAACTGTTCGCCTCGATCCTGCTGCCGTTCGTGGCGGCGGCCGGCATCGCCTATTTCCTGGACCCGCTGGCGGCCAGGCTGGTGCGCCTGGGGGTTCCGCGCACCGCTGCGGCGCTGCTGCTGATCATCGCGCTGATCGCCGCCGGGCTGTTGTTCGCGCTGCTGCTGTATCCGCTGATCCTCGCCCAGATCAACATTCTGATCAACCGGCTGCCCGGCTACATCCAGGCGGTGCGCGCCTTCGCCGATGTCGCCATCGCGCATCTGCAGCAGCGGCTGGGGCCGGAGTTCGTGGACCAGAAGCTGCGCGACCTGGTGGGCGGGCAGGCCGGCGCGATGCTGGCGTTCCTGGCCGGCGCGCTCAGCCGAGTAATCGGCAGCAGCTTCGCCATCTTCAACGTGCTGACCCTGATGGTGGTGACGCCGGTGGTGGCGTTCTACCTGCTGCGCGACTGGCCGCGCATGGTGGCGCGCATCGACAGCTGGCTGCCGCGCCGCTACGCCGAGACAATGCGCCTGCAGGCGGTCGAGGTCGATCGCATCCTGTCCGCCTGGCTGCGCGGGCAGGCGCTGTGCTGCCTGATCCTGGCGCTGTTCTATGCCTCCACGCTATCGATCGTCGGGCTGGATCTGGGCCTGATCGTCGGCCTGTCGGCCGGGCTGCTGTCGTTCATACCCTATGTCGGCACCATCACCGGCGCGGTCACCTCGATCGGCTTCGCCTTTGCGCAGTTCCCGACCTGGTGGGGCGTGGCGCTGGTGGCGTTCGTGTTCGTCGTCGGCCAGCTGCTTGAGGGCTACGTCATCTATCCGCGCTTCCTCGGCGATCGGGTGGAGTTGCACGCGGTCTGGGTGATCTTCGCGCTGTTCGCCGGCGGCGCCGCCTTCGGGTTTCTGGGCGTGCTGCTGGCGGTGCCGGTGGCGGCGGTGATCGGCGTGCTGTGCCGGTTCTGGCTGCACCGCTACCTGCAAAGCCCGCTCTACCTCGATCCGCCGCCCGCGTTGTGAGCCGGGCTGGCCGGCAGCTGCCGCTGCCCTTCGCCGACGCGGACCCGCCAGCCGCGACGCCGGTGTTCGCCGCCGTGTCGAACCAGGACGCCCTGGCGTGGCTGGAGCGGACCGGCGCGTGGCCGGACTCCCGGCTGCTGGTCTGGGGTCCGGCCGGCTGCGGCAAGACGCATCTGCTGCGCCGCTGGGCGGACGCGGCGGGCACGCCGGTGCTGCCGGGCGCGTCGCTGCGCTGGCCGGCCGGCGGCGCGGCCGGGTGCGGGATCGCCGTCGATGATGCCGATACCGCGCCGGAGCATGCCTTGCTCCATGTGCTGAACGAGGCCGCCGAGCGCAGGCGCGCGGTGCTGCTCGCGGCGCGCGCGCCGGCCGCCGCCTGGCCGGTCCGGCTGGCCGACCTGGCCAGCCGCGTCCGCGCCACGCTCGCGGTCGGCATCGAGCCGGCGGAGGATTCGCTGCTGCGCGCGGTGCTGCGCCGCTGCTGCGCGGATCGCCAGCTGATCGCGCCGGAGCCGGTGCAGGACTGGCTGCTGCTGCACCTGCCGCGCACCCCGGCGGCGATGGCCGAGGCGGCGGCGCGGCTGGATCACGCCGCGCTGGCTGCCGGCGGGCGGATCACCCGGGCGCTGGCGGCATCGGTCGTGGACGAAATGGCGGCGATGTGGCACCCCGACCGGTCATGAACTCCTCGCGCCAATCGCCTCTGCGCCGGCCGCGCCCGCTCGCGTCGGTGGTCAAGATGCCGCCTCGCCCGGAGGCGGAGGCAGAAGCCGAGGCGACGGAGGCGGATCGCGACGGGGCGACCGCGCAAGCCGGCGCGCAGGCGCAGGCGGTCGAGGTCGCGCCAGAGGATGCGAGCACGCAGATCTCCGACTTCCCGGCCGGCATGCACGTCCCCGGGGCCGCGGCCTCGTTCGAGCCGCTGCCCGCCAAGGCGCCGCAGCCGCCGGCCAAGCCGATCCCCGGTGATGACCCGGCCCGCTTCATCAACCGCGAGCTGTCCTGGCTCGACTTCAATCACCGCGTGCTGGAGGAGGCCGAGAACCCGCACCACCCGCTGCTGGAGCGGCTGCGCTTCGTCTCGATCAGCGCGGCCAACCTCGACGAGTTCTTCTCGGTGCGCGTGGCCGGTCTGATCGGGCAGGCCAAGGCCGGCATCCGCACCCGCGCCGCCGACGGCCGCACCCCGGCCCAGCAGCTGACCGAGGTGGAGGCCCGCGCCGACGCGCTGATGGCCGCCCAGCTGCGGGTCTGGCACGATCTGCGCCGGCTGCTGGCCGATGCCGGAATCGTCGTTGCCGAGCCGGCGGATCTGTCCGAGGCGGAGCGCGCGTGGCTGGACGCCTGGTTCATGGAGCGGGTGTTCCCGGTGCTGACCCCGCTGGCGATCGACCCGGCGCACCCGTTCCCGTTCATCCCGAACATGGGCTTGGTGATGGCGCTGCGGCTGGCGCGCGCTTCGGACGCGCACGGCATGGCCGCGCTGATTCCGCTGCCGGCGCAGATCGAGCGTTTCGTGCAACTGCCGGTGGAGCACGATGCCGACGTGGCGGTGGCGCCGCTGCGCTTCGTGCTGCTGGAACACGTCGTCGTGCTGTCGCTGCACCGCCTGTTCCCCGGCTTCGAGGTGCACGGCCAGGGCATGTTCCGCCTGATCCGCGATACCGACGTGGAGTTCGAGGAGGAAGCCGAGGATCTGGTGCGCTCGTACGAGACCGCGCTGAAGCGGCGGCGGCGCGGCGTGGTGATCCATCTGTCGGTCAATGCCGGGATGCCTGACGAACTGCGCGACCTGGTGGGCGACGAGCTGGACGCGCCATCGCACGAGATCCACGTCCAGTCGGGGCTGCTGGGACTCGCCGACCTCAGGCAGCTCATCGTCGACAGCCGGCCGGATCTGCTGTTCAGGCCGTACTCGCCGCGCTTCCCCGAACGCATCCGCGATTTCGCCGGCGACTGCTTCGCCGCGATCCGCGCCAAGGACATCATCGTCCACCATCCGTTCGAGAGCTTCGACGTCGTGGTGCAGTTCCTGCGCCAGGCGGCGGGCGATCCGAACGTGGTCGCGGTCAAGCAGACGCTGTACCGCACCAGCCGCGACAGCCCGATCGTCGGCGCGCTGATCGAGGCGGCCGAGGCCGGCAAATCCGTCACCGCGATGGTCGAGCTGCGCGCCCGCTTCGACGAGGAGGCGAACATCCGCCTCGCCCGCGCGCTGGAGGCGGCCGGCGTGCAGGTGGTGTTCGGGTTCACCGAGCTGAAGACGCACGCGAAGCTGAGCCTGGTGGTGCGGCGCGAGGGCGGCGGGCTGCGCAGCTACGCGCATTTCGGCACCGGCAACTACCATCCGATCACCGCGCGCATCTACACCGACCTCAGCTTCTTCACCTGCGACCCGGATCTGACCCGCGATTCGGCCCGGCTGTTCAACTTCATGACCGGCTATGCGCGGCCGGAGCGGATGGACGCGCTGGCTTTCAGCCCGCTGACCCTGCGCGCCACGCTGGGCGAACTGATCGACGCCGAAATCGCGCTCGCCCAGGCGGGCCGGCCCGCCGCCATCTGGCTGAAGCTGAACGCGCTGGTCGATGACGCGATGATCGACCACCTGTACCGCGCCTCCGCCGCCGGGGTGAAGGTGATGGCGATCGTCCGCGGCATCTGCTGCTTGCGCCCCGGCGTGCCCGGGCTGTCGGACCACATCCGCGTCAAGTCGATCGTCGGGCGGTTCCTTGAGCACGGCCGGGTCTGCGTGTTCGGCAACGGCCACGCGCTGCCGTCGCGGCACGCGCTTGTGTTCATCAGCTCGGCCGACTGGATGGCGCGCAATCTGGACTGGCGCGTCGAGACGCTGGTGCCGGTTCGCAATCCGACGGTCCACGCGCAGGTCCTGGACCAGATCATGGTGGTCAACCTGCGCGACACGCTGCAATCGTGGGAGCTGCACGCCGACGGCGCGTGGCGCCGGGTCGAGCCGGGCGAGGGGCGGCGGCACATGTCCGCGCACGAGTATTTCATGACCAATCCCTCGCTGTCGGGACGCGGCTCGGCGCTGCATGGGCCGTTACTGCAGACGACCGCGGTGCCGCACCCGCGCCATGACCGCATGACCCAGGACTGACCGCCGTGCCTGATATGCAGCCCCAGGCCACGACGCCGCGCTGCGCGGTGGTCGATCTCGGCTCCAACTCCGTGCGCCTGGTGGTGTTCGAGGGCGCCGGTCGCACGCCCTCGGTCATCTTCAACGAAAAGGCCGTGCTGCGGCTGGGCCGCGGGCTGCAATCGACCGGTCGGCTGAACGAAGAGGGCATGGCGCAGGCGCTGATGGTGATGCGCCGCTATTACGCCATCGCCCGGGCGATGCGCGCCGAGCCGTTCGAGGTGCTGGCCACCGCCGCGGTGCGCGACGCCAGCAACGGCGCGCCGTTCGTCGCCGGGCTGCAGGAGCGGATGCCGGGCGTGGCCATCCGCATCCTGTCGGGCGAGCAGGAAGCCGCGTTCGCCGCCGAGGGCCTGCTGTGCGGTATCCCCGACGCGAACGGCTTGCTGGCGGATATCGGCGGCGGCTCGCTGGAGGTAGTGCGATTGGTGCACGGCCATCCGGGCGAGGCGCGCACCCTGCCGCTCGGCCTGATCCGCTTGGCCGAACGCGCCGGCGGCGATCCGGCGCGGGCGCGGGCGCTGGCCGAGGCGGATCTGGCCGGCGTGCCCTGGCTGTCCGGCGCCGCCGGGCTGGACCTGCATCTGGTGGGCGGGGCGTGGCGGGCGCTGGCGCGGGTGCATATCGCGCAATCCGGCTACCCGCTGAACATCGTCGATCACTACACGATCCCGCGCGAGCCGGCGCGCACGCTGACCGCCGAGCTGGTGCTAGCCAACCGGCGCACGCTGGAGAAACTTGCGGGCGCGCCGCGCCGCCGGCTGGACGACCTGCCGTTCGCCGCTGTGGTGCTGCGCCGGCTGCTGCGCGCCACGGGCGCTGCGCGCGTGGTGTTCAGCGCCAACGGACTGCGCGAGGGCTGGTACATGCGCGGCATCGACAAGGCGGCGCGCGCGTCCGATCCGCTCCTGGCGGCGGCGCGCGACTACGCCTGCCAGCTTGGCCGCGACCCGGCATTGCCGCCGGCGCTGCTGGCCTGGACCGACCCGCTGTTCCCGCGCGAATCCCCCGAGGCGCGGCGGCTGCGCGAGACGGCGTGCTGGCTGTCGGACATCGGCAGCCACGATCACCCGGAATACCGCGCTGAACAGGCGTTCTACCGCGTGCTGCGCCAGCCCGGCGCGGGCATGGACCATGCCTCGCGGGTGTTCCTGGCGACCGCGGTTGCGGTGCGCTACGAGGCCGAGCCGGATGCCGGGTTCATGGCCGCGACCGCCGGGCTGCTGGGTGCCGAGTCGGCGCGGCGCGCCATCATCCTGGGCTGCGCGCTGCGCCTGGCCTACACGCTGTCCGGCGGCACGCTGGATCTGCTGGCGGCGACCCGGCTGCTGGTCAACGGCTCGCTGCGCCTGCTGCTGGCCCCCGGAAGCGGGGTGTTCGCGGGAGACAGCGTGACCCGCAGGCTGGAACGGCTGGCCGCGGCGCTGGGGGTGGCCGCAACGACGGAGGCGGCCAACTGAACCGGGGCCGCGTGGCGCGGACGCGCTGGCATGACGCCACGCAGCCCTAGCGAGGCCCGGGTGTGCGCGCGGCCGTCCGGCTGGTTCGGCGTGACTGGCCATCTGCGCTCATGCCGCCGACGATGTCCCAGTTCGCTGCCAGGCGTGCGCGCAGACGCGCGCGAAAGCCGGGCGGCATGGCGGAATAGGCGCCCAGGAGCCAGCGTCTCCTGACCAGCGATGCCACGATGCCGCGCGTCCAGAACAGGCTGGCGCGCCCCCGCAGCGTCAGCGGCTGGAACACATCGAACACCGGGGCCGCGTCGTCGGCCCATACCTGCTTGTAGGCTTCCTCGCCGGGGAGGAAATCGAAGCTTGTCAATCCGCGCGACATCGACAAGCGGATCAGTTCTTCGATCAGCAGGCGCGATGGCGAAACGGCGCCGAATCGGGGGTCGAAGGCGAACATGTAGAAGATGAACGCCTTGTCTTTCTGAATGAAGCCGAACCCGGCAGACGCGATGCCGCCGTCGCCATCGATGCAGCCGACGATCCCTCGCTCGCTGGCGACGGCGTCGTCCAGGACGGTTTTCAGGAAAGTCCGGTACGCCTCGGTCGCGAGCACGCCGACCCATGCGCGCCGCTGTTCCACCCATTCCAGCTTCCGCTCGACAAGCCAATCCACCAGCGCGGGGATCTCGGCCCGGCCTGCCACTCGGAAGCGGAACGCACCCTCGAGTTTCCGGAGCCGGCGCCATTGACGTCGCTGGTCGGCGAGCATGTGCGGCGGAAGATGCGTGGCATACTCGTTCCAATCCGCGAAACGCCGCAACCTGATCAACGGCAACTCACCGGTCTGCCGGTATCCGCCGCGCCCGATGAGTGGGCGGTCGAGCGCGCAACCGTCCGACATGCAGCGCAGATCCAGGTAACGCGGGCCGCGCAGTTGCAGCGCATGGCTGACCGCCGACTGAACCCAGGCCTCGGTTGCGGGGCTGTCTTCGACCAGGACGTCTCGGTATTCGAACTTTTCCGACGACAGGAAGCGCAGGTACCTGCCCTCCAGAACGAGCGGCAGGATCAGCACCACCCGTCCGGCGGCCCGCCCGATGAGCAGGCGCAACAGGCAACCCCGCGGCTTCGCTACGAACAGCCAGGCGGCCCACTGCCAAGCGAAGCCGCGGAACACGCTTGGTCCGCGGGAACGCAGCCACAGCTCGTTCCACGGCGACCGCAGCGCAGAGAACTCCGCTTCGGAGAAGCACCACTCGAAGCTAATCGGCTCCATGCATCACCGGTCTGAAGAAGCGGAAGATCCCCGCTCCGCTGGGGCGGCACCAGCAAGGTGCCGCCCCGCAGCCCATCTCAGGTCTCTCCGGGTGCGGACGCCAGAGATCACACTAGGTCGTAGCGGTCGGCGTTCATCACCTTGGTCCATGCCGCCACGAAGTCCCGCACGAACTTCTGCTGCGAACCCGCGCAGGCATAGACCTCGGCGAAGGCGCGCAGTTGCGAGTGCGAGCCGAAGATCAGATCGACCCGCGTCCCGGTCCACCGCACGTCCTTGGTCTTGCGGTCACGGCCCTCGTAAGCGTTGTCGGAGCCGGTCGGCTGCCATTCGGTGCCCATGTCGAGCAGGTTGACGAAAAAGTCGTTCGTCAGCTTTCCCGGCTGCCGGGTGAACACGCCGTGCCTGGACCCGCCGGCATTGGCGCCCAGTACCCGCAGGCCGCCGACCAGCACGGTCATTTCCGGCCCGGTCAGGCGCAGCAGCTCGGCGCGGTCCACCAAGGCTTCCTCGGGCGCCATGAACTGCGCGCCCTCGTAGTAGTTCCGGAAACCGTCCGCGGTCAGTTCCAGCGGCGCGAACGAGTCGGCGTCGGTCTGCTCCGCCGAGGCGTCCATCCGCCCGGGCGTGAACGCCACCTTAGCGTCGGTCCCGGCGTCCTTCGCCGCCCGCTCGATCGCGGCACAGCCGCCAAGCACGATCAGGTCGGCGAGAGACACCTTCTTGCCGCCGGCAGCCGACGCATTGAACGCCGCCTGGACCGCTTCGAGCTGTTGCAGCACCTTCGCCAGCTCGACCGGATCGTTCACCCTCCAGTCCTTCTGCGGCGCGAGGCGGATGCGCGCGCCGTTGGCGCCGCCGCGCTTGTCCGAGCCGCGGAACGTCGCGGCCGACGCCCAGGCGGTCGAGACGAGCTGCGACACCGACAGGCCGGTGGCGAGGATCTTGGCCTTCAGCGCCTCGATCTCCGTCTCGCCGATCAGCGGGTGGTCCACGGCGGGAATTGGATCCTGCCAGATCAGTGTCTCCTTGGGCACCAGCGGGCCGAGGTAGCGCTGGATCGGCCCCATGTCGCGGTGCGTCAGCTTGAACCAGGCGCGCGCGAAGGCGTCCGCGAACTCGTCGGGATGCTGATGGAACCGCCGCGAGATCTTTTCGTACGCCGGGTCCATCCGCATCGCGAGGTCCGAGGTCAGCATGGTCGGCACGCGCTTCTTCGACGGATCGTGCGCGTCCGGGACCGTGGCCGGGGCGTCCTTCGCCTGCCACTGGAAGGCGCCGGCAGGGCTTTTCGTCAGCTCCCATTCGAAATTGAACAGGTTGTCGAAATAGGCGTTGCTCCACCGGGTCGGCGTCTGCGACCAGGTGACTTCCGGGCCGCCGGTGATCGCGTCCGGCCCGATGCCGGTGCCGTGCTTGCTGCGCCAGCCAAGACCCTGATCTTCGATGACGCCGCGTTCCGGCTCCGGGCCGACGAAAGACGGATCGCCGGCGCCGTGGGTCTTGCCGAAGGTGTGGCCGCCGGCGATCAGGGCGACCGTCTCCTCGTCGTTCATCGCCATGCGCGCGAACGTCTCGCGGATGTCGCGCGCCGAGCCGACCGGGTCGGGCTTGCCGTTGGGGCCTTCCGGATTGACGTAGATGAGGCCCATCTGCACAGCGCCGAGCGAGCTCTCAAGCTGCCGCTCGCCGCTGTAGCGTTCATCGCCCAGCCATGTCCCTTCCGGACCCCAGTAGAGTTCTTCCGGCTCCCAGGTGTCGGCGCGACCGCCGGCGAAGCCGAACGTCTTGAAGCCCATCGATTCCAGCGCGACGTTGCCGACCAGGACGAACAGATCGGCCCAGGAAATCTTGTCGCCGTATTTCTGCTTGATCGGCCACAGCAGCCGGCGCCCCTTGTCTAGATTGGCGTTGTCCGGCCAGCTGTTCAGCGGCGCGAAGCGCTGCTGGCCGCCGCCGGCCCCGCCGCGGCCGTCGGTGGTGCGATAGGTGCCCGCGCTATGCCACGCCAGACGGATGAACAGGCCGCCGTAATGGCCGAAATCGGCCGGCCACCAGTCCTGCGAGTCGGTCATCAGGGCGTGCAGATCCTGGATCACGGCGTTCAGGTCGAGACTCTTGAAGGCCTCGGCATAGTTGAACGCGCCGCCCATCGGGTTGGCCCGCGGCGAATGCTGGCTGAGCGCGCCGAGGCTGAGCTGCTCGGGCCACCAGTCGCGGTTGCCCCTGCGCGAGCGCCCGGCCCCCATCGGGCACTTGCCCGCGGTCTTGTCGTCGGTCATGCCATCCATGAACTCTCTCCCTTGCGGTCGGACGTTCCGTTCCGCCGGACGCTCCCGCTTCATGCGCAGCACGCGGCCGACATCGAATTCGCTCATCCCCGAAGCGGCGCAGTCTAGCGCCGGCCCGCTTCATTGGGAAATCGATTGCCGTGTTCAGGTCTATAGACCGGAGCGATCAATCGCGCGGCGGTCGGACGCGGTGGACGCCCGACGGCAGATGATCGCACACAGCCTGCGCCAGCAGGTGGATGTCCCGACGCCGAGGATAGCTGCGGCGCCACACCAGGCCGATGCGCCGCCCGACCCCGGCCTCCAGCGGCCGGGTCGCCACGGAGCGGGCGCGCGCCTGGCTGCACGCCAGCGCCGGCAGCAGCGTGCTTCCCAGGCCCGTCGCCACCATCTGCAGGATCGTCTCGAGGCTGGTGGCGCGAAAATCCCCATCGGCCTCGCGGTTATCCGTCCCGCAGAGCGCCATGGCCTGGTCGCGCAGGCAGTTGCCCTCGGTCAGCAGCAACAGCCGCTGTCCGCGCAGTTCTCCCTGTTTCATGATCCGGGCGGTGGCGGGGTCGCGGCCCCTCGGCTCGGCGAACCAGAACGGCTCGTCGAATAGGGCCAGCGTCTCCAGCCGGCCATCCGCAACCGGCAGCGCCAGCAGCGCCGCGTCAAGCCGGTGCGAAGCGAGCCGTTCGAGCAGCGGAGCGGTCAGATCCTCGCGCAGTGCCAGCCGCAGCTCCGGATAGTCCCGCTTCAGCGCCGGCACCAGCCAGGGCAGGACATAGGGTCCGAGCGTCGGAATGACGCCGAGGCCGAACCCGCCGGCCAGCGGCCCGGATGTCCGCTGCCCGACGCTGGCAATCGCTTCGACGTCCGCCAGCACCTGCCGCGCGCGGCCCGCGATGTCCGCGCCGACGGCGGTTACGCTGACCGACTTGGTCGTGCGTTCGAACAGCGTCACGCCAAGCTGCAGTTCGAGGTTCTTGATCTGCGCGCTGAGCGTCGATTGGGCGATGTCGCACGCGGCGGCGGCGCGGCCGAAATGACCATGTTCGGCAAGAGCGACGACGTAGCGTAGATCCTGTAGCGTCATGCGCGCTTCGGAACCGTCAGCGCTACTGACCGGTCAGCAGCACCATCCGGAAGCGGGCGTCGCCGCTCATCATCTTGTCGTATGCCTCCGCGGCGCGCTCCAGCGGCATCGTCTCGATCACCGGGCGTACTCCGCTGAGCGCGCTGAACGCCAGCGTGTCTTGCGAGTTGATCGATGCGCCCGACGCGTGGCCCACGACCGAGCGGCTTCCGCCGATGAGATCGAGTCCAGAGACCTGGATCGGATCCATGCCGACCCCGACGACGACCAATCGGCCGCGGACCGCAAGGCCGGGAACCACGGCGCTCATGGCCTTGCCGCTGGTGATCGTCGAAAGGATTGTCGTTGCGCCGCCCAACTTCGTCAGCTCCGCCGCGACGTCCTGCTCGGCGCCGTCGAGGTAGATATGAGCGCCGAGGTTGCGGGCGAGCGCCTCCTTGTCGCGACCGCGGGCGATCGCGACGGTGCGAAACCCCATCTTGGCCGCGAATTGAACTCCCAGGTGCCCCAAACCGCCGATGCCCTGGATGGCCACCAGGTCGCCCGGCCGGGCGCCGCTTTCACGCAAAGCATTGTAGGTCGTCACACCCGCGCAGAGCAGCGGCGCGGCATCCTGGGCCGAGAGGTCATCCGGAATCGATGCCAGGGCCGAGGCAGGAGCAATCATGGCATCGGCGTAGCCGCCATCGTAGGTGATGCCCGGTGTGCGCAGGTTGCGGCAATCGACAAGCCAGCCCCTGCGGCACGGCTCGCAATGGCCGCAATTGCCGCCGAACCAGCCCACACCGACGCGAGCGCCCGGCGACCACCCGACCACGCCCGCTCCGACCGAATCGATCACCCCCGCGATCTCGTGCCCGGGAACGATCGGAAACGGCACCGTGGGGAACAGGCCCTCCTTTGCGATGAAGTCGCTGTGGCAAACGCCGCAGGCCTGCACCGTCACGCGCACCTCGCCGCTGCCAGGCTCGGGCATGTCGCGCTGCACGAGTTCGAAGGGACCGCCCTTCCGAGACACCTGGACGGCGCGCATCTTGGTCATGGAGGCCTCCTGGAGGACATGGCGGCAGCCGGGCACGTCGCCGGCAACCGCCATGCCATCCTTACGCTTCGCCGCGAAGAACCGGGAGGGGGACGCGACGCCCTTCGCCCGCAGCCGCCGCCGCTCAAGCGGTGCGCGTTGCCGGGCCGGGCTGGGCGCCCATCGCCTCATTCATCGCGCCGTCCACCGTGTCCAGCCACACGAACCGCAGTTTCTCCCGCGCGCTCTGCGGGATGTCATCGTAGTCGCGGCGGTTGCGCGCCGGCAGCATTACGGTTGTTATCCCCGCGCGCGCGGCGGCAACCACCTTCTCGCGGATGCCGCCGACTGGCAGCACCACGCCGCGCAGGCTGATCTCGCCGGTCATGGCGATTGCGGGATCGACCGCGCGACCGACCATCAGCGAGGCCAGCGACATGAACATCGCCACCCCGGCGGACGGGCCGTCCTTGGGGATCGCGCCCGCCGGCACATGCACATGGATGTCGCTGCGCTCGAACAGCCCCGGCTCGATGCCCAGCGCCACGTCGCGCGAACGCAGCAGGCTCAGCGCCGCCTGTGCGCTCTCCTTCATCACGTCGCCCAGCTGCCCGGTCAGGATCAGCTTGCCGGCGCCCGGCATGCGCGTGCTCTCGATGAACAGGATGTCGCCGCCCACCGGCGTCCAGGCCAGGCCGGTGGCGATGCCCGGCATGGCGGCGCGGTCGGCCACCTCCGGCTCGAACCGGCCGGCGCCCAGGATCGGCGCGAGGTCGTCGGGGCCGATCCGCGCCGGCTCCGCATCGCCCTCGGCGAAGCGGGCGGCGACGTGGCGCAGCACCGCGCCGATCTCGCGCTCCAGGTTGCGCACCCCGGCCTCACGCGTGTAGCCGCGCACGATCGCGGCCAATGCGTCGTCGGACAGCGACACCTGTTCGGCCGAGACGCCGTTGCGGCCGAGCTGGCGCGGCACGAGGTAGCGGCGCGCGATCGCCAGCTTTTCCTCCTCGGTGTAGCCGGACAGCGTCACCACCTCCATGCGGTCGCGCAGCGGCGCGGGGATGGTGTCCATCTGGTTGGCGGTGGCGATGAACAGCACCCGGCTGAGGTCGAAGGGCACCGCCAGATAGGCGTCGCGGAAGGTGCCGTTCTGTTCCGGATCCAGCACCTCCAGCAGCGCCGAGGACGGGTCGCCCTGGAAGCCGCCGCCGCCCAGCTTGTCGATCTCGTCCAGCATCATCACGCAGGCGCGCGAGCCGGCACGGCGGATCGCCTGGATGATGTTGCCGGGCAGCGCGCCGACATAGGTGCGGCGGTGGCCGCGAATCTCGCTCTCGTCATGCACGCCGCCCAGGCTGACGCGCACGAACGGCCGGCCGGTGGCGCGCGCGATCGACTGGCCGAGCGAGGTCTTGCCCACGCCCGGCGGCCCGACGAAGCACAGGATCGGGCCGCGCCCCTCCGGGTTCAGCTTCCGCACAGCGAGGAACTCGACGATGCGGCGCTTGATCTTCTCCAGCGCGTAGTGGTCCTCGTCGAGCACCTGCCGCGCCGCCGCGATGTCGATGCCGGGTTCCTCGCCGAGCGTCCACGGCAGTTCGGACAGCCATTCCAGATAGGTGCGGACCATGCCGGATTCCGGGCCGCCCTCCTGCATCCGTTCCAGCCGGCGCAGCTCGCGCTGCGCCTGGCGGTTCACGTCCTCCGGCAGTCCGGCCTTGTCCAGCGCCTGGCGCAGGTCGGCCAGCTCGGGCGAGCCGCCGTCGTCCTCGCCCAATTCCTTCTGGATCGTCTTGAGCTGCTCGCGCAGCATGAACTCGCGCTGGCGGCCCTCCATCGTCTGGCGCGTGCGCTTGCCGATGTCGGCCGACAGCCGCAGCACCTCCAGCCGGTAGGCGAGCCGCCACAGCACCCGGTCCAGCCGCGCCATCAGCGGGACGGCCTCAAGGATCTCCTGCTTCTCGGCAGGCGCCAGATCCATCAGGCTGGCCACCATGTCGGCCAGCAG
Organism: uncultured Pseudomonadota bacterium; assembly: GCA_963723455.1. Classification (GTDB taxonomy): domain Bacteria; phylum Pseudomonadota; class Alphaproteobacteria; order Acetobacterales; family Acetobacteraceae; genus CAVRQM01. The sequence goes on along the minus strand of CAVRQM010000001.1, from coordinate 836,435 downwards.
GCCGGGATTGTCGATGCTCTGCACGGTGGCGGCCAGTTCCGGCGGCGCCTGCTCCAGCAGCCGCAGCGTCTCCAGCGCCCGTTCGCGCAGCTGGTGGAAGCGGGCTTCGATCTCCGCGCCCTCGGCGACCGGCTCGGCGATGCGCTCCACCCGCGCCGAGGCCTGCGCCGCGCCCTCGACGCTGGCCAGCAGGCGCACCCGGCCGACGCCCTGGATGATGGCGTGATGGGTGCCGTCGCGGCCGGTGACGTAGCGCAGCAGCCGGCCCTCGGCGCCGATCGGGTGCAGGTCGGCGAGCGCCGGGGCGTCCGTCGCCGGGTCCCGTTGCAGCGCCACGACGATGTTGCGCGACGCGCGCGCGGCCTCCTGCAGCACCGCCTCGGTGGCCGGGCGGCCGGCCACCAACGGCAGCAGCACGCCGGGGAACAGCACCAGGTCGCGCACCGGCACCAGCAGCAGCGCGTCGCCGGCCTGCTCGCCGGCCGGTGCGGGGGCGGGCGGGGGCGGTTGCGCGTCCATCAGCCGAGCCTCCGCAGCGCCACCACCAGCAGCCCGTCGGCGAGATCGTGGCGCGTGGTCTCGTAGCGGCCCGGCGGTATCGCCACCCGGCGCTCGAACCGGCCGTGCGGCAGTTCCATGCGGTGAACTCGGGCGCGCTGGATGAAGCCGGGCAGGCGGCGCATGCCGACGATCGCCAGCCAGTTGCCGTCCAGCACGATCTCGACCTCGGCCGCCTGCACGCCGGGCAGGGCGGCGATGATGACCAGCTCGTTCTCGGTCTCCAGCAGATCGACCGGCGGCTCCCAGCCCTGCGCGGCGGGGCGGAAGAAATCACGATGCAGCCGGTCCAGCCGCGCCAGCGTGGTCACGGCGTCGGCCCACAACACGTCCGAGGCGCTGCGCGGCATGGCATTCCCCCTGCGGGCACCCATCTGCGCCCCAGCGCGAGCGCAACGCAGCCGCCGATTTGCGGGTTGCGGCGCGGAGCGGCTGGCAGGGAGGCGGAATGAGGCTGATGGCGCTGGCGTCGTCGATCTGGCTGGCCGGCTGCTCGGTGTTCGGCATCCGCGAGGTGGAGGAGCCGGCAAGCCATGTCGTCGCGCGCCTGGGCGCGGTCCAGATCCGCGACTACGCGCCGCGCATCGCCGCCGAGACCACGGTGGCGGCCGGCGAGCTGGATGCCCGCGGCGTGGGGTTCCGCCGGCTCGCCGGCTACATCTTCGGGGCCAACCACGCGCAGGCGAAGGTCGCGATGACCGCGCCAGTGGCGCAGGCGCAGGCGCAGGCGCAGGCGGGCCAGCGGATCGCCATGACCGCGCCGGTGGCGCAGGCGCGCGCCGGGCAGGGCGGCGCCTGGGTGATCCGGTTCTTCATGCCTGCGGGCTACACCATGCAGAGCCTGCCGCAGCCGAACGATCCCGCCGTGCGCCTGGTGGCGGTGGCGGCGGAGACCTATGGCGTGCTGCGCTTCTCCGGCGCGCCGTCGCCTGCCTCGGTGCGCCGGGAGGATGCGGCGCTGCTGCGGGCGCTGGATGGCAGCGCATGGCGCGCGACCGGCGATCCGGTGGCGTGGTTCTATGACCCGCCCTGGACGCTGCCGCCGCTGCGGCGCAACGAGGTGGCGGTGATCGTCGCGCCGCGATAGTCCGCGCCCGGCGGTCGTGGGGTCGCCGGGCGCGGATCGCTGTTGGGGCGTTACTTCTGCGCCAAGTTACTTCCGCGCCAAGTTACTTCTGCGCCAAGTTATTTCTGGGCCAAGTTACTTCTGGGCCCAGAAATTATATTCTCCGAGCGCGCCGATCTGGTCGTCCTCGGCGAAGGTGCCGCCGATGCGCAGGGTGGTCCCGGCCATCGAGACGTTCCCGACATAGGTCTGGAAGGTGTTGCCTGTGGTCTGGTTGTTGCGCAGGAACTGGATGCGGCCGCTATGCGGGCAGTAGAAGCCCTGGATGGTGTTGGTCTGGCCGCCGCTGACCGTGTCGGCCAGGGTGCCGGTGATGGCGACGCAGTTGCCGGTGGTGCCCTGGGTCGCGATCGTCAGCGCCAGCGGGCTCTGGTTGCCGAAGGCGCTCCAGCTGCCGACGACGCTTTTCGGCCAGCTCTGGGCCATCGCGGCGGTCGAGGAGAGCAGGGCGGCAAGGCACGCGACGGCCGTCAGCAGGCGGCCCGATCCGTAGGTCATATCGATGTCCTTGAAGACGATGTTGCGCGGGTCCGAGAGGATCCCGCCGCTCCGCTGGATGCGGGCGAGGAACTCATAGGACGGCAGTCCACATCAACGCCTGTGAGCCAAGTCACCGTCGCGGCGCTTGCGGAACATTCTTCGCGCGTAGCGATCGGCCCGCCGCCCTACGGCTGCGTAGGCGCGTGGCGGGGCAGCTTGCCAAGTTCGTGCGCTGGTATAGCCCGTCCGAGCTGCTGGTGATGGCGACCGGCGACACCGCGGCCCTGCTGGCGTCGTCGGGGCCGCGCGCGCCCTATGACGGCAGGCTCGGCGTGATCGAGCCGGGGGCGTTCGCGGACCTGCTGGTCGTCGATGGCGATCCGACCACGGATGCGGCGCTGCTGGCCGACCCGGAACGCAAGTTCCGGGTCATCGTGAAGGACGGGAGGATTCTGCAAGGACACGCTGGCCTGAAGCGAAGCCCCTCACCCCGGCCCCGCATTACAGTTGCACTTTCTTAAGCAGGTGAGCTCTCCTTGCGGACGCCTGATGAGCCGGTCGCCAGAGTGACCACGCGATGATGTGGGCGGGTTGGATGCGCCGGATTTCCTGGAGAGACCAGCGGATCAGCGGCGGCGAGACGTCTTTGGCGCCCTTCGCATTCTTTTTGGGGGCGTCGCGGTGTTCGCGCGATGCCGAATGGCGGCCATCATGGCGAGGAGCTGTACCTGATCCGTCGACAGTTCACCGAGGGCGCCGTCCGGGCGTCCCGACCAGCGCGCGCTTTCGTCGGCACCGACGCCTACAAGGCGGCGGGCGGCGTGGTGATGAGCGATCTGTTCCAGCACGATGACGGCGGCTGGCTGCAGGACCCGGCGCTGCTCCATCGGCCGGTGGCGGAAAGGCTCCGGGCCGAAGCGGAGGCCTTGTGCGATGAAGGCTGGGGGTGGATCGCGGCCGCGACGACTTCCCCTAGGGCCACAGCGCTGGTCGGCACCGCCTGGTCGGCGAGACCGCCGGACTCACCGAGGAGGAGGCGGTCGATCAGCGCCCCGTCGAGATCGAGACCGCCATAGCGGCGTTCGACAAACAAACGATCCTGTTCGATTCCGCCGACATCGCCCGCGCCGGCATCCTCGTCAGCAACGATAACGACGGCGGATTGCGGGTCGAGCGCGGCGATGCAGATGGCTGAGAAGAAGATGTGGGCGCAGCGATCGTCGCGGGTATCGATCCGGCGCCAGTCTTTGATGCGGCCGAACATGTTCTCGACGCGGTGGCGCTGCCGGTAGAGTTCCTTGTCGTGGGCTATCGGGATCCTTCGGCTGCGCGTCGACGGGATGCAAGGCGCGATGCCGCGCTTGATCAATCCGGCGCGGAACCAGTTGCTGTCGTAGCCGCGGTCACCGAGCAATTCGCGGGCTGGTGGCAGCGCGGGCCGGATCATCGCCGCGCCCTTGTGGTCGCTCATCTGACCCTCGCTGAGCAGCATCACAACCGGCCGCCCCTGGCCGTCACAGACGGCATGCAGCTTGAAGTTCAGGCCGCTCTTGGTTCGCCCGATACGGCGCGGAGAACCCTTTTTTAAGTGTTCGTCCAAGAACATGTTGAGTTGGATGAGTTGGCTGTGATTCCATGGGCTGCGCACCGACTCGCAGGAGCCTTGGAATGTGGACGACTGAGAACCGCGGCCGTTACGACCGCAGCCGGCTGCGCTACCCGAGCGACCTGACGGACGAGGAGTGGTCGCTGGTCGAGCCCTTGATTCCGGCCGCCAAGCGGGGCGGCAACAAGCGCACGGTGGACGTGCGCGAGGTCGTCAACGGGATCATGTGGGATTGACCCGGATTTGTGGACACCCCGAACGCTTTCGCGAAAGGTGTCATCATGCTCAAGACCCATGTTCCGTATTCGCCTGAATTCCGCCGCCAGATGGTCGATCTGGTTCGTGCCGGGCGTGATCCCGACGACCTTGCCCGTGAGTTCGAGCCGCCGCGCAATCGATCCGCAACTGGATCATGCAGGTCGACAAGAAAGAGGGCCGACGGGAGGACGTGCTGCCGGGCCTGGGTGCTACTGAACGAGATGAGCTGACCCGGCTTCGGCGGGAGAACAGGCAGCTCCGTGTGGAGCGCGACATCCTCTCAAAAGCCGCGGGCTGGTTTGCCCGAGAGACCGGCGCGGTGCCGTCGGGCTCTTCCGGTTCATGAGCACGAACCAGGCCTGCCTCCCGATTGCCACCATGGCGCGCGTGCTCGGCGTGTCCAAGGCTGGTTTCTACGCTTGGCGGCAGCGTCCGCCGTCCAACCACGCGGTGGCCGACGCTGCACTGCTGAAACGGGTTCGGACCGTACACGCCAGCTCGCGCCAGACCTATGGTGCGCCACGCGTTCACGCCGATCTGCGGGGCCGAGGTGAGCGACACGGCCGCAAACGGATCGCGCGGCTGATGCGCGAGGCCGGGCTGGTTGGTGCCAGCCGTCGGCGTGGCGGGCCGACGACAACCAGGCGCGACAAGGATGCCCGACCGGCGCCGGACCTGGTGGATCGCAACTTCACGGCGTCCGGACCAGATCAGCTTTGGGTTGCCGACATCGCGTATGTGCCGACGGCTGCCGGGTTTCTGTATCTTGCTGTCGTGCTGGACGCCTGGAGCCGCAAGATCGTCGGCTGGTCGATGGCGAACCATCTGCGGGCGGAGCTGGTGCTGGACGCGATGGAAGCGGCGGTGGGTCAGCGCCGACCCAAGGACGTCATCCACCATAGCGACCAGGGCAGCCAATATACGTCTGTTGACTTCGGAAAACGCTGTGGCGAGGCGGGTGTCCGGCCTTCGATGGGATCTGTCGGCGATGCCTACGACAACGCCATGGCGGAGAGCTTCTTCTCGACGCTGGAAGCCGAGTTGCTCAGCCGCCGCCGGTTCGCATCGCAGGCTGAGGCCCGCATGGCGTGCTTCAGCTACATCGAGGGCTGGTGTAACCGGGCACGCCTGCACTCAGGCCTGGGATACCGGTCACCGATGACCTGCGAAGCGGAAAGGGAGGCAGCCCTGACCGAGCCGTAGCCCGCATGCCTCCAAACTGTCCACGAGAACGGGGCAACCTCAATCCCAACCTCAACGTGGCATCGATCATCAGCCGATCCGGCTCGCCCGCTTCGGCAACCAGAGCCGCGAGGATACGTTCGAATACGCCAAGACGGCTCCAGCGCACAAAGCGGTTGTAAAGCGTTTTGTGCGGGCCATAGCCGCCCGGTGCGTCACGCCATTGCAGGCCATGGCGGATGACGTAGACGATGCCGCTGATCACACGCCGGTCGTCCACGCGCGGTAGCCCGCGAGAGCGCGGGAAGAACGGCTCGATCCTTCGCATCTGAGTACGGGAGAGCAGGAACAATTCGGCCATCGGACACCTCCGACACGGCGAGAATCACGCCACATCGAGCCGTGTAAGGGGTCCTGAGCCTAGGCGTCGTAGGATGATGATACCGTCCGGCCACTGTCCGACCGGCTGGTGATTGAGCTGACCGCCCGTCCCACCCTGGCGCTGCGCGACCGCGGGGCCAAGACCCACAGGTCGCATTCCAGGCCGTGCTCCACGCCCTCTGCCTCAATGCTTTCTTTACTACGCCGCCGGCACCTGCCTGGAGATCACGGCGAAGCAGTCCGGCAAGCTCGATGCTCTTTGCCTATAGCGCGTTGGCGGGCGGGCCACTCGCGAAACCGGTGTCGACCAGCACCTGTTGCGGAAGTCCGACCGGGCGCTGCGCCCAGGACGGGTTTCGGCAAAGCTGGCGCATCGGCCGAGGCGGCGACCAAGTGCTTTACAAAATCGGGGGGCGTGGCATCGGTGCAGACGACGACCTTCGTCGTAGGCTTGGCCTCCACAGCGACGAGGATTGCGAAGTGCAATCCTGGCCAAGATACCCCGAAGGGTACTTCAATCCGGTAGGCTACTACGCAGCATCTGCCTGGAGCCGGATTTCGTTGCTGCCTTCTCCGCCCGCGCCGCTGGCAACTTGGCCGCCGCAGTTGCCGTCGCGAATCATGTAGCCGCGACCCCAAACCGTATAGATAAGACTGCCTGCGCCCGCGTGAGCCAGTTTCTTGCGGAGCTTGCAAATGAAGACGTCAATAATCTTAACCTCTGGCTCATCCATGCCACCATATAAATGGTTCAAGAATGCATCTTTGGTTAGCACCATCCCCTTCCGAAGAACTAAGAGCTCCAAGATCGCATATTCTTTTCCCGTCAAGTGTAATGGAATACCGTTCGCAAACACTTCCCGGCTATCAGAGATTTAACTGAATCGCACCGAGCTGGAGAGTGGGCTGGGAGAAGCCCTTGCTGCGCCGGACGATTGCTTGCATTCTCGCAAGAAACTCAGATCTGTCGAATGGTTTCGTCATAAAGTCGTCCGCGCCAGCACCGAATCCTCTGATTTTTGCCTGCGGTCGTGAAAGACCTGACAGGATAAGGACGGGGATGTCGATCCTGGCTGCCCGCATCCTGCGGACCACTTCGTACCCTTCTATGTCCGGGAGAATCAGATCCAATACCATGATATCATAATCATATCGTCTGACGAGATCGAGGGCCTCCTCACCCGTGCTGGTCCCGTCCACCACGGCACCGCCGGATTTTATGATCAACGCCAAGCCCCGAGCCGCAATCGCATCGTCTTCCACGAGGAGCACTCTCATCGCTTCGTCCCTGTCGCTATCTTGAGTTGCACCGTAACACCATCCTGGGTTGCGCTCAAGGATTTTTCCGAAGCGTTATCACTTCTTCTTTTGAGACACGCCGCGGGCAGAGCGGAGCGCCTATCTCAGCGCCAGCCGCCCGCCTAGAGCATCCTCATTTCGGGTGGAACCACGAGAAGGGACTTCCGGCGCGGCCGCGTGATGTGATTCATCAGGTTCCGGTAAAGACCGGAGGCGGTGATGATGTGGCGGCGTGGGAAGACCTACTCGCAGGATTTGCGAGACCGGGTGCTGGCGGCGGACGGTGAGAGCGCGCGCGAGGTTGCCGAGCGCCTGGACGTCAGCGTCTCCTACGTGGTCAAGGCGCGCCAGCGTCGGGACCGGGATGGCCGGATGACGGCTGGGCCGGTCAGCTTCGCCCGGCCGCGACGGCTGGCTGAGCATGACGATGTCATCCGGCAGCGTGTGCGCGAGCAGTCGGACGGGACGCTGGAAGACCTGCGCGCCTGGCTGGCACGGTCTGTGGGCGTTCCGGTCAGCGTCGGCACGATGTGGAACACGGTGCGGCGGCTCGGCCTGACGCTGAAAAAAGACGCTGAAAAAAAGACCCTCGAGGCGAGTGAGCGGGCGCGCCAGGACATTGCCGAGGCGCGTCGACTCTGGGCCGAGCTGCAGGCCAGGCTTGATGTTCGCCGGCTGATCTTCCTCGACGAGATGCCGCACCGCCCGAGGTCCGTCGCCATGTCGTCAGCCACGACGTGGACTGGCTCACCACGGACCGGCGGTTCCCCGACGAGCCCCGCTTTCCGGGCCTCGCGCCATCGCCGTCGTCGAGGCCGAGGCCGAGGCCGAGGTCGAGGTCGAGCGCAACGGTTGCACCAGCCTCGAACGGCGCTTCTACCTGTCCTCCCGACCGCTCGACGCCAAGCTGTTCGCCTCCGCGGTGCGATGCCACCGGCATGTCGAGAACCGCCTGCATCGGGTGCTCGACGTCGTGTTCCACGACGATCTCAGCCGCCTGCGATCCGGCGCCGGGCCACAGAACATCGCCACCGTCCGGCATAGGGCCATGACCCTGCTGCGCGGGCCAAAAGACAAGCACAGCCTCAAGGTGAGGCGGAAATCAGCCGCATGGGATACCGCCTACCTCGAAGCCCCGCTTCGGCAGTCAGCGTGACCGCACTGCAAGCGATTGCCCCAAGGCGGTTTGGCGCCTCGCGCCATCCCGCCGATTGGCCGCGGCGGCGCGGGCAGGGCTATAGGTGTCGGCATGGCCCGTCGCCCCGCCCTGGTGCGCATCGCCGTCAATATCGAACTCGACGCGCTGCTCGCCGCCGCTGCGGTGCCGCTGGCCGACTGGCTGGCCGCACCCGAGCGGATGCCGCTGCCGCCGCTGGCGTCCTCGATCTGGGGGGCGGCGGCGCTGCTGCTGGCCGGGCTGCCGTTCCGCCTTCCGGTCCAGTACTGGCGCTATGCCGGGCTTGGCGAACTCGTCGGCGTGGCGGCCGCCAGCGTCCTGGCGGCCGCGGTGTTCGCGCTGGGGCTGCATCTGACCTTCACGCCGCTGCCTAGCCCGAGCTTTCCGGTCAGCCTGGCGCTGTGCCTGCTGGTGCTGCTCGGCCTGCCGCGCATCTTCTACCGGCTGCTGCGCGAGGCCCCGCCCGCCGCCTCCGCGCCGGAGCCGCGGCCGGTGCTGCTGCTGGGGGCAGGGGACGGTGCGGATCTGTTCCTCTCGGCCCTTGCCTCGGACCCGGCGCCGCCGTATCGCGCGGTCGGCCTGCTGTCCGGCGGCGGCGCGCAGACCGGGCGGCGCATCCAGGGTTGCCCGGTGCTGGGCAGCCTGGCCGACGCCGAGCGGATTCTGGCGCGGCTGCGCGAGGGCGGGGACGCGCCGGAGTCGCTGGTCATCACCGATCCGGCGCTGGACGGCGAGGCGATGGACCGGGTGCTGGCGCTGGCCGGACGGAACGGGCTGCCGGTGGTGCGCGCGCCCAGCGTCACCGCCCTGCTGCGGCCCGACGCTGGATTCGCCGCCGCCTCTGGCGCATGACGGCGGGCATGGACGCATCCTCCTTGCCGCCGGCCCGCCCGATCCCGTTCCTCGATCTGTCGGCGCAGCAGGCTCGCATCGCCGCCGACCTGCGGGCGCGGCTGGACCGCGTGCTGGCGCATTGCCAGTTCGTGCTGGGACCGGAAGTGGCCGAGCTGGAGCAGGCGCTGGCGGCGTTCTGCGGTGCGGCGCATTGCGTGTCGGTCAGTTCCGGCACGGATGCCCTGCAAATCGCGATGATGGCCGAGGGCATCGGCCGCGGCGACGCGGTGTTCCTGCCGGCCTTCACCTACACCGCCACCGCCGAGGTGCCGCTGCTGCTGGGCGCCGCCCCGGTGTTCGTCGATGTCGATCCGCGCACCTTCCAGATCGACCCCGCGCATTTGTCCGCGCGGGTGGCGCAGGTGCGCGCCGCCGGCGCGCTGCGCCCGCGCGCGGTGATCGGCGTGGATTTGTTCGGCCAGCCGGCGGACTGGCCGGCGCTGCGCGAGGTGGCCGGGCGCGAAGGGCTGTTCACGCTGGACGACTGCGCACAAAGCTTCGGCGCGGCGCTCGGCGGCGCGCGGCTGGGCGCGATGGCCGACGCGACGGCGGTGAGCTTCTTTCCGTCCAAGCCGCTGGGCGCGTATGGCGACGGCGGCGCGCTGTTCACCCAGGATGCCGGGCGCGCGGCGCTGTACCGCAGCCTGCGCACGCATGGCGAGGGCGCCACGCGCTATGAGGTGCTGCGCACCGGCATGAACGGACGCCTGGACACCATTCAGGCGGCGGTGCTGCTGAGCAAGCTCGCGGTGTTCGAGGACGAGCTTGCGGCGCGCGAGCGGATCGCCCGGGCGTATGACGTGGGGCTGGGCAATGCGGTGACCATCCCGGCGCGAGTGGCGGACAGTTCCTCCGCCTGGGCGATCTACGCGATCCTGTTGCCGGACGTGGCCGCGCGCGACGCGATGCAGGCGAGGCTGCGCGCGGCTGGGGTGCCGAGCGCCATCTACTACCCGCGGCCGCTGCATATGCAGCCGGCCTACGCGCACGCGCATGACGGCACGGCGCTGCCGGTCAGCGAGGATCTGGCGACGCGGATCCTGGCGCTGCCGATCCACCCGGAGCTGACGGAGGCAGACGTGGCGCGGGTGTGCGCGGCGGTGCGGTCCGGCGGATGACGGCCACGCCGAACTGCCGACGTCAGTAGATTCGCGGGCGATGGATTCAGCGAGTCCGAAAGGAGCCGTCCTGGATTGCACCACTGAGCAGCATCGTATCCAGCGGTTTGGAAGAGCTGGTCCAGCATCGGCCTGAGTCTGCTTGACCGATGGCTGGCAGCGGAAATTTCCACCTGGTTGGCGAAAGCTGCGGAGACCGGGGCGCAGATCGTCACGGGTTCTACCGATACGCGGATGGGATTCGAGCAGCACACACCTTTCGATGATGGCGTCCGCCACCCGGTCAGCCAGCGCGACGCCGCCGCTTTCCCTGGCGACATAGCGCCATCTCTCATCGAGTTCGGCGGCTTCAGGTGCACGGAGATGCGCCATCAGCGGCGTGCGACACTCTCCGCGTCCAGTCGCGCGCGACCCCGGCCCTCCACGTCGCGAGCCAGATCGCGCAGCGACTCCTGCAAGATTTCGACACCGTTACCAAGCGCGAGCGAGGCGTCGGCGGCGTCGTTCCTGAAAAGAGTTTCGGCTCACCTACGCTCGTGCTCCTCCCACAGGGCCGTTGCCTGTCGCGCAGCGTCTTCTGGACGCTGGATGCGGCCCATCTCGATTGCCCGGACGATAATGCTGCCTGGTCGGGCGTCGGGCGTACTTCCCTAACGCGAGGGTACAAACTTGGCCGCACCGGTCAGTGCCGACCGATGGACTGTGATCCGATGACCAGCCCGTCGACGGAGTGTACCCCCGGCGCCACTGTCCGCGTGCCGTCCCGTGCCGCCGGGCGCTATCGATCGGAGCCCGCCCACCAGAACGTCAGCTCGTGCTTGTTGTGGAACAGGTGCGCCACCCGGCCGCAGGGGATCGCGGCGAACGCCTCGGCCGCGGCGAAATCCGTCTCGCCCTGGAACTTGATCGTGCAGACGATCCGCCTTGCCGCCCGCGCCTCGATCCAGCGCCGCACCAGCGGAAGCAGCCGCTCCGGATAGGCTACGATGTCGCTGAACAGCCAGTCCACGCGCTCCGGCGGCAAGGCCCAGGCGCTCTCCCGGCGCAACGCCACGCCCGACATCGCCGCCACGCGCGGATCCAGTTCGGCCTTGTCCACCGCCACCACGCGCGCGCCCAGCCGCGCCAGCGCCCAGGTCCAGCCGCCGGGCGCCGCCCCCAGATCCAGGCAGGTCTCGCCCGCCTGCGGCCAGGCGCCTAGCCGGGTCAGCGCCTCCCACAGCTTCAGATAGGCCCGGCTCGGCGGCCCGGCGCGGTCCTCGACGAAGCGGCACTCGCCATTGACGAATGGGCTTGTCTTGGTGGCGCTCGCCAGCAGCCGGTCCGGCGTGAGCAGGGTCCAGGCGCCCAGGTGCGAGGCCGGGGCCGGCTCGGGGAACCGCAGGGGCCGCGCCTTGACCGGCGGCAGTCGGGCCTGGATCAGCGCCATCCGCCGGGCATGCTCGACCGGATAGGCCGCCCAGTTGCGCTGCACCGCCCGCAGCGCGTCGGCGGCCGCGCCGACCGATGGCGCCGGCAGCTCCTCCGGCGCCGTCCACACCTCCAGCGCCCAGCAACTCGCCCCCGGCGGGTCGGGCGAGATCGCGAGGCGTCCGTGCCAGCACGCCACCGCCACCCCGGCGCGCGCCAATTCTGCGGCGAGCGTGGCCTCCAGCCCGGGCGGCGCCAGGTAACAGGCGCCGATCACCGGCCGATGACGGCCGAGCCGGCCAGCAGCAGCCAGCCGGCGATCAGCAGCAGGCCGCCGGCCGGGGCGACGCCGCCCAGATGCAGCCCGGCCAGCGCCAGAGCATAGACCGCGCCGCAGAACAGCACGGTGCCGAACACGAACGCATAGCCGGCCGCCTGCGCCGGCCAGCCGCCGCGGCGCGACCAGACGCCGACCGCCAGCAGCGCCAGCGCGTGCCAGCCCTGAATCTGCACGGCGCTGCGCACCTGCTGGATGGCGGCCGGATCGTAGCGTCCGGCCAGCCCGTGCGCCGCCACCGCGGCCATCGCCACCGCCGCCGCGCCCAGCAGGCCGCCCAGACCGATCCAGAGCCGTTCCATGCGGTGCGTATAGGCGATCCGCATCCCCGCGCCATCCCGACGCGGCCGGCTTCATTGGACGCCAGCCGGGTTTTGCGTATTTTCCCGCCATGCCCCGCGGCGACCTGTTCCCCGAGATCGGCCCGTACGAAACTGGCTACCTGCCGCTGTCGGCCGGGCATGTGATGTACTGGGAACAGGTCGGCAATCCGCGCGGCATGCCGGTGCTGTTCCTGCACGGCGGCCCCGGGGCCGGGGCCGGGGCGGTGCATCGCCGGTTCTTCGATCCGACGTTCTGGCGGCTGGTGATCTTCGACCAGCGCGGCGCCGGGCGCTCGCGCCCGCTCGGCAGCCTGCTGGCCAACACCACAGCCGATCTGGTGGACGACATCGAGACGCTGCGCCGGCACCTGGACATTCCGCGCTGGCTGCTGTTCGGCGGCTCGTGGGGGTCCACGCTGGCGCTGGCCTATTCGCAGGCGGTGCCCGAACGGGTCGCCGGCTGCGTGCTGCGCGGCGTGTTCCTCGGCCGTCCGGCCGAGGTGGACTGGTTTCTGCACGGCCTTGCGGCGGTGTTTCCGGATGCGCACGCGGCGTTCGCCAGCTATCTGCCGGAGGACGAGCGCGGCGATCTGCTGGGCGGTTACCTGCGTCGGCTGACCGACCCCGACCCCGGCGTGCACCTGCCGGCGGCGCGGGCCTGGTCGGTGTACGAGGGCTCGTGCAGCACGCTGCTGCCCAGCCCGGAGACGGTCAACAGCTTCGCCCAGGACCGCAGCGCGCTGGGGCTGGCGCGGATCGAGGCGCATTACTTCGCGCATGGCCTGTTCCTGCCGCCGGAGGGGCTGCTGGCGCACATGCACCGGCTTGCGGCGATCCCGGCGGAGATCGTGCAAGGCCGCTACGACATGATCTGCCCGCCGCGCACCGCGTTCGAGCTGGCGTCGGATTGGCCGCAGGCGCGGCTGTCGATCGTGCCGGACGCCGGCCACTCGGCGCTGGAGCCGGGGGTGCGGCGCGCACTCGTCGCCGCGGTGGAGCGCTTCCGGTCCGGTCGCTGACCGGTTCGCTGCCTGGGCCGCTGCCTGGGCCGCCGCATTAACCGCCGCTGCACGCTTGCCTGCCAGAACCGGGACGGCAAAGGCACGGGGCGGGCGCGCGCATGGCGAACCCAGCGCATGAGCGGCAGGGCGCCGACGAGTTGATCGGCGGCGCTTTCGCCGTTGACTTCTCAAGGCCGATGCCGTCCTGCGGCGGCGGGCTGGCGGCGTTTGCGGTGCGCGACGCGCGCGGCCCGCGCGACGACCTGGCGGCATTGCAGACCCGCCCCGGATTGCTGCCGCGGGCGCAGCCCCTGGGCGTGCTGCCATCGGCCGGGATCGCCGGGCTGATGCTGCCGCTGGCGCACGGCGCGGCCGCGCTGCCCGACGGGGCGGCCGGGTATGTCGTGATCTGCCGCAGCCCGACGGGTGCGCCGCTCGGCGCCGGGGCGACGATCGCCCGCCGCTGGAGCGAGGCCGAGCTGCTGGGCTGCGTGCTGCGCCCGATCGCAGCCTGCCTGGCCGAGTTGCAGGCGCGGCGGATCACCCATCGCGCGATCCGACCGGACAACGTGTTCCAGGCCGGCCCGGGCCAGCCGGCGATGCTCGGCGCGGCCTGGGCGGCGCCGCCCGCCAGCCTGCAGCCGGCCGCGTTCGAGCCGCCCTACGCGGCGATGTGCCTGCCCGCCGGGCGCGGCGAGGGCAGCCCCGCCGACGACATCTATGCGCTGGGGGTGCTGCTGCTGGCGCTGGCCAGCGGCGGCATGCCGATGGCTGGACTGGACGATGCCGAGATCATCCGCCGAAAGCTGGCGCTCGGCAGCTACGGCGCGGTCGCCGGCGACCGGATCTATCCGCCGATCATCGCCGAGCTGGCGCGCGGCATGCTGGCCGAAGATCCCGAGCATCGGCCGTCGCCGGCGCAACTGGGCGACCCGGAGGCGGCGCGCAACCGCCGCGTCGCCGCCCGGCCGCCCCGCCACGCGCCGCGCCCGCTGGATGTCGGCGGCCATGCGGTGTGGACCGCTCGCGCGCTGGCCGGCGCGCTGGCGGCCGCCCCGGCCGTGGCGCCGCGCCTGCTGCGCGACGGATTTGTGGATCGCTGGCTGCGACGCGGGCTGGCCGACGCCGCCCTGACTGCGCAGGTGGACGAGGCGGTGCGCGCCCGCGCCGCCGATGCCGAAGCCGACGACGCCATGGCGGACTCCGTGCTGGTCGCGCGCGCCATCGCGTCGCTGGACCCGCTGGCGCCGGTGTGCTGGCGCGGCATAGCGGTCTGGCCGGATGGGCTCGGGCCGGCGCTGGCAGCGGCAGACGCGCCGACCCTCGATCTGCTCCGCCAGATGATCGTGGCGGAGGCGTGTTCTGCCTGGGCCGGCGGGCGACCGGACCGCTGCGATCCGGCGCTGATGCGGATGCAGTCGCGCCAGCAGCGGGCCGTGTTGCAGCGGCGCGGCTGGGGCGGCGGCCTCGCAGCGTTGCGCTATGCGCTCAACCCGCTGGCCGGCTGCGCCAGCCCGCTGCTCGAGCGGCGCATCATCACCCGGCTGGGCGACCTGCTCCCGGCGCTGGAGGTCGCGGCCGGCCGCACCGACCGCCGCCCGGCGCTGCCGCTGGACGCCGAGATCGCAGCCTTCATCGCCGCGCGCGAGGATCTGCGGGTGGACCGCGACCTGGCGGAGGCGGCCGACCCGACCGCGCCGGCAGCGGCGGTTCCGGGTGCTGCCGCCGCGGCGCAGCTGCGCGTGCTGGCGCGGCTGCAGACCCGCATGCAGGCGCCGAGGCTGCCGGCGTTGGCGGGTTGGCTGGCCGGCAGCCTGCGCCCGGCGTTCTCGACCTGGCAGAGCCGCAGCCGCCGCGCGCGGATGCTCGCCGCCCTGGACGAGCGCGCCGGACAGGGGCGGCTCGCCTCGCTGGTCGAGCTGATCGACGATCCGGCGACGCGGGCGCAGGATGCGCACGAGGCCGAGGCGGCGCGCGCCGCGATCGCGCGCATCGATGCGGCGCTCGGCGGACTGGGCAGCGAGCGGGCGCGCCGCACCGCCGCTGCGCGGCATGTCGGCCAGGAGGTCGCCGCCGCGCTGGGCGTGATCGCCGCATCCACCGTCGCGCTGTGGCTGGCGCTGTGATGCAAGGCTCGGCGACCCGGGCCGCCGCCGGCCAGGGCGGGATCTACCTGCAGGGCCTGGCCTGCGGCGCAGTGGCGGCGCTGGCCACACCCAGCGCCGTGCTCGGCGCGGCGCTGCTGCTGCCGGCGCTGCTGGCCTGGTTCACCGAACGGGCGCCCGGGCGGCCGCTGGCTCGCTGCATGGCGCTGTTCGGCGCGGCCGGCGCGCTGCCGAGCCTGGCGGCGTTGTGGCGCGGCGGCGGCGGACTGCCCGCTTCGCTCGACGCGGCGCTGGACCTGCATGATCTGGCTCTGGCCTGGGCGGCGCAGGCTGGCGGCTGGCTGCTGGCCGAGGCGCTGCCGCTCGCCGGCGCTGGCCTGATCGCCGCAGTCGCCGGCAGCCGCGAACGGCAGCTGCGGGCGGAGCGGGCGCGCATCGCCGGGGAGTGGCTGCCTGACCCGGATCGCCAGGCGAGCGGCTGAACGGCCGGTCCGCGAAGCTCAGTCCATGTCCGGTGCGATGACGTTCTGCGGCTGCCCGGAGAACGCCGCCCGCATCGTCTCGGCCGATTTGCGGCGGATGTCCGCCCAGGCCTGCGGCGTGTGGAACGCGCTGTGCGGCGTCACCACCAGCCGCCCCTCCAGCCAGGACTCGCGCGCCCGGTACGCGCGCAGCAGGTCGGGCGGCTTGCCGCCCGGCGGCTCGACCGGCAGCACGTCCAGCCCGGCCCCGGCAAGGGCGCCATGGCGCAGCCCCGCTGCCAGCGCGTCGAGATCGACCAGCGGCCCGCGCGCGGTGTTGACCAGCACCGCGCCGGCCGGGAGCAGCGCCAGCTCGCGCGCGCCGATCATGCCGGCGGTGGTCCGCGTCAGCGGCGCGTGCAGCGACAGCACGTCGGACTGCGCCAGCAGATCGTCCAGCGTGCGCGCCCGCTGCACGCCGAGCGCCAGGTCTGCGCCGTTCGGCAGGAAGGGGTCGTAGAAGACGACCCGGAAGCCGAACGCGCGGGCGCGCAGGGCGACCGCGGTGCCGATCCGTCCCAGCCCGACGATCCCGAAGGTCTGCACGCCCGAACGCACGACCAGCGGCGATTCGATCGCGGCCCAGGCCGCCGGCGGGTCGCGGCGCTGCGCGTCATGGTGCAGCAGCAGCCCGCGACGCAGCGCCAAGGTCAGCGCCAGCGCATGATCGGCGACCTCGGTGGTGCCGTAGTCGGGCACGTTGCACACCAGCACGCCGCGCGCGGCCAGCGCCGCCCGGTCCAGCCGGTCGTAGCCGACGCCCATCCGCACCACCGCGCGCAGGCGGGGAAAGCGCGGCAGCTCGTCGGCTCGCAGCCAGTGGCGGAAGATCATCAGCCCCTCGGCCGCGGCGCAATCGGCGCGATCCAGCTCCGCCACGCTGGCGGCGCCGGGCATCAGGATGGTCGCGTCGGGACCGAACACCTCGCGCTCCACGCGGTCATCCGGATACATGGCTTCGGAGTAGAGGATGGTGTGCATGAGCAGACTGGGTAACAGGCGATGAACGGCGCGGAAAGCCTGGTCCGCACGCTGCTGGCCGGCGGCATCGACACATGTTTCGCCAATCCCGGCACCAGCGAGATGCATTTCGTCGCGGCCCTGGACCGCATCCCTGGCATGCGTTGCGCGCTGTGCCTGTTCGAGGGCGTGGCGACCGCTGCCGCGGACGGCTATGCCCGCATGACCGACCGGCCGGCGGCGACGCTGCTGCATTGCGGGCCGGGCCTGGCGAACGGTCTTGGCCAATCTGCACAACGCGCGCCGCGCCGGCGTGCCGCTGGTCAACTGCGTCGGCGACCAGGCGACATTCCATCGCCCGCTCGATGCGCCGCTGACCGCCGACACCGAGGCGTTCGCGCGCGGCGTGTCCGGCTGGGTGCGGACCGCGTCGGCGGCGGCGGAGGTGGGCGCGGACGCGGCGGCCGCGATCCAGGCGGCGCGCTCGGGCAACGGCCAGATCGCGACGCTGATCCTGCCGTCCGACACATGCTGGGACGCGGGCGGGGTGCCGGCGGCGGCGCTGGCGCCCCCGCCGCCGCAGGCGGTGGCGCCGCATGTCATCGAGCAGACCGCGCGGCTGCTGCGCGCGCGGCGCGGCGTGCTGCTGATCCTGTCCGGGCGGGCGCTGCGCGCCGGTGCGCTGGCCGACGCGCACCGGATCGCGGCGGCCACCGGGGCGCGCCTGATCGCTCAGCAATCCAACGCCCGCATCGAACGCGGGGCCGGACGCCCGGACATCGAGCGCGTCCCCTATGTGGTGGACGAGGCGGTCGCGGCGCTCGCCGGCGTGCGCGACGCGGTGCTGGTCGGCGCCCGGCCGCCGGTCGGGTTTTTCGCCTATCCCGGGAAGCCGGGGCGGCAGTTGCCGGAGCGCAGCGTGGCGCATGTGCTGGCCCGGCCGGACCAGGACGCGGCGGCTGCGCTGGCCGCGCTGGCCGACGCGCTGGACGCGCCGCGGTGGCAGGCGACCACTGTCGCGCGGCGACCGCAGCCGGCGCGCGGAACGCCGACCGGCGAGGCGCTGGGGCAGTCGCTGGCCGCCCTGCTGCCGGAGGGCGCGATCGTGGTGGACGAGAGCATCAGCGTCGGCCGGCCGCTGTTCGCCCTGACCGCTTCGGCAGCGCCGCACGACTGGCTGCAACTGACCGGCGGCGCGATCGGCTGCGGCCTGCCGCTGGCTGCCGGGGCGGCCATCGGGGCGCCCGGCCGGCGGGTGGTGAGCCTGGAGGCGGACGGCTCGGCGATGTACACGCTGCAGGCGCTGTGGACGCAGGCGCGCGAGGGGCTGGACGTGACCACGGTGATCCTGGCGAACCGCAAATACGCGATCCTGCTGGCCGAACTTGCCGGCGTCGGCGCGCAGGATGCGGACGGGCGGCACGGCGGCGGCAACCCCGGCCGCACCGCTTTGGACATGATGGATCTGGGCCGCCCGGATCTCGACTGGGTGCGGCTGGCCGAAGGGATGGGCGTGGCGGCGGCGCGGGCGACCACGATGGAGCGGTTCGCCGACCTGTTCGCGGCCTCGCTGGACCGGCCCGGCCCGTTCCTGATCGAGCTGGCGCTGGCCTGATGGACCCGACCCGATGAGGGCGGCCGCATGAGCGGGGCCGATCCGGGCGAGCTGGAGCGGCTGGCCAGCCGGATCGCCATGCTGGTCGGCGATGACGGCGAGGCGGAGGCGGCCGGCCGTGCGGTGGGCGCCATGGCGCGCCGGCTCGGGCTGAGCGGCGGGCATCTCAAGGCGATCTTCATGGCCGGCGTCGGCAAGCTCGGCACGGCCAGCAAGCACGCGGCCGACGCGGCGGCGCGCGCCGACCGCCTCGCCGCGGAGGCGCAGGGGCTGGAGCACAGCATGGAGCAGCTGGAGATCGCGCTGCACCGCGCCAATCGCGAGCGCGATAGGTTGCGCGACGAGGTGGAACGGCTGCGCACGCGGCTGGAGACGGTGCAGGTCGGGCGGCAGTTGCGGGTCATCATCGGCGCGATCCTGCTGGCGGCAGTCCTGGGCGGCGGCGGCTTTGCCTGGTTCGCTCTGCTGCCGGCGGGCGGGCGACAGCCGGTCCCGCCCGCGGCGCTTGCCTCGGCCCCGGATCCCGCCGCGCCAGGCGAGGCGGGGCTCGGCGCCGTAGTCCGCGCGTCCGGCGCGCTGGTCTATGCGGGGGCCGATCGCGCCTCGGCGGTGCGGACGCGGCTGCCGGAGGGCGCGCGGCTGGTGGTGCGCCAGCTGATCTGGCGCAACTTCAGCCAGTGGGCGGAAACCCGGCTGGGCGGCAAGCCGGGCTTTGTGCCGGTCACCGACCTGGATATCGGCAAATAAATCACGGCGCAGCGCGCGATTGCGCTGGACATTGCCCGCGCACTGGCCTAGCTCCACCCCCCTCACAGGAACGCGGGAGACCGTGGCGCGCCGTCTTTGCGCGGCCCGGTCGCATGCACCGCGGTCCCTTGGACAAAGGAGCCAGGGATGGCGAAGAAGATCGTCGGCTACATCAAGTTGCAGATCCCCGCCGGCAAGGCCAACCCGTCGCCGCCGGTCGGCCCGGCGCTGGGCCAGCGCGGGCTGAACATCATGGCGTTCGTCAAAGAGTTTAACGCGGCGACCGCGCAGATGGAGCCGGGGATGCCGATTCCCGTGGTCATCACTGCGTTCGGCGACCGCACCTTCAGCTTTGTGATGAAGACTCCGCCCAACACCTATTGGCTGAAGAAGGCCGCTGGAATCAGCAAGGGCACCACCACCCCCGGCAAGGGCGCGGCCGTCGGCCGGGTGACGACCAGCCAGCTGCGCGAGATCGCGGCGACCAAGATGATCCACATGAACGCCAACGACGTCGAGGGCGCGGTCAGCATGCTGGCCGGTTCGGCGCGCTCGATGGGCATCACCGTGGTGGAGGGCTGATCATGGCGCACAACAAGCGGCTCGCCGAGGCCTATGACAGCTTCGACCGGACCCGCGTCTATTCGCTGGCCGAGGCGGTCGGCGTGATCAAGAAGGCCGCCCGCGCCAAGTTCGACGAGACCATCGAGATGTCGATGAATCTTGGCATCGATCCGCGCCACGCCGACCAGATGGTGCGCGGGCTGGTCAGCCTGCCCAACGGCACAGGCAAGACGCTGCGCATCGGCGTGTTCGCGCGTGGCGCCAAGGCGGAGGAGGCGCTGGCCGCCGGTGCGGATGTGGTGGGGGCCGAGGACCTGGCCGAAAAGATCCAGGCCGGCCAGATCGACTTTGACCGCTGCATCGCGACCCCGGACATGATGGCGCTCGTCGGCCGCCTGGGCAAAGTGCTGGGTCCGCGCGGGCTGATGCCGAACCCCCGCCTGGGCACGGTGACGATGGACGTGAAGGGCGCGATCGGTGCGGCCAAGGCCGGTCAGGTGGAGTTCCGCGCCGAGAAGGCCGGAATCGTCCATGCCAGCATCGGCAAGGCGAGCTTTTCCGAGGACAAGCTGCTGGAGAACGCGCGCGCGCTGGCCGATGCCATCGTGAAGGCGCGGCCGACCGGGGCCAAGGGCACCTATGTGCAGCGCGCGGCGCTGAGCAGCACGATGGGGCCAGGGGTGCGGGTCGATGTCGGCTCGCTGGCTGGCTGAGCGCGGCTAGC
This sequence comes from uncultured Pseudomonadota bacterium, assembly GCA_963723455.1. GTDB lineage: Bacteria > Pseudomonadota > Alphaproteobacteria > Acetobacterales > Acetobacteraceae > CAVRQM01. Next base: position 816,049 of record CAVRQM010000001.1, on the reverse strand, counting down.
GCACGAGATACGCCCCGCCTTCTGGCGGGGTGGGCAGGGGACGCGAGTTCCCGAACCTGTCCGAGACTGCACGTAGTCTCCCCGGAGACTCTAATGGGCCGCGGCCCGCGTGCAGGAGACGGGGTGCCAGGGAGCGATCTCTGGCGGTTCCGGCTACGGGAGGCGCCGCGTCGCGCGGCGGCTTCCGCATGGACAGGCGAACCGGGCAGACCCGGGCGCTTGGCGTCCGGGTGGGCCGAGTTGGGCAACCCGGCCGGATGCGGTCCACACGCAGCCGGCCCAGATGGAGACGGGATTTGGACCGGACGGAAAAGCGCGCCTTCGTGGCGTCGCTCGCCCAGTCGCTGGAGAGCACGTCGTTCGTCGTCGTCAGCCGCAATGCCGGGCTGACGGTCGCCGAGGTGACCGAGCTGCGGCGGCGCATGCGGGCTGGCGGCTCGACGTTCAAGGTGGCGAAGAACCGGCTGGCCACCCGCGCCCTGGAGGGGACCCGCTTCGACGGCATACGGCCATTGCTGAAGGGACCGACCACGCTCGCGTGGAACCGGGATCCGGTGGCGGTGGCCAAGACGGCCGTCGAGTTCGCCAGGATCAACGAGAAGTTCGTGGTGCTCGGTGGCGCCCTTGGACCCCAGCTGCTCGATGCAGCCGGGATCAAGGCGCTGTCCGAGCTGCCGTCGCTGGAGGCGCTGCGCGCCGGGCTGCTGGGGATGCTGAACACCCCCGCGACCCGTATCGCCGGCATCCTGCAGGCGCCGGGCGGACAGATCGCACGGGTCCTGGCGGCGTTCGCCCGCCGCGACGAGGCGGCGAACGACGCGGCCACCGAGGGGGCGCAGGCGGCATAGCCGGGCACGGCGCAGCCGTGTTGCGCGGAGTTGATGGCAGGCCAGCGTGGGCGGGCTTGCATGGAACCGACCAGAGAATACATTAGGAAGACATGACCATGGCTGATTTGTCGAAGCTGGTGGACGAGTTGTCCAGTCTGACGGTGCTGGAAGCCGCTGAGCTTTCCAAGCTGCTCGAGGACAAATGGGGCGTATCCGCGGCCGCGCCCGCCGCCGCCGCCGCCGCGCCGGTTGCCGCGGCCGCCGCGGCGCCGGTGGAGGAGCAGACCGAGTTCACCGTCATCCTCGCCAAGGCCGGCGACAAGAAGATCAACGTGATCAAGGAAATCCGCACGATCACCGGCCTGGGCCTGAAGGAAGCCAAGGATCTCGTCGAGGGCGCGCCCAAGACGGTGAAGGAAGGCGTCAACAAGGACGAGGCCGCGAAGATCAGGAAGGTGCTTGAGGAGCAGGGCGCTGCGGTCGAGGTGAAGTAGCGGCGCGGCGGCCGGCCGGCCGCCGCAAGACGGACGTGCGTAGGGCGGGCGGAGACCGGGTCGGTTTCCGCCCCCAAACCCGTTTTCGGCCGGCCGTGCGGCCGTAAATCGGGGGGGCTGAGGTGGCCGGTTTGACGATAGGGGCAGCAGGACAGGCATGAACGCAATATCTGGGTCGTTCACCGGGCGCAAGCGCATCCGCAAGAGCTTCGGGCGCATCCCCGAAGTGGCGACGATGCCGAACCTGATCGACGTGCAGCGCGCCAGCTACGAGGCGTTCCTGCAGATGAACATCCCGCATGACAGCCGCATCCAGAACGGCCTGCAGGAAGTGTTCAAGTCGGTGTTCCCGATCGACGACTTCGCCGGGCGCGGCCGCCTGGAGTTCGTCTATTACGAGCTGGAGGAGCCGAAATACGATGTCGAGGAGTGCATCCAGCGCGGACTGAACTACGCCGCTCCGCTGAAGGTGATCCTGCGCCTGATCGTCTGGGACGTGGACGAGGACACTGGCGCCCGCTCGATCCGCGATATCAAGGAACAGCCCGTGTACATGGGCGACATGCCGCTGATGACCGACAACGGCACGTTCATCATCAACGGCACCGAGCGCGTCATCGTCAGCCAAATGCATCGCAGCCCCGGCGTGTTCTTCGACCACGACAAGGGCAAGACCCACAGCAGCGGCAAGTTCCTGTTCGCCGCGCGGGTCATCCCGTATCGCGGCAGCTGGCTGGACTTCGAGTTCGACAGCAAGGACATGGTCCACGTCCGTATCGACCGCAAGCGCAAGCTGCCGGTCACCACGCTGCTGTATGCGCTGGAGGGCGCCAACACCGAGGCGCTGCGCGCGGCGCGCGAGGCGAAGGGCGAGAGCGTCGACATCGGCGAGATCCGCGGCATGGACGCCGAGGAGATCCTGTCGGTGTTCTACGGCCAGGTGGTGTTCCGCCGCGTCGCGAATGGCGGGTGGGCGCGGCCGTTCGACCCGGAGGCGTTCCGCGGCGTGAAGCTGCTGGAGCCGCTGATCGACGCGCAGACCGGCGAAGTGGTCGCCGACCCGGAGACCAAGCTGACTGCGCGGACGACGCGCAAGATCGCCGAGACCACGAAAGAGGTTCTTGCCAGCCGCGCCGACCTGATGGGCCGCTACATGGCGGTTGACCTGGTCAACGAGGAGACGGGCGAGATCTATGCCGAGGCCGGCGAGGAACTGGCCGAGGCCAAGCTTGCGCTGCTGGAGCAGATCGGCATCGAGCGCCTGGCGACGCTGGCGATTGACCAGGCCAATGGCCCGTGGATCCGCAACACCCTGGCGATCGACAAGAACACCACCCGCGACGACGCGCTGATCGACATCTACCGCGTGATGCGCCCTGGCGAGCCGCCGACGCCGGAGACCGCCGAGGGACTGTTCCGCGGCCTGTTCTTCGACCCGGACCGGTACGACCTGTCGGCGGTCGGGCGGGTGAAGATGAACATGCGCCTCGGCCTTGACGCGCCGGACACCTATCGCGTGCTGCGCAAGGCGGACATCCTGCGCACCGTCAAGACGATGGTCGAACTGAAGGACGGACGCGGCCAGATCGACGACATCGACAACCTCGGCAACCGCCGGGTGCGCTCGGTGGGCGAGCTGATGGAAAACCAGTATCGCGTCGGCCTGCTGCGCATGGAGCGCGCCATCCGCGAGCGCATGGGCAGCGTCGATATTGACACGGTGATGCCGCACGACCTGATCAACGCCAAGCCGGCCGCCGCGGCGGTGCGCGAGTTCTTCGGTTCCTCGCAGCTGTCGCAGTTCATGGACCAGACCAATCCGCTGAGCGAGGTGACGCACAAGCGGCGCCTGTCGGCGCTCGGCCCGGGCGGCCTGACCCGCGAGCGCGCCGGCTTCGAGGTGCGCGACGTGCATCCGACGCATTACGGCCGCATCTGCCCGATCGAGACGCCGGAAGGCCCGAACATCGGCCTGATCAACTCGCTCGCCACCTTCGCCAAGGTCAACAAGTACGGCTTCATCGAGACGCCGTACATGCTGGTCCGCGACGGCGTTGTGCAAAAGGAGCCGCGCTATCTCTCGGCGATGGAGGAGGAGCGGCTGGTGGTCGCTCAGGCCGACGCGCCGATGGACGGCGACGGGCGCTTCACCGAGGAGCTGGTCTCGGTGCGCAAGCAGGGCGATTTCCGCTTGGTGCGTCCCGAGGACGTGACTGCGATCGACGTGTCGCCGAAGCAGCTGGTGTCGGTGGCGGCGGCGCTGATTCCGTTCCTTGAGAATGACGACGCGAACCGCGCGCTAATGGGATCGAACATGCAGCGTCAGGCGGTGCCGCTGATCCGCGCCGACGCGCCGCTGGTCGGCACCGGCATGGAGGCGGCGGTCGCGCGCAACTCGGGGGCGACGATCGTCGCCCGCCGTCCGGGCGTGATCGACCAGATCGATGGCGCGCGCATCGTGGTGCGCGCGACCAACGAGGACGGGACCACCAAGGGCGTGGACATTTATCGCCTGCGCAAGTTCATGCGCAGCAACCAGAGCACCTGCATCAACCAGCGGCCGCTGGTGCGAGTCGGCGACCGGGTGGCCGAGGGCGACATCATCGCCGACGGACCCAGCACCGAGCTGGGCGAGCTGGCGCTGGGGCGCAACGTGCTGTGCGCGTTCATGCCTTGGAACGGCTACAACTTCGAGGACTCCATCCTGATCAGCGAGCGCATCGCGCGCGACGACGTGTTCACCTCGATCCATATCGAGGAGTTCGAGGTGATGGCGCGCGACACCAAGCTGGGCCAGGAGGAGATCACCCGCGACATTCCGAACGTGGGCGAGGAGGCGCTGAAGAACCTGGACGAGGCCGGCATCGTCTATATCGGCGCCGAGGTGAATCCGGGCGACATCCTGGTGGGCAAGGTGACGCCGAAGGGCGAATCGCCGATGACGCCAGAGGAAAAGCTGCTGCGGGCGATCTTCGGCGAGAAGGCGTCCGACGTGCGCGACACCTCGCTGAAGCTGCCGCCCGGCGTCACCGGCACGATCGTCGATGTCCGCGTGTTCAGCCGCCGCGGCGTGGACAAGGACGAGCGCGCGATGGCGATCGAGCGGTCGGAGATCGAGCGGCTCGCCAAGGATCGCGACGACGAGCGGGCGATCCAGGAGCGCAGCTTCCTCAACCGGCTGCGCGAGAAGCTGCTGGGCCGGCGCGCGTCGGGCGGGTTCAAGGGGATCAAGGCCGGCACCGTGCTGACCGAGGAGATCCTGGCCGAGCATCCGCGCGGCGCATGGCGGCATATCGGCGTGCAGGACGACGCCGTGATGGCCGAGACCGAGACGCTGAAGCGCGAGTTCGACGTGGCGGTGGCGCGGCTGCAGGCCCGCTTCGACAGCAAGGTGGAGAAGCTGCAGCGCGGCGACGAGCTGCCGCCCGGCGTGATGAAGATGGTCAAGGTGTTCGTCGCGGTGAAGCGCAAGCTGCAGCCCGGCGACAAGATGGCCGGCCGGCACGGCAACAAGGGCGTGGTCTCGCGCGTGGTGCCGGTGGAGGACATGCCGTTCCTGGAGGATGGCTCGTCGGTCGATCTGGTGCTGAACCCGCTGGGCGTGCCGTCGCGCATGAACGTGGGCCAGATCCTGGAGACGCATCTGGGCTGGGCCTGCGCGACCCTGGGCCAGCAGATCGGCCAGCTGGTGGACGAATATCAGCGGACCGGCAACGCCCGGCAGGAGTTGCTCGATACGCTGCACGAGATCTATGGCGATCGCGTCTATGCCGACGACATCGCCAACATGACCGACAGCCAGCTGATCGAGCTGTGCGGCAACCTGAAAAAGGGCGTGCCGATCGCGACCCCGGTGTTCGACGGCGCCCGCATGTCCGACATCGAGGGCATGCTGACCCGTGCGGGGCTGGATACCTCGGGCCAGGTGGTGCTGACCGACGGCCGCACCGGCGAGCCGTTCGAGCGGCGCGTGACGGTGGGCTACATCTACATGCTGAAGCTGCACCATCTGGTGGACGACAAGATCCACGCGCGTTCGATCGGCCCGTACAGCCTGGTGACCCAGCAGCCGCTGGGCGGCAAGGCGCAGTTCGGCGGCCAGCGTTTCGGCGAGATGGAGGTCTGGGCGCTGGAGGCGTACGGCGCCGCCTACACCTTGCAGGAGATGCTGACGGTGAAATCCGACGACGTGTCGGGCCGCACTAAGGTCTATGAGGCGATCGTGCGCGAGCAGGACACGTTCGAGGCCGGCATCCCCGAAAGCTTCAACGTGCTGGTCAAGGAGCTGAAGTCGCTCGGCCTGAACGTGGAGCTCGACAACATGCGGGCGATCTAGCGCGCCGGCATGTCAGCAAAACCGTCATGGCCGGGCTTGACCCGGCCATCCGCGGGGCCAATCCGCGCCGTCGGGCGCGTCGTGGATGGCCGGGTCAAGTCTGGCCATCCAGTTCCAGGTCTCGGCGTGGTCGGACAGGCCCGCCGCATTTTCCGCTACGCCGTCCGGGTCTCCCGGCCGGCAATGTAAGGTGATCGGCACATGAACGAGCTGATGAAGATCCTTGGCCAGACCGGCCAAGCCATGACTTTCGACCAGATCCGCATCCAGATGGCCTCGCCGGAGCAGATCCGGTCGTGGTCGTACGGCGAGATCAAGAAGCCGGAGACCATCAACTACCGCACCTTCAAGCCCGAGCGCGACGGGCTGTTCTGTGCCCGCATCTTCGGCCCGATCAAGGACTACGAGTGCCTGTGCGGCAAGTACAAGCGCATGAAGTTCCGTGGCATCATCTGCGAGAAGTGCGGCGTCGAGGTGACGCTGGCCAAGGTGCGGCGCGAGCGCATGGGCCATATCGAGCTGGCCTCGCCGGTGGCGCATATCTGGTTCCTGAAGTCGCTGCCCAGCCGCATCGGCCTGATGGTCGATCTCACGCTCAAGGAGCTGGAGAAGATCCTGTATTTCGAGAGCTACGTGGTTCTCGAACCCGGCCTGACCGACCTCAAGCTGCACCAGCTGCTGACCGAGGATCAGCTGATGGCCAAGCAGGACGAGTTCGGCGAGGACGGGTTCCGCGCCGGCATCGGGGCGGAGGCGATCAAGGGCATCCTGCTGGGCATCGACATCGGCGCCGAGCGCACGCGGCTGCGCGCCGACCTGAAGGACACGACCAGCGAGGCCAAGCGCAAGAAGCTGGTCAAGCGGCTGAAGCTGATGGACGCCTTCGCCGAGAGCGGGGCCAAGCCGGAGTGGATGATCCTGGACGTGGTGCCGGTGATCCCGCCCGAGCTGCGCCCGCTGGTGCCGCTGGATGGCGGGCGGTTCGCGACCAGTGACCTGAACGACTTGTATCGCCGCGTCATCAACCGCAACAACCGGCTGAAGCGGCTGATCGAGCTGCGCGCGCCCGACATCATCGTGCGCAACGAGAAGCGCATGCTGCAGGAGAGCGTGGACGCGCTGTTCGACAACGGCCGCCGCGGCCGCGCCATCACCGGCGCCAACAAGCGGCCGCTGAAGTCGCTGTCCGACATGCTGAAGGGCAAGCAGGGCCGCTTCCGGCAGAACCTGCTGGGCAAGCGCGTGGACTATTCCGGCCGCTCGGTGATCGTGGTCGGACCGGAGCTGAAGCTGCACCAGTGCGGCCTGCCGAAGAAGATGGCGCTCGAGCTGTTCAAGCCGTTCATCTACTCCAAGCTGGAGAAGTACGGCCACGCCACCACCATCAAGGCGGCCAAGCGCATGGTGGAGAAGGAGCGTCCCGAGGTGTGGGACATCCTCGAGGAGGTGATCCGCGAGCATCCGGTGATGCTGAACCGCGCGCCGACGCTGCACCGGCTGGGCATCCAGGCGTTCGAGCCGGTGCTGATCGAGGGCAAGGCGATCCAGCTGCATCCGCTGGTCTGCACCGCGTTCAACGCCGATTTCGACGGCGACCAGATGGCGGTGCACGTGCCGTTGTCGCTGGAGGCGCAGCTTGAGGCGCGGGTGCTGATGATGAGCACCAACAACATCCTCAGCCCCGCTAACGGCAAGCCGATCATCGTGCCCAGCCAGGACATCGTGCTGGGCATCTACTACCTGTCGCTCGAGACCCCGGAGTTCCGCGCCGCCGACGACGAGCGCTGCCCGGCGTTCGGCACGATCGGCGAGATCGAGCACGCGCTGGCCGCCAAGGCGGTGAACCTGCACACCAAGATCCGCGCGCGGTTCCATACGGTGGACGCGAGCGGAGCGAAGGTCATCCAGAAGGTGGTGACCACGCCGGGCCGCATGCTGATCGCGCAGGTCCTGCCGCAGCAACGTCGAACGTGCCGTTCACGCTGATCAACCGGCAGCTGACCAAGAAGAACGTCTCTGACGTGATCGACGCGGTGTACCGCCATTGCGGCCAAAAGGAGTGCGTGATCTTCGCCGACCGCCTGATGGGCCTGGGCTTCGGCCAGGCGTTCAAGGCGGGCATCAGCTTCGGCAAGGACGACCTGATCATTCCCGACACCAAGGGGGCGATGATCCTGAAGACCCAGACCGAGGTGAAGGAGTTCGAGCAGCAGTACCAGGACGGTCTCATCACCGCGGGCGAGCGTTACAACAAGGTGGTCGATGCCTGGTCGCGCTGCACCGACGAGGTTGCGGGCGCGATGATGAAGGAGATCTCGCGCCAGGAGGCGGGGCGGCAGACCAACGCCGTGTGGATGATGAGCCACTCCGGCGCGCGCGGCTCGCCGGCGCAGATGCGCCAGTTGGCCGGCATGCGCGGGCTGATGGCCAAGCCGTCGGGCGAGATCATCGAGCAGCCGATCATCGCCAATTTCAAGGAAGGCTTGTCGGTGCTGGAGTATTTCAACTCCACGCATGGCGCGCGCAAGGGCCTGGCGGACACCGCGCTGAAGACGGCGAACTCCGGCTATCTGACGCGGCGGTTGGTCGACGTGGCGCAGGACTGCATCATCGTCGAGGAGGATTGCGGGACCGAGCGCGGGCTGACGGTGCGCGCGGTGATGGATGGCGGCGAGGTGGTCGCCAGTTTGTCCGAGCGCATCCTGGGCCGCACCACGGCCGAGGACGTCACCGATCCGGCCGGCGGCGGGGTGCTGGTAGCGGCCAACGTGCTGATCGAGGAAGAGCAGGCCGAGCGCATCGAGCGCGCCGGCGTCGAGCAGATGAAGATCCGCTCGGTGCTGACCTGCGAGGCGCCGGTCGGCGTGTGCGGTCACTGCTACGGCCGCGACCTGGCGCGCGGAACGCCGGTCAATATCGGCGAGGCGGTCGGCGTGATCGCCGCGCAGTCGATCGGCGAGCCGGGCACGCAGCTGACGATGCGCACCTTCCACATCGGCGGCGCCGCGCAGCGCGGCGCGGAACAGAGCAGCGTCGAGGCCAGCCATGACGGCATCGCCACGATCAAGAACCGCAACGTGGTGATGAACAGCCAGAACGTGCCGGTGGTGATGAGCCGGAACTGCGAGGTGGTGCTGACCGACGCGAACGGACGGGAGCGCGCGCGCTTCCGCGTGCCGTACGGCGCGCGTCTGCTGGTCGACGAGGGCGTGCAGGTGGCGCGCCTGCAGAAGCTTGCCGAGTGGGATCCGTACACCCTGCCGATCATCACCGAGCGCGACGGCAAGGTCGAATACCTCGATCTCATGGAAGGCGTGACGCTGGTCGAGCGGATGGACGAGGTGACCGGTCTGACGTCGAAGGTTGTGGTCGATTACAAGTCGGCGGCCCGCGGCGCGGATCTGCGGCCGCGGCTGCAGTTGAAGGATGCGTCGGGCGAAGTCATCAAGCTGCCGAACGGGGCGGATGCGCGCTACTTCCTGGCGCCCGAACTCGATCCTGTCGGTCGAGAACGGTGCGCAGGTGGCGGCCGGCGACGTGCTGGCGCGCATCCCGCGCGAGGGCAGCAAGACGCGCGACATCACCGGCGGTCTGCCGCGCGTGGCCGAACTGTTCGAGGCGCGGCGGCCCAAGGACCATGCGATCATCGCCGAGAACGACGGGCAGGTGCAGTTCGGCAAGGACTACAAGGCCAAGCGCCGGGTCATCGTGAAGAACGATGAGACCGGCGAGGAAAGCGAGTACCTGATCCCGAAGGGCAAGCACGTCTCGGTGCAGGAGGGCGACTTCGTCCGACTCGGCGACCCGCTGGTGGACGGGCCGCGGGTGCCGCACGACATCCTGAAGGTGCTGGGCGTGCCGGCGCTGTCGGACTACCTGGTCAACGAGATCCAGGACGTGTACCGGCTGCAGGGCGTGAAGATCAACGACAAGCACATCGAGGTGATCGTCCGCCAGATGCTGCAGAAGGTCGAGATCCTGGAGCCGGGCGACACGACCTATCTGGCCGGCGAGCAGGTGGACCGGCTGGAGTTCGAGGCCGAGAACGCCAAACGCGAGCGCGAGGGCGAGCGGGTCGCGGTGGCGATGCCGGTGCTGCAGGGCATCACCAAGGCCAGCCTGCAGACGCACAGCTTCATCAGCGCGGCGTCGTTCCAGGAGACGACGCGGGTGCTGACCGAGGCGGCCACGGCCGGCAAGGTGGATACGCTGATGGGACTGAAGGAGAACGTCATCGTCGGCCGCCTGATCCCGGCGGGCACCGGCAGCGTGATGAACAAGCTGCGCGCGATCGCGGCGGGTCGCGAGGGGCGCGGCCTTCCGGTGGCGGGCGACACCCCGGCGCTGCCGGCTGCGGAGGCGGCGGAGTAGCGGGCGCTACGTCGGGGACGGAACGGAGGGGGGCCGGCGGTCGCAGGATCGCCGGCCCTCTTTTTCGATGAACAAAGATCGAGCAAACTAGCGGTCCGACCATGCCCAGATGATCGAGCGCACCGCTGCCGCCAGGATGGTTGGTGGGAGCAGCCCGAGGACCAATGCTATCGGCAACCAACTAAAGTTCCACACCGGGCTGAAATGGCGAATTCGTAGGGAGTGACGATTTGGATGCCTGCGAGAACGAAAACGCGTCAGTAGGCATGGCGGCGATTGCGTGCGGGATCTTTGACAAACGCTGCGATAGAGGGGACCTGAGCGAGTGCGGTTTCCGGTTTGACCCAGGAGGCTGTCGCGCGGTCATTGAGGCAGGAGCCGTGAACGAGTAATCCGGCTGTGACGAGCCACGCCGCGGTGCCGACGAGCCAGAACCGGAACAGCCGCTTTCGGACAAATGTGTGTCTCCAATGAGCGGAGGAAGTCTCGCGCGACTTACTGGGCTGCCGCAAGGATCAACTCGGCCGGCCAGAGGCCTTGACTCCCCGCGCCCCAGCCCGTAGATAGCCGCCTCCCAGCCGTTCCCGCGCGTGCGTGGGCCGACTGTCGTTTGCAGGCACCGAAGCGTGCGGCGCCGCGATCCACTCGTAGTTCGGGTCGGATCGCCCAGGCCGCTTGCGTTGGCCGACACCCGTCCCGTGGGGCAGTTCCCTCGTGGCGGCATTGCGTATGGATGGACGAGAAAGAGGGCTCATGCCGACCATCAACCAGCTGATCGCCCAGGGGCGCGAGCCCGCGGCCAAGCGCAACAAGGTGCCGGCCCTGCAGGGCTGCCCGCAGAAGCGCGGCGTCTGCACGCGCGTCTATACGACGACGCCGAAGAAGCCGAACTCGGCGCTGCGCAAGGTGGCCAAGGTGCGCCTGACCAACGGCTACGAGGTGGTCAGCTACATCCCGGGCGAGGGCCACAACCTGCAGGAGCACAGCGTGGTGCTGATCCGCGGCGGGCGCGTGAAGGACCTGCCTGGCGTGCGCTACCACATCCTGCGCGGCGTGCTCGACACGCAGGGCCTGCCGAAGCGCCGCCAGCGCCGTTCGCTGTATGGCGCGAAGCGGCCGAAGTAAGGGGATCGCGAGACCATGAGCCGCCGCCGCCGCGCCACCAAGCGCGAGATCCTGCCGGACGCGAAGTTCGGCGACGTCGTCATCACCCGTTTCATGAACGCGCTGATGTACGACGGCAAGAAATCCGCCGCCGAGACGATCGTCTATGGCGCGCTCGATGTGATGAAGAAGCGCGGCGGCAGCCAGGCCGACCCGGTGCGGATGTTCCACGAGGCGCTGGACAACGTGAAGCCGGCCGTGGAAGTGCGCAGCCGGCGCGTTGGCGGCGCCACCTATCAGGTGCCGGTCGAGGTGCGCACCGAGCGCCGGCAGGCGCTGGCGATTCGCTGGATCATCGACAGCGCGCGCAAGCGCGGCGAGCACACGATGGAAGACCGGCTGAGCAACGAATTGCTGGACGCGGTGAACAACCGCGGCTCGGCGGTGAAGAAGCGTGAGGACACCCATCGGATGGCCGAGGCCAACAAGGCCTTCAGCCATTACCGCTGGTAGGGACGACAGCAGCAAACCCAACCCCGACCGAGACTGAGCGGGCACGGAGAAGGACGATGGCCAAGGCGAAATTCGAGCGCAACAAGCCGCACTGCAACATCGGCACGATCGGCCATGTCGATCATGGCAAGACGTCGCTCACGGCTGCCATCACGAAGGTGCTGGCAAAGTCCGGCGGTGCGACGTTCACCGCCTATGACCAGATCGACAAGGCGCCGGAGGAGCGGGCGCGCGGCATCACCATCTCCACCGCCCACGTGGAATACGAGACGAAGAACCGCCACTACGCGCATGTCGATTGCCCGGGCCACGCCGACTACGTGAAGAACATGATCACCGGTGCGGCGCAGATGGACGGCGCGATCCTGGTCGTGTCCGCCGCCGACGGCCCGATGCCGCAGACTCGCGAGCACATCCTGCTGGCCCGCCAGGTGGGCGTTCCGGCCCTGGTGGTGTTCCTCAACAAGTGCGACATCGCCGACCCCGACCTGCTGGAGCTGGTTGAGCTGGAGGTGCGCGAGCTGCTGACCAGCTATCAGTTCCCGGGCGACGACATCCCGATCATCCACGGCTCGGCCGTCGCGGCGCTTGAGGACAAGAGCCCGGAGCTGGGCGAGCAGGCGGTGCTGAAGCTGATGGAGGCGGTGGACAGCTACATCCCGCAGCCGGAGCGTCCGAAGGACAAGCCGTTCCTGATGCCGATCGAGGACGTGTTCTCGATTTCCGGCCGCGGCACGGTGGTCACCGGCCGCATTGAGCGCGGCATCGTAAAGGTCGGCGAGGAAGTCGAGATCGTCGGGCTGAAGGACACGGTGAAGACGATCGTGACCGGCGTCGAGATGTTCCGCAAGCTGCTGGATCAGGGCGAGGCCGGCGATAACATCGGCGCGCTGCTGCGCGGCACCAAGCGCGAGGACGTCGAGCGCGGCCAGGTGCTCGCCAAGCCGGGCACCATCACGCCGCACAAGAAGTTCAAGGCGGAGAGCTACATCCTGACCAAGGAGGAGGGCGGTCGCCACACGCCGTTCTTCACCAACTACCGGCCGCAGTTCTACTTCCGCACCACCGACGTCACCGGCATCGTGACCTTGCCGGAAGGCGTGGAGATGGTGATGCCGGGCGACAACGTGTCGATGGATGTCGAGCTGATCCAGCCGATCGCGATGGACGAGGGCCTGCGCTTCGCCATCCGCGAGGGCGGCCGGACTGTCGGCGCCGGCGTGGTCGCGAAGATCGAAGCGTAAGGCGACGGGATCGGCTCAGGAATAGGCTCATGGACAACCAGAACATCCGCATACGCCTGAAGGCGTACGATCACCGTGTGCTGGACAACAGCACGAAGGAGATCGTGAACACCGCCAAGCGCACGGGCGCGCGGGTCCGCGGGCCGATCCCCCTGCCCACGCATATCGAGCGGTTCACGGTGAACCGCTCGCCGCACGTGGACAAGAAAAGCCGTGAGCAGTTCGAGATCCGCACGCACCGACGGCTGCTCGACATCGTCGAGCCGACGCCGCAGACCGTGGACGCGCTGATGAAGCTGGATCTGGCGGCCGGCGTGGACGTGGAGATCAAGCTGTAAGGGGCGGCCGGGCCCGCGACCGTCGTGCCGGGTGAAGCCCGGCCCAGACGGTCGAGGCGGACGTGACTTCCGATTGGCCTAAGAACCCCATCCTGGGCGGTGGGGGTTCCTCTGGGAAAGAGTGAGATGAGAACCGGACTTTTGGCGAAGAAGCTGGGCATGACCCGGCTGTTCAGGGACGATGGCACGCATGTGCCGGTGACCGTGCTGCATCTGGATCAGGTGCAAGTCGTGGCCGCGCGCACGATGGAGCGCGACGGCTATACCGCCCTGCAGATCGGCTGGGGAAAGGCCAAGGTGAAGAACGTCACCAAGCCGAACCGCGGCCATTTCGCGGCGGCGAAGGTTGAGCCGAAGGCGCGCCTGGCCGAGTTCCGCGTCCCAGAGGACGGGCTGGTCGAGGTCGGCGCCACGCTGTCGGCGGCGCATTTCGCGGTCGGCCAGAAGGTCGATGTCTGCGGCACCACTAAGGGCCGCAGCTTCCAGGGCGTGATGAAGCGCTGGAACTTTGCCGGCCTGGAGGCGAGCCACGGCGTATCGGTCAGCCATCGCAGCCACGGCTCGACGGGCAACCGGCAGGATCCCGGCAAGACGTTCAAGAACAAGAAGATGGCCGGCCACATGGGCGTCGAGCGGGTGACCACTCTTAATCTGGAGGTGGCCCATGTCGATGCCGAGAAGGGTCTGCTGATGATCAAGGGCGCGGTGCCGGGGGCCAAGAACGGCTGGGTGCTGGTGCGCGACGCCATCAAGAAGCCGCAGCCCGAAGGTGCCGCTTATCCGGCCGCCCTGCTCGGCGCGGCAGCGGCCTGAGGACGAGACAATGCAGATCGAGATCAGGACGCTGAGCGGGGAGACGGCCGGGATGGCCGAACTGCCCGACGAGATCTTCGCCACCGCCCCGCGCGCGGACATCATGGCGCGCGTGGTGCATTGGCAGCAGGCCAAGCGCCGCGCCGGCACGCATCGCACCAAGGGCATGGGCGAGGTCAGCGGCACCACGAAGAAGCCGTACAAGCAGAAGGGCACCGGCAACGCCCGCCAGGGCAGCCTGCGCGCGCCGCAGTTCCGCACCGGCGGCCGGGTGCATGGCCCGGTGGTACGCGACCACGGCTACGACCTGCCGAAGAAGGTGCGCCGGCTGGGGCTGATATCGGCCCTGTCGCAGAAGCAGGCCGAGGGCAAGCTGGTGGTGCTGGACGGCGTCGGCGGCGAGAAGACGCGCGACCTGGCGCGGCAGATCACGGCGCTGGGCTGGCGTTCGGCGCTGATCGTCGATCGTGCGGTGGATTCGGGGTTCGCCCGCGCCAGCCGCAACATCGTCGGCATCGACGTGCTGCCGACGGTGGGCGCCAACGTCTATGACATCCTGCGCCACGACATGCTGGTGGTGACCGCCGCCGGCATCGAGGCGCTGCGGGAGCGGCTGGCATGAGCGAGACGATCACCACCGCGCGCGGGCGCAAGCCGAACGTCAAGCTGTCGCGCGAGACGATGTACGAGATCCTGCGCAATCCGGTGGTCACCGAGAAGGCGACCCTGCTGGGCGAGCGCAACCAACTGGTGTTCCGCGTGCTGATCACCGCCAACAAGCTGGAGATCAAGGCTGCGGTCGAGGGGCTGTTCGGGGTCACGGTGACCGGCGTTAACACGCTGATCACCAAGGGCAAGACCAAGCGGTTCCGCGGCCGTCCGGGCCAGCGGTCGGACGTGAAGAAGGCGTATGTGACGCTGGCGCCGGGTCAGTCGATCGACCTGACCGCCGGGCTGCGTTGATGGGACTGCGGTGACGGGATCAGCACGATGGCATTGAAGCATTTCAACCCGGTCACGCCGAGCCTGCGCGGCACCATCCTGGTGGCCCGCGGCGAGCTGTGGAAAGGCAAGCCGGTCAAGGGACTGACGGTCGGCAAGCACTCTAGCGGCGGGCGCAACAACCACGGCCGCACCACAAGCTATTTCCGTGGCGGCGGGCACAAGCAGTCGTACCGCATCGTCGATTTCAGGCGGCGCAAGCTGGACGTGACGGCGACCGTCGAGCGGCTGGAATACGACCCGAACCGCACCGCGTTCCTGGCGCTGATAAAGTACAGCGACGGCGAGCTGGCGTACATTCTTGCGCCGCAGCGGCTGCGCGCCGGCGATGCGGTGGTCTCGGCGGCGCGCGCGGACATCAAGCCGGGCAACGCGATGGCGCTGTCGGCGATTCCGGTGGGCACGATCATCCACAACGTCGAGATGAAGCAGGGCGCCGGCGGCAAGATCGCGCGCGCCGCGGGGCAGTATGCCCAGCTGGTCGGCAAGGATGCCGGCTATGCGCAGATCAAGCTGATGTCCGGCGAGCTGCGCCTGGTGCGCGGCGAGTGCTGGGCGACGATCGGCGCGGTCTCCAACCCGGACAACGCCAACCAGCAGATCGGCAAGGCCGGCCGCAGCCGCTGGCTGGGCCGCCGGCCGCACAACCGCGGCGTGGTGATGAACCCGGTCGATCACCCGCATGGCGGCGGCGAGGGCCGCACTTCGGGCGGCCGGCATCCGGTCACGCCATGGGGCAAGCCGACCAAGGGGTACAAGACGCGCGTGAACAAGCGGACCGACCGCCTGATCATCCGCAACCGTAGCAAGGGGAAGGGCTGAGCATGGCTCGCTCCGTATGGAAGGGTCCGTTCGTGGACGGCTATCTGCTGGGCAAGGCAGATGCCGCGCGCGCCTCGGGCCGCAACGACATCATCCGCATCTGGTCGCGCCGCAGCACCATCCTGCCGCAGTTCGTGGGCCTAGTTTTCGGCGTATACAACGGTCACAAGTTCCTGCCTGTGCAGGTGACCGAGAACATGGTCGGGCACAAGTTCGGCGAGTTCTCGCCGACCCGCACGTTCACCGGCCATTCGGCCGACAAGAAGGCGAAGCGGGGCTGACATGAGCAAGCCGAATCATCCGCGCACGCTGGCCGATACCGAGGCGCAGGCGATCACCAAGAATATCCGCGTCAGCCCGCGCAAGCTGAACCTGGTGGCCGGGCTGATCCGCAACAAGCCGGCATCCGAGGCCGTGGCGACCCTGACATTCTCGAAGCGACGCATCGCGCAGCAGGTGCGCAAGACGCTTGAGAGCGCGATCGCCAATGCCGAGAACAACCATCAGCTCGACGTCGATCGCCTGGTGGTGTCGCGCGCCGAGGTGGGCAAGGCGATCGTCATGCGCCGGTTCCATGCGCGCGGCCGCGGTCGCTCGTCGCGGATTGAGAAGTGGTTTTCGCATCTGAAGATCGTCGTGGTCGAGCGTGTGCAGGAGACGACGCCCGGTCCGCGCGCGCCCCGGTCCGCGCCAAGGTCCGCGAGAGCAGGAGCCGCCTGAGATGGGTCACAAGGTCAATCCGATCGGGCTGCGGCTCGGCATCAATCGCACCTGGGACAGCCGCTGGTTTGCGGGCGCGGACTACTCCAAGCTGCTGCACGGCGATCTGGCGCTGCGCACCAAGCTGCGTCAGCGACTGTCCGGCGCGGGCGTCTCGCGCGTGGTGATCGAGCGTCCGGCGAAAAAGCCCCGGGTGACGATCTATGCCGCGCGTCCGGGCGTGGTGATCGGTAAAAAGGGCCAGGACATCGAGAACCTGCGCAAGGATCTGGCCAAGATGGCCAAGGCGGAGGTGTCGCTGAACATCGTCGAGATCCGCAAGCCGGAGATCGACGCGCAGCTGGTGGCCGAGAACATCGCCCAGCAGTTGGAGCGGCGCGTGGCGTTTCGCCGGGCAATGAAGCGCGCGGTGCAGTCGGCCATGCGCCTCGGCGCGCAGGGCATCCGCATCAATTGCGGCGGCCGGCTGGGCGGAGCGGAGATCGCGCGCGTGGAGTGGTATCGCGAAGGGCGGGTGCCGCTGCACACGCTGCGCGCCGATATCGACTTTGGCATGGCGACCGCCAAGACCACATACGGCACCTGCGGCGTGAAGGTCTGGATCTTCAAGGGCGAGATCCTGGCGCATGATCCGCTGGCGCAGGACCGCCGCGCCGCTGAACAAGCGCCGCAGCGCTAGAAGGACAGGACGATGCTTTCTCCCAAGCGGACCAAGTACCGCAAGGCGCACAAGGGCCGCATCCACGGTCTGTCGAAAGGCGGCACGGCGCTCAATTTCGGCCAGTTCGGGTTGAAGGCGCTGGAGCCGGAGCGGGTCACCGCGCGCCAGATTGAGGCGGCACGCCGTGCCATCACGCGTGCCATGAAGCGTGCGGGGCGTGTGTGGATCCGCATCTTTCCGGACGTGCCGGTGTCGCTGAAGCCGCAGGAAGTCCGCATGGGGTCCGGCAAGGGCGCGCCCGAGTTCTGGGTGTGCCGGGTCAAGCCGGGGCGGATCATGTTCGAGATCGACGGCGTGGCGCCGGAGTTGGCGCGCGAGGCGCTGACGTTGGGCGCGGCCAAGCTGCCGATTAAGACCAAGTTCATTGCCCGGATCGGGGACGCCTGAGATGGCCAAGCAGACCAAGATCGCCGACGTGCGCCTCAAGACCGAGGACCAGCTGAAGCAGCAGCTGCTGGACATGCGCCGCGAGCAGTTCAACTTGCGGTTCCAGCGCGCGACCGGGCAGACCGAGGGCGTGGGCCGCGTGCGTGAAGTGCGCCGCGACATCGCGCGCGTGAAAACCATCCTGGGGGAGAAGCAGCGCTCCTCCTCCGTCAAAGCCTGAGGAGAATAGGGCGATGCCGAAGCGCGTCCTGACCGGGCGGGTCACCAGCGACAAGATGGACAAGACCGTGACGGTCCTGGTCAATCGCCGCGTCATGCACCCGTTGTACAAAAAGTTCATCCGTCGCTCGAAGAAGTATGCGGCGCATGACGAGGCGAACCTGTGCCGCGAGGGCGACAACGTGCGCATCGAGGAATGCCCGCCGCTGAGCAAGCGCAAGGCATGGCTGGTGGTCGAGCGCAACGGCGAGCGCCTTGGCGGCGAGAGCCCGGATCATGCAAGCCCGGACCATGCAAGCGCGGGCCACGAGAGCCTGGGCCACGCAAGCCTGGGCGCCAAGTCCGCGCCGGCGGAGGCCGCGGGTTCCGAGGCTCCGGCCTCCGAAGCGCAGGCGTGAGGGCAGCAGCATGATTTCGGTCGAAAGCAACCTGGAGGTCGCCGACAATTCCGGCGCGCGTCGGGTGCAGTGCATCAAGGTGCTGGGCGGATCCAAGCGCAAGACCGCCTCGGTCGGCGACGTGATCGTGGTCTCCGTCAAGGACGCCATCCCGCGCGGCAAAGTGAAAAAGGGCGACGTGCATCAGGCGGTGATCGTGCGCACGGCGTTTCCGGTGCGTCGCGCCGACGGGAGCGCGATCCGGTTCGATCGCAACGCGGCGGTGCTGATCAACAAGCAGCAGGAACCGATCGGCACCCGCATCTTCGGCCCGGTGGTGCGTGAGCTGCGGGCGCGCAAGTTCATGAAGATCATCTCGCTCGCGCCGGAGGTGCTGTGATGGCCGCGCGCATTCGCCAGGGCGACACGGTGGTGGTCATCACCGGCGCTGATCGCGGCAAGCAGGGGCAGGTGATGCAGGTGCTGCCGAAGGAGCATCGCGCCCGCGTGCAGGGCGTGAACATCGCCAAGCGGCATACCAAGCCGCGCGGCATGGGCCAGCCCGGCGGCATCGTCGAGTCCGAGGCTACCATTCACCTGTCCAACCTGATGCTGGTGGATGGCAAGACCGGCAAGCCGACGCGCGTGGGTTTCCGCGTGCTGGAGGACGGCCGCAAGGTTCGCGTCGCCCGGGCGACCGGCAACGTGATCGAGAGCTGAGGAGCAGTCGCAATGGCCAAGCAGGCGAAGCCCGCCGCGGGCGGGGCAAAAAAAGGCGGCGCTGGCGGCAAGGGCGGCGCTGGTGGCGGCAAGGCCGCGGCGAACAAGGGCAGCGCCGGACGCAATGCCGGGCGCGGCGCGTCGGCGCCGAAGAATGCGGCCGCCGCATCGACCGGCCCCACGACGCTGCAGGAGGTTTCGCTCGCGCAGCAGGTCGCGGCCGGGACCGGCGAGGCGCCGCGCATGCTCAGGCGCTACCGCGAGGAGGTCGTGCCGGCGCTGCAGCAGGAGTTCGCCTACAAGAACCCTATGCAGGTGCCCAAGCTCGAGAAGATCGTCATCAACATGGGCGTGGGCGAGGCGGCGGCCGACCAGAAGAAGCTCGACGCGGCGGTGGCGGAACTGGCGCTGATCAGCGGCCAGAAGCCGGTCAAGACGATCGCCAAGAAGGCCATCGCCGGGTTCAAGATCCGCGCCGGCCTGCCGATCGGCTGCAAGGTGACGTTGCGCAAGGCGCGGATGTACGAGTTTCTGGACCGGTTGGTGACGATCGCGCTGCCGCGGGTGCGCGACTTTCGCGGCATCCCGCCGACCAAGGGCTTCGACGGCCGCGGCAATTTCGCGATGGGCATCAAGGAGCAGATCGTGTTCCCGGAGATCGTCTATGACCGCGTGGACTCGATCCGCGGCATGGACATCATCTTCGTGACCACGGCGCGCACCGACGACGAGGCGCGCGCGCTGCTGCGGCGCTTCGACATTCCGTTCGCCAAGGAAGCTGGCGCCAAGGAAGCTAGTGCCAACGAAGCTGGCGCGAAGTGAGCGGGCGGAAGATAAACACGGTTTGGAAAACCGCGGGCGCGCAGCCCGCAGGTTCCGGGAGATAGGGGCATGGCGAAGACTTCGCAGATCAACCGCAACAAGATGCGCGAGCGTCTGTCGGCGCGCGACAAGACCAAGCGGGCGGCGCTGAAATCGGTGGTCATGGATCGAACGCTGCCGGTCGAGGACCGCTTCGAGGCGACCATCCGCCTGGCGCAGCTTCCGCGCAATGGCGCGAAGGTGCGGGTGCGGCTGCGCTGCGAGCTGACCGGACGCGCGCGCGCGAACTATCGCAAGTTTAAGCTCTCGCGCATCGCGCTGCGCGACCTGGCCAGCTCGGGACAAATCCCGGGCATGGTCAAGGCAAGCTGGTAGTCGGGAGGGCACGCACCCATGAGCATGTCCGATCCCTTGGGCGATATGCTGACGCGCATCCGAAATGCGCAGCGCTCGCGCCACGCCGCCTGCGTCGCCCCGGCCAGCAAGTTCCGCGCGAACGTCCTGGATGCGCTGAAGCGCGAGGGCTTCATCCGCGGCTTCTCGGCCGAGGAGCTGCGGCCGGGCGTGGCGCAGCTACGCATCGAGCTGAAGTACAACGAAGGCGAGCCGGTCATCAAGGAGATCACCCGCGTCTCCAAGCCGGGCCGGCGCGTCTATTCCAAGATCCAGGAGCTGCCGCGCGTCTATGCGGGCCTGGGCGTCTCGATCCTGTCCACGCCGCGCGGCGTGCTGAGCGATGCCGAGGCGCGCGCTGCCAATGTCGGCGGCGAAGTCCTGTGTCGCGTGTTCTGAGGTCCGTGCAATGTCGCGAGTAGGCAAGTATCCCGTCGAGATCCCCGCTGGGGTGAACGTGGCCATCGTCGGCCGCACGCTCACCGCCACTGGAAAACTCGGCACGCTGGATCTGGAGCTGACCGATCTGGTCGAGGCCAGCGTCGATGGCGGGAAGTTCGCGGTGAAGCCGCGCGGCAACTCGACGCCGGCGCGCATGATGTGGGGCACGACGCGGGCGCTGGTGGCCAACATGGTGCGCGGGGTCTCGACCGGCTACGCCAAGACGATGGAGATCACCGGCACCGGCTACCGTGCGGCGGTGCAGGGCAAGAACCTGGTCATCAATCTGGGCTTCTCCCACGACGTGGTGTTCCCGATCCCGGACGGCATCAAGGTCACCTGCGAACGGCCGACCTCGATCAAGGTCGAGGGCGTGGACAAGCGGCAGGTCGGCCAGGTGGCCGCCGAAATCCGCGCCTGGCGCCCGCCCGAGCCGTACAAGGGCAAGGGCGTCAAGTTCGAGGGCGAACAGATCCGGCGCAAGGAAGGCAAGAAGAAGTGAGCGACGTGAAGGTTCTGCAGGAGCGCAGGCGCTCGCGTCTGCGTTTCCAGCTGCGGCGCAAGTCGGCCGGGCGCCCGCGCCTGTCGGTGTTCCGCTCCGGCAAGCACATCTACGCCCAGGTGATCGACGATGCCGCCGGGCGCACCGTGGCCGCCGCCTCCAGTCTGGATCGCGCGCTGCGCGAGGGGCTGAAGACCGGCGCGGACAAGGACGCGGCGGCGGCGGTCGGCAAGCTGGTGGCCGAGCGGGCTCTGGCAGCCGGGGTGATCGCTGTGGTGTTCGACCGCGGCGCCTATCTGTATCACGGCCGCGTCAAGGCGCTGGCCGAGGCTGCCCGCGAGGGCGGTCTGGCTTTTTGAGGACGCACAAGCATGGCACGTGACGCACGAGACGGCGGCGGCCGCGGCGGGCGCGATCGGGATCGCAGCCAGAACCGCGACGGCGACGATCTGATCGACAAGCTGGTGACCATCAATCGCGTGGCCAAGGTGGTCAAAGGCGGCCGGCGCTTCGCGTTCGCCGCCCTGGTGGTGGTGGGCGACCAGAAGGGCCGGGTCGGCTATGGCGCCGGCAAGGCGCGCGAGGTGCCGGAGGCGATCCGCAAGGCTACCGAGCGGGCCAAGCGCACCATGATCCGCGTGCCGATGAAGGAAGGCCGCACGCTGCATCACGACGTGCAGGCGCATTACGGCGCCGGCGAGGTGGTGCTGCGCTCGGCCGCGGCCGGCACCGGCATCATCGCCGGCGGCCCGATGCGCGCGGTATTCGAGACGCTGGGCATCGCCGACGTGGTGGCAAAAAGCCTGGGCAGTCGCAATCCGCACAACATGGTCAAGGCGACGTTCGCGGCGCTCGGCCGCTGCGCCAGCCCGCGCTCGGTGGCGGCGCGCCGGGGCAAGAAGGTCGTCGATCTGCTGGGCCGCCGCGACGCCGCGCCGGACGCGCCGGTGCAGGAGGCGGCCGATGTCTGACGCGTCGAAGAAGCCCACCGTCACGGTGACGCAGACCGCCTCGGTTCTCGGCCGCAAGCCGGGTCAGAAGGAAACGCTGATCGGGCTCGGCCTGAACAAGATCCGCCGCACCCGCACGCTGGAGGATACGCCGTCGGTGCGCGGCATGATCCGCCGCGTGGCGCACCTGGTGCGGGTCGAGGAGCAGTCCTGACATGAACCTCAATGAATTGCGCGACAATCCCGGCTCGCGCCTGAAGTCCAAGCGGCTCGGGCGCGGCATTGGCTCGGGCAAGGGCAAGACCTCCGGCAAGGGCGTCAAGGGCCAGAAGGCGCGCGAGGGCGTCGCGCTGAACGGGTTCGAGGGCGGCCAGTTGCCGATCTACCGGCGGCTGCCCAAGCGCGGCTTCAAGAACATCTTTCGCCGAGAGTATGCGCCGGTGAATCTGGGCGCGGTCGCCAAGGCGATCGAGAGCGGCCGGATCGACGCCGGCCAGCCGATCACCGAGGCGGTGCTGAAGGCGGCCGGGCTGATGCGCGGCGGCAAGGTGGCCGGCGTGCGGCTGCTTGCCGAGGGCGAGATTGGCCGGGCGGTGACGATCACCGTCTCGGGCGCGTCGGCGGCGGCGGTGGCGGCGGTCGAGGCGGCGGGCGGCACGGTTACGCGGACCGTGGCGCCGGCGGCGGATGCGGCGGCAAGCCCGGCCGCCTGACCCGTCCGGGTCGCGTCTTGCAGAGTTCCGGCTCGCGACGCATGTTCACGACGACTCGCGGCGCCTTCGGGAGACCGGACGGCGCCGCGTGTGCATGAGGCGGCGCTAGGCCGCGGAGAGGGGAAGTGCCAATGGCATCGGCGGCGGAACAGATGGCCTCCGGGCTCAATCTCGGCGTGCTGTCGAAGGCGACCGAGCTGAAGAAGCGCATTTGGTTCACCCTGGGCGCGCTGCTCGTCTATCGCATCGGCACCTACATTCCGCTGCCCGGCGTCGATGCGTCGGTGATGGGCGAGCTGATGAACCGCACCAACGGCGGCGGCATCCTGGGCATGTTCAACATGTTCAGCGGCGGCGCGCTGGGGCGGATGACAGTCTTTGCGCTCAACATCATGCCGTATATCAGCGCCAGCATCATCATCCAGCTGATGTCGGCGGCCATCCCGACTCTCGAATCCCTCAAGAAGGAAGGCGAGAGCGGGCGCATCAAGCTGAACCAGTACACCCGCTACCTCACGGTGCTGATCGCGGTGTTCCAGTCGTACGGCATTTCCGTGGGGCTGGAGAGCATGCACGGGCAGTTCGGGCCGGCGGTGGTCGAGCCGGGCATGTTCTTCCGCTTTTCCTGTGTGGTCACGCTGGTCGGCGGCACGATGTTCCTGATGTGGCTGGGTGAGCAGATCACTGCGCGCGGCATCGGCAACGGCACCAGCCTGATCATCTTCGCCGGCATCGTCGCCAACGTGCCCAATGCGCTGGCGACCCTGCTGGAGCTCGGCCGGACCGGCGCGCTCAGCCCGCTGTTCATCCTGGCATTCGTGCTGATCGCGGTGGCGGTGATCGGCTTCATCGTTTTCATGGAACGCGCGCAGCGCCGCATCGTGGTGCAATACCCGAAGCGCCAGGTAGGTCAGCGCATGTTCGGCGGCGATTCGACGCACATGCCGCTGAAGGTGAACACCTCGGGCGTGATCCCGCCGATCTTCGCCAGTTCGATCCTGCTGATCCCGGCCACCATCGCCGGGTTCTCGGCGCAGCACGGGTCCGGGGGGTGGCTGGGGACGATCGGCGCGGCGCTGGCGCACGGCCAGCCGCTGTACATGGTGACCTATGCCGCCATGATCGTGTTCTTCACCTATTTCTATACCGCGGTGGTGTTCAACCCGCAGGAGACCGCGGACAATCTGAAGAAGTACGGCGGCTTTATCCCCGGCATCCGCCCCGGCTCCAACACCGCGGACTATTTCGACTACGTGCTGACCCGGCTGACCACGGTGGGGGCGATCTACCTGGTGATCGTCTGCCTCCTGCCAGAGATCCTGATCAGCAAATACGGCATCCCGTTCTATTTCGGCGGCACCAGCCTGATGATCATCGTCTCGGTGACGATGGACACGGTGACGCAGATGCAGTCGCATTTGCTGGCGCACCAGTATGAGGGCCTGATCAAGAAAGCGCGGGTGCGCGGCCGCGCGCGATGAGAGGGGTGCGGTGAACCTGATCCTGCTGGGGCCGCCGGGGGCCGGGAAGGGGACGCAGGCCAAGCGCCTGCAGGACCATTTCGGCATGGTCCAGATTTCGACGGGCGACATGCTGCGCGCCGAGGTCGCGGCCGGCAGCGAGGTCGGGTTGCAGGCCAAGGCGGTGATGGAATCCGGCGCGCTGGTGTCCGACGACATCCTGATCCGCATGCTGGCGGCGCGGGTGGCGCGGCCGGACTGCGCCCGCGGCTTCATCCTGGACGGGTTTCCGCGCACCCTGAAGCAGGCCGAGGCGCTGGACACGCTGCTGGATGCGACGGGTCACTCGCTCGACGCCGTGATCGAACTGCAGGTGGATGCGCCGGTGCTGGTCGAACGCATCGCCGGGCGGTTCACCTGCGCGCGATGCGGCACCGGCTATCACGAGCTGTTCCGGCGCCCGCGCGTGGCGGGCGTGTGCGACGTGTGCGCCAGCACGGAGTTCGTCCGTCGCGCCGACGATTCGCGCGACACGGTCGCCGCCCGGCTGGCTGCCTATGCGCAGCAGACGGCCCCGCTGCTGCCATATTACGAAGCGCGGGGTCGGCTGTCCGCGGTGGACGGCATGGCTGACATCGACGAGGTCACGCGCCAGATCATGGCGGCCCTGGCCGACCTGCCGCATACGGTCCCGGCCCGCGCCGCCGCGCTGTAGCCTCACCGGAAATTGACCCTGACGCGTTGACACCGGGCGGCTCGCCGCTATAGTGCGCGCCTTGGCGATAACCCGGGTCCGGGTTCGTCGTCATTTTGGCACAACGCACAACTCGGCGCTGCCAGGTCCCGGTCGGGGCCTCCAGGGCGCGGAGCTTTGGGCACCCCGGCGCAGCAGGGCCGGATACGTATGGAGTGAGAAGGCGTGGCGCGTATTGCCGGCGTGAACATCCCGACCAACAAGCGGGTCACCATCAGCCTCCGCTACATCTTTGGCATCGGCCCGGCCAAGGCGCGCGCGATCTGCGGCCAGCTCGGCATCCCGGACGAGCGCCGGGTCAACCAGATGTCGGATGATGAAGTTCTGCGCATCCGCGAGCTGATCGACCGCGACTATCGCGTCGAAGGCGATCTGCGCCGGGAGGTGGCGATGAACATCAAGCGGCTGATGGATCTGGGCTGCTATCGCGGCCTGCGCCACCGCCGCGGGCTGCCGGTGCGCGGCCAGCGGACCCACACCAATGCGCGCACCCGCAAGGGCAAGGCAGTCGCCATCGCAGGCAAGAAGAAAGTCACCAAGTAGCGGCGCGGTCGCCCGCTCTGCTTTTCGCCGCCCGCCTTGCGCGGGCCGCTTCGGAACTGGACAGGACATCCCATGGCGAGACAGGCTTCCGCCGCCGCGCGCCCCCGCAAGAAGGAGCGCAAGAACATCACGTCGGGGGTGGCGCATGTCGCGGCTACCTTTAACAACACGATGATCACCATCACCGATGCGCAAGGCAACGCGATCGCTTGGTCGTCCTCGGGCAGCCAGGGCTTCAAGGGCAGCCGGAAAAGCACGCCCTACGCCGCGCAGGTCGCCGCCGAGGATGCCGGCAAGAAGGCGCGCGAGCACGGCATGGAGACGCTGGAGATCGAGGTGAGCGGTCCAGGCTCGGGCCGTGAGAGCGCGCTGCGCGCCCTGCAGACGGTCGGCTTCGCTATCACCGCGATTCGCGACATGACCCCAATCCCCCATAATGGCTGCCGCCCGCGCAAGCGGCGGCGGGTGTGACCGCATGAGATTGTCCGCCGCCCTGCAGAAGAACTGGCAGTCGCTGATCAAGCCGGAGAAGATCCACCCCGAGCCTGGCTCCGATCCCGCCCGCGTCTCGACCATCGTCGCCGAGCCGCTGGAGCGCGGCTTCGGCATGACGCTCGGCAACGCCCTGCGCCGCATCCTGCTGTCGTCGCTGCAAGGCGCGGCGGTGACCTCGATCAAGATCGACGGCGTGCTGCATGAGTTCAGCACCGTGCCGGGCGTGCGCGAGGACGTCACCGACATCGTGCTGAACGTCAAGCAGCTGGCGCTGCGGATGCACGGCGACGGGCCGAAGCGAATGACGCTGGAGGTCACCGGCCCGGGCGAGGTCACCGCCGGCCAGATCCAGACCGGACATGATATCGAGGTGATGAACCCTGATCTGGTGATCTGCACGCTTGATGAGGGCATGAAGCTCGGCATGGAGCTGACGGTCAATAGCAGCAAGGGTTATGTGGCCTCGGCCGCGAACCGTCAGGAAGACAGCCCGATCGGCTTGATCCCGATCGACGCCATATACTCGCCGGTTCGCCGCGTCTCGTACAAGGTCGAACCGACGCGCGTGGGGCAGGTCACCGACTATGACAAGCTGCTGCTGACGGTCGAGACCAATGGCGCGGTGACGCCGGAGGATTCGGTGGCGTTGGCCGCGCGCATCCTGCAGGACCAGCTACAGCTGTTCATCAACTTCGATGAGCCGCAGGCGGTGCGGTCGGAGGAGGTGCAGGACGACCTGCCGTTCAACCGCAATCTGCTGCGCAAGGTCGATGAACTCGAATTGTCGGTGCGCAGCGCCAACTGCCTGAAGAACGACAACATCGTCTATATCGGCGATCTGGTGCAGAAGACCGAGCAGGAGATGCTGCGCACTCCGAACTTCGGCCGCAAGTCGCTCAACGAGATCAAGGAAGTGCTGGCCTCGATGGGGCTGGGCCTGGGCATGACCGTGAGCGGCTGGCCGCCGGAGAATGTCGAGGATCTCGCCAAGCGGCTCGAAGAGCCGTTCTGAAGCCGGCCACAAGGAGAGTTAGTCCATGCGTCACGGAGTGGCCGGCCGCAAGCTCGGCGTCACCACCAGCCACCGCTTCGCCATGTTCCGCAACATGGCGCACGCGCTGCTGAAGCACGAGCAGATCACCACCACGCTGCCCAAGGCCAAGGAACTGCGCCCGGTGGCCGAGAAGCTCATTACGCTCGGCAAGCGCGGCGGCCTGCATGCGCGGCGGCAGGCTTATGCGCAGCTGCGCGACGACGTGATCGTGGACAAGCTGTTCACCACCATCGCCGATCGCTACCGCGCCCGCGCCGGCGGCTATTGCCGGGTGATGCGCGCGGGCGTGCGCCATGGCGATGCTGCGAGCATGGCGGTGATTGAATTGGTGGACCGCGATCCGGGCGCCAAGGGCCAGGATAGCGGCCCGAAGCCGGAGCGGGCGGCGGATTCCGAGAGCGAGTAACTCAGCAACGCCAGGGGCCCTGCCTCTGGGCAACACCCAAGGTCAAACCGGGGGCGCAGCCCTTGCAACCCGGCCCCTAGCCGACCGCCTGCGACCGCAGACCCTGTCCGAGATCGTCGGGCAGGAGCATCTGACCGGGCCGCAAGGTGCGATCACGCGGATGGTGCAGCGCGGCTCGCTCGCCTCGCTGATCCTGTGGGGGCCGCCGGGCGTCGGCAAGACCACGATCGCGCGTTTGCTGGCAGACGCATCCGGCCTGCACTTCCAGCAGCTCTCCGCCGTGTTCTCCGGCGTCGCCGATCTCAAGCGCGCCTTTGAGGACGCGGCGAAGCGGCAGGCGGCGGGGCAGGCGACGCTGCTGTTCGTCGATGAAATCCATCGCTTCAACCGCGCCCAGCAGGACGGCTTCCTGCCAGCGGTGGAAACCGGAGCCGTTGTGCTGGTCGGCGCCACGACGGAAAATCCGTCATTCGCGCTGAACGGCGCGCTGCTGTCGCGCTGCCAGGTGCTGGTGCTGCGGCGGCTGGACGATGCGGCGCTGGAGGCCATCCTGGCGCGTGCGCAGGCCGCGATCGGCCGCGACCTGCCGCTGCTGCCCGACGCGCGCGCAGCGCTGCGCGCGATGGCGGACGGCGACGGACGCTATCTGCTGAACATGGCCGAGCAGCTTGCGGCGTTGCCGCCGGATACGCCGGGGCTGGACGTGGCGCGGCTGTCGGATCTGCTGGCGCGGCGCGCGGCGCTGTACGACAAGGATCGCGAAGAACACTACAACCTGATCTCCGCGCTGCATAAGTCGCTGCGCGGGTCGGACCCGGACGCCGCGCTGTACTGGTTCGCGCGCATGCTGGAGGGCGGCGAGGATCCGCGCTACGTCGCGCGCCGCCTGGTGCGCTTCGCCGTCGAGGATATCGGGATGGCTGATCCGAACGCCTTGCCGCAGGCGCTGGCGGCCTGGGAGGCGTATGAGCGGCTGGGCACGCCGGAGGGCGAACTGGCGTTGGCCCAGGCGGTGCTGTATCTCGGTGCGGCGCCGAAATCCAACGCCGCCTACGTAGCCTTCAAGGCGGCGCAGTCGGCCGCCAAGCGCACCGGCAGCCTGATGCCGCCGGCGCACATCCTGAACGCGCCGACCAAACTGATGAAGCAGCTCGGCTATGGCAGCGGCTACGCCTATGACCACGACCAAGACGACGCGTTCTCCGGGGCCAACTACTTCCCCGACGGCATGGAGCGACAGGAGTTCTATGCGCCGCGCGACCGCGGCTTCGAGCGCGAGGTGAAACGGCGGCTGGATCACTGGACCCGGTTGCGGGCGGAGCGTACGCCTTGAGCGTGCAGACCCGCGTGGTCAGCGACGACGAGGCGGAAATCCGGCTCGATCGGTGGCTGCGACGGCATTTCCCGGCGCTGACGCAGGGCGCGATCCAGAAATGGTGCCGCACCGGGCAGGTTCGGGTGGATGGCGGCCGGGTCGGCGCGGACGCGCGGCTGGCGCCCGGGCAGACCGTCCGCATCCCGCCGCTGCCCGCCGCCACCGCCGAACCCGCCGCGGCGCCGCCGCCCGATCCGCAGGCGGCGCGCGAGATCGAGCGGATGGTGCTGTATCGTGACCAGCACCTGATCGTGCTCGACAAGCCGCAGGGGCTGCCGACGCAGGGCGGTCCGGGTATCCGACGTCACCTCGACGGCATGCTGGGCGCGCTGGACGCCGGCCAGGACGAGCGGCCCCGACTTGTGCATCGGCTGGACCGCGAGACCGCCGGCGTGCTGGTGGTGGCGCGACTGCCGGGCGTGGCGGCGAAGCTCGCGGCGTCGTTCCGCAGCCGGGCGGTCGAGAAGACTTACTGGGCGGTGGTGGCCGGCCGTCCCGTGCCGGTCGAGGGGCGGATCGAGGGCGAACTGGTCCGCGTGAACGGGTTTCGCGGCGAGCGCGCCGCGGTGGCCGGGCCGTACGACACCGACACCGCACACTCGATCACCGATTTCCGCACGCTGGACCATGCCGCGCGCAAGCTCGCCTGGCTGGAACTGCGTCCGCTGACCGGGCGGACCCACCAGCTGCGGGTGCATTGCGCGGCGATCGGCGCGCCGATCCTGGGCGACACGCCCTATGGCGTCGAGCGTGAGGGCCGCAACACCGCGCTGGTGGACGGGCTGGGCGACACGCTGCACCTGCTGGCGCGGCGCATCGTGCTGCCGCATCCGGCCGGCGGCACCCTGGCGGTCGAGGCGGCGCTGCCGGCGCACATGGCGGCGACCTTCGCCACGCTCGGCTTCGTCGCACCCGAGCCGCGCCCGCCGGAACGCCGCCGATGAGGTGGCTCGGCCGCGTCGCGGCGGCGCTGCTGGCGCTGGCTGCGCTGCTTGTCGCCGCCGGCTGGTTCGGGCCGGACCTGGTGCGCGGCCAAGTGGCGCGGGCGGCCGGGCGCGCGCTGGGCCGCGATGTCTCGATCGGGCACCTGGCGCTGCTGGCGGCCTGGCCGCCCACCGTTGCGGCCGACGACATCGCCGCGTCCGGTCTCGGCCATGTGCCCCGCATGCTGGCGCGGATCGCGCCGTGGTCGCTGCTGTCCGGCCGCCCCGTTGTCGAACAGGTGACGCTGATCCGGCCGGCGTTCTCCCTGACGCCAGACGCGCACGGGCGTGTGTCGATTTTGCCCGCCAAGCAGTCCTCGGCCGCGCCGCCTCCGCGGCCTCCGCCGGCCCTGGCCGCGGCGCATCCTGCCGCGGCTGCGCCCTCGCCCCGCGTGGTCATCCAGGACGGCTCGCTGTCCTGGCGCGATCCGCGGATCGGCCCGGCAGTGAGCATCTCAATCTCCGGCACGGTGCAAGGCGGCGCGTATGACCTGACGCTGCACGGGCAGGTTCCGCCGGGTACTCCCTATCCGCTGCTCACTGGCGCGACCGTCACCGCCCGCGCCGCATCCGGCAAGCCGGTGCATGCAACGGTCGATGGCGTATGGAACGGCCAGGCCGTGCAGGCGGTCGTCGAGTCCGGCACGCCCGAGGCGATCGCCGCCGGCGGCGCGCTGCCGGTGACCGTCGTCGCGCGCGCCGGCGGGGCGGTGCTGCACGCCACCGGACTCGTCGCGGCGCCGTCCGCCGGGGCCGGGCTGGACCTTGCCGTGACACTGCAGGGTGCCGATGAGCAGCGCCTGGCGGCACTCCTGGCCTGGCCGCCCGCCGCCTCCGGGCCGGTGTCGCTGGCCGCGCATGTCGCCGGCGGGCCGACGGAGTTCGCGGTGCGCGGACTGGACCTGCGCGCGCCGCAGGGCGATGTCGCGGGCGACGTGACGCTGTCGCTCGCGCCGCGGCCGAGCCTGCGCGGCGCGCTGCGCTCGCAGCGCCTGGATCTCGACGCGGTGCTGGCTGCGGTGCTGCGGCCCGCCCCGCGGCCGACGCCGACCGGCGCGCCCGTGCCGGCCCCGCCGCCTTCGGCCGCGGCGACCCTGATCCCGGATCGGCCGCTGCCGTTCGCCTCGCTCGCCCGCGCCGACGCCGATCTGACCGTGCAGGCCGCGTCGCTGCGCGTCGCCGGCGTGGAGTATCGCGACCTGACCGGCCATCTGGCGCTGCAGGCCGGCCGCCTGGAGCTGGATCCGTGCGCGGCGGTGCTGCCTGGCGGCGCGCGGCTCAGCGCGGCCTTGCGGCTGGACGGCGTGGCCGCGCCGCCCGCCGCCTCGCTCGTGGCGCACGCGCCGGCGGTCCAGCTGGCGCCGCTGCTGGCCGCTCTGCATCTGCCCGCCGCGGCCTCCGGCCTCGCTACGCTGGATGCGGATCTGCGTGGCGCCGGGGCGACGCCGCATGCCCTCGCCTCCACCCTGGTCGGCACCGCATCCATTCGCCTGACCGGGGCTGCAATCGATGCCGGCATCGCCGCGCCGCTGCTGCATGCGACGCGCCTGCCGCTGCCGCTCGACGCCGGGCGGGTCGGCGTGCCCTGCGCCGCGGTCGGCGTCGCCGCCGCGAACGGCATGCTATCGGTGTCGCCGCTGGTCGCCGATGCCGGGCGGGTGCGGGTCGAAGGCGGCGGCACAATCGATCTGGGGCAGGAGACCATGGACCTGCATCTGTTGCCGACGCTGCGCAGCGGCCCGGGACTGGTGATCCCGGTGCGGGTCACCGGCCCGTGGCGCGCGCCGAAGGTGCAGCTGGGCACCGGGCCGCTCGCCGCGCCCGCGATCGACGCCGATGCCTGCCCGGCCAGCCCGCTGCCGGCCAGCGCGCCGCAAGCGGGCAAGAAGCATCCGAAGGGCATCGACATCCTGCGGAGCCTGCTGCGGTGAGGCGCTTCTGGGAAGCCGCCGACGTGGTCGCGACCGAGTCCGGCTGGTCGGTCCGGCTCGACGGCAAGTCGCTGCACATCCCTGGCGGCGCCCGGCTGAGCCTCGCCACGAGGGCGCTCGCCGACGCTGTGGCCGCCGAGTGGCAGGCGGCCGCCGACGGCGTCAAGGGCGGCGAGACCAGCTACGACCACCTGCCGCTGACCCGGCTGGCAGGAACCACGCAACAGCGGATCCTGCCCGACCCGGAGCCAGTGGCGCTGGCGATCGCCCGGTATGCCGAGAGCGACCTGCTGTGCTACCGCGCAACCGTGCCCGAGACGCTGGTCCGGCGCGAGGCTGCGGCCTGGGATCCCTGGCTCGACTGGCTGTGGCGGACGCACCGGGCGCGATTGCATGTTACTGCGGGCGTGATCCACGCGGCCCAGGATCCAGACGCGCTCGCCGCGGTCGCCGCAGCGGTCGCCCGACTGCCCGCATCCGGGCTTGCCGCGCTGGGCGTGGCGGTGCCGGCGCTGGGCAGCATTGTACTCGGGCTGGCGATGGCCGATGGCGCGATCGACGCGGATCGGGCGTATGCTCTTTCCGTGCTGGACGAGGATTTCCAGGCCGAGCAATGGGGCCGCGACGCCGAGGCGCAGCGTCGCGCCGATCGCGTGTGTGCAGATGTCCTGCTGGCGGGCCGCTTCCTCTCGTTGTCGCGGCCATGACGGCCCGCCGGGTGGTCATCACCGGCCGGGTGCATGGCGTCGGGTTCCGCGACTGGCTGGTGGACCTCGCCCGCGCGCTCGGCGTCGCCGGCTGGGTGCGCAACCGTCGTCACGATGGCTGCGTCGAGGCGCTGCTGGATGGCGACGAGGCCGCGATTGAGGAGCTGCTGCGCGCCTGCCGGCGCGGTCCACCGCTGGCGGAGGTTGCCAGCATCACCGAAAGCCTGGCCGACCCGCCCGACCAGCCCGGCTTCCTGCGTATGCCAACCGTCTGATCCGCGCCCTGGTTTCGGCCGTAGCGCAGGGACACATAACCGTCGTCCACCGAGGAGCCTTCGCCAATGCCCGCCCTGCGTTCCCGCACCACCACCCACGGTCGCAACATGGCCGGCGCCCGCGGCCTGTGGCGCGCCACAGGCATGAAGGACGGCGATTTCGGCAAGCCGATCGTCGCGGTCGTCAACTCCTTCACCCAGTTCGTGCCCGGCCATGTGCATCTGAAGGATCTCGGCCAGCTGGTCGCGCGCGAGATCGAGGCGGCCGGCGGCGTGGCCAAGGAGTTCAACACCATCGCGGTCGATGACGGCATCGCGATGGGCCATGACGGAATGCTGTACAGCCTGCCCTCGCGCGAGCTGATCGCCGACAGCGTCGAATACATGGTGAACGCGCATTGCGCCGATGCGATGGTCTGCATCTCCAATTGCGACAAGATCACGCCGGGAATGCTGATGGCGGCGATGCGGCTGAATATTCCGACCGTGTTCGTCTCCGGCGGCCCGATGGAAGCCGGCAAGACGCATCTTGCGGGCATCACGCGCTCGATCGACCTGATCGACGCGATGGTGGCGGCGGCCGATGAGGCGGTGCCCGACGCCGATGTGGCGGTGATCGAGCGCTCCGCCTGCCCGACCTGCGGTTCGTGCTCGGGCATGTTCACCGCCAACTCGATGAACTGCCTGACCGAGGCGCTGGGCCTGTCGCTGCCCGGAAACGGCACCACGCTGGCCACTCACGCCGACCGCCGCCGGCTGTTCGAGGAAGCCGGGCGGCTGGTGGTCGATCTGTGCCAGCGGTGGTACGAGCAGGACGACGCCACCGCCCTGCCGCGCGGCGTCGCCACCTTCGCCGCGTTCGAGAATGCGATGACGCTCGACATCGCGATGGGCGGCTCGACCAACACCGTGCTGCATCTGCTGGCCGCGGCGCATGAGGCGGGCGTCGATTTCACGATGGCCGACATCGACCGGCTGTCGCGGCGGGTGCCGGTGTTGTGCAAGGTCGCGCCGGCGGTGGCCGACGTGCATGTGGAAGACGTGCATCGCGCCGGCGGCGTATTCGCGATCCTGGGCCAGCTCGACCGCGCCAAGCTGATCAGCGCCGATGCCGCGACCGTCCATAGCGCCACGCTCGGCGCGGCGCTCGACCGCTGGGACATCTCGCGCAGCGACAGCGACAGCGTCGGGCAATTCTACCGCGCGGCGCCCGGCGGCGTGCCGACGCAGACCGCGTTCAGCCAGTCCTCGCGCTGGGATGAGCTGGACTCCGATCGGGCGCGGGGCGTCATTCGCGACGCGGAGCACGCATTCTCCAGGGATGGCGGACTGGCGGTGCTGGCCGGCAACCTGGCCCCGGACGGCTGTATCGTTAAGACCGCCGGCGTCGATGCCTCGATCCTGCGCTTTGCCGGGCCGGCGCGGGTCTTCGAAAGCCAGGACAGTGCCGTGGACGGCATCCTGGGCGGCCGGGTCGTGGCCGGGGACGTGGTGGTGGTGCGCTATGAGGGGCCGAAGGGCGGGCCGGGGATGCAGGAAATGCTGTATCCGACCAGCTACCTGAAATCGAAGAAGCTGGGCAAGGTCTGCGCCCTGGTGACCGACGGCCGGTTCTCCGGCGGCAGCTCTGGCCTGTCGATCGGCCATGTCTCGCCCGAGGCGGCAGAGGGCGGGGCGATCGGTCTGGTGCGCGACGGCGACCGCATCGAGATCGACATTTCGGCGCGCTCGATCCGGCTGGCCGTGGATGCGGCGGAGCTGGACCGCCGCCGCGCCGAGCGGGACAGGCTTGGCTGGGCGCCGGCGGAGACGCGCAGGCGCTCGGTCTCGCCGGCGCTGCGATCCTATGCGGCGTTCGTCACCAGCGCGGCGCGCGGCGCGGTGCGGGTTGTGCCGTGACGCCGACGAGCGATATCCGCGACACGCTGCAGGCCAGGGAGTCTGGGTCATGCGACAGGCGCTGATGGTTGCGGGCGCGGCGCGCCCGGCCGGGCCGTATTCGCACGCCGTCGTGGCCGGCGGCTTCGTGTTCGTCTCCGGCCAGGGACCGGCGGATCCGGCGACCGGGCGCGCGCCGGACGGGTTCGCGGCACAGGTCGAGCAGACCCTGCGCAACCTGCAGACAATCCTGGAGGGCGCCGGCGCTTCGCTGCGCGACGTGGTGCGGATCGGCGCATACCTGTCGGACCTGACCCGCTTCGCCGAATACAATGAGGTCTATGGGCGCTTCTTCCCCGACAGCCCGCCGGCGCGCACCACCGTCGGTTGCCAGCTGCTTGGCATCATGGTCGAGATCGACTGCATCGCGATCCTGCCCACGTCGTGACGATGCGCGTCGAGACCCTGGATACCCCGGTTCCGGTCATCGACCTGGACCGGGTCGAGCACAATCTGGCGAAGATGCAGGCCTATGCCGACCGGCACGGCCTGCGCCTGCGGCCGCACGTCAAGACGCACAAGCTGCCCGCCCTGGCGCACCGGCAGATGGCCTTGGGTGCGGTCGGCATCACCTGCCAGAAGCTCGGCGAGGCCGAGGTCATGGCCGATGCCGGGCTGGACGACATTTTCATCTCCTACCCGCTGATCGGCGATGCCAAGGCCGTGCGGCTGGCGGCGCTGGCAATGCGGGTCGGTTCGCTGCGCGTGGCCGCCGACAGCACGCTGGCGGTGGCCACCGCGGCGCAGGCGGCGCGAGCCTGCGGGCGGACCATCGGCGTGCTGATCGAGTTCGACAGCGGCGCCCGGCGCACCGGAGTTGTGTCGGTGGAGGACGCGCTGGCGCTCGCCCGGCTGGTGCGCGACAGCGACGGGCTGCGCTTCGACGGGCTGATGACCTATCCGGCCAACGCCGCGACGGCGGCGTTCGTCGCCGCCGCGACCCCGGCGCTCGCGGCGGAGAACCTGGCGCCGGCAATCGTCTCCGGCGGGGGCACGCCGGGGGCGTGGCGCGCGCACGAGATTGCCGGGCTGACCGAGCTGCGCGTCGGCACCTATATTTATCACGACCGCACCACGGTCGCGCTGGGCGCCGCGTCGCTGGACGAATGCGCGCTGCAT
The DNA here is from genome assembly GCA_963723455.1 of uncultured Pseudomonadota bacterium. GTDB lineage: Bacteria > Pseudomonadota > Alphaproteobacteria > Acetobacterales > Acetobacteraceae > CAVRQM01. The sequence continues at coordinate 780,177 of CAVRQM010000001.1, read as the reverse complement.
GTGCTGGCCACCATCGTCAGCCGCCCCACCCCGGAGCGCGCGGTGATTGATGCCGGGTCGAAGACGCTGTCATCGGACCTGCTGCCGACCGGTCTGGGCGACGGCCACGGGATGCTGCTCGACTATCCCGAGGCGAAGCTTGAGCGGCTGAACGAGGAACACGGGATGCTCGACCTGTCCGGCTGCGCCCGGCGGCCGGAGCTGGGCGAGGTGGTGCGCGTTCTGCCCAATCATGTCTGCGTCGTCAGCAACCTGCATGGCGCGGTGATCCTGGCGCGCGGCGGCGTGGTGGTGGAGGCGGCCGCGGTGGCGGCGCGCGGCCGGACGCGCTGATCGGCTTGGCGCGGCGGACCCGCGCCCCTATTGACGACCGCCGCCGGCCGCGCATCTGCGATGCGGCCGAGCGATAGCAGCGAGGGTGTTCATGGCGACGCGCAGGGTGGCCACCGTGTTCGGCGGCTCCGGCTTCATCGGCCGCTATGTGGTCAAGCGCCTGGCCGCCGAAGGCTATGTCGTGCGCGCCGCCGGGCGCGACACCGAGAAGGCGATGGTGCTGCGGCCGATGGGCGCGGTCGGGCAGATCGTGCCGCTCTATGCCCCAGTCACCCGCCGGCCCGATGTCGCGCGTGCGGTCGCGGATGCGGATGTGGTCGTCAACCTGGTCGGCATCCTGGCCGAGCGCCGCGCCGGCGATTTTCAGCGGATCCAGGCCGAGGGCGCCGGCAACGTGGCCCAGGCTGCGGCCGCCGCCGGCGTCCGCACGATGGTGCAGATTTCGGCAATCGGCGCCGATCCGGCCAGCGACAGCCAGTATGCCCGCACCAAGGCGCTCGGCGAACAGGCGGTGCTGGCCGCCTTCGCGGGGGCAACCGTGCTGCGTCCGTCGATCGTGTTCGGCCCCGAGGACCAGTTCTTCAATCGCTTCGCCGGCATGGCGCAATGGCTGCCGGTGCTGCCGGTTATCGAGGGTGCGACGAAGTTCCAGCCGGTGTTCGTGGGCGACGTGGCCGACGCCGTGATCGCGGCGCTTGGCCGCCCGGATGCGGCGGGGCGCACCTATGAACTGGGCGGGCCGGAGGTCTGGACGTTTCGCGAGATCATGGCCTGGATCAACGCCACCACCGACCGTCACCGCCGCTTGTTGGCGGTCCCGCCCAGCCTGGTGCGGCTGCAGGCGTCGCTGCTGGAGAGGCTGCCGGGCAAGCTGCTGACCCAGGATCAGCTCAAGCTGCTGGCCCGCGACAACGTCGCCAGTCCCGGGATGCCTGGCCTGGCGGCGCTGGGCGTCACGCCGACCGCGATCGAACTGGTGGTGCCGCCCTATCTGCAACGGTTCCGGCCCGGAGGCGGACGGCGCGCGCGGGCGCTGGGATAGGCCCGGTTCGGTCCTTATTAGCGACCTCGTGATTGTGGTTCGGCATTGATCGGAAGGCTCGGGCGCGAGATAAGTCAGCAAGTCTGACCTGCACCGTATTTTTGCGCTCGCGTGCGCGACGGCTCCGCCATATTAGGGTCGCTGCGACCGAAGCACGGGAGGGTTCGCATGGCCCAGCGCATGCTGCAGTTCGTCAGCCTCGCCCAGCACGCGCCGGACAAGCGCGCGACTGCCGAACGCCGCGCGGACTTTTCCGAGATCTACGCCGATTTCGACCCGTCCGCTGCCGCCGAGCAGTCCAGCCGGTGCAGCCAGTGTGGCGTGCCGTTCTGCCAGATCCATTGCCCGCTTTCGAACAACATCCCGGACTGGCTGAAGCTGACCGCCGAGGGGCGGCTAGAGGAAGCCTACGAGATCAGCTCGGCGACCAACAACTTCCCGGAAATCTGCGGCCGCATCTGCCCGCAGGACCGGCTGTGCGAGGGCAACTGCGTCATCGAGCGCGGCTTTGAGAGCGTCACCATCGGCGCGGTCGAGCGGTTCATCACCGATACCGCGTGGGAGCGCGGCTGGGTTAAGCCGGGCCGGCCGCGGCGGGAGAACGGGATTTCGGTCGGTATCATCGGCGCTGGGCCGGGCGGGCTGGCGGCGGCCGAGCAGCTGCGGCGGCTCGGGTATGCGGTGCATGTCTACGACCGGCACGACCGCGTCGGCGGCCTGATGATCTACGGCATCCCGAACTTCAAGTTGGACAAGGACATTGTCCTGCGGCGCTGGAGGCTGCTGGAGGAGGCCGGGATTGTTTTCCATCTCGGCTGCGAGATCGGCCGCGACGTCAGCCTACATGACCTGCGGGCGCGCCATTCCAGCGTGCTGATCGCAACCGGCGTGTACCGGCCCCGCGACATCGGCGGCCCCGGTTCGGGGCTGCCGGGGATAGTGCCGGCGCTAGAGTATCTGACGACGTCGAACAGGCAGGGACTGGGCGATGCCGTGCCGGATTTTGATTCCGGCGCGCTTGATGCGCGCGGGCGCGATGTGGTGGTGGTCGGCGGCGGCGACACCGCGATGGATTGCGTGCGGACCGCGGTGCGGCAGGGCGCCGCCTCGGTGCGCTGCCTGTATCGCCGCGACCGCGCCAACATGCCCGGCTCATTGCGCGAGGTCGGCAACGCCGAGGAGGAAGGCGTCGAGTTCGTCTGGCTGTCGGCGCCCGAGGCGTTCCTGGGCGATGACGCGGTGAGCGCGGTGCGCGCGGTGCGGATGCGGCTCGGCCTGCCGGATGCATCCGGCAGGCAGTCGGTGGAGCAGGTGCCGGGCAGCGCGCATCCGGTCCCGGCCAGCCTGGTCATCAAGGCGCTGGGCTTCGACCCGGAGGATCTGCCGGCGGCGTTCAGCGAGCCATCGCTGGCGGTGAGCCGCTGGGGAACCGTCAAGGTGGATCACCGCAGCTTCGAGACCAGCCTGCCCGGCGTGTTCGCCGCCGGCGACATCGTGCGCGGCGCATCGCTGGTGGTGTGGGCGATCCGCGACGGCCGCGACGCGGCCGCGGCGATGCACAGCTACATGCAGCAGAACGCGGTGAACGACGCGGCGCTGGCCGTGGCGGCGGAGTGACGGACATGCAGCACGAGGATTTCGTCGCCGGTTGGCAGGAGAACGCCGGGCGCCTGGGCCACACCTATGACCCGTCGCAGGAACACGATGCCTGCGGCGTCGGCCTGGTCGCCGCACTCGACGGCAAGCGCCGGCGCGACATCGTGGAGGCCGGCATCGAGGCATTGCGCGCGGTGTGGCATCGCGGCGCGGTGGATGCCGACGGCAAGACTGGCGACGGCGCGGGCATTCACATCGAAATCCCGCAGGACTTCTTCGCCGACGCCATCGCGCGCGGCGGGCAGGCGGCGAAACCCGGTGCGATCGGTGTCGGCCAGGTGTTCCTGCCCAAGACCGACCTCTGGCGCAGGAGCGCTGCCGCCAGATTGTCGAGATCCGAGATCCTGGCGTTCGGCTACCAGATCTACGGCTGGCGGCAGGTGCCGATCGACGTGTCGTGCATCGGCGAGAAGGCCAATGCAACGCGCCCCGAGATCGAGCAGATCATGATCGCCAACACCCGCGGCGCGACCGAGGCGGCGTTCGAGCGCGACCTGTACGTGATCCGGCGGCGCATTGAGAAGCAGACCCTGGCGGTCGGCATCACCGAGCTGTATTTCTGTTCGCTGTCGTGCCGGTCGATCATCTACAAGGGCATGTTCCTGGCGGAAAGCCTGTCGGTGTTCTACCCGGATCTGCGCGACCCGCGCTTCGTCAGCCGGTTCGCGATCTATCACCAGCGCTACTCCACCAACACGTTCCCGACTTGGCGCCTGGCACAGCCGTTCCGCATGCTGGCGCATAACGGCGAGATCAACACCGTCACCGGCAATATCAATTGGATGCGCGCGCACGAGACGCGGCTGTCCGACCCGGATCTCGATCCCTGGATGGACGACATCAAGCCGGTGATCCAGGGCGGCGGCTCGGATACCGCGACGCTGGATAACGTGTTCGAGGTGCTGGTGCGCGCCGGGCGCGACGCGCCCATGACCAAGGCGATGATGATCCCGGCCAGCATCGGCCAGGACGCGACCATGAAGGCTGCGCATCGCGACATGTTCCTGTATTGCAACGCCGTGATGGAGCCGTGGGACGGTCCCGCTGCCATCGCCGCGACCGATGGGCGCTGGGTGATCGCGGGACTGGACCGCAACGGCCTGCGCCCGCTGCGCTACACGCTGACCGCGAACCACATGCTGGTGGTCGGCAGCGAGGCTGGCATGGTCAAGATCGACGAGGCCGAGGTGCTGGAAAAGGGCCGCGTCGGCCCCGGCCAGACCATCGCCGTCGATCTGGACGACGCGCGCTTCTATCACGACGAGGAGCTGAAGGACGTGCTGGCCGCCCGCCAGCCGTTCGGCGAATGGGCGCGGCGCATCCGCCAGATCGATCATATCGTTAAGACCGACGCGCCGGAGCCGGTCGCGTATGAAGGCGAGGCGCTGCGCCGCCGCCAGCTCGCCGTCGGCATGACCGTCGAGGAGCTGGAGATGATCCTGCACCCGATGGTCGAGGACGCGCAGGAAGCTGTCGGCAGCATGGGCGACGATACGCCGGTCGCCGTGCTGTCGGACAAGTACCGCGGCCTGCAGCACTATTTCCGGCAGACTTTCTCGCAGGTGACGAACCCGCCGATCGACAGCCTGCGCGAGACGCGGGTTATGACGCTCAAGACCCGGCTGGGCAATCTCGGCAACGTGCTCGACGAGGACAGCAGCCAGTTCGACCTGCTGCAGCTGGAAAGCCCGGTGCTGTCAAATGCCGAGTTCGCGGCGATGCGCGACACGATGGCTGCCAGCGCCTGCGTCGTCGATTGCACCTTCCCGGTGGCGACCGGCGAGAGCGGGCTGCGCGCCGCGCTGGAGCGCATCCGCGCCGAGGCCGAGGAGGGCGTGCGCGCCGGCTGCACGCATGTCATCCTGAGCGATGACGCGCAGGGACCTCAGCGCGCTGCGATCCCGATGATCCTGGCCGCGGGCGGCGTGCACACCCATCTGGTGCGCTGCTCGCTGCGAACCTTCACCAGCCTGAACGTGCGCACCTCCGACTGCGTCGATGTGCACGGGTTCGCGGTGCTGATCGGCGCCGGCGCCACCACTGTCAACGCATACTTGGCGCAGGAGAGCATCGCCGACCGGCAGCGCCGAGGCCTGTTCGGGTCGATGTCGCTGAAGGAGGCGGTCGGCCGCTACAAGAAGGCGGTGGACAAGGGCCTGCTGAAAGTGATGTCCAAGATGGGCATCTCCGTCATATCCTCATACCGCGGTGGCCTCAATTTCGAGGCGATCGGCCTGTCGCGCGCGCTGGTCGCCGAGTTCTTCCCCGGGATGCAGTCGCGCATCTCCGGCATCGGCCTGGCCGGTATCGCGCGCAAGGTGCTCGACCTGCACGCGAACGCCTGGAGCACCGACCTGCTGACGCTGCCGGTGGGCGGGCTGTACAAGCTGCGCCGGCGCGGCGAGACCCATGCGTTCGACGGCGGACTGATCCACATGCTGCAGGAGGCGGTGGCGTCGGACAGCTTCTCGCTGTTCCGCCGCTACAGCGAGGCGGTCCGCCGGATGCCGCCGGTAGCCCTGCGCGACCTGCTGGATTTCCGCACCGAGGACGTGTCGCCCGTGCCGGTGGACGAGGTGGAGAGCATCACCGAAATCCGCAAGCGGCTGCTGGCGCCCGGCATTTCGCTCGGCGCGCTCAGCCCGGAGGCGCACGAGACGCTGTCGATCGCCATGAACCGGATCGGCGCGCGCAGCGACAGCGGCGAGGGCGGCGAGGATTCGGCCCGCGCCAAGCCGCGCGCCAACGGCGACAACGCCAACTCTGCGATCAAGCAGATCGCGTCGGGCCGGTTCGGCGTCACGGCTGAGTACCTGAACAACTGCCGCGAGATCGAGATCAAGGTGGCGCAGGGCGCCAAGCCGGGCGAGGGCGGCCAGCTGCCCGGCTTCAAGGTCACCGGTCTGATCGCAAAGCTCCGGCACAGCACCCCCGGGGTGACGCTCATCAGCCCGCCGCCGCATCACGACATCTATTCGATCGAGGACCTGGCGCAGCTCATCTATGACCTGAAGCAGATCAACCCGGACGCCAGCGTGTGCGTCAAGCTGGTGGCGCGCAGCGGCATCGGCACGATCGCCGCCGGCGTCGCCAAGGCGAAGGCCGACGCCATCCTCATCAGCGGCCATTCGGGCGGCACCGGCGCGTCCCCGCAAAGCTCGGTAAAGTACGCCGGCCTGCCGTGGGAGATGGGGCTGTCGGAGGCGCATCAGGTGCTGATGCTCAACCGCCTTCGGCATCGGGTGAAACTGCGCACCGATGGCGGTCTGAAGACCGGGCGCGACGTGGTGATCGCGGCGATGCTGGGCGCGGAGGAGTTCGGCATTGGCACCGCGTCGCTGGTGGCGATGGGCTGCATTATGGTGCGGCAATGCCACAGCAACACCTGCCCGGTCGGCGTCTGCACGCAGGACGAGGCGTTGCGCCGCAAGTTCGACGGCAGCCCCGAAAAGGTCATCAACCTGTTCAGCTTCATCGCCGAGGAGGTGCGCCTGCTTCTGGCCTCGCTCGGCGTGCGGCGGCTGGCCGACGTGATCGGTCGCACCGACCTGCTGCGGCAGGTCAGCCGCGGGTCGGAGCTGTTGGACGACCTGGATCTCAATCCGCTGCTGGTCCAGGCCGATCCCGGTCCGTATGCGCGCTACTGCACGCTGGACGGCCGCAACGAGGTGCCCGACACGCTCGATGCGCAAATGCTGCATGATGCGCGAGGCCTGTTCGAGCGCGGCGAGAAGATGCAGTTGCAATACACCATCCGCAACACGCATCGCGCGGTCGGCACGCGGTTCTCCAGCCGCATCGTGCGTCAGTTCGGCATGGCGGGGCTGCAGCCGGGCCACGTCACCGTGCGGCTGCGCGGCAATGCCGGGCAGTCGCTGGGCGCCTTCGCGGTGCAGGGGCTGAAGCTGGAGGTGCTCGGCGACGCCAACGACTACGTGGGCAAGGGCTTGTCCGGGGCGACCATCGTGGTGCGCCCGGCGCCGTCATCGGCGTTGCAAAGCCAGCACAACACGATCGTCGGCAACACGGTGCTGTACGGCGCCACCGCCGGCGCGCTGTTCGCGGCCGGGCAGGCGGGCGAGCGGTTCGCGGTGCGAAATTCCGGGGCGACGGCGGTGGTCGAGGGCTGCGGCTCGAACGCCTGCGAATACATGACCGGCGGCGTGGTGGCGATCCTGGGCGCGGTCGGCGACAATTTCGGCGCCGGCTTCACCGGCGGAATGGCGTTCGTCTACGACCCGGACGACGCGTTCGCGCACCGCGTCAACCCGGACACCCTGGGCTGGCAGCGCGTCGCCAGCGCACACTGGGAGGAGGTGCTGCGCAACCTCGTCGAGCGGCACGTCACGGAAACGTCCAGCCGCTACGCGCGCCAGTTGCTGCACGACTGGGACCGCAGCCTGCCGCAGTTCTGGCAGGTGGTGCCGCGCGAGTACGCCCGCTATCTGCCCGCGCCGCTGGACGAGGCGGCGGAGGCGATGCGGGCGTAGCGGGCTGGGGCCCGCCGTCAGCCGATCGCGTTGTGCGGGTGCACCGCAATCGATCCCGGCGGCTGGCTGCCGAAATCGCCGGTGATCGCAACGCCGCCGCCCGCAAGGTCGCTGACGTACAGCGTCGGCGGCGGGTTGGCGAAATGCAGGTGCTGCACCGCGTCGCCGTGGTGATACAGCAGCAGGTCGTCCTGGCTGTCGAATGATGCCGACAGCACCGGGTTGGCGTCGAGCACGATCCGGTCCATGCCGTTGAAGTTGGTGATCGTTCCCAGGAATTCCAGCGGGCGGTCGAGCTGCAGGAAGCCCTGGCTGCCGCCCATGTCCACTGTCTCGCCGACGCCGACCGCGCGGCCGAGTTCAACGCTCGCGGTCTCGCCGCGGACCTGGGTGCCGTCGATGATCGTGCCGGTGCCAGACAGGTTCGCCTCGATGTTCAGCGTGCCGCCGAGGGGATCCAGGGTCGCGTCGTTGACGAAGATCGATCCGTCATGGCCGTCGATCCGCAGGCTGCCGCCGTTGAACAGATCCAGGCTGCCCTGCTGCACGAAATACCCGTTCGGGGCGATCTTGATCGTCAGGTGTCCGGCGATCTCGGGGCTGCCGGAGGCGACGATCGCGCCGGTGTTGACGACCAGGCCGTGCGCGTTGATCTGCCCGACGATGCCGCCGGGCGGAGTGCCGGTCGTCAGATAGAGGCCGTTGAAGCTGCCGTCCTTGACAGCCAGGATGCCGGTCTTGTTCGGGTCGGTGCCGGTGAACTGTACGGCGGTTCCCGCCAGGTTGACCGACCTGCCGTCCAGGCCGAACTGCGAGTCCAGCAGGAACCCTCCGGAGCCGATCGTCACCGCCTGCATGGCCTGGGCCTGCAGGTCGGCCGTGGTCGTGGCGGCGGCGTGGTTCCGGTCGGTGGATGCGGTCAAGCGTGTCATCAGCCTCTCCAGTAGCACCGTCGCCACGGACGTCCGCGGCACGACATTAACGCACTATAACCGGAAAATCACCCGGCTGTCACGATCTGTTGCAAGCCCGTTTCATTCAAGCTCGACCACCAGCGGCACGTGGTCCGACGGCTGCGGCTGCGCTCGCTCCTCGCGGTCCGGGGTGGCCGAGACCAGGCGCTCAGCCAGCGTCGGGCGACAGCAGGGCGTGGTCGATGCGCAGCCCCAGATCGCGCGACCATGCCCCCGCCTGATAGTCCCAGAACGTGTAGACCGGGCCGGATGGGTGCAAGGCACGCACCGCGTCGGTCAGCCCCAGCCACAGCAGCGCGCGGAATCGCGCCCGCGTCTCCGGGCGCACCAGCGCGTCGGTCGCCGGCAGGCTGCCCGGCGCGAAATCCTCGTCGGTTGGGCAGACGTTGAAATCGCCGAGCATGGCCAGCGGCACGTCGCCGGCCAGCAGTCCCGCCGCGCGCACCCGCAGCGCCTCCATCCAGGCCAGCTTATAGGCATAGCCGGCCTCGCCGCCGGAGTTGCCGTTCGGCAGGTACAGTCCTGCGACGTGCAGGCCCTCGGTCTCTATTTCGATGTAGCGGGCTTGGGCGTCATCCTGCGGCAGCGCCGCCAGCGCCCGGCAGGTCACCGCGAAGGGCACGCGCCCCAGCACGGCCACGCCGTTATACGCCTTCTGCCCGACCGCCTCGCTGCGGTAGCCGAGCGGCGCGAAGGCGTCATGCGGGAAGGCGTGCGCCTCGCACTTGGTCTCCTGCAAGACCAGGATGTCGGGCTGCGCGTGCTCCAGCCAGCGCGCCACATGACCCGCCCGCTGGCGGATCGAGTTGACGTTCCAGGTGGCCAGCCGCACGCGGAGCCACGCGGTCAGGCGGGCGAGAAACTGGTGCCGCAACCGCAGGCCGAGGCGGCGTTCGGGTTGCGTACAGCGAAATGGCTGCCCATCAGCGCATCGGTGTAGTCCAGTTCGGCCCCGGCCAGCAGGTCCAGGCTGGACGGATCGATCAGCACGCGCGCGTCGCCGTCGCCGATCACCACATCGTCGGCGGCGGCGTTGCCGTCCAGCTCGAACCTGTACTGGAAGCCGCTGCAGCCGCCGGCCAGCACGGCGACGCGCAGCGCCTGGTTGCCGCCCTGCGCCCTGGCAATCTCGGCGATGCGCGACGCGGCGCGGTCGGTCAGCCGGAACGGTGCTGTGTCCATGCGTCCAACATAGGCGGATCATCGACCGGATTGAAGGGCAACGGCGCAAGCGTGTAGTGGCCAGCCATGACGATCACCCTCGCACGCGCCGCCTGGGCTGTCCGTCCCGAGACGGCGCGCGCGCGCCTGCATTCGGAGCCGGACAGCGCCACCCGCAGCCCCTGGCAGCGCGACCGCGACCGCATCATCCACAGCGCCGCCTTCCGCAAGCTGCAATACAAGACACAGGTGTTCGTCAACCACGAGGGCGATTTCTACCGTACCCGGCTGACCCACAGCATCGAGGTCGCGCAGATCGCCCGCTCGGTGGCGCGCGAGCTGGCGCTGGACGAGGATCTGGCCGAGGCGCTGGCGCTGGCGCACGATCTGGGTCACCCGCCATTCGGCCATGCCGGCGAGGACGCGCTGGCCGCCGCCATGCAGCCGCATGGCGGCTTCGATCACAATGCGCAGAGCCTGCGCGTCGTCACCCTGCTGGAGACCCGTTACGCCGCCTTCGACGGGTTGAACCTGACGTGGGAGACGCTGGAGGGGTTGGCCAAGCACAACGGGCCGCTGCCGCACCCGCCCGCCTATGTCGCCGAGTACGATGCGCGCCATCCGCTCGACCTGCACAGCTTCGCCTCGGCCGAGGCGCAGGTGGCGGCCCTCGCCGACGACATCGCCTATCACAGTCACGACCTCGACGACGGCTGGCGGGCCGGGCTGCTGCACGCGGCGGATCTGGCGCATCTGCCGGTGGTCGGCCCGGCGCTGCATGAAGCCGGGCGCGCCGGCCTGGACCTGCCGCCGGCCCGGCTGCGGCACGAGACGATCCGACGCGTGATCGACGCGCTGGTGACCGACCTGGTGGCCGAAAGCCGCCGCCGTATCGCCGCCCTGGACCCGGACAGCGCCGATGCGATCCGCCGCGCCGGGCGTCCGGTCGTGGCGTTCGGCCCGGCGGCGGCCGAGGCGAACCGGGCGATCAAGCAGTTCCTGTTCGCGCGGCTGTACCGCCACTGGCGGGTCAACCGGATGACCGCGAAGGCGCGCCGCCTGACCGCCGACCTGTTCACGCTGCTGGCCGCCGACCCGGGGCTGCTGCCCGACGAATGGCGCGGCCGCGCCGGCGAGACACCCGGTTCGGCCCGGGCGGCCGTCGCGGTCTGCGACTACGTGGCCGGCATGACCGACCGGTTCGCGCGGCAGGAGCACGCGCGGCTGACCGACCTGTCGGTATCGGGGTAGCGCCCGCCGGCGGCCGCTCAGCAGCCGTGCGGCGGCACCAGATGGAAGTCGCGCAGCTTGCCGTCCATGACGAAGTCGCCGAAATCCATTTGCAGGTCGTCGGCCACGCCGTTCGCCCAATAGCGCATCTCCACCTCGTAATCCGGTTCCACGGCGCTCGGCGCGCGGTCGAAGAAGCTGATGTGGAAATGGCCGCTCGGCAGCTTGGCCAGCGCCGGCCACTTGTATGGCGCCGGGCCGTGCCAGCCGGTGCTGATGATGAAGCTGTGCTGCGCGCCCTTTTCGCTGGTGCCGTCGAACAGCGGCAGCGCCAGGAATCGTTTGCCGGCCTCCGCGGCGGCCAGCAGGGTGGCGGTGTGCATGGTCGGAAACAGGGTGCCCCTGGGCAGCGCCTCGGTGGCAGGGCGGGGCAGCGTATAATGCGCCTCGCCGGTGCCCCCGCCGGGCGCCAGGCTGGCGTCGCCCTGAATGTCGCTGGTCACCGCCTGATCGGTGGTCTGGCGCATGCGGAAGCGCAGCTTCAGGCCGTCCTTGCTTTCATAGGTGGTGTAGTCGGACAGCATCTGGATGTTTTGGCCCTCGTTGTTGGTGACCGTCATGGCCAGCCGCTGCCGCGTGGCCCAGCCATCGCAGACATCCAGCATCTCGTAGTCCATCCGCCCGGTCGCGGCCGTCACGCTGCTGTCGCGCGCCGGATCGAGCTTCAGGTCGTACACCGCCCGGTGCGCCGCGAGGTCAGTGGCGCGCGCGGCGGAGGATGCGGCCAGGCAGAATGCGGCCAGCAGGAGCATGGCGCGGCGACGTGACGGCATGTTGGCTGACTCCCAGGGAGCGGGCACAGGGCGGGCAAGGGGCGGGCAGACGGCCGGAGCGGCCGGAACGGTCAAGATAGGGTCGGGTCGCGGGGTCCGCCACCTGCGATCGCGCCCGCCGACGCGCGCGGTCGCCGCTATTTCGGTTTGGCCGGCAACTCGACGCGCAGCGACAGCTCGCCCAGCCGCGCCGGCGGGATCGGGGCCGGGGCGCCCATCATCAGGTCCTCACCCTGCTGGTTCAGCGGGAACAGGATCACTTCGCGGATGTTCGGCTCATCAGCCAGCAGCATAACGATGCGGTCGATGCCCGGCGCCGAGCCGCCATGCGGCGGCGCGCCGTAGCGGAAGGCGTTGAGCATGCCGCCGAACCGCGCCTCGACCTCCTCGGGCGGATAGCCGGCGATGCGGAACGCCTCGATCATCACCTCCGGGCGGTGGTTGCGGATCGCGCCGGACGACAGTTCGATGCCGTTGCAGACGATGTCGTACTGGAACGCTTTGACCGCCAGCGGATCCTGCGATTGCAGCGCCTCCATCCCGCCCTGCGGCATCGAGAACGGGTTGTGCGAGAAGCCGATTTGCCCGGTCTCCTGGTCGCGCTCGTACATCGGAAAATCGGTGACCCAGCAGAAGCGGAATTGTCCCGCCTCGATCAATCCCAGATCGACCCCCAGCTTGGTGCGCACCGCGCCGGCGAGCCTGGCCGCCTCGTCTCGCTTACCCGCGGCGAAGAACACGCTGTCCCCCGGCGCCAGACCGCAGGCGGCGCGGATCGCCTCGGCTCGCTCCGGCTCCAGGTTGCGGGCGATCGGCCCCTTGGCGCCGTCCGCCTCGAACTGGATGTAGCCGAGACCGGCCGCGCCCTGCTCGCGCGCCCACTCGTTCAACTTGTCGAAGAAGCTGCGCGGGTTGGCGGCCGTGCCCGGCGCCGGGACCGCGCGCACCACGCCGCCGTCGGCCGCGATTTTCGCGAACAGGCCGAAGCCGGAACCGGCAAAATGCTCGGTGACGTCGGTGACGCGCAGCGGGTTGCGCAGGTCGGGCTTGTCCGAGCCGTATTCCAGCAGCGCGGTCTCGTACGGGATTCGGACGAAGGGCGGCGGATCGACGGCGCGGCCCTCGGCGAACTCCTCGAATACGCCGGAGATCACCGGCTCGATGGTGGCGAACACGTCCTCCTGAGTCACGAAGCTCATCTCGAAATCGAGCTGATAGAACTCGCCGGGAGAGCGGTCCGCACGGCTGGCCTCGTCGCGGAAGCACGGCGCGATCTGGAAGTAGCGGTCGAAACCGGCGACCATCAGCAACTGCTTGAACTGCTGCGGCGCCTGCGGCAGCGCGTAGAACTTCCCCGGGTGCAGGCGGGCCGGCACCAGGAAGTCGCGCGCGCCCTCGGGGCTGGACGCGGTCAGGATCGGCGTCTGGAACTCGGTGAAGCCCTGCTCGATCATGCGCCGGCGGATCGAGGCGATGACGCCGGCGCGCAGCATCATGTTGCGATGCACCTTGTCGCGGCGCAGGTCGATGAAGCGGTATTTCAGCCGGATCTCATCGGGGAAACGCTCGTCGCCGGCGACCTGCATCGGCAGCACCTCGGCGGCCGACTGCACCTCCAGCGCGGCTGCGCGCAGCTCGATCTCGCCAGTGGGCAGGCGCGGGTTGACCGTGCCGGGAGCGCGCAGCACCACCTCGCCGGTGACGGTGACCACGCTCTCAACGCGCAGCCGGTCGGCGGCGGCGAACGCGGGCGTGCCGGCGGCGAACACGATCTGCGTCAGGCCGTGATGGTCGCGCAGATCGACGAACAGCAACCCGCCATGATCGCGCTTGCTGTGCACCCAGCCAGACAGGCGCGCGGTGGTCCCGGCGTCGCCGGCGCGGAGCGCTCCGCTGTTATGGGTCCGATAGGCATGCATGGGCGATCCGTTCCAGTCTGCGCGGCGTGGGCGCGCGCACACAAGACATCGGGGCGGGCGGAGTCAAGGCGATGGGGCCGCGCATCCCACCCGAGCTTCGGTGTTCGGCCTCAGCTGCTGCCGATCGCCAGGCCCGCGCCGCGCGGGTCGGTGGCCCAGCCGCAGGACTGGTCCGAGTCGGGCAGGTACTGGTCGCACTGGATGACGTTCGCCCGCCCCGGCTCCGGCGGCGGCACCGGCAGCGGCGTAGGCCGCGCCGCGCGGTCGTCCAGCGCCTCAATCATCGCGAACGCGGCGGCCAGCGGTGCCGCCTCCTGGCCCGAGCCGCCGGATGCGGCGCGGAACGCATGCAGGTTCGGGTTGTAGGCCAGCGCCAATGCCAGCAGCGGCGGCGGGCGCACCGCGGGCGAGGCGGCCAGCAGCACGCCGGTTCCCGGCGCGATGCGGCCGGTGCCGAACAGGTTGTTCATGGTCAGCGCGCACACCACTGCACGGCCATTGCGGTCCAGCGCGGCGAACGTGGTTGAGGCCGGCAGCGGCGGCAGGGCGCCCGCGCCGCGCGCCTGTGCGGCCGCCGCCACGGCGCTGGCCTGCGCCTGCGCCGGATCCCGCGGATTGCGGCGCAGCGCTCGGAAGGCGGCCAGCGTCGCGATGCCGCCCTCGCCCGGCTGCGGCAGCACGGCCACCCGGTCGTTGCCGGCCTGCGTCTCGATCGGCGCCGCGACCCTGGGCAGGGCGGTGCGGAAATCCGCGGCCGACAGACCGCCGCCGGCATCGGTCGCCGCGGCGGCCAGGGTCTGCGCCAGCAAGCCCTGGTACAGATCGCCCACGCCGGCGGTGCGCAGCTTGGCCAGCGAGGCGGCCAGGTCCGGCTGGCGCAACATCCCGCCCTCGGCCAGCGGCGCGCCGCCGGGCAGGAAGATGCCGCGCGCCACCGGGTCGCCGGCCAGCGGCCCTGCCACCACCGCCACATCCTGCACCAGCGCGCGTGAGGCGGGGATGCCGAAGCGGGCGGCTTCCTCGGCCGGGACCGAAAGCTGCTCGAAGGGCAGTTGGCCGTATTTGGCGTGCAGCGCGAATAGCCCGCGCGCCAGCAGCGGCACTGCGGCGGGCCGGTCGCCCGGTCGCGGATTCCGCCGGCGCGGGCGGCAGGAACAGCACCGCTTCGGGCGCGCCGCCGCCGGGGCCGCCTGGCTTCGGGTCGTAGGCGAGGCAGGCGCCGCCGCCGCCCAGCCCGGCGCGCGACGGCAGGGTGACGCTGAGCATCAGGCCCATCGCCACCGCCGCGTCGGCGGCGTTCCCGCCGGCCGAGAGGGTGTCGCGGCCGGCCAGTGCCGCGCGCGGCTCGTCGGCCGCGACGCCGCCGAGGAATCCGGTGACAAAGCCGGGCGTGCCTTGCGTCGGGCCGCCGCCGCCGCCGAGGATGTTGTCCTGCACGAAGCCGCAGCCGCTGGTCAGCAGCGTCGCGGCCAGCAGGCCGGACATGGCGGCGCGGCGGGCTGTGTTGCGGCTGCGCACCTTGGCGAACTCCCTGGATCGTGCGGCCGGCGACGGGGCCGGCCCGGTGCGCTGTGTCGGCATCGGCAGGCTGGCTTAGACTTGTTCGCCGCAACCGGCAACGGCCGGCAGTGGTGGCCATCTGCTGATCGACAGCGCACCATGAACCGGCTACCGCGTGCAGGCAGGCAAGAGGATGCCATGATGCGGACAGGGAGATGGGCAGTAAGACGGGCTTGGCGGCGCGGCGCAGGCTGGTTGCTGCTATGTGCGGCCCTGGTCTGGGGGGCGACGGCCGCTGCGAACGCACAGCCGATTTCCCGCTCGCCTGCGGCCTCGGCGTTCACCGCGGCACAGCGCGCGGAAATCGCCGATGTAGTGCGTGCGGCGCTGAAGTCCGATCCCAGCATCCTGCGCGATGCCATCACTGCCCTGCAGGCCGAGGACTTCGGGCGCCGAGCAGGCGGCGGCGCGGGTGGCGATCGGCCGCGCTGGATCGTCGCTGGCCCGCGCGCCGGGCGACCCGGTCGCCGGCAATCCGCAGGGCGATGTCACCGTGGTGGAGTTCTATGACCTGCGCTGTCCGTACTGCCGAAAGATGTTGCCGGCGATGGAGGCGCTGGTCGCGCGTGATTCCAGGCTGCGGCTGGTATTCAAGGACATCCCGATCCTGGGCGAGGCGAGTGTGCTGGGCGCGCGCGCCGTGCTGGCAGCGCAGCGACAGGGCGGCTACCTGCGGCTGCAATCGGCGGTGATGTCCGGCAGCGGCCAGATCAGCGAGACCAGCCTGCGCGAAGCCGCGATCGCGTCGGGCCTGGATTGGGAGCGGCTGCGCCGCGACATGGAGGCGCCGGACCTGCTGGCGCGCATCAACGCCAATTTGCGGCTGGCGCAGAGCCTGGGAATCGACGGCACGCCGACCTTCGTGGTCGGCGGCAAGCTGTTGCCCGGCGCGGTGCCTCTTGACGAGCTGCAACAGGCCGTCGCCGCCGCCCGCGCCGGACACGGCTGACCGGGCGACGGTCCGTCAGCCTCGCGGCATGCGTCTCGGCAGCCGCGCCTCATGCGCGGCGTCAGGATTTTGCGCGCGATGGCGCAGCAGGTGGTCGGCCAGCACGCAGGCCAGCATCGCCTCGCCGACCGGGACCGCGCGGATGCCGACGCAGGGATCGTGGCGGCCCCTGGTGATCACATCGACCTCGTGCCCGTCGCGATCCACCGCCTGTCGCGGCGTCAGGATCGAGCTGGTCGGCTTGACCGCGAACCGCGCCACGACCGGCTGGCCGGTCGCGATGCCGCCCAGGATGCCGCCGGCGTGGTTGGACGCGAACCGCACCGCGCCGTCATGCATCCGCATCTCGTCGGCGTTCGCCTCGCCGGACAGGCTGGCTGCAGCGAAGCCATCGCCGATCTCCACGCCCTTGACCGCGTTGATGCCCA
Organism: uncultured Pseudomonadota bacterium; assembly: GCA_963723455.1. Classification (GTDB taxonomy): domain Bacteria; phylum Pseudomonadota; class Alphaproteobacteria; order Acetobacterales; family Acetobacteraceae; genus CAVRQM01. The sequence goes on along the minus strand of CAVRQM010000001.1, from coordinate 763,602 downwards.
TCAGCGCGGCGGCGATGTCGGCGTCCAGCTTGGCATAGACCGGCGCGCCCAGCCCGGGCGGCACGCCGTCGGCGACCAGCTCGATCACCGCGCCGCAGGAACTGCCCGCCTTGCGCACCACGCCCAGGTATTCCTCCCACGCCGCCGCCGCGACCGGATCGGGGCAGAAGAACGGGTTGGCAGAAACCGCGTCCCAGTCCCAGCGGGCACGGTCGATTGCGTGAGGCCCGATCTGCACCAGCGCCCCGCGGATCCGCACGGCCGCGCCCAGCACCAGCCGCGCCACCGCGCCGGCGGCGACCCGGCTGGCCGTCTCGCGCGCCGAGCTGCGGCCGCCGCCGCGCGGGTCGCGGATGCCGTATTTCAGGTGATAGGTCAGGTCGGCATGACCGGGGCGGAACTGCTCGGCGATGTTGCTGTAGTCGCGCGGGCGCTGGTCCACGTTGTCGATCTGCAGCGCGATCGGCGTCCCGGTGGTCAGGCCCTGATAGGTGCCGGACAGGATCCGTACCGCGTCCGGCTCGGCCCGCTGCGTGGTGAAACGGGACTGGCCGGGGCGACGGCGATCCAGCCAGGGCTGGATGTCGGTCTCGGCAAGACCAATCCCCGGCGGGCAGCCATCGACCACGCAGCCGATCGCCGGCCCGTGGCTTTCGCCCCAGGTCGTGACCCGGAACAGGTGGCCGAAGCTGTTATGCGACATGGCTACTCGACGGTCGAAATGTCCGGCGCGTTCGGGTTCTTCATCCCGACCAGATGATAGCCGCAATCGACGTGATGCACCTCGCCGGTGACGCCCGAGGCGAGATCCGACAGCAGGTACAGCGCGGCGCCGCCGACATCCTCGATGGTCACGTTGCGCGCCAGCGGGGCGTTGTACTGGTTCCAGCGCAGGATGTAGCGGAAATCGCCGATGCCGCTGGCCGCCAGGGTGCGGATCGGCCCGGCGCTGATAGCGTTCACGCGGATGCCGTCCGGGCCAAAATCCGTCGCCAGGTAGCGCACCGAGGCCTCCAGCGCCGCCTTGGCCACGCCCATGACGTTGTAATGCGGCACCACCCGCTCGGCGCCCAGATAGCTCAGCGTCAGCATGCTGCCGCCCGGGCGCATCATCGCCGCCGCGCGGCGCGCGACCGCGGCGAAGCTGTAGCAGGAGATGTCCAGCGCCTGCAGGAACGCCTCGCGCGGCGTGTCCGCGTAGCGCCCGCGGAGGTAGTTCTTGTCGGCGAAGCCGATCGCATGAACCACGAAGTCGAGGCTGTCCCACTCGCGCCCGATCGCCGCGAACGCCGCGTCGATGCTGGAATCGTCGGCCACGTCGCAGGGCGCCAATACCGCCGAGCCGACTCCGGCGGCCAGCGGGCGCACCCGGCGCTCCAGCGCCTCGCCCTGGTAGGTGAAAGCAAGGCTCGCGCCCTGTGCCGCGCAGGCGGCGGCGATGCCCCAGGCCAACGAGCGGTCGTTGGCAACGCCCATCACCAGCCCGCGCCTGCCCGCCAGCAGGCTGCCCTGAAGGGGCGCCGGCTTGGCGGTCTGCGGTCCGGGTTCGCCTTCGGGCATCATGGCATCCTGCAACAGTGGGCCGCGGGTCCTGGCATACTCGCCGCCAAGCCGGCAAGATAGGTCCAAGCACAGGAGCCGCCGCGATGCCCGACGCCGCCGCCAGCGAGCAGCCTCTGGTCCAGGTTGCGATGGATGCCGACCCGTTCGCGCTGCTGCGCACCTGGCTTGCTGAGGCCCAGTCCACCGAACCGAACGACCCCAATGCCATGTCGCTGGCCACGGTGACCGCCGACGGCCGGCCGTCGTCGCGCATGGTGCTGCTGAAGGGGCTGGACCGCGGCCTGTGCTTCTACACCAACAGCGAAAGCCGCAAGGGCGACGAGCTGGCCGCCAATCCGCGGGCCGCGCTGCTGTTCCATTGGAAAAGCCTGCGCCGGCAGGTGCGCGCCGAGGGCGCGGTGGAGCCGATGACCGGCGCCGAGGCGGATGCCTATTTCTCCAGCCGCGGCCGGGTGTCGCGGCTGGGGGCGGCGGCGTCGGACCAGTCGCGGCCGTTGCCGGACCGGGCCGTGCTGGAGCGGCGGGTCGCCGAGCTGGACGCGCGCTACCCGGGCGACAGCGTGCCGCGCCCGCCGCATTGGTCCGGCTATCGCGTCGTTCCCGAACGCTTCGAGTTCTGGCAGGACATGCCGCACCGGCTGCACGACCGCACGGTGTTCGTCCGCGCCGGCGCCGGTTGGGCGGCACAGAAGCTGTTCCCATAGAACAGGAGGCGTCGATGCCGATCCGCAAGGTGCTGCTGCCGCTGACCGGGTCCGAGGCAGGGCGCGCAGCCCTGGTCACCGCTTGGATGGTGACGCAGGCGTTCCGGGCGCATCTGGCCTGCATTCATGTGCGCCTCGACAGCCGCGACGTCGCTCCGCTCGCCGGCGAGGGCCTGTCCGGGGCAATGATCGAGGAAATGATGCAGGCCAGCGAGAGCGAGAGCGGCCAGCGCGCCGCCGCCGCGCAGACCATGTTCGACCGTTTCGTGATCGAGCACGCGATCCCGGCCGGCCCGGCGCCACGCGACGCGCAGCGGGCGACCGCGAGCTTCGCCGCGATGGTCGGGCGCGAGGACGACACCGTGGCGCAGCTGGCCCGGCTCGCCGACCTGACCGTGGTCCCGCACCCCGAAGCGGACGAGGATTTGTCGTCGTCGGACGCGCTGCACGCGGTGCTGTTCGACAGTGGCCGGCCGGTGCTGATCGCGCCGCTCGACGCGCCGGCCACGCTGGGCGAGCGCATCGCCGTGGCGTGGAACGGCACGGCGGAATCGACCGCCGCCCTGATGGCCGGCCTGCCCTGGCTGCAGCGCGCCGGCGCGGTCTGCATCCTGGCCTCGGACGAATACTACCGGCGCGGGCCGCACGCGCCGGCGCTGGCCGAGTACCTGGCCCTGCACGGCGTGACCGCCGACGTCGAGCGGTTCCGCTCGATCGACCGCGACGTGGGCGCCGGGCTGCTGGCGGCGGCGCGGGCGTTCGGGGCGGATCTGCTGACCATGGGCGCTTACTCGCATAGCCGCATCCGCCAGCTGATCCTGGGCGGCGTCACCCGGCATGTGCTCGAACACGCAAGCTTGCCGGTGCTGATGAACCGATAGGCGATGTTCGGTGTCGATGATCCGGCGGTCGCCGCCGCGGTGCGCGCGTACGTCAAGCTGATGCGCGCCGCCCGCAGCGTGTCGGACCGCGTCGAAGCCAGGCTCGCGCCGCTCGGGCTGACGCTGACCCAGCTTGGCGTGCTGGAGGCGATCCTGCACCAGGGGCCGATGACCCATCGCGCGCTGTGCCGCAAGGTGCTGACCAGCCCGGCGAACCTGACGGACGTGGTGGACAGGCTGGCGGCGCGCGGGCTGACAACCCGGGTGCGCGACGCCGCCGACCGTAGGCTGGTGCATGTCGGGCTGACCGCGCCAGGGCGGGCGCTGATTCAGGCGGTGTTCCCGCCCCATGCCGGGGACATCGCTACCGCGATGGCGGGCCTTGATAAGGCGGAGTTGGCCCAGTTGGACCGGCTGTTGCGCAAGCTGGGCCTGGCGGCAGAGGGCGAGCTTGTCCCGGCAGCGCCGGGACCCCATCTGGGCGGCGAACCGTTCGATACCGAACGACCAAGTGACCGGGAGATCAGCCGATGATTGACGTGCAGCCGTTTGAAAACCTTGGCGGCTTCCGCAACGACTGGCTCAATGCCCGCCACCATTTCAGCTTTGGCAGCTACCACGATCCGCGCCGGATGGGCCTGGGCGGGCTGCGGGTCTGGAACGATGACGAGATCGCGCCGGGGCAGGGGTTTGATCCGCACCCGCATCGCGACATGGAGATTATCACCTATGTCCGCGAGGGCGCGATCACCCATCGCGACAGCCTGGGCAACGAGGGCCGCACCAAGGCCGGGGACGTGCAGGTGATGCATGCCGGAACCGGCATCGTGCATGCCGAGTACAACCTTGAATCGGTGCCGACCCGGCTGTTCCAGATCTGGGTGCAGCCGAGTCAGCGTGGCGCGGAGCCGGGCTGGGGAACACGCAGCTTCCCGCGAGAGGCGGACGGGGCGCTTGCTGTCCTGGCCGATGGCCGCGCCGGCGCGGACGGCGCTGCGTTGGGCCTGCACGCCGACGCGGCGGTGCTGGCCGGGCGCGTGCCGGCGGGACGCGCCGTGCGGCATGTGCTGGGGCAGGGCAGGGTGGCCTACCTGGTCCCGGCCACCGGGGCGGTGACGGTGAACGGCGTGGCTGTGGGCACGCGCGACGGTGCCGCGATCAGCGACGAGGCGACCCTGGACATCGTGGCGACCGAGGATGCGCAACTCGTCCTGGTGGACGTAGCCGGCTGATCGCGCGAAAATGCGGGTGTGACCCCCGCCCGCACGCCTTGGCGGGCGTGCGGCGCGGGGGCTATGCGATGCCGGCAAGGGCCGCCTGCCGGCCCGTTCTCCCGTAAGGACAACCGAGGCGATGGCTGGGTTCAAGGACAACAAGTTCAGCGAGCGGCAGACGGCGTCCGCCAACGCCAAAAAGGCCGTGCTGGAGAAATTCCTCGCGCGTCCGGCGCCGGACGATCCGGCGGTGCTGGCCCGCCAAGCCGAGCAGCAGGCGATCATCGAGGCGCGCGCCGTGCGCGCCGCCGAGCGCCAGCGCCAGCGCGAGATCGCGGCCGAGCAGGCGCGGCTGGCCGATGTGGCGCATCAGGCCGAGTTGGCGCGGCAGGCCGAGGAGCAGCGCGCGCGCGAGGCCGAGGCAGCGGCGCGGGCCGAGGCGCTGAAGGCCGAGCAGCAGGCCAAGCGCGACGCCCGCTATGCCGCCCGCAAGGCGCGCGGCCGGCGCTGAGCCGCGCGGTTATTGCGTGAACCGCGCCGGCGCACTGAGGGCTGCCTGCAACAAGGTCTGCAGCGATGCCTGGATCGAGGCGGCGTCGCTCGCCTGCTGGTAAAATCCGGGCGACGACGCGCAGGCCTGCAGGTTGGCCGCCAGCGTGGCCGAGAACAGCGGCACGTTGTTGTTGGCGACGCTCGTGACGTAGAAGCTGTTCGCGGTCGGCACGTTCGGCGGCACCAGCGGCACGTATAGCGTGTACAGCACCAGCACCTGGATGCCTTTGGCCTTGAGCGCCGTGCATTGCGCGGGGTTGAGCGGCGCTATGGTGCGCGCGCCGTTGGCGGCAAAATAGTCGGCCACGCCGTCGGTGACGATGAAAACGTAGCGGCGCGGCAGCGCCGGCGTCGAGCCGTCGCCCGAGGCCGGCAGCGTCGCCGCGAGCGATTGCAGCGCGAGCGGGATGTTCGTGTCCGCGTCGCCGCCGTTGGTGGTCACCGGCACCGTCATTCGCAGCGCCGCCAGCGCCGCGTCGGTCAGGTCGGGGCTGGACGGGTACAGCGTGTTGAAGGTCGCGTTGAAGCTGTACAGCCCGACCGCGAACTGCGCCGCACCCGGCGACTGGCTGATCGTGGTGATGACGTTCTGCACCGCCGCGCTCAGCACGTCGCTGCGCAGCGGCACGCCGTTTGACTTGGCAAGACCATAGAAGTCGTTGTTCTTGGCGTCGAAGTGGCAGCCAAAGGCGCAGTTCTGGCCTTGGCCCCACTGTTTGAACAGCGGGCTGGCGCGGACCAGGGTGCCGAGCGTGATCATGTCCGGCTGCGAGGCCGCGATCGCCATCGACGAGGAGTTGTCGAGCAGGAACTCGATGTCGAAGAACGGACTGTTGGTGCGAGTGATGGTGGCTGTGCCGAACGTCGGCAGGGTCGGCATGCCGAACAGGCGCGCGAACTGAGTCTTGTATGAGCCGGTGTAGCTGACGACCGAGGTGATCGTGCCGCCGCTGCGGGTGACGCCGACGCTGAGCGAGGCGACCGTGACGCCCGGCATCCGGCTCGCCTGCGCATAGAACCGCTTCTGTCCGGCCAACTGTGCCGCCTGGAACGAGGTCGCGGGGTTGGCGGCGAAGTCGGTGGCCCCGGTCATGACCCCAGTCAGCGCCGCCGCATCGGCCGCAAGGTCGAGTTGCGAGCGCGTCCAGACGGTCGAGCCGACATCGAAGGCCAACGCCACGAATCCCAGGATCGGCGTGACGGTCAGCGCGAACAGCACCGCCGTCGCCGCCCGCCGCTCTCGCAGGCCACGCCATAGCCGGCGCAGGACGGCCCCGGCACTCATCCGGTATAGCCCGGGCATTGCGCCTGTGCGGCCTGCGGGCCGGTGAGCCGGATCCAGGCAGCATCGTTGCCGGTGCGCGTGGCCAGGTACGCGGTTTCCATGAAGGTCAGCGCATGGCCAAAAAAGGTGTTAAACAACGGGATGAAGTCGTAAGTCACATCGACGACCAGTAGCGGCGCCCGGGTGAAGGCATCCAGCGGCAGCGTGAGGCTGGATGAGGGCGTGCCGTCCGCCACTTGGCCCGGCGAGCCGCACGGCCGCAGCGGCGCCGCGCCTTGCAGCGCCAGGCTCCACGCGGTGTTGCTGAGATAGGTGCAGTTGCTGCTGCAGCCGGGCACAGTGGGCGTCATCACGACGCTCGTCATGGTGACCCCGTAGCGCGACGACGGACCCTGGGCGAGCGCCGGGATGACAGCGAAGATCGCGGTGCTTGCGCTGGCCGCCTGCGTGGTGGACAGGACATTGGTGTTGTCCGGCGTGGCGGCATAGGTGGTGCCGATGCGCGCGATCGCCCCCGCCGCGGCGGAGAGCTGCCACCAGACGATGACGGCCTTGCTGATGTCGTACAGCCCCAGCACGATGACCACCAGCGCCGGTGCAAGCAGCGCGAACTCCAGCGCCGCCACGCCGCGCCGGTCGGCCCGCAACCGACGCGCGCGATCGGGCCGGGACGGTTCAGTATTCATTCTGGTACGGGTAGCCGGCGGTCACGATGGGCGACGCGAAATGGCCCAGGCCGCCGCCCCGCACCGGCACCGGCCAGCTCAGCGCCGGCAGGGCGTAGGTGATCTGCAGCAGCATCAGGCTGCCGCCCTGGCCGGGATTGAACGGCGGCGGCCCGGCGCCGGGGGATGATCCGTGCAGGTAGTCGCTCACCGGCTGCAGCGAAATGGTAAGCCCGTTACAGGCCAGGAATGGCGACAGAAACGGACAGAACGAGGCCGACTGGAAATGCTGGGCACTGCCGGACAGACTCTGCGTGCTGTCCACTGCGAGCAGGCGTGCCGCGCGGCTGGCGGAATAGTCGAGCGCCACCTGCACGTACATGCGAAAGCCGAGCGCGGCGACGAACAGCAGCATCGCCAGGAACGCCAGGCCGGTTATCGCGAACTCCAGCGCGACCACGCCGCGGCTATCAACGGCGAGCGCCCGGCATCGCGTGCGGATGGCGTTCCTAATCCGGTCCCGGTGAGTCGTTCGCGGCAATCCGGTGCGTTCCCCAAAGCCGGACGCTCCGTGTAGCCGCAAGGCATGAACGCGGGCTGAACGCCAGTGGGCCAGTCCCGGCGATCAGTCCCGGAGACTCAGTCCCGCAGACTCAGGGTGGGGCGGCGTCCGCCTTCAGGATCTCGCCGGCCAGGTACAGGCTGCCGCAGACCAGGATCCGCCCGGGCGGCCCGTCGCGCGGGATCTGCGCCAGCGCTTCGCGCACCGTGGGGCCGGGCCGGGCCGCTCCCTGGCTTGCCGCGATGATGGCCGGGACCGGCATGGCGAGGTGCTGCGCCGGCTCGGCAACCGCGAACACCTGTCCGGTTCGCGCCAGCAGCGGGCGCAGGAAGGCGGCGGCGTCCTTAGTCTGCTTCATGCCGACCACCAGCGTTGCCGGGCGGTCTGCCCAGCCCGCCAGATGTTCGGCCAACGCCTCGCCCGCGCCCGGATTGTGGCCGCCATCGAGCCAAAGCTCCCAGCCGGCCGGCAGCGTGCGCGCCAGCCGGCCGTGCAGGCGTTGCAGCCGGCCCGGCCAGCGCGCGCCGCTGATGCCGTGGCGGATGGCCGAGTCTCCGATTCCGAGCCGGGCGGCGCGCAAAGCAGCGATGGCGATACCGGCGTTGTCGTGCTGGTGCAGGCCGCGCAGGGAGGCGGGCGGCAGGTCGAGCGCGCCGTCGGCGTCGGCGAAGCGCAATCCTGCATCGGTCGGCGCGATGGTCCAGTCACGGCCGCGCGCCCGCAGGACCGATCCCGCGCGGCGAGCGATCTGGCCCAGCACGCCCAGCGCCTCCGGCGGCTGCGCGCCGGTCACGCTGGGCGAGCCGGGCTTGATGATCCCGGCCTTCTCCGCCGCGATCGCCGCGATCGTGTCGCCCAGAAACTCGCGGTGGTCCATCGATATGGCGGTGATCGCGGCGGCTGCCGGGCGGGGCACGACGTTGGTGGCGTCCAGCCTGCCGCCCAGCCCGACCTCCAGCACGCACAGATCGGCTGGCGCCTGCGCGAACAGCAGCAGGGCGGCGGCGGTGATGATCTCGAACACGGTGATCGGGGCGGCGGCGTTGATCCGCTCCAGTTCGTCCAGCGTGTCGGCCAGAGTCGCATCATCGACCAGCGAACCGGCGATGCGGATGCGCTCGTTGAACGACACCAGATGCGGCGAGGTGAACACATGCACCCGCCACCCGGCCGCCTCGCCGATGGCGCGCAGGAAGGCGCAGGTGCTGCCCTTGCCGTTGGTGCCTGCGACATGGATGACTGGCGGCAGCCGGCGCTCCGGATTGCCGATGCGGTCAAGCAGGCCTTGCAGGCGATCCAGGCTGAGGTCGATCAGCCGGGGGTGCAGCCCGTGCAGGCGGGTGACGATGGCATCGAACCGGCCGCCGGCGGGGGCGTCGCTCATGTGTGCGCGGCGATGCTGCGGCAAGCAGTCAGGCTGCCGCCTCGGTCTCCGGCTCGGCCGCGGCCGGCGCCGGCGCGTCCTTCGGCTCGGCCGGCTCGCGACGGCACAGCAGCCCCAGCACCCGCCCAAGCGCGGCGGCGAGTTCGGTGCGTGGCACGACCATATCGACGATGCCGTGCTCATGCAGGTATTCGGCGCGCTGGAAACCCTCCGGCAGCGTTTCGCGCACCGTCTGCTCGATCACCCGTGCGCCGGCGAAGCCGATCAGCGCCCCCGGCTCGGCGATGTGGATGTCGCCCAGCATGGCGAAGCTCGCCGTGGTGCCACCGGTCGTGGGATCGGTCAGCACCACGATGAAGGGCAGGCCGGCATGCTTGACCAGGCGGGTGGCGATGATCGAGCGCGGCATCTGCATCAGGCTGACCGCCCCTTCCTGCATCCGCGCCCCGCCGGAGGCGGTGAACACCACCAGCGCGGCCTGCTGCAGCACCGCGAGGCGCGCGGCGGCGACCAGGCCCTCGCCGACGGCAGCCCCCATCGAGCCGGCCATGAAGTCGAACTCCATCACCGCGACCACCGCCGGCACGCCGCCGATCGCGCCGTGCGCCACCACCAGCGCGTCATCGGTGTGGGTCTTCTCGCGGGCGACGCGCAGCCGCTCGACATAGCGCTGGCTGTCGCGGAAACGCAGGGGGTCGGTCGGCACTTTCGGCAGCTCGATGCGGGTCGATGCGCCATCGTCGAACGTCCAGGCGAGCCGCTCGGTGCTGCCGGCGCGCATGTGGTGGCCGCAATGCGTGCAGACCCGCAGGTTCTTCTCCAGCTCGGTGTGGAACATCATCTGCTGGCATTGCGGGCATTGCACCCACAGGTTCTCCGGCACGTCGCGCCGTCCCAGCAGGGTGCGGATGCGCGGGCGGACATATTCGGTCAGCCAGCTCATGCCGCGGCCCGCTGCGCGCCGCGGACGCCGGCGGCCAGGGCGCGCACTTGGTCCAGCACGCGCGACACCGTTTCGGGGCCGGCGCGGCCCTGCGCGTCCAGGCTGGCGGCCAGAATCTCGATCAGCGCCGAGGCGACCACGGCGGCGTCGGCGACCCCCGCCGCTTCCGCCGCCTGCGCCGGGGTGCGGACGCCGAAGCCGATAGCGATGGGCAGGTCGGTGGCGGCGCGCACGCGCGGAATGGCGGCGCGCAGGTCGGCGGCGCTGGCGCTGCGCGTGCCGGTGATGCCGGTGATCGACACGTAATAGACGAACCCGGAACTGCCGCCGAGCACATGGCGCAGGCGCGCGTCATCGGTGGTCGGCGCTACCAGCCGGATGATGTCCAGTCCTTCGCGCGCGGCGTGCCCGGAGAGCAGTTCGGCCTCCTCGCTGGGCAGGTCCACCACGATCAGCCCGTCCACCCCGGCCGCCGCCGCATCGACGCAGAAGCGTTCGGGTCCGTACGACAGGATCGGGTTGAGGTAGCCCATCAGCACGATCGGGGTCGCCTCGTCGGCGTCGCGGAAACCGCGCACCATGCCCAGCGCCGCGGCCAGCGTCGCGCCGGCGGCGAGCGCACGCTGGCTGGCGCGTTGGATGATCGGGCCGTCGGCCATCGGGTCGGTGAACGGGCAGCCGATCTCGATCAGGTCGGCGCCGGCGCCCGCCATCCCGCGCAGCAGCGCCATCGACGTGTCGCGGTCCGGATCCCAGGCTTCCAGGAACGGGATCAGCGCGCCGCGTCCCTCGGCTCGCAGCTGCGCGAAGCGGGCGGCGATGCGGCTCACAGCGACACCCCCAGCGCGTCGGCGACGGTAAAGATGTCCTTGTCGCCGCGGCCGCACAGATTCATCAGGATGATTCGGTCGGCCGGCATGTCCGGGGCGATCTTGGCGACATGCGCCAGCGCGTGCGCCGGCTCCAGCGCCGGGATGATGCCCTCGGTGCGGGTGCAGAGCTGGAATGCGTCCAGCGCCTCGCCATCGGTGGCGGCCACATATTCCACCCGCTCGATCTCGTGCAGCCAGGAGTGTTCCGGGCCGATGCCGGGGTAGTCCAGGCCGGCGCTGATGCTGTGCGCCTCGGCGATCTGGCCGTGTTCGTCCTGCAACAGGTAGGTGTGATTGCCGTGCAGCACACCCGGCCGGCCACGCGACAGGCTGGCGGCGTGATGCGGCGTGTCCAGTCCGTGCCCAGCCGCCTCCACCCCGATCAGCCGCACCGAGGCGTCATCGAGGAACGGATGGAACAGGCCCATCGCATTGCTGCCGCCCCCGATGCAGGCCACCGCCACATCCGGCAGACGGCCCTCGGCGTCGCGCATCTGGCGCTTGGCTTCCTCGCCGATGACCGATTGGAAGTCGCGCACCATCATCGGATACGGGTGCGGGCCGGCGACGGTGCCGATCAGGTAGTAGGTGTCCCGAACATTGGCGACCCAGTCGCGCAACGCCTCGTTCATCGCGTCCTTCAGCGTGCCCGCGCCGGAGGTCACTGGCCTGACCTCGGCGCCCAGCAGCTTCATGCGGAACACGTTGGGTTTCTGGCGCTCGACATCCACGGCGCCCATGTACACCGTGCAGGGCAGGCCAAACAGCGCGCAGACGGTGGCCGTCGCTACCCCATGCTGGCCGGCGCCGGTCTCGGCGATGATGCGGGTCCTGCCCATGCGCCGGGCGAGCAGGATCTGGCCCATGCACGAATTGATCTTGTGGGCGCCGGTGTGGTTCAGCTCGTCGCGCTTGAAGTAGATTTTGGCGCCGCCGAGCTTGCGCGTCAGCCGCTCGGCGAACCACAGCGGGCTGGGGCGGCCGACATAGTCGCGCAGGTAGCGGTCGAGTTCGGGCTGGAAGGCGGGATTCCGCCTGGGCGGAGCGATAGGCCTGTTCGACCTCCAGGATCAGCGGCATCAGCGTCTCGGCGACGAACCGGCCGCCGAACGCGCCGAACCGGCCGCGCGCGTCAGGGCCGCTGCGGAGGCTGTTCGAGCGGACGGGAAGGGGTGCGTTCAAGGCGTGGTCTCCGGGCAAGCCCGGGGGTTTAGCGCAGCGCGGGGCGCAGGTCACGGGGGGCGCGGTCACTGGGGCCCCGGTCGCGCGACGGATGCAGGCGCGTGTCAAGGGCGAATGCCTCCTGCGACCGGAGCGCATAGACGCCGTGCGCAGGCGCGGCGACGAGGATCAGGTTCGACCTGCGGGTCGAGACCGCGTTGGGATCAGGACGCACCGGTGCTCGCGCAGCAGCGCCTCTTCGGACGCCTGCCTCCGCTTCATCGCGTCCGCGCATGCGGGTCGCGCGCCAGGATGTCGAGCCAGGGGTGACGTTGCTCGACGAAATCGACGATCGCCAACTTGTTCCCGTCGGTCTCGATGAACGTGTCCACCATCGAGCCGTGATGCACCCGGTATTCCGCCAACACCGCGTCCACCGCCTGTCCCCAGAAGCCCAGTTCGGCCATCCGGCACCACAGCGAGAAATCCTCCCAGCCCATCACGTCGCGCTGCGGGTAGTAGCCGCCGGCCGCCGACCAGGCCCAGCGCGCGATCAGGGCCATGGCGTCGATGTAGTTGCCGCCGATCAGGCGCTGCGGCTCGTAGCGCGCGCCGCCGCTCACCTGCGCGTCGCCGCCGAAATGCTGCAGCCGCGGATATGCGAACGCCGCGCCGCTGCCGTCCAGCGCCGCGAACAACTGTTCGGCGCAGCCCGGGCGCAACCGGTTGTCGGCATCCAGCGGCAGCACGTACGGCGTCTCGGCCCAGGCGAAGCCGGTGTTGCGCGCGGCCCCCGGCCCGGCATTGCCAAGATGGCGCAGCACGACCAGCCGATTAAACCGCCCGGCATTGGCGTGCGCCCAATCCAGGATCAGCTGCGGCATGTCCAGGTCGGTCGAGCAATCGTCCACCACCACCAGATCCAGCGGAGCCAGGGTTTGCAGCCGCACAGATTCCAGCGCCTCCTGGATGTGGTCGGCGTAGTTGTAGGCTGTGATCACCACCGTCACCGCCGCCTCCGCCAGACGGTCCTGCATGAACAGCGTCTCGGTGGCATCGCCGGGCGGCAGGCGCTGGAAGTCCCGCCGCGGGGCGACGGCCAGGTCGAGGGCAAACGCGGCCGCCAGGGTCCGGCAGTCCGCCGGCTGCGCGCCGCCATGCTGCTGGGCCAGGAAGCGGCGCATCGTCTCGGCCTGTCCTTCTGGCCCAAAGCGCCACAGGACGTCGCCGCAGGCGTTGCGGGCGATGCGCTGGCGCAGCGCCGGATCATCGACCAGCGCCAGGAGCGCCTGCTGCCAGGCCGGCGCATCGGCGGCGAGGAACCCGGTCTCGCCGTCGCGGATGGCGCGCGCGTACGGGCCGGTCGGCGAGGCGACGCTGGGCACGCCGGCAATTGCCGCCTCGAAGAACTTGAGCTCGCTCTTGGCTTCGACGAACGGATTGCCGGTCTGCAGCGGCACGATATTGATGTCGAAGCGCGCCAGCTCGTCAGGCAACGCGTCCAGCGGCGCCAGCTCGCGCCACTCGATGCGGTCCGCGTGGGCGGCCAGCGCCGGGAACTCCTCCGGGGCGACCAGCCCTTCCTGCGCCTCGCCATGCCGGAACAGCACCAGCCGGGTCTGCGGCCGGGCGGCCAGGACGGCGGCCAGCGCCTCGGCGGCGGCGGCGAAGTCGCGCTGGTGGGTGCGCGAGCCGCCGGCATAGCCGATCCGCACCAGCGCATCCGGCGGCGCGGCCAGCCGCGCCCGCGCCGCCATCCGCGCGCGCCGGAAGGTCGCGGCATCGAAGCCATTGGCCAGAACGTAGGCGGCCTTCTGGAAGCGGCGCATCTCGCGCGCCAGCTCCTCGGTGGTGGCGATGCACAGATCTACGTTGTGCAGCACGTGGACGATGCTGGTGAACATGGCGCGGACATGCGCCTCGGACCAGTTGATCGAGCGGATCGCGTCGATGAACTCGACCCGCGCCAGCTCCGGGCGGATCATCAGATCGTCCAGATCGAGCGCCACGCGGCCGCCGAACCCGCGCACGTGCTCAATCAAGCCCTCGACATGCGGGCTCCACGTCACCCGCCACAGGATCACCAGGTCGGTGTCGCGCAGGTCGTCTGCGGACACCTCCGCCACTGGCTTCCAGCGCGCCTGCCAGCCCGCGGCGGCGGCGCTGGCGGCGAGGCGGACGCAGCGATAGGCGCAACCCGGCGTGTCCGGTTCGCCGGCGGCAAACAGAATTGCGGGCTGGCGCGTCCGCGGTGGACCGACGATTGCCGCGACTGGGGCGGGAGCCGCCGGCGCCGGCGATCCCGGCGCCACCGTGACCGTACGGCCCATCGCCCCGAGCGGGTGGCGCATCGAGCCGCGCAGCAACTCCGTCGCGGCGCGCAGGCGCTGCGCCACGCGCCATGACCGTGACGCCGCGATGGCCTCCATCTCCCGCCGCATCGCCAGCGTTTCGGCCTGCGCCGCCGCAGTCTTTGCGTGCGCCGCCGCAGCCTGCGCATCGGCGGCGGCGGCCCGGTCCAGCGCGATCAGTCGCTCGTGGTCCGCGGCGACCGCGCGGGCGAGCGCGTTGCGCAGCTCGGCGCGCGCCGGCGGCTGGCCAATATTGCGCTCCAGCGCCGTCGTGTAGCTGATCAGTTCGCCGAACTTCGCCTCGAGCGCATCGGCATGCGCCTGGATGCGCGCCCGGTCCTGCACCAGCGCGCAGCGCGTGTTGCGGTGCTGATGCTCGACCGACCAGCGTTCGCCCAGCAGCGCGAAGCGCTCGCGCAGCGCGGCGATCTCGGCCGCCTCGCGGGGCCGGCACAGCTCCTGCACGGCCTCGGGCGCTTGCGGGCCGACGCACAGCACGCCCAGGCCGTGTTCGTGCAGGAACTCGAAATGCGGGTGTGCGGCGGCCAGCTCCGCCCATAGCCGCCAAACCCCAAAACCGCGGGGGCGTTCATTGGTGTCGTGCAACAGAACGACCGCGCGCGCGGACAGCTTCGGCCGCCAGCTGTCGAAGTCCTGGCGCACGTCCTCATAGGCGTGCCGTCCGTCGATGTGCAGCAGGTCGATGCTGCCATCGGCGACATAGCCGAGCGCCGCGTCGAACGTGCAGCGCAGCAGCGTCGAGAAGCCGGCGTAGCGCGCATCGTGAAACGTCGAGAGATCGTTGAAGATCTCCTCGCCGTAGAACCCGGCATGCTCGTCGCCTTGCCAGGTGTCCACTGCCAGGCAGCGCGTATCCAGCCCGGACCGGCGCACTGATTCGCAGAACGCCGAGTACGAAACCCCGGCATGGGTGCCGAGTTCGACCAGCAGGCGCGGGCGGCTGGCGGCGACGATCCAGTGTGCGAACGGCAGGTGGCCGTACCACGCGCTGTCCACGCCCAGCCTGACCGGCCGCCAGAACAGCGCATCGACATGCGGCGCCAGCAGGCGGTCGATCGCGTCCTCGGTCGCGCCGCCGGCGCGCGGGTCGATCATCGCGCCGCCGGCGCGCGGGTCGATCATCGCGCCGCTGGCATGCGGATCCGTCATCGTGTCCACGAGATCTCCATCGCTGATCTGCACTCTGTTTGGAGTGTGACGCTACAGCGCCGCTTCGGTCTGGGGAACCGGGCGGGCGGGCACCGGCTGCAATGCGGGATCCTGCGTCGCCCAGACGCGCGGCCCGCGCGGCGGGAACGCCGGGGTGGGCCGCGCGTGGCTGAGCGACAGGTTGGGGTTGTAGAACGGGTCGGCGGACAGCGCCGTGCCCCAGCGGCGCAGCACGTACGCGACCTCGGCGTGGAACTTGTCCACTCGCTCGGGGGTGAAGTCGCTGCCGCGAGACTTGGATTTCGTGATGCACCAGCTCGGCGTGCGGCGTCCAGATGACGCGCAGCCCGGCTTCGCGCAGGCGCAGGCAGTAATCGACGTCGTTGAACGCGACCGGCAGGTTCACTTCGTCCAGTCCGCCCACGGCGGCAAAGGCGGCGCGCGGCGTCGCCAGGCAGGCGGCGGTGACCGCGGAGACCTCGCGCGTCATCATCAGCTGGCCGAAATAGCCGGGATCGTCGCGCCCAGCGCCGACATGGGTGTGGCCGGCGGCGCCGCCCAGGCCCAGCACCACGCCGGCGTGCTGCAGCGTGCCGTCGGGATACAGCAGCCGCGCGCCAACCGCGCCCACTCCTGGGCGGACCGCCAGCTGCACCATCTCGCGCAGCCAGCCCGGCGAGGACATCGAGATGTCGTTGTTCAGCAGCAGCAGGATGTCGCCGCTGGCCTGCGCGGCGGCTGCGTTGTTGATCGCCGAGTAGTTGAACGGCCCGGGGCAGGGCAGCACGCGCACGCCGCGCTCGGCGATCTGCGCGAAATAGGCGTGCGTCTCCGCCTGGGTGCTGCCGTTGTCCGCGACGATCACCTCCAGCGCCGGATAGTCGGTGGCGTCCAGCAGGCCGTCGATGCAGTCGCGTAGCACGTCGGCATGATCGCGGGTCGGCACGATGGCGGTGACCAGCGGCCACGGATCGGGGGCGGCGCGCACCACCCGGTGATAGTGGGCAACGCTGTCGGTAACCTCCACCGCGTCGCCGAGCGATGCCGCCTGCTCCTGGATGGCGCGACGCGCCGCGATCGTGGCGCGCGACATCTGGGTGGAGGAGAAGGTGCCCGCGCCGGGAAACATGCGCCAATGGTACAGGACGTGCGGCACATGCACGATCGGGCCGCGCGTGCGCGCCGCCATGCGCAGCGCTAGGTCGTAGTCCTGGCTGCCCTCGAACCCTTCGCGCAGCCCGCCGAGGGCGCGCAGCGCCGACAGGCGATAGACGCCCAGATGGCTGATGAAGTTCTGGCCCTGCAACAGCTCGGGGCTGTAGTCGGGCTTGAAATACGGATCGTAGCGATGGCCGTCCGCGTCGAGCTTGTCCTCGTCGGAATACAGGATGTCGGTGCCGGGATTGGCGCGGATCGCCTCGGCCATGGCCAGCAGCGCCTGCGGAGCCAGCACGTCGTCATGGTCCAGCAGCGCCGCGAAATCGCCGCTGGCCAGCGCCAGCGCCGAGTTCGATGCGGCCGAAATGTTTCCGTTCCGGTCGCGCAGCGCCAAGCGGATGCGGGCGTCCTCGGATTCGGCCTCGCGCAGGATGTCGCGCACATGCGGTTCGGTCGATGCATCGTCGGCGATGCACAGCTCCCAGTGCGGGTAGATCTGGGCGCGCACCGAGCCGATCATCTCGCACAGCGGCGCGGCCTGCGTGTTGAAGGTTGGCACCAGCACGGAAAACCGCGGCGGATCGGGCATGGCGCGGACGCGGGCGCGCATCGCGGCGAGTCCGGCGCGCGGCGGCGTATCATACAGCTCGATCCATTGCTGGTACCCGCTGCTCTCCGCCGGGGTGTGCAGGGCCGCCAGTTCGCGCAGCGAGGACACCAGTCCCGGCCCGGGACCGCGCAGCGCGCGCCACAGCCGCGCAGGCCCGAAGCCGTGCGTCCGAAGCAGCCGCAGCACCGCCTCGACCTGGCCGATTTCGCGCACCACGAAACGATCCGGCAGCCCGTCCGGGCCGATCCGTAGGCCCGACCGGACACCGCAGCCGATGCCAAGCTGCGCCGGAGACTCCGGCAGCCGGACCAGTGCCGCGCGCGCCTGCGGCGGCAGCGCAATCTCGCGCGCGCCATCGCCCTCGCGGACCCGCAGCGACAGGCGGCTCGCGGCTGGCGGCTGCGGCATCTGCACCAGCGCCCAGCCGGTCGGCGCGTGCCCGTCGACCGGATGCAGCGGCGCGGTGTCGGCGAACCCGTCCGGCGCGCTCGGCCGAAGCACCCGGCCTGGCCGCAGCAGCGGCCGGAGCAGGGACCTGAGCGACGCCCGTAGCGGCGGTTGCCGGCGGCTCGCGCTGCCGCCCTGCACCACAGCAGGCGGCGTCAATGCCGCAGTCACGCGCAGCGCGCGGCGCTCGGCGAGGCCGTGCGCGAGATAGTGGGCGAGCGGGTTAAGGCCGGAGGCGGCGACATCCGGATTGGCGGCGTTGTATTCCTCGGTGCTGAACTCTGGCCCCGGATCCAGCCCCGCGAGCGCGCCGGTCACAAGATAGTGCAGGACCGGGTCGCAGTCCTCGCGGTCTGCCTCGGTGCAATGCTCTCTGTACCAATCCGCGTCGAATAGCGGGCTGGCGCGCAGTAGGGCGGCCTCGCGCGCCAGGCGACGGCGCGCGCGCCAGCCCAGACCAGGTGCGGGACGGTCAAGGCGGGACAGCGCGGGCCGGCGGCCTTTCGACTCGCCGTCGCCGGGGAATGTCAACAGCGTGATCCCCGGGATCGTCCGTCTGCCGGGCACGAAAAAAGGGTCGGGAATGTGTGAATAGGTCTCTGCCCTCAAGCGTGCCGCTTGCCAAAAGGGATGCATACACACCCCAGTCCGTATCATCCAGGCCGAAGCTGCCGCCGCGGCGGCCCGGCCGGCGGGCCAGCCATCCGCCCGACGGCCGGCCGGCGTGGCCGAGTTCGGAGGCTAGGCGGCGCGGGCCGGCGCCGGTTCCTGCGCCGCCGCCTCATACGCGGCGATGCGCTCGATCTTGGCGGCTGACTGGCCGCCCTCGAACTCGCTGGCCATCCAGGCCGCGATAATTGTCTTAGCCAGCTCCGGCCCGACCACCCGCGCTCCGATGCAGATGATCTGCGCGTCGTTGCTCTTGCGGGCGCGCTCGGCCGAATAAGTGTCGTGGCACTGGGCGGCGCGCACCCCGGGCACCTTATTGGCGCTGATCGCCATGCCGATGCCGGTGCCGCACAGCAGCACCCCGCGCTGGTGCCGGCCGGCGGCCACGGCCCCGGCCACCGCGAAGGCCACATCCGGGTAGGCGGCCGTCTCACCCTCTGCGTGCGTGCCGTAATCCTGGATCGCGTGACCCTGATCCTGGAGCGCGCGCTTCAGCGTCTCCTTCAGCGCGAAGGCGGCTTCGTCGCAGCCGATCGCTATGGTCATGGCGCTCTCCCGTTCGCTGCCGCTGCGCGGAGATGAAGGTTGGCCGCGGCGGCCCGTCAGGTACCGGCGACAGCGCTCCCCAGCCCGGCCGATAGCCGCCGCCGGAGGCTTGACACCTCTAGGCCATTGACACCGCATGGCGTCGCGCGAAAAGTCAGATGAAGAAAATACCACGCTGGGCAAAAAAAATTCGCGTCACGCTCGGCGGGCAAGCAATCGGCGGGGGGAAATGGCCAGCTACAGCTTCGAGACGGCGTTCGACATGACCGGAAAGGTGGTGCTGGTGACCGGCGGCGCGGCCGGCATCGGGCAGGCGATCGCCCAGGTGTTCGCAGCGCGCGGGGCGCATCTGGCGCTGGCTGACCGCAGCGAGGCGGTCGAGCAGGCCGCCCTGGGTCTGCCCGGCGAGGGCCATGTGGCGATCGTCGCGGACGTGACTGATCCGGGCGAGGCCGAGCGGATTGTCGGCATGGCGATCGAGGCGCATGACCGCCTGGATGTGCTGATCAACAACGCGGGGATCGTGCTTCTGGGGCCGGCCGAGCAGGTGAGCGACGCGGAGTGGGACGCGACGATGGCGGTCAACCTGCGGGCGCCGTTCTTGATGGCCCGCGCGGCGTTCCAGCCGCTTTGCCAGTCTGGCGCCGGCCGCATCGTCAACCTGGCCAGCCAGGCGAGCTTCGTGGCGCTGGACGGCCACCTCGCCTACTGCACCAGCAAGGCCGGGCTGTTGGGGCTGACCCGTGTGCTGGCGGCGGAGTGGGCCAAGCACGGCATTACCGTCAACGCCATCTCGCCGACCGTGGTCGAGACCGAACTGGGCCGCCGCGCCTGGGCCGGCGAGATCGGGGTGGCGATGAAGCGCAAGATTCCGACCGGGCGGTTCGCGCAGCCCGAGGAGGTGGCGCTCGCGGCGCTGTACCTTGCCAGCGGCGGCGCGTCGATGATCACCGGCGAGAACCTGGTAGTCGATGGCGGCTACACGATTCAATAGGCAGCGGCACGCGGCAGGGCGCAAAGGGGACGTCTTCATGAACCGGATCATCAATGACCCCGACCAGGTGGTCGAGGACGCGCTGAAGGGCTATTTGCGCGCCCATCCCGACCTGCTGGTGGCGACCGACAACCCGCGCGCGCTGCGCTCGGCGGCGGCGCCGAGACCGGGCAAGGTCGGCATCGTCACCGGCGGCGGATCTGGCCACGAACCGGCGTTCCTGGGCTATGTCGGCCCAGGCATGGTGGATGCCGTGGCGGTGGGCGAGATATTCTCGTCGCCGACCGCCAAAAGCTTTGTGGACGCCTGCGTGGCCGCCGATGGCGGCGCCGGCATCGCCTGCCTTTACGGCAACTACGCCGGCGACAACATGAATGTCAGGATGGCGGTCAGGCAGGCCGCGGCGAAGGGGATCGTCGTCAAGACGGTGGTCGCCAACGACGACGTGGCCTCCGCGCCGCGCGACGAGCCCGCCAAGCGTCGCGGCGTCGCCGGAGAGATCCTGATGTGGAAGGTGGGCGCCGCCGCTGCCGACGAGGGTCTGGACCTGGACGGCGTGATCGCCGCCGCGCAGAAGGCGATCGACAACACCCGCAGCGTCGGGATCGGCTTGGCGCCCTGCACCATCGCCGCCGTCGGCAAGCCCAACTTTTCCATCGCCGCCGGCCAGATGGAGGTTGGCATCGGCCATCATGGCGAGCCGGGCGTCGAGGTCATGCCGACCCGCCCCGCGCGCGAGATGGCCGACCTCCTGCTGGATACGATCTTGCCCGACCTGCCGTTCGCCACAGGCGACGAGGTGGCGGTGCTGGTCTCGGGCCTGGGCGCGACGCCGGTCATGGAGCTGTACATCCTGTACGACCGCGTGGCCGAGGTGCTGGAGGCGAGGAGCATGACCATTCGCCAGCCGTTCATCGGCAACCTGTTCACCTCGCTGGAGATGCAGGGCGTGACGTTGACGATCATGCGGCTGGACGCCGACCTGGCGCGCTGGGTGGCTGCCCCCGCCCGCTGCCTCGGACTGGTGCAGGTGGCCCAGGAAGCGAGAGCATGAGCGACGAGGTGAAGCTGGCCGATGCCGGAGGCGTGGTGCTGGACTTGGTGGCGGCGATCAATGCCAACCGCGCCTGGCTGTCGGAAATCGACGGCGCAATCGGCGACGGCGACCACGGCATCAACATGAGCAAGGGATTTTCGCGGGCCGCCGAGGCGATCGGCGACGGCAGGGAGGGGCTGGCGGCGGCGTTCACCATGTTGGGCGAGACTTTGCTGGAGGGCATCGGCGGCTCCATGGGGCCGCTCTACGGCACCTTCTTCCTGGATATGGCTGGGGCGATCGCCGGGGCCGCGACCCTGGACGCGCCGCTGTTCAGCAGAATGCTCCATGCGGGGCTGGCGGGCGTGCAGGATCTCGGCTCGGCCAAGCAGGGCGACAAGACGTTGCTTGATACGCTCATACCGGCGCTGGAAGCCTTCGACGCGGCCCAGCAGGCGGGGCGCGACTTCGCCGGCAGCCTCGATGCGCTGTCGGCGGCGGCCGAGAAGGGGAGGAATGCGACGAAGGACATGATGGCGCACATCGGCCGCGCGGCGAGGCTCGGTGAGCGGTCGCGCGGCACGATCGACGCGGGGTCGGCCTCGTGCTGCCTGATCCTGCAGACGATGGCGGGCAGTCTGAGAACGCGCTTTATCCACAGGTGAACTCGGATGGGAACGTCTGACACGATCCGATGGATGGTGTGACTCATAGGCAACAAGGCTCCCATGGCGGAGCTCCCTGCCGCGATCCGAGCAAGCATCAGGTTCGGAACACTCATGCCCAGGCCCGCTGCTCACTATTAATTGATTCTTGACAGGCTTGACAGGCTTTTTAACGCGTAGGTGGCGCGCCGTTTGCGTTCCCGATCAGCGGGGTAACCTATTACTGACCGGGAGATGAGAACTCGCGAACGGTCCATGAAATCAAACGTCGGTTGCTCAAGCACAGGTGCGCTTGATTGCGACGGTCCTATGTTGCTGCCCGAGGATGCCGATAACTTATCTATTTAGTATACATCAGGGCTCGTAGTCACCGCTCTGGAAGCGGCTTCCATGCTTGCGCCCGTCGCGGCCCATGCGAGCCAGGCGCCACTCCTTCCCACCAACATCTCAGATCAGCAGGAAGAAACCCGATGATCTACTCCCGGTTCTTGTGTGCGGTTACCTTTGCGGCAGCATCGCTCGTCGCAGTCAGTTCTACCTCGCGCGCCGGCTCGGTACAGAGAAACGTTGCGTATGGTCCGGATCCGCTGGAAACCATGAATATCTGGACACCTCCGGCAGGAGTGTTCTCCTCGCCGCGTCCGCTGGTAATTCTTATTCACGGGGGATCGTTCTGGTACGGTCAAGCCGACGGCTGGATGGATGGACGGGCTGGCGAGATCGCGTCCCGCGGCGGCTTCGTTGTGGCCAATATCAATTACCGCCTGACGGGTTACAGCACGGCGCAGATCGAAGATGTCCAGCTCGCACTTCGATTCATGCGCGCGAACGCCGTGAAATACGGAGTTGACAAGTCCTACGCATGCATGGACGGCTGGTCGGCCGGAGCCACGTTGGCCATGGCGGCAGGATTTACCGACACGATACTTGCAGGCGACCGCGCCAACCTGTATCCAACAGAATTGGTCAAAGTCAATTGCGTGGCCGACAATTCCGGGCCGACAGGCATGGTGAACAGCGGTCGCAGCATCCTGCAGGACGTGTCCAAGAGCACGCCCTCGGCTTATATCACGCAGGGCGTCAACGACCCGACAGTCAACGTTCAAAATGCTCAGGCGCTCGTGGCGGCGCTGAAAGCCGCAAGCATCGCGTATTGGGTCCACTACTATGTTGGCGGGCACGTCATGCACGGCCTGACCACGGCGCAGCAGCAGGCGATCTACAATGCCGAGATCGCCTTTTTCGGCAAAACGATGTACTTTTGACGGGTAATCTCCGCGTGCCGCGACGTTGCCGCTTCAGGCCGGGCTACAACCAACGTTCCCGGTGTTCCTTCGGTAACGGTGGATGCTGGACTTGTCCGCGTCAGATCTTGACCCCCAGCCGCTGTGGGGGCGCCTCGGATCTGACGTGATCTTGACAGAAATCTCGCCCTGGAGCGGCAGCGCGCCGGCGGTGTTGGTGCGCGAGCGCCAACGACGACTTCCGGGCAGGTCATCGCCGCAGCAGTGCGCCCAGGGTGTCGAACGCCTTCTGGAACACGTTGGCATGGATCGCAGGGATCAGCTCCACGTCGTCCTGCGGCGCGGCCAGCCAATCGGCGGTCCACACTCCCACCGTCGTGTCGTCGGCCGTCACCGGATGGAAGCGCAGGCCGGCGTGGTAGTGCAGCCACGGCATCGCGCTCTCGTCAATTGTGTAGCGATAGGCATGCTCGGCGTCGGACAGGTAGGTGAGCCGCTCAAGCAGGTGGCCGCCATTCATCGAGAAGTCGCGCGTGGCGCCCACCTGGTCGGCGCGCGCGCCGCCCTGGATGTGCATGCCGGACACATCCGGGTGCCAAGCGCCCATTCCGGCGAAGTCGCGCGCCCGCCCCCAGACGGCGGCGAGCGGCGCGGCGAGGGCCGACGAACAGAACACCTTGGCCGGTCGCCAGCCCTGCCACCGCCTCGCGCCGGCCGGCGCGGCCCGGCCGGCGGCCTTGTGCGACAGCGAGCCTAGGCCGCCGGCGAACACGTCGCGCGAGATGATGGGACCGTACTTGCCGGCATCCTCGGGCGCTTCGTCGAACTCCGCCGACCACTGCGCAAACGTGCGCTCGCCGGACGTGACCGGGATCAGCTCGAAATCCGCGCGGTAGTTAGCCACCGGGAAGGCCGGGGTCTCGAAGTTGTAGGCGAAGCGGTAGCGCGCATCGTCCAGCGACAACAGCCGCTCGCGCACCGGCGGACCCCCGCCGAGGCTGAAGGCGCGCACGCAGCCGATCGCGTCCGGCGGCAGCCCCTCCTCGATCCGGCACGGCCCGATGCCGTCAACCCAATGCGGCAGGGCTGAAAAATCGCGCACCATTTCCCACACCGCCTCGACCGGCGCCTCGATGATGCGGCTTGCGTATGCGCGGGCCATGCCAGGACTCCGGTCAGCGGGTGAGGGATTTGAAGCGGCGCGTCTGCGCGACCAGCGCCTGCTCGACGGGCAGCCGCTCCATCGACGACGCGCCGTAGAAGCCGTGGCAGTCGGCGCAATGCTCCAGGATGTATTGCGCGTCTTCCGGGGTGGCGATCGGGCCGCCGTGGCAGATGACGATGACGTCCGAGCGCACCGTGCGCGCGACCTCGCTGATCTCGTTCACCCGCCTCGTTGCATCGGCCAGCGTCAGCGCAGTCTGCGCGCCGATCACCCCGCCGGTGGTCAGGCCCATATGCGCCACGATGATGTCCGCCCCGGCCTCGGTCATCGCCTGCGCCTCGTCCGGGGTGAACACATAGGGCGTCGTCAGCATGTCCTTTTCGCGGGCGAGGCGGATCAGATCGACCTCCAGCCCGTAGCTCATTCCGGTCTCCTCCAGATTGGCCCGGAGCGTGCCGTCGATCAGGCCGACTGTGGGAAAGTTCTGGATGCCGGAGAAGCCGATCGCCTTGAGCTGGTCGAGGAAGTGGTCGAAATGACAGAATGGATCGGTGCCGTTGACCCCGGCCAGGACCGGCGTGCGCTCGACGGCCGGCAGCACCTCGCGCGCCATCTCCAGCACGATGTCATTGGCGTTGCCATAGGCCAGGATGCCGGCCAGTGAGCCGCGGCCGGCCATCCGGTAGCGGCCGGAGTTGTAGATCACGATCAGGTCGATGCCGCCGGCTTCCTCGCATTTCGCCGACAGGCCGGTGCCGGCGCCGCCGCCGACGATCGGCTCGCGTCGCGCCACCTTGGCCGCGAATGTCTCCAGCAGCGCGCTGCGTGCGATGCGCGGCATGGTCAGGCCTCCGTGGCGATGGCGCGGAACTGTTCGACCAGGGCGGCGGCGAAGACCGGATCATTGATGGCGTACGGCAGGCGGATCAGGCGGCGGTGCTTGGTCTGCTGGATCGTCGCCTCCAGCGCGTCGAACAGCGCGGCGTCGGCGCGCGGATCGTGGAACGGCTGCCCCGGCGCGTCGATGGCCGAGACGCCGCCCATCGGGATCAGGAAGCGCACCGGACCCGTCGCAGCGGTTCAGCCGCTCGCCGATCCAGGCGCCGATCGCGTCGCATTCCTCCGGCGTGGTCCGCATCAGCGTCACCTGCGGGTTGTGGACATGCAGGCGGCGTTCGTCGAACTTCTCCGGCACGCTGCCGCGTGCGCCGAAATTGACCATGTCGAGCGCGCCGCACGAGCCGACATAAGGGATGCCGCGTGCGCGCGACCGCGCCCAGCCGGTCCTCGGTGCAGGCCAGCACGCCGCCCACCAGCATGTCGGCGACCTCGGTAGTGGTCACGTCGATGATGCCGGCGAGCAGGCTCGCTGTCCGCCAGCTTCTCCATCGACGCGCCGCCGGTGCCGGTGGCGTGGAACACCAGGCAGTCGTAATCGCGCTCGAGCAGGCGGGCGACCTCGGTGACGCAGGGCGTGGTGACCCCGAACATGGTGATGCCGAGCGCCGGACGCTCGTCGTCGAGCGCGGGTGCGTCGGCGCGCGCCATGCCGGCGATCGCGTGCGCCGCGTTGGCCAGTACGCGCCGCGAGATGCGGTTCAGCCCGGCGATGTCCGTGACCGAATACATCATGGCGATGTCGGACGGGCCGACATACGGCGCCACGTTGCCCGACGCCACGGTGGAGACCATCAGCTTCGGCACGCCCACCGGCAGTGCCTGCATCGCCGGCGTCACCAGCGCGGTGTTGCCCGAGCCGCCCAGGCCGATCAGCCCGGCGACATCGTCGCGCGTCAGGATATAGCGCGCGAAGGCGATGCGCCATCGCGGCCGACCGCCGCGCCGCGGTCGCCGGTGAAGACCGCCGCCGCGCCGTCCGGGTGGTGACGCGCGACCTCGGCCGCCGCGATGTCGGCGGCCGCTGCCGCGCCGGAGGTGGACAGATCGACCAGGACCGGCGATCGCGCCGTCGCCGGCGATCAGGTCGCGCACATAGGCCAGTTCGCGGCCCTTGGTGTCGCAGGTGCCGGCCACGTAGACGCGGCCGCGTGGCGTTTCGTTCCCCATCCGCGCAGCCTAGCGCGGCCGCGCCAGCCTGGCCATCGCGCCACGCGCCCTGTGGGTCGCGTCAGGCGGCGGCCTCCAGCGGCAGCACCGGGCGGATAAAGTTCAGCGCGGCGGCGAAGCTGGGCAGCCGGGCCAGCGTCTGCTGGCGCACCGCGTCGACCACCACCCAATTCGCGCCCTCCGGCATCGACCATATAGGCCGGGTCGATGTTCTCGCGCACCCAGACCAGCACGTAGTCGCGCCGCGGCCCCTCGCCAGCGAGACGCGGCCGCTCCGGCTGGAACGCCGAGGCGTCGCACAGACCCATGCGCCGCCCCGCCTCGAGCCAGCGCGCCAGCAACGCGGTATGGCGGGGCATGATGCGCTGGTGCATCGAGCACCACGTTGCCGGGCAGGTCGATGAGCGCGGCGACCATCCGGCGTCGATCTGCGCCGGCGCGGTCCGCTTCGCCGTAGTCTGGCTGGTCATGGCCGTCACCCCCCTCAAGGTGGCAGTCTTTGGATTAGCGAAAGCTGCGGCCGTGCGCCAACAGACGTTCCCTTTGTTGCACAGTGGAAGTCACACTGTGGCGGACCGCAACAGCAGATCACGCGAGCATCCGCAGATACCATCTCAGCAAGCGCGTGAAGTCCCTGCGTTCATTGTAGGCTTGCGCCGAGACGCGCAACCAGGCGCATGCCCACGCCGTCGATGGCGTTTACCGGCGCGTCCGTGCCGCGGTCCAGCAGGCGTTCGCGGATCGCCAGCGCGCGGACCTGATCGACCGGCCCGGCCAGCGGCAGGCGCACCAGCCCCATGCCGCAGCCGGCGCGTTGCCGCCGCCCGTCTCGGTGCCGAACCGGCCGGCCAGCAGGGCGGCGGCCTCGGCGGCCAGGGCGGCGTTGCGGCCGCGCAGCGCCGCGCCGCCCAGACGCTGCGTGGAAATCGAGCGCCGCGGTGACCGCCAGATAGGCGCTCATGTCGCGCGTGCCGGTCCAGTCGAACCGCTCCAGGAAGCCGCCGCCATAGCCGTGGCTGATGGTGACGGGTTGCAGCCCGATCCTGCCGCTCGGGCCGCGCCCACAGGAAGCCGCAGCCCTTCGGCGCGCACAGCCATTTGTGGCAATTGCCCACATACCAGTCCGCGCCGATCGCGGGGATGTCGAGCGCGACATTGCCGGGAGCGTGCGCGCCATCGACCAGCACCGGCACGCCGGCGGCGTGGCAGGCGGCGATCATGCCGGCGATCGGCAGCAGCAGCGCGCTGTGCGAGGTGATGTGGTCGAGCACGGCAATCCGCGTGCGCGGCCCGAGCGCGGCGGCGACGCTGGCGACCACTGCGTCGTCGTCCGGGCGGGGAAAGGGGATGGCCGCCTCGACCACGCGCGCGCCGGCGCGGGCTGGCGACGTAGCGAGCGGTCTTCACCACCGCGCCATAGCCGTGGCGTCAGCACCACGATCTCGTCGCCGGGCGCGAGATCGAGCGAGCGCAGCACGGCGTTGCAGCCGACCGTGGCGTTTTCCACGAACGCGAGGTCGTCGCCGGACGCGCCCACGAACCCGGCGAGCCGGTCGGCGGCCGGCGGAGCGCGGCCGGCATCTCGCGCACCATGAAGCGCGTCGGCTGCGCCTCCATGCGCGCCTGCCATTCGCGCCTGCGCCGCCAGCACGACGCGCGGCGTGGCGCCGAACGAGCCGTGGTTGACAGTGAGGAAATCGGGGTCGAGCGCCCATTCGTGGCGGATGGCGGCGCCGAGACGGCGGAGCACTCGCCCGTCGTCTGGGACTGATCCGGCCATCCACCGGCCTCTCCCCCGCGGATCCCGGACAATCCGGGGATGACGTGGAGGCTGCCTCCACTCATATCCGCCGCAACGTATATGTCTGTTCCAGCGCCTGCACGATTGCCGCGCTGTGCGCCGGGTCGCGCGCCTCGAACATCACCTCCAGCTGTGCGGCCTGCACGCTGGGCGAGGTGAACAGGCGGTGGTGCGACACCTCGATGATGTTGCCGCCGGAGGCCGCGATGCGCGTGGCGATGTCGGCCAGCATTCCGGGCCGGTCGGGGATTTCCAGCACCAGCCGTTGCAGCCGGCCGTCGCGCAGCAGGTTGCGCAGCAGGATGTTGGCCAGGATGCGCGCGTCGATATTGCCGCCGCACATCGGGATGCCGACGCGCTTGCCGGCGAACCGTTCCGGGAAACGCCAGCAGTGCCGCAAGCCCGGTCGCGCCCGCGCCCTCGGCCACCACCTTGGCGCCCTCGGCCAGCAGCGCGATGGCTTCCTCCACGGCGCGCTCGGGCACCACCAGCACGTCGGCCACATGCGCGCGGATCGCCGCCAGCGGGGCCACGCCGATGTCGCGCACGGCGATGCCCTCGGCGATCGTGCTGCCGCCGACCGACACCGGCAGACCGGCCAGCCGTTGCGCCAGCGCGGCGTAGGCGGCGACCTCGACGCCGATCACCTCGATGCCCGGCTGCAGCGCGGCCGCCGCGACGGCGCAGCCGGAAATCAGCCCGCCGCCGCCGACCGGGACGGCCAGCATCTCCAGCTCGGGAAAATCCTCCAGCAGCTCCAGAGCCAAGCGTGCCCTGGCCGGCCATGACGCCGGGATCGTCGTAGGGATGGATGAACACCCGGCCCTCGTCGGCGGCGAGTGCCAGCGCGTGCTCGGCCGCCTCGGCCACCGTCTCGCCGTGCAGCACCACGCGGGCGCCCCAGCTCGCGGTGCGCGTCACCTTGGTCAAGGGCGTGTTGACCGGCATCACGATTACCGCGGTGATGCCGAGCAGCTGCGCGTGCCGCGCCAGGGCAGCGGCATGATTGCCGGCCGACATGGCCACCACGCCGGCCCCGCGCTCGGCGGCAGTCAGCAACGCCAGGCGGTTGGCCGCCCCGCGCTCCTTGAACGAGCCGGTGATCTGCAGCGTGTCCAGCTTCAGCACCACGTCCGCCCCGGTGGCGCGGCTGATGGTGTCGCTGCGCATCGCCGGGCGTGCGCAACACTTTCCCCGCGATGCGCGCGGCGGCGGCGCGCACGTCGGCCAGCCCGATCATGGACAATTCGGCGCTCAGCCGTAGGTGACGGCGAGGATCTCGTAGCTGCGGTCGCCGCCAGGGGCGGGGACCGAGATGCTGTCGCCCACCTTCTTGCCGATCAGCGCCTTGGCCAGCGGCGAGGAGATCGACAGGCGCTGCCGACTTGATGTCCGCCTCATGCACGCCGACCAGCTGGTAGGTCGCCTCCTTCTCGGTCTCCTCATCGACCAGGCGGACATGCGCGCCGAACTTGACGTTGTCGCCGGACAGGGTGGACGGGTCGATCACCTCGACCGAGGAGACGATCTCCTCCAGCTCGGCGATCCGGCCCTCGATGAAGCTCTGGCGCTCGCGGGCGGCGTGGTACTCGGCGTTCTCGCTCAGGTCGCCATGCGTGCGCGCCTCGGCGATGGCGCGGATCACCGCCGGCCGCTCGATGGACTTCAGGGTTCGCAGCTCGTCCTCCAGCCGCTGCAGGCCGGGGGCGGTCATGGGGAACTTTTGCACAGCCAGAACCTCGGATCGCCAGAAGGATGCGGAAACGGGGAACGAAGTGTTCTGCGCCTGCGCACGAAAACGCAAGCCCGGCTCTCGGAACGCCCGGCGCGGCGCCATCGGTCAGAACGACGCGGGGAAATAGGCCTGCAAGCGGCGCCACTTCAAGACTGCCGCCGCGCAGGGCGGCGATGGCGTGGGCGGCAGCGCGGGCGCCGGCGATGGTCGTGTAATGCGGCACGCCGTGGGTCAGCGCGCTGCGGCGGATGTCGAAGCTGTCGGCCACCGACTGCGCGCCCGAGGCGGTGTTGATGACCAGTTGCACCTCGCCGGAGCGGATGGCGTCCACGCAATGCGGCCGGCCTTCCAGCACCTTGTTGACCTGGCCGACCTCCAGCCCCGCCTCGCGCAGCCGTGCCGCGGTGCCGCGGGTGGCCAGGATGGAGAAGCCCATGTCCAGCAGGCGGCGAGCCACCGCCAGCGCCGCCGCCTTGTCGCTGTCGCGCACCGACAGGAACACCGTGCCGGCGTCGGGCAGCCGCACCCCGGCGCCGAGCTGGCTTTTTGCGAAGGCGCGCTCGAAGCTGCTGTCCAGGCCCATGACCTCGCCGGTCGATTTCATCTCCGGGCCAAGGATGGTGTCCACATCCGGGAAGCGGTTGAACGGGAACACCGCTTCCTTGACCGCGACATGCGGGGCCGCGGCGTGCTGCGCCCAGGGCGAACTCCGACAATCTCGCCGCCGGCCATCACGCGCGCGCCGATCTTGGCGACCGCGACGCCGGTCGCCTTGGCCACGAACGGCACGGTGCGCGAGGCGCGGGGATTGACCTCGAGCACGAACACCTCGTCGTCCTTGATGGCGAACTGGACGTTCATCAGCCCGACGACGCCCAGGCCGCGCGCCAGCGCCTCGGTCTGGGCGCGCAGCTCGGCGACCATCGCCGGCGACAGCGAGTAGGGCGGCAGCGCGCAGGCGGAGTCGCCGGAATGGATGCCGGCCTCCTCGATATGCTCCATCACGCCGGCCACGTACACGCTGCTCGCCGTCGGCGATGCAGTCCACATCGACCTCGATCGCGTCGTTCAGGTAGCGGTCGATCAGCACCGGGTTGTCGCCGGAGACGCGCACCGCCTCGCGCAGATAGCGGTGCAGGCCGGCGCTGTCGTAGACGATCTCCATCGCGCGGCCGCCCAGCACGTAGCTGGGGCGGATCACCACCGGAAAGCCGATGCGCGCCACCACCGCGTCGGCCTCGGCGGCCGAGCGCACGGTGCCGTTCTCCGGCTGGCGCAGGCCGAGCTTCTGCAGCAGCGCCTGGAACCGCTCGCGGTCCTCGGCCACGTCGATCGCGTCGGGGCTGGTGCCCAGGATCGGGATGCCGGCCGCCTGCCAGCGCGCGCGCCAGTTTCAGCGGCGTCTGGCCGCCATACTGCACGATGCAGCCGAGCACGTCGCCGCGCTGCTGCTCGCGGCGGACCAGCGCGATCACGTCCTCGTCGGTCAGCGGCTCGAAATACAGCCGGTCGGAGGTGTCGTAGTCGGTGCTGACGGTCTCCGGGTTGCAGTTGACCATGATGGTCTCGAACCCGGCCTCGCGCAGCGCATAGGCGGCGTGGACGCAGCAATAGTCGAACTCGATGCCCTGGCCGATGCGGTTCGGGCCGCCGCCGAGAATGACGATCTTTTCGCCGGTCGGTCGGATCGGCCTCGCAGACCGGATCGGCCGAAGCCGCCCTCGTAGGTGGAGTACATGTAGGGCGTGGCCGAGGCGAACTCGCCGGCGCTGGTGTCGATGCGCTTGTACACCGGATGCACGCCGAGCTTGTCACGCAGCCGCGCCACCGCGGCGGGCGTGGTGCCGGCGAGGCGGGCGAGCTGGAGGTCGGAAAAGCCCATCGCCTTGACCGCGCGCATCGCCGCGCGCGTCCTGCGGCAAGCCGTCGCGGGCGATCTCCTGCTCGGCGGCGACGATGCGCGCCAGCTCGCGCAGGAACCACGGGTCGAAATGGCAGGCTGCCTGGATATCCTCGATCGACAGGCCGGCGCGCAGCGCCTGTGCCGCCATCAGCAGCCGCTCCGGGCGCGGCGAGGACAGCGCGGCGCGGAACGCATCCGGGCCGCCATCGCCGGGAATCGGCACCGGATCGAGCCCGGCAAGCCCGGTCTCCATGCTGCGCAGGCCCTTCTGCAGCGCCTCGGCGAAGCTGCGGCCGATCGCCATCGCCTCGCCCACCGACTTCATGCTGGTGGACAGCATCGGCGCGGTGCCGGGAAACTTCTCGAAGGTGAAGCGCGGGATTTTCACCACCACATAGTCGATGGCCGGCTCGAAGCTGGCCGGCGTGGTGCGGGTGATGTCGTTGGCCAGCTCGTCGAGCGTGTAGCCGACCGCGAGCTTCGCCGCGATCTTGGCGATCGGGAAGCCGGTCGCCTTCGACGCCAGCGCGGACGAGCGCGAGACGCGCGGGTTCATCTCGATCACCACCATGCGGCCATCGGCGGGGTTGATCGCGAACTGCACGTTGGACTGCCGCCGGTATCGACGCCGATGCTTGCGCAGGCAGGCGATCGAGGCGTCGCGCATCCGCTGGTATTCGCGGTCGGTCAGCGTCAGCGCCGGGGCGACGGTCACGCTGTCGCCGGTATGGATGCCCATCGGATCGACGTTCTCGATGGCGCAGACGATGATGCAGTTGTCCGCGCTGTCGCGGACCACCTCCATCTCGAACTCCTTCCAGCCGAGCACGCTCTCCTCGACCAGCACCTCGTGCGTGGGCGAGGCGTCGATGCCGCCCTGCACGATGCGGTCGAACTCCTCGCGATTGTACGCGATGCCGCCGCCGGTGCCGCCGAGGGTGAAGCTGGGCCGGATCACCGCCGGCAGCCCGATGGTGGCCAGCGCCGCGCGGGCTTCGTCGAGGCTGTGGGCAATGGCGCTGCGCGGGCTTTCGATGCCGATCTCGCTCATCGCGTCGCGGAACTTCAGCCGGTCCTCGGCGCGGTCGATCACCTCGGCGCTCGCGCCGATCAGCTCGACGCCGTATTTCTCCAGCACGCCAGATGCGGCGAGCTGCAGGGCGGCGTTCAGCGCGGTCTGCCCGCCCATCGTCGGCAGCAGCGCGTCCGGCTTTTCGCGCGCGATGATGCGTTCGAGGAAATGCGGCGTGATCGGCTCGACATAGGTGGCGTCCGCCAGGCCGGGATCGGTCATGATGGTGGCGGGGTTGGAGTTGACCAGGATGGTGCGGAACCCTTCCTCGCGCAGCGCCTTGCAGGCCTGCGCGCCGGAATAGTCGAACTCGCAGGCCTGCCCGATGACGATCGGGCCGGCGCCGATGATGAGGATGGAGGCGAGGTCGGTGCGGCGGGGCATTCGCTTAGTCGAGCGTCTCTGTCCGGCTAGCCTGCTTGATCGCTTTTTGATCCACTCCCAGTGCTTTCTGAGGCAGCAAACCTTCCGACTCTGCAGGATTCACTTCCATCACGAGAAAGCCGATCGAGCTTCAGATCGTGTGCGAACAGGTTCGCGCTGAAGCTCATCAGCATCCAGACGGCTGGTGACGAGATAGACGTAGGGAATATGATTCCACCACGCGCTGATCCCTGGATTCTCCTCTAGAGCCTCGCGGAACAAGCGCCGCCTCGAGGCGCTTGGCTGCTCGGGCATCGCGACCGCGACGATCAAAGGTCCGATCTGGCATCAGTTCGTCTCCTGCGGCATCAGAGTCACTCGCCCTGCGGCGGGCTAGTGACAGTCTGCCCAATTGTCATCCAGGTGCTTGGGTCTGCCCGCGTCCAGCACTTCGCGCACGAGAGTAGCTGCTCCAGGGTTCGTGTCACTGTCTCTCGATCAGGTCGATTAGCCGGCTCTGGATCGTGTGCCGTTCCGAACGCAGGAGATCGGGCCGGCATGAACAAGCAGTGAGATCGCTCCCGCTCCAGCTAGTCGCTGCGGCTACGGCAGCGCACACCTCAAGCAGAAGGTCGGCTCG
Source organism: uncultured Pseudomonadota bacterium (assembly GCA_963723455.1). Taxonomy (GTDB): domain Bacteria; phylum Pseudomonadota; class Alphaproteobacteria; order Acetobacterales; family Acetobacteraceae; genus CAVRQM01. The sequence continues at coordinate 730,180 of CAVRQM010000001.1, read as the reverse complement.
CGGCGGTGTGACTGCAAGTACGCCGCAGACATGCGACCGCGAACGGCGAACAGCGATGCCAATGAGCCATGGAACGCCCGAGTAGCCTGACGGAACGTTGTTCGGACCGCCTCCCGAAGAGCTTGCGGACCGATCAAGCCGCCTGCTCCATCATCGCCACGAACCGCCCGAACAGATGCCCCGCATCGCTCGGTCCCGGACTGGCCTCGGGATGATACTGCACGCTGAACGCCGAGCCGTCGTCGCAGGCCAGCCCCTCGTTGCTGCCGTCGAACAGGCTGCGTGCGTCACCCGCACCCCCGCCGGCAGGCTGTCGCCATCCACCGCGAAACCGTGGTTCTGGCTGGTGATCTCCACCCGCCCGGTCGCCAGCTCCTGCACCGGCTGGTTGGCGCCGCGATGGCCGCGCTCCAGCTTGTAGGTGCGCCCGCCCAGGGCCAGCGCCAGCAGCTGGTGGCCCAGGCAGATGCCGAACAGCGGCACGCCGCGCGGCCAGCACGCCCTGGATCGCCGGGCACCGCATAGGCCGCCGTCGCCGCCGGGTCGCCGGGGCCGTTGGACAGGAACACGCCGTCCGGCCGGTGGCGCAGGATGTCCTCGGCGCTGGACGCGGCCGGCACCACCGTCACCCGGCAGCCGGCATCGGCGAGGCAGCGCAGGATGTTGCGTTTCGCGCCGTAATCCACCGCCACGACATGATGCCGCGGCGCCGTCCTGCCGCCCGAACCCGGTCCGGCCAGGCCCAGCGCGTCTCGGTCCCATGCATAGGTCTGGGTGCAGGACACCTCGCGCGCCAGATCCATCCCCTCCAGCCCGGGCCAGGCGCGCGCCTGCTCGGCCAGTGCCGCCACGTCGAACCGCCCGTCCGCCGGATGGGCCAGCACGCCGCTGGGCGCGCCGCCGTCGCGGATGCGCAGGGTCAGAGCGCGGGTATCCACGCCCGGCGATCCCCGGCACGCCCTGCGCGCGCAGCCACGCGTCCAGTCCCTGCGTCGCGCGCCAGTTGGCCGGCTCGGTCACGTCCTGCTTGACCACCAGCCCGCGCGCGGCGATGCCGGCGGCTTCCATGTCCTCGGGGTTCGCCCCGACATTGCCGATATGCGGGAAGGTGAAGGTGATGATCTGCCCGGCGAACGACGGATCGGTCAGCGTCTCCTGATAGCCGGTCATGCCGGTGCAGAAGCACACCTCTCCCACCGCGCCGCCATCACGGTGCGCGCCAAAGCCGCGGCCCCAGAACACCGCTCCGTCGGCCAGCACCAGCGCGGCCGTGGCGCCCGTGGGCGCGGCATCGTGGCGACGGCTCGGCGGCCGGCGCCCGCGCCCGGCAGTTCGGCCAGGGACAGCCCGGTCGCGGCGATCAGCGCCGGCCAGTGGCGCGACGGGATCACCCGCTGCTGCCGCCATTTGCGCACCGCCTCGGTGCCGACGCCCAGCAGCCGCGCGCCGGCCTCCGCCCCGCCCAGCCGCGCGATCACCGCATCCACGCTCATCTGCATGCAGCGATCCTATGGGAAGCCATTTCCCAGCGCAATCTTCGGCCGACTCGGCGGCGAAGGAATGTCCCGGGCGCGCGCGACGCCTATATAGTAGGGGGCATTTTCTCCCGGAGGGCTGCATGGGACTGCGCGATACATTCACGACCGAACTCAAGGCCGCGATGATGGCGGGGCAGGCGGCGCGCGTCTCCACGTTGCGCATGATCACCGCCAGGCTGAAGGACGCCGACATCGCCGCGCGGCCGGGCGGGCCGGTCGATGAGGCCGGGATCGTGTCGATGCTGCGCGGCATGGCGAAAAGCCGGCGCGAGAGCGTGGCGCTGTACCGGCAGGGCAACCGCCCCGACCTCGCCGACAAGGAGGAGGCCGAGATCGCGGTGATCGAGGGCTTCCTGCCGGCGCAGATGGACGGGCATCGCGCTGCAGGCCGCCGTGCGCGAGGCGATTGCCGAGACCGGCGCCGCCTCGGTCAAGGACATGGGGCGGGTGATGGCCGCCCTGCGCGCCCGCCACGCGGCGAGCCTGGACATGGCGACGGCCGGGCCGGTCGTCAGAAGCGGCGCTGGGCGGCTGACCGACTTGGCGCTGCCCGCCTCGTTCCTCGATGAACTGCGCGCCCGCACGCCGCTGGCCGCGGTGGTGGGGCGGCACGTCAAGCTGGCGCGCTCGGGGCGGCAGATGAAGGGCTGCTGCCCGTTCCACGGCGAGAAGACGCCGAGCTTCTACGTCTATGACGACGGCTTCCACTGTTTCGGCTGCGGCGCGCATGGCGACGCGATCGGCTTCGTGATGCGCGCGCAGGGCGTCGAGCTTCCCCGAGGCGGTGGCGCAGCTCGCCGCCGAGGCGGGGCTGGAGGTGCCGAAGCCCACCCCGCAGGCGGCGGAGGCCGAGCGCCGCCGGCTTGATCTGCATGGCGTGCTGGACGCGGCCGCGGGCTGTTCGCCCGCCGGCTGCGCGCGGCCGGAGGCTGGGCGGCGCTGGAGTATCTGCGCGGCCGCGGGCTGACGCGAGGCCACGATCGCGGACTGGGCCTCGGCTGGTCCGGCGAGGGCCGCGCGCGCGCTGGCCGCCGAGCTGGCGGCAGCGCCGCGCCGTCGCTGCTGGTCGAGGCCGGGCTGATGACCGCAGCCGGAGCCGGATCGCTCGTCGCGCGCGCAGTTCTTCGGCCGCGTGATGTTCCCGATCCGCGACGCGCAGGGCCGCGTGATCAGCTTCGGCGGCCGCGTCCTGGGCGACGGCCAGCCGAAATACCTGAACGGGCCGGAGACCGCGCTGTTTTCCAAGCGGCAGAGCCTGTTCGGCCTGGACCGCGCCCGCGCCGCCGCGCGCAGCGGGCAGCCGGCTGGTCGTGGTCGAGGGCTATCTGGACGTGATCGCGCTGCATCAGGCGGGATTCGCCGGGGCGGTGGCGCCGCTCGGCACGGCGCTGACCGAGGCGCAGCTCGAGGTCGCTGTGGCGGTCTGTCGCCCGCGCCGGTGCTGTGCTTTGACGGCGATGCGGCCGGCGGCCGGGCGGCGGAGCGGGCGGCTCGCGCTGGCGCTGCCGCATCTGACGCCCGACCGCACGCTTGCTGATCGCGTCGCCTGCCCGCCGGCCAGGATCCCGACAGCTTCGTGCGCGCAGCACGGTCCGGCAGCGGCTTGCATCCGCGCTCGACGGCCGCGCTAGCCTTGGCCGACGCCGCTGTTCGCGCAGCTTCGGCAGGGCGCCACGATCCCCGAGCAGCTCGCCGGCTGGAAGGAGCGGCTGGAGGCGGCGGCCCGGCAGATCCGCCACGCCGGCCTGGCCGGCGGAGTACCGCCGCGCGCTGCTGGACCGGTTCTTCCAGGAGCGCCGGCCGGCCCGGCCGGGCGCGGCCGCCACAGCGGCGAGCACGCCGCGGCCGGTGCGCGCGGTGCGCCCGGCCCTGTCCGACGCCGACGCCGACGCGCAGATCGGCCGCATCCTGGCTCTGCCTGCTTCTGGCCCATCCCGGCGCTGCTGCACGACGAGGAGGAGACGTTCGGCGCGCTGGCGCTGCCGCCGGATGTGCGCCGTTTGCAACACGCCATGCTGGATTGGCTGCACGGCGCGGAAAACCTTGACGCGGCCGCGCTGATTGACCACCTGCGAGCATCCGGATACGCGCGCGCGATCGAGGCGCTGACGGCGGCCGTGGCTGCGGCGCTGCCGCCGGCGGCGAGAGAGGGCGCGATGCCGGCGGAGGCTTTGGAAACGTTCTGGCATTTCGTCGGCCTGCTGCGCCGCTCCGGACTGGAGGCCGAACTGGCGCAGGCCCAGCAGGCGTTGGCCGATCGTTTCGACGAGGCGGCGCAGCGCCGCGTCATCGCGCTGCGCAGCGTGCAGCACCGCCTGTACGCGGGCGATCCGGCCGGCGCCTGAGCGCCGGCGCGCTGAAGACACTCATGACGGAGAACACCCCGGTCATGGCCACCAAGCCCAGCACTCCCGGCGATACCGCGACGGCCGAGCAGGACACCGACACCACGCTGCTCGACACCCAATCGGCCGCCGTCAAGCGGCTGATCGCGCGCGGCCGCGAGCGCGGGCATGTCACCTTCGACGAGCTGAACGCCGTGCTGACGCCGGATCAGACCAGCTCCGAGCAGATCGAGGACGTGATGGCGATGTTCTCCGAACTCGGCATCCAGGTGGTCGAGGGCGAGGAGGCCGAGGAGGGCGAGGCGCCGGCCAAGAAGGAGGAAAAGGCCGAGGGCGAGGCGGAGGCCGAGCCGAGGAGGGCGCGGCAACGTCGATGAGGCCAATCTCGGCCGCACCGACGACCCGGTGCGGATGTACCTGCGCGAGATGGGCAGCGTCGAGCTGCTGTCGCGCGAGGGCGAGATCGCCATTGCCAAGCGCATCGAGGCCGGCCGCGACATGATGATCGGCGGCCTGTGCGAAAGCCCGCTGACCTTCCGCGCCATCATCGCCTGGCACGACGCGCTGAAGGCCGGGCGGATGCTGCTGCGCGACATCGTCGATCTGGAAGCCACCCAGGGCGGCCCCGCCGGTCCCGGCGGCTGACGCGCCCGCCGACGGGCGAGGCGGCCGGCCGCCGCCGAGGAGCCGGCCTTCGAGGCGCCGGACGACGAGGAGGAAGGCGAGGGCGAGGGCGCCGGCCTGTCGCTGTCGGCGCTGGAGGAGAAGCTGAAGCCCGAGGTGCTGGCCAATTTCGAGGAGATCGAGGCAGCTCTACAAGAAGCTGTCGAAGATGTCCTCGCGCCGGCTCGAGACCTTCACCTCCGGCGAGCAGGTCAACGCGCGCAGCGAGAAGGGCTACGAGAAGCTGCGCGAGGAGCTGGTCGGCCTGGTCCAGACAGGTGCGGCTGCACAACAACCGCATCGAGGAGCTGGTCATGCAGCTCAAGCAGATCACCCAGCGGCTGAACGGGCTGGAAGGCCAGCTGCTGCGCATGGCCGAGCAGTCGAAGGTCGCGCGCGACGACTTCCTCGGCCAGTACCGCGGCCACGAGCTCGACCCGAACTGGCTGGACCGGGTGGCGCACCTGCCGGGCAAGGCGTGGAAGGCGTTCGCGTCGCGCCACATCGAGGACGTGATCCGGGTGCGCGCGCAGATCGCCACCGTGGCCACCGACGCCGGCCTGCCGATCGACGAGTTCCGCCGCGTCTATGCCACGGTCAGCCGCGGCGAGCGCGACAGCGCGCGCGCCAAGAAGGAGATGATCGAGGCGAACCTGCGGCTGGTGATCTCGATCGCCAAGAAATACACCAATCGCGGCCTGCAGTTCCTGGATCTGATCCAGGAAGGCAATATCGGGCTGATGAAGGCGGTCGATAAGTTCGAGTACCGCCGCGGCTACAAGTTCAGCACCTATGCGACGTGGTGGATCCGCCAGGCGATCACCCGCAGCATCGCCGACCAGGCGCGCACCATCCGCATCCCGGTGCACATGATCGAGACGATCAACAAGCTGGTGCGCACCAGCCGGCAGATGCTGCACGAGATCGGCCGCGAGCCGGCGCCCGAGGAACTGGCGGAAAAGCTCGGGATGCCGCTTGAAAAAGTGCGCAAAGTCCTGAAGATCGCCAAGGAGCCGATCAGCCTGGAGACCCCGATCGGCGACGAGGAGGACAGCCATCTTGGCGACTTCATCGAGGACAAGGCGGCGGTGATCCCGCTGGACGCGGCGATCCAGGCCAATCTGCGCGAGGCCACGACCCGCGTGCTGTCCAGCCTGACGCCGCGCGAGGAGCGGGTGCTGCGGATGCGCTTCGGCATCGGCATGAACACCGATCACACGCTGGAGGAGGTCGGCCAGCAGTTCAACGTGACCCGCGAGCGCATCCGCCAGATCGAGGCCAAGGCGCTGCGCAAGCTGAAGCACCCGAGCCGCAGCCGCAAGCTGCGCAGCTTCCTGGACGATTGAGCGGCGGGCGGCGCGTGGCGGTATCGAAGACTGCTGGGGACGGCGGAGCCGGTGGTGCGCGTGGGCGTGACCGTGACGTTCCTGCGCATGGACGCGCCGCCGTCCGAGCCGGCGCCGCCGCTGCCGGACGGCGCGCGGGCGCGGCTGCGGCCCGATTGCAGGGTGGCGGAATACCGCGCGCTGTATGACGGCGTCGGCGCGGAGCATTGCTGGTGGCTGCGCCGCGTCGATGTCGGACCGCGAGCTGTCGGCGATGCTGCGCGCGCCGGCGATGCTGATCCATGTGCTGCAGCCATGCCGGGACGGCCGCGGTTTCCACGAGCTGGACCGCTCCGGCTGGCCGGTGATGAACCTGAACTATTTCGGCCTGCTGCCGCACGCCGTGGGGCGCGGTCTGGGCGACCCGTTCCTGCGCCATGCGGTCGATGCCGCGTTCGGCCTGGGGGCGAAGGCGCTGACGGTGAACACCTGCACCGCCGACCATCCGCGCGCGTTGCCGACCTATCTGCGCGCCGGGTTTCAGCCGCTGCGCAGCGTGCCGAGGAGGTCTGGCAGGTGCCGGAACGGCTGGGGCTGCGCATACCGGAGGAACTGCGGATCGCCGGCTCACGCGGCGGTTGAACTCAGTCCAGAGTCACCCGGACCAGCTGCCCCACATAGGTCCTGATGCAGCCGCCGCCGCGACCGCTGCGGCAGGACACCGTCAGGTCCACTCGCTTGAACACCCGCACCTTGCGCCCGACACTGTCCAGGCCCGACGCCGCGCCGATGATCCGGTACTCGTTGCGCCACGGCTGGAACACGCCGTGGAAATCCGGCAGCGTCGCGGTGCTGCCGTCCGGCAGCGCGTAGCCGAGCGAGGTGCCGGCATAGCCGGCGGGAAAGCCGCAGACCTCGCCATAGTAGCAGTTCGGCCCGACTACCGGGTTCAGCGCCACGCTGCCGCCGCCGGTCAGGGTCATGGTGGTGTACAGCGTAGACCCTACCGCGCCGGTCGGCGGATGGTGACGGTCCGTGCCGACGCCGCCTGCGCGACGCCCAGCGGCACGACCAGCGTGGTCGCGGCGACCCGTGTCATGTCGCCCCTTCTGGCGGTGCGGTCGTAACACCGCTGGCACAATCATCGGAGGCCGGCCGTGGCCTGTCAACCGGGGCGGTCAACGGCCTCAGGCGAATCGAGTAAACGTTCAGGCGTGCTGCTGGATGACGGCTGCGAGATCTTCGGTGTTCCATCCCGGCCTGCTTCCGGCGATTTTTCAGGCTGATGGTCGTCTTGGCCTGAAGCGACATGTGCCTGACCACGGCTATGTTGGCTGGTCCGTGGCCGGTGCGCAGGCGTGCGAGGTCATCGTGGCATTCCATGTCGAGCACCCAATGCAGTCATCTCGATCCGCCAGTGGCTGCGCACCACGCGGGCCAACGTCTCGGCATCGAGCTTGGTCGAGCAAAGATAATGGCGCCGTTCCAGCTCGCTCCTGCCGTCTCGCTCGGTCCGGCTTTCGATCATCGCGCAGCGATCCCCCGGAGGGACAGGCCGCAAAGCGGCTGAAGGCCAACCATGGCAAGGTCCGGGAAGGGTGGCTCGCCGGTGTAGCGGCGATCCGAGAACAGCCAGCCGACGTCGTGGCAGACGCAGTGCGTGCGAGTTTCGATCCGGCCGTGGCCGCCATCGATGGTCGGTGAATACCAAGGGCCAGCGACGGCGGCGGCTTGGCGAACAGGGCCTCGACTTCGGCGAAGGTGGCGGGGCGGTTCGGCTTGAGTGCCAGCACGTAGTCGCCGCCGCCATCGAGGATGGTCTGTACGATCTGCGTTTGCGTGCCCATCGCGTCTATGGTGACGATCGCGCCGGCCAGCTCCAGGCGGCGTAGCAGCGGCGGGATGGCGACGATCTCGTTCGATTCCCCGGATATCGCCTCCTGCCACAGCACGACTTGTTGGCCCGTGGCCCAGGCCGAGACCGTGTGCAGCGGGCTGCGGCCCTTGGACCGGGCGTGGCTGCGTCGGGAGGTCTTGCCGTCAATGGCGATCGTCTCCGGCCCCCGTCGTCTCACCTCTGGAGATGCGCAGCCGCTCGATACAGTCGGTGAAACACGTCCTGAACAGGTCCGGGCTGATGGCCGCGATCACCTCGCGCAGCGTGTCGTGGCTCGGGATGCCGCGCGCGAACGACAGGAACCGCCGTAGGTCGCCAGGTGCTCCTTGCCCCACAGCGTCAACTCGACGAAGTCATCGGTTCAGGCCACCGTATCCCACAGCAGCAACAGCAGCAGTTCCGGTAACGGATACAGCATCTTGCCAACCTGCCGCGGGTCGCGCAGCGCCGCAAACTGCGTCAGGAACGGAACGTCGCCACTTGGGTCATCGGACACCTCCATCACGAGGAGCCGGGTCGAGCGTTGGCGAGAATACCCAGCATCGGTTCCGCATGTGTGGACGCGCCGCGTTGGATGCAGGCCTGGACGCTGATGACGCAGGCGACGCCCGGTAGCCGGAGTTCGCCGGGGAAGCGGCGGTCGCCAGACAGCCAATCGACCTCGCGCATCAGGCTGGTGGTGCGCTGCTCAATGCCTTATGGCCCCTCGTGCTCGACACGGGTTTGCACGGCGCCGGGCGGGGCAGACGCCTGATTGACCTTGACGGCCAGCAGGTAGTCGGCGCCGGCGCCCTGGATGGCGGTCGCAATGATCGCGTTGATTGTGATGGCGTCGATCGAGACTGTGGCACCTTGAAGGACGCTGTTCTCGGCGAGCCGGGCCAGCAGCACCGGATTGGCGGTCAATCCATTGAATTTGCCGGCCACCGCTTCCTGGCCGAGCACCAGCCGTTGGTGGTGGCGAAGGCCGAGACGAGATGGCTTGGGGGCGGTCCCCGCGGCGCGGTCGTGGCCGCGGCGAGAGGTCTTGCCGTCAAGCCACGAAGTCCATCCGGTCGGGCCATGTCTCGCGCACCCTTCTGCATCCCCGACGACGGACCCGACCCATCCGGGTCGAGATCAGACCGCAATTGCGCCGCCTCCGCCTCCAGCCCCGCCCGGGCGCCACGGATCCACGCCACATGCTGCTGCTTGTCGGCCACCCAGCCCGGCATCTTGTCGCCCCGCCGGTCCGCACCGTGTTCCGCTTCCTCGACCGCGTCGGCCCGCTCGGTCCGCCCGAGCCAGCCGGCGACCTCGGCGGCCAGCCTGGTCTCGGCCTGCTGCATGCGGCCATAGCTCATCGCCTTGTGGCGCCGAGGCGTTGGCGCGCAGCTTGGTCCCGTCGATCGCGAGTGGCCCAACCGCACCAGACCCGCCTCCCGGCACAGCAGCAGCATCTGCAGGAACAGCGCCGAGAGTGCCGCAAGGTGCCGCCGGCGGAACTCGCTGATGGCGCGGAAATCGGGCTGGTTCAGCCCGGTCAACGCCATGAAGTCCACCCGCTCCTCGCAGGCGCGGGCCAGCTGGCGGCTGGAGTAGATGCTGCGGTTGTAGCCATACAGCAGCAGCGCGACCATCATGCCGGGGTGATAGGGCGCGTAGCCCCGCTCTTCCCCGTAGGCCGACAGGATTGCCGACAGCTCCAGCGTCTCGCGCACCGTGTCGCGAATGAAGTGCGCGACGTGGGCCGCCGGCACGAACTCATGCGCCGAGGGCGGCAGCATCCAGCTCTGGTCGATGTCCCAGGCGCGAAATGTCGTGCTCATGCCGTACAGTGAGTTCGCATGTCATTGCGCGTCGGCGAGCATTACAGTTGCGGATCTCCGTGATCTCTGCATCCATGGGCAACCATAATTCGGGAGATCATGGAGGTCGGGCGCCTCGATCGAGACGACGTTTGAGCTCTGGGCCTCGTCGCTGCGGGATGTGAAGGCGCGGATCAATCCGCTGTTTACGCAGGAGCGGCTCGCGGCATCGGCCGGATAAGCCGCTGCGCGAGACACCGAGCGCCCCGCAGAGCCAACACACCGGCCAGACCCCTCGGTGCTTTGCAACAAAGCCGAACTTCACGTCAGCTCCTTGGCAAGTAGGCCGCGGCTTTTTTCTAGGATGTCGCGCTCCGCCTTCAGCTTGGCGACCTCACGCCGCAGCTGTGTCACTCCTGCTGCTCCGGCTTGAGCTGGCCGTGCCCCGGAAAAGCCTGCTGCGGATCCGCCACCCCTTCGCGGAGCCAACGCCGGCGATCGAAGACAGCTTCGAGACCGCGAAGAATGAGTTGGGTCTCGATCACAACGGTTGAGCTGCGAAGCAGATCGACCGGTCTTGGCATAATTGGCATCGCCACATGTCGCTGGTCATGCTGGCGTGCCATGATGGCCGCCATCTGGCATCGCGCGAACACCGCGACGCCCCCAAAAGAATGCGAAGGGCGCCAAAGACGTCTCGCCGCCGCTGATCCGCTGGTCTCTCCAGGAAATCCGGCGCATCCCACAAGGTTGGCACAAAGACGCATCCAACCCGCCCACATCATCGCGTGGTCACTCTGGCGACCGGCTCATCAGGCGTCCGCAAGAAAAGCTCACCTGCTTAAGAAAGTGCAACTGTAATGCTAAGCGTGGCACAGGTCGGCGCGCCACGCTGCGACGGCGGTCACTCAGACTGTCGAGGTCGCGCCCGCGCCGCCCGGGCGCAGCTGGTCGGTGCGCGACAGCCGCTCGATCAGCCCCGGCACGTGCTCGGCGAGCGCTTCGAGGAACCGCTCGGGCGCCATGCCGGCACGCGTCGCCATCGCCTGCGCCTGGTCGTCGCCCAGCGCGCCGGCGATCTGATCCGGCGCGATCGGCATGCTGGTGCCTTCGTTGACCCAGGATTGCACAACGCCGCCAAGCCCGGCGGCGCGCAGGCGCTCCAGCAGGTCCGGCAGGCCGATGCCCGGCTGTTCCTCGTCGCCGAGCATGCCCTGCAGCGCCTGCACGAAATCCGGGTGCGTCGCGTCCTCGACCCAGGACAACTCGGTCATCAGGTCGTCGAAGAAGCCCATCGTCCATGTCTCTCCCGCTGCGGCCGCCCGTCCGCCCCGAACCGCACCGCGGCGGCGGCGTTGGCCTCGCTTAACACATCCGAGGGCGTTGCATGTCCGGCACCGGAAAGGCCACCCAGCAGACCGACGCCGACCGGCAGGCGGACGAGGCCAGCCGGGAGAGCTTCCCGGCCAGCGACCCGCCGGCGAACACGCCGGCCACCGGGACCAGCGGCGGCGATGCACACGCCGACGAGGCCAAGGGCACGCCGCACAGCGACCGCCACGCTACCGAGACCGCGGCCGGTCGCCAGGAGGCGCACCGGCCGGCGGAGCAAAAGACCCGCTGACGCCGCGACCGACCCAAAGCGCCGCGGCTAGACCTTCAGGCTCGCCATGTCGATCACGTAGCGGAACCGCACCTCGCTCGCCTGCATCCCGTCATAGGCCTCGTTGATGCGGTCGATCGGGATGACCTGGATGTCCGGCGCGATGCCGTGCTCGGCGCAGAAATCCAGCACCTCCTGCGTCTCGGGGATGCCGCCGATCAGTGAGCCGCCCAGCGACAGCCGCTTGAACGCCATCGGGCCGCTGTTGACCGGGGTAGAGAACGGCGCCAGTTGCCCGACGATCACCAGATGGCCGTCGCGCTTCAGCAGCGTCATGTACGGGTTCACGTCATGCGGCTCGGGGATGGTGTTCAGCACGAAGTCGAGCGTGCTGGCATGCTTGCCGACCGCATCCTTGTCGGTGGACAGCACGGCGTCGGCGGCGCCCAGCTGCCTCGCCTCGTCCAGCTTCTCCGGCGTGCGGGTGAACACCACCACCTGCGCGCCCAGCGCGCGGGCGAGCTTGGTGGCCATGTGGCCCAGCCCGCCCAGCCCGACCACGCCGATGGTCTGCCCGCGCCCGACCCTCCAGTGGCGGAGCGGCGAGAAGGTGGTGACCCCCGCGCACAGGATCGACGCGGCAAGCTCCGGCCTGATCGCCTCGGGGATGCGCAGCACGAACTCCTCACGCACCACGACGGCATTCGAGTAGCCGCCGAACGTGTTGGTCCCGTCCGGCTTCTGCGGGCCGTTATAGGTGGCGGTCCAGCCTTTCGGCCCCTCGCAATACTGCTCCAACCCTTCGCGGCAGGCGTTGCAGGTGCGGCACGAATCGATCATGCAGCCGACGCCGACCAGGTCGCCCTCGCGGAACTTGCTGACGCCAGCCCCGGTCCTGACCACGCGCCCGCAGATCTCGTGGCCCGGCAGGCATGGATAGACGGTGTTGCCCCATTCGTTGCGAACCTGGTGCAGATCCGAATGACAGACCCCGCAGAATAGGATCTCGATCTGCACCTGCCCTTGCTCCGGCTCGGCACGTTCGAAGCGATATGGCTCGAGCTTCGCGGTCTTTTCGGTGGCGGCGTAGCCGACGCATTGCAGCATCATGATCTCCTTCAGCTACGCGCCGCGCAGCCGGTTGTGAATGGCGGTCGCGGCAATGGCGGCGTGGCCCATCGCCGCGGCGATCTGGTCCACGCCCACGACCACGTCGCCGGCGGCGAACAGGCCATCGACGCTGGTGCGCTGATGCGCGTCGGTGACGACGCAGCCTGCGTCTGTAAGTTCCGCGCCCAGCGGGGCCACGAGATCCGATCGCACGGCGCTGCCGAGCGCCGCATACAGATGATCGAAGCGGTGGTGTGCGCCGTCCCGGGTCACGATCTCGACAACCGCGCCGGCCGCTTTCGCCATGGCCAGCGGCGAGGCCGCCAGCGTGACGCCGGCCGCCAGCAGCCGGCGGCGCAGCCCCGCGTCGGGCGCCACCGGCTGCTCCGGCAGGAACAGCGTCACGTCATCGCTGTAGGCGCGCAGGAACAGGCACTCGCGCGCACCATGCCCGCCGGCGCCCAGCACCGCGAGACGCCGCCCGATGATCTCGAAGGCGTCGCAGATGCCGCAATATCGGACCAGCCCGCGGCGCACCGCGTCGCGCAATCCCTGCATCGCCGGGGCGCGGTCCTGCGCGCCGGTGGCCAGCAGCACGGTGCGCGCGTGCAGCGTCTCGTCGTCGAGGCTTGCCGCAAAGCCACCCCGGACGCGGCGCAGGCCGGTCACCAATCCGGGACGAAGCGCCGCCCCGTAGCGGCTCGCCTGCGCGGTCATGCGCGCCAGCAGTTCGGGGCCGGTGATGCCGTCCGGGAAGCCGGGCAGGTTGTGCGAGCGGGGAATCCAGGCGGCGCGGCTGTCGCCCCCGTCGATCACAGCGAAGCGGCGGCGGAAGCGAGCCAGATAGATCGCGGCAGTCAGCCCGGCCGGGCCCGCCCCCACCACCAGACAGTCCAGCGGCGCGGCGTCGGACATCGCGGGCGGCTCAGGTCGTCGCGATCAGCGCGACGCCGGCGGCCGGCAGAAGCGGATGGAGCCAGACCAGGCGCAACGCAACCTCCTGCAATGATCGGTTCAGCCGGCCACGAACAGCGCCGCCAATGCCAGCAGCAGCGCCGGCGGCATTACCAGAGCGCCCACCTTCAGGAAGTCCCAGGCGCTGCAGCGCAGCCCCTCGCGCCGCAATGCGGTCAAGCCACAGGATGGTTGCCAACGATCCGGTGACCGACAGGTTCGGCCCCAGATCGATGCCGACCAGCACCGCGCCGGCGACGATCGGCGGCGCCTGCGCCGACTGCATCGCGTGGCCGGCGATCAGCCCGGCCGGCAGGTTGTTCATCAGGTTGCAGGCCAGCGCGAGCAGGCTGCCCGCGCCCAGGCCGCCTCGCTGGCGCTGTGCTGCGCCGATGCGGCGCAGCAGGTCGGCCAGGTCGCTGAATGACCCCGGTCTGCTGCATCGCCTGCACCAGCACGAACAGCCCGGCCACCAGCGGCAGCACTCCCCAGGAGATGTCCCCAGCACCGCCGGCCGGTCCGCGAGTCGACCGCAGCGCAGCAGCACGACCGCTGCCGTTGCCGCGCCGCAGACGAAGGTCGGCAGGCCGAGCTGAATGTCCACCGCCGAGCGCCGCCATCAGCGCCGCCGCGGTCACGCCGATGCCGCCGCGCCGCCAGCCTGCCCCCGGCCGACAGGCGGGGCTGCTCGACCCGACGGCGATCGGCTGGCGCAGCGCGCGCCGCTGGGTCAGGCGCAGCACCAGGTAGGTGGCGACGATCGAGGCCAGCGACGGCAGCGCGTAGCGCGGCAGCCATTGCAGCAGCGGCGGCATGTGGCGCCGTAGATGACCAGGTTCGCCGGATTGGAGATCGGCAGCACGAAGCTGGCCGCGTTGGCGATCAAGCGCGCAGATCAGCAGATACGGCAGCGGCTTCTCGGCATGCGCGGCCCGCGCCGCCGCGGCGACCGCCGGCGTCAGCACCACCGCGGTCGCGTCGTTGGACAGGAACGCGGTGACCACCATGCCCACGCACGTAGATCAGCGTGAACAGCCGCGTCGCCGAGCCGCGCGCGCGGCGCGGCGGCGCAGCGCCGCGACCCAGTCGAACAGCCCGTGCTGCGCGCGACCTCGGCCAGCAGCATCATTCCGGTCAGGAACAGATAGACGTCGCCGCCTTCGCTGCACGCCGGCCAGGCCTCGCGCGGCGGCAGCAGGCCCAGGACCACGAGCAGCGCCGCGCCGCCGACCGCCCACACCGCCTCGGGCAGCCGCCACGGGCGGATGATGACGCCAGCAATCGCCAGGGCGGCGATGGCCCAGGTCAGATGCGCGGGATGGCTCACGCCTCGGCCGGCCCGACATGCGCTGCGTCGTCAGCGGGGCGGGTCTCGGGCATCAGCAGCAGGAAGAACAGCAGCGCGGCGACGGCGACGCCGGCCAGCGTAAGGAATCCGGCCGGCATAGCCCGCCGCCTGGACCACGAAGCCGCCGGCAGCTGCGAGGCCGACGCGCCGACGCCGACGCACAGCGCCACCAGCCCCTGCGCCAGGTTGAACCGCCCGGTGCCGCGCATCAGGTCGGAGGCGATCACCACCGCGATCACCCCGAAGATGCCGGCCGCCACGCCGTCGAGCAGCTGGATCGCCACCACCGCCGACCGGCCCGTCCAGCAGCGTGAACAGCAGCCCGCGCACCGGCAGCACGGCCAGCGCCACCAGGAAGATCGGCTTGCGCCCGATGCCGCGCGCCATCGCCCGGCCGACCACCCAGGCCACGCCGACCATCACCGCCTGCGCCACGATGATGCAGGCGGATTGCGCGATCACCGCGCTGCCGGGGTCATGCTGCGCCAGCTCCTGCCCGGCCATCGGCAGCATCGCGGCGTTGCCGAAATGGAACAGGATCACGCGCCAGGAAGATCCCCAGATCGCGCCGCCGGAACAGCTCGCGCAGCGGCAGCGGGCCGCCGTCGCCCGCATCGTCGGCAGCCGGCCGGTCCTCGCCGCCGCGGGCGAGGTCATGGTCGATCTCGCGCGGGTTGATGATACCGCGCGGCGATGGCGCTCATCACGGCGAAGCCGCAGACCAGGTAGAACACCCAGTTGAACCCGACATACTGGCCAAGCGTGCCGGCCAGGATCGCGGCGGTGAAATTGCCGGCGGAGTTGAAGCTCTGGTTGCGGCTGACCCGCCCGTCCAGGCGCTTGCGGCCGACCAGACCCAGGCTGAGTGCGGCGATCGAGGGCGGGATGACGGCGGATGCCACGCCCAGCGCGATCTGCGCGCCGACCACCGCCGGCAGAGTGGGAAAGACCCCGATGACGACGCAGGCCAGCGCGATGAGCAGGCCGGAGGCGGCGATCAGCGCGCGCTTCCACGCGAGGCATCGACCAGCATCCCGGCCGGGATCTGGCAGATCGCCGCGGCGATCGAGCTGGCCGCCATGGCGATGCCGATGTCGCCGGCGGCCCAGTGCCGGTCGCCCTTCAGGAACACCGAGAGGTAAGGGCCGAGGCCGCCGCTGACATCGGCCATCAGGAAATTGACGCCGTCCAGGCCGCGCCGGCTGCGCCGCGACGGCGTGCGCTCGCCGGCGGGTGGCTGTCGGAGCGCGACGTCGCTCACCGTTTCCGGCCGTTCCGGTTCGGTCCGAGCTGGGTGCCCAGGATCCCGGCCTCCGGCCATGCGCCGATGCGGTCGGCATCCGACCCGTCGGCCACGCGCGGCGGCGGGGCGAAATCGGGGCCGGGCAGGTCGATCCGGTGTTCGCCGCTGACGCCGTCCGCGTCGGTCGCGCGCACCATGAGCGGCAGCGACGCGGACGGGGCCGCGATGATGCAGGACCAGAGCGGTCCGTCGCCATGCCGGGTCATCGCCTGCCATGGGCCGTCACCCGCCCGGCAGTCGCAGCGCAGCACCGGCGCGGCCGACCAGACCAGCGCGCGCACCGGCGCCTGGGGCCGGCTGCCATGCGGCAGGTCGCGCGACCAGGTCAGCAGCCGGTGGTCCACCGGCGCGGTGATCAGCACCAGCGGCCCGGCCTGCTCCAGCACGCGGAACCGCCACGCGACGCCGCCGCTGTCCACCGCCGCCACGGCGAAGCCGACCGGCCCCTCCTCGATCTGTCCGGTCGAGCGCGCCGCCGCGTAGATGGTCCGCCCGTCATTGGCCAGCTCGTTGTAATGCGTGTGGCCCATGCCGACACAGACCACGCCGTATTCGGCGAACAGCCGGCGCACGGCCAGCGCCTCGGCGGGATCGGCCAGTTCGGCGGGGTAGGCGTGCATGAACACCACGCTGTCCTGGTCGGCGGCGCTGGCGCTTTTCAGCGTGTGCGCCAGCCAGTCCAGCTGCGCGTCGCCGAGCCGGAAATCCGGGCCGCCACCGCCCGCCGAGACCATGTCGAGGAACAGGCAATTGTGCCCGGCCACGCTGCGCGCCTGCGGCAGTCGCAGGCCGCCGATCGCGGCATAGAACGCATCAAGGCTGCGGGCGTGGAAATCGTGGTCGCCGGGGATCGCATGCAGCGGGATGGCGAGGCCGCGCAGGGCGTCGCGCAGCAGGCCGTATTCCTCCGCGGCGCCGTGCTCGGCGCAGTCGCCCGGCAGCACCGCCATGTCGATCCGCCCGGCCATCGTCCGGTTGGCCTGCCCGATGATGCGCAGCAGGGCGCGGTGATTGTCGGCGACGGCTGCGGTCAGGTGCAGGTCGCCGATGTGCAGCCAGCTCAGGATGCGGCCAGCGTCCGGGTCTTCGGCAGGCGCGGGCGACATGCGATGCGTCCTCGGGGCGTGGGCTGGCGGCGTGCCGCGATGCAACATCGGCGCGCCGGTTCGGTTCCCCAGCCGGATCGACCGGCCCTGCGGCGGCCAAATCCGCGGCTGCCGAATCCGAGGCCGCCGTGCCAGCATCGCCCGATGCCCCGCCTCGCCGCCATGCTGGCCTTCGGCTTCGGCTCCGGCCTGCCGCTGCTGCTGTCCGGCTTCACGCTGCGGCAGTGGCTGACCGAACAGCACGTCCCGCTCGCCACGATCGGGCTGGTCGGCCTGATCGGCCTGCCGTACACGCTGAAGTTCCTGTGGGCGCCGGTGCTCGATCAGGTCGCCCCGCCGGGCTGGCTGCGGCGTCTGGGACGGCGGCGCGGCTGGCTGCTGGCAGCACAGGCGCCGCTGGTGCTGGCGATCGTCGCGCTGGCGTGCAGCGACGTGGGCGGCTCGCCGCGCGGGGCGATCGCGGCGGCCGCCTGCATCGCCTTCTTTTCGGCCACGCAGGACATCGGCATCGACGCCTGGCGCATCGAGAGCTTCCCGCTCGACCGGCAGGGCATCGCCAATGCCGTCTATGTCTGGGGCTATCGGGTCGGCATGCTGGCGGCCCGCTCGGGCGTGCTGTGGGCGGCGGGCTGGCTCGGCTGGCGCGGCGCGCTGCTGGGCACGGCGGGGCTGGCCGGGCTGGGAATGCTGGCGACGCTGGCGGCCAGCGAGCCGGCGGTCGTGCTGCCCGCACAGCCCGGCGGCGCGGTGCTGCGCCGGCTGGCGCGGGCGGCGGTGGACAGCCTGCGCGGCCTGCTGGCGCGGCGCGGGGCTGGGCCGATCCTGGCCTATGTGGCGCTGTTCAACCTCGGAGAGGCGATGGCCGGGACCATGCTGCCGTCACTGTACCATGCGTTGGGATTCGGCCGGACAGTCGTGGCCGCGCTGGGTCCGCCGGTGCTGTTCGGCACGCTGGCCGGCATCGGCGCCGGCGGCTGGCTGGTGGCCCGGCTGGGGGTGGCGCGCGGACTGATCGCCACCGGGTTCTTCCAGATGTCGGCGATGGCGATGTATGTCTGGCTGGCGGTGGCCCCGGCGCAGCAGTCGCTGCTGTTCGCCACCACACTGGTCGAAGCGTTCGCGCAGGGCTGCGCCACTGCGGCGTTCCTGGCCTACCTGTCCGGCCTGTGTTCGTCGGCGCACACCGCGACGCAGTTCGCGGTGCTGACCTCGGTGGCGCCGCTGGCGGCCAACACGGTCGGCAGCTTCTCCGGCTTCGTCGCCGCAGCGGTGGGCTGGCCGGCGTTCTACGCGCTGGCCATGCTTGCCGCCCTGCCGGGGATGCTGCTGATGCTGTTCATCCTCGGCCGCTATCCGCTCGACTGGGGCCGCTCGCCGGCGCTGCCGGCCCGCGTCTGACCCCGGCTTGTCTGGTCCGCGCCGGCCGCCCGCAGCAGCATGGATAGCGCGTGCGCGACCGTCGCATGCCGCACCTCGCCGCGCTCGCCGGGGAAGACCTGCCGCGCGGTCGCGGCGGGCCGCGCCGCGCTGCGCCAGCCGAACCAGACCAGCCCGACCGGCTTGTCGGCGCTGCCGCCGCCCGGCCCGGCGATCCCGGTCACGGCGATGGCCACATGCGCCGGCGCGTCGCGCCAGCGCGCCGCTCGGCCATCGCGCGCGGCCACCGCCTCGCTGACCGCGCCGCGCCGCCTCGATCAGCGCCGCGGGCACGCCCAGCATCTCGTCTTGGCGGATTCGAATAGGTGACGAAGCCGCGATCGACCACGTCGCTGCTGCCGGCGATCGCCGTCAGCGCGGCGGCGATCAGGCCGCCGGTGCAGCTCTCGGCCGTGGCGATCCGCCAGCCGCGCGCGCGGCAGGCGGCCAGCACCGCCTCGGCCTGCGCCAGCGTAGCCGCGTCGATCACCGGTCCGGCGGCCTCGATGCGGCCATCAGCGATGGCGGCGCAGAACGCGGCGTGATCGGCACTGGTCTGCCGCGCATACAGCCAGGCGAACTCGCCGATCGCGCTGTCGAACGCATCGGCTGCCGCCCAGATAGCCGGCGATGCGCGCCGCGTCGCCCGAGCGGGCGTGCGCGCGCGCCAGCGTGCGCCCGCACAGCGAGGCGTAGAAGCGCAGCGCGTCGCCCTCGATCTGCGCGCCGATCGCCGCCAGCCGCGCGTCCTTGAGCTGGCGCACGTAGAAATGCTTCCGCCGTCCGGCGCTGCGCCCAGCCGAGGAACACGTCGACGCTGGCCTGCAGCATCCGCTGGCCCGACCACGACGCGCTGGCCCTGGTCGGCATAGGCGCTGGCGCCGGCATACGGCGGCCAGCACGCTGGCCCCGGCCTGTTTCAGTTGCAGGATCAGCGTCTCGCCATCCGCCGTCGCGAACAGGCCCAGCGCGCAGAACGTGCCGACGCTGCCGACGCCCACCGCCTTGAACGCGACGTCACGCAGCCGGTAGCGCCCGACCAGCACCCGCCGCTCCTCGGCGAGGCTGTCCAGATAGGCGGCGAAGGCGGCATGGGCCACCGGCTCCTCGGCCCCAGCCGATACACCGCCGGCGGCCGCTCGGGCAGGCGCAGCCGGCCGTCGGTGGCGACCAGGTGCCGCCAGCGCGCTGCCGCCCGCATCCAGGACGTTGGCCAGGCATGTGCCGCTCGCGCCGGCGCACGTCGCGGTCGCCGATGTCCTCGATGGCGCGGTCCAGGTCGATGCGGGTGCGCCAGGCATCCAGCGGCGGCAGGCTGGCCAGCGCGTCCATCTGCTGCCGATAGGCGTGCGCCACGCGGCGGGCCAGAGCGCGGGCCGGCTTCTCGCCCAGCCCGTGCGCGCCGGCCGCCACCACGACGCTGGCGGCGAGGCGCTTGATGTCCCACTCGAACGGCGCGGGCAGGGTCTCGTCGAAATCGTTGATGTCGAACACCGGCGTGCCCTCGGGCGAGGCATAGGCGCCGAAATTCATCAGATGCGCGTCGCCGCAGGCCTGCACCCGCAACCCGGTCGAAGGCATGCCGGCGAGGTCGGCGGCCATCAGCGCGGCGCTGCCGCGCAGGAAGGCGAACGGGTCGGCCCGCATGCGCCGGTAGCGCAGCGGCAGCAGGGCCGGCAGCCGGCCCTGGTCGGCGGCCGTCAGCAGCCCCACCGGGTCGCGCCGCGCTTCGGCGATCGACCACGCCGCATGCGCGCTGCGCGGCATGTGCGGCGCGCTGCGCGTGGCCGAGGTCGCGGCGCTGCTCGGCGGTCAGCAGCGGCGGCGGGCGCCGGGCGACCGGATGCGTCCATGCGGCGCATCCTGCCGCGCGGCGGCCTAGCCGTCGAGCAGCCCGAGGCAGAGGCGGCGCACCCCCACAGCGATCGCCGCGGCCAGCAGTCCGGCGATCACGTCGTCGGCCATCACGGCGAGCGGGCCGCGTCCGCCGATCCGCCCAGCCGACCGGCCCCGGCTTGCCGATGTCGAACAGCCGGAACAGCGCGAAGCGCCAGCAGCAGCCAGGGCCAGCCCGACCAGCTCCAGCCGACCAGCTCCAGCCCGGCGCGCCAGCGGCAGCATGCGCGATCCACTGGCCGGCCACCTCGTCGATCACCACCCAGCCCGGATCGCCGCCCGCCTCGGCCGCCGAGATCGCCCAGACCCCGACGCACGACGGCGAGCGCGCCGCCACCGGCAGCGCCGGCGGCGACCAGGCCAGCAGCCAGCCGCCCGCGCCAGCAGCGCCAGCAGCGACCCGGCGGTGCCGGGCGCGCGTGGCGAAAAGCCGGAGCCGAGGCCGCTGGCGATCAGGCGGGCGAGGGCTCGCCACGGCATCGGGTACGGCGCGGCCTCGCCGAGCCTGGCCTGATAGATCACCGTGTTCTCGATCACCCGCTGGACGTAGTTGCGGGTTTCGCAGAACGGGATCAGCTCGATCCAGTCGGTCATGTCGACGCTGCCTGGCCCGGCCGTCGCGCGGATCGCCGTTCGCGGCCAGCCACGCCGCGACCCGCGACGGCCCGGCATTGTAGCCGGCGACCGCGAGCGGCACCGCGCCGGCGAAACGCGCCAGCAGCCCGGCGCAGATAGGCCGTGCCCGAGCGTCATGTTGTAGGCCGGATCGGCGGTCAGCGCCGGCCAGCGACGGCGGGAGCGCCCAGCCTGCGCGCCTCGGCCGCGGCGGTGCCCGGCATCAGCTGCATCAGCCCGCGCGCGCCGGCCGGGCTGACGATGGCCGGATCGAAGCTGCTTTCCTGTCGGACGATGCCCAGCGCCAGCGCCGGATCAGACCGTGCCGCCGGCGGCAGGCTGGGCCGCCACCGGCCATCCGGTGTCCAGCAGCACCAGCCCGGAACGCCCGGCCAGCCGGGCCAGCGCCACCGCCGTCTGCGGCATGGCGAACCCGGTCGCCAGCCGCGCCGCCAGCGCCTGCTCGCGCGGCGGCCGGCAGATCGCTCCGAGCCGCAGCAGGAACGCCGCCGCGCGGCCCGGCTCGCCCCATGCGACCAGCCAGACGGCCGCCCGCGCCAGCTCGCCGGAACGAACGCGACGGCCTGCGCCTCGGTCCCAGCTCGGGTCGCGGGTCGCCACGATCCGCGCGTCCAGCCGCGCCGGATCGCCGCCATCGGCCAGCGCCGCGAGCTGGCCGTAATAGGTGGACGGATAGGCCGCGGCGGTCGCGTATTCGCGGTGCGCGCGCGCCGCGTCGCCGGAGGCGGCGGCGGCGCGGCGCCAGCCAGTAATGCGCCCGCGCCTGGGTGATCGCCGCGCGCGAGACCGCGGCCACGGCCGCGAAATGCGCGGCCGCGCGCGCCGGATCGGCCAGCCGGCGCAGCGCGATCCAGCCGGCCAGGAACGCCGCATCCGCCACCTGCTCCGGGCGCGTCTGCGCCGCGCCGCGCCGCCAGCGCATAGGCGCCGTGGCGCGTCGCCCTGCGCCAGCAGGTCGCGCGCCAGCCGGTTGCGCTCGTCCCAGAACAGCGCCCGGTCGCGCGGCCGGCGCCGCGCGTTCGGCGGCCGCGCCCGACGCCCTCCAGAGCGCGGCCGCCTCGTCGTCATGGCCGCCCCGGCGCAGCCAGCGCGCGTGCTCCAGCATCATCGCGGGCGTCGCCGCTGCTCGGGCGGCAGGTCGGCGAGCAGCGTCGCGGCCTGCGGGTCGTCGCGCCGCAGCGCCAGCCGCGCCTCGGCGCGCGGCTGATCCGTCGGGCGACAGCCGCGGCACCTGCTGCGCCGGCCGCCGCGGTATCGGACCAGGCCAGCCGGTCGAAGCGCCGCCATTGCTCGGCCGGGCCGATCGCCGGTCCCCCAGGCGCGCAGGAACGCCGCTTCCCAGCGCGGGTCCGGGGCGGCGACGATCCAGGCGGCGCGCGCCGCCGCCGCCGCGTCCGCGGCCGGTTCCGCCGCAGCTCGCCCTGCGCGCAGCGCACCAGGGCGGCGGCGGTATGCGGCAGCTCGCGGTCGCAGGCGGCCAGCGCCACGGCGTCGTCCGGCTCGGCGACGATCGCCTCCTCGCGCCGCCGCTCAGCGTCGCTTGCAGCGGCCAGTCCGGGTTGGCGGCGCGGAAGGCGTCGATCTCGGTGACGCGCGCCGCGCCCGGCGCCAGCATCCGGTAGAACGTCACCAGCTTGCGCGCCACCGGGTCGGCGACGGCCGCCGCCGCCGCGTCCGCCTCGACCCAGCGATCGGCGCGCACCAGCGCCATCACGCCCTGCGAGTCTCCGCGGCGCGGCCGCCCGCGCCGGCCGGGCGGCCAGCAGCGGCAGCAGCAGGGCGGCGGCGAGGGTGCGGCGCATCGCCGCCCTTGTAGCCCGTCCGCTGCCTTGCGGCGCACCCCCGCGCGCCTAGCTTCCGCCGCCTGCCTTGGAGTGTCCGGATCACATGTTCAAAGGCTCGCTGGTCGCCCTGATGACGCCGATGCGCGCCGATGGCTCGGTGGACGAGCGCGCGCTGGAAAGCTTCGTCGATTGGCAGATCGCCGAGGGCAGCAACGGCCTGGTGCCGGTCGGCACCACCGGCGAGTCGCCGACGCTGACCCATGACGAGCACCGCCGCGTGGTCGAGGTCACGGTCGCGGTCGCGCGCGGCCGCGTGCCGGTGATCGCCGGCGCCGGATCGAACAGCACCGCCGAGGCCGCGAGCCTGGCGCGCCACGCCCGCAAGGTGGGCGCGGACGGCGTGCTGGTGGTGACGCCGTACTACAACAAGCCGACGCAGGAGGGGCTGTTCCTGCACTTCACGGCGGTCGCCGACGCGGCCGACCTGCCGCTGCTGATCTACAACATCCCCGGCCGCAGCGTGGTCGATATGAGCGTCGAGACGATGGCCCGCCTGTCGCGCCACCCGAACATCGTCGGCGTGAAGGACGCGACCGCGAACCTTGCGCGCCCGCTGCACACGCGCCGCGCCTGCGGGGCGGATTTCGTGCAGCTGTCCGGCGAAGACCATACCGCGATGGCCTTCCTGGCCGCCGGCGGCGATGGCTGCATCTGCGTCACCGGCAACGTGGCGCCGCGCCTGTGCAGCGAGATGCACGCCGCCTGGAACGCCGGCCAGCCGGCGCAGGCGATGGCGCTGCAGGACCGCCTGCTGCCGCTGCACGACGCGATGTTCGTCGAGACCAGCCCCGGCCCGGTGAAATATGCCGCCAGCCTGCTCGGCCACACCAGCGAGACCTGCCGCCTGCCGCTGGCCCCCATCGCCGAGGCCACGCGCGACGCGCGTCCGCGCGGCGATGGTCGAGGTCGGGCTGCTGAACTGAGGCTGCGAGTTGGCAGAGCACAAGACAGGCAAGTCGAAATCCGGGCTGATTTCGCACGGCATCGCCTCGCAGAACCGCAAGGCGCGGTTCGACTACACGATCAAGGAGACGGTCGAGGCCGGGATCGTGCTGAAGGGGCCGGAGGTGAAAAGCCTGCGCCACGGCCGCGCCACCTTGACCGAGGCGTGGGCCGGCGAGCGCGACGGCGAGGTGTTCCTGTTCAACGCCTATATCCCCGAATACCAGGGCGGCGTGCTGAGCCGCTTCGAGCCGCGCGCGCCGCGCAAGTTGCTGCTCAAGCACAAGCAGATCAACCAGCTGCTGGGGGCGGTGGCGCGCGACGGGGTGACGCTGGTGCCGCTGCAGATCCATTTCAACGACCGCGGCCGGGCGAAGGTGCTGCTGGGCGTGGGCGAGGGCCGCAAGAAGGCCGACAAGCGGCAGGCGATCGCGGCGCGGGACTGGCAGCGCGACAAGGCGCGGCTGATGCGGGCGCGGGGGTAGCGGCGTTTGCCGGCGCGGGCCGCGCGACCTACATAGCGGCGCATGAAACACGCTCTCGCATGACATTGCCGCCGAACCTTCGCCCTGGCGCGACCTGGTCCTCGTCTGCCGCAAATGTTCCGCCAAGCTGGACGGCAGCGCATTTCGGCCCGGACGGCGACATGACGCTGCGCGAGGCGCTGAAGATCCATATCCGCCAGCACGGGCTGAAGGGCGTCGTGCGCGCGGTGGAGACGGACTGCCTCGATCTGTGCCCGGAGGGCGCGGTCAGCGTCATGCGCATCTCCGAGCCGCGGCAGATCGTGCCGATGCCGCCGGGCAGCACCGCGGAGGCGGTGCTGGAGCGGCTGGGGTTGGGGGTGGTGGCGATGGAGGCGGCGGCGGGCGGGTGAGGCGGGCGGCGAAGGGGTAACGCGGCTTTTGCGGCCACGGCCGGCGAGCCCATGGCCGCTGATCGCCGCTGGTTCGGCTGAAGTCAAGAAGCATGGCAGAGCGCCCGTTGGACACAGGGCGCTCGGCCTGGTGCCTCGGCGTCCGGTTTCGCAGGGCCGAACGTCGGTCACTTACGGTGTGTCACTCTGGCAAGCGGACGTTTGACAGAGTGATACACCGAGGAACTCCTTGACCTTCTAAGAACATATCGTGAATTGTGGGATGGCGTTCGGATTCTCAGGCAGTGTCTGATCTGGCGATCGGAGACCCGCATACGAATGGCAAGATGACCTAAAGACGTTTGAGATACGCTGCCCAGTCTACGGTTTCATCTCACTGGATGCGTGGGAGCGTGAAATCATTGAACAGCCCGCGTTCCAACGCCTGCGTCGGATTCGCCAGCTCGGGTGGACTGATGCGGTTTACCCGGGGGCAATGCATACCCGATTTGAGCACTCACTCGGGGTCATGCATATGGCAACGCTCCTGTACGACGGTGTACGCGAGCGTTGTGGGGATATCCTTCGTAGCGAGTATCAGTATGACGAAGCGGGCGTAAGTCGGTATCGTCGTTTGGTGCGACTGGCTGCCCTTTTACATGATGTCGGCCACGGCCCTTTCTCTCACGCGGTAGAAGAGCTTGCCCCCTACAACAAAGAGGGCGAGGGCAGACGACGCTATCGGCACGAAGAATATTCGACCGCGATCATCCGCAAGCATTTTCGCGAGGTAATCGAAAGTCACCCCGCAAATGCGAACTATCGGTTTACGGTTGATGATGTTTCCGGGCTGATAGAAGGAAAGGCTGCCGCCGGTAGCGCAGCGATATGGCAGGAGCTGATTTCGAGTCAGCTCGATGCCGATCGAATGGATTATCTCCTCCGAGACTCCTTTCACTCTGGCGTCAGGTTCAGGCCGCTACGACTGGAGGCGCTTAGTTAATTCGGTCGAACTGGTGGCGAACTCCGAAAGCAATTCCTGGCGTCTTGGAGTTTCTGATGGGGGGCGACACGTAGCCGAGGGACTGATCATCGCGCGATACATGATGTTCAGTCAGGTCTATTTTCATAAGGCTCGTGTCATACTTGACTATCATCTTCATCACGCCGTCGAAGCTCTTCTTCCCGGCGGATTGTTCCCACCTCCGGTTGGTGACGGCCTTGACGAGTATATTGCGTGGGACGACTGGCGCGTACTTGGCCTATTTTCGCAAGGCCATGGTGGAGAGCATGCTCGTCGCCTGAAGGACAGAGACTTTTTCCGCCTTGTGTACGAAACGCCAGAAGTTCCTAGCCTTGAAGATGAGGCACAACTCTCTGCCGCTTTTTCTACGCTAGACGGATTGCTGCCCGTCCAACGGGAAGCTCGCAAATCCTGGTACAAGTTGGCTCCGACGACTTGCCTATAGCAGCATCGAATGCAGGCGGACGGACTATGCCTCTTTCCGCATGTTCAGCCATCGTTCGTCAGATGGCTCCGTCGCGCAGTGTGCGCCTGTACGTTTCTAAAACTCATCGGCCTGTAGCGAAGCAACGTCTTGCTGCACTGATCAAAGAGAGCCCTCAATCATGACCAATCAAGAGTCACGCGCTGACCTGCGCCTCGCAACAATATCCGCTCTAGTGCAACAGGCTGCTCCCCTTGCGTTGGGTCGAACAGCCATTATGAAACTCGTTTACTTCCTACAAACTTTGCGTAACGTACCTCTCGGCTACGACTTCAGAATTTACACGTATGGACCATACGACAGTCAGGTTCTTGAGGATTTGAAAGTTGCCGAGCTGAAGAATGCTGTTAAATCGTCTGTAGTGGGGTATGCTATGGGTACCGGGTACGCAATCACGCCTGGGGCTGAAGCTGGATCTGTAGTCACACGTAGTCCATCCATGAGTTCCTTCATGGCTGATATTGCCTCGGTGATTGCTGACTTCGGTAATCGTTCGGCTATTGACTTAGAAATGGCTAGCACAATCGTGTTTGTCGACCGCATAGAGGCTTCTTCTGGCCGTCCAGCCACTATTCCAGAGGCTGCGCAAAAGGTGCGAGAGATGAAGCCCCGCCTTGATGTAGGTCGCATTGTACAAGAAGCGCACAGCCTAAAAGAGAAGGGCTACATAGTGGCGGCATAGAACTGACTTGCTCACTTGAGCAGGCGTTACCGGGCATACAAATGAGCTTGGAAACTGACAAAGGCGTCCCGTATCCTGGCGACACCGCCAAGTTGCGCCGCTGCGTCGCTGATGGCCCGGTATTTCAGCTCTAGAAGATGCGGCAGCTTCGCCTGGTCAAGCTCGCCAACGCCTTCCTTGACGTATTGAAACAAAACGAAGTCGAGGAAGGCCTGAAGCTTCTCGTCGTAGTGGGAGAATGATGCTAACCTTGCGTGCATCGGCGCGCTCCTGCCGCGTGATCGGCGATAAGGCAAAGGCGATGTAGGCCAGCACGTCGTACAGGTCACTTTTCTCGGCATCGATCATGCGCTCGATCTCGCCCAATTGCTCGCCGCCGAAACCCTTCTCGGCAAGGCTCTCCAGCAAGGCTCGGCGTGTGTCCGGCTGGCTCCACAAGGCCCGTAGTTCGTCCTCGTCCTTGAACAGCGCCGGTAGCTCGCCGAACAGGCGAGAGACGAACTCGGCCGCCGACATCGGCTTTCCATCAGGGCTCCAGAAGGTCGTGGCCATCATGTGCTGGATGCTGCGCTCCTTGCCGTCCGCCAGCCTGACCTTGATCTTCTGGGGCCGGGGCGGCGGATCATCGCCACCTTCAGGCTCCTCACCCTCGTCGTCACCCGTTGGTTCGCCCGTCTCGCTCCCGCCGGGCCTGGGCGTAGGAACGACCGGGTCTGCCGGCTCGCCGTCCCACTCGGGATCGCTGAAATGCTCATACGCCTTCACGAAGTCATAGATCGTGAAGTAGTCCTTGCCGTCGAACAGGCGCGTGCCGCGGCCGATGATCTGTTTGAACTCGATCATCGAGTTGACCGGCCGCATCAGCACGATGTTCCGCACATTGCGCGCATCGACACCGGTCGAAAGCTTCTGCGACGTGGTGAGGATGGTCGGGATGGTCTTCTCGTTGTCCTGGAAGGTGCGAAGGAACTGGTCACCCAAGGCGCCGTCGCGGGCCGTCACACGGACGCAGTAGTTCGGCTCCTTGCTGGTCTTCATCTGATTGACCAGGTCGCGCACGGCGGCCGCATGATCCTGAGTGGCGCAGAAGACGAGCGTCTTTTGCGTCTGGTCGATCGCGTCCATGAACAGCTTGACGCGATATCTCTCGCGCTCGGCGATCTCGATGATGCGGTTGAAGTCGCTTTCGGTGTAGCGCTTCCCGTCCTCCACCTGGCCTTCGATCAGCTCGTCGTCACTGGTGTAGACGTAATCGTCCAGCGTCGTAGCAATCTGCCTCACCTTGAACGGGGTCAGGAAGCCGTCGTTGATCCCTTCCTTCAGGGAGTAGATGTAAACCGGCTCGCCGAAATAGGCGTAGGTGTCGATGTTGCCCTGGCGCTTCGGCGTTGCCGTCAGGCCGAGCTGCACGGCCGGCGCGAAGTAATTGAGGATCGCGCGCCAGTTGCCCTCGTCGTTCGCCCCGCCGCGATGGCACTCGTCGATGATGATGAGGTCGAAGAAATCCGGCGGGTAGTCGCCGAAGCTGGGCGCCGGCTGCCCGGCGGCGTCGCGCCCGGTCATGAATGTCTGGAAGATCGTGAAGAAGATATTGCCGTTCTTCGGCACGCGACCTTTCTTGCGGATGATCTCCGGGTCGATGCGCACGAGCGCGTCCTCGGGAAAGGCCGAGAAGGAGTTGTAGGCCTGGTCGGCAAGGATGTTGCGGTCGGCCAGGAACAGCACGCGCGGCCGGCGTGTCGGCTCCCCATCACCCTTCCAGTCGGTCAGATTCCATCGGCTCTGGAACAGCTTCCAGGCGAGCTGGAAGGCAATGAAAGTCTTGCCGGTGCCGGTCGCCAGGGTCAGCAGGATACGGCTTTGCCCTGCCGCGATCGCCTCCAGCACCCGCCTGATGGCAATGTCCTGGTAGTAGCGCGCCTGCCATTGGCCACCCTTGTCCTCGAACGGGATGGCGGCGAAACGGTCACGCCAGACATTCTGCTCCGCAAAGACGGCGTTCCAGAGTTCGTCCGGCGTCGGATAGGCCGGCGACATACTGCTCCGCGCCGGTCGTCATATCGACCTGGTAGATGCCGATGCCATTGGTGGAGTAGGCAAAGCGGGTCTGCAGCTTCTCGGCGTATTTCTTGGCCTGGCCGACACCCTCGGTGTCGGGCAGGTCCCGCCGCTTGGCCTCGATCACAGCGAGCTTGTGATTGCGGTAGGTCAGCACATAGTCGGCGATGTCCTGGGCCGCCCGCACGCCCGCGCCCTGCAACCGGCCCAGAGTGATAACCTCACGGCGCACGCGGCTTGCCTCCACCACGCCCCAGCCCGCCGCCTTCAGCGCGGGGTCGATAAGCTCGGCGCGGGTTTCGGCCTCGTTCATTCGGCGGCCTGTGGCAGAGCCTTGTCCGGCTGAGCGGTCAACTCACCGGCAAAGGCCTTTTGCAGGATGGCCTTTTTCAGCTCTGCGAGGCTGGCGAGCTTCTGCCGGTAAGTCTCTTCAAGCCGTTGAACTTCGGAAGATAGCTGGTCAAGTTTGCTTACAAGCTGCTCCTGCTCTTGGCGCGTAGGGGGCAACAGCAGAACCAGTCCGCCCCATTTGGTCTTGTTGATGATCGGAAGGGTCGCCTGCGCCGAATTCGCAGACACCTGTTTCTGAAATCCGTCGGAAATCATCTGGTAGTAAAGGAACTTCCCGGCAATTCCCTCGCTCGGCGTGACTGCGTTGATCTGCTGATTGGCAGATATGTCTCGCTCCGCAAACCCGGCCTTCCCGATGGTCATCATCGGCGTGCTGCGGGAGCAGGAGGCCGGATCATCGACGGCGGATGTGTGCCGCAAGCACGGGCTCAGTCCGGCGACGTTCTACCAGTGGAAGGCGAAGTTCGGCGGGCTGGAGGTGTCCGAGGCGCGGCGGCTGCGGACGCTGGAGGCGGAGAACGCGCGGCTCAAGAAGCTGCTGGCGGAGGCCATGCTGGACAACGCGATGCTGAAAGACGTCGCCGCAAAAAAATGGTGACGCCCGCCGCACGGCGCGAGGCCGTTGCTCATCTGCGTGAGCATCACGTCGGATGAGCGAGCGTCAGGCGTGTCGCGATCATCGGCGCCGATCGCACGACGGTCCGCTATCGTGGCCGGCGCGCCGGACGATGCGTCGCCGCGAGCGCGGCTGCGGGCGCTGGCGGCCGAACGGCGGCGGTTCGGCTATCGGCGGCTCGGCCTGCTGCTGGCGCGCGAGGGCGTCTGGATGAACCACAAGAAGCTGCGGCGGCTGTATGCCGCGGAGCGGCTGCAGGTGCGCCGTCGCGGCGGTCGCAAGCGGGCGCTCGGGACACGGGCGCCGATGACGCCGCCGGCGGCCCGAACCAGCGCTGGTCGCTCGACTTCGTGTCCGACACGCTGTCGGACGGGCGACGGTTCCGGGTGCTGTGCGTGGTCGACGATTTCACGCGGGAATGCCTGGCCCTGGTCGCCGACACCTCTCTCTCCGGCCGGCGCGTGGCGCGCGAGCTGGACGCGATCGCGGCGGGGCGCGGGCTGGCCGTCGACGCGTGGTCAGCGACAATGGAACGGAGCTGACCAGCAGCGCCATGCTGGTGCTGGTCGCAGGACCGCGGCGTCGCCTGGCACTACATCGCCCCCGGCAAGCCGCAGCAGAACGGCTTCGT
The DNA here is from genome assembly GCA_963723455.1 of uncultured Pseudomonadota bacterium. Lineage (GTDB taxonomy): Bacteria > Pseudomonadota > Alphaproteobacteria > Acetobacterales > Acetobacteraceae > CAVRQM01. Next base: position 699,765 of record CAVRQM010000001.1, on the reverse strand, counting down.
CGAAAGCTTCAACGGCCAGCTGCGCGACGAATGCCTGAACGAGACGGTGTTCACCTCGGCGCGGCAGGCGCGCGCGGTGCTGGCGGCGTGGCGGCAGGACTACAACGAGGTGCGGCCGCACTCGGCCCTGGGGGGCCGCGCACCCGGCTGGCTCAGCGTGCCGCCGTGCTCGCCCGCGTCAAGGCCGCTGCGCGCCGCCTGCGGCGGTGGCCTTCGGCCAGCCTTGACCCAGGCTGCGCGCGACGGCTCGGGAGAATACGGCCGGGGCGGAGAAACGGCGCTCGACCGAACCGAGAAACACCGGCACGATGGCGTGACGGCAACCATGGACTCTACTTTTGAGTGGAGGAAATTGGGGCTCAGGTCAGCGCCGATGCAGACCATCACCGCTGATCCCGACCGGATAAGACGCGATTGCGTCAGCCCGAGTTTGCTAAGCCCCTCGTTCTCATAATCCAGCGAACCGTCCTCTCTAAAGTCACCGGGCTTGATAAACGGTATATAGGTTCCGAATTCTCTTTCTCGAAAGTCTTCGGGGTAGTGCCCGTCTGAAGTCGTCCAATTTCTTCCAAGCTCTTCTTCGACCAGGATTCTACCCTTTTGGTGAATACAGAATTCAAATAACTTTCAAACAACTCTCGCGTATTGGCGATGTTCTTCTTGGCGTTCGCCATCGCCGTGTCGATCCCCTCGAACGCTTCATCGAGAATGGCAACAATACGCTTTTGCTCTTTAATAGAATTCGGATATGTAATTTTTACTTTCTTTATGTCAGTCTGATTGACGCTAGCTTGGTTGACAGATTGCTTACATACTCCTCTCCAGTATCCCGACTTATGCAGGATTGTTAAATAGTATTGTAAGTATCTTGGGTCGATCTCGTCCGTTGGACGGAACAGTAAGAGATTTATGCCATGATATATGTCGTGGTCGTGCTCCACGATAGCAGTCTTTCCAACGTGGGGAGCGCTGTTTATATGACTAAACAGAATGTCGTTTATGCCTAACTTGAAGTTATTCTTTTAGACTTTCTCTGTCAATATGGCATAGCCTACCTTTTCAGGGTTGACCGACGACGTTGCTATTGTTTCGATACGGCTTATCTTTACCCCGCCAGCGACTTTAGTCTGTTCGCAATTGGTCCCGTTTCTTATTAGGGCGAGTACATCACCCAGGGTTGCGGTTTTCCAGCCATCTCTCATAACAGTGCCCTCAAGTCCTCAAGAATCGCGGCGTTTTCAAGATCAAGCGCCATGATCTCAGCAATGATCTCATGGGGGCCGCGCAACGCGTCGTCTTCGGGCTTGCTGGGGTTCTTTATTGAAAGATCAAAAGTGCTCCGATCGATATCCGTTACATCAACAGACCAGGACTTGTCCGTCTCTGCAAAACTCGCCTGCAGCGCCACGAACTCCTTCAGGTCGTTGTCATTCAGCGAATTCGTTTTCCCCATGCTCCGACCGGGGTTAAGCTGGTAAAACCAGACTTTTCGGGTCGGCGAGCCCTTTTACAAAAAACAGCACAACCGTCTTCACGCCTGCCCCTTGGAACGTTCCCCCAGGACAATCCAGCACGGTGTGCAGGTTGCAGCTTTCCAACAGTTCCTGCCGCAATGCACGCGATGCACCGTCCGAGTTTGAAAGGAAGGTGTTCTTGATGACAATGGCGGCACGGCCGCCCGCCTTTAGGTCCTTGATGAAATGCTGCAGGAAGAGGAACGCTGTTTCCCCCGTCTTGATGGGGAAGTTCTGCTGCACCTCCGGCCGCTCCTTCCCGCCGAACGGCGGGTTGGCCAAGATCACGTCGAAGCGGTCCTTCTCCTGAACGTCGCTCAGGTTTTCGGCCAGCGTATTGGTATGAACGATGTTCGGTGCGTCGATGCCATGTAGAATCATGTTCATCGTGGCGATAACGTAGGCGAGGCTCTTCTTTTCTTTGCCGTAGAAGGTGCGAGTTTGCAGGGTCTTGAGCTGGCTTGTGGTCAGCTCACCGCGACGAAGATACTCGTATGCCTCGCACAGGAAGCCCGCCCGATCCGAGCGCACCATCATAGATGCGCTCACCCAGCTTCGGCTTCGTCACCGCGATCATCGCGCGGATCAGCGGGCGCGGCGTGTAGTCCTCGCCGCCATTCCGGCCGGCGTTGCCCATGTTCTTGATTTTGGCTTCATACAGATGGGAAAGCTCGTGCTTTTCCTTCTGCGACTGGAAGCGCAATTCGTCGATCAGCTCCAGCGCATCGCGCAGCGAGTAGCCGCTCTGAAACCGATTTTTGATCTCGCTGAAAATCTCGCCGACTTGTATTCAATAGTGTCAGGGCTTGTGGCCCGCTGCTTGAATCCCTGAAGGTAAGGGAATAGCTGCCGGTTCACGTAGTCGATCAGATCGTCACCGGTCAGCGCGTTGTCATGATCGAACGTGCCGTTGGCCTTCTTGGGGGCGGCCCATTTCGACCACTTATGCGCGGCGTCGATGATGAACGCGTAGGGTTTGCCGACAAGCTCGGCCTCCATCGCCCGGCCCTGCTCAAGGTCATCCAGGTATTTGAGGAACAAAATCCACGACGTCTGCTCGGTGTAGTCGAGCTCTGTCGTGCAGCCAGCCTCTTTCCAAAGCACATCGTCGATATTCTTGAAGGTTTGCTCGAACATTAATTAAGTCCAGCTTCTGTCCATGGATTGACCACGTCTATTCCGCACCCTTCGAAATCAGGCACATTGCGGGTCGCGAGAGCGGCACCCCGCGACCGTGCGATGGCGGCGATCTGCGCATCGGCCTGGGCAATGGGCCGGCCAGCTTGGCGGCGGGTTGCCGCGATCTCCGCAAACGCCACAGCCGCCGCGCTGTCGAACGGCAAGATGCGGCCGGTGAAATCCTCCCCGAGCATGTCCTCGATGACAGTTGCAAGGGTGGATCGCCGCTTGCCGGCCGGCAACAGGGCTACGCCATAGCGCAGCTCTGCTTCGGTGATGGCGGAAATGAACACGCTCGCGTCGGGCTGGTCCGCGAGCCACTGCTCCACTCCCTTTTCCGGCGCCGGACGCATCAGCTCGGACAGGATATTCGTGTCCAAGAGGATCATTCGTCGAAGGACGGCGGCGCGCGCATCGGCTCGCGGGCGATAACCGGCAGCTCGACGCCACCCAGCGGCGCGAACCTGGCGCGGATGGAAGCGGCCAGGCTGCCCTTGCGCGTCGGCTCGCGGCTGAGCGCTGACCGGAGGATATCGCGGGCCTCGTCCTCCATCGAGCGGCCATGCACGGCTGCCTGGATGCGAAGGCGGGATTTCAGCGAATCATCGAGATTGCGGATGGTAATGCTCGCCACGGCCTTGCCCTGTCATCAATGATGGCATTCTAGGCATTGATGATCGCAAATGGCGATCAATTCCTTCTACCTTCCCAACCCTAGTCCGCGCCCTTCCCTCTGCCGCTCGCGGTCCTGCTCCGGCTCTGGCGGCAGTCCCCGGCGCTCCCGCTCCTCGGCCCGCGCGCGCTGCCGCTCGGCCTCCTTCGCCTCCCGCTCAACCCGCTGGTCCCACGCCGCGCTGAGCGCCATCCCGTCGCGCCCCTGCACGAAGCTGCGGGCCAGCTCGTCCAGCCCGGCCTGGTGCTCACGCCCGACGCCGGGCACGGTCATGCTTCTGCCGCTGCTGGCGGCGCGGGACGCATTCCGCATGCCTTCCTCGCCAAGCCGTTGGCTGGCTGCGGCCATGAACCCGTCCAGCTCGTTGGCCACGCGCGGATCGGCCCGGCCCTCGCGCCATGCGGCGGATACCAGCTCCTCCTTCCGCCGCTGCCGGGCGTCATAGCGTTCGCCCTCGCGCGCCTTCTCCTGCGCCTGAGCTTCCCACGCGGCAGCCTGGCGGCGGACGTAAACCGGATCGACCGGCCCCTCGCGCACCTCCTTCTCGGCCAGCTTGCGCACGCCGTGCAGCTTCAGCTCGTGGCGCTCGGCATCGGTGCCCCGGAACTCGCGGTCGATCTTGGCGCCCAAGGCGTCCACCAGCTCGCGCCCGGCCGGCGACAGCAGCCCGCGCACCTGGTCGAGCGTGCCGCCCTGCCGCGTGTTGTACGTCAGCGCGTCCCGCAGCTGGCGGCCCCGGTCCTCGCGCTCGGCCTCCTGCTTCTGCTCCTTGGTCAGCTCGTCCCGCGTCGGCCACGCGATCGACGCCGCCCGCACTTCGCCGCGCGCCATCTGCCGGGCGAGCTGGCCGGCGTCCCGCGCCGTCTCCCGCGCGACGAACACCTCGGCACTCTCCCGCTGCCGGGTCAGTGCGACATAGCTCGCCGCCGATCGCCAATGCTCGGTGTGGTAGAGGTATGTCCGGTCCAGGGTCTTGCCCTGGCCCTTGTAGATCGTCCCGGCATAGCCGTGCCGGAGGTCGGCGCGCGAACGCGCGCCGCCGCGCATGCCTGATATTGACACCACGACCCTAAACCGTCTGGGTCACCTTCAGCAGCCCCGGCGGCCGGTCCGGGTCGCGGCCGCGCCGGCGGGCGGCGGCCTCCGCCGCCAGGTAGAAGCTGGCCAGCATCGCCACCAGATCCGCGTCCGGATGCGCGGCCGGCAGCGCCGGCAGGCAAACGACGCCGCCGCCGTCCACCCCCGCCGCCAGCACCGGCGCCCCGCGCGCCAGGTCGCCCAGCAGCGCCAGCGTGCCCGCGCGCGCCGCGTCGGTCTGCACGAAGCCCAGCACCGGCATCGTCTCCCCGGCCAGCACGCGCGGCCCGTGCGCCAGCTCGGCCGAGCTATAGGCCAGCCCGGCGATCCCGGCCGTCTCGCTCAGTTTCAGCGCCGCCTCGCTGGCCACCGCCAGGCCGGCGCCGCGGCCGACCACCAGCATCCGCTCGATCCCGGCCAAAACCTCGACCAGCGCCGACCAGTCCAGCGCCAACGCCGCGGCCAGCCGCTCCGGCAGGCGCGACGCCGCCGCCGCCATCGCCGCATCGCCGGTCCAGGCGGCGGTCAGCGCCAGGGCCGCGGCCATGCTGGCGATCACCGATTTGGTGGCGGCGACGCTGCGCTCGGGCCCGGCGGCGACGTCGATCACCATGTCGCAGGCCGCCGCCAGCGGCGAGTCCGGCGCGTTGACCAGCGCCAGGCAGAACGCTCCGGCGGCGCGCGCCTGCGCGGTCTGCGCCAGCAGGTCGGGGCTGCGGCCGGACTGGCTGACCGCCACGAACAGCGCGCCCGCCATGCGCTGCCGCCGCCCGTATAGGCTGGCGATCGACGGCATCGCCGCGGCCGCCACCAGCCCCAGCTCGCGCGCCAGCAGGTAGCGCAGGAAGGTGCCCGCATGGCCCGAGCTGCCGCGCGCGCACACCACCACCAGCGCCGGGTCCAGCGACCGCAGTCGCGCCGCCGCGGCGGCGAAGGCGGCATGCTGGGCCAGACAGCGCGCCGCGGCGTCGGCGCTCTCGCGGGTCTCGTCCTGCATCAGGGTCATCTCTATCGTCCTCCCCCGGCGCCCCGGTCCGTCTGGCCCGGTACGGCGCGGACCATAGGAGGTTTGCCGATGCCAGCAGAAGAGGCGGCGCAGGATGCGGTCTTTCCCAGCCTGCGCGGCCGCACGGTGCTGGTCACCGGCGGCGCGGCCGGGATCGGCGCCAGCATCGTCGAGCATTTCTGCCGCCAGGGCGCGCGGGTGGCGCTGCTCGACATCGACGCCGCGGCGGCGGCCGCGCTGGCCGGACGGATCGCCGGATCGGGGCTGCCGCCGCCGCATGTCCAGCACGCCGACGTGACCGACATCGCCGCGCTGCGCCACGCCATCGCCGCCTGCGCCGAGGCGGTCGGGCCGCCGGCCGTGCTGGTCAACAACGCGGCGCACGACGAGCGCCACCGCTGGGAGGACGTGACGCCCGAGTATTGGGACGGGCGCATCGCGGTGAACCTGCGCCACCAGTTCTTCGCCATCCAGGCGGTCGCCCCGGGCATGATCGCGCAAGGCGGCGGCGCCATCGTCAATCTCGGCTCGACCAGCTGGCGCATCGGGATCGGCGGGATGCCGGCCTACGTCGCCAGCAAGGCGGCGATCGAGGCGCTGACGCGCAGTTTCGCGCGCGACCTGGGCCAGCAGCGGATCCGCGTGAATTGCGTGCTGCCGGGCTGGGTGATGACGCAACGCCAGCTGGCGCTGTGGGTGGACGACCAGACCGACGCGCTGCTGGCCCGCGTGCAATGCCTGCCCGGCCGGCTGTATCCGCCGGACATCGCGCGCATGGTGCTGTGGCTTGCGGCCGAGGACAGCCGGATGGTGACCAACCAGACGTTTGTCGTCGATGCGGGCTGGATCTCAGCCGAACCGCGAGACGTCTCGTCTTTCCGAAAGGGGAGAGGGGGGGGGACAGGAACGCCGCCGCCGCCGCGCGCGCTACCCGCTCCGCCCCGGCATCCGGTGGCGGAAGGCCAGGGCCTCGGCCACGTCCTGCCGGCGGATCGGGTCGGATCCCGCCAGGTCGGCGATGCTGCGCGCCACGCGCAGGGTGCGGGCATAGCCGCGCGGCGACAGGCGCAGCTTCTCCGCCGCCTGCGCGGCCAGCGACCGCGCCTCGGGAGCCAGCACGAAGCCCGCGACATCGGCCTCGGCATTGTTCAGCTCGCCGGCGCGGGCGCGCTGCCGGGCGCGCGCCTCGGCCACGCGGGCGGCGATCACCTGCGAAGTCTCTCCGGTCGGCGCCCGCGACAATTCGGCCGGAGCCACCGGCTGCACCGACACCGACAGGTCGATGCGGTCCAGCAGCGGCCCGCTGATGCGGCCCTGATAGTCCTCGCCGCAGCGCGGGGCGCGGCCACATTCGCGCGCGGCGTCGCCCAGATGGCCGCAGCGGCACGGGTTCATCGCGGCGATCATCTGGAACCGCGCCGGATAGGTGACATGCGCCATCGCGCGGGCAACGGTGGTGCGGCCGCTCTCCATCGGGCCGCGCAGCGCCTCCAGCGCGGGGCGCGGGAACTCGGGCAGCTCGTCCAGGAACAGCACGCCGCGATGCGCCAGCGACACCTCGCCCGGCCGCGCCCGCTGGCCGCCGCCGGTCAGCGCCGCCTGACTGGCGCTGTGATGCGGCTCGCGATACGGCGGGCGCTGCACCAGCCGGCCGCCATCCAGCATCCCGGCGACGCTGTGGATCATGCTGACCTCCAGCGCCTCGCGCGGCAGCAGATCCGGCAGCAGCGGCGTCAGCCGGGTGGCCAGCATGGATTTCCCCGCGCCGGGCGGCCCGACCAGCAGCAGGTTGTGCCCGCCGGCGGCGGCGACCTCCAGCGCGCGCTTGGCCGTCTCCATGCCGCGCACGTCGGCCATGTCGGCGGCCGGCGGCGGTTCGGCGATGCCGCCCGGCGCCGGCTCGCCCAGCAGCTGCGTGCCGCGGAAATGATTGACCAGCGACAGCAGGTCGGGTGCCGCCAGCACCGAGATGCGCCCGGCCCAGGCAGCCTCGCCGCCCTGCGACGCCGGGCAGATCAGCCCCAGCTCGGCGGCCGAGGCGGCGATCGCCGCCGGTAGCACGCCGGCCACCGCATTGACCCCGCCATCCAGCGACAACTCGCCGAGTGCTGCGTATTCCGCCACGTCCTCGTGGCTCAGGATATCCATGGCGGCGAGCACCGCCAGGGCGATCGGCAGGTCAAAATGACTGCCCTCTTTCAACAGGTCGGCGGGCGCCAGGTTGATCAGCACCCGGCGCGGCGGCAGCGACAGCCCCATTGCGGTCAGCGCCGCGCGCACCCGTTCGCGCGCCTCGCCCACCGCCTTGTCCGGCAGGCCGACGACCAGGAAGGCCGGCAGGCCGGAGGAAATCTGCACCTGAACCTCGACCGGGACGGCCTCGATGCCGGAAAAAGCGTAGCTCTGGATGCGTGCGATGGCCACGCCGGATGTGTGCGACAGCGAACGCAGAGCGGCGTGACAGCCGCGGCAATCACCGGTGAATACGGCTACTCGTCGTTTCGGCCGAGACCGTAGCGCGCGATCTTGTCGTATAGCGTCTTTTTGGGCACTCCCAGCGCCTCGCTCGCAGCCGTCACCTCGCCCTGGCTGCGGCGCAGCGCGTCCAGGATCAGGCCGCGTTCGAACGCGGCGACGGTTTCCGACAGCGGCCGCGCCCTGGCGTCCGGGTCATCCCCGCCGAGCGGGCCGGCCAGCACGCCCAGCACGTGCCGGTCCGCGACGTTGCGCAGCTCGCGCACGTTGCCGGGCCAGGCATGCGCGATCAGCGCGCGCGAAAGGCGGTCGGACAGCAGCGGCGCCGCGCGGCCGTAGCGTTCGGCGGCCGCCTGCGCGAAATGCTCGAACAGCAGCGGAATATCCTCGCGCCGGTCGCGCAGCGGCGGGATGTCGAGCGTCACCACCTCCAGTCGGTGGTACAGGTCGTGCCGAAAGACGCCGCGCTCGCTGGCGGCGTCGAGCGCGATCTTGGTGGCCGCCACGACGCGCACATCGACATTCACCGACACGTTCGAGCCAAGCCGCTCGATGCGCCTCTCCTGCAGCACGCGCAGCACCTTCACCTGCATCGGCAGCGGCATCAACTCGATCTCGTCCAGCAGCAGCGTGCCGCCCGATGCGTACTCGACCTTGCCGATCCGCCGCTTCAGCGCGCCGGTGAAGGAGCCGGCCTCGTGGCCGAAAATCTCGCTCTCGAACGTCGAATCCGGCAGGCCGCCGCAATTGATCGCCACGAACGGCCCCGCCGCGCGCGGCGAGAAACGGTGCAGGCACAGCGCGACAAGCTCCTTGCCGGTGCCGGTCTCGCCCTGGATCAGCACGTCCGGGCCGGCATCGGACAGGCTCAGGATCGTTCGGCGCAAGGCGGCCATCGGCGCGGAGCGGCCGATCAGCAGCGCCTCGATATCCTGGTCGCGGCCGGCGTTGCGGCGCAGCGCCTGCAACTCGAACGTCAGCACCCGCTTTTCCAGGGCGCGGCCGACCGCGCCCACCAACGCCTCGGCGGCGACCGGCTTTTCCAGGAAGTCATAGGCGCCCTGGCGCATCGCGCCGACCGCCATCGTGATGTCGCCATGCCCGGTTATGAGGATCACCGGCAGCGCCGGATCGAGCGCGAGCGCGGTCTGCATCAGCGCGATGCCGCTGGATTGCGGCAGTCGAACGTCGCTGACCAGCACGCCCGGAAAGCCCGGTCGCAGCCTGGCCCGCGCGCCGGCCGCCGAGTCGAACGCATCTACCGCGATGCCGGCCAGGCGCAGCGTCTGCGCGCTTGCCACGCGCACCGCCGCGTCGTCCTCGACCAGCAAGACCCGCAGCCCGTCAAACATCGGCAGTTGCCGCCGGCTCGCGCGCCGGGGCGCCCGCCTGTGCATCGCCCGCCTGTGCATCGCCCGCCTGTGCATCGCCCGCCGGTAGCCACAGCGTGAATATGCAGCCACGCTCAGGGGAATTCGTGGCCGACAGGCCGCCGCCCAGGTCGCGGGCGATAGTCAGCGAGATCGCGAGGCCCAGCCCCAGGCCTTCGCCGGCGGGCTTGGTGGTAAAGAACGGCTCGAACAGGTGGCCGAGCACAGCTTCGGGGATACCGGGACCGTTATCGGCAACCGCGATGTCCAGCCCGCGTGTCGTCCCGCGCAGGCTGACCGTGATCTCGGGACAGGCCACCTCGCGGAGCGCGTCCAATGCGTTGCCGATCAGGTTGGTCAGCACCTGCTCCAGTCCGACCGGATCGGCGGCGACACGCATCGGGTCTGTTGGCGCATCCAGCGTCACCGTCACTCCGGCATCGCGGATGCGCCCGGAAAACAGCCGCAGGGTCGCCCGGATACAGGTCGCTGCGTCGACGGGCTGACGCCGATACGGTGTCTTGCGCGCGAACACCTTCAACTGCGCGCTGATCCGGGCCATGCGCTGCACCAGGCCGGAAATCATCCGCAGGTTCTCGACGGCGTCGCCCAAACTCGCGCGGTCGATGAAGGTCCGCGTGTTGTCCGACAGCAGCCGGATCGCCGCCAGCGGCTGACTGATCTCGTGGGCCAGCGCAACCGCGAACTGCCCCAGCGCCGCTAGCTTCTCGGCATGCAGCAGTTCATCGGCGGTGCTGCGCAGGCGGCTGTTGATCTCCAGCAGGTCGCGCGTGCGCGTCGCCACCTGCCGCTCCAGATCGACATTCGACTGCGCCAGCGCCAGCTTGACCCGGCGCTCCGACAGGCGGGCGCGTCGCCGCTGCATCAGGAACAGTGTCAGCAGGAACAACGAGGCGGTCGTCAGGGCGGCGATCGCCCGGCATGCCGTTGCGAAATCCTCGACGTCGGACAGTTCCGAAAGTGCCATGATGCGCCAGCCGGTCATCGGCAGCAGGCGCCATTGCGCCAGATAGCGGGTGCGCGCGACGCCATCGCCGTCCGGTAGCGAGACGAGCTGCGAGGCGTGGCTTAATGCCCGCTCGACGCGCAAGCCGATCGGCGACAGCACGGCGCTGTCGTATTGCCGGGTCTGCTTCAGCTCCCGCAGCACCGCTGGCGGCAGAGCCGCGCTGGTGCGGTACAGCCATTCCGGGCGCGACGCGAGCACCACGATGCCATTCTGGTCCAGCACCAGCACGTTCGCGCCGCCCGGCGTCCAACTGGCCTGCAGCAGTCCGAGATCGATCTTCACCACGCCGACGCCGGCCGGCAGGCCGGGCAGGTGGATCGCCTGGGCGAAGTAGAAGCCGGGTCGTCCGCTGGTCGTTCCGATACCGAAGAACCGGCCGCTGCCGCCACGCAGCGCATCCTGGAAATACGGGCGGTACGACAGGTCAATGCCGACGAAGCTGACCCGCTCGTTCCAGTTGCTGCTCGCCAGCACCAGCCCGCGCGCATCGAGCAGATACAGCGCGCTGCTGCCGGCGGCGCGATTGGTCGCCTCCAGGAGCCGATCCGCCGCTTGCAGCAGCCCCGGGTCGCGAGGGTCGGCCAGAACCCGGCCGATCACCGGATTCAGCGCCACGACGCCCGGCAGGAAGTCGAGCTGGCGCATCCGCGCCCGCAGCCCCTCGTCGTAGCGGGCAAGTTCCAGCGTGCCGCGCTCGGCGAGCCGGGCGATGCCCGCCCGCTCCGCCAGGCGTCCCGCCACGATCGCGCCGGCGCCCGCCGCGACAAGCGCCGCGACGCACAGCGCGGCCAGGCGAAGTCGATGCGGTCTCATCCGCGCGCCTCCCCGGCCCGGTGTTCCCGCAGGTGCGATAGCACCGATAGCCAGGGAGCGCACGGCCGTCGAGCTGTGCGGATCGTCGGAACCGAGCGGCGGCCCGATTGCGGATGTCCGCACGGGCAGCGCGCCGCGCCGCGTATTCCTGGCAACGCGAGCCTGGCATGGACCGTGCATCGAGCAAGTCTCCGGGTGCGCACGAACCGCGCCGCGGCAGGGGGAGAAAACGGCATGAACACACTGGCTCTGCTGGCAGGCGCTGCCGGCGTCCTGATAGGCATGCACACGGCCGACGCCGCCGATGCGCCCGCCTTCTATCAACTGCAATCGGTGCTGCACCTGCCCAGCAGCGCGACGGGCTGGGATCACATCGACTTCGATCCGGACACGCGCTACGCCTATCTCAGCCGGCGGAAGGATGGCCTGACGGTGGTCGATGTCGCCACCGGCAAGGTCGTGGGGCAGGTCGCCCAGACCGAGGGCACGAACTCGGTGGCTCTCGTGCCTCGACACGACCGCGGCTACACCAGCAACGAAGACGGCTCGACCACGATTTTCCGGCTGTCCGATCGCGGCGTGATCCAGCGGGTCGGGTTTGCCAGCAATGCCGACGGCAACATCTACGATCCCGTGACGGACAGCGTCGCCTTCATGCAGGCCGACAATTCGCTGGTGGTCGTCGCCGATGCGGCCACCGGCAAGGTCCGCGGCACCGTGAAGGTGGACGGGACGCAGCTGGAGCGGCCGGTGCCAGACGGGAAGGGCGGCATTTTCGTTCCGATGCGTGACCGAAACACGGTGTATCGCATCGACCTCAAGGCGCTCAGGATTGCCGCGTCATGGGACGTGGCGCCGCAATGCGTCGAGCCGTCGGGCGCCGATTACGACGCCGCGCACCACCGGCTGTTCCTGGGTTGCCGCGGCAAGCAGACCAATGCGCAGTTCGTGGTCATCGATACCACGACCGGCAAGCCGGTCGCGGCGCTGCCGATGGGCCGCGGCGTGGACGGCGTCGTGTTCGACGCCGCGCATCAACGCATCTTCACCGCCAACGGCCTGGACGGCAACGGCGTCGTGTATGCCCAGCTCGATCCCGACCACTACGCGATGCGGCAGGCCTTCACCACGCGGCCGGGCGCGCGCGGCTTCGTCTATGACGCGCCGACGCAGCGCCTGTTCACGATGACCGCCGACGGAGCGGTGGATCCGGCCAAGAAAGTGCTCAAGGCGATCTCGCCGTTCTACCCGAACACGATCTATCCCGATACTTTCGTAATGCTGACCTACGCCCCGGGCGCGCCGAAGGTGACGCCGTGAGCGCCGCCGCTGCGCCCCCCGCCGCCGCCGCCGCCGCCGTTGCGCGGCCGCGCCGGCCGCTGTGGCGCCTGCTCTATGCGCAGGTGCTCGCGGCGCTGGTGATCGGCGCCGTGCTGGGCGGGCTGTCGCCCGCGCTGGGCGTGGCGCTGGCGCCGCTCGGAACCGGCTTCATCAAGCTGATCAAGATGATGATCGCGCCGATCATCTTCTGCACCGTGGTCTCCGGCATCGCCGGGGTCAGCGACGCGAAGAAGGTCGGCCGCGTCGGCGGCAAGGCGCTGCTATATTTCGAGGTCGTCTCGACCTTGGCGCTTGCGCTGGGGCTGCTGGTCGGCAACGTGTTGAAGCCGGGAGCCGGCTTCCCGAGTGCCGGGGCCAATCTAGCGCAGGTGGCGAAATACGCGGCCGAGGCAAAGCATCAGGACTGGGTCGCCTTCGTGCTGCACATCATCCCCGATACGGTGATGGGCGCCTTCGCCAGCGGCGACATCCTGCAGGTGCTGCTGTTCTCGGTGCTGTTCGGCTTCGCGCTGCTGGCGCTCGGCGGCCGCGGCCGGATGATCCGCGGCTTCATCGACGAAGCCTCGCACGCCGTGTTCGGCGTGGTCGCAATCATCATGAAGCTGGCGCCGCTGGGCGCGCTGGGCGCCATCGCCTTCACCGTCGGCAGATACGGACCGGCGGCGCTGGGCAGCCTCGCGGGGCTGGTTGCGACGTTCTATCTTACCGCGGCGCTGTTCGTGCTCTTGGTTCTGGGCACCATCGCGCGGCTGACCGGATTTTCGATCCTGCGTTTCCTCGGCTTCATCCGCGAGGAACTGCTGATCGTGCTGGGCACCAGTTCGTCGGAAACGGTGCTGCCGGCGCTGATGGAAAAGCTGGAGCGGCTCGGCTGCTCGAAATCGGTGGTCGGGCTGGTGGTGCCCACCGGGTATTCGTTCAACCTCGACGGGACCAACATCTACATGACCCTGGCGGCGCTGTTCGTGGCGCAGGCGATGGGTGTGGATCTGTCGTTCGGCCAGCAGCTCACCATCTTCGGCGTGGCGATGCTGACCTCGAAGGGCGCGAGCGGCGTCACCGGGGCGGGCTTCATCACGCTCGCGGCGACGCTGGCGGTGGTGCCCTCAATCCCGATTGCCGGCATGGCGCTGATCTTCGGCGTGGACAAGTTCATGAGCGAGTGCCGCGCCATCGTGAACCTGATCGGCAACGGCGTGGCGACGGTCGTGATATCGGCCTGGGAAGGCGAACTGGATCGGGACCGGCTCGCCGCCGAACTCACGCGCCGGGTCGATGTGGCCGATCTGCAGGAGGCGGTGGCGGGCGAATAGCGCCACGTCAGGGGTCGGAGAACCCTTGCACAAACCGGCCCAGCAGGCGCGGGAGCGCGGCGATGTCGTAGCCGCCCTCCTGCACCAGCGCGGTCGGCAGGCGCAGGTGGCCGACGGCCTCGCCAGCGCGGGCGAAGCCGTCGTCGCCGACGGACAGGAAGCGCAGCGGCTCGCTGATTGACGCATCGAAGCCGAGGCTGACCACCAGCGCATCGACCGCGAGCCGGCGGATGAAGCCCAGCGCATGATCCAGCGCGGCGAGCCATTCCGCATCGGCCGCGCCGCGCGGCAGCGGCAGGTTCAGGTTCCAGCCCGCGCCGGGGCCGGCCCCGCGCTCGTCGGCATGGCCGACGTAGAACGGGTAGTAGTCCACCGGATCGCCATGCAGCGAGACGAACAGCACGTCGTCGCGCTCCCAGAAGGTGCCCTGCGTGCCGTTGCCGTGATGCGCGTCGATGTCCAGCACCGCGACGCGCGCCGCGCCGCGCGCGCGCAGCCGCTCGGCGGCGATGGCGGCGTTGTTCAGGTAGCAATGCCCGCCGGCGCGCGCCGGATACGCGTGATGCCCGGGCGGGCGGCACAGCGCATAGGCGGCGCGGCCGGACGCCGCCTCGTCCGCCGCGGCCAGGGCGCAGGCGGCTGCGGCGAGTGCCGCCGCCGAGGTGTGCGCCGTCATTGGGCACGACGTGTCGGCGGTGTGCCAGCCCAGCCGGCCGACCACCGCGCGCGGCTCGCGCCCGGCATTGGCCAGCATCTCGGGGCTGGGATGGACGTTGGCGACCAGCTCCGCCCCGTGCTCGGGCAGGTCGTCCCACAACGCCGGCGCGTCGCGCAGGAAATCCAGGTACTCCGCCGGGTGGACCGCCAGGATCGCCGCGCGATCGGCCGGCGGCGGCTGCGTCGGCTGCAGACCCAGCATGCGGCAGCCCTGCAGCAAAGCCTCGGCTCGCGCCGGGGTCTCCAGATACGGCCGCACCAGGCCGCGCTGCAGGAAGAAGGTCGGCGCGTGCGCGGCCTGTGCCGGATCCCAGAATGCCTTCACGCGCGGATCGCCGAGCCGCGACCGTAGGCCAGCAGCATGGCGATGATGACCGCGCCATAGATGATCTGCCGCCCGGCCTCCGGCATCTGCATCACCGACAGCACGCTTTGCAGCAGCACGATCAGGATGGTGCCGACGATGGTGCCGGACATCCGCCCGGTGCCGCCCAGGATGTTGGTGCCGCCCACCACCACCGCGGCGATCGCCGGCAGCAGGTAGACGTCGCCCATCGACTGGAACGCCTTGCTGGAATAGCCGGCGATCAGCAGGCCGCTCAGCGACGCGCACAGGCTGCACATCACGAAGCTGGCGATCAGCACCAGCCGCGTGTTGATGCCCGACAGGTAGGTGGCGGCCTCGCGGTTGCCGGTCGCATACATGTAGCGGCCGAGCGGCGTGCGGGTCAGCATGAAGATCAGCCCCGCCGACAGCAGCGCCCACACCAGCACCGAATTGGTGACGCCGAGCGGCGTGCCATTGGCCAACCAGACCATCGGCGGCGTGGCCGAGCTTTGCGGCGCGAAGCCGCCGGTCAGCATCACCATCAGCCCGCGTAGCACGGCGTTGACGCCCAGCGTGAAGATCATCGAGGGCACCCGCAGGAACGCCACCCCTAGCCCGTTGACCAGCCCGACCAGCAGCCCGACCGCCAGCCCGACCGGGATCGCCCAGGGTCCGCCGACCGCGGTGGCCAGCATGGCGCTGGCGGCCAGGGTCCAGGGCACCGACAGGTCGATATGGCCCAGCAGGATCACCAGCATCATCCCGGCGGCGATGACGCCCAGGAAGCCGGCGATCCGCAGTTGCTGCAGCAGGTAGGCCGGCTTGATGAACGAGGCGGTCCCCTGCGTCGCCAGCGTGTATGCGGTGCCGGCGATCAGGATGACGATGATGAAGCTGCCGGCGATCAGCGTCGGGCGGTCGATGGCGCGGGTCATAGGGTTCTTGCCGTCCTGCAGGGCACGGGACTATCGACGTCGGACGAAGCAACTGGTTGGCGGATCACGTGAACAGGCTCAGCCGGTTCCTGACCCGGAACACCCGCGCCGCGCCCAGCGACACGGCCAGGAGCAGGATCACGCCTTCGAAAATTGGCTGCAGCAGCGGATTGGCGATGAAGCCGATCGGGCCGGCCGGGTCGAACACGCGGAAGCAGAACGAGATCGCGCGCAGCACCAGCGCGCCGAAGATCGAGCCGATCACCCCGCCCGAGCCGCCGAACAGCGAGGTGCCGCCGATCACCACCGCGGCGATCGAGTTCAGCGTATAGGCCCCGGCCTGCGCGATGTCGGCGTTGCCGCTGCCGGTCTGCAACGCCAGGTACAAGCCGCCGCAGCCGGCGAAGAAGCCGCCCAGCGTGTACGCGGCGAACTTGCTGCGCCCGACCTTCAGCCCCGACATGTATGCCGCGCCCTCGGCCGAGCCGATCGCGTAGCAGCCGCGCCCGGTCACGGTGTTGCGGAACGGCAGCCAGATCAGCAGCACCACCAGCAGCAGGATCAGGATCGGCACCGGGATGCGGCCGATCCCGCGGGCGAACCAGCCGGGCGGCCCGCCGGCGAACCAGTGATAGGTGGTATCCATCTCCGACAGCGCGTTGGTGGTGACCCATGAGAGGTTGTCGTCCACCTTGCCGCCGGGCGAGGGCCGCAGAAACAGCGCGATGCCGGCGTAGATCGCGCCGGTGGCCAGCGTGGCGATGATCGGCTGCAGCCGCCCCAGCACCACCACGCAGCCGTTGAACGCGCCGCACGCGGTGCCGGCCAGCAGGCAGGCGACGATGCCGAACGCCATCTGTCCGGGAGAGCCGGAAATCAGGGTGGAGGCCAGGCAGTTCACCAGCGTCATCGTCGCTCCGACGGCCAGATCCAGCCCGCCGGTCAGCACCGGCACGGTCTGCGCCATCGCCACAAAGATCAGCGCCATGCTCTCGTTGCTGTTCTCGACCAGCAGATCGACGGAAAACCCTTTCGGGTGCAGTCCGTTGTACAGGCCATACAGCGCAAGGAACAGCACGATCGCTACCCACAGGCCGACGCTCTGGCGCAGGCGCAGCGCGAAGTCGGTCATGCCGCCGCCGAAAGCGACAGGTTCAGCGAGCTGGCGACGATATTGGCCTCGGTCAGCTCGGTCCCGGACAGGGTGCGCACGACGCGCCCGTCGTACAGGATCAGCACCCGGTCGCAGCAGCCGATCAGCTCGTCATAATCCGTCGAGTACAGCACGATCGCGGTGCCGGCGTCGGCCAGGTCGCGCAGCAGCTGATAGATCTCCTGCTTGGTGCCGACATCGATGCCGCGCGTGGGATCGTTCAGCAGCACGATGCGTGCGCCGGTCAGCAGCCACTTGGCGATCACCACCTTCTGCTGGTTGCCGCCGGACAGCGTCGCCACCGGGTTGCCCAGCGCGCCGGCCTTGATGTGCAGCTTGGCCACCATCTCCTCGATGCGCCGCGCCTCCAGCGAGCGGTCGATCACCAGCCCGCGCGTCATCGCCCCGAGCGCCGCCATCGAGACGTTGTCGGAGACCGGCATCGGCAGCATCAGGCCCTCTGTCTTGCGATCCTCGGGGATCAGCGCCATGCCGATCGCCGGCGATTTCGCCTGTGCGGGACTGCGCACGTGGCGCCGCTGGCCGTCGATCAGCACTTCGCCCGACACGCCGCTCAGCACTCCGAACAGCGCCAGCAGCAGGTCGCGCTGCCCCTGGCCGTCCAGCCCGCCCAGGCCGACGATCTCGCCTCGCCCGACCCCGAACGAGATGCCGTGCAGGCGCTGCTCCCAGGCAAGATCGCGCACCTCCAGCACCGGCGCGGGCTCGGCCTCGCGCACGGGCTTCGGCGGATAGACCGTGTGAATGTCGCGGCCGATCATCATCTGCACCACCTGCTCGTCGGTGCGCGCGCCGCGCGCGAACGTCTCGATGTGCTGGCCGTTGCGGAACACCGACCAGGTGTCGGCCAGTTCCTCGATCTCGTGCATCCGGTGGGAGATATAGAGCAGCGACAGGCCCTGGTCGCGCAGCCCGTGTAGGATGGCATAGACCTTCTGCACGTCCGACGCGGTCAGCGCGCTGGTGGCTTCGTCCAGGATCAGCAGGCGCGGGTCGCGGCCGAGCGCCTTGGCGATCTCGACCATCTGCCGCCGCGACAGCGGCAGGTGTCGCACCAGGCTCAGCGGGTTGATGTCCTCGCAGCCGACGCGGGCCAGCAGCGCCTCGGCAAGGCGGCGCTGGGCGCGCCTGTCGATCAGCCCGAGGCGTCGCGGCGGCCGGGTGATGCCGATGTTGTCGGCCACCGACAGGTCCGGCATCAGCGACAGTTCCTGAAAGATGCAGACGATGCCAGCCATGTTGGCGGCCTGCGGGTCGGGCAGGGTGATCGCGCGCCCATCCAGCGTGATGCGGCCGTCGTCGGGCTGCACCACGCCGGAGATGATCTTGATCAAAGTGCTCTTGCCGGCGCCGTTCTCGCCGAGCACGGCATGGATCGACCCGGCGCGGCAGGAGAAATCCACGCCGGACAGCGCGCGCACGCCGCCGTAGCGCTTGCTGACGCCGGACAGCGCGAGCAGGGGCGTCTGCCCCTCACCCAACCCTCTCCCCAGGGGAGAGGGCTCTGCCGCTCCCTCTCCTTGTGGGAGAGGGCCGGGGTGAGGGGCAGCCTGCACTGCCGCTACTGCACGTTCTCCTTGGTCTGCGCCATGATCTGCGGCGCGGTGAAGGTCACGCCGCAGGGCGGGAAGGCGTTGTCGGAGAAGAACTGCTCCTTCAGGTCGGGAAAGTAGTTCTCGCCAGGCTTGAGGTCGGTGAAGTCGGCGACCGGGATCGGCACCGAAATCAGCTGCGGCATCGGATTGCCCTTCAACGCCGCGATCGCCGCCTTGATCGAGATCGCCACCAGCGCCGGCGACTGGCCGTACGACATGCCTTTCAGCCCGTCCTTGGCGTGCTCGGCGATCTGCACGCGGAAATTGTTCTCGCCTTCGCCGGCGACCGGCACGAAGGGCTGCTTGGCGTCGATCATCGCCTGCACCGTGCCGTCCGATCCGCCCTGTGTGAACACCCCGTCGAAATGGCCGTGCACGGCCAGCGCGTCGGCCGTCACCTTCTGGCTGTCGCCGGTGGCCCAGTTGCCGACCACCTGCGTGACGTCGAACTTGCCGCCCGCGTTCATTGTGTCGGTGAAGCCCTCATGGCGATCCCGGTCCACCGAGTTGCCGGGCACGCCGCGCACCTCAAGGATGTTGCCCTTGTCGCCGACATATTTCAGCAGCCACTTGGCGGCCATCACGCCCATCGCGTGATTGTCCTCGTTGACCTGCATCACCTTGTCGGTGTCGAGCTGGTTGTCGAACGGCACCAGCACCACGCCATGCGCGTTGGCCTGCCGGATCACCCGGTCGAAGCCGGTCGGGCTGACCGCGTTGATGATGATGGCGTCGTAGCCCTGGTTGATGAAGTCCTCGATGGCGCCGAGCTGGGCGGCGGCATCGACGCCGACCGAGACGACCTTGAACTCCTTGATGTCCTTTTTGACGTCGGGCAGCTCGGCGTACGCCTTGGCGGTCTTGATCATCTGGATGCGCCAGGTGTTGCCGACATAGCCGTTGGCCAGCGCGATGCGGTACGGGCCGGGCTTGGCCGGCCACTGGAAGAACTTGGTCTGCGCGTTCCATGGCTTGAAGCAGGCGGGATCACCGCTGGGACCAGAGACGACCTTCGGCCCGGCGGCCAGCGCGGTGCCGGCCATCAGCAAGCTCGCCAACGCTGCAGCAAGCGCGGATTTCGTGAAGCGGTGCATGCAATCCTCCCCAAATCGCTGCCTTGCCGGCAGTCGTTGCCCTGCGGCGATAGTCAGACGAAATGCGGCCTGCGGCAAGCCCCGGCCGATCGCGGAACGTCGCGCCGGGCGCCCCCCCGGCCGCTACCCCCGCGCGCCCATCGCCTGACGCATGAATGCCCGCTTCAGCGCCGGGATGCGGTCCACGGCGGCGATGCCCAGGTCGCGCGCCAAGCGTAGCGGCGGGAGGTCGGTGCTGAACAGCCGGTCGAGCGCATCGGTCGCGGCCAGCATCAGCAGATTGTCCGGCCGCCGCCGCGCCTGAAAGCGGCCGAGCAGCGCCGCATCGCCCGCATCCTCGCCGCGCGCCGCCGCCTCGCCGACCAGCTCGGCCAGGCAGGCCGCGTCGCGAAAGCCCAGATTGAGGCCCTGCCCGGCGATCGGATGGATGCCATGCGCGGCGTCGCCCACCAGCGCCAGGCGGGTAGCGGTGTACCGATGCGCGTGCAGCGCGCCCAGCGGGTAGCTCCAGCGCCGCCCGAGCAGCCGGATCGCGCCCAGGTGGTCGCCCAGCCGCCGCCGCAATTCGCGGGTGAAGCCGGCATCGTCCATCGCCAGCAGCCGCCGCGCCGCCGGCGTGCGCTCCGTCCAGACGAACGCCGAGGCGTCGGGCGCGCCCTCCACCCCGGCCATCGGCAGTTGCGCGAACGGGCCGGCGGGCAGGAAGTGCTCCAGCGCCGTTCCGTGATGCGGACGCTCATGCGCGATCGCGCCGACCAGCCCGGTCTGGCCATAGCCGAACCGGGTCACCGCGATGCCGGCGTCCTGGCGCAGCGGCGAGTCGCGGCCCTCGGCGGCCACCACCAGCCGGCAATCGATGCGGCGGCCGTCGTCCAGCCGCACCGTCGCGCCGTCGGTCCGGCGCTCGACCCGCGCGCCGCTCGGGGCGGCGACCAGGATCTCCGGCGTGGCGTGCAGCCGGGCGTTCAGCGCCATGCGCAGCGCCCGCGCCTCAACCATCCAGCCGAACGCCTCGGCGCCCACCTCGGCGGTGTCGAAATGCAGGAACAGTCGCGAGGCGCGCCGGCCCACGCGTCCGTCGGACACGCGAATGTCGCGGATCGGGCCGGGCGCGTAGGGAAGGGCGTCCCACAGGCCGGCGCGCTCCAGAACGCGGCGTGACCCGGCGGCGATGGCATAGCAGCGGCCATCGAAATCCGGGTGCTCCATCGGCGGCAGCGCGGCGCGATCGACCACCGCCACGCCGACGCCGGACGCCGCCAGCAGGCAGGCCAGCACGCCGCCCACCGGGCCAGCGCCGACCACGCACACGTCCACGCGACACGTCCCGTCAGGTGCGGTCAAGGCGCTGTCCTCCAGCTTGGGGGCACATGACTGCCTGAAAAACGGGCAATCCGCCATATCGCGGCAGGATTGATGTGCGATCGCCGCAGTTTCGCGATCGCGGCACGGTTCTTGTTAGGCCCGGCTCGTGCGCTTCGTCGGCCTGCCCCATGTGGGGCCGTCGGGACGGATCGGGAGAGCAAGGGAGCAGGGCGGCGAGATGAAACTGATCATGGCCATCATCAAGCCCTTCAAGCTGGATGACGTGCGCGAGGCGCTGACACCGCTCGGGGTGCAGGGCCTCACCGTCAGCGAAGTGAAGGGCTTCGGCCGGCAGAAGGGCCAGACCGAAATCTACCGCGGGGCCGAGTACCACGTGAACTTCCTGCCCAAGGTGAAGATCGAGGTCGCGGTCGATTCCGGTCTTGCCGAGCAGGTGATCGAGGCGATCGCCAAGGCGGCCCATACCGGCAAGATCGGCGACGGCAAGATCTTCGTCATGGATCTCGAGCGCGCGGTGCGCATCCGCACCGGCGAGACCGACGCGGAAGCCCTGTGAGCATCAACGGAAAGGACAGGACGACGATGAAGACGTTCATGCGGCGCGCTGCGGTGCTGCCGGTATTGCTGCTGCTGGCATTCGCGCTGGCGCTGCCGGCGCTCAGCCCGAAGCTGATGGCGCAGACGCCGGGCGCCCCGGCCGGCGCCACCGCCGCCAGCACCGCGCCCGCCGCGGGCGCGCCGGCGACCGCGACCACGCCGGCCGCCGCCACCCCGGCCCCCGCCGCGGCGGCCCCGGCCACGCCGCCCGCGCCGCCGCCGCATCTGGACAGCGGCGACACGTCCTGGATGCTGTCGAGCACCGCGCTGGTGCTGCTGATGACCATTCCGGGCCTGGCGCTGTTCTACGCCGGCATGGTGCGCAAGAAGAACATCCTGGCGACCATCATGCAGTCCTTCGCGATCTGCTGCCTGATCACCATCACCTGGATGGTGGCCGGCTACAGCCTCGCCTTCACCAACGGCAACGCGTATATCGGCGACTTCAGTCGGGTCATGCTGAGCGGCTTCGGGGCGACCTGGGACAAGCCGTTCGTGCTCGGCGCCGGAACGCCGGGGGCGACGGCGGAGACCATCCCCGAGAGCGTCTACATGATGTTCCAGATGACGTTCGCGATCATCACCCCGGCGCTGATCGCCGGCGCGTTCGCGGACCGGATGAAGTTTTCCGCCATGTGCATCTTCATGGTGCTGTGGTCGCTGCTGGTCTATTCGCCGATCGCCCACTGGGTGTGGGCGCCGACCGGCTGGCTTGGCGTCGGCGTGTTCGGCCTTCCGGGTGCCGCCGACTTCGCCGGCGGGACGGTGGTTCACATCAACGCGGGCATCGCCGGCCTGGTCGCCTGCCTGGTGATGGGCAAGCGGGTTGGCTACGGGCACGACAACATGGCCCCATACAACGTGGCGTACGCGGTGATCGGCGCGTCGCTGCTATGGGTGGGCTGGTTCGGCTTCAACGCCGGCTCGGCCACCAGCGCCAGCCCGCTAGCCGGCATGGCGATGACCGTGACGCAGATCGCCACCGCGGCCGCCGCACTCGGCTGGATGTTCGCCGAGTGGATCGGCAAGGGCAAACCCTCGGCTTTGGGCGCTGCCTCCGGCGCGGTGGCGGGATTGGTGGCGATCACCCCGGCCTCGGGCTTCGTGCTGCCCGGCCCGGCGCTGATCATCGGCATCGCCGCCGGCGTGATCTGCTACTGGTCGGCGACCAGCCTGAAGCACGCGCTGGGCTATGACGACAGCCTGGACACCTTCGGCGTGCACGGCGTCGGCGGCATCATCGGCGCGCTGCTTACCGGCGTGTTCGCCTTCGGCCCGCTCTCGGGCGGCGCGCATGTCGGCGGGCTGCAGCAGTTCCTGTCGCAATGCCTGGCGGTGTGCGTCACCCTGGTCTGGTCCGGCTTCATCAGCTTCGTGCTGTTCAAGATCATCGACCTGACGGTGGGTCTGCGGGTCACCGCCGAGCAGGAGATGGAGGGGCTGGACGTGGTGCTGCACGGCGAACAGCTCGGCTGACGCTTTCGGGACACGCTGCGCGACGGAAGGGCGTCCGCGGGGACGCCCTTCTCGTATCCGGCTTCTGCTGCCAGCGGCTTGTAGGATAGTCTTGCGCCCTCATCGCAGGACGGCGCGGCCACCCGCGCGCATCCGAACCGGAGCCCCCGCATGGCCGCTTCCGCCCGCACCGCGCGCTTCGACGACCGCCGGCTGGCCTCGCCGGCGGTGCGCGGCATCATCGGCCGGCGGCTGGCCGAGCTGGGGGCGGTCGGGCTCGCGGTGATCGGCATGGGGCTGCTGCTGGCGCTGGCGAGCTGGCATCCGACGGATCCCTCGCCGGATACCGCGACCGCGGCGGCGGCGGCCAATCTGCTGGGCCGGCCCGGCGCAGCGATCGCCGACGTGCTGCTGCAATGGTGCGGGCTGGCCGCAGCGCTGCCGGGCGTCGCCACGCTGGCCTGGGCCTGGCGCATCGGCAGCCGGCGCGGGCTGGGCAGCGTGGTGCTGCGCGTCTGCTGCCTGATTGCGGCCATGCCGGTGCTGGCCGCCAGCCTGTCGGCGACGCCGATGCTGCTGGCGCCGGGCCGGGCGGCGGCGCAGTCCTGGCCGGCGGGCGCCGGGCTGGGGGGCGCCATCGGCCGGCTGGCCGCGGGCAACGGCCTGGCGGCCGGGCGCGACATGATGGGCCAGGCGGGCGGCGCGATCGTGACCGTGCTGGTCGCTGCCCTGGCCGGCGTGCTGACCGTGCTGGCGCTGGGCCTGTCGCGGCGCGAATGGGCCGCCGCCGGCAACGCCGCGCGCGGGGTCGCGGTCGGCGGCAGCCGGGCGGCTGCGATGTCGGGTCGCATCGGGGCCGGGCTGGGCACGGCCGGGGTGCGCCTGCTCGATCGGCTGAACGGCGTGCGCCGCGAGGCCCCGCCCAACGTCGTGCAGCCCGAGCCGCTGCGCCGCGAGACCCCGCGCGAGCCGGAGGCCGCCCCCTGGCGTGAGGCGCCGCCGGCGCGCATCGCGCCCCGCGTCACCGCCGCCGCGGCGCGCCGGCAGCCGGCGCCGCAGCAGGAGGCGTTGCCCCTGGAGGCGGCCCCTGGCGCTTCCCGCCGCTGTCGCTGTTGGCCCAGGCCCCCGCGCGGGCGCAGATCGGGGCGCCCTCGCAGGAGGCGCTGCAGGCCAATGCGCGGCTGCTGGAAGGCGTGCTGGCCGATTACGGCGTGCAGGGCCGCATCGTGGAAATCCGCCCCGGCCCGGTGGTGACGCTGTACGAGCTGGAGCCGGCGCCCGGCATCCGCAGCGCGCGGGTGATCGGCCTGGCCGACGACGTGGCGCGCAGCCTGTCGGTGACGGCGGTGCGCATCGCCACCGTGCCCGGCCGCAACGTCATCGGCATCGAGGTGCCGAACGCGCGGCGCGAGACGGTCTATCTGACCGAGCTGCTCGGCGTCGCCGGACTGGGAGCGCCAGCAGGGCCGGCTGGCCCTGGCGCTGGGCAAGGACATCGGCGGCGAGCCGGTGATCGCCGACCTGGCGCGCATGCCGCATCTGCTGGTCGCCGGCACCACCGGGTCGGGCAAGTCGGTCGGCATCAACGCGATGATCCTGTCGCTGCTGTACCGCCTGTCGCCCGACCAATGCCGCCTGATCCTGATCGACCCGAAGATGCTGGAGCTGTCGGTCTACGAGGGCATCCCGCACCTGATGGCGCCGGTGGTGACCGAGCCGGCCAAGGCGGTGACCGCGCTGAAATGGACGGTGCGCGAGATGGAGCGCCGCTACCGCGCGATGAGCCAGCTCAGCGTGCGCAACGTCGGCGGCTACAACGAGCGGGTGGCGGAGGCGCGCGCCAAGGGCGAGGTGGTGACCCGCCGCGTGCAGACCGGCTTCGACAGCGAGACCGGGAAGCCGGTGTTCGAGGAGCAGCCGCTGGCGCTCGAGCCGCTGCCGTTCATCGTCGTGGTCATCGACGAGATGGCCGACCTGATGATGGTGGCCGGCAAGGAGATCGAGGCGGCGGTGCAGCGCCTGGCGCAGATGGCGCGCGCCGCCGGCATCCATGTGGTGATGGCCACGCAGCGGCCGTCGGTGGACGTGATCACCGGCACCATCAAGGCCAACTTCCCGACCCGCATCAGCTTCCAGGTCATCAGCAAGTTCGACAGCCGCACCATCCTGGGCGAGCAGGGATCCGAGCAGCTGCTCGGCCAGGGCGACATGCTGTACATGGCCGGCGGCGGCCGCATCACCCGCGTGCACGGCCCGTTCGTCTCCGACCGCGAGGTGGAGGAGGTGGTCGCGTTCCTGCGCGAGCAGGGCGAGCCGGCCTATCTCGAGGAGGTCACCGAGGCGCGCGAGGAGCCGGACGGCGGAGCTGCCTCGCTGTCGGGCATCGCCGGCGGCCAGCGACGGCGAAAAGGGCCTGTTCGACCAGGCGGTGGACGCTGGTCAGCCGCGAGGGCAAGGCGAGCACCAGCTTCATCCAGCGGCATCTGCAGATCGGCTACAACCGCGCGGCCAAGCTGATCGAGCAGATGGAAAAGGAGGGTATCGTCGGCCCCGCCAACCATGTCGGCAAGCGC
The DNA here is from genome assembly GCA_963723455.1 of uncultured Pseudomonadota bacterium. Taxonomy (GTDB): domain Bacteria; phylum Pseudomonadota; class Alphaproteobacteria; order Acetobacterales; family Acetobacteraceae; genus CAVRQM01. Next base: position 674,180 of record CAVRQM010000001.1, on the reverse strand, counting down.
GAGGTGCTGGTGCGGCGGACGGGCGAGGACGACTGACCGTTCCGCCTTCAAGTCGAGAAGCCCACGTGGCGAACAGCCGCCATGCGCCGCCCGGACTGCCTGTGCCACAGCCGGGCGGGTATGCTGCGCCGATGAAGACGCCTGCCTGGCTCGCGGCGCTGCTCGGCTTCCTCTCGGCCGTCGGCCCGGTGTCCACCGACATGTACCTGCCGGCCTTTCCGGCCATCGAGGCCTCGTTCGGCAGCGGCACCGGCAGCGCACAGGTGACGCTGGCGACCTGGTTCCTCGGGCTGGCGGTGGGGCAGGTGACGCAGGGCAGCCTGTCCGACCGATTCGGCCGGCGCGGGCCGCTGATCATCGGGACCGCGATCTACACCATCGCCTCGGCCGGCTGCGCGCTGTCGCCGGATCTCGCCACGCTGTCGCTGTGGCGGTTCGCCGCCGCGGTCGGCGGCTCGGCCAGCATGGTGATCCCGCGCGCCATCGTTCGCGATCTCAGCGAGGGCCTCGCGGCGGCGCGGCTGATGAGCCGGCTGATCCTGGTGATGGGGGTGGCGCCGATCCTGGCGCCGACGCTGGGCGGCTTCGTGCTGGGGGCGGCGTCGTGGCACGGCATCTTCTGGATCGCTGCCGCCTATGGCGCGATCTGCTGCGTGCTGGTTTGGTGGAAGCTGCCCGACACGCTGCCGCCGCGCCTGCGCGGCAGCCTGCGGCCGATGACCATGCTGCGGCGCTACGCAGTGGTGGGCGTCGAGCGCAGCTTCCTGTCCAACGCGCTGACCGGCGGGTTTTCGATGTTCGGCATGTTTGCCTATCTCGGCGGCTCGCCGCTGGTGTTCGAGGGCATCTATCACCTGTCGCCGCGCGTCTATGGCGCGCTGTTCGGCAGCTGTGCCGCCGGTTACATCCTGTTCTCGCAGGTCAGCCCCCGCCTGCTGCCGCGCTTCGGGCCGGAGGCGGTGATCCGCTGGGCGGTGCGGGTGTACCTGGCGGCGACGCTGGTGCTGGCGGTCGCGGCGTTCTCGGGTGTCGCGCCCTGGTGGGCGATCGCCGTCCCGGTGCTGGTGTCGCTGTCCAGCATGGGGCTCGCATTGCCGAACACCACGGTCGGCGCGCTGGCGCGCCACCCGGCCAATGCCGGCGTCGCCTCGGCGCTGATGGGAACCATGCAGTATGTTCTGGGCGCGATCAGCGGCATCGCGGTGGGTTGGCTCTCGGACGGCACGGCGCGGCCGATGGCGCTGCTGATGGTTTTCGGCGCGGCCTGCGCGGTCACCGCCGAGGCCTGCCGCCCGCCCGCGCTGCCCGCCGCAGCGCGCCAGCCCCAACGCGTAGCCGAGCCGCTGTGATGCCGCCGTGCGGCCCTGCCTGCCCCGGCATCATGCCGGGCGGCCGGCGCGGCCGCGAGTGATGCGCGCGCGGGGGACGCCGTCGGCGGGCGAGGCGGAGCGGATCGGCACCGCCGACTGGGCGACGCTGGCCGTGCTGTCGGTGGTCTGGGGCGGCTCGTTCCTGTTCTATCGGGTGCTGGCGTTCCAGCTGCCGCCGTTCACCACGGTCCTTGCACGGGTGGCGATCGGCGGCGCGGCGCTGACGGCGGTCCTGCTGCTGCGCGGCCAGACGCCCTTGCCGCCGCGCCGGCTATGGGGCCGGTTCCTGCTGCTCGGCCTGCTCGGCAACGCCGTGCCGTTCACCGCCTTCGCCTGGGGCGAGACGCGGATTTCCGGTGGCGCTGCCTCGATCCTGAACGCCATGACGCCGATCTTCACCGTGCTGGTCACCGGCCTGCTGCTGCGCACCGAGCGGCTGACTGCCGCGCGCCTGGCCGGCATCGCCTGCGGCGTCTGCGGCGTCGCCGTGCTGGTCGGCCCGGCCGCGCTGCTCGGCCGCGACGTGCTGGGGCAGGCGGCCTGCCTGGGCGCGTCGCTGTCGTACGGCTTCGCCACGCCCTATGCGCGCAGCATCAAGGGGGTGCCGGCGCCGCAGATGGCGGTGGGCCAGCTCGCCGGCGCCACCGTCATCATGCTGCCGCTGGCGTTGCTTGCGGATCGCCCGTGGACGCTGGCCGCGCCCTCGGCCGCCGGCTGGGCGTCCCTGCTCGGCCTGGCGCTGCTCAGCACGGCGTTCGCTTATGTGCTGTTCTTCCGCCTGCTGGCGCGCATCGGCGCCACCAACCTCGCCCTCGTCACCTTCCTGGTGCCGGTTTCTGCGCTGCTGCTGGATGCGGCGGTGCTGGGCGAGACGATCGGCCCCGGCTCGCTGGCCGGGATGGTACTGATCGCGGCCGGGCTGGCCTGCATCGACGGGCGGCTGGCGCGCAGGCTCGGGGCGGCGACCACTTAGCGCCGGGCGCCCGGCGCCCCGCGCGCGAGGCGCGCCCTATAGCGTGAACCCGGCGGCGCTCGGCTGCGGCAGCATCGATAGCAGTTCGCGCCGCGTGTCCGGATCGTTGCGAAACGCGCCGAGCATCTTGCTGGTCACCATCGAAACCCCCGGCTTGTGCACGCCGCGCGTGGTCATGCACTGGTGCCCGGCCTCGATCACCACCGCCGTCCCCAAGGGCTGCAGCACCTCGTCGATGGTGGCGGCGATCTGCGCGGTCAGCTTCTCCTGGATCTGCAGTCGTTTTGCGTAGGCATCCACGACGCGCGCCAGCTTGCTGATGCCGACCACGCGGCGGTGCGGCAGGTAGGCGACATGGGCGCGGCCGATGATCGGCACCATGTGGTGCTCGCAATAGCTTTCCAGCCGGATGTCGCGCAGCAGCACGATCTCGTCGTAGCCCTCGACCTCCTCGAAGGTGCGCGCCAGCAGCGCCACCGGATCGGTCGCATAGCCGGCGAAGAACTCCTCGATAGCTGCGCGCCACCCGCGCCGGCGTGTCGCGCAGCCCTTCGCGGCTCGGGATCGTCGCCGGCCCAGCGCAGCAGCATGCGCACCGCGGCCTCTGCCTCCTCCCGGGTCGGCCGCGTCGGCCGGCGGTGACGGCGCGCGGATGCGCCGGTCGGGATGTTCCACGCGCAGCATCCCTCAGATCGTGTCATCACGCGGATATGGGCCGGCGCGACCGGCGTGCCAACCGTCAGTGGACGCGCCCGGACTGGTGCGGGCTGTCCAGGCTGAAGGCGGGGATCGCCACGTCGAACGCCTCGCCCGAGCCGCTGCGCCACCATGTGATAGGTGCCGACCATGAAGCCGGATGGCGTGTCGAGCGGCGTGCCGGAGGTGTATTCGAACGCCTCGCCCGGCTCCAGCACCGGCTGTTCGCCGACCACGCCCTCGCCATGCACCCGCTGTTGGCGGCCGCGCGCGTCGGTGATCGCCAGGTGCGGCGCAGCAGCTGCACCGGCTCGCGACCGTGTTCTCGATGGTGATGCGGTAAGCCCAGACGTAGCGGCTCTCGTCCGGCTTGCACTGGTCGTCCAGATAGAACGAGCGGACCGTCACGCGCACGTCGCGCGTGGTGGCCGCGTAACCCTCCGCCATGTCTGGCACCTCCGGCAGCAGCACCGCGCGGCGATCACACTCCCGCCGCGCCCCCGTCTTGTCCAGTTCGGGCCGGTCAAGAGCGGCTGCGAAGGTCGGCGATCGATGTCGCGCGCATCCTCCAGCCCGACCGACAGCCGCACCACGCCGTCGGTGATGCCCAGCCGCGCGCGTTCCTCCGGCGCCGATCCGCATGTGCGTGGTGGTCGCCGGATGCGTGGCCAGCGATTTGCTGTCGCCCAGATTGTTGGACACGGCGATCAGGCGCAGCGCGTTCAGCATGCGGAACGCCGCCGCCTTGCCGCCGGCCACCTCGAAGGTGACCAGCGTGCCGCCGCCGGACATCTGCGCCATCGCCAGCGCGTGCTGCGGGTGGTCGGCCCGGGCCGGATACCAGACGCGCGAGACTTCCGGTCGCGCGGCCAGCGCAGTCGGCCACCGCGGCCGCGGCAGCGGCTGGCGGCATCGACGCGCAGCGCCAGCGTCTCCAGCCCCTTCAGCAGCAGCCAGGCGTTGAACGGCGACAGCGCCGGGCCGGTGTTGCGGATGAACGGCTGCAGGCGTCTCTCGATCCACTCGCGCCGGCCCAGCACCGCGCCGCCCAGCACCCGGCCCTGGCCGTCGATGTGCTTGGTCGCCGGAATACACCACCACGTCGGCGCCCAGTTGCAGCGGCTTCTGCAGCAGCGGCGTGGCGAACACGTTGTCCACCACCACCAGCGCGCCGGCCGCGTGCGCCAGGTCGCAGACCGCGCGCAGATCGACGATCTCCAGCATCGGGTTGGACGGAGTTTCCAGCAGCACCAGTCGCGCCGGGCTGCGCGAGCGCCGCGCGCCAGGCGTCCAGGTCGGCGCCGTCCACGAACTCGGTCCGGATGCCGTAGCGCGGCAGCAAGGTCGAGACGATCCAGTGGCAGGAGCCGAACAGCGCCCGCGAGGCCACCAGCCGGTCGCCGGTCTTCAGCTGGCACAGCAGCGCCGCATGCACCGCCGCCATGCCGGTCGCCGTCGCCCGGCATGCCTCCGCCCCCTCCAGCAGCGCCAGCCGCTCTTCCAGCATCGTGCACCGTGGGGTTGCCGAAGCGGGAATACTGGTAATGGCTCTCGGTGCCGGCGAACGTCGCCTCGGCCTGCTCGGCGCTGTCATAGACGAAGCCGGAGGTCAGGAACAAAGCCTCCGCCGTCTCGCCGAACGACGGCGCATGGTGCCGCCATGGACGGCGAGCGTCGCGGGATGAAGGTCAATCTGGTCCATACGCATCTCCGGTCCGAGGGACCGGCCGTATGAGGCTAGCGCCCGCGCGCGCCGAGGGCGGCGTGCGGTCGCTGGCCTCTTTAGCGCGCTTGTTTCACCTCGCCGCAATCCGGCCGGACAAATCACGAGGGCCGGTTGCTTCCGGCCAGCGGACGCTACGGGCCGGCGGTTGCGCGGTCAATGCCGCCTTCGTATGGTGCCGCAGCCGCTGCACATGGGCGGGTGTAGTTCAATGGTAGAACGGCAGCTTCCCAAGCTGCATACGAGGGTTCGATTCCCTTCACCCGCTCCAGCCGCTAACCAGGGTGTTCCATGACCAGACAGGAGCTGACCGACTGGGCGCTGACGAGCGGCTGGCGGATGATCGACGGCCATCCGAGCCTGGCCAAGCCGGGCCGGCCGGGCGAGGCGATCGTGCGGCTGGTGTTGAAGGCGACGGTCGCCAACGTCGAGGTCCGCAAGCCGGCCGGCAAGTGGGAGAAGGTGTCCGGCGCCGCCTACGGCGCGGTGACCGCGGACCCGCAGACCGGGGTGCCGCGTGGGCTGGGCCTGGTCAGCACCCAGGGCCTGTCGCGACTGATGCAGGACAACCGGGACAGCATGGTGTTCGGCCGCTGAACCCGGCCCCCTGAACCGGGCCGCCGCTGCCAGATGGCGTGCCGGGGATGGCGTGAAGCGATCGGATCTGTAAGGTCTGCGTCGGTCAGCCGGAGATGGTCGTGAGCGTGAGAAGCCAGGACGACGTGGACCGCGCGCTCGCAGGTCTGGATGCGTGGCCGCTGCTGTATCACAGCTTTCGCAACGGCCCGGCCTACGCGCAGCCTGTCGCGCCGCCGCCGCCGGAACCCGCTCCGGCCCAGGCAGTAACGGAGGCTCCGCCCGACTTGCTGATCGACCGCCAAGCTGTGGCCGACCCGGAGCCGGCGGCGTCCGAAGTCCTGCGTGCGGCCGAGCCGGAGGATGTTCCCGCGACTGCGCCGCCGTCGGCGCCCGAGAATGCGGCGCTGCTGCCTAAATCGGTCAATGTCGAGCCGGCGCATGCCGAACCGCCGCTCCCCGAGCCGGCTGCTGCAGAACCGGAATCGGCCCGGCCGCCGCCGTTCGAGCCTTCGATCCCGGAACCTGCGCCGCCCGAGCCGTCGCTCCCCGAGCCTTCGCCGCCCGAGCCGTCGCACCCCCGGCCGCCGCCGCCCCAGTCTCCGCCGCCCCAGTCTCCGCCGCCCCAGTCTCCGCCGCCCCAGTCGCCGCCGCCCCAGTCTCCGCCGCCTCGACCGCCGGCGGCGCAGTTCGAGGCCACGCATGAGATCGGCCTTGCCGGGGCGCTGCGCCAGCCGTCCGAGCAACTCTCCGGGCCAGCCCTCGCGAACGGGCCGCCGGGTCCGGCCGAGCCTGCCGATGGCGCCATGTTCCGGGTGTTGGGGCCGCTGCTGCCGGCGACTGCAGCCGAGCCGCCGGCCGCGGTCGCCGAGCAGCGCCCCGCCGATGCGGGCCTGTTCCGTCGCCTGTCCGAACGGCTGGCCGCGCCGGGCATGCTGCCGGGCGCGTTCGGCGAGACATCGGCGGCGCCCGCCCCGGCCCGCTTCCGGCCGCAGCCGCCGCCGCCGCGGCGGCCACCCCCGGCCGCGCCGGCCTGGGCCCAGCAGGGGCCGGCCCAGGCGCAGCCGGCCGGACGGCTCCGCCTGGGCGGCGTCGCGCCGCCGCCGCCCGATCCCGCTCCGTCGCCGCCCATGCCGGGGCTGCACGACCTGTATCGCGGCGCGTGACGGTCCTTTGCTGACTGCGCCGCGTCGCCTGCTCGGCTGGGCGCTGGCGCTCCTCGGCGGCATCGCGCTGCTGGCTGTGATCACCCTGCCGTTCGGCTTGCGGGCGCAGGCGGTGTTCGGCGCCGGCGCGATGGTCGTGTTCGCGCTGGCCAGCCAGTTGCCCGGCCGCGCCGTCTCTCTGGCGCTGGCCGCGCTGTCGGCGGCGATGTCGCTGCGCTACCTGGCCTGGCGGCTGACCGATACGCTCGATTTCGCCACCTGGCCGGAGCTGTGCCTGGGCGCGGGGCTGGTCGCGGCCGAAACCTACGCCGTCGCCGCGCTGCTGCTGGGCTACGGCCAGAGCGTGTGGCCGTTGCGCCGCCGGCCGCTTCCGCTGCCTGGCGACCCGGCGCTGTGGCCATCGGTGGATGTGTTTGTGCCGACCTATGACGAGCCGCTGTCGGTGGTGCGGACCACGGTGCTGGCGGCGCTGGCGATGGACTGGCCGGGCGATCGCCTGCGGGTCTGGCTGCTCGATGACGGCGCGCGTCCCGCCTTCGCTGCCTTCGCCGCCGAGGCGGGCTGCCGCTATCTCGCGCGCGGCGAGCGGGGCGACGCCAAGGCCGGCAATCTCAACCATGCTCTCGCCCGCAGCGGCGCGGAGTTCGTCGCGGTGTTCGATTGCGACCACGTGCCGACCCGCGCCTTCTTGCAGCTGACGCTGGGCTGGCTGGCGGCGGAGCCGAACCTGGCGTTCGTGCAGACGCCGCAGCACTTCTATTCGCCCGACCCGTTCCAGCGAAACCTTGCGGCCGCCCGGCGCGCGCCGCCGGAATCCGGCCTGTTCCACTTCCTGCTGCAGGATGGCCGCGACACGTTCAACGCAGCGATGTTCTCCGGCTCCTGCGCGGTGCTGCGGCGGGCGGCGCTGGAGGATGTCGGCGGCTTTGCCACTGGCACCTTGACCGAGGACGCGCAGACCTCGCTGCGGCTGCATCGGCGGCGCTGGGACAGCGCCTTCTTGCGTCTGCCGCTCGCCGCCGGCCTCGCGCCGGACTCGCTGGGCGACCACATCCGCCAGCGCCGCCGCTGGATGCGCGGCATGCTGGCGATCCTGCGGCGCGACAACCCGCTGCTGGGGCGCGGCCTGAGCCTGGGCCAGCGGCTGTGCTACTTGCAGGCGAGCTGGCATTTCCTGTTCCCGGCGACGCGGCTGGCGTTCCTGACCGCGCCGCTTGCCTTCCTGCTGCTCGGGCGCAGCGTGATCGCCGCCGCGCCGCTGGCCGTCGCCGCCTATGCCGCGCCGCACCTGCTATGTGCGCTGGCCACCAGCGCGCGGCTGCACCGAGGCTGGCGGGGCGCGCTGTGGGGCCAGCTTTATGAGACGGTTTTGGCCCTGCCGTTGCTGCCGGCGATGGTGGGCGGTCTGCTGCGACCGCGCCGGACGCGGTTCCTGGTCACGCCCAAAGGTGGGGCCGGGGCAAGGTCTCAGTTTGCCTGGCGCAGCGCGCTGCCGAACCTGGTGCTGGCGGCGGCCCTGGCGGCCGGGTGCGCCCGGGCCGCTGCCGCCCTGCTCGCCGGCCCGCTTCTGCTCGCCGGCCCGCTTGGCTCGCCCAACGGCGCGGTGCTGTTTAACGCGATCTGGGCCGGCCTGGCCCTGCTGCTGGTCGTGGCGGCGCTGGCGGCCTGTCGCGAACGGCCGGGCCGCGTGCGCATCGCCGCCGCGCTGCCGGTCACCGTCCACCTGCCCGACGGCGGCGCGCGGCCGGGCGTCACCGACGGCATCGGCCAGCGCGGCGCCAACCTGGCGGTCGAGGGCGATGCCGCCGTCGCGGAGGGCACGCCGCTGCGCGTCGGCTTCCGCATCGGCGAGGAGGACATCGTGCTGCCGGCCAGCGTGTTGGGCCGCGACGGCGCGGCGCTGCGGGTGGCCTGGACGCGCGAGACCCTGGAACACGAGGCGCGCGTCGTGCGCGTGGTGTTCGGCCGGGCGGACGCCTGGACCGGCTTGCCGGAGTTCCCCCACGCGGGCCCGATTGCAAAAATGCTGCACCGGCGCAGCGCCGCGGTGGCGATCGGCGCGGCGGTCCTGCTGGGCGCGGCAGTCGCGCACGCGCAGACGCCATCGGCTTCGGACTTCTCCATCCGCCCAGTGCCCGGGGCCGCCGAGGAGGCAAGCCCCGCCGTCCAGGCTCCCGCCGCGCCGGCTCCGTCGCCCGCCCCTGCCGCAACCGTGGCGGCAACCGCGGCTGCTGCGGCGCCGGCTGGCAGCCGCACCGTGATCTACACGCTGCGCCAGCTCGGCGCCGAAGGTCCGCTGTCGCTGCGCGGCACCACGCCGCTGCTCGGCGTCTCGTTCGGCATTCGTGCCGACGAGGTGGTGACGGCGGCCACGCTCAGCCTGTCCGGCGCGGTCTCGCCGGGGCTGATCCCGGACGCCAGCGACGTCACGGTGACGCTGAACGGCCAGTATGTCGCGACCATCCCGGCCGATCGCCGCACGCCGGCCTTCACGCTGGACGTGCCGATCGCGCCGGCGACCTTCACCGACGCCGACCGGCTTGAGTTCCGCCTGGCCGGACGGGTCAGCGCCGATTGCGACGATCCGCTGTCCGGGCTGCTGTGGGCCACCATCGCCGACAGCTCGACCCTGACGCTGACCCTGGCCCGCCTGCCGGCGCAGCGCGACCTGGCGCGGCTTCCCGCGCCGTTTCTCGACCCGCACGATCCCGATGCGCTGGCGCTGCCGTTCGTCATGGCCGCGGCGCCGGACGACGACGCGCTGCGCGCGGCCGGCATCGCCGCGTCCTGGTTCGGACAACTGGCCGGTCGGCGCGGCGCGGATTTCCCGGTCAGCGCCGAGCTCCCGCAATCGGGCGACGCGGTGCTGGTGCTGGCCGGATCGGACGGTCCCGCCGTGCCGGGCCTGCCGTCGATTGCCGGCCCGACGCTGGCGGTGCTGCCCAATCCGCACGATCCGCTGGCCTCGGTGCTGCTGATCGCCGGGCGCACCGGCGAGGAGGCGGCCACCGCGGCGACGGCGCTGGCGCTCGGCATCCGCGTGCTGGGCGGCGCGGCGGCCACGGTGCAGGCGCCGGATGTCGCGGCGCGCCAGCCATATGATGCTCCTGCCTGGCTTCCGACCGACCGGCCGGTGAAGCTGGGCGAACTGGCGCCGCGCGACGCCATGCAGGTGTCGGGCTATGCCGGGCTTGTGCGCGTGCCGTTCCGCACCGCCCCGGACCTTTATAGCTGGGACGACCGGCCGTTCGCGCTCGACCTGCGCTGGCGCGCGCCGCCCGGGCCAGTGATCGACCGTGCCGCGTCCCGCCTGGATGTCGGTCTGAACGGCGAGTACCTCGCCAGCCTGCCTTTGGCCGGTCGCCATGACGCCGGGTGGCTCGGCCGCCTGCTCGGGCCGCCCCCGCCCGACCTGGACGCGGCCGCGGTTTCGGTGCCGGCCGACGACGTGTCCGGCGCGGACGAGTTGCAGCTGTCTTTCGACGCGCGGCCGCTGCGGCGCGCGACCTGCGGCGCCATCCCGGGCGACCTGACGATGGGCGTCGATCCAGACAGCACGCTGGATCTGTCGCGTGCCCGCAGGTTCGCGCGGATGCCCGATCTGGCGTTCTTCGCCGCCTCGGGTTTTCCGTTCACCCGTCTGGCCGACCTGTCGCAGACCGCGGTCGTGCTGCCCGACCGGCCGGCGGCCGGCGAGATCGCGGCGTTCCTGGACCTGATGGGCCGCTTCGGGGCGATCACCGGCCTGCCTGGGACGCGGGTGGCCGTGGTCCGGCCAGGGGATGTCGGCAGCGTCGCCGACCGCGATCTGCTGATGGTGGGCAGCATGGTGCGGCTGCAGGCGGCGGACCCGCTGCTGGCTGACTCCGCGGTGCGGATGTCCGGCAGCCGGGTGCAGGTGACGCTGGGCCAGACGCTCGATCCGCTGCGCAGCTTCCTTCGCGGCGGCGCCGAGGATGACGACGACGCGGCCGAGCAGCGCGCCCGCGCGGCGGCCGCCCTGTCCGCCCCGGTGACGGGCGGCATGGCGCTGCTGGTGGGCGCGGAAAGCCCGATGACGGCCGGACGCTCGGTGGTGGCGCTGCTGTCCGGCAGCGGCCCGGCGCTGGACGCGGCGATGCGCAGCCTGGGCGATCCGGGGCAGGCGAAGCTGATCCGCGGCGACCTGGCGCTGCTGTCCGGCGGGCAGGTCACCTCGTACCGGGTCGGCCCGACCTACACGGTGGGCAGCCTGCCTTTCTGGCTGTGGCCGAGCTGGTACCTGCATGGGCAGCCGTTCGCCGCGCTCGGCGTGCTGGCGGCGGGCTGCCTGCTGCTGGCCCTGGCGATTTATTGGGGGCTCGCCCGGCGGGCGGATGCGCGCCTGCCGCCGCGGCGGGACGATCGGTAGCGCGGCGGCGGCGCGGTGGGCAGGGCGGCCGCCCCGTCCTATGGTGAAACCCGGCGGAGGAACGACGGCGCATGGAGTTTTCGGGCAAGCGGGTGCTGGTCACCGGCGCAGGCAAGGGCATCGGGCGCGCCACGGCCGTCATGCTGGCGGCGCGTGGCGCCACGGTCACCGCGCTCAGCCGCGACCCGGCGGATCTGCGCGCGCTCGCTGCCGAGACCGGCTGTGAGACGATCGCCCTCGACCTCGGCGAATTGCCGGCCATCGAGCAGGTGCGCGCGGCGCTGCCGCTGGACCTGCTGGTCAACAATGCCGGGATCACCGCGCTGGAGCCGTTCCTGACGACCTCGCAGGACAGTTTCGAGCGAATCATGCGCGTCAATGCGCAGGCGCCGCTGCTGCTGATGCAGATGGTCGCCGCCGAGCTGATCGGCCGCGGCGCGCCCGGGGCGGTGGTCAACGTGTCCAGCAACGCCGCGCATCTCGGCGTCATCGACCATGCCGCGTACTGCGCGTCCAAGGCGGCGCTGGACGCGCTGACCCGGGTCGCGGCGGTGGAGCTGGGTCGGCACGCCATCCGGGTGAACAGCGTCAACCCGACCGTGACGCTGACCCCGATGGGCGAGATGGCGTGGTCGGACCCGAAGAAATCCGGCCCGGTGCTGGCGCGCATCCCGCTCGGCCGCTTCCTGCAGGCCGACGAGGTGGCCGAGACGGTCTGCTGGCTGCTGAGCGACGCCGCGCGCGCGGTCACGGGCATTTGCCTGGACGTGGATAACGGCTTCCGCGCCCGGTGAGGGCCGTGTTGGGAGCCGTGGTGATGTCGCTGGTTCCGCCTGCCGCCGCGCAGGCGACCGACGTGCAGGTGCGCGTGCTGAGCGTCGCCAGCGGTGCAGGCATGGTGCGCGTCGCCGTCTGCCCGCGCGGCTATTTCCTGCAGCCGACCTGCCCCTATGTGGCGCACGCCCCGGCCCGGCGGGGCACGGTCACGGTCACGGTGGCCGGCGTGCCGCCCGGCGTATACGCCGTGCAGGCGCACCACGACGCCAATGAAGACGGCCGGATCAACCGCAGCTTCTTCGGATTGCCGACCGAGGGGATCGGCTTCAGCCGGGCCGCGCCGATGCGCTTCGGGCCACCGCGGTTTGACGATGCCGCGGTTTCCATCGCCGGCGCGCTTGTGGCCTTGGACATCACCCTTAAGTTCGAGCCGTGACGATGGGCAGGGCGACGCAGCGTGTGGCCGTGGTCGGTGCGGGGCCGGGCGGCCTTGCAGCCGCCATGCTGCTCGCGCGCGCCGGCGCCGAGGTGACTCTGCACGAGCGGCTGGATCGCGTCGGCGGACGCAGCGGCAGCATCGTCGCGGACGCCGCGGCGGGGCGGTTCCGTTTCGACATGGGGCCGACCTTCTTCCTGTACCCGCGCGTGCTGGAAGAGGTGTTCGCCGCCTGCGGCATGCGGCTCGCCGACGCGGTCGAGCTGATCCGCCTTGATCCGCAGTACCGGCTGATGTTCGAGGCGGGCGGCGACATGAGCGCCACCGCGGATCCACAGCGGATGGCCGCCGAGATCGCCCGCTTCTGTCCGGCGGACGCGCTGGCGCTGCCCCGCTTCATGGCCGACAACCGGCGCAAGCTGGCGGTGTTCCGCCCGGTGCTGGAAAGCGCGTTCAACTCGGCGCTGGACTTCCTGCGCCCGGCGATGCTGCGCGCGCTGCCGATGATGCGGCCGCACAGGTCGGTCGATGCCGATCTGGCCACCTATTTCTCGGACGAGAGGGTGCGGCTGGCGTTTTCGTTCCAGAGCAAATATCTCGGCATGTCGCCGTTCCGCTGTCCGAGCCTGTTCACCATCCTGTCGTTCATGGAATACGAGTACGGTGTTTGGCATCCGCGCGGCGGCTGCGGCGCGGTGATGGAGGCGATGGCCGGCGCGGCGCGGGCGCTGGGGGTTTCCATCCGGCTCGGCCAACCCGTCGAGCGGCTGATGTTCGACGGACGGCGGGCGACCGGCGTGCGCGCCGGCGGCGTCGATCATCGGGCCGATGCCGTGGTGGTCAACGCGGATTTCGGCCACGCGATGCGCCATCTGGTGCCCGATGCGCTGCGTCGCCGCTGGACCGACCGGCGCATCGAGGGCAAGAAGTTTTCCTGCAGCACGTTCATGCTGTATCTCGGCATCGAGGGCGCGCTGCCGGAACTGGCGCATCACACCATCCATCTCGCGCGCGACTACCAGCGCAACGTGGCCGAGATCGAGGCCGGGCTGTCGCCGCCGGCCAACCCGTCTTTCTATGTGCAGAACGCCTGCGTCACCGACCCCGATCTCGCGCCGCCGGGGCACTCGACCCTGTACGTACTGGTGCCGGTGGGGCACAACGTCGATGGCGGCATCGACTGGGCCGCGGAGGCGCCGCGCTATCGCGAACTGGCGCTGGACGCGCTGGCCAAGATCGGCGCGCCGGATCTGCGGCATCGGATCCGTTTCGAAAAGATCCTGACCCCGTCTGGATGGGAGCACGACATGGCGATCCATCGCGGGGCCACGTTCAACCTGGCGCACTCGATCAACCAGATGCTTCACATGCGCCCGCGCAACCGGTTCGAAGATCTGGCGGGCGTGTACCTGGTCGGCGGCGGCACGCATCCGGGCAGCGGGCTGCCGGTGATCTTCGAATTGGCGCGGATCACCGCGCGGCTGCTGGCCGAGGATTTGGGGCTGACGCCGACCTGGGACACCGCGCTGCCGATGGTGCCGGCGAGCCTGCCGGCGATGGTGGCGGCGCAATGAGCAGCGGAGTGCGGCGTCCATGAGTTGCGTCGGCGTCGTCGGCGGCGGCCTGGGCGGCCTGGCGGCGGCGTGCACGCTGGCCGCGCGCGGGCACAAGGTTGTGCTGTTCGAGCGCAACGAATGGCTGGGCGGCAAGGCCGCAGAACTGCGCGATGCGGGGTTCCGTTTCGACATGGGGCCGACCATCCTGACCGTGCCGCGCGTGCTGGCGCGGATCTTCGCCGAGGCCGGGCGGCGGATGGAGGACTATCTCGACCTGCGCCGGCTCGATCCGCAATGGCGCTGCTTCTTCGACGACGGCACGGTGCTCGACCTGCAGCAGGACGTGCCGGCGATGGCCGCCGTGCTGGGCCAGCGAGAGGCCGCCTCGGCGCAGGGCTACCGCGACTTCATCGCATTGAGCGAGAAGCTGCACGAGGTCTCGGAGAAGTTCTTCTTCTGGCGTTCGGTCGAGGACGTGTTCGACACAATCGACTTCCGCAAAAACCTCGAGCTGTCCACGCTGAAGGACATCCTCAGCCTGCGCATGGGCAGCACGGTGGCCGGGCAGATCCGCGCGCGCGTGAAGGATGCGCGGGCGGCGCAGATGCTCGATCATTTCGTGCAGTATGTCGGCAGCTCGCCATACGGCTCGCCGGCGGTGCTGTGCAGCATCGCGCACATGCAGACCAGCGAGGGCATCTGGTATCCGATCGGCGGCACCCGCGCAGTACCGGCTGGCGCTGACCGCTCTGGGCGAGGAACTGGGCGTGGACTTCCGCACTGGCTGCGGCGTGCGGCGCGTGCTGATGCAGGACGGTCGCGCCAGCGGCGTGCAGACCGATTTCGGGCGAGGTCGTCGCCTGCGATCATGTGGTGTCCAACATGGATAGCGTGCGCACCTATCGCGAGCTGGTCGGGGGCGCGCCGGCCCAGGCGTTCGCCAGGCGCTGGAAGCGCGAGCCGGCGTGTTCGGGCGTGGTGCTGTACCTGGGTCTGGATCGCGCCTACGAGCATCTCGGCCACCACGATTTCGTCTTTTCACGCGACCCGGAGGAGGAGTTCGAGTGGATTTATGACAAGGGCGAGCCGGCGCCCGATCCCACCGCCTACCTCGCCGCGCCGGCGCGCACCGAGCCGGGCGTCGCGCCGCCCGGCGGCGAGGCGCTGTACGTGCTGGTGCACACGCCGTACCTGCGCCCGCACCATGACTGGTCGGCCATGTTCCCCGGCTATCGCCAGGTCATCCTCGACAAGCTGAAGCGCACCGCCGGCATGCCCGACCTGGAGCAGCGCATCGTGTTCGAGCGCCATCTGACGCCGCAGGACATCCACGACCGCTACAGCGTCCTGAACGGCGCGATCTATGGGCTGGCCAGCCACGGCAGGTTCTTCGGCGCGTTCAAGCCGGGCAACCGCTCGCGCGACCTGGCCGGGTTGTACCTGGCGGGCGGCGCCGCGCATCCGGGGCCGGGGATGCCGATGGTGCTGATGTCGGGCTGGATCGCCGCGGACTCGCTGGATCAGGATGCGCGGGCGAACCGCGCGCACGCGGATGCCTGAGCGGCGCGCGGCGAACGACCCGCTGGCGCTGCGCTCGCCAACCCTGTTCCGGCTGTTCGCGCTTTATCTGCGCTGGTATTTCTGGCGGCACTTCCGCGCGGTGCGGATGTCGCGCAGCGGGCTCCCGGCGCTGCCGCAGGGGCGGCCGGTGATCATCTACACCAATCACCCATCATGGTGGGATCCGGCGCTGTTCATCCTGCTGACCGACTCGCAGATGCGCGGACGGCAGGGGTTCGGGCCAATGCAGGACGCAGCGCTCGGCCGCTACGGGCTGCTGGGGCGCATGGGCGTGTTCGGCATCGACCTGACATCGGCACGCGGCGCCGCACGGTTCCTGGACGTCAGCCTGCGCGTGCTGGCCCGGCCGACCAGCGTGCTGTGGATCACCGCCGAGGGCGCGTTCACCGATGCCCGCGCCCGCCCGGTGCGGCTGCGCCCGGGGCTGGCGCATCTGGCGCGGCGGGTGGAGGGCGCGGTGCTGCTGCCGATGGCGATGGAGTACACGTTCTGGAACGAGCGCAAGCCCGAGGCGCTGGTCCGCTTCGGCGCGCCGCTGCCCGCCGGGCGCGGTCGCAGCGTCGCCGAATGGAACGCGCTGCTGGCCGGCGAGCTGACGCGCTGCATGGATGCGCTGGCCGCGGAGAGTGCCGCGCGCAATCCCGGCCTGTTCGTGCCGGTGCTGCGGGGCAGGGCAGGGGTCGGCGGCGTGTACGACCTGTGGCGGCGCGCGCGCGCATGGCGGCACGGGCGGCGGGCGCAGCTGTCGCACGAGGACGCGGCCGAGTGACATGACCATGCTGCTGCTGCTGGCCACCGTCCTGACGCTGCTGCCGGGCGCGCTCACGTTCTGGAACCTGCTGCTGTTCCGCCCGCCGCCGCGCGTGGTGCCGGGCGGCCTGTCGGTCTCGGTCATCATCCCGGCCCGCAATGAAGCGGACAACATCGGCGCCTGCATCGACGCCGCGCGCGCCAGCGCCGGCTGCGCGGTCGAGATCATCGTGGTGGACGACCATTCGACCGACGCCACGCCCGCGATCCTGGCCGGGCGGGCGGCGGCGGATTGCCGGGTGCGCGGCGTGACGCCGCCCGAGCTGCCGCCGGGCTGGTCGGGCAAGCCGCATGCCTGCTGGGCCGGCGCGCAGGCTGCGACGCACCCGCTGCTGCTGTTCATCGACGCCGATGTGCGGCTGCGCCCCGATGCCGCGTCGCGCCTGGCGGCGGGCCTGCACAGGGACGGTCTGGCGCTGGCCTCGGCGTTCCCGCGCGAGCGGACCGGCGGTCTGGGCGAGGCGCTGCTCGTGCCGCTGATCCATGTGCTGCTGCTGGGCTATCTGCCGTTCGCGTTGATGCGCGTCTCGCGCCAGCCCGGCCTGGGCGCCGGCTGCGGGCAGCTGATGCTGGCCGATGCGGCGGCGTACTGGGCGACCGGCGGCCACGGCGCGGTTCGGCGCAGCTGGCATGACGGCGTGACGCTGCCGCGGGCGTTCCGCGCCCAGGGCCTGATGACCGGGGTGTTCGACGCGACGGCGCTGGCGGAATGCCGGATGTATCAGGGTTTCGGCGCGACCTGGCGCGGCTTCTCGAAGAACGCGCGCGAGGGCCTGGCCACGCCCGGCGCGCTGCCGGTCTGGACGCTGCTGCTGGGCGGCGCGTTCTGCATCGCTCCGCTGCTGGCGATTATGGCGCCTTGGCCGCCGCTGCTGGCTGGGCTGGGGCTGCTGGCCGCGGCGCGGGTGGCGGTCGGCGTGCGGTTCCGGCAGTCGCCGGTCGCGGTGCTGCTGACGCCGCTGGCCATGGCGCTGATGCTGGCCCTGCAATGGCGGGCGCTGCTGCGCCGTAGCGGCGGGGCGCAGAGCTGGCGGGGCCGGGTCCAGACGACGTGACCGGACCGGCATGGGCCGCGCTGCCGGTCGCCGCACGGCTGGCGGTGCTGCGCCGGATCCGGCACGCCATCGCCGATGCCGCCACCGACCTGGCTCGCGCCGCCGGCCGCCCCGGCGCCAGCGAGGCCGACATCCTGGTGTCCGAGGTGATGCCGCTGCTGGCGGCGATCCGGTTCCTGGAGCAGCGGGCGGCGCGCATCCTGGCGCCGCGGCGCGAACGCGGCGGCCGGCCGCTGTGGCTGATCGGCACGAAGCTGGTGGTGCGGCGTCTGCCGCTGGGCCGCGTGCTGGTGATCGGGCCGGCCAACTACCCGCTGATGCTGCCGGCGATCCAGGCGATGCAGGCGCTGGCCGCGGGCAATGCGGTGCTGCTCAAGCCGGCGCCGGGCTGCGCCGCGCCGCTGGCGCTGCTCGGCGGCCTGCTGGCGAAGGCCGGCCTGCCGGACGACGTGCTCACCGTGCTGGACGACAGCGCCGAGGCGGCGCGCGCCGCCATCGCCGAGGGCGTGGATTTGGTGCTGCTGACCGGCGCCTCGGGCACCGGCCGGGCGGTGCTGGCCGACGCCGCGCCGCAGCTGACGCCGTGCATCATGGAACTGTCCGGCGAGGATCCGTTCATCGTGCTCGACGGCGCGGACATCGCCTATGCCGCGCGCGCGCTGGCGTTCGGGCAGGCGTTCAACGGCGGCGCCACCTGCATCGCGCCGCGCCGGGTGATCGTCGCGCGCGCCGCGGCGGCGGCATTCGGGACGGCGGCGCCGGGGCAGTCGTTCGCGGTGGCGGAGGACGAGGATGCGGCGGTGGCGCTGGCCAATGCCGGGCGGTATGCGCTCGGCGCCTCGGTGTTCGGCCCGACCGGCCGCGCGGAGGCGGTGGCGGCCCGGCTGCGCGCCGGCTGCGTGGTGGTGGGCGACGTGATCGCGCCGACCGCCGATCCCCGCCTGCCGTTTGGCGGCGCCGGCGAGAGCGGCTTCGGCACCACGCGCGGCGCGGAGGGCTTGCTGGCGCTGACCCGGCCGCAGGCGGTGGTGACGCGGGCGCGGCCGGAATGGCGGCATCTGGCGCCACTATCCGACGCGGCGGCGCCGCTGGTTCGCCGGGTGTTGCGGCTGTGCTACGGCAGCGCGCGGGACAGGGCGAAGGCGCTGCGGCCGTAGCGGACTGCCTGCTGCTGCTCTACCTGTATGCGATGGACGCAGCAGCAGACCCGAACGCCTACGCCGCCGCCTACCTCGCCCAGTCAGCCACGGTCGCGCAGGAGTTCGCCGCCGACCCGACGCATCGGGCAACCCTGATCGCAATGGCCGACGCCATAGCCGCCTCATTGCGCGGCAGTGGAAAACTGCTGGTGGCCGGCAATGGCGGCAGCGCCGGAGACGCGCAGCATATCGCCGGGGAGTTCGTCTCGCGGCTGATGTACGACCGGGCGCCGCTGCCGGCCATCGCGCTGACCACCGATAGCTCGGCGATGCTGGCGATCGGCAACGATTACGGCTTCGTCCACGTGTTCGAGCGGCAGGTGCGGGCGCTGGGCCGGCCGGGCGACGTGTTCCTCGGCATCTCCACCTCCGGCCGTTCGCCCAACGTGCTGGCCGCGTTCGCGGCGGCGCGCGCGGCGGGGATGGTCACGCTGGGGCTGGCGGGGGCCGAGCCGGGGCCGATGGCCGACCTGTGCGACATCGTGCTGCGCGCGCCGTCCGACTGGACGCCGATGATCCAGCAGGTTCACATCACCGCCGCCCACCTGGTCTGCGCGCTGGTCGAACGGGCGGTCTGTCCGCGCCCCGAATGACCGGCGCGAATGACCGGCGCGAATGACCGGCGCGCGGTGACCCGCCCGGCCACCATCCGGCAGGCCGCGGTTCTGGTCGGCGGCCTCGGCACGCGGCTCGGCGCGCTCGCCTCGGAGACGCCGAAGCCGCTGCTGGCGATCGGCGACCGGCCGCATCTGGCCTGGCTGCTGCGAGAACTCTGCCGCTACGGCGTGGAGGAGGCGCTGCTGCTCGCCGGTCATCTGGCCGCGCGGGTGCGCGAGGCGGTTCCCGCCCTGGCGGCCGCGCTGCCGCGGCCGTTGCGCCTGACGGTCATCGAGGAACCTGCCCCGGCCGGCACCGGCGGCGCGCTGCGCCGGGCGCTGCCGCGACTGGACGAGCGGTTTATCCTGCTGAACGGCGATTTGCTGTTCGACACCAACCTCGCCGCCCTGCTGGCCGCCGCCGCCGCCGATCCGCCCGGCACGCTGGGCCATCTGCTGCTGCGGCAGGTGGACGATGCGCGCCGCTACGGCGTGGCGAGGCTGGCCGGCGGGCGGATCACCGGCTTCGCGCCATCCGGCGACAGCGGCCCGGCGCTGATCCATGGCGGCGTCGCCGTCCTATCGCGCTCGGTAGCGGAGCGCTGCGGCGGGACCGGCTCGCTGGAGCGCGATGTGATGCCGGCGCTGGCCGCCGCCGGCGCGCTGCGCGGGACGGTGTGCGGCGGCTGGTTCATCGACATCGGCATCCCGGCCGATCTGGCCCGCGCCCGTGCCGAACTGCCGGGACGGCTGCTGGGCCGGCCGGCGCTGATCCTGGATCGCGACGGGGTGCTGAATGTCGATCACGGCTATGTCGGCACGCGCGAGCGGCTGGACTGGATCCCCGGCGCGCGCGCGGCGGTGCGCGCGGCCTGCGGTCGCGGCTGGCACGTCTTCGTGGCCACCAACCAGTCGGGCGTGGCGCGCGGCTATTTCGACGAGGACGCGGTGCGGGCGCTGCACGCGCACATGGCCGAGACACTGCGCCAGGCCGGCGGCACCGTGGATGACTGGCGCTACTGCCCGACCCATCCGCAGGGAGTGGTGGCGGCCCATGTGCGCGAGGATGATCGGCGCAAGCCGGGACCAGGGATGCTGCGCAGCCTGATGCGCGCCTGGGCGCTGGATCCGGCCGGCTGCGTCATGCTCGGCGATCAGGCGTCCGACATGCAGGCCGCCGCTGCCGCCGGCATCGACGGCGTGCTGTTCTGTGGCGGCGATCTGCACGCGGCCGTAACAATGCTGCTGGACAGACGCGCCGCCGCCACGGCATGAAGCCGGCCATGCCGCAGCCGCCGTCCAGAGCGCCCAGACAGAACGGGCCGGCCAGACGCGCCGACCCCGTGCCACGTCTGCTGGGCAGCCTGGATCGGGTGGAGGCGGACGGCACGCTGGAGGGCTGGTGCCTCGCTCCCGCCACGCCGCAGCAGCACCGGACCATTGCGGTGACGATCGACGGTCACGTGGTCGCGCGCGCCGTCTGCGACCGTCCGCGCGCCGAGGCGGCAGCCGGCGAGGCAGCCGCGCACGGCTTCCTGGTCCGGCTCGCCCCGGGCCTGCTGAAATCCGGCGTCGCGGTCGAGGTAGCGGTTCGCGATGTGGCGACCGGGCAACTGGTGGGCGAGCCGGTGCGGGTGAGCTGGGGTGCGCCGGCCGCAGCACCCGGGGCGGCGCGGACCCGCCCCGAGCGAGCCGGCGCGCGCGCCGTCGCGCGGGCCGCCCGGCCGGCCCTGTCCGGCAACCTGGACCGGGTGACGCGCGACGGCTGGGTGTCCGGCTGGTGCTGGGATCCGCATAGCCCGGGCCGAAAGGTGTCGCTGGACGTGCTGGTGGACGGGGCGGTGGTGGGCGCGACCGAGGCCTCGACCTGGCGCGCCGACCTGCAGCAGGCCGGCATCGGCGACGGCCGCCACGGCTTTGCCTTCGCCCTGCCGTACGACGTGCTGGCGCAGAAGGGCACGCTGCGGATCACGGTGCAGGAGAGCGGCGGCGGCGGCCGGACGCTGGGCGACCCGGTGACGCTGCGCATCGGCCGGCTGGCCGAGAGCGAGCAGCGGGTCGCCGCGCTGGAGCAGCAGGTCCGACTGCTGCGCGGCAAATTGGATGCTATGGAGCGGCAGGCCGCCGACCAGCCCGAGGCGGAGGAACGCGCGGCGCGCGCCCTGTTCGGCACGGTGGCGGCGTTCTTCCGCGAGCTGGCCGACGGCGCGCCGGAGGATGCCCGGTCGTTCGGGCCGGGCCGGGGGGTGCGCGCCACGCTGGACGCGCTGGCGGCGCGGCTGCCGGCGCTGGACTTGCGCGCGCCGGCCCGGCCGCCGGCGGTGCTGGTGATCGTGCCGGCGACCGAGCCGGCGGAGGCGGTGCATCGCTGCCTCGCGGCGATGCGCGCGGCCGACCTGGATGCTGCGGGCGAGCTGCTGCTGCTGGATCCGGGTGATGCCGATGCGCAGACGGCGCTGCTGCCCGGCCTGGTGCGCGGGCTGCGATACGAGCGGTGCGCCCCGGCCGGGCTGGTCGCCGCCTGCAACCAGGCGATCGAGCGCAGCGCGGCGGGGCTGGTCGCCATCGTCGATCCGATGGTGGCGGTGACCGCGGATTGGCTCGGCGCGATGCAGGCGACCTTCGCCGCCGAGCCGGGCGCGGTGCTGGTGGGCAGCCAGGTGCTGCGGGCGGACGGGCTGCTGCAGCATGGCGGGTTCGCCATCGGGCGCGGCGCGCTGCTGCGCGATCCGGCGCAGTTCGCCGAGGCGGACCGCAGCGAACATCGCGTGCTGCGTCCGGTCGCCGCGGTCGCCGCCCTGGCCTGCGCCGCCGATCGCGCGCGGCTGGTCGAGCATGGCGGGCTGGATGCCGGATTCCGTCGCCTGGGCCACGCCGTCGTCGCGCTGTGCGCCGGGTTGCGCGCGGCGCGGCCGGGTGGCGCGGGCGAGCCGGTGCTGCTGCAGCCCGCGGCCGCGGCGCTGTGGAGCGGGCTGGAGGCCGATCCCGCCCGCACTCTGCCCGATCTGACCGGGGCCGACGAGGACGCAAGACGGCTGCGCCTGGCCCTGCTGAAGGCGGAGGCTGACTTCCGGCGGCGTGGCCGAGGCCGCCGTCGGGCACGCGCTGGTGGTGGACGACTCGGTGCCGCGGCCGGATCGCGACGCCGGGTCGGTGGCGGCGCTCGCGCAGATGCGGGTGCTGCGCCGGCTCGGCTGGCGGGTTACCTTCGCCCCGGCCAGCGCCGCCCCTGTGGGCGAGCAGGATCGCCGCGCCCTGGAGCGGCTCGGCATCGAAGTGGCGGCGCCGCCACAGCATCCCTCGGTCATGCAGTATCTGCGCGACCATGGGGCGACGCTGGATCTGGTGCAGCTGGTGCGCCACGCCAACGCGACCGCGCTGGGTCCGGCGGTGCGCGAACTGGCGCCGCGCGCCAAGCTGGTGTTCGCCCCTGCCGATCTGCACTTCCTGCGGGAATCGCGTGAGGCGGCGCTGCTGGGCGGCAGGCCGGAGGCGGCGGGGCGGCGGCGGGCGCGGGCGCGCGAACTGGCCTGCGTGCGCGCGGCCGACGCGACGCTGCTGCTGAGCGACTACGAACTGGCGCTGCTGGCGTCGGAGAACGACCCGGCGAAGCTGCATCTGTTGCGCTGGATCGTCGAGCCGGCGCCCCCCGGCCCGGAGTTCTCATCGCGCGACGGGCTGCTGTTCGTCGGCAGCTTCGCGCACCGGCCGAACGTGGACGCGGTGCGATGGTACGTCGAGGCGGTGCTGCCGACGTTGCGCCGGCTGCGCCCCGGCTTGGTGCTGCATGTGGCCGGGGCCGATCCGCCGCCGGAGGTGGCCGGCCTGGCCGGCCCCGAGATCGTTGTGCATGGCTGGGTCGGCGACCTGCCCGGCCTGCTGGACCGCGTGCGCCTGTCGCTGGCGCCGCTGCGCTACGGCGCAGGCTTCAAGGGCAAGGTGGCGACCAGCCTGGCGCATGGCGTGCCGGTTGTGGGCACGCCGATCGCGTTCGAAGGCACCGGGCTGGAGGAGGGCGACGGCGTTGCCATCGCGCGCGCGCCGGATGCCTTCGCGCGCGTGGTGGCGCGGCTGCACGACAACCCGCCGGGCTGGGAGGCGCTGTCGCGCCGCGCCACGGAGCGGGTGCGGGCGCTGTACTCTCCGGCCAGCGCGGCGGCGGTGTATCGGCGGCTGCTGGGCAGCCTGGAGCTGCCGTTCCGGTAGCGGCGCGTGGGCGGCATCGTGGCGGCCGGAGCAGTCGGAACGGTGCTGCGGCGGTGTGGCGTCCTTGACTCGCCACCCCCCGGCGGGCTTCATCCGCGCCTTTCCACGACCTGTGATCGGCTGTATCGGCGCCATGCCCCCGACAACCACGACCAAGCGCAAGACGACGAGCAAGTTGGCCGGCAAGCCGGGCGGCAAGTCGGCAGCCAAATCGGGCGGCGTGCTCGATACGGTCAAGACGGTGGTCTATGCCGTGCTGATCGCGCTGGTGATCCGGACCGTGGCGGTCGAGCCGTTCAACATCCCGTCCGGCTCGATGATCCCGACGCTGCTGGTGGGCGACTACCTGTTCGTCTCGAAGTTCTCGTATGGCTACAGCCATTTCTCGCTGCCGTTCGCGCCGGACATCTTCTCCGGCCGCATCCTGGCGACGATGCCCAAGCGCGGCGACGTGGCGGTGTTCAAGCTGCCGCGCGATCCGTCGATCGACTACATCAAGCGCATCATCGGGCTGCCCGGCGACCGCATCCAGGTGCGCGGCGGGCAGCTGTACGTGAACGACATGCAGACCCCGGTGCCGCGCCGGCTGGTCGGCGACTACACCGTCGAGGGCGACGGCCCTCAGATGGTCGACAAGGAATATATCGAGACCCTGCCGCCGCCGCCGCCGGGCGGCAAGGCGCACCCGATCATCAAGGAGTTCGACCAGGGCGGCATGAATGACACCGAGGTGTACACGGTGCCGCCCGGAGACGTGTTCGCGATGGGCGACAATCGCGATAACAGCGAGGACAGCCGCTACATGAACGCGGTCGGGTTCATCCCGATCGAAAACCTGGTCGGCCGCGCCGAGTTCATCTTCTTCAGCATCGACGCCACCGATCCGTGGTGGGAGTTCTGGATGTGGCCGTTCGAGATCCGCTGGTCGCGGCTGCTGATGGGGATCACCTGAGCGCGGCCCGCGCCGCGGCGACGCCCTCTTCCGCCGGCGAGCCGATCGCCGCCGGGCCGATTGCTGCCGGGCCGACCGCTGCCGAGGCGTTCCTGGGCCATCGCTTCGCGCGTCCCCGGCTGCTGGCAGAGGCGCTGACCCACCGCTCGGCGATCAGCGGCAAGCGGCTGTCGCGCGGACGCCAGGCGCCGAGCAGCGGATGCGGCTCCAACGAGCGGCTGGAGTTCGTGGGCGACCGCGTGCTGGGCTTGCTGATGGCCGAGTGGCTGGCCGAGCGGTTTCCCGACGAGCAGGAGGGCCGGCTGGGGCCGCGCCTCGCGCACCTGGTGTCGCAGCCGGTGATCGCCGCGATCGCGGAGCAGCGCGGGCTGCCGGCGCTGCTGTCGGTGGCCGAGGGCGAGAGCCGCGCCGGGGTGCGCCACCGCGCCACCGTGCTGGCCGACGCGGTCGAGGCGCTGATCGGCGCGACCTATCTGGATGCCGGGCTGGAGCCGGCCCGGCGCTTCGTGCGCGCCGCCTGGGCCACGGCGATCGAGGAGCATGTCGAGCCGCCGAAGGACGCCAAGACCGCGCTGCAGGAGTTCCTGCTGGCGCGCGGGCGGCCGCTTCCGGTCTATGACCTGGCCGGGCGCGAGGGGCCGCCGCACGAGCCGCTGTTCACCATCCGCGTCACGGCCGGCGAGAGCCAGGCCACCGCTGCTGCGGGCACCAAGCGGATGGCCGAGCGGCTGGCGGCCGAGGCGCTGCTGCGGACGCTGTCGGCATGACCACGCGCTGCGGCTTCGCTGCCATCATCGGCGCGCCGAACGCCGGCAAGTCCACGCTGCTGAACCGGCTGACCGGGGCCAAGCTGTCGATCGTCAGCCCGAAGGCGCAGACCACGCGCAGCCGCGTGCTGGGCATCCTGATGCACGGGGCGCCGCCGGCACAGGCGCAGGTGCTGCTGGTCGATACGCCCGGCATCTTCCGCCCGAAGCGGCGGCTCGACCGCGCGATGGTGGCAGCCGCCTGGAGCGGGGCGAAGGACGCGGACCTGGTGCTGTTCCTGGTGGACGCCGCGTCTGGCATCACCGAGCAGGTGCGCGAGATCGCGGCCCGGCTGGCCGACAGCCCGACGCGCAAATGGCTGGTGCTGAACAAGATCGACGCGACGACGCCGGCGCGGCTGCTGCCGCTTGTCGCGGGGATGAACGCGCTGGGCAGCTTCGCCGAAAGCTACATGGTCTCTGCCGCGCACGGCGACGGGCTGGCCGAGTTCCTCGACGCTCTGGCCGCCGCGATGCCGGAGGGGCCGTTCCTGTATCCGCCGGACGACCTCACCGACCTGCCCGACCGCCTGCTGGCGGCGGAGGTGGTGCGCGAGCAGATCTTCCTGCAGACGCACGAGGAAGTGCCGTACGGCGCCACCGTGGAGACGGAGAGCTTCGCCGAGCGCCGCGACGGCTCCATCCGCATCGACGCGACTGTGTACGTGGCCCGCGCCGGGCACAAGGCGATCCTGATCGGCGCCGGCGGGCAGAAGATCCGCGACATCGGCGCGAAGGCGCGCGCACAGCTGACCTCGCTGCTGGAGAGGCCGGTCCACCTGTTCCTGAACGTCAAGGAGCGCGCCGGCTGGGACGCAGAGGCCGCCCGGCTGCGCGCGATCGGGCTGGAGGACGCGCCGCCTTGAGCCTGCAGCCAGGGGCCGAGCATCCGGTGGGCGAACTGGCGATCCGCACGATCGCGATGCCGGCCGACACCAACGCCAATGGCGACATCTTCGGCGGCTGGATCATGGCGCAGATGGATCTGGCCGGCGGCAACCTGGCTCTGCGTCGCGCGCGCGGCCGGGCGGCGACGGTCGCCGTGGAGGGCATGACGTTCATCAGCCCGGTCGCGGTCGGCGACGAGGTGACGATCTACGCCCGCATTGCCTCGACCGGGCGCACGTCGATGCGCGTGGCAATCGAGGCCTGGAAGCGCGCGCGCCACGGCGAGGCGGTGACCAGGGTGACGTCGGCGGTGTTCGTGTTCGTGGCGATCGACGACGCGCGGCGGCCGCGGGAGCTGCCGGGGGAATGACCGGCGAGCCGCAATGGCTGGGCTGGGCGCGCGACATCCAGGCGATCGCGCAGACCGGGCTGGCGTTCACGCGCGACCCGTACGACCGCGAACGCTACGAGGCGCTGCGCCTGCTGGCCGCGCGCATGGCGGCGGCGGGCACCGGCGCGGACGCGGCGGACCTGCTCGGGCTGTTCGCCGGCGAGACGGGGTACGCGACGCCGAAGGTCGATGTGCGCGGCGCATGTTTCGACGCGGACGGCCGGTTGCTGATGGTGCGCGAGGTGCAGGATGCCGGCCGCTGGACGCTGCCGGGGGGCTGGGCGGATGTGAACGTCACGCCGGCCGGAAACGTGGCCAAGGAAGTGCTCGAGGAAAGCGGCTTCGTCGCCCGGGTGACCAAATGCGCCGCGGTTTGGGACCGCACCCGGCAGGGCCACACGCCGGCGTTCTTCAGCTGCGTCAAGATGTTCTTCGTCTGCGAGATCATGGGCGGCACGGCGGCGGCAAGCCTGGAGACCAGCGAGGCGGCGTTCTTCACCGAGGACGCGCTGCCGCAGGATCTCTCCACCGGCCGGGTGCTGCCCCACCAGTTGCGGCGCATGTTCGCGCATTGGCGGGAGCCGGGTCTGGCGACGGAGTTCGATTGACGCGCTGCGGTCCGGGCGCGCGTTCCTGCGCCAGTCCCGGAGGTGAGGCGAGCCCGTCTCGGTCCGGCCGCGCCGGGCGCCGGTCACCGGTCACCGGTGCGATATTGGAGGTATCGTGCCTGAGATGGAGTGGGACGCGCCCGCCATCCTGCTCGACGCCCGCCCGTACGGCGAGGGCGACGCGATCGCGGCGGTGCTGACCGAGGCGCACGGGCTGTACCGCGGCCTGTCGCGCGGCGGCGGCTCGCGGGCGCGCGCGGCGACGTGGCAGACCGGCAACCTGCTGCAGGCGCGCTGGGTGGCGCGGCTGTCCGAACAGCTCGGCAATCTGACCGCCGAGGCGGTGGCGCAGCCGGCGGCGCTGGTGATGGACGACCCGCTGTCGCTGGCCGTGCTGCGCTCCGCTTGCGCGACCGCCGAGGGCTGCCTGCCGGAGCGCGAGCCGCATCCGCGGGTGTTCACCGGCCTGCTGCACATCCTGGCTCATCTCGGGCACGGGCCGGCGCCGCTGGCCGACGTAGTGTTGTGGGAGGCGGCGCTGCTGGCCGATCTGGGCTACGGGCTGGACCTGTCCTCCTGCGCCGTCACCGGCGCGACCGAGGCGCTGGCGCATGTCTCGCCGCGCACCGGCCGCGCCGTGTCCGACGCGGCCGCCGGCCCCTGGCGGGACCGTCTGCTGCCGCTGCCGCGCTTCCTGCGTCGCGACGATGACCCGGGCGATGCCGCGCAGTGGCGCGACGGCCTACGCCTGACCGGGCATTTCCTGGCTCGCGATGCCTTCGGTCACCAGCACCGGCCGTTGCCACGCGCCCGAGTCGCGCTATACGACCGCGTCATGAGTTTGGCAGAGTCCCCCCATGTCTGAACGTGCGCATGTCTGAACGCGCGCATGTCTGAAAGCGCGCATGTCTGAAAGCGCCGGCCACATCGAGGACACGCGCCTCGTCGATGCGCTGTCGGAACGCTACCTGGCGTATGCGCTGTCCACCATCATGGCGCGCTCGCTGCCCGATGTGCGCGACGGGCTTAAGCCGGTGCATCGGCGGCTGATCTACGCCATGCACCAGCTCCGGCTCGATCCCGCGGCCGGGTTCAAGAAATGCGCGCGGGTTGTCGGCGACGTGATCGGCAAATACCATCCGCATGGCGACGTCGCCACATATGACGCGATGGTGCGGCTGGCGCAGGATTTCGCCACGCGGTTCCCGCTGGTCGAGGGCCAGGGCAATTTCGGCAACATCGACGGCGATAACCCGGCGGCGATGCGCTACACCGAGGCGCGGCTGACCGAGGTCGCGAAAGCCCTGCTCGCCGGCATCGACGACGATGCGGTGGACTTCCGGCCGAATTACGACGGCGAGGAGAGCGAGCCTGTGGTGCTGCCGGGCGGGTTTCCGAACCTGCTGGCGAACGGTGCTGCGGGCATTGCGGTCGGCATGGCGACCTCCATCCCGCCGCACAACGCGGGAGAAGTCTGCGCCGCCGCGGCGCTGCTGGTGCGCGACCCGGCCGCCACCACCGCGGAGCTGCTGGCGCTGATGCCCGGCCCGGACTTTCCGACCGGCGGCGTGCTGGTCGAGAGCGCGTCGGATATCGCGCAGGCCTATGAGACCGGCCGGGGCGGTTTTCGCGTGCGCGCGCGCTGGGCGGTCGAGCGCGGCAAGAACGGCACCTGGGTCGTCGTGGTCACCGAGATCCCCTATCAGGTGCAGAAGAACAGGTTGATCGAGCAGATGGCCCAGCTGCTTGAGGACAAGAAGCTGCCGCTGCTGGCCGACGTGCGCGACGAGAGCACGACGGACGTGCGCGTGGTGCTGGAGCCGCGCAGCCGCAGCGTCGAACCCGAGGTGCTGATGGCCTCGCTGTTCCGCGCGACCGCCCTGGAAAGCCGGTTCCCGCTCAACATGAACGTGCTGACCGCCGAGCGCACGCCGATGGTGCTGGGCCTGCGCGACGTGCTGCGGCATTGGCTGGACCATCGCCATGCGGTGCTGGTCCGCCGCAGCCGGCACCGGCTGGCGGCGATCGAGCGGCGGTTGGAGATTCTGGACGGCTTTCTCGCGGTGTTCCTCAACATCGATGAGGTCATCCGCATCATCCGCGCGGAGGACGAGCCGCGCCCGGCCCTGATGGCGGCGTTCTCGCTGACCGAGATGCAGGCCGAGGCGATCCTGAACATGCGCCTGCGCAGCCTGCGCCGGCTGGAGGAAATCGAGATTCGGCGTGAGCACGCGGCGCTGAGCAGGGAGCGTCGCGACATGCAGGCGCTGCTGGACTCCGAAGACCTGCGCTGGACCCGGATCGGCGCGGAGTTGGACGCCACGCGCGAAAAGTTCGGCGGTGGGGCGCTGGGCGCGCGGCGCACGCACATCGCCGGCGCCGCGGCCGAGATCGCGGTGGCGACCGAAGCGCTGGTCGAGCGCGAGCCGATCACCGTGATTCTGTCGCGCCAGGGCTGGCTGCGCGCAATGCGCGGCCACGTCGCCGACGCCGGCGAGCTGAAGTTCAAGGAGGGCGACGGCGCGCGGCTGCTGCTGCGCTGCGAGACGGTGGACCGGCTGTGCCTGTTCGCCACCGACGGCCGTGCGTTCACGCTGCGCGCGTCCGACCTGCCGCGCGGCCGCGGCGACGGGCAGGCGATCCGGGTGCTGGTCGACATGGGTGGCGAGAACGACGTCGTGGCGCTGTTCGTGCTGCGCGACGCGGCAAGCTATCTGGTCGCCTCGAAGTCGGGGCGCGGCTTCATTGCCGGCGCCGACGCGCTGCTGGCCGAGAAGCGCACCGGCAAGCAGGTGCTCAATCTGCGCGCCGGCGAGCGCGCCGCGATCTGCGTCGCGGCCGAGGGCGATCACGTCGCGGTGGTCGGCACCCACCGCAAACTGCTGGTGTTCCCGTTGGACCAGGCGCCACGGCTGGCGCGCGGCGCGGGCGTGATGCTGCAGAAATATCGCGATGCGACCCTGGCCGACGCGCGGGTGTTCACACTGGCCGCCGGCCTGACCTGGCAGCTTGGCGAGAAGACGCGCACCGAGACGGATCTGTCGCCGTGGCTCGGTGATCGTGGCCAGGCCGGAAGGCTGCCGCCGAACGGCTTTCCAAAGAGCGGCAGGTTCGGCGGCTAGATGCCTACAGGCTGACGGCTCTCGTAGTCCGCGACCGGCTCCGGCTGCGACTCCCCGATCGTGATCAGGAAGCGGCCCGGCTCGGGTATCACGTAGCCAAGCCCGCGGCTGGACAGGATGCAGCGATCGGCGACGCCGTGCAGCGTCAGCTTGCGGCGCAGCTTCAGCACCAACTGATCGACGCTGCGATCGTCGGCGGCGATCGACCGCTTCAACGCCACCCGCCCGAGCCATTCGCGCGAGACCGAGGCGCCGTCGGCCTCCAGCAGCGTCACCAGCGCCGCGAACTCCGCCTCGGTCAGCGGCGTGAGGATGTCGCCGGGTCCGGCGAGGCGCCGATAGGCGCAGTCGAGCGTGACCCGCACCGCGACCCGGCCGGAAGCGGTCGGACGTGGGCGCGTCACGCGGCGGTGCAGGGCGCGGATGCGCGCGGCGAGTTCTTTCAGTGCCGCCGGCTTGATGATGTAGTCGTCGGCGCCGGTCTCCAGCCCGGCGATGCGGGCGCCTTCCGCGTCGTGCGCGGTCACCACGATGATCCCGCAATCGCCATCCACCGCAAACCGCTGCACCAGTTCCAGGCCGTGCATGTCGGGCAGCCCGAGATCGATCAGTACCACGTCGGGCCGGTGCTGCAGCTTCGCCGCGATCGCCTGCGCCCCGGACAGCGCGATGGCCGTGGTCATGCCCTCGGCGGTCAGCGCAGCCTCCATCAGCGCGGCGGCGGCCAACGTGTCCTCGACGATCAGGACGCGCAGCGGGGAGGCGTCTGACAGGCGGCCGCGCGCGATAAGATCGGCGTCATACGTTACTTGGGCGGGCCGGTTGCTCATATTAACCACTTTGCCGAGGTCGATCGCATATCGCAATACATGCGATTGCTTTCCTAAGCTAGAGGCCGAGCAGGTTTCTCCAGGCAGATTCGTCGAGCACCCGCACGCCCAGTTCGGCGGCCTTGCGCGCCTTGCTGCCGGCGTCCGCGCCGGCGACCAGGATGTTGGTGTTGCGGGTCACGCTGTCGGTCACGCGCGCGCCGTGGCGCTCCGCCAATGCGCGTGCCTCCGGGCGGGACATGCTGGCCAGCGTGCCGGTGAACACCACGACCTGGCCGGCCAGCGCGGCAGCCTCGCCGGCTGCCGCCGGTGGCGCGTCCGCGATCTCCAGGCGCTCCGCAAGCGCGTCCATCGCGGCGACGTTGCGGCGTTCGGCGAAAAACGTCGCGAGTTCCTCGGCGATCGCCGGGCCGATGCCGGTGATCGAGCCGAGCGCCACGCGCGCCTCCGAGCCGATCGCCGCCGCCTCCTGCATCTGTGCGCGCCAGGCGGTGAAGCTGCCATAGTGGCGGGCCAGAAGCTTGGCATTGGCCTCGCCGACGCGGCGGATGCCGAGCGCGTAGATGAAGCGGGCCAACCCGATCTGCCGCCGCTGCTCGATCGCCTGCGCGAGCTTGCGCGCCGAGGCCGGCCCCCAGCCGTCCCGCGCCGCAATGTCGGCCTCGCGCCCGGCCAGGCGGAATACGTCGGCGGGGGCGGTGAGCAGCCCGTCGGCGTAGAATTCGCGCACCGTGCGTTCGCCCAGCCCCTCGATGTCGAACGCGCCGCGGGAGGCCAGGTGGATCAGCCGCTCCTCGACCTGCGCGCGGCAGGTCAGGCCGCCGGTGCAGCGGCGCACGACCTCGCCCGCCGGGCGAACGGCGGCGCTGCCGCAGACCGGGCAATGCTCGGGAAAACTGTACAGCACGGCGGCGTCCGGCCGCCGTTCCGGCACCGGGCCGAGGATCTGCGGGATCACATCGCCGGCGCGCTGCACGGTCACGGTGTCGCCCACGCGGATGTCGCGCCGGGCAATCTCGTCCTCGTTGTGCAGCGTGGCGCGGGTGACCAGCACGCCGCCGACATTGACCGCCCGCAGCGCGGCCACCGGCGTCAGCGCGCCGGTGCGCCCGACCTGGATGATGATGTCCTCCAGTACCGTCGTCGCCTGCTCGGCGGGAAACTTCCAGGCGATCGCCCAGCGTGGCTCGCGCCCGGCAAATCCCAACCGCGCCTGCAACGCCAGATCGTCGATCTTGTAGACCACGCCATCGATGTCGTAGGCGAGGGCCGCGCGTTCCGCGTTGATGCCGGCCTGGAAGGTCTCGGCCGCCGCCTCGCTGTCCAGCCGCCGGCTGAGCGGATTGACCGCGAACCCCCAGCCGCGCAGCCGATCGAGAAACTCCCAGTGCGTCTCGGCCGGTCTTCCGCTGGCCTCGCCCATCGCGTAGGCGAACAGCGACAGCCGGCGTCCGGCGGTGATGCGGGCGTCGAGCTGGCGCAGGCTGCCGGCGGCGGCGTTGCGCGGGTTGGCGAACAGCCGCTGACCGGCCTGCTCCTGGGCCGCGTTCAGCGCCAGGAAATCGGGCTTGGTCATGAACACCTCGCCGCGGATCTCGATGCGCGCCGGGGCCGCGCCGGCCAGTTCGCGCGGCACGGCGTCCATCGTCAGCAGATTGGCGGTGACATCCTCGCCCTCAGCGCCATCGCCGCGCGTGCTGCCGGTCGCCAGTCTGCCATGCTCGTAGGTCAGCGAGATCGACAGACCGTCGATCTTCGGCTCGGCGACGAAGTGCAAGGGTTCCTCGGTGGCCAGGAAGCGGCGGATCCGGGCGCAGAACTCGGCGAAGTCGGCAGCGTCGAAGGCGTTGCCGAGCGAGAGCATCGGTGTGCCGTGGCGGTGCTTGGCGAAGCCGCCGGCCGGCGCAGCCCCGACGCGCCGCGAGGGCGAATCGGCGCGCACCAGGGCGGGGAAGCGGGCCTCGATCGCGGCGTTGCGCCGGCGCAGCGCGTCGTACTCCGCGTCGGTCGCCTCCGGCGCGTCCTGCTCGTGATAGGCGCGGTCGAGTTGGCCGATGCGCGCGGCGAGCGCCTCCAGTTCGGCGGCGGCCTCGGTCTCGGTCAGCCGGGTGACCGGCGTCCTGGTGGCGGGCTTTGCGGCGCGGGGCATGGCCGGCGCTAGTGTCGCGGCGATTCCCGCGCGGTCAAGGCGGGGAGGGGCCGCCCTACCGCGCCGCCACCTTGCCGCGCGCCGCCACCGGAGGCTGGGCGTCGCGGCGCAGCCGGTGCTCCCCCAGGAACAGCAGGATCGGGGCGGCGATGAAGATCGAGGAGGACGTGCCGACGACGATGCCGAACAGCATCA
This sequence comes from uncultured Pseudomonadota bacterium, assembly GCA_963723455.1. GTDB lineage: Bacteria > Pseudomonadota > Alphaproteobacteria > Acetobacterales > Acetobacteraceae > CAVRQM01. The sequence goes on along the minus strand of CAVRQM010000001.1, from coordinate 641,129 downwards.
CCCAGGCGAACCCGGACAGCGTCGGGCCGCCGAACAGCGCCAGCGGCAGGGCGGCCAGGAACACCGTCATCGAGGTGCCGAGCGTGCGGTTCAGCGTCTCGTTGATCGACAGGTCGATCAGCTCGCGTAGCGGCATGGTCTTGTACTTGCGCAGGTTCTCGCGCATCCTGTCGTACACAACCACCTTGTCGTTGGTGGAATAGCCGATGATGGTCAGGATCGCGCCGACCATCACGAGATCGAACTGGAACCGGGTGACCGCAAGGAAGCCGATCGCCTTGGTGACGTCCAGCAGCAGCGTCACGACCGCGCCGACCGCGAACTGCCATTCGAAGCGGAACCAGATATAGACCAGGATCATCAGCAGCGAGATGCCCAGCGCCAGCATCCCGTTGCGGAACAGCTCGGCCGAGACAGACGCGCCGACCGCCTCCGTGCTGAGCAGCTTCGTGCCCGGCTGCGCCGCCTGCAGGCCGGCGCGCACGCGAGCGACCATCTGCTCGGTCCCGGCCTCGGTTTTCTGCGTCTCCAGCCGGATCAGCACGTCGCTCGGCGTGCCGAACCGCTGCACCTCGGGGTTGTGCACGCCCTGGGCGGCCAGCCCGGCGCGCAGCCTGGCGAAATCGGCGACGCCCGGCGTGCGCGCCTCCATGACGATGCCGCCGCGGAAGTCGATGCCGAGATTGAGGCCCGGATAGAAGAACAGCAGCACCGAGGCGGTGGACAGCACCGCCGAGGTCAGCAGCCCGAGGAAGCGGCCGCGCATGAAGCGGATGCGGGTGCCGTCGCGCACCAGCCGGAACATCGGTCGCATGAACATCGGCGTGCTCCCTTCAGACCGGCAGCAGGGCTGGACGGGTCGAGGCATACCATTTGACCATCATCAGCCGCACCAGCATCGTCGCGGTGAACAGGGTGGTGACGATGCCGACGGTGATGGTCACGGCAAAGCCGCGCACCGGGCCGGTGCCGAACACGAACAGCATGACATGCGCCAGGAACGCGGTGGCGTTGCTGTCGATGATCGTGGTGTAGGCGCGTCGGAAGCCGACCTCCATGGCGTTCAGCGGCGTGCGGCCGTTCTTCGTCTCCTCGCGGATGCGCTCGTTGATCAGGATGTTGCTGTCAACCGCCATGCCCAGGGTCAGCAGGATGCCGGCCATGCCGGGCAGGGTCAGGGTGGCCTGCAGCAGCGACAGAATGCCGATCATCAGCACCAGGTTGACCACCAGGGCGATGTTCGCCAGCCAGCCGAAGAACCCGTAGAACGTGCCCATGAAGCCGATCACCAGCAGGAACCCGGCAATCAGGGAGTAGGCGCCGGCGCGGATGCTGTCGGCCCCCAGCTCCGGCCCGACGCTGCGTTCCTCCACCACGGTCAGCGGCGCCGGCAGGGCGCCGGCGCGCAGCAGCACCGCAAGATCGGTGGCGCTGCGCGCGTCGAAGCTGCCGCTGATCTGGCCGCGGCCCTGGGTGATCGGCTCGTTGATGCGCGGCGCGCTGATCACCTCGTTGTCCAGCACGATCGCGAACGGGTGGCCGACATTGGCCGTGGAGACCTCGGCGAAGCGGCGGGTGCCCACCGAATTGAAGGTGAAGTCCACGACCCACTCGTTAGTCTGCGGGTTGAGGCTGGGCCGCGCATCGGTCAGGTTGGCGCCGTCCACCTCGACGCGCCGGCGCACCGCGATCTTCGTCCCCGGGTGGCCGTCCAGCGGCAGGAAATCCACCCCGGGCGGCGGCGTGGCGCCGGGCACATTGGGGTTGACGCTCTCGTCGGTCAGGCGAAAGGTCATGCGGGCGGTCTTGCCCAGCAGCTGCTTGATGCGCTCCGGGTCGCTGATGCCGGGCAATTGCACCACGATGCGGTCATTGCCTTGCCGGGTGATGATCGGGTCGGCCACACCCGAGGCGTCGATGCGGCGGCGCACGATCTCGATGGACTGGTCCACCGCGGCGATGCCGCGCGCGTTCAGCGCCGCGGGCGACAGCGTGACGGCGATGCCTTGCGGCGCCTGCGTCACGTCCAGGTCGGGGCGGGCCGACAGCCCGTTGCCCTCGCTGGTCGCCAGGGCGCGCAGCGCGGTCGCGGCCTGATCCTGCTTCGCGGGGTCGGACACATGCGCCAGCAGCCGCTTCTGGTCGATCTGCTCGACGACGGTGAACGGCCGCAATCCGGCCCGGTCCAGCGCCCGGCGGCTGGCGTCGGCCAGCCCGTCCAGCCGCTCCTTGGCCACGGCGTTCATGTCCACCTGCATCAGCAGATAGCTGCCGCCGCGCAGATCGAGGCCCAGGTGCAGCGCGCGCCAGGGAATGCCCGGCATCGGCGCGGGCATCAGGTTCGGCAGCGCGAAGATCACGCCCAGCGCGCAGACCCCCAGCACAAGCCAGGTCTTGAGACGGCTGAAATACATCATGGCGAAAGGCGAACTCCATCGGGCGCGAGCGGCGCCTCGCACGCGAGGGGCCGGTCCGGCGGCGGCGGAGAATGGCGGCAAGCCCCACTAGGCGCAACAGGCGGCTTCGGACCATACCCTGATCCGGCCATTCCTGGAGAGGGTTTCATGGGCCTGACATCGCTGCGCGTGGGCGTCGCCGGATGCGGCCATTTCGGGCGCTTCCACGCGCTGAAGCTGGCCGCAGCCCCGCGTGTCGTGCTGGCGGGCGTGCACGACCCGGACCGGGACCGCGCGGCGGCCGTGGCGCGGGAGACGCACAGCGCCGCGCTGGGCTGGGAGGCGCTGCTGGAGACGGCGGACGCGGTGGTGATCGCCGCGCCGGCCGAGGCGCATTGTCCGTTGGCGACCCAGGCGCTGCAAGCCGGCCTGCATGTGCTGGTGGAAAAGCCGATCGCCGCCACGCTGGAGGAAGCGGACGCCCTCGCCGCACTGGCCGCGCGCCAGGACCGAGTGCTGCAGGTCGGGCACCTGCTGCGCTATTCGGCCGAACACCGGGCGATCAGCGAGCGGATGCGTCGGCCATTGTACGTGGACTGCGTGCGGATCGCGCCGTTCAAGCCGCGCGGCACGGATGTCTCGGTGATCCTGGATCTGATGATCCACGACCTCGACCTGGTGCTGGCGCTGGTGGACAGCCCGATCGCCAGCGTCGATGCGGTCGGGGCGCCGGTGGCCAGCGCGCACGAGGACATCGCCAACGCCCGGGTGCGCTTCGAGAACGGCTGCGTGGCGACCATCACCGCCAGCCGCATCTCGCTCAAGACCGAGCGCAAGATGCGGCTGTTCAGCCAGGAGGGCTACATGTCTGTGGACTTCGCCGCCCGCAAGCTGATGATGATCGGGCGCGAGCGGGGGCTGCCGCTGCCCGGCACCGGCGGCGGCCGACTGGAGGAGATCACCTGGCGCGAGCATGACGCGCTGGAGGCCGAACACACCGCTTTCGTGGCATCGGCGCTGGACGGCGCGCCGGTGGTGGTCGATGCCGCGGCTGGTCGCAGGGCGCTGGCGGCGGCGCTGGCCGTGACCCGGAGCATGGCGGAATCCCGCCGGCTGGCCGAGGCATCGGGGCTGATCCGGCTATAGGGGCAAGGTTGGGCGCTTGGCGGCGGCCACCGCTGAGGGTAAATGCCAGCATGCTCCACGCCATGTTCCGATCCCATCCGTTCCTCCCTGCCGTCCTGGCCGCATGCCTCGGTTGCGGCCTGCCGGCCGCCGGCTGCGCCCAGCCGCGCAGCCAGCCTGACGCGGCTGCCCCGGCGCTGCCGCCGGCCGAGGCGGCGTCGATCGTCGCCGTGGTCAACGGCGATGTCATCAGCCGCGAGGACGTGGACAATCGCCGCCGGCTGTTCGCGCTTTCGGCGGGGCTGCCGGAAAGCCCTGACGTGCTGGCCCGCCTGACCCCGCAGATCACCCAGCAACTGATCGACGAGCGGCTGCGCCTGCAGGAGATCCAGCGCCGGCAGATCGTGGTCTCCGACCAGGACATCGCGCGGGCGATCGGCGAGCTGGAGAGCCGGAACGGCATGGCGGCGGGCACGCTGCGCAGCCGGCTGGCCGCGTCCGGGGTGGGGATGCGGACCCTGATCGACCAGATCCGGGTGCAGATCGGCTGGACCCGCGTGCTGCGCGAGGTGTTGGGTCCGCAGGCGCAGGTCAGCGACGCCGATATCGCCGAACAGATGGGCGCGCTCAAGGCCGAGATCGGCCAGCCGGAATACGAGGTCGGCGAGATCTTCATTCCGGTCGAGAACCCGCAATCCGGCGCGCAGGCGCAGAAGTTCGCCGATACGGTGATCCAGCAACTGCATGACGGCGCGCCGTTCGCCGTGGCCGCGGCGCAGTTCAGCCAGAGCCAGACCGCGCTGGCCGGCGGCGATCTGGGCTGGGTGCAGCCGGACAGCCTGGACCCGGCGGTGGCCGGCATCCTGGCGCAGATGCCGGTGGGCGCGGTCAGCAACCCGATCCGCGTGCCCGGCGGCATCGACATCGTGACCCTGCGCGGCAAGCGCGAGATCGGCCACGACGTGCAGGACGTGCTGGACATGCGCCAGGCTTTCATCCCGTTCACCGTCAAGCTGAACCCGCAGGCGCCGACCGAACAGCAGAAGCAGGCGCTGGCGCAGGCGCAGCATCTGTCGTCGAGCGCCACCAGCTGCGACGCGATCGAGGCGGCGGACAAGCAGTTCGGCAGCGGCCGTCCGGCCGACCCCGGCCAGGTCGTTCTGGCAAGCGTGCCACCGGCCATGAAAGCCGTGCTGGAAAAGCTGCAACCCGGCCATGCCAGCCAGCCGCTGGTGGCCGAGGACGGCATCGCTGTGGTGATGGTCTGCTCGCGGGAGACCAAGACCGCCGGTCTGCCGTCGAAGGCGGACATGTCCGAGCGCATCCTGGGCGAGCGGATCGAGCGGGCTTCGCGCCAGCTGCAGCGCGACCTGCGCCGCCGCGCCATCATCGACCAGCGGGTCTGACCCGGCCGGCCCCGGTGCGCCCGAAGCTGCGTGAGGTGATCGCGCGGCACGGGCTGGACGCGCGCCGCGCGCTGGGCCAGCACTTCCTGCTGGACGAGAACCTGTGCGCCCGCGTGGCGCGGCAGGCAGGCGACCTGTCCGGGCGGCATGTAGTCGAGGTCGGCCCAGGCCCCGGCGGACTGACGCGGGCGCTGCTGGACGGGCAAGCCGCCGGCGTGGTCGCCGTCGAGTTCGACCCTCGCGCGGCCAGCGCCGTTTCCGAACTGGTTCCCGAGAGCCAGGGCCGGCTGCGCGTCATTGAGGCCGACGCGCTGGCGCTGGATTTGGCGGCGCTCGCGCCGGCGCCGCGGCAGATCGTCGCGAACCTGCCCTACAACATCGCCTCGCCGCTGCTGGTCGGCTGGCTGCGGCAGGCGGCGTCCTGGGAACGCATGACCCTGATGTTCCAGCAGGAGGTGGCGTTGCGCATCTGCGCCGCCCCGGACACCCCGGATTACGGGCGGCTGTCGGTGCTGGCGCAGTTCCTCTGCGAAGCCGAGCTGCGCCTCCGCATCCCGCCCGAGGCGTTCGCGCCGGCGCCAAAGGTGTGGTCGGCGGTGGTGACGTTGACCCCGAGGGCCGGGCAGCCGCCGGCCGCGCTGGTCGCGGCGATGGAGCGGGTGACCGCGGCGGCGTTCGGCCAGCGGCGCAAGATGCTGCGCGGCTCGCTGCGCGCGCTGGGCGGGGTGGCGCTGCTGGACCGCGCCGGCATCGCCGGCGACCGGCGCGCCGAGACGCTGAGCATCGCCGAGTTTGCGACGCTGGCCGCCCTGCTCGGCGGTGCTGGCGGTTGACCGCCGCGCCGCGCACCCGCGCCGATCAGCGCCTGGTTGATCTCGGGCTGGTGGAGAGCCGCGCGCGCGGTCAGGCGCTGATCCTGGCCGGCAAGGTGTTCGCCGGCGAGCGGCGGATCGACAAGGCCGGCCAGCCGGTCGCCGAAGGCGTGGCGTTGGAGGTGCGCGGCCAGGATCATCCCTGGGTATCGCGCGGCGGCGTCAAGCTGGCGCACGCGCTCGACCGCTTCAGTCTGGATCCGGCGGGCCGGGTGTGCCTTGACGTGGGGGCCTCGACAGGCGGCTTCAGCGACGTGCTGCTGACGCGCGGAGCAGCGCGGGTGCATGCCGTGGATGTCGGGCACGGCCAGCTCGCCTGGAAGCTGCGCAGCGACGCGCGCGTGGTGGTGCATGAGCGTGTTAACGCGCGTTACCTGACGAATTCGGCTATCGGCGAGCCGGTCGCCGCCCTGGTCTGCGATGCCAGCTTCATCGGCCTGGCGACCCTGCTGCCCGCGCCGCTGTCGCTGTGCGCGTCGGGCGCCTGGGCGGTGGCGCTGATCAAGCCGCAATTCGAGGCTGGTCCTGGCGCGGTGGGCAAGGGCGGCGTGGTGCGCGACCCCGACATCCATCGCCAGGTCTGCACGCGGATCCGGGGCTGGTGGGCGGGGCTGCCGGGCTGGTCGGTGCTGGGGATAGAGGAAAGCCCGATCACCGGACCGGAGGGCAACCGGGAGTTCCTGATCGCGGCGCGGACCGAGTAGCGTGGATACGCCCGGTTGCTGAAATCTTGGGACGCCTCAGGCAGCCTTCAGCGCGACCTGTCCGGAGGCTGCGTCGTGTCCCGAAATCTCGGCCAGCAGCGACCAGACCCGGTTCGGCTCCATCGGCACGTCGGGATCGTTCAGCAGCCTGTCGAGTTCGTCGAGCTTGTGGTCCATATCGGTCTCGGTCATTGCCAATCCATCTTGCGCGCCACGCCTCACAGACCGTCAGAAACGTCGCGTCGGCATGAGCAGTTCCCCCTGGGTCACATGGACGATGCGACCGCCGGGGTCAGCGCCGCGGCGCGGGCCTGCGGATGGGCGGGATTGCGGAAGCGAAGCTCGCCATCGGTCACCATGTCCGCGCCGCCGTCGTCCAGCAGCTCGAGCCGCGAGGCGCAGGTGACCGCGACGACGTGGCGCGCCTCCGGCCGGGTCAGGAACTGTCGCGCCTCGCCCTCCAGGATCAGCCGGTCGCGCAGATGCCGCCACTCGGCGCGATCGGTGTCGTCGATCAGCATGGCCAGGATGCCCGGCCGCGCGCCGGTCAGCCGCGCCGGGGCAACCGCGCCCATCCGGTCGCGGATCGCGGCCGCCACGCTGTCCTCGCGTCCGGCGCGCGCGGCCATCACGAACACCCCGCCCTGGCCTCCGGTGACCGCCAGGTGCGCCTCGTGCCCGAACTCCCGCCGCAGGCCGGCCAGCAGCCCAAGCTCGTCGGCCTGCGAGCCGGCCAGCATCAGCGGATCCAGCCGCAGCACCGCCGCCTCGTCGTGATCGGCGCGTCGCTGGCCCTCCAGCATCGTGCGGATGCGGGCGTGCAGGGTGGCCAGGCGGTCCTGATGGTCCGGCCCGCTGCGCAGGCCGTGCGGCAACGTCATCTTCAGCAGGTAGCGGCCTGGATGCGCCGCCAGCCAGGTCTGCAGGTCGGGGTCGATGCGATCGACCAGCCGCACCCAGGCGCCGCGGTGCAGGTCGCGCCCGTCCTCGGCGGAGACCACGTCGCAGGCCAGCTCCGCGTCGGCTCCGTCGCGTTCCAGCAGCAGGTCGAACGGCGCGCCCTCGGCAAAGCCCGCGTATCCGATGGCAAAGCCGCGATGGCGTTGCAGGCAGGCAGCGCGCGCCAGATGGAACAGCGGCATCAACGTCGCATTCGGCTGCAGGCCGAGCCGGGCGGCGGCCCGAAGCCGGTCGCGCCCGGCCCCGGTCAGCCCGTCTGCCGCATGGCACAGTTCCGCGGCGAGCGCCGCCACAGCCTGCTCCAGCCGGGACGGCGGGCTGTTGCGGCCGCGCCGGCGCAGCCGTTCCAGGGCGACGATGACGGCCTGCCGATGCAGCAGCGCCCGCCCAGTGCGCTGGCCGCCGCTGCAATCGCGCCCAAGCGTCTCGATGCGTCGCGCCCAGGGTTTCGCGCCCACCAGGCCGACGAAATGATCCGCGATGTCGGCCGGCTGATCGCTGCGAAGTTTCATGGCACGCCCGACTGTGGCAAGGTTCTCTCCCGCCGCCCACTCACGTCGGCGCGAGGATGTCACATGCCACAAACGATGTCGCGCGAGATGTTCCGGCTATGGGCGGTCCAGCAGCCGCGGCGCTACGAGCTGGTCGATGGAGAGCCGATCGCCATGTCGCCGGAACGGTATGCCCACGCTCACGTCAAAAGCCGCGTCTGGCTGGTGTTGCGCGATGCAATCCGGGCAGCGGGCATCCCCTGCGTGGCCTTGCCCGACGGCATGACCGTCGAGATCGACGCCAGCACCGACTACGAGCCGGATGCTGCAGTGCATTGCGGTCCGGCGATCGCGCCGGACGCGGTCGCCATTCCCAACCCGGTGGTGGTGGTCGAGGTGCTTTCGCCCTCAACCCAATCGGTCGATTTCGGCGAAAAGCTCGCTGATTACTTTCGTGTGCCCTCGGTTCAGCACTACCTTGTCGTGCGCACCCGGCGGCAGGAAATCATCCATCATCGCCGGGAGGGCGATGCGATCGCCACGCGCATCGTCAGCGCCGGATCGCTCAGCCTCGACCCGCCCGGCATCACGATCGCGCTGGCCGACATCTACGCGGCGTGACCGAGCGGGCTGCGCACGCTCCGCGTCACTCCTTGCGTTCGGAAAAATCCACCAGCGCCGCGAACCCGGTTTCCGTGCCGAACGCCAGGAATGTGCCGTCGCCGCTCCAGGCCATCGCTGAGACCGGGCCGCGCCCCGGCCCGGCGACTGGCAGGACGCGGGCGGTGGCGATGTCCGCCAGCGCCACGACACCGTCGGCGAAGCCCGCCGCCACTGCGTCATGACTCGGATGGCACGCGACGGCCGTGCAGATCGCGCTGCCGCCGCCGGCCAGTTCGGTCGGCGCTTTGCCCATCGGGCCGCCGCCGAAGAACGGCCACAGCACCACCGCCTCGGCGCCCGACGTCGCCAGCCACTTGCCGGTACGCGAAAAGCTCATTGACGTGGTCTTGGCGGGATAGCCGGACATGCGCATGTGCTGCCCGTCCGACAGCCGCCAGCCGTGTAGCGCGTTCTCCTGCATCGCGGTCACCACCGCATCGCCGTCCGGACTGACTGTGACGCCGGTATGGCTGCCTTTCCATTCGAGCATGCGCGGGTTGTCGCTTTTTGAGGCGACGAACCACACGCTTGCGCCGCCGTAATGGCTGGCGGCGATGCGCTTGCCCCGCGCATCGAAGGCGATTCCCGTCACCGTCGATTGATGCGCCAGCGACTTCAGCGCAGTCCCGGCGCCATCGAACACGTGCACCTGCTTGCCGACCGCGCAGGCCAGCAGCGAGCTCCTGCCGTCGGTGAAACTTGCGACATGCTCGACCCATTTCATGCCGTACTCAGCAACCGGCGTGACTGTGGCATCCGCGCCGACACGGACCAGGCGCCCGTCATCGCCACCGGACAGGAAGCCGTCGCGCGCATCTGTGGCCAGGCTCAGCGCCGCCCCGTCATGCGCGCTTGCGGCCGGCCAGGAGTCCTGCCCCACGGGCGGCAGCCGCAGCGTGCCGTCGCCGAGCGCGAAGGCGGCGGTCCGGCCGGCGCGGTCGAACGCGCAGGCCACCACGAATGCGCCCAGGCTGATGCTACGCCCGCGCGTCTCCAGCACATGATCCGGCGCGACCCTGGCGCTCACGCCGGAACCTGGCAGGACTCGAAGCCGCGCCGCAACTGCGGGCGATTGAGGTTGCGGCCGATGAACACGATGCGGCTGACCCGCTCCTCACCCTCGGGCCACGCACCGATGAAATCGCCATCGGCCATCATGTGCACCGCCTGGAACGCGAACCGGCGGGCCTCGCGCGGGTAGGCCAGGATGCCCTTGGTACGCAGCATGTCGCTGCCCTTCTCGGCCAGCAGCGCGCCGATCCAGGCGTTGAACTTTTGCGGATCGAGCGGCCGCTTCGCCTCGAAACTCATGCTGGCCACGTCGCCGTCGTGTTCGTGCGCGTCGTCGGTAAGGAAGTCCGGGACGCGGGCCAGCACCCGATCCAGATCGAACGCGCCCTGGCCCAGCAGCTCGGCCACCGGCACGTCGCCGCGCTGCGCCCGGTGGATGGCGGCAAACCGGTTGATCTGGCGCAGGCGCGCCTCGACCGCCGTCAGCTCGTCGGGGGTCACAAGATCGGTCTTGTTCAGCACGATCACGTCGGCGAACGCGATCTGCTCCTGGGCCTCCGGGCTGTCGGACAGGCGGGCGGCCACGTGCTTGGCATCGACCACTGTGACGATCGCATCCAGCCGGGTTTTCGTGCGGATTGTGTCATCGACGAAGAACGTCTGCGCGACGGGAGCCGGGTTCGCGAGACCGGTGGTTTCGACGATGATGCCGTCGAACTTTCCCCGTCGCTTCATCAGGCCGCCGACGATGCGGATCAGGTCGCCGCGCACGGTGCAGCAGACGCAGCCGTTGTTCATCTCGAACACCTCCTCGTCGGCGTCCACGACCAGCGCGCCATCCACCCCGAGTTCGCCGAACTCGTTGATGATCACCGCGTATTTGTGGCCGTGGTCTTCCGAGAGGATGCGGTTGAGCAGCGTCGTCTTGCCGGCCCCCAGATAGCCGGTCAACACCGTGACCGGCACCAGATCCGCCTTCGTCACCCCGTCCATGACTGCTCCCGTTGCTGCAAGCCCGCTCATATAGGGTCGCCGCCCCGGCCCGGCCACGTCGCCAGGATGCCGTCGCGCAGCGCGTCCAGTCGGGCCATCGCCGGGCCGATGTCGAACGCCGCCGCCCGTTGCCGCCCGGCGCGGCCGAGCGCCGCCAGCTTGGCGGGGTCGCGGGCCAAGGCGACCAGCGCCTCTGCCATGCCGGCAGGATCGTCCGGGTCGATGACAAGGCCGGCGTCGCCCAGCACCTCCGGCAGCCCGCCCCGCGGGGCATAGGCAACGGCCGCGCCGCAGCCGGCGGCCTCCAGCGCGGTCATGCCGAACGGCTCGGGCCAGCGGCTCGGCACCACCACGATAGCGGCCCGGGCCATCGCCGCCAGCACCTTGGCGTGCGGCTGCCAGCCATGCAGGGCGATGCCGGCCGCCGCCGCGTGCGGCCGCAGCCGGCGCAGGAAGGGCGTCTCCGGACTGGCCGCGCCGAACCGGTCCGCGCCGATCATCTCGGCCCGCCAGTCCGGCAGGGCCGCCCGCGCCTGCGCCCATGCAGCGACGAACGCATCCGCCCCCTTGTCGGCGACCATGCGGCCGGCGAACAGGACCAGCGGCTCACGTGCGCGGGCGGGCGCTGGCATATCGGCGAGGTCGATGCAGTTCGGCAGCACCGCCACATCCGGCAGCCCCACCCGTTCGCGCAGCCAGGCCGAAACCGCGACGATCTGCGCCAGCCGCGCCGCCTCCGCCGGCCGCCACAGCCGCATCGTCTGCGGGTCGTTGTGCAGCACCAGGGTCACCGGCGCGCCGAGTCGGGTCAGGCGCAGCGCGAGGTCGGGCCGATTATGCACCTCGACCAGGGTCGGCCGCAGCCGCCGCAGCGCGCGCGCGACGCCGGCCGCGTAGCGCCGACCGATCGGAACCGGCAGCCACGCCTGCCGCGCCGGCTGGAACAGGGCGACAGGAAATGCCGCCCCGACCGGGCGCCCCACGACCACGCGCCGGTAGCGGCTCGCCGCCACCGCCTGCCGATGCACCAGCAGCCCGATCGCTCCCGCCGCCTCGGGCGAAAACGACTCGCGCGGCGGCAGCACCATGGCGACGGTCGCCGGCTGGAGCGGCGCTACCAGAACTCGGTGCCCGGAGCGCCCTTGAACGGGCCGATCAGTTCGGCGGTGATCCAACCGCCGTAGAATCCGCCCGGCTGCGGGGTCACGCGCTCGTCGCCGACGAAGCAGGCGTCCATGCGTCCGGCATAGATCGCCACATGGTCGCGCAGGCCGGCATAGGCCGGCATCGGGTCGGGATAGAACCAGCCGGCGTCGGTCTCGCTGCGGCCGCCGCCGCGCAGCGTCACGTAGCGGGCGGAGCCTTTCCACTCGCACAGGCTGCGGCGCTGGCCGACGTTCAGCGAGTCCGGGCGGAACGCGGCCCAGGGCAGGTAATAGGTCGGGGGATGCGTGGTCTCCAGCACCCGCCAGGCGGCCTCGGTGTCGGCGATCGTCTCGCCGCCGAGCATGACCCGTATGCGCCGGCGCTCCGGCTCGATCGCCGGCGGGCGCGGGAAGTCGGCGACGCGCAGGCGCAAGTCGGGCTGGTCCATGGCGGGCGTCCCTCAGCCGTGCATCGCGCCCCATTCGGCCGGCTCGGCCGCAGCCTCCTCGTACCAGCGGGCCATCAGCGGGTGCGCCCGCACCGCTTCGCAATAGGCCAGCGTGTCGGCCGACAGCTCGGGCCGGTAGGCGAGGAAGCGGCACACCACGGGCGCATACATCGCATCCGCAGCGCCAAACGCCGCACCGAACAGGAACGGCCCGCCGCCGCCGAACTGCGACCGGGCGTGGCGGAAGATCGCCTCGATGCGCGCGATGTCGGCCAGCGTCTCGGGCGTGCGGCCCTGGCCGGCGAGGTCGTCGCGGCAGATGTCCATCGACATCGACTGCCGCAGCGCCGCGAACCCCGCGTGCATCTCGGCCGCGATCACCCTGGCATGGGTGCGGGCCGCGCGTTCCAGGGGCCACAGCTCCGGGCGCAGCTCGGCGCAGTACTCGCAGATCGCCAGGCTCTCCCAGACCGCGTTGCCGTCATGCTCCAGGTACGGCACGCGCCCGCCGGGGCTGATCGCGCGCACCGCCGGGGTGGCACCGCCGCGCAGCGGGATCACCTGCTCGGTTACCTCCAGCCCGGCCAGATGCACCGGCAGCCAGCCGCGCAGGCTCCAGGACGAGAACCGCTTGTTGCCGATCACCAGCCTGCCGTCCGGCATCGGGCTGCCTCCTCTTGCTGTTGCGGCTGCGAAGCGCGAACGTGGCGCAATCCGCGCTGCCAGGACAGTCCCCATGAACGAGATCAGCTCCCCGATTCTGCATGACCCGGGCGCCGGCGGCGCGCGGCCCAACGACCTGGACTCGTTCTGGATGCCGTACACCAGCAATCGCGGCTTCAAGGCCTCGCCGCGCCTGCTCGCCCGCGCGGAGGGCATGCACTACTACACGCAGGACGGCCGCGAGGTGCTGGACGGCACCGCCGGGCTGTGGTGCTGCAACGCCGGGCACGGCCGCCGCGAGATCACCGAGGCGATCCAGCGTCAGGCCGCGACGATGGACTTCGCGCCGACCTTTCAGCTTGGCCATCCGATCGCCTTCCAGGCTGCGTCGAAGGTTGCCGAACTGACGCCGCCCGGCCTCGATCGCATCTTCTTCACCAATTCGGGCAGCGAAAGCGCCGACACGGCGCTGAAGATCGCGCTGGCGTATCACCGGGCGCGCGGCGAGGGGCAGCGGACGCGGCTGATCGGGCGTGAGCGCGGCTATCACGGGGTCGGCTTCGGCGGCATGTCGGTCGGCGGCATCGGCGCCAACCGCCGGCAGTTCGGCGCGCTGCTGCCGAACGTGGACCACCTGCCGCACACGCACAGCCTGGAACACTCCGCGTTTTCGCGCGGCCAGCCGGAATGGGGCGCGCATTTGGCCGACGCGCTGGAGGGGCTGGTCGCCCTGCATGGCGCCGACACCATCGCCGCCGTGATGGTGGAGCCGCTGGCCGGCTCGACCGGCGTGCTGGTGCCACCGCGCGGCTACCTGGAACGGCTGCGCGAGATCTGCGACCGGCATGGCATGCTGCTGATCTTCGACGAGGTCATCACGGGCTTCGGGCGGCTGGGCGCGCCGTTCGGGGCGGAGTTCTTCGGCGTGACCCCGGATCTGCTGACGATGGCGAAGGGCCTGACCAACGCCGCCGTGCCGATGGGCGCGGTGGCTTGCCACGACCGCATCTATCGCGCCGTCGTCGATGGCGCGCCGGCCGGGATCGAGCTGTTTCACGGCTACACCTATTCCGGCCACCCGCTCGCCTCTGCCGCGGCGATCGCCGCCATCGACCTGCACCGCGCCGAGGATCTCCCCGCGCGCGCCGCGGCGATGGCCCAGCCGTTCGAAGACGCGGCGCATGGCCTGCGCGGCCTGCCGAACGTGATCGACGTGCGCAACCTTGGCCTGGTCGCCGGCATCGAACTCGCGTCCCGGGCAGGCAAGCCGTCGGATCGCGCCGTGCGGGTGTTCCACCGCTGCTTCGACGCCGGCGTGCTGATCCGCACCACCGGAGACATCATCGCCCTGTCGCCGCCATTGATTATTGAGCAGACGCATCTGGACCGGCTGTTCGGCACGCTGTCCGATGCCATCCGGGCCGAGGCGGCGTAGCCGCTCGGCGCGAGACATGATCCTGCCCGAGATCACGCCCGCCGCCGTGGAAGCGGCCGAGGCGGTCGCCGGGGTGGCCTATTCCGACGGCGAGCGATCGCTGCTGCTCGAGACGCTGGCCGATCAGCGGCGGCGGGCGCTGCTGCGCCGGGCAGCCGCCCTTGATGCGCCCCCGGCCTGCCGCTTCGATCCCAGGCTGCCGGGCTGGCAGGCTCCCCCAGCCACGCCGTTCCAGCCGCCTGACGTGCCGGCCAGCCCGGTGCCGGAGGACGAGGAGAGCGTCGCCTTCGCGTCGGTCGGGCAACTCGCCGCCTGGATCGGCCGTGGAGCGATCTCGTCGGAATGGCTGACGCAGCTCTATCTGCGGCGCATCGAGCGTCTTGCGCCGGCCCTGGCCTGCTTCGCCGCGGTGACCGCGGACCTTGCCATGCAGCAGGCCCGGCATGCCGACGCGAGGCTGGCCGAGGGCCGCCGCCTGGGGCCGCTGCACGGCATCCCGTATGCCTGCAAGGACATCATCGACACCGCCGGCATCGTCACCGACTGGGGCGCCGAGCCGTATCGCGGGCGGGTGCCCGACCGCGACGCGGTCGTGGTGCGGCGGCTGGCCGAAGCGGGCGCGGTGCTGCTGGGCAAGACCAGCGTGGGCGCGCTGGCCTATGGCGACCTGTGGCATGGCGGGCGCACGCGCAACCCGTGGCAGCCGGAGCAGGGCTCCAGCGGGTCATCCGCCGGCTCGGCCTCGGCGGTCGCGGCTGGGCTGTGCGGCTTCGCGCTCGGCACCGAGACGCTCGGCTCGATCGTGTCCCCCAGCCTGCGCTGCGGCACGACCGGGCTGCGCCCGACCTTCGGCCGCGTGGCGCGCGCCGGGGCCATGCCGCTGTGCTGGTCGCTGGACAAGATCGGGCCGATCGCCCGGACGGTCGCCGACACCGCCGTGGTGCTGGCGGCGCTGAACGGGGCCGACGGCGGCGATCCGTCCAGCATCGACATCCCCTTCGGGTGGGACTCCGGCCGCCCGGCGGCGGGTCTGCGCGCGGGGTTCTTTCCGGCCGACCTGGAGGCGGAGGGGGCGGATGCGCTGGATCGCGCGGCGCTGGTCGCGGCGCGTGAACTTGGTATCGAGTTGGTGGAGCTGCGGCGCCCGGATCGCCCCTATGACTTCGCTGCATGACCTGCTCAACGCCGAGGCGGCCGCCGCTTTCGAGGAACTGACTTTGTCGGACCGCGACGACCTGCTGGCCTGGCAGGAGGCGCTGGCGTGGCCCAACGTGTTCCGCGCGGCGCGCTTCCTGTCGGCGGTGGATCACGTGCAGGCCGACCGGCTGCGCCGCCAGGTGATGCAGGACATGCGCGCGGCGTTCGCCGATGTGGACGCGATCATCGGCCCGCCGCTGGCCGGGCCGATGCTGCTCATCAGCAATTTCTCGGGCCATCCCTGCCTGATCCTGCGCTCCGGTTTCCGCGCGCCCGATGCGCCGCACGCAGTCTGCCTGTGGGGGCGGCTGTTTGACGAGGCAACGATCCTGACTCTGGGCGTCGCGCTGGAACGGCGCTTCGATGTATGGCAGCGGCGGCCGCCGATGGCGGCCTGAAGAGGAACGATCGATGCAGCACGCGCGGGACTTCTACATCGGCGGCGATTGGGTGACCCCGGTCGGCGCAGCGACGCTGGTGGTGGTCAACCCGGCAACCGAGGAGGCGTGCGCCACGATCGGCATGGGCAGCGCGGCGGACGTGGATCGGGCCGTGGCCGCCGCGCGCGCCGCTTTTGCCGGCGTTTTCTGCCACCAGCCGCGCGCAGCGTCTGGATCTGCTGCGTGCGATCCTGGCGCGAATACGAGCGCCGGTTCGACGAGATCGCCGATGTGATGACGCTGGAAATGGGCGCGCCGCACCGTTTCGCGCGCGACGAGCAGGCGGCGTCCGGCACCGCGCACTTGCAGGAGATGATCCGCGACCCTCAGCGACTTCGCATTCGAGACGCGGCAAGGCGCCACTCTGATCGCGCGCGAGCCGATCGGCGTCTGCGGCCTGATCACGCCGTGGAACTGGCCGATCAACCAGATCGTGTGCAAGGTCGCCCCGGCCATCGCCGCCGGCTGCACGATGGTGCTGAAGCCGTCCGAAATCGCGCCGCTCAGCGCCGTCCTGTGGTCCGAAATCCTGCACGCGGCCGGGCGTGCCGCCCGGCGTGTTCAACCTCGTCAACGGCGACGGGCCGACGGTCGGCGAGGCGATGTCGTCGCATCCCGACATCGACATGATGTCCTTCACCGGCTCGACCCGCGCCGGCATCAGAGTGGCCGAAGGCGGCGGCGCGCACCGTCAAGCGCGTGGCGCAGGAGCTGGGCGGCAAGTCGGCCAACATCCTGCTGCCGGACGCGGACTTCGCGACCGCGGTCGGAGCGGGGCGTGGCCGCGGTGATGGCCAACAGCGGCCAGTCCTGCGATGCGCCGACGCGCATGTTCGTGCCGGCCGACCGCCACGACGAGGCGCGCGCATCGCGCCAAGGCGGCGGCGGAGAGATGTCGGGTCGGCGACCCGCGCGATCCCGCGACCGACCTGGGACCGGTGGTCAGCGACGCGCAGTTCGCAAAGATCCAGCGCTGATCGAGGCCGGCATCGCCGAGGGCGCGGAACTGGTCACCGGCGGTCCCGGGCCGGCCGGAACACCTGAACCGGGGCTATTACGTGCGCCCGACCGTGTTCGCCGACGTGCGGCACGACATGACCGATCGCCGCGAGGAGATTTTCGGCCCGGTGCTGTCGATCCTGCCGTATCGCGACGAGGACGAGGCGGTGGCGATGGCCAACGACACGCCGTACGGGCTGGCCGCCTACGTGCAGTCGGCCGACCTGGACCATGCGCGCCGCGTGGCGGCGCTGCTGCGCGCCGGCAACGTGACCATCAACTACGCCGGCGTCGATCTCGCCGCCCCGTTCGGCGGCTACAAGCAGTCCGGCAACGGGCGCGAGTATGCCGGGTGGGGGCTGCACGAGTATCTGGAGACCAAGGCGGTGATCGGCTACGACGCGGCCTGAATCGCCGAGAACAGGGAATGCCGAGATCAAGCTGTCCGCCCGTACCAGCCGCCCGGCGCCATCGCGGAGGTGAAGCCGGGCGCCACCACGACCCATGTGCGGATCGAAGTCGCCCCCCGGCATCACCATCACCGCCTCGATCACCCAACGAGGCTCCCGAGGAGCCGGCGCTCAAGGTCGGCATGAAGGCGTCGGCCGTCATCAAGGCGTCGGACGTGCTGGTCGGCGTCTAGCCGCCGACCAGCCCGGCGGCCTGCGCGCCGTCGGGCAGCCCGGCGCACCGCCTTGTCGCCGCGGCCACGCGCGCCGTGCCGCGGCAGCGCCAGACCGATTCTCCCGCCGTCGGCCAAGCCTGCTCCCTCTCCCGCGGGGAGAGGGCCGAGATGAGGGCCGGCCTCGACGGATTGCCGAGCAAGACCAGCTCCCCGTCCAGCCACCCCGGATCGAACCCGTCCTCCAGCGCCCCAAGCGCCAGGCGCTCGGCCAGCAATGCCCAGTCCTCCAGCGCCATCCCGCCCTCGCCGGATGCGCCCAGGATCGTGAAGGGGAAATACCGACCGACTCGATCGACGCTGGGGATCAGCACGCCGAACCAGGGTTCCGGACCGGCCAGCTCCGCGCCCAGGCCGAAATGCCAGACCGGAGCCTCCAGCCAGGCCGGCAGCCAATCCGCGCCCAGCCTGTCGCGCGAGGCCCGCACCAGCGATTGCAGCCACGCATCCCAAGACTGCAGGAACCCGGCCGGGATCCGGCGCGTCACGAAGTCCCCCAAAGCGGGGGTCTTTCCGTGGAACCCGGGGCTAACCATCGCCGCGCGCCAGAACCAGCAGGTGCGTGCGGTACAGCACCGCGCTGCGGTCGTGCAGCCGGGTGTGCCAGGGCCAGGCATGGTCCTCGGCCAGCAGCGTCAGTCCGGTCACCGAGTCCGGGTGCGCCCCCGCCGTCAGCAGGGTGCGCAGGAAACCCTCGCCGGCGCCGGCATGCTCGGCGCGCTGCGAGTGCCCCCCCACCCAGGCGTGTGGCGCGGTGGCGCGGCTGGACCAGTCGGTACGGCGTCGCCAGCAGCGCCCGCCCTCCTGGCCGCACCGCCTCGGCCAGGGCGGCCAACAGCCGGCGCGGCTCTGGCACGCAGTCCAGCAGATTGAGCGCCGCCGCCAGATCCGCAGCGCCCGGCGCGAACGGCAAGGCGAGCGCGTCGCAGCACCAGAAATCGACTCGCCCGGCGCCGTCCAGCGTGGCCGGGAACTGGCGATAGTCATATGCCAGCCCAATCCGCCGGCGCGGGTAGGCCATGCGTCCGCGCGCCGCCGCCTGCGCCAGCCTCAGCAGGCCGATATCGAGATCCATGCCAAGCACCAGCGCGCCGGGATGGCGGGCCGCCAGCTCGAAACTGGTCCGCCCCGCGCCGCAGCCCAGATCGACGGCCCGGCGCACCTCCGGCCCGGGCGGAGCCAGCCCCAGCAGCCGCGCCAGGCAGCGCCGCGCAGCGCCTGGCTGCGGGCCGTCCGGTTCGGGTCGCTCCTGCGGATCCAGGTCAGCGTAGCTGTCCCAGCCATAGGTGGAGGCGACCTGCCGGAGTTGGTCGAACCAGCTGTCCGGCCCGATCGCGTCGCCCAGCAGGCTGGCCAGCGCCGGGTCCAGATCGTCGCGGAGCAGCAGCGCCGTCGCCCGCTCGGACAGCACGCGGGCCAGGTCGGGCACGATGATCGGGATATGGTCGATGACCGGGTATTCGTGCCGGCAACCGGGATTGGAGCAATGCAGGATCGCGGCGCGGATGATCTCTCGATCGGCCTGCGGCGTGTCGGCCAGCCGCAGGGGATGCAGCCCCGCGCCGCCCGCCGCGCAGACGGGGCAGACCGGCCGGAACGCCTCGAAATGGGCGCGGCGCATCGCGCAGGGTCAGCCGCCGATCAGCACCGTCGGGCAGCCGGGCGGCATGATCGTGCCGGTGGGGCTGGGGATCGGCGCGACGCAGGCCGCATGCTGCGTCATGTCGCCGACCCGCGCCGCGGGCAGTCCGCAGATCATCACCGTGGCCGAGGCCTTGCCGATGATGCCGGGGCCGCCGGGGACGCAGCCGGGCAAGGTGCAGAGCTTGGTGAGGTCGGTGGAGCGCGCCGCCGGCATGCCGCCGATCTTCACCGTGACGCCGCCCGGCGGCAGGATCGGCAGCGGCAGCGCCGGATGCGGCGCGGGCGTCGGCACCAGCGCCGCCGGATGGATCGGCGCGTGGCAATGCGGGGCTGCCTGCAGCACCTTGTCGCCGACGCGGGCTGCGGGTTGACCCATGACACATCTCCCTCTTGGAATGAGTCTAGCGTGACGCCGATGCGTGGTCGAGACGGCCGCGCCGGCGAACGGGGGAACCGATGGGCTGCTTCTGCCACGCCACGCTGGGTCCGCTGCGGCTGGCGCTGCCGCAGTTGAACCTCGCCGTGTCGGCCGCGCTGCCGCATGCCGATGTCGCGCTGTCGCTGTCCGGCTGGCTCGGCGCGCGCGCCCTGCCGGCGGCGCCGTGGCAGCCCGATCCGCGCTGGCTGTCGCTGCTGCTGCCGCAGCTTCGGCTGTCGGCCAGCGCGACGGCCACGATTTCGGCGCTGGCGCAGCTGCGCGCGCAGGTGCTGGCGCAGTTCGGCATCGACCTGCTGCTGCCCGGGCAGGCCGCCGCCTTCGCGCGCATCGTGGCAACCCTGAACGCGCGGCTGTCGGCGATGGCCGGCCTGTCTTTCAATCCGCTGGCCTGGTTGAACCTTGCCGCGCTGAACGGGGCGATCGACCGCATCACGCTGGCGTTGCAGGCCGGGCTGTTCGCGCCGTCTGCAAGCCTGAGCCTGGCGATGACCTCGGCCGGCGGCGTCGCCATGCCCAACTGGCGCGCCTTCCTGGCGGCGCTGGCCGCGCTGGCGCCGCTGATCGCGGCGGCCGGGCAGCTCAACGTCGCCCTCAGCGACAACTTCTCCGCGCAGCTGGCGGCCGCGCTGCGCCTGCTGCGCGGCATCGCTTTGCCGGCCATCTCCGGTGTCAACCTCAGCCTGATGGCCAGCCTCACCGGTGCCCTCTCGGCGATCGCCCAGCTCCAGGCGAGTCTCGGCGTCGCTCCATTGACGCTCGGCTTGCCGGCGGTGCAGTCGATGGTGTCCGTGCGTTTGACGGCGATGCTGGCTGCTCTGTCGGCCAGCCTGCGGCTGAATTTGCACAGCCCGAACCTGTTGGCCGAGTTGCTGTCGCTGCTGCCACCGCTGCCGTACTGCCCGACCAGCCTGGCCAATGCCGAAACGGTGCAGCTGGCAATGTCCATCCATGCGCAGGCGCTGGCGGCGCTGGACTGGCAGGTGCCGTCGTTGCCATCGCTGCCCGGCATCTCGGTCGGATTGACGTCCTGCGCCTTCGCCGCCCAGTTGCAGGCGTCCCTCGGGATCGCGGCCGTGCTGCCGTCGCCCTGCGGATCCGGCTGCGACGCGGCCGCGCTGGCGCGGGCGCTGGCCGCATAGCCGCGCTGGCCAGTCAGGCCTGCTTCAGGTCGATCAGGCTCTTGCGGATCACCCGGCCGCGCGCGATGCGGTCCTCGATATAGGCGCTGTCGCCCCAGCGCACCGCGCGCGCCATCGCCTGCGCGTCCTCGGTGAAGCGCGCCAGCATCTCCAGCAGCGCCTCGCGGTTGTTGAGGAACACGTCGCGCCACATCTCCGGGTCCGAGGCGGCGATGCGGGTGAAGTCGCGGAAGCCGGAGGCGGCGAATTGCAGCACCTCCTGGCGGGTCTCGCCCTCCAGCGCGTCGGCGGTGCCGCAGATGGTGAAGGCGATCAGATGCGGCAGGTGGCTGACCACCGCCAGCACCCGATCGTGATGCGCCGGCTCCATGACCTCGACCATGCTGCCGCAGCGCCGCCACAGCTCGGCCACTCGCTCGACCGCCGCGACATCGGTGCCGGGCGGCGGCGTCAGGATGCACCAGCGCCCCTCGAACAGCGTGGCAAAGCCGGCGTCGGGGCCGGAGAACTCGGTGCCGGCGAGCGGGTGGGCCGGGACGAAATGCACGCCCGCCGGCACCAGCGGGCCGACATCGCGGATCACCGATTGCTTGGTCGAGCCAACGTCGGTCAGCACGCTGTCTTCGGCCATGTGCGCCGCGATCGCCTCGGCAAGCGCCGCGTATGCGCCGACCGGCGCGCACAGCATCACGCAGTCGGCGCCCGCTACGGCCGCCGCGGGATCAGCCTCAATGCGGTCGGCGAACCCCAGCTCGGCGACCCGGTCGCGCGTCGCCTGGCTGCGGGCGTGGACGACGATTTCGACAGCGATGTCGCCGCGCGCGCGGGCGCGGCGCGCGACGGAGCCGCCGATCAGCCCGGCCCCCAGCAGGGTCAGGCGGCGGAACAGCGGATCAGGCATCTGCCGGCTGGTCCGCCATGAAGCGCGCCAGCAACCCGGCGACCAGCGCGCAGTCGGCCTCCGTGCCGATGGTGATGCGCAGGCAATGCGGCAGGTCGTAGCCGGCCAGCCCGCGCACGATCACGCCGCCGGCGCGCAGCGCGGCATCCGCCGCGCGGGCGCGCTCGGAAGTCTCAAAGTCGGCGAGCAGGAAATTGGCCTCGCTGGGCCAGACGGTGATGCCGGATGCCCGCAGCGCGTCGCCGAGCCGCTCGCGCCAGCGCGCGTTGTGGTCACGCGAGCGTTCGACCCAGTCGGGCTCGGCCAGCGCCGCGACCGCGGCGGCCTGTGCCGCAAGGCTGATGTTGAAGGCGCCACGCACCCGGTTCAGCGCGTCGATCACCGGCGCCGGCGCATAGGCCCAGCCGACCCGCATACCGCCGAGGCCGAAAATCTTGCTAAAAGTGCGCAGCATGACGGTGTCCTGGCCGGCATCGACCAGCGCCGCTCCCGGGTCGTAGTCGGGCCGGGCGACGTATTCCGAATATGCCGCGTCCAGCACCAGCAGCACGTCGCCCGGAAGGCCTTCGCGCAGGCGGACGATCTCGGATTGCGGCAGCATGCTGCCGGTCGGGTTGTTCGGGTTTGCCAGGAACACGATGCGGGTGGTCGGCGTCACCGCAGATAGCAGGCCATCGACATGCGCCGTAAGCCTGCGCTCAGGCACTTTGATGACCCGGCTGCCGGCATAGGTGCCGGCGATCTGGTACATCGAGAAGCCGTGCATGGTCATCAGCACGTCGGTCCCCGGGCCGCCATAGATCAGCGCCAGATGAGCGATCAGCTCATCCGAGCCGGTGCCGCACACGATGCGCCCCGGGTCCAGGTCGAAGCGCCGCCCGATCGCACGGCGCAGTTCGGCGCTGCCGCCATCCGGGTAACGATGCTGGTCGGCGGCGACCCGCAGCACGGCCGCCTGGGCGCCGGGCGGCGGCCCGAACGGCGTCTCGTTCGATGACAGCTTTATCGTCCGGTTCTGGCCCGCCAGCGTGCTGTCGCCGCCGACATAGGCGGCGACCGCCAGCACCGCTTCGCGCGGCTGCGGCGTCTTCATCATCATGGGGCGTCCGACTCGACCGGCAGCGCGTAGCCGCCCAGCACCACCGGGCGCAGGCCGGCGGCGGCGAGCGCCGTCAGGCGCGGATCGGCGTCGTCCATCGCGCCATCCAGGTCGATCAGGCAATGCGCCGCGCCGCCGGCAGCGTCGCGGCGCAGCAGGATCCCGAGCGGTACGATCCGCAGGCGGCCAGGTCGCCGGCCAGACGGCCACGGCTCATCTCGGCCGGCGCCTCCAGCCCCAGCAGCGTGCGATCCTGCCCGCTGGGGTCCGGCGCGCTGGTCGCCACGACCAGCGCCTGCACGCCATTCGCGCCATCCGGGCGCGGGCTGGCCCAGAACGGCAGGCGTGCGACGACGTGGATGCGTGGCTCGTCGCGATGCAGCAGCGCGATCCACCAGGCGGCCTGCGCGCTCTCCTCCTCGATCGGAAGCGGCAGCACCGCAGCGGTGGCGGCGCCGGCGCTGACTTCGGCGATCGCCTGGGCCGGCGAGCGGTGCAGCCGCAGCGGCGTCAGCGCACCGAAATGCTCGCGCGCGGCGGTCGCGAAGCCGCCCGAGCCGTCGTCGAAGGCGGTGACGGCGAATGGCGTCTCGATGGCGATGTTGGCGGCGAACATCTCGCGCCACAGCCGCACGATTGCGCGGCGCGGCAGCGGTCCGGCGTGACGCGCCAGCAGACGCCGGACGATGCTGGCCTCCCGTCCCGGACGGAATGCCACCTTCCCGGCGCGCGCCAGCTTGCCGACCTGGTCCACCACGCCGGCGCGACGCATCAGCAGGTCGTGCAGCGAGTTGTCGATGGCGTCGATCTGGGCGCGCAGGCCGGACAGACTCGCGGCTGGGTCAGGCGAGGCGGCGGTGCTGGACATCTTTCCTGATCGTTGCGGCGGACACGGGCATAGCCGATGCGTCGGTCCCTGCAAAGCACAGGGGAGCCAAACGGCGCTCGCATTGCAGGGCGGCGGCGGCGGCGGCATATGCAGCCGGCATGGACCAGTCCGCGCCGCACGGCGCCGTCCCACCTCCGCCGGGCCTGTCGCCCCGGACCGTCGTGTTCGAGGACGGGATGGCGCTGGATTGCGGCGCTGTCCTGCCGCGGCTGGTGGTCGCCTTCTCCACCTATGGGGCGCTTGATCGAGCGCGCAGCAATGCGGTGCTGGTCTGCCATGCGCTGACCGGCGACCAGCACGTGGCCGAGCGTCACCCGCTGACCGGCAAGCCGGGCTGGTGGGAAGCGGTGGTCGGCCCCGGCAAGCCCCTTGATACCGATAGGTACTTCGTGATCTGCGCCAACGTGCTGGGCGGCTGCATGGGATCGACCGGGCCGCGCGACGCGCGCGCGCCGGGCGAGCCGCCCTGGGGCACGGATTTTCCGCCGGTGACGATCCGCGACATGGTGCGCGCGCAAAAGCGGCTGGTCGAGCATTTGGGCATAGACCGGCTGTTCGCGGTGGTCGGCGGCTCGATGGGCGGGATGCAGGCGCTGGAATGGGCCGCGACCTATCCGGATTGCGTGTTCGCAGCCGTGCCGGTCGCCTCCGCGGCCTACCATTCCGCGCAGAACATCGCTTTCCATGAGGTCGGCCGGCAGGCGATCTTCGCCGACCCGGACTGGCAGGGCGGTCGCTATTGGGAGGGCGGGCGCATCCCGGCGCGCGGGCTGGCGGTGGCGCGCATGGCGGCGCACATCACATACCTGTCCGAGCAGGCGCTGACCCGCAAGTTCGGCCGCCGCGTGCAAGGTGGCGAGACCCTGACGCTGTTCGGCGACATGTTCGAGGTGGAAAGCTATCTGCGCCACCAGGGCAGCACCTTCGTCACGCGCTTCGATGCCAACAGCTACCTCACCATCACCCGCGCAATGGACTATTTCGACCTTGCCGCCGAGCACGCGGGCGACCTCAGCCGCGCCTTCGCCGGCACCCGCACTCGGTTCTGCGTCATCAGCTTCTCCTCTGACTGGCTGTTCCCGACGGCGCAGAGCCGGGCCATCGCGCGCGCGCTGAACCGGGCGGCCGCCAATGTCAGTTTCGTGGAAATTGCCAGCGACAAGGGACACGACGCCTTCCTGCTGGACGAGCCGGATTTCCATCGCACCCTGCGCGGCTTCCTGGCGGGATGCGCGGAACATGCGGGGCTGCGGCCGTGAACGGGCCGGCGCGGCTGGTGGCGAAGAACATGCGTCTGGACCAGACGCTGATCGCCGCCATGATCGAGCCTGGCAGCCGCGTGCTGGACATCGGCTGCGGCGACGGGGCGTTGCTGGACTACCTGTATCGCACCCGCGGCTGCGACGCGCGCGGCATCGAGATCGACATGGCCGAAGTGACCCGCGCCGTGGCGCACGGCCTGCCGGTGATGCATGGCGACGCGGACAGCGACCTGTCGCAATATCCGGACGGCGCGTTCGACTGCGTGGTGCTGTCGCGCACCTTGCAGGCGGTCGAGCAGCCCGCCGAGGTGTTGCGCCAGATGCTGCGCATCGGGCGGCGGGCGGTGGTGAGCTTCCCCAATTTCGGCCATTGGCAGGTGCGCTGGCAATTGCTGTGGAGTGGGCGGATGCCGATGACCTCGGTCTGGGCGCGGCCGTGGCACGAGACGCCGAACATCCATCCCTGCACCATCCGCGACTTCTTCGCGCTGTGCGCCGAGCAGGGCTACGTGGTCGAACGCTGGCTGGCGGCCGACGAGGCCGGGCGGCGGGCGCCGTGGCGGCGGTTTGCCGAGCCTGGCCAATCTGTTCGGCGAGCAGGCGCTGTTCAGCCTGCGCAAGCGGTGAACGCCCTATCGCGCCGGCTGCGAGCCGGCCGCGATCGACGCACCGGCTGGCGCCGGCCCGGCGGTCAGCGCCGCGGTCTGCAGTGGTGCCGGGTGATGCAGGCGGCGGCGCAGCCATACTCCGGCGGCACGCTCGAACACGCGCTGGCTGACATGCGCGACCAGCACGGATGGCGGCAGCGCCAGCAGCAGAAACGCCGCCTGCGCGCCGTCGCCTGCCGCCGCGGCCACCCCGAAATGACGCATGCCGAGCTTGACCCCGGACATCACGATCGGATGCCAAAGATACAGGCTGTAGCTGATGGTGCCAAAATACTGCAGCACCGGCGAGCGCAGCAGGCGGCCGGTCGCGCCGTGTCCGGCGGCAATGCCGGTGAAAGCCAGTGTACCCGCCGCAAAGCCCAGCACCGCCAGCGGCAGGCGCCAATCCGCCGCCCACTGGAACAGCGTCGTCGTGATGATGTGGCGCGGCAGCGACAAGATCTGGATCTCATGCCAGGCCAGCAGGAAGGCAAAAAGCCATAGCAGCGGGACTCGGGCGAGCGCAGCCAGGCGGCCACGGTTCAGGTATCCCTCAGCCACCAGCACGCCGGACAGCAGGAACAGTGCCCGCGGGTAGAACGCCATCATGACAGCAGCGAACGGCGCCGCCGCCCAGACTGCCGGGCGGCCGCCCCATAGCCGGAGCGACCACAGCGCCGCACAGGCCAGGTAGAAGCACATTTCGTAACTCAGCGACCACGCCGCCGGGTGCAGGTTGTCGATCGGCAGCACGCCTGGCAGCGCCAGCATGTTGACCGGCAGCCGCCAGGCCAGCGCGGCGAGGTCGATGCCGCCGAACCCGTGCAGGCCGGTGGCGAGGCCGATGCCGGCGATCGCCAGGATGCTGGCCCACAGCACCGGGTAGATGCGGATCGCCCGGTCCTCGATGAACGCGGCTGGGCTGCGCGCGCGCCGCAGCGTGCCGCAGATCACATAGCCGCTGATGCAGAAGAACAGTTCCACGCCGTATTCGGTGCTGCGCAGCAGGAACTGCGCGGCCGGGGCGGCCAGGATGGGCCAGGTGGCCAGGCCGGAATTGACGACGTGGAAGACGAACACGAACAGCGCGAACAGGCCGCGCGCGCCGTGCACCGGGCGGTTGAACCGCGCTTGCGCCTCGCGCCGTCGCGCCGGCGAGATGACCTGCTCAGTGTCCAATGTGATGCAGATGTCCGGCACGGCGCGCCGATTGCTCGGCGCGCCGGGCCGGCGCTCCGAGCAGCCCCGCCATGCGGTCCTGCTATCACCGCCACGGGAAATGCTGCAACGCACGATCACGTGCCCGTGGCGCTGCCCTTGCGGCGAGCATCCGCGTGCCGCGATAATGTGGGGCGAAACGAGGCGGCCCGATCCATGAAATCCCACGCGACCGAGGTCGCACCCACCGAGGGCGGCCAGCCGCTGCTCGACGCCATCGACCGCCGCATCCTGGCTGAACTGCAGGAAGATGGGCGAATCACGAACGTGGAACTGGCCCGTCGCGCCGGTATTTCCGCGCCGCCCTGCCTGCGCCGGGTGCGCCGTCTGGAGGAAGCCGGGATCATCCGTGGCTACCACGCCGACAGCGATCCCGAGCGGCTCGGCTGGCAGATCACGTTCTTTGCCATCGTCGGGCTGGAGAGCCAAAAGCAAAGCGTGCTGTCCGGCTTTGAGCGGATGGTGGCCGACTGGCCCGAGGTGCGGGAGTGCCACATGATCCGCGGCGGCGGCGATTTCCTGCTGCGGCTGCTGGCGCGCGACGCCGGGCATGAGAACGAGTTGACCCAGCGGCTGACCGGGGCGGCGCATGTCAGCCGGGTGCAGACGCTCAACACCATCCGCACCAGTCGCAACCTGGCCGGCGTGCCGCTCTGACCGGGCAGAGATGGCTGCTGCTGCTGGCCGCGGCGACGCTGGTCCGGCTGGCGGTGGCGGCGTGGCTGCCGCTATCACCGGACGAGGCGTACTACTGGGTGTGGTCGCGGGCCTTGGCGCCCGGCTATCCGGACCATCCGCCGATGGTGGCGCTGTGGATCGCCGCCGGGACCGCGCTGCTGGGCGATGGCGCGCTGGGTGTGCGGCTGCTGGCGCCCCTGGCTGCGGCGGCGGGCTCGCTGCTGCTGGTGCAGGCGGGACGCGACCTGCTGGGCA
The DNA here is from genome assembly GCA_963723455.1 of uncultured Pseudomonadota bacterium. Taxonomy (GTDB): domain Bacteria; phylum Pseudomonadota; class Alphaproteobacteria; order Acetobacterales; family Acetobacteraceae; genus CAVRQM01. The sequence continues at coordinate 613,327 of CAVRQM010000001.1, read as the reverse complement.
GCCGCAGCCGGGGGATCGGCGCCGCGCTGATGTTGAACGCTACGCTGCTGTTCGGCGTGGGCGCGGTGACGATGACGCCGGACACCCCGCTGCTGCTGTTCTGGACGGCGGCGCTGTGGGCGCTGGCGCGGCTGGTCGCGACCGGCGACGGGCGCTGGTGGCTGGCGGCTGGCGCGGCGGCCGGCCTGGCGCTGGACAGCAAATACACGGCGGCCCTGCTGGCGCCGGCGATCCTGCTCTGGCTGGTGGCGACGCCTTCGCTGCGGTCATGGCTGGTGCGCTGGCAGCCATGGGCTGCGGCGGCGCTGGCGATGGGCGTGTTCGCGCCGGTGCTGGCGTGGAACGCGGCGCATGGCTGGGTCAGCTTCGCCAGGCAGGGCGGCCGCGCGGCGGACTGGCGGCCGGCGCGCGCGACGCAGTTCCTGGCCGAGTTGCTGGGCGGGCAGGTCGGCTTGGCGACGCCCCTGCTGGCGCTGCTGTTCGCGGCCGGGATGCTGGCCGCGGTTAGGGCGACGTGGCGGCGCGATCCGGCCTGGACCCTGCTGGCGGCCGCGTCGGCGGTGCCGGCGCTGGTGTTCGTGCAGCATGCGCTGGGCGATCGGGTGCAGGCCAACTGGCCGTCCGTGTGCTACCCGGCTGCGGCGATCGCGGCGGCGGGGTTGCGGCGGAGCTGGCTGCGCGGGGCCGGCATCGCGCTGGGCGCCACGTTGACGTTCGTGGTTTGGGTGCAAGGCGTTGCGGCGCCGCTGGCGTTGCCGCGCCGCCTGGATCCGACGCTGATGCGCCTCGGCGGTTGGAAAGATCTGGCGGCACAGGTGAGCGCGGCGGCGACCCGGGACGGCGCCGCGTATGTTGCGACCGACGAGTATGGCTTGGCCGCGCAGCTGTCCCGGCTGCTGCCCCCGGGCCTGCCCGTTGTGGCCGTGGACCCGCGCTGGACCTATTTTCGGCTGCCATCCGGGGCGATGGGCGGGCGGCCGGCCCTGCTGGTGCGCAGCGCGCGGCGCAGCGATGCGCCGCCGGATATGCGCGACTGGGCCGAGATCAGGCCGGACGGCATGGCGACCCGCAGCCGCGACGGGGTGCGCGCGGAGACATACCGCCTGTACAGCGTGGCCGGGCTGGTCCGCGGCGTTGCGTCGGCGCTGCTGCCACGACCGCGCTAGCGGCCGCGCAACTGCCAGACAATGGAGAGTGCGACCACGCTGCCGCCAAGGATGGATGCGTTCGGAGGGGCTTCGCCCCAGCGCCAGCCACACCCAAAGCGGCGCCAGCGGCATCTCCATCGCGCTGATGAGCATGGTCTGCCCCGCGGGAACGCAAGCCGCGCCGGACAGGAAGCAGGGCAGCGCCACCCCCATGGTGGCCAACCCGAAGCCCGCCAGCCAGGCCGCCGACTGCCACGGGACGGCGAAGTTCGCACCTGCAGCCCAGCCGAGCGGCAGGACCGCGAGCGCCGCGACGGTCGAGGCGACGCATGCCGTCAGCAATGGCGGAACCCGTGCGTGGCGGCGGGCGATCACTGTCATCACCGACATGAATACCGCCATCAGCAGCGCGAGCCCGTCGCCCAGCAGCGTGCCGCCACCGGCCGAGCCCGCGACAGCAACCGCCACGTCCAGGAGCGCCAGGAACGCCGCGAGGAAGGTTCGCCGCGTGACCCGCTCGCGCAGCCAAAGCCAGGCGATCAGCGCGGTGATCAGCGGGGCGGTCGCGTAGATGATCGAGACATTGGCAACCGACGTGTGGGCAAACGCAGCAAGGAAGCAGATCGTCGCGACCGACGAGGCGGCGATGGTCGCCCATCCCCAGGCCCCATCGCCGCCGAGCGAACGCCACGCCGCCCGGCCATGCAGCGCCAGCACGATCGGCAGCAGCGCCAGACTTCCAAACAGGTTGCGCCACGCCAGCATCGCCCAGAGATCGACCGGAGCCTCGCGCGCGAACAAACCGGCGGTGCTGAAGGCGAGCGCGGAGACGAGCAGCACAGGACTCGTCCCCGCGTCTCGCACCGGTTACCGGGAACCTCGAGGTTGAGCGCAATGGACCTTGGCATGTGGGCCGGCTCCGCTTCCTGCGCCGCCAGACTTCCCGCCGATCCCGCGCGATGTTTCATGTCTTTCTTTGACGTGCGGCGATCGCCTCTGCGATCGTCCGGCCATGCGCAATCGGCACGCGACCGCGGAACCGGAGGCGGGCGACATCAAACCGCCCTCGCTGGCCGCAATAGGCGCGCTGATCGGCGATCCGGTGCGCGCGGCCGTGCTGTCGCTGCTGACCGACGGAAGCCGGCGGCCGGCGGGAGAACTGGCGTTCATGGCCGGTGCGTCGCCACAGGCGATCAGCGCCCATCTGGCGCAGCTCGTGGATGGCGGCCTGCTCAGCGTCGAGAAGCAGGGCCGCTACCGCTTCTTCCGCATCGCCTCGGGCGAGGTCGCCGAGATGATCGAGGGCCTGGCCAACTGGACCGACCGCCAGCCGAGGCGCCGCCGCCTTGATCCAGCGCTCTGCAAGGCGCGCGTCTGCTACGACCACCTCGCCGGCGAGGTCGGTGTGGCGGTGTTCGACTGCATGGCCGCGCAGGGTTGGATTGCGTTCGGCGCCGGTGGCCCGGGCCTCAGTCCCGCCGGGCTGGAGTGGTGCCGACGCAACCAGGTCGATCCGGCAGGTCCGGCACGCAGCCATCGCCCGCTGCTGCGGCTCTGCTTGGACTGGACCGAGCGACGGAACCACCTCGGCGGCCATCTCGGGGCAGCATTGGCGCACATGCTGCTGCGCCAGGGGTACGCGCGCTGCCGTCCGGGCGAGCGCATCGTGGACGTCACGCCGGGCGGCGTGGAGTTCCTGCGGCGGGAGTTGTCGATCGAACTCCGGGCCGTTGCAGGACCGGCTCAGTCATGTGCGGCGTATTGCGCACCGCGCCCACTCAGGCATGACTGCGACTGATCAAGTCCGGTCCGGAGTTGCGCGATGCGCCTGCCCACACACGCCGACGTGCTCGCTGCCCGCGAGCGCATCGCGCCGCACGTCGTTCGCACCCCCATGCTGCGCAGCGCGCGGCTGGATGCGCTGACCGGCGGCGCGGTCCTGGTCAAGGCCGAGCCGTTGCAGCGCACCGGCAGCTTCAAGCTTCGCGGCGCGACGAACGCCATCCGCCAACTCGATTCGGCGGCGCTGGCCAGCGGTGTGGTGACCCATTCCTCGGGCAATCATGGGCAAGCTGTCGCCTGCGCCGCGGCCGCCATCGGCACTCATGCCACCGTGTTCATGCCGGCCGACGCTCCCGCCATCAAACGCGCCAGCACCGCCGCCTGGGGCGCCGAGATCATCGACTACGACCGCGCCCGCGACGACCGCGAGGCACTGTCCGCCGCCTTCGCCGCGCGCACAGGGGCGGCGCTGGTCCCGCCCTTCGATCACCCGCATGTCGTGGCCGGGCAGGGCACCCTGGCTCTGGAACTGGCCGAGGACGCGGCTGCAACCGGACTTGTAATGGACGCCCTGCTGGTCTGCACCGGCGGCGGCGGGCTGGTCGGCGGCTGCGCGCTGGCGCTGGAGAGGACAAACACACAGGTCTGGGCGGTCGAGCCCGAGGGATCGGACGACACGGCGCGCTCGCTCGCCGTAGGGCGGCGCGAGCGCAACGCGCCCGGCGGCTCGGGGCTGTGCGACGCGCTGCTGTCGCCGATGCCGGGCGAGCTGACCTTCGCCATCAACCGCACCCATCTGGCCGGCGGCCTCGTCGTGAGCGATGCCGAGGTGCTGGCGGCAATGGCGTTCGCGTTCGAGGCGCTGAAGCTGGTGGTCGAGCCTGGCGGCGCGGTCGCGCTGGCCGCCTTGCTGTGCGGCCGGTTCGACGCGCGCGGCCGTGTGGTCGGCTGCGTGCTGAGCGGCGGCAATGTCGATCCAGCGGTGTTTTCGCGCGCCCTTGCCGGCTAACGCCCGGACGGGTCGCCAGCAGGGTGGATGCTCTCGAGTTCCGGCAGCAGTACCACGCTTTCCTGCTCGTTCGGATCGGTGCGCGCGATGACCGCCGCGCAAGCCTCCGTGGCGCTCGGGTTGTACGGCAGATGCGGAACGTTTGCGGGGATGTAGAAGAAGTCGCCCGGGCGGACCATCGCGTGGTGCTCCAGAGCGTCGCCGTACCACACGCCGGACTCGCCGGTCAGCGCATAGATGGCGGTCTCGTGCGCCGCGTGCTTGTGCGCGCGGGCGCGGCCGCCGGGTGGGATGGTGACGAGCTGCAGGTGGATGCCCTGCGCGCCCACCGATTCCGCGGAAATGCCGACCGCATACAGCAGGCCTTGCTTGCCGACATGCTCGGCGCCGGCGCGGACCAGACGGCATGGTCCGGCCTCGGTCGGGATGACGTCCATTGGTTTACTCCCGGTTTGCGACTGTTGGCGCACGAGATGGGGTGGCGCATGTCCGACCGTAGCACGGTCCGTCGCTTAGCCGCCGGTTAAGCAGCCATGCCGCATGATGCCGCCGCGCGCAGGCAGCGCGGACGATCCGGCCAGAACTGGCCGGGCAGAGTGGCCGGGGCACAGCATGGCGGGCAAGGCAGCGTCCAGGAACGATCGGCGCCCGGTGGTGATCCGGCGCGAGGAGGTGGTCGACAGCGGCCATCATGGTGGCGCGTGGAAGGTTGCCTACGCCGATTTCGTCACCGCCATGATGGCGTTCTTCCTGCTGATGTGGCTGCTGAACGCCACCACCGAGGCGCAGCGCAAGGGTCTGGCCGATTATTTCACGCCGGCCAATGCGTTCAGTCACAACTCGTCCGGCAGCGGCGAGCCGTTCGGCGGCCACACGCCCTATGACTCCGGCAGCGAGGTGTCCGACAAAGGGGCACAGGCGGTCATCCCCGGGACCGCCCTGCCGGCGCCGACGCAGCCATCGGATAGCGCAACCGATCCGCAGGCCAGCGCCGGGCAGCGCCAGCCCGCTGACGGCGAGCAGGACGGACGGCAGGGCAAATCCGGCCAGTCGCCGGTTGCGGGCGACACGTTGCCGGGCGGCGGCCAGGCTACCGCTGCCTCGGCGGCCCCGGCGCGAGCCGACTATCTGGCGCAAGCGGCGTCCGGCTCGGCCCCGCTTGCGGATCCGCACGCGACCGATGCGACGCAACTGGCCGATGCCGCGCTGCGCGCCGAACTGGACCGTCGCGAGCGCGCGGCGTTCGAGCAGGCTGCGCAGGCGATCCGCGCCGCGGTGCAGGGCGATCCGGCGCTGGCCGATCTGGCGCGGCAACTGTCGATCGACATGACCCCGGAGGGCCTGCGCATCCAGCTGCTCGACGCGGACCGCCAGCCGATGTTCGCCACCGGCTCGGCCGATCCCGACGCGCGGGCGCGCGCCCTGCTGGCGAAGGTGGCGCCCGTGCTGGCCAAGCTGCCGGAATCGATCTCGATCGCCGGACACACCGACGCGGCCCCGTACTACGGCGGCGACAAGACCAACTGGGAGCTGTCCACGGAGCGGGCGAACGCGACCCGTCGGCTGCTGGTCGAGAACGGGCTGGACGAGGGCCGATTCCGCAGCGTCACCGGAAATGCCGACCGTGACCCGCTGCTGCCCGCCGACCCGCTGGCGGCGGCGAACCGGCGCATCGCCATCGTCGTGCTGCGGGCGCAGCCGAAGCCGACGTAGCGAGGCCGGGGCGTGCTGACCATTGGCGGCCTGGTGTTCCTGCTCGCCTGCGTGTTCGGCAGCTATCTGGCGTCGGGCGGCAGTCTGGGTCCGCTGATCGAGGCGCTGCCGTTTGAGATGCTGACCATCGGAGGCGCGTCGATCGGCGTGTTTGTCATGGCCAATTCGATGCACGACGTGAAACACACGCTGAGCGGATTCGGCAAGGTGATGAAGGGCGCCGCATACAGGAAACCGGACTACATTGAGCTGCTCAGCTTGCTGTATTTCTTCGTCCGCCTGGCCAGCACCAAGGGCGCGATGGCGCTGGAGGCGCATATCGAAAAACCCGAAGCGAGCGCCGCATTCCAGAGATTTCCCAAGATCCTGGGCAATCAGCACATCACCGAGCTGATGTGCGACTATCTGAGGATGGTCGGCATGAACGCGGACGACCCCAACCAGATCGAGGACGTGCTGGGCCGCGAGCTGAAAAAGACGCTGCAGGAGGAATTGCACGGCGCCCACGCTCTGCAAAGCATCGCCGATGCGCTGCCGGCGCTGGGGATCGTCGCCGCCGTCCTGGGCGTCGTCAAGACCATGAGCCACATCAACGAGCCGCCGGCGGTGCTGGGTGCGATGATCGGCGGGGCGCTGGTGGGCACGTTTCTGGGCGTGCTGCTGGCGTACGGCATGGTCGGCCCATTCGCCGCGCGCATCAAGGGCGTGGTCGAGGAGGAAGCCAAGTTCCTGGAGGTGATCCGCGCCGTGCTGGTGGCGCACCTGCACGGCAACGCGCCACAGGTCAGCGTCGAGACCGGGCGCAAGATGGCGCCCAACCAGCACATGCCGAGCTTTCAGGAGCTGGAGAAGGAATTGCAGGCCCTGCAGATCGCTTAGCCCATTTGCCTGCCGCTCGCGGTATGGAAGGATGGGGGCATGCGGATGCGACTCCTGCCGATTGCGGTCGTGCTGATCGCGATCACGGCGATCTGGTATGCGGCGGCCCTCTGGATGAACTTTTCGCAGGCGCAGTCGCTGGCCGATGACGGCGCGAGTACGCGCGACATCCTGCTCTCGGCGCTGGCGCTTGATCGCCCGCTGCTGCCCGCGCCGCACCAGATTGCCGGAGAGCTGTTCGGCAGCGTGTTCCTGCACCCGGTCGGCTCGCCGAAAAGCCTGCTGTTCCACGCCGGGGTGACGGCGGCCGCGGCGTTCGCTGGTTTCGTGCTGGCGGTGGCGCTGGGCTCGGCGCTGGCGGTGGCGATCGTGCATGTTCGTGTGCTGGACCGCTCCTTGATGCCGTGGATCGTCGCCAGCCAGACGGTGCCGGTGCTGGCGATCGCGCCGATGGTGATCGTGGTGCTGGGCAACGCGGGCATCACCGGCCTGCTGCCGAAGGCGCTGATCGTCGGCTACCTCAGTTTCTTCCCGATCGTGACGGGGATGGTTGTGGGCCTGCGTTCGCCGGATCCGATGCAGCGGGATCTGATGCGCACCTATGACGCGGGGCGCGCGCAGGTCCTGTTGCGGCTGGGCTGGCCGGCATCGATGGCCTTCCTGTTCCCGAGCCTGAAGGTCGCGGCGGCGCTGTCGCTGGTCGGCGCGATCGTGGCGGAGTTGCCGACGGGCGCGCAGGCCGGCCTGGGGGCGCGGCTGCTGACCGGATCGTACTACGGCCAGACATTGCAAATCTGGGCGGCGCTGGTGATGGCCGCGCTATTGGCGCTGCTGGCCACAGCGGCGATCTCGGCGGCGCAGGCGGTGCTGGTCCGGGTGCGGGGCGGCAGGCTGTGAGCGGGCCGCGTGCGTTGGGGCGTTTCGGGCCGCCGCTGCTGCTGGGCGCGCTGCTGCTCGCGGCCTGGCAGGCGGTCTGCGTGGGATTGGGCGTGCCCCGCATCCTGCTGCCCCCGCCCACCGCCATCGTCGCCGCAATTCCCACCCATTTGCCCATGCTGGGCGCTGATTTCGTGCAAACGGTGCTGCGCTCGGTGATCCCCGGCTGGCTGATCGGCAGCGGCACGGGGCTGCTGGCGGCGGTGGCGCTGGACCGGTCGCAGTTCCTGCGCGCCGGCGTGCTGCCGCTTGGCGCCCTGGTCAGCGCCATGCCGATCGTGGGCGTGGCGCCGATCATGGTCATGTGGTTCGGCTTCGACTGGCAGAGCAAGGCCGCGGTCGTCGTCATCATGACGGTATTCCCGATGCTGGTGAACGCCACCGCCGGCCTCGCCGTGTCCGGCGCGATGGAGCGCGACCTGATGCGCAGCTACGGCGCCGGGTACTGGCAGACGTTCTTCCGCCTGCGCCTGCCGGCGGCCATGCCGTTCGTGTTCAATGCGCTGAAGCTGAACGCAACGCTCGCGCTGATCGGCGCTATCGTGGCGGAGTTTTTCGGCACCCCGATCGTCGGCATGGGCTTTCGCATCAGCACCGAAGTAGCCAGGATGAACCTGGATGTCGTCTGGGCGGAGATCGTGATGGCCGCGGCGGTGGGCGGCGCCGCTTTCGCGATGCTGACGCTGGCCGAGCGGGCGGTCACGTTCTGGCACCCGGCGTTGCGCAACCAATAAAAAGGGGATGCTTGGATGAAGCGGTGGATGATGGCGGCAGCGATGCTTGCCGCCTCGGCGGCGCAGGCGCATGCTGCGGACAAGCTGACGTTGCAGCTGAAATGGGTCGCCGACGCGCAGTTCGCCGGCTACTACGTCGCGAAGGCGAAAGGCTTCTACGACCGAGCCGGGCTGGACGTGACGATCAAGCCCGGTGGTCCGGACATCAATCCCAGCCAGGTGATCGCCGGCGGCGGTGCGGACGTCGTGGTGGACTGGATGCCCTCGGCGCTCGCCGCGCGGGAAAAGGGCGTGCCGTTGGTCAACATCGCCCAGATCTTCGAGAAATCCGGCATGGAGCTGACCTGCCGCAAGGACAGCGGCATAACCTCGCCGGCGCAGTTCAAGGGCAAGACGCTCGGCGTCTGGTTTTCCGGCAACGAGTACCCGTTCCTTGCCTGGATGAGCAAGCTGAAGCTGCCGACCAGCGGCGGCCCCGACGGGGTAACCGTACTCAAGCAGGGTTTCAACGTCGATCCGCTGCTGCAGAAACAGGCGTCCTGCATCTCGACCATGACCTATAACGAATACTGGCAGCTGATCGAGGCCGGCATGAAGCCGGCCCAGTTGCACGTGTTCAAATACGAGGATCAAGGCGTGGCGACCCTGGAGGACGGCCTGTACACCACCGAGAAGGAGCTGAAGGATCCCGCGGCGGTGGATCGGCTGGCGCGGTTCGTCAAGGCGTCGGTCGAGGGCTGGCAATATGCGATCGCCCATCAGGCCGAGGCGGTGAAGATCGTGCTCGATGCCGATACCACCGGTGCGCAGACGGCGGGGCACCAGAAGCGCATGATGTCGGAGGTCGCCAAGCTGATCGGCGGCGATTCTCACGGTACCGGCTATCTGGAACCGGCCGCATATCAGCGTACCGTCGATGAACTGATGGCCGGCGGCAGCGATCCGGTGATCACCAAGGCGCCGCAGGGCGCCTGGACGCACGCGGTGTTCGACAAGGCGGCGGGCAAGTAGGCGGTGGCGCCGCGGGAGCGCCGCGCGGCGCTCCCGCATCGCAGGAGACATGACATGACGGCTGGCGTCATCAGGTTGGGCGTGGCCCCGATCGCCTGGACCAATAGCGACCTGCCGGAGCTGGGCGGGACCACGCCGCTGGAAACCTGTCTGCAGGAGAGCCGCGCAGCCGGGTTTTCCGGCACCGAGACCGGCGCCAAGTTCCCGATGGACGCGGCGACGCTGGGTCCGATCCTGCGCGCCCATGATCTGTCGCTGGTTTCGGGCTGGTTTTCCGGCCGGCTGCTTGAGCTGTCGGTCGAGGAGGAAAAAGCCCGGATCGAGACGCAGCTTGCCACCTTCGCCGCACTCGGCGCGCCGGTGCTGGTCTATGCCGAGACTACCGGCAGCGTGCAGACGCGCCGCGACCTGGGAGTGGGGCGGCGCCGGCGGCTGACCCCGGACGAGTTCCGGGCCCTGGGCGGCAAGCTGACCGAGCTGGCCCGCCACATGGCCGGGCGCGGCGTGCGCATGACCTATCATCACCACATGGCTACCGTGGTCGAGACCGACGCGGAGATCGACGCCCTGATGCAGGCGACGGGGCCGGAGGTGGGATTGCTGGTCGATACCGGCCACAGCCTCTATGCCGGCGGCGACTGGATCGCGGTGACCCGCAGGCACGCCGCGCGCATCAATCATGTGCATTGCAAGGATATCCGCCCCGACGTGATGGCCCGCGCCCGGGCCGCGGACATGAGCTTTCTCGACGCGATCCTGGAGGGCGTGTTCACCGTGCCGGGTGATGGCTGCATCGACTACGACGCGTTCGCGAAAACCCTGGCCGAGATCGGCTATGGCGGCTGGGTGGTGGTGGAGGCCGAGCAGGATCCCGCGAAGGCCCCGCCGTATCAATACGCGCTGAAGGGCCACGAGCACCTGTCCCGCGCCTTCTCCCGCGCGGGCTTTGCGGTCGCGCAGTAGGAGACGAGCATGAGCGGCAATGCGATGCTGACCGGAAAAATCTGCGTGGTGACAGGCGGCACGCAGGGGCTGGGCGAGGCGATCGCCCGCCTGTTCGCCGGCCGCGGCGCGGCGGCTGTGGTGATCTGCGGCCGCAACCGCGAACGCGGCGAGGCGGTGGCGGAAAGCCTGGGCGTGCGGGCGCGCTTCGTGCCGAGCGACCTGGCCCGGGTCGAGGATTGCCGGCGCGTGATCGCCGAGGCCGACCGCGTATTCGGCCGCATCGACGTTCTGGTGAACGCGGCGGCGATCACCGACCGCGGCACCATACTGGACACTCCGCCCGAGCTGTTCGATGCGATGTTCGCGATCAACGTGCGCGCGCCGTTCTTCCTGATGCAGGAGGCGGCGAAGCGGATGCGGCGCGACGGCGTCGCGGGCGCGATTGTCAACATCCAGAGCATGTCCGCGCATGGCGGCCAGAGCTTCATCACGGCGTACTGCGCCTCAAAGGGCGCGCTGGCGACGCTGACGAAGAACGTCGCCTATTCGCTGATGCCCGACCGGATCCGGGTGAACGGGCTCAACATCGGCTGGATGGATTCTCCGGGCGAGGCGGCGATCCAGGCGAAATACCACGATGCCGATCCCGATTGGCTGGCCCAGGCTGAGGCGAAGCAGCCGTTCGGCCGGCTGATCAAGCCTGCCGAGGTGGCCCGCGCGGCGGCCTATCTGGCGAGCGACGAGAGCGGGCTGATGACCGGCTCGGTCATCGACTTCGACCAGCAGGTGATGGGTGCGGGAGACGCGCCGAGCCATCCGCTGCGGCGGCTGCCGGACGCCTGATCGCAACCGTCCTCGTCGGAGCCCGTTGACCATCAAGGTGTTCGGGCGAGGCATGGATGCTGGACGAGGCGACGCTGCATGACGTCTTGCGTGAGGCGCAGCCGGTGCTGTCGCTGTATTTTCCGCTCTCGCCGCAGCAGCGGGACATGGCGGGTCCGCAGGCGCGGCTAAGGGCGGCGCTGGAGACAGCGGCGGACGCGCTGCGGCGCCGGGGCGTCCAGGAATCAGCCTGCGAGGCGATGCTGGCTCCGGCGCGCGAGGCATCGGCGGGCCAGGACTTCGCGCATCATCGCGACCACGGCTTCGTGCTGTTCGCCTCGCCTGACCGCGCCCGGCTGCTGACGTTGCCGCACGAGATGCCGGACCTGCTGGTCGTGAGCCACTGCGCCCACATCAAGCCGCTGTTGCCGGCATTGGCGGGGCATCGCCGTTTCAACGTGCTGGCGCTGAGCGCCGGTCGGGCGGAGTTGTTCACCGCCACCCCATACGCCTGGGATGCTCTGCCGCTGAACGAACTGCCGCCACGGCTCGACGCGAAGGCGCGCGACATGGAGAGCGCCGAAGCCGCCACCGGCCGACGCCTGTCCACCCGCACCCTCGCCGCCTCGCCCGAAGACATGCGGCGCGAGCTGGCCGCGCAGGATCTCCGAGGTGTGGCCTATGCCGTGCGGCGCGCCTTGGCTGACGATGCGGCGCCGCTGGTGCTGGCAGCCGAGCCGCAGCTGGGCAGCCAATTCCGCGAGCTGGCGCATTTGCCGCAGTTGCAGGAGGCAGGGCTGTCGCTGAACCCCTTTGCATTCTCCGACCGAGACCTGCAGGCGAAGGTGGTGGCGCTGATGCGCCCGGCGCTGGATGCGGCGGTCGAAACGGTGCTGGAGCAGGTGCGGGCGAGACTCGGAACCGCCGAGCGCAGCGTGGGCATCCGTCCTGAGGAAATCCTGGCCGCCTCACGCGAGGGGCGGGTGGAGGCGGTGGTGGTGGCCCTGGATCAGGCGCTGTGGGGACGCTGCGATGGCGCGCTGACCGCGCACGGGCATCAGGCCGATTTCGAGGACGATCTGCTGAACGAAGCCGCTGTCGCGACCCTGCGCGCCGGTGGACGCGCCTTTGCGCTGCCGATCGAGCGCCTGCCGCGCCGTGCGCCGGCCGTGGCCACCTACCGCTTCTGACGGGTTCTTTCTTGCCTGGAGGCTTGCGAATGGATCGCCCGCTCGACATCGCCTTTCACAACATGCCGCCGTCGGCGGAGCTGGAGGCGATGATACGCCAGCACGTGGACAAGCTGCAGATACGGTTCGCGCATCTGACGGGCTGCCGCGTATCGGTCGAAGCCCTGCACAAGCAGCACCGCACCGGCAATCCGTTCGAGGTGCATATCGTGCTTTCGGTGCCAGGGCGGGATCTGGCGGTGTCGCGCGAACCGCACCATCCACGCGAAAACCGGTCTCATCCTGACGCGCACGCCGCGGTCCGCGAGGCATTTCGTGCCGCCGAGGCGCAGTTACGGTCCTATAAAGGGCATTTGGGCGAGGACACATCCGGCCCATCAGGCTCGGCAGTGGCGGCCCGGATTCTACTGCTGGAGCCGGGAGCTGATCACGGCTACCTGCAATCCCCGACCGGCACCCAGCTATACTTCCATCGCGATAGCGTCACTAACGGATCGTTCGCCGAGCTGCGCGAAGGCGACCCGGTTCACTACGTGGAGGAGGACGGCGACGCCGGGCCTGTTGCGACCAAGGTGCGCCTGGCCTCCTCATAGCGACCGCTCAGCGCTTGGTGGCCGGGTCGTGCGTGTGGTGCCGGTCCCGCTCGCCGCCGCCTCCGGAAACCGTGCTGCGCTCCACGTTGGTCGGCGCGTTGGCGGCCGGAGCCGTGTTCGGGCGGCCGCCGCTGTCCCTGGGTTGGTTCGGGCGCGGCGGCTGGGTCGCGTCCTCGTGGCTGCTGCCAGGGCCGCCATGCGAGCGATCGGCAGCGGGAGTCTTGGACATGCTCAGCGATCCTGCTGGTAGCCGGGGTTGGTGGTGTTCTGTTTGACATTGCCCTGTCGGCCCTGCTGCTCGGCGTTGTCCGGCGCCTTCGGGGCGGCGGCCTGGTCCGCCTGGGCGTGATCGCCTTCGCCCGAGCCTTTGTCGCTGCGGTTGCCCGGCGGAATGGGCGGAGGATGGGACATGACGGCCTCCATGCTGGATGCCGCAAGCTACGGCCGAGGCACGGGGAAGTTGCGCGGGCGCGGGGTATGTCGTCCGGGACGGACCCTCGACCGACAGGCCTGAACTGCTTACGCGACCGGTGAGATGCGCAACGTACTTGACGCCTCGTGTGCTACGTCGCGAGGCTGCGTGTCGGATAGCTTGCTAAACTGCTCAGAAATGCCTGCGCCGCGTCCGGCGCGCGCACCTTGTCGCCGGCAATGAAGTACACGTAGGCGTCGTGACCGTTCGCGTCCGCCTCGGCGATACGCTGCCGCCAGGACGCCAGGGCCGCCGCAGCGTAGCCCTGCGGCTCGGCTGCGGCGCTGCGCTTCAGACGCGCATATCGGAAATCGGCGGTCGGCTCGGCCGGCGGGTAGCCGTCAGCATCGACCATCGTCCAGGCGACGCCGTAGCGCCGGAGCAGCTCTGCGAATACCGGGTTGGCGAAGCTCTCATGTGGCGTCTCGATCGCGTGGCGCAGCGTCACGCCGCCGTGCGACGCCGGCAGCAGCGCCAGGAACGGCTCGATCGCCGCCGCGTCGAACGTCCGGGTCGGCGGCAGCTGCCACATCAGCGGCCCGAGCTTTGCCCCCAGCTCGGTCACGCCAGAGTTGAGGAAACGCTGGATCGACGTCCCCGCCTCGGACAGCTCGCGCCGCCATGTCGCGTAGCGCGGCGCCTTGACGGAGAACACGAAGCCGTCCGGCGCTGTGTCCCGCCACTTGCGAAAGCTGTCGGGTCGCTGAGTGCCGTGGAAAGTGGCGTTGATCTCGATGCTGGTCAGGTGCGACGCGGCATAGGCCAGTTCCTGCGCATGCGGCAGGCCGGGCGGGTAGAACGTGCCGCGCCAGGGCGGATAGGTCCAGCCGCCGATCCCGACCCGGATCATCCCTTGACCGCCCCGGCCGTCAGTCCCTGCACCAGATAGCGCTGGATGAAGGCGAAGAACGCCACCGCCGGGATCAGCGCCAGCACCGAGGCAGCCATCATCTGCCCCCAATCCACAGAAAACTTCGAGACGAACGTCAGCAGGCCGACCGCAAACGTCTTCTGGCTGTCGCTGTTGATCAGCATCAGGCCGAACAGCAGCTCGCTCCAGGCCGCAGTGAATACGAAGCCCAGCGTGGCGCCCATGCCGGGGAGCGTCAGCGGCAGGATCACGCGGCGGACCGCGGTGGTGCGGCGCGCGCCATCGATCATTGCGGCTTCTTCCAGCTCGCGCGGGATGTCGTCGAAGAAAGACTGCATGAGAAACGTGGCGAAGGGCGTGTTGAACGCGGTGTACACGATCACCAGCCCGAGCAGATTATCGGTGAGGCCGAGAGGCGCCAGCATCCGATAGATCGGCGCGATCAGCATGACCAGAGGAAACATCTGCGTCAGCAGCAGCAGGAACATCACCGTGCCGCGCGCGCGGAAGCGGAAGCGCGAAAAGGCATATCCCGCGCCGGCGGCCACAAGCGTCACGAGCACGGCGGTTGACAGCGAAACGACGACGCTGTTGCGAAAATAAGTCGGGAACGCGGTTTCCAGCAGCACCGAGTGGTAATTGCGCAGCGTCATCCGCGACGGCCACATCGCGAAGCCCTCGGTGTAGAGCAGTCTCTCGGGGGTGACCGAAATCTTCAGCAGCCAGAACAGCGGGAACACTGCGAAAGCGATGTAGCCGGCGATCGCCAGCCGGTGCCCCAGCACCGGCAGCACGCGCGGGCCGCTCATGCGGCGACCAGCAGCGCGCGACGCAGGCGCAGGACCGCCAGTCCGTACAGCAGCAACAGCGCCAGCAGCGCGGTGGCCACCGCCGAGGCGTAGCCGAAATCCAGCTTGGTGTAGGCAGTGCTGAAGATGTAGGTGGCCAGGGTCTGGGTCGAGTCCGCCGGGCCGCCATTGGTCATCACCCAGATCAGGTCGGCGAAGTTGGCGATCCAGATGGTTCGCAGCATGATGGTGATCGCAATCGTCGGGGCCAGGAACGGCATCGTGAGCCGCGCGAACCGCTGCCACGCCGAGGCGCCGTCCACCTCGGCGGCCTCGTACAGCTCGCCCGGGATGGCGACGAGAGCGGCGAGCAGGGTGATCGCGAAGAACGGGATGCCGTACCAGACATTGGCCACGATCGGCCCGAGCATGGCCCAGCCAGGCAGGGCCAGGATGTTGTCAGGGTGGGCCATGATGCCGAGATCGACCAGCCAGTGCGGCAACGGCCCGATCAGCGGGTTGAACAGCCACGCCCAGGCCAGGCCAGAGAGGAACGTCGGCACCGCCCAGGGCACGAACACGATCGCCTGCACCAGCCGACGCCCGGCGAACGGCCGGCGCAGCAGTAGCGCCAGCCCGAAGCCGAAACCGAACTGCAGCACCAGCGAAGCAATGGTCCATTCCGCCGTGTTCAGCGCCGCATGGCCGAAAGCCGGATCGTGCAGCAGCTCGCGGAAATGTTGCAGCCCGACCCAACCGGTGTCGAACGGATCGAAAACCTGCACATTGCGGAATGCGTAGGACAATCCGATCAGCAGCGGCACGAACATGACGACCGCCAGCAGCAGCAAAGCCGGCGCGAGATAGGCGAACGGCTCCAGCCAGACCGGCCAGCGCAGACCTTGCCGCCCCGTTCGGGCCGCATCCTCGCCCCGTCCCTCTCCCGGAGGAACCGGGCGCAGGAAAGCCGTCCTTGCCTCGGAGAGGGTCGGGTGAGGCGCGGATCCCGCCACTTGCCTACTTGCTCGCCGCCATCGCCTGATGCTCGGCGTCGGTCAGGAACTTCGCCCATTGATTGGCCACGTCCTGCGGCGTGCGCTGGCCAAGCAGCATCTGCTGCGCGGTCGGGATCGAGATCACGTCATAGAAATAGCCGAGCTTGTCGAGGTTCGCTGGAACCGCTGTGGGCACCCAGCGCGGGTCGTTCAACTCCGTGAACCATCCAGAGTAGTTGTCGCCCTTGAAGAACGCATCCTGATCGGCGCCCTTGTGCGTCGGGAGCGTGCCGACAAATTTCGACCACGCGAGGTTGTTTTCCTTGTCAGCCAGCCAGGCGATGAGCTTCCAGGCGGCGTCCTTGCTGGCAGAACTGTGGAACATCGACCAGCCGGAGAAGCCCAGGGACGGGAACGCCTTGCCGGCCGGCCCAAGCGGCATCGGGGCCACCGCGAAATCCGCCTTGTCCATGCGCTGTGCGACCGAAATCAGCGCGTCGGGATCCTGGTCCAGCATCGCGCAATTGCCCGAATAGAACCCGGTCACGATTTCGTTGAAGCCCCAGTTCACGCTGTCCTTCGGGGCGTAGCCCTTCTGATACAGGTCAACCATGAACTGCATGCCCTTGACCGACCCCGGCTGGTTGAAGGTGCTTTGGCCGTCGGGCGTGAACCACGCGCCGGTGCCGTTCTCGGCGGCCATGAAGATCTGCCAGCCGCCGAACCCGCCCTTGCCGCCGCGCAGGCAGTAGCCGAACTTTCCCGGCAGCTTGGAGACTTTTGCGGCGTCGGCCATGAAATCGTCCATCGTGGCCGGCGGCGCGGACAAGCCGGCCTGCGCAAACAGCTTCTTGTTCCAGAACAGGCCGCGAATATAGAAGCCGTACGGAACCATGTAGGACGTGCCGTCCACCTGTCCGAACTTCAGCGTCAGCGGCGTGAGATCCTGGGTCTGATCCCACTTCGCCAAATACGGCCCCAGGTTCTCAAGCTGGCCGTGCTTGGCGTACAGCCCGAACCATCGGTCAGGCATCTCGGTCACGTCTGGCGCGTTGCCGCCCTGAACCATCGTCAGCAGCTTGGGGAACGATTCGCCCCACGGCAGCGATGTGATCTGCACGCTGATGTCGGGGTTTGCCTTCTCGAAGGCGTCGACCTGGCCCTGCAGCAGCTTCGTCCGGTCCGGGCTGGTGATGACCTCGACCAGTTGCAGCTTGGTCGCGGCCCGGGCATGCGAGGGCAGCATCGCCCCCGGCAGGACAGTCGCCGCCAGCACGGCCGCCGAAAGCAGATGTCTGCGCATCTTGTTCCCCTCATCACAGCGTTGCGGCCGATATTGCGGCGGCGGGCCGGCCGTGCCAAGGGCGGACCCATGCCACACCCCGCACCCCTGTTTGCCGACGCGGCGCTGGTCGGCGATGCCGTCCGGCCTCGCGTGCGCATCGAGATCGATGCCGAAGGCATGATCCGCGCTGTCCAGCCCCACGCCGACCCGCAGCGCGGCGACGAGCAAATCGCGGGGCTGCTCGTGCCGGGGATCGCCAACCTGCACAGCCACGCCTTCCAGCGTGCGATGGCCGGGCTGGCCGAGCGCGCCGGCCCGGAGGGCGACAATTTCTGGCGCTGGCGCGAGGTAATGTATCGCTTCCTGTCGCTGCTGTCGCCAGACGATGTCGAGTCCATCGCCGCCCAGCTCTATGCCGAGTGCCTGCGCCACGGCTACACCGCGATTGCCGAGTTCCACTATCTGCACAATGCGCCGGATGGGCGCCAATACACCGATCCGGCCGAGCTGTCGGAACGCATCATCGCCGCGGCCGGGCAATCGGGTATCGGGCTGACGTTGCTGCCGGTGCTGTACCGGCATGGCGGCTTTGGCGGCGCACCGGCGGCCGCCGGGCAACGCCGGTTCGTCATGGGCATCGATGCGTTTGCCGCGTTGTGCCAACGCCTGGCGGCGCGCGCGCGGATCGGCGTGGCGCCGCACAGCCTGCGTGCAGTGACGCCCGACGAGCTCGACGCCTGTTTGGCAATCGCCCGCGATGTCGGGCCGCGCACGCCGCTGCATATCCACGCCGCAGAGCAAATGCGCGAGGTCGATGACTGTCTGGCATGGAGCGGCGCCCGGCCGGTAGCGTGGCTGCTGGATCACGCGCCAGTGGATCCGGCGTGGTGCCTGATCCACGCGACCCACATGCTGCCGGATGAACGCAAGCGTCTTGCGGCGAGTGGCGCAGCGGCCGGCCTGTGCCAGACGACCGAGGCCAATCTCGGCGACGGTATCTTTCCGTTGCGCGACTACCTGCGCGACGGCGGCCGGTTCGGGATCGGCAGCGACAGCAATGTGTCAACCAGCCCGGTCGAGGAATTGCGCTGGCTGGAATACGTGCGTCGGCTGGAAAGCCGCGCGCGCAACGTCAGCGAGACGACCCGGGGTGCCTCCGTGGGCGCCGGCCTGCTGCGCCGGGCGGCGAGCGGCGGCGCACAGGCGCTGGATCGTCCGGCGGGCGAGATCGCGATGGGGAGGCTGGCCGACCTGGTCGTGCTGGACACCGAGCACCCGGCGCTGGTCGGGCGCTCGGGCGAGAGTGCGCTTGATGCCTGGGTGTTCAGCGGCAATGCGACGCCGGTGCGGCACGTCATGGTGAGCGGGCGCTGGGTGGTGCGCGAGGGGCGGCATGTGCGCGAGACGGAGATCGCCACGTCATTCCGCGCCACGATGCGTCGGCTCGCGATGGCGGCGTAGGGCCGAGTTACCAAGAGCAGTCCATTTCGCCCTGGGCGCGCCGCCGTGGTGATCCGGCGCGTCATGCCGGATCACCGCGGCGCACGACATCGTCCTGTCAGGGCGAGACAGTCACGACCATGCCATGCACGTTGCCGGCCGCGTCGGTGTAGAAGCCGACAAGCTGGCCCATGTTGTTCAGCCCGTTTACGACCGTGCCGAGAGGTCCGTTCGGATCGTCTACGCGCTGCCACATGCCGTTGGCCGGGTTGTAGTAAAGCCCGTGTGTAATCTGGTTCGCGTCCATGTAAAAGCCAACTGTCTGGCCGGCGTTGTTGATGCCCAACAGCTGCGTGTTGGTCGATCCCGGCACATGGAAGCTGATGGCCGTGCCGTTGCTCTCCGGCTTGACGAAGCCCTGGGTGACCTTGTTCTGGTTCGTGTAGAAGCCGCAGATCAGGTTCTGGTCGTTGATCCCCGTCGCTGCGACCGACACGCTGTGCGGAATGTTGACCGGCGCGAAGGTGTTGTTGACCAGCAGGTAGGCGAAGCCATGTGAATTGCCGGCGGCATCGTTATAGAAGCCGACGGAGTTGTTGCTGTTGTTGATGCCGAGAACCTGATCGATGGTCGGAGCGTGGCCGACCAGCGGGTCGTTGACGCTGACATATTCGAACGTGTGCCGCGTGCCCTTGAGCCGAATAAAGCCGAAATTGTTGTCGCCGACGCCGAGATTGGTGTCCGACCAGAAGCCGGTGGTGGTCCCGTGATTGTTGATGCCGGTCGCCTGGGTCTGCACCGAGCCGGGCAGGTTGTCGGAGGCGAACGTCGTGTAGGGTGGGGCGACGGTGTAGCCCTGATTCGGGTGGCCCACCTGGGTGCTGCCGAAATAGCCGGCGATGACGCCCTTGTCGTTGATCCCGAGCAACTGGTTGAAGGTGGGATCGGCTGGATCGTCGAGCGTGGCAAAGCTGAAGGTCTGCGCCTGCGCGGCGACAGGACCGGCGAGACAGGCCGCCGCGATGGCGGCCGCGATGATGCGAGACATGGAACTCTCCTGATGTCCGTTGCGACGCGCGGACCGTCCGCAGCGCCTGACGCACATCTCGCATTTGACGGCGGCACGTGCTGTGACGCTTGGCACACGTCGGCAGACCCTGTGTTCCCGATCACCCCAGCACGCTCAGCGCCTGCGCCAGGTCCGCGATCAGGTCGTCCGGATGCTCGATTCCGATGCTGAGACGGATCAAGCCGTCACTGACTCCGATGCGGGCGCGCACCTCGGCCGGGACACCGGAATGGGTCGTCGAAGCCGGGTGACTGGCCAGTGATTCAGTCCCGCCGAGACTGACCGCCAGCTTGAAGACGCGCAGCGCGTTGAGTACGCGGAACGCCTCGGGCTGACCTCCCGCAATCTCGATGCTGAAGGTCGAGCCGCCGGCGCCGCATTGCGCATCGAATACGCGGCGCGCCGCGCTCCCGTCGGCCAAGGCCACTAGCGCGTGGATCGTGCGGATGCGCGGATGACTGGACAGAAAGCCAATCACCGCGCGCGTGTTCTCCTCGGCGCGATGCATGCGCAGCGACACGGTTTCAAGCGAGCGCCCGAGCATCCAGCAGGAATGTGGATCAAGCTGGGTGCCGATGGCGCTGCGCAGCATGCGTACCGGGCGGATGCAATCGCGGCTGCCGATTGCGCCACCGGCGATCAGGTCGCTGTGGCCGCCGACATATTTGGTCAGGGACAGCACGGAGATGTCGATGCCGTGCGCCAGCGGGGTCTGGAACACCGGCCCCAGCAGCGTGTTGTCGCACACCAGAAGCGGGCGAAACCCCTGCTGCAGCTCGATCTTTTCGGCGACTGCGACGACCGCGGAGAAATCCACCAGCGTGTCGAGCGGATTGGACGGGGTCTCGATCATCACCACGCTCACCCGCCCGCGCTCCATCGCCCGCCCCGCCGCGGATGCGATCGCTGCCGGGTCGAGACCGTCGGAGAATCCTTCAGCCTCGATGCCGAAAGCAGAAAAGGTGCGGGTCAGCAGCGTCTCGGTGCCGCCATACAGGGGCTGGCTGTGCAGCACCACGTCGCCCGGGCGGGCATAGGCGAGGATGGTCGTGGCGATTGCCGCCATGCCCGACGAGAACGCCAGGGCATCCTCGCCACCCTCATAGGCGGCGAGCCGGTCCTCCAGGATTTCGCTGTTGGGGTGGTTGAAGCGCGAGTAGACGAGGCCGCCCTGCGAGCCCTCCGGCGGCGTCCGGCGGCCGGAGACGTAGTCGAAGAAGTCGCGCCCGTCCTCGGCCGAGCGGAACACGAAGGTCGACGTCAGGAAGACCGGCGGCTTGACCGATCCTTCGGACAGCGCCGGATCGTAGCCGTAGCCCAACATCAGCGTCTCGGGATGCAGGCGGTGGTTGCCGATGCGGTCAGTGTGACTGCGTTCTTCCGACACGGGCGGCCTCCTGTGGCATGATGCGACGCGCCACTATGCCGCAAAAACTCCGTGTCAGGCCGAACGCCAGAAGCGCGCCGCCAGTCCCGCCATCGCCAGCATCACCGCCGAGACCAGCGCGACCACGCCCGGCCAGCCGGCTTGGCGCCACAGGCCGATCGGCGCCACCGCGCCAAGCGCGCCGCCGACGTAGTAGATTGCGACATACAGCCCGACCGCAGCCGAGCGGGCGTGGCGCACGGCAACCCCGATGAAGCTCAGCGACAGTGCCTGGGTGACGAACAGCCCGATGCAGGTTGCACCAAGTCCGGCAACGACCGCGACCAGCGACGGCAGCAGGGTCACCGCCTGCCCCGCGACGGCGACGGCGACGGCCAGCGCCAGGGTGCGGCGGCGGCCGACGCGGGTGGCGAACCGGGCCGCCAGCGGGGCGGCGACCGCGCCCAGCAGATAGACCGCGAACACCGACCCCAAAGCGGCCGGCCCGAGGCCGAAAGGCGGCCCGGCCAAGCGGAAGTTGACGAAAGTGAAGCTGGCCACCAGCGAGAAGAGCATGCCGAAGCCGACGCCACAGGTCGCCAGCAGCCGGATGTTGGACAGGTGGCCCGCATAGGCCGCCAGGCTGGCCCGCACGCCGCCCTGTATCGGCCGGAAACGGCGCTCGGCGGGTAGCAGATGGCCCACCAGCCCGGCCGCGGCCGCAGTCAGCAGCGCCACCGACGCGAACGCCCAGCGCCAGCCCGCGACATCGGCCACCAGCCCGGCGACGAAGCGGCCTGCGAAACCGCCCACGATGGTGCCCGAAGCGTACAGCCCGGTGGTGCGGATCGCCTCGGCTGGATCGCACTCCTCGCCGATATAGGCCACGGTCACGGCGAAGATGAACGGCAGCAGCAATCCCTGCAGGAAGCGCCAGACCAGCAATCCGGTGAAACTTCCCGCGGTAGCAACCAGAAGCGTCGGCGCCACTACGCCGCAGGCCGCGCCAACGATCAGCCGCTTGCGCCCGATCCGATCGCTGATCGCGCCGGCGAACGGGGCGATGGCGGCCACCGCCAGCAGCGAGACGGTGATCGACAGCGAGGTCTCCGGCAGGCCGAGGCCGAAGCTGGACGCAAGCTGCGGCAGGATCGCCTGCGGCGTGTACAGGTTGACGAAGGTCGCGAACCCCGCGGCGGCAACCGCCAGCCTGCGCTGGCGGTCCAGACCGCCCGTCACGACGGGCCGGGCAGCGCCAGATAGGCCAGCCGCTTGAACTCGCGCCGACCGCGCGCGACGCTATCCAGCACCAGGCCGTTGGCGATGCTGAGGAACGACAGCAGCACCAGCCCGGTCGCCAGCACCGCGGTCGGCAGCCGCGGTACCCGCGCGGTCTGCAGGAACTCCAGCACGACCGGCACCCCCAGCGCCAGGCCAGCCACCAGCAGCACCGCGCCGCACGCGGCGAAGAACTGCAGCGGCCGCTCCTCCTTGACCAGCAGCACGATGGTTCGCGCGATCCGCAGCCCGTCGGAGTAGGTGCGCAACTTCGACACGCTGCCCTCCGGCCGTTCCTTGTAGGGCGCGGCCACCTCGCCCACGGGCAGGCGCAGTTCGAGCGCATGGACGGTGAACTCGGTCTCCGTCTCGAACCCGCGGGCCGAGCCGGGAAAGGATTTGACGAACCGCCGGCTGAAGGCGCGGTAGCCGGAGAGCATGTCGGAGACGCCCGCGCCGAAGATGCTGCGCACCGCGCCGGTCAGCGCCCGGTTGCCGAAGCGATGACCGCGGCGATAGGCGGCGACGGCCGCGCCTACGCGCACCCCGGTCACCATGTCCAGCCGCTGCTCCAGCAGCATCGTCACCATCGCCGGGGCGGCGCTCGCGTCATAGGTGTCGTCGCCATCGACCAGCACGAACACGTCCGCCTCCAGATCGGCGAAGGCGCGGCGGATCACCTGGCCCTTGCCCTGGCGGCGTTCCGAGCGCACCTCCGCCCCGGCGGCTTCGGCCATGGCTATGGTTGCGTCGCGCGAGTTGTTGTCGAACACCACGATGCGCGCGTCGGGCAGGGCGGCGCGGAAATCGGCGATCACCCGCCCGATCGCCACCGCCTCGTTGAAGCAGGGGATCACGACCGCGACGCGCGGCGGGGTCCCGGTCACCGGAACACCAGCTGTCGCGAGGCAAGGAAGTTCACGCCCATGCCGGCGACGGCGCCCCCCGCGGTAGCCAATACCGGGTTCGCCGCGCACAGCGCGCTGAATGTGACGAGCGCGGCGTAGGCGCCGCGATTGAGCACGAAACCGACTGCGTTGGCCGCCAGGAACGCCGCCCATTGCCGGTGCATCGGTCCCCGGCCCAGGCCTCGGAAGGTCCAAACCCGGTGCAGCGCCCAATTTGCCGTCGCCGCAACGAAGAACGACACCAGCCCCGCGCCGTACAGGCCCAGGCTCCCGCGCAGGAGATAGACGACTGCGGTATCGACGACGAACCCGAATACCCCGACCACCCCGAAGCGGAGCATCTGGCCGATCAGCGCGTGATGGCGCGCCGGCACGGCGCGAAGAAGGACGGTCTGCATGCAGGGTGGCACCTAGACGACGTGGCGGCGCAAGGGAAGGCTATCGTCGCTGTATCCGGTCATTCATAACGGGTCTTGCTTGTCAACCCCGCGTCCTTGACCACGTCTGGCCGCAATGACAACACTCCGCCGTGACCGGTCCGGGTAGTCCGGTCAACCCGGCGGGTATCATGAACGAGGGGAGAGACGCGGTGCCTCAGGTCACTGTCACAGTGAACGGCAAGACGACGACGACCGAGGTCGAGGGCCGCACCCTGCTCGTGGAACTGCTGCGCGACAAGCTCGCGCTGACCGGCACCCATATCGGCTGCGACACCAGCCAGTGCGGCGCCTGCGTGGTGCATGTCGAAGGCCAGTCGGTGAAGTCCTGCACCATGCTGGCGCTGCAGGCCGACGGCATGCGGGTCACCACGATCGAGGGACTGGCGGCGGCGGACGGCACGCTGCACCCGATGCAGGAAATGTTCCGCGAGCATCACGCGTTGCAATGCGGTTTTTGCACGCCCGGCATGGTGATGAGCGCGATCGACATCGTGCAGTCGCATCCGGATGGGCTGACCGAGACCCAGGTGCGCGAGGATCTGCAGGGCAATCTGTGCCGCTGCACCGGTTACCACAACATCGTCAAGGCGATCATGGCGGCATGGCCGATCATGCACGGGCACGCGATGGCAGCAGCCGCCGAGTAGAAGCGGCGCGCCTACGCGGCAGCAGCAGAACGGGGAAAACGGACATGGACGGCATGAACGAGGGCATCGGCGCATCGGTACGCCGGCGCGAGGATCTGCGCTTCCTTAACGGTCACGGCCATTATGTCGATGACATGAACCGCCCTGGCCAGACGCACGCACAGATTGTGCGCAGCGACCGTCCGCATGCTCGCATCCGCAGCATCGACACGGCCGCAGCGAAGGCCGCACCGGGCGTGGTCGCGGTGTTCACCGGCGAGGATACAGCGGGTCTGGGCGGCGTGCCGTGCGGTTGGCAGCTGCACAACAAGGACGGCAGCCCGATGGCCGAGCCGCCCCACCCGGTGCTGGCGCGGGAGAAGGTGCGTCACGTCGGCGATCCGATCGCAGTGGTGATCGCCGAGACCAAGCAGCAGGCGAAGGACGCGGCCGAGATGCTGCGCATCGACCTCGAGCCGCTGCCGGCCGTCGCCAACGTCACCGACGCGATCGCCGCCGGCGCACCGCTGGTGCATGACGCGGCGGCCGGCAACGTCTGCTACGACTGGCATATCGGGGATCAGGTCGCGGTCGACTCCGCGTTCGCGCGCTCGGACAGGGTGGTCTCGCTCGATCTGGTGAACAACCGCCTGGTGCCTAATCCGATGGAGCCGCGCGCGGCGATCGGCGAATACGACCGCAGCACCGGCGACTACACGCTGTTCACCACCAGCCAGAACCCGCACGTCATACGCCTGCTGATGGGTGCGTTCGTGCTGTCGATCCCGGAACACAAGTTGCGCGTGGTCGCGCCGGACGTCGGCGGCGGCTTCGGGAGCAAGATTTATCATTATGCCGAAGAAGCCATTGTCACCTGGGCGGCCGGCAAACTGGGGCGACCGGTGAAGTGGACCTGCGATCGGTCAGAAGCCTTCGTATCCGACGCGCACGGACGTGATCATGTCAGCAACGCCCAGATGGCCATCGACAAGGATGGCAATTTCCTGGCGCTGCGGGTCAAGACGCTGTGCAACATGGGCGCCTACCTGTCCACCTTCGCGCCGGCCGTTCCCACCTATCTGTACGCCACGCTGCTGTCGGGCGTGTACAAAATCCCGGCGATCTATGCCGAGGTGAAAGCGGTGTTTACGAATACGGTGCCGGTGGACGCCTACCGCGGCGCTGGCCGCCCGGAAGCCACGTATCTGCTCGAGCGTCTGGTCGATACCATCGCCTATGACACGGGCCTGGATAAGATCGAGCTGCGCCGGCGCAATTTCATTCCGGCCGACGCCTTCCCGTATCAGACGCCGGTTGCTCTGCAATATGACAGTGGCGACTATCAGACGACGTTGGCCTCGGCGCTCAAGGCAGCCGATTGGGCCGGGTTCGAGGCGCGGCGTGCCGAGGCCGCCAGGCAGGGGAGGCTGCGCGGCATCGGCATCTCCACGTATGTCGAAGCCTGCGGCATCGCGCCGTCCAAGGTCGTGGGATCACTCGGGGCGCGGGCAGGGCTGTACGAAGTCGCCAACGTCCGGGTGCATCCGACCGGCGGCATCTCGGTATTCACCGGCGCGCACAGCCACGGCCAAGGGCACGAGACCACCTTCGCGCAACTGGTATCCGAACAGCTCGGCGTGCCGCTGGCCCAGGTCGAGATCGTGCATGGCGACACCGGGAAAATCCCGTTCGGCATGGGCACCTATGGAAGCCGCAGCCTGGCGGTCGGCGGCTCGGCGATGGTCAAGGCGATGGACAAGATCATTGCAAAAGGCCGCAAGATTGCCGCCCATCTGCTGGAAGCTGCCGTGGACGACATCGAGTTCAGGGACGGCAAGTTCAGCGTCGCCGGCACCGATCGCAGCAAGACGCTGGGCGAGATCGCGCTGACCGCCTATGTCCCGCACAACTACCCAATCGAGGAGCTGGAGCCGGGGCTGGACGAGACCGCTTTCTACGACCCCAAAAACTTCACCTATCCTGGCGGCTGCCATGTCTGCGAGGTCGAGATTGACGCCGAGACCGGCATGGTCAAGGTGGTGGGCTTCACCGCAGTCGATGACGTGGGTCGCGTCATCAACCCGATGATCGTGGAAGGCCAGGTGCAGGGCGGCGTGGCGCAGGGCATCGGCCAGGCCTTGCTGGAGACGGCGATCTATGACGCCGAGGGGCAACTGCTTTCCGGCAGCTTCATGGACTACACGATGCCGCGCGCCGACGACCTGCCGAACTTTTCGGTCAGCACCGAGACGACGCTGTGCACGCACAACCCGCTCGGCGTGAAGGGCTGCGGCGAAGTCGGCGCTATCGGTTCGCCGCCGTCGGTCATCAATGCGGTCGTTGATGCGCTGCGCGACTACAAGGTGCGCAATCTGGACATGCCGGCAAGCGCGCCGAAGATCTGGTCCATCATCGATGCTCAGAGGCCGCGGATGGCGGCCGAGTAGCAGGCGGGTTCGATGTTGGCCGGGCTTGAACCGAACATCATGGCCGCAAGCAATGGTTGATTGGGTGCCCGGATCAAGTCGGGCATGTCGGGAAATGGCGGGGCGGCCGGGCGGTATGGCCGCAGCAAGAATGGCCGGAACAGGGGTCCACGATGTATGATTTCGCGTATGCCAAGCCGTCCAGCATTGCCGACGCGGTGAAGCTGCTTGGCGAGGACGATGCCAAGGCGCTGGCCGGCGGCCAGACGTTCATTCCGGTGCTGAAGCAGCGGCTCAACAAGCCATCGACCGTGGTCGACCTGTCGAAGCTGGGCATGGTCGGCATAAACCTGGTGGGCGACGCGCTGACCATCGGCGCGATGACGACGCACGCCGCTGTCGCCGCGTCGGCCGATGTCAGGCGCGCGATTCCCGGGCTGGCCAACATGGCCTCGATGATCGGTGACGAGCAGGTGCGACATCGCGGCACGATGGGCGGCAGCCTGGCTAACAATGACCCGTCCGCCTGCTATCCGGCGGCGCTGCTGGCGCTGGGCGGCACGGTCAGGACCGATCGGCGCGAGATCGCGGCCGATGATTTCTTCCAAGGCATGTTCACCACAGCGTTGGAGCCGGGCGAGATCATCACCGAGATCAGCTTCCCGCTGCCAGAGAGGTCAGCCTATGGGAAGTTCCACAACCCGGCGTCACGCTATGCGATGGTGGGCGTGTTCGTGGCAAAGGGACCGAAGGGCGTGCGCGTGGCAGTGACCGGGGCCGGGCAGGGCGGCGTCTTTCGTCACACCGCATTCGAGCAGGCGCTGCAGCGCAACTGGTCGGCCGACGCGTTGCAGGGGATCGAGACCCCGGCGGCCGGCCTGAACAGCGACATGCACGGGAGCGCCGCGTATCGCGCGCACATCGTCGGCGTAATGGCTCGCCGGGCGGTTGCGGCGGCCGGCTGACATGTTCACCCGCGCCGAGTTGGAGGCGCTGCGCCAGTGGGACACGCCGACCATCTGCAACGGGCTGGAGCTGATCGTGCCGGATCGACGGGCGATCGGCTTTACCACCTCGCCGCTGGCGGCGGCGCGGCCAGGCCTCCCGCCGATCGTGGGTGTCGCGCGTACCGGCCTGATCCGCAGCCAGGAGCCGTCGCGCGGTGAATTGCCATCGCGCGAGGACTGGTACGAGTATGTCGAGGCTGCGGACCTGCCCATCATCGCGGTGCTGCAGGACATCGACCACCACCCCGGCTTCGGCGCGTTCTGGGGCGAGGTGCAGTCCGCTGTCCACATGGCGCTTGGGGTGCAGGGCTGCGTCACCAACGGCGCGTATCGCGATACCGAGCAACTGGCGCCCGGCTTCCAGATCCTTGGCGCCGGCGTGGTGCCAAGCCATGCGCATGTCCACATGCTGCGCATGGGCGATTTGGTTGATGTCGCCGGGATGCGCGTGGTGCACGACGACGTGATTCATGCCGACGCGCATGGCGCGGTCGTTGTGCCGGCCGAGACGGTGGCAAGGCTGCCGGCGGCGATCGACCTGGTGCTACGGCGGGAGAGGGTAATTCTTGATCTGGCGCGGGCGCCCGGCTTCACCGCGGCGAAGATGCGGCAGGCGCTGCGCCAGGCTGGCGAGATTCACTGATCCGGGCATCCGGCGTGGCTGACTCCTGGCTTCATTTGTTGCTCGCATGTTGCCAGCATCACGCCCGCTTTGGTCGCGCCGCCCTGATCGGGTGACTTGGAGGTGCCGCGCCGACCAGCAGTACGACTGTGATCGGCGCCAGCCGCATCAGCGTCGCGCTCGTCAGCAGCGGTGCAATCCAGGTGGACAGCGGCATATCTCGCCCTGATCTCGGTGGGGTGCGCAGACCGTAGCCATCGCCGTCGTTTGGCGTGCGTTGCCTTGCCATGCCGCAGCCGTCACACTCCGCCCGGCCAGTCACCCGGGAACCACAATGAGCCTCGCCCTCCATCACGCGCCGCGAGCGCGGCCACTCGCGCGCGAAATCCGCGCGACGGGCCGGCTGGCGCTTCCGCTGGTGCTGGGGCAGCTGGCGATGATGGGGCAGAACATCGTGGACTCGATGCTGGCCGGGCACCGCGGCGAGCATGTGCTGGGCGTGGTCGGGATTGCCACCAGCCTCTGGGTGCTGGCGCAATTGGCCGCGGTCGGGCTGATGATGCCGGTCTCGCCTTTCGTCTCGCAGTTCGACGGCGCGCGCGAGCGACATCGCGTGGGGCCGGTATTCGTGCAGGCGCTGTGGCTGGCCGGGATCTTCGGACTTGCCCTTCTGGTCGCGGTGCGCTGGGGTGCGCCGTTGCTGGTGGCCGCCATTGGGGTCGATCCACGGTTGCGCCCGGATGTGGGGCAGTTCCTGCACATTGTCGGCTTCGGCGCGCCTGCGGTGGCGGTGTTCGCGGCCTGTCGCGGGTTGTCCGAGGGTCTCTCGCTGCCGCGCCCAAGCATGGTGCTGGGCGCGGCGGGGCTGCTGGTGCTGGCGCCCGTCGGCTGGGTGCTGATCTATGGCCATCTCGGGGTGCCCGCACTGGACAGCCGCGGCAGCGCCTTCGCGCAACTGACAGCGAGCTGGATCCAGTGTCTTGGTTTCCTGGCGTGGCTGCGCTGGTCCGGGCGCTATCGCGGGCTTGGCTGGGCGGCGGCCAAATGGCTCCCAGACCTGCGCGCGCTGGCCGCGCTGCTGCGGATCGGCATTCCGATTGCGGTCAGCCAGCTGCTGGAAAGCAGCCTGTTCACCACCGCCGCCCTGCTGATCGGCCGGCTTCGGCGCGGCGGCGGCAGGGGCGCATCTGATTGCCCTGAACATGGCCGCGCTGACCTTCATGGTGCCGCTGGGCGTGGCCTTTGCTGCCACAGTCCGGGTCGGGTTCTCGGTCGGGCGGAGCGATCGCGCGGGGGTGCGCCGGGCCGGTCTGGTCGGTATCGGGCTGGCGCTGGCCGCCCAGGCCGCGTCCTCGGTGCTGCTGCTCAGCGTGCCGCACTGGCTGGCCGGCCTGTTCACTCAGGACCCGGAAACGCTGCGGCGAGCGGCGGTGCTGTTGCAACTGGCCGGGGTGTTCCAGCTTTCGGACGGGCTGCAGGTCGCGGCAATCGGCGCGTTGCGCGGAATGAAGGATACACGCGTGCCGATGTTCATTACCGCCTTTGCCTACTGGGGGGTGGGCTTGCCGCTATCCGTGCTGTTCGCGTTTCGGTTCGGGCTGGGAGCGCCCGGTATCTGGTTCGGGCTGATTGGCGGCCTGACTGCGGCAGCGATCCTGCTCATGTCCCGGTTCCTCTGGTTGACCAGACGGGCCGCTCCGATTGCCTGATTGCAGACGGCCGCCGGCTCGGGCAGGCTTGCGCACGTGCTTGCGTCTGAAGGCCGAGCCGGCAATACGGGTCAGCCGCGCGTCACCCGCCGCAGGGCTCGGATCGCCTCGGGCAAGGCGAGTGCGAGGGAGGCGATCGAAACCAGCGTCGCGGTCTGGCAGTAGGCGCAGAGCGCCTGATTGCCCTGCCATTCCTCACGCGCGAGGCGCAGGTTGGTGACCACATCGTAGGCAGCCTTGCCGGCCATCGCGATCGGCAGCAGCGGCGCCTGCTCCGTCCGGTCTTCGCCACCGGCAGCGGCCAGGGCCGCGGTGACCGCGTACGTGCCCAGCATGAGAAAGGCGTCCGGTAGCTGCAGCCTTTTGTAGGCGTAGGCGGACGCATTGACCCGACTGGAGTCAAATGGCCCTGCCGGCGGGTCCGGAAGATTCCGCAGGATGCCGGTCTGATACAGACCGACGATCTGGCCGATGCCTGCGCCCACCAGGGACAGCCCCACGATCCAGCGCCGCCGGCGCAGGTCCGGGCTGTCAGTCAGGCGCAGCGCGCGACTGAGTTCGGCAGGAGTCGGCACCCGGCGTCCGGTCATGCGCGGCCAACGCGGTGGTGCGCGGGAGCGTTCCGCTGTCCGGTCATGTGGCCGTCCATCGCGCCTGCGTGAGCCGTCGTGCGACTTGGGAACCGTGCTCGCCCGGCACGTTGAACCAGCGCGTTCACGTAGGCGGAGACCCGCATGGACATACTCCTGAAAGTGAATGGCCGCGAGCACCGGCTCAGCGTCGATCCCGCGGGTAACCCTGCTCGATGCCATGCGTGAGCGGCTGGGGCTTACCGGTTCCAAGAAGGGTTGCGATCAGGGCCAGTGCGGCGCCTGCACGGTGCTGATGGACGGGGTGCGAGTGCTTTCGTGCTTCGTCCTCGCCGCCGCCGCTCAGGGCGAGGTCACAACGATCGAGGGCCTGGCCGGCGAGACCGGCGCGCTGCATCCGATGCAGCAAGCGTTCCTGGACTGCGACGCCTACCAATGCGGGTATTGCACGCCGGGCCAGATCATCAGCGCCGTTGCCTGCGTGCACGAAGGCCATGCCGGGAGCGCCGAAGACGTCCGCGAGTACATGAGCGGCAATTTGTGCCGCTGTGCCGCCTATCCGAAAATCGTGCAGGCGGTGCTGCAGGCGCGCGACCGCACGCTGGCCACGGCCGGCGCGCGCTGATGCGTCCATTCACGTTGCAGCGTGCGGACCGCGCCGAGACGGCGCTGCAGATGGCAACGGCCGGTCCACGGGCCGAGACGGACGCGGGCGCGCCGTCGCACTACCTTGCGGGTGGCACCACGCTGCTCGATCTGATGAAGCTCGACGTATTGCGGCCGGAGCTGCTGATCGACATTGCCGCGCTACGGGGCGAGCATGGCGGCATCACGTGCACGGCGGAGGGCCTGCGTCTGGGGGCGCTGGTCCGCATGTCCGAGGCAGCGGACCATCCGACGATCAGGGCGCAATACAGGGTGCTGTCCGACGCTCTCTGGCAGGCCGCCAGCCCACAATTGCGCAATATGGCAACCCTTGCCGGCAACGTGCTTCAGCGCACACGCTGCAACTACTATCGCGATGTCAGCTGGCAGGCTTGCAACAAGCGCAAACCGGGCAGCGGTTGCGCGGCGATCGGGGGCATCAACCGTCGCTTGGCTGTGCTGGGCGTCAGCGAGCACTGCATCGCCCACTATCCCGGCGACCTCGCGGTGGCGCTGGCGGCACTTGGCGCCCAGGTGGAGCTGCTGGACTCGGCTGGCGTGGCGAGCGCGGTCGAGTTCGAGGCGCTTCACCGGCTGCCCGGCGACACCCCGCACATCGAGACAGACTTGCAGGCGGGCCAGCTGATTACCGGCTTTCACGTCCCTGCCGGGCCATGGACGAGACGTTCGCTCTATCTGAAGATCCGTGACCGGGCCTCCTACGATTTCGCGCTCGCTTCGGCGGCGGTGGCGCTCGACCTGGAGGCCGGCGGCCGGTGCGCTCGGCACGCATCGGCATCGGCGGCCTGGCCGCAAAGCCGTGGCGATCGCACGAAGCGGAGGCGGCGCTCGTTGGACGACCGCTTGACGAGGCGGCGGCGCAAATAGCCGCCGAAGCGGCGTTCGCCGGCGCGGTCACGCATGGCGACAACGGCTTCAAGCCGGAACTTGGGCGCCGCACGCTGGTCCGGGCGCTGCTTGAGGCGGCGCGGATGGAGGTCTGAGATGCCGGACGACCAGAGCGCGGGCGAGGGCGGCGTGTTCGGCAGGCCGGCTCTGCGGATCGACGGGCGCGCCAAGGTGACCGGCCGTGCGCTCTATCCGTCCGATGAGGCCGTGGCCAATCCGGCCTATGCCTTCCTGCTGACCAGCGCCGTCGCGCGCGGGCGCGTCGTCGGCTTTGATTTGGACGAGTCGCGCGCGGTTGCCGGAGTGCTCGATATCCTGACGCACGACAATGTCGGCGATCAGGCCAAGACGCCGCAGCAGGCGACCGGCGGGAACACGACCACGACCCTGGAAAGCGATCGGGTCTGGCACGATGGCCAGATCATCGGCGTGATCGTGGCCGAAACCTATGAGGGCGCGCGAGAGGCGGCGTCGCGCGCGCATGTTCGGTATGAGGAGCAGGAGCCTGCCGCGACATTCGGCAGCATCGGCGCCGACGAGGAGACGCGCGAGGACGGCGAGCACGAGGATTATCATGTCGGCGACGTCGCGGCGGCGCTCGCCGCGGCCGAGATCACGATCGACGCGCGCTACGGCACGCCGACCCAGCACCACAACCCGATCGAGTTGTTCACCACGACCTGCGCCTGGAACGGGCGCGAGCTGACGATCTGGGAACCCAGCCAGTTCGTCTACGGCCTGCGCGGCAACGTCGCCAGGCAGCTCGGCATCGATCCCGAAGACGTCCGCGTGATCTCCAGGTTCGTCGGCGGCTCGTTCGGCTCGAAGGGCGGCGCCACGTCGCGGACCGCATGGATCGCGATCGCGGCGCGTCGCATCGGCCGCGCGGTCAAGCTGGTTCCGACGCGCGACCAGGGGTTCACCATCGCAACCTACCGCGCCGAGACCAGACACCACATCCAACTTGGCGCTGCGCACGACGGCAGACTGACGGCATTGCGGCATGAGGGCTGGGAGGTCACCTCGCGGCCGAGCACCTATAACGTTTCGGGCACCGAATCGACGGCCCGGATGTATGCGTGCCCGAACATCGAAACACGGGTGAACATCGTTCACGCTGACCGCAACACGCCCGGCTTCATGCGCGCACCGCCGGATACGCCGTACATGTTCCCGCTTGAGTGCGCGATGGACGAACTGGCCTGCGCACTCGGCATCGACCCGATCGAGCTGCGACGCCGCAACGAACCGGCGCGAGATCCGGTGACCGGGCTGCCGTTTTCCAGTCGGCACCTGATGACCTGCCTTGACGAGGGCGCCGCCCGCTTTGGATGGAGCAGACGTGACCCGCGCCCGGGTTCCATGCGCGACGGCGATTGGCTGGTCGGGTTCGGGTGTGCCGGCGCCTGCTATCCCACAAACATCTCGGCGAGTTCGGCGCGGGTGACTGTGCGTCCGGAGGGCGGGGCGCGGGTGCGTATTGCCGGGCATGACATCGGCACCGGCGCATACACGGTGGTCGCGATCACTGCGGCCGACCGCCTGGGCCTGTCGGTCGATCAGGTGACGGTCGAACTTGGCGACACCGAGCTGCCGCCAGCAGCGCTCGCCGCTGGATCGAGTCACACAGCGAGCATCACCCACGCTGTCGCCCGGGCGTGCGACGATCTCCGGCAACGCCTCGCACGGGCGGCCACCACCGCCAACGACGGGCCGCTGGCCGGACGCGATCCGGCCAGCCTGCGGTTCGGGGCCGGACGACTGACCGCGCCGGATGGCGGTTCAGAGAAACTGGCCGATGCCATTCGGCGGATCAGCGGCGGCGCGTTGGAGGCGTATGCCGAGAACGTGCCGGAGGGCGCGCCCGAGGATGCGATGGCCAAGCTGTATCAAGGCCAGAATCCGATCGTTCGCGGCCAGAAGCGTCACGACGTCACCGCCTTCGCGTATGGCGCGCAGTTCGTGGAGGTGCGGGTGCATCGACGCACCTGCGAGATCCGCGCCCCCCGGCTGGTCGGCGCATTCGCGGCCGGCCGAATCGTCAATCCGGTCACCGCTTACAGCCAGTACATGGGTGGGATGATCTGGGGTCTGTCGGGGGCGCTGCTGGAAAAGACCGAGATCGACCCGCGCGCAGCCCGCTATATCAACGATAACCTGTCAGAGTACCACATCGCGGTGAACGCCGACGTATCCAGTGTCGAGGTGCTGATGATCCCGGAGCAGGACGATGTGGTGAACCCGCTCGGCATCAAGGGCATTGGCGAGATCGGCATCGTGGGCATGAATGCCGCGATCGCCAACGCCGTGCATCACGCCACCGGCCGGCGCATCCGTCAGTTGCCGGTCCGCATCGAGGATCTGCTCTGACTCCGCAGCCGCCGGGCCAGGGCTGCAAGCGCCAGGAGGGCGGTTCCAAAGCTCAGAACAGTCGAGGGCTCAGGAACGTCCACCACCGGCGCCGCGTCGGCTGGGGTCGGCGGCGCGGCGAACTCGACGGGCGACCATGCGGGAGGCGTCCAGGGCGGGGCGGCGTCGGTCTGATCCGGTGGCGATAGCTCCTGGGCTGGCGCAATTGCCGACCCCGGCAGACCGGTGTCCGCAGGAGCGGCGGCGGCGAATGCAGCGGCAGGACCGCCGTCAGCGGCAGCCGCTACGGCCGAGGCCCCCCCGCTGACACCAGCAGGTCCGGGTGTCCGAACGACAGGCGAGGCGACCGGGCTGTCGAACCGTTGCAATTCGCCGGCCGCCGCGGCCGGCCGAGCCGGCAGCAGCGCAAGGCCGCCCAGGCCCGCCAACCCGATCGCGCCAGCAACACAGGCGGTATGCAGAGCCGCGTGAGGAATCGCGGCCCAGCGCGCCAGCGACGTCGTGACGTGCAGCCATCGGCAATGCGCAAGGACCCAGAAGGATTTCATCGGCTATCTCGAGACAGGAACTTGGTGAACGACGCGCTGGCAGAGTCCGCCAGCAGCGCGGCGGTGTGTTGCAGGCATCATGCCAAGAAAATAATCCTCGTTTTGTCAGAGAGTTACACCGGGCGTGTGCGAGGAGTGTAAACTTTCCTGACGTGCGCTGCCGCATGAGCAGTCACGGGCAACCCGGAAGGCTGCCCGTGACAGGGCTTGGTCGCTGCGCTAACTCCGTGTGCCCCCGCAGCAGGTCACTCCGCTCGCCATGCCCATCTCTAGCAACGATATCCGCGCCACGTTCCTCGACTTTTTCGCCCGCAACGGCCACGCCGTGGTCGACAGCAGCCCTCTGGTGCCGCGCAACGACCCGACGCTGATGTTCACCAACGCGGGATGGTCCAGTTCAAGAACGTTTTCACCGGTGCGGAGAAGCGGCCGTATTCGCCGCGCAACCACGGCGCAGAAATGCGTGCGGGCCGGCGGCAAGCACAACGATCTGGACAATGTCGGCTATACCGCTCGCCACCACACCTTCTTCGAGATGCTGGGCAATTTCAGCTTCGGAGACTACTTCAAGGAGCTGGCGATCCAGCTTGCCTGGACGCTGCTCACGCCGCGACTTCGCAGTTCCGGCCGACAAGTTGCTGGTCACGGTGTTCGCCGAGGACGACGATGCCTCGGCCATTGTGGAAATCCATCGCCGGCCTGCCGGACGAGCGCATCGTTCGCATCGCCAGGCCGATAATTTCTGGCGCGATGGGCGATACCGGCCCGTGCGGCCCGTGTTCGGAGATCTTCTATGATCACGGGCCGACGCTTCCCGGGCGGCCCGCCGGGTTCGCCGGATGAGGACGGCGACAGCTTCTCGAGTTCTGGAATCTCGTGTTCATGCAATACGAGAAGGTCCGCCCGGTGTGCGCGCCGACTTCCGCGGCCCGTCGATCGACACGGGCTTGGGGCTGGAGCGGATCGCCGCCATCCTGCAGGGCAAGCACGACAATTACGATACCGACACGCTCCGCGCGCTGATCCTGGCCAGCGCCGACGCCACCGGGCGGCGCCGGACGGGCCGTTCAAGACGAGCCACCGCGTGATCGCCGACCATCTGCGCAGCAGCGCCTTTTTGATGGCCGACGGGGTGCTGCCCTCCAACGAGGGCAGGGGCTATGTGCTGCGCCGGATCATGCGGCGCGCCATGCGCCACGCGCACATGATGGGCGCCACGCATCCGGTCATGGGCCGCCTCGTGCCGGCACTGGTGCGGCAGATGGGCCCTGCCTATCCGGAGCTGGTGCGCGCCAGACGCTGATCGCGGAGACGCTGCGGCTGGAGGAGACCCGCTTCGCTGCCCTGCTCGACCGCGGGCTGCATCTGCTGGAGGACGAGACGGCGACGCTGCCCGAAGGCG
Organism: uncultured Pseudomonadota bacterium; assembly: GCA_963723455.1. Lineage (GTDB taxonomy): Bacteria > Pseudomonadota > Alphaproteobacteria > Acetobacterales > Acetobacteraceae > CAVRQM01. Next base: position 576,799 of record CAVRQM010000001.1, on the reverse strand, counting down.
GCGCGCTGCCCGGCGACATGGCATTCCGCCTGTACGATACGTATGGCTTCCCGCTTGACCTGACGCAGGACGCGCTACGCGAGAAAGGGCGGCGGTCGATGTCGCAGGGTTCGACGCTGCCATGGCCGAGCAGCGCCGCCGCGCCCGCACTGCCTGGGCCGGCACGGGCGATGCCGCCGAGGGGCGGGTGTGGTTCGCCCTGCACGAGCGGCTCGGGCGCGACCGAGTTCCTGGGCTACGGCACCGAGACAGCCGGAGGCGGTCGTCACGGCCCTGGTCATCGACGGACGCCCGGTCGAGCGCGGCGGGCGAGGGGTCCGCGCTCTCGTCTCTGCTCAACCAGACGCCGTTCTATGCCGAAATGGGCGGCCAGGTCGGCGACGCCGGCACGATCAGCGCGCCGCGGGCCCGCGTTCTGGTGCGACCCAGAAGCGCGCTCGGCGATCTGTTCGTCCACCATGGCAAGGTCGAGCAGGGCGAGCTCGCCGTCGGGGCGGCGGTGCTCGCCGATCGATCACGGGCGGCGCGGCGCGATCCGCGCCAACCATTCCGCGACCCATCTGCTGCACGAGGCGTTGCGCCAGGGGCTTGGGATCATGTGGCGCAGAAAGGAGCCTGAAGCGCCGGACCGGCTGCGCTTCGACTTCAGCCAGCCCGACCCGATCGGCCGCGACGATCTGGCGCGCGTCGAGGCGGAGCTGAACGCGTCGCTCCGCAGAACGCCGCCGTGACGACGCGGCTGATGCCGCCCGACGAGGCGGTCGACAGGGGGCGATGGCGCTGTTCGGCGAAAAATACGGAGACGAAGTGCGCGTCGTGTCGATGGGCGGGCGGACGGCGATAACGCGGCCGGCCTTTCTCGGTGGAGCTATGCGGCGGCACGCATGTGCGCGCGGACCGGCGATATCGGTCTGTTCCGCATCGCCGGCGAGAGCGCGGTCAGCGCCGGGGTGCGCCGGATCGAGGCGGTCACCGGCGAGGCGGCGCTGGCCACTTTGGCGGAGAACGATCGTCGGCTGACCGATGCCGCCGCTGTGCTGCGAGTGAGCCCGGCCGAACTGCCGGAGCGGCTGGCCGCCCTGGTCGAGGATCGCCGGCGGCTGGAACGACAGGTGGTCGAGTTGCAGAAGAAGCTTGCCACTGGCGGCGGCGCGGCTTTGGCGGAGGAGATCGGCGGCGTGCGCCTGGCCGCGCGCCACATGGGCGACGTGCCGGCGCGAGAGCTGAAGGGACTGGCCGAGGCGATCGCCCAGCAGCAAGGATCAGGCCTGGTCGCGCTGGTCTCCACTGCCGAGGGCAAGGCCAGCATCGTGGTTGCGGTCTCAGCCGATCTCGTCGCCCGGTTCAACGCTGTCGATCTCGCGCGCGCCGCCGCAGCCGCGGTCGGCGGCCGCGGCGGTGGTGGCCGGCCGGACCTGGCGCAGGCCGGCGGCCCTGATGCGGCGGCAGCGCCCGCCGCGTTGGAGGCGGTGCGCGCAGCGATGGCGGCGAAGGCTGACGGGTAGGCTCGTTTCACGGCGAACATGCTGTGACGTGACCGCCGCGACGGGCCAGTTCCACCGCGTCGTGCGAACAGAACAGGTCGATTTCGTTCCCGTGCGCCCGGATCAGCTCGCGCAGCCGCTGCTGATTATCCAGCCGCTTCGCCCGGTTCATCTCCATGAGCCATTGATAGAAGATCAACCCCGGCGTGCAGTGCGGCCGCTGCAAGTCCATCTCGCCGCGATAGAAGTAGGCGTCGCCGGCATGCAGCATCCAGCCCCCATCCGCTTTGATCGCGACCCCGCAATGCCCCTCGGTGTGACCGGGCAGCGGGACCAACAGGATGTCCGGTGGCAGGCCATGCAGCTCGCGCACTGAGGCGAAGCCGAACCACCGTTCGCCATCGGCGTCATAGCTGTGCAACGGGCCAGCGCCGCCCCACTGCGCCGGCCGGTAACGACCACGTTGACGCGGCGAGTCGCGATATCCGGCCGTTGCCGCCTCGATGCCCAGCAGGTGCACCGCGGCCTGCGGGAAATCAGGCAAGCCGCCAGCATGGTCAAAGTCCAGATGCGTCAGGACGATGTCGCGCACGTCCGCCGGCGCGAACCCGAGCGCGCGGATTCGGGCGAGCGCCGTGTCGCGCGGGTCGAAACGGATGTGGTCCAGCGCCACGAACGCCTCGCTCAGCCGGGCGCGGGCGCGGCGCTGGTCGGTTGTCCCGATCCCGGTATCCACCAGGATCAGCCGGTCGTTGGCTTCGATCAGCAGGCAGTGGCAAGACAGCCGCGACGCGCCCAGGCCAGGCGTCACACCATCCCAAAGCCGGCCGCCATAGGGGCACATCGAGCCGCAGTTGATGTGATGCACGCGCATCCTGTGAGAAAGCCGCCGTCGTGCTCAGGTTGCGCGCCGACGGCGAAACAGTATTGGGCGGGGTGGCCCGTCACGACCATTCGATTGCGCCACCCTCGCGCAGCACCGCATCGGCGGAGCGCGTGAACCGGCCGGCGGCGTCGTGCAGCGCCAGCCCTGGCAGCAGCCGCAGCGGGGCCCGCCCGTGGCGAACCGCCTGCAACAAGGCGAGCCGGGCCGCGGCTCCCGCGTGCGGCCAGAGCGGAAGGATCGCAGGACTGCCGCAACCGCAGTCGGGCAATGCGGCGAGCCAGTCCGGGATCACGGTCGCGGCGGCCACCAAGGTCAGCGTGCCGCGGCGGCGCAGGCAGCGCGCCATCGCCGCCATCCAGCGAGCGAGCAGTCCCGCATCGGCGCGACGCGCAAACTCCCGCCCGGCATCGGGCGAGGCAGTACCGGAAGCCGCGTGCCAGGGTGGATTGGCCATGGCGTGATCGAACGGCGCGTCAGGGAGGAAAGCCTCAACGGCGCTGACGGTTGCGCGCAGGCCGGCAAAGCCGTTGGCGGCGAAGTTCGCGTCTGCCAGCCGAGCGAGCGCCGCATCGCGCTCGACACCCACGCCCTCGATACCCTCAACGCGGGCCGCGATGCAGAGCAACGCGGCTCCCGCGCCGGTCCCGGCCTCCAGCAAGCGTTGTCCGGGGCGGGCCGGGATGCTGGCCGCAAGAAAGACCGGCTCGATGCCGCTTCGGTGACCGAGGGCGGACTGGTCGTAGCGCAACCGGCCGTCCAGCAGCCGCCCGCGCGTGGTCGGCTGCGTGATCGCCGCCGCCGTCCCGCTGGCGTTCACCCCAAGCCGGCTTCGCGCAGCACCCGCCGCGCCTGACCGGCGTCGTCAGCGGCAACTGCGAGCCGGCGCGGGAAGGCGCCGATGCTACCCTCCAGCGCGCTCATTTGCGCATCCAGCAGCAACGGCTCGATGCCGGCATCGCGAAGCAGGGCGATGAGGAAGCTGATGCGAACCGGGTCGTTCGACGTTTCGATAACCTGCATGGTGCATCATTGCCGCTCCGCGTGCCGCCGCAAAGCCCTAACCGGGAGTTCCAGGGGCAACGCGGTATCCCGCTTGCCTTGACCGAACTTGGACGAAGCCGATATGGTCACTGCTCAGCCCACGCCCGGTTGAGCCTTTGACCGGGGGAGCCAGTAGGGCATTGTGATGGATCTGCCCGCAAGCCCACCCGCCATTACCGCTGATTCCGCCGAAGACGCGCTCGCGACCGTGCTGGCGCTGGTCGCCGACGATCTGGGCCAGTGCAACCGCGTCATTGTCGCGCACATGCACAGTCCCGTCGCGCTGATTCCGCAGCTGGCCGCGCACATTGTCGCCGCCGGCGGCAAGCGTCTGCGACCGCTGCTGACGCTGGCTTCGGCCAAGCTATGCGGGTATCCGCCGCACCCTGCCGGCGACCGCCACGTGCATCTGGCGGCGTGCGTCGAGTTCATTCACACCGCGACGTTGCTGCACGACGACGTGGTGGACGACAGTCATCTCCGTCGCGGCCTGGCCAGCGCAAATGCGGTGTTCGGCAACAAGGCCTCGGTGTTGGTCGGCGACTTCCTGTTCGCCCGCGCATTTCAGTTGATGGTGGCCGACGGCTCCTTGCAGGTGCTGGGCATCTTGTCATCCGCAGCGGCGACCATCGCCGAGGGCGAGGTGTTGCAGCTCACCACGCAGAACGACCTGTCCACGACGCGTGCGCAGTATCTTGAGGTCATCCGCGGCAAGACCGCCGCCCTGTTTGCCGCCGCCTGCGAGATCGGCGCGGTCGTCGCCGAAAGGCCGGCGTCCGAGCAGACGGCGTTGCGCGAATTCGGCGGCAATCTCGGCATCGCCTTCCAACTGGTCGACGACGCGCTGGATTATGCGGCGGACCAGGCGGTGCTGGGCAAGACCGTGGGCGACGATTTCCGAGAGGGCAAGATTACCTTGCCGGTGCTGGTCGCCCATGACGCCGGCACCGCAGAGGAGCGCGAGTTCTGGCGGCGCACCATCGAGACAAGTGAGCAGACCGACGGTGACCTGGAGCGCGCCCTTTCGCTGATTGAAGCGCACGGCGCGATCGGCGCTACGCTGGACGCCGCTGCCCGGTTTGCCGCGGAGGGCAAAGCGGCTTTGAGTGTCTTCCCTGACAGCGCGCTGCGCCGCGCGATGATGGCGATGGCTGATTACGCGGTCAGCCGTCTGCGCTAGGTCCGTGTCCGACAATCGCTCGGCGCTGCTGCTGGCCGTGGCGCTGGCGGCCCTTGCGGGCTGGATCGATGCAGCGGGTTTCCTGCGGTTGGGTGGGCTGTTTGTCTCGTTCATGAGCGGCAACAGCACCAAGATCGCGGTGCAGGCAATCACCGGCGATCCGGGCAAGGCCGCATTCCTGGCCGCAGTGGTCGCTGGCTTCGTGGCGTCTGCCTTCGCGGGCGAGGCTGCGGGACTGGGCGCTGGGCGCTGGCGCAAGCCTGCCGTGCTCGGGGCGGTGGCGCTGCTGCTGGCGATGGCCTGGTGGCAGCGGGCGCATGACACTACGCTGACAGTGTGCCTGGTGGCTGCGATGGGCGCCCAGAATGCGACCGAACAAAAAGCCGGGCGGCTTACCCTGGGCCTTACCTACGCAACTGGGACGCTGGTGCATCTCGGCGCGACGGCGGCGAAAGCCTGCGCGGGACAGGTCGGATGGCGCGATCCGGCCGGCTATGCGGCGCTATGGGCGGGTCTGGTCGCCGGCGGGCTGGGCGGGGCGCTTGCGTTCCGGCTGCCGGATGGATTGGTGTTCGCGTTTCCAGCGGCGGCGGCCGCGCTGCTGGCGCTGGGCTGCGCCAAGGGCTCCCTGCAATCAGCTTCCTCCCCAGGTTGAGAACTGCTCTGGCCCGCGTCCGGCCGCCCCTTATCGGCAGCGATACGGGTGATAGTAGCACCAGCTGGGACGGGCAGGCGCGATGATGCAGCCGCTCAGCGGCAGGGCGAGGGCAAGCAGAACCAGGGTCGCGGTCAAACGGATCATGCGGAACCTCCCATAGCGGCAGCTAATCCTGGCGACCCAGGGCCGGCGATTTGACGACAAACGCGACTGCCCGGCTGCCGACTCGATCACCGCTGGGTGAACGACTCCGACAGTGGCACATACAGCCCCGCCTGCCGCCCTCGCTCCTGCACCAACGCCAGCACCAGGTCGATCCGCGGCGTGGGCACGTCCAGCCACCGCCCCAGCTCTTGCACCACGGTCACCAGAGCGTCGATCTCCAGTGACCGGCCGCGCTCCAGGTCCTGCAGCATCGAGATCTTGTGGCTGTCGATCGCCGCCGCCGCGTCGAGCCGGCGCTGGATCATCAACTCCGGGATCTCGATACCCAAGGCTCCCGCCACGGCCCGCGCCTCGGCCATGATCGCGCGGCAGGTCTCGCGCAGCGCCGGCTCGGAGGCCACCCGGCCCAGCGTCGCCTGGGTCAGTACGCTGATCGGGCTGAAGCAGACATTGCCGAACAGCTTGAGCCAAAGGTTCCAGCGGATGCCGTCGCGGACCGGGGCGTCAAGCCCGGCGCCGTTCAGCGCCTCGCTCAGCGCCTGCACCCGCGCCGAGGCGCCGCCGCCCGGCTCGCCCAGCGTGAAGCGGTTATGGGCATGGTGCTCGACCACGCCGGGTTCGACGATCTCGCAAGCCGGATCAACGATGCAGCCGATTGCCCGCTCCGGCCCGATCGCTCGCCACTGACGGCCGCCGGGGTCAACGAACTCGAGATGACGGCCCTCGAGCGTCCCGCCATGCCGGTAGAAGTACCACCATGGAATGCCGTTGACGGCGCTGACCACCGCTGTCCCCGGGCCCAGCAGGGGAGCAAACTTGTCCGCCGCCCCGAACGCCTGATGTGCTTTCAGCGCGCAGATCACGTAGTCCTGCGGGCCGAAAGCGGCCGGGTCGTCGCTGGCCGCGATACGCGCGGTGCGCTCGCGACCGCCGCTGCGCAGCCGCACTCCGTCGCGTCGCATTGCCGCGAGATGCGCGCCCCGCGCTATCGCGCTCACCTCGTGGCCTGCCAGCGCCAGTTCGACCGCCAGGTAGGCGCCGATCGCGCCCGCTCCGAACACGCAGACCTTCACTCGGCGCTCCGATGGTGGGTGTCTTCCGGCCGTGACGGTGCCCGGCCGAACCGGGTCGCGCAAGCCAGCAACTCGACGCCTGGGCCGTCGCTTGCGTTGGGCCTATGATCGCGGGTCAACGGGCGGGAGCGGACAATGAGCATCTATTCCGGGCCGGTGTTCGAGATGGCGCGTACGCAGTTCGGCGTCATCGCCGACCATCTCGGGATCCCGCAGGACGAGCGCGCCCGGCTGCTGTACCCCAAACGGGCGGTTGCGGTATCCGTGCCGGTGCACATGGATGATGGCCGCACCGAGGTGTTCCAGGGCTTCCGCGTCCAGCACCATCTGACGCTCGGCCCGACCAAGGGCGGCACGCGCTTCGCCCCGAACCTGGATCTGGGCGAGGTCGCGGCGCTGGCGATCTGGATGAGCTGGAAATGCGCGCTGGCCGGGCTGCCCTATGGCGGCGCCAAAGGCGGTGTCGCCTGCGACCCGCTGACGCTGTCGGCGCGCGAACTGGAGGCGGTGTCGCGCCGCTACATGCAGGAGATGATTCCGTTCGTCGGTCCCCAGACCGACGTGATGGCACCGGACATGGGCACCAACGAACAGGTGATGGCCTGGTTCATGGATACCTATTCGATGCACGAGGGCCATTCGATCCAGGAGATCGTCACAGGCAAGCCGGTCGCGGTCGGCGGCACAGAAGGCAGGCGTGAGGCCACAGGACGCGGCGTCGCCTATCTGGTGGGCCGCGCCTGCGATGCGATCGGACTGCGCAGCCAGGATGCCACCGCCATCGTGCAGGGCTTCGGCAATGTGGGCAGCGTCGCCGCCTACACGCTCGCGCGTCGGCATGGCGTACGCGTGCTGGGTGTGAGCGACCACACTGCTGCGTATTTCGATCCGGCGGGCTTGCCGTTGGATGCCATCGAAGCGCATCTGGCCGAGCGACGGGTGCTGGAGGGGTTTTCCTCGCAGGCCCGCATCAGCCCGTCGGCGCTGCTGGAGCAGCCCTGCGACATTCTGGTGCCGGCTGCGGTGGAGCGCGTCATAACAGGCGAAAATGCCGGGCGCCTGCGCTGCCGGATTCTCGCGGAAGGCGCCAACGGCCCGACGACTCCCGAAGCGGACGCGATCCTGGACCGACGCGGCAGCGAGCTGTTCGTCATCCCTGACATCCTGTGCAACTCAGGCGGCGTCATCGTGTCTTATTTCGAATGGGTGCAGGACTTGCAGCGCCTGTTCTGGACCGAAGCCGAAGTGAGCGATCGGCTGGAGCGCCTGCTGGAGGGCGCCTTCGCCCAGGTGACGAAACGCGCCGCCGCCGAGCGGGTGTCGATGCGCACGGCAGCGATGGCGATCGGTGTCGAGAAGGTGCGGGCGGGCAAGCGGCTGCGCGGACTGTTTCCGTAGATCCAGACCGGGCCATATGAAGAATTCCGCTACGATCAGGCAAGCGATGCCAGACGGTTGGTCAGAAGCTGGAAAAAACCGGGGGCGTCCACCGTCTCAAGCAGTCGCGCATTGGGCGCAAAGGGAAGCCGGCCCCAGCGGTCGATAACCGTGCGGCCGCGCCCCGGCCCAGGTCCGAGATCGACAGACGCGTGGACCTCGCGGTGCGTGAACAACTCCGGCGCGACCAGCCATGCGACCGCGCACGCATCGTGCTGCTCGTGTCCAACTCCGCCCGACCTGGGCGACGGCGGTACCCTGTCCCAGATATCCGCCGCGGCCCGCAAGCACGATCCATTCCCCGCAGCGCGCAGTGCGGCAACGTGGGCCGGGGTGCAGAGCGCCTGATTGGTCACGTCCAGGGTGGCCATCGTCACCGGCCGACCGCAGCCGAGCACGATGGCCAGCGCCTCTGGATCATTGTAGGCGTTGAACTCCGCCGATGGCGTGACATTGCCCTCCGCCAGCGCGCCAGCCATGACCACGATCTCGGCTATGCCGCCGGCCAGCGCGGGCTGGGCCGCCAGCAGCAGGGCAATGTTGGTCGCCGGCCCCAGTCCGACCAGCGTCACCGAGTTCGGGGCTGCCTGGGCAAGCAGGTCGCGCATCCGATCCAGCGCCAGTCCGGGCGAGGCGGGCGGGCCCGGAGGCAGCGCCACGCCGCCCAGCCCGTCATTGCCATGCACATGCGCCGCGTCCTCAAACCGTCCCAACAGCGGCCGGTCCGCGCCGCCGACCACCGGGACTGGCCGACCGGAGAGGCCGACGACTGCGCGCGCATTGGGCAGCGTCGCGCACAGCCCCACATTGCCGCCGACCACCGTGACCATGCGCAAGTCGATCGCTTCCGGGGAGGCCAGCGCGAGCCACAGCGCGATGGCGTCATCGGTGCCGGGATCGCAGTCGATGATGGTCAGTCGGGGCATCCGGCATCCTCAGTTCTGTGTGCTGTGCGGCGCGAGCCAGCCGAGGCTGGCTCGCGGCTCGCTGTCGGTGGTGCGCAGATAGGGCTTGATGTCCAGCAGCACGGTCCCGTCGATGCAGTCCAGGTAGCGCAGCCGCAGCCGCCCGTCAGCCTGCGCACCGTCAAAGGCGCAGACCGACAGCCCGATCGGGTTCGGCCGCCACGGCGCGCGCGTCGCGAACACGCCGCGCGGCGACGCATCGAATGGCGGGGCGAACACCAGTGCCGGGTCGGCGTTCGTGTCGTGCAGCCAATACAACACGATCAGGTGCGAGAACCCGTCCAGAGACAGCAGGCCGGGCCGGAAATCGGGCAGCACCGTTGCATGGCACAGCGGCGGCGGATCGGGCTGGCGACCGTGCCGGGGGCAATCCGCGCGGGTGCGGAACGGGGTGGAGAGGTGGCCGATGGCGCGCAGCCGCATTGGCTGCCCGGGCAAATCACTTTTTGGGTCGCTCAATTCTCGCCCCCTGTCCACAACGCGCTCGGATGCTATCACCGCCCTGCGACAACAGTCTGGCCAGAGCGGAGACGACGATGGAATACGCGAGACTTGGCACCACGGGCCTCACGGTGTCGCGCATCTGCCTTGGCTGCATGACCTACGGCTCGAAGGCATGGCGCGAATGGGTGCTGGAGGAGGAGGAGAGCCGTCCATTCATCCGCCGCGCGCTGGAGCTGGGGATCACGTTCTTCGACACCGCCGACGTGTACTCGACCGGCGTCAGTGAGGAAATCCTTGGCCGCGCGCTGCGCGATTTCGGCCCGACGCGGGATCGCGTGGTGATCGCCACCAAGGTCAACGGCTCGATGGGCGATGATCAAAACCAGCGTGGCCTGTCGCGCAAGCACATCCTGCACGCCATTGACGACAGCCTGCGCCGGCTCGGCACCGATTACGTCGATCTCTACCAGATCCATCGCTTTGATGCCTCCACGCCGATCGAGGAGACGCTGGATGCGCTGGATACCGTCGTGCGGTCCGGTAAGGCCCGCTACATCGGCGCGTCGAGCATGTTCGCCTGGCAGTTCCAGCGCATGCTGAACACGTCGGACCGGCGCGGCTGGGCGCGGTTCGTTACCATGCAGAACCACTACAACCTCGCCTATCGCGAGGAGGAGCGGGAAATGAACCCGCTGTGCCGCGCCGAGGGCATCGGACTGATTCCGTGGTCGCCGCTGGCGCGCGGGCTGCTGACCGGCAACCACAAGTCGCAGACCCTGCGCAGCCGCACCGACCCGTTCCGCGATCAGGTCTATAGCGGCGCCGACGAGGCGATGGCCGATCGCGTCGCCGAGGTCGCCGCCGCGCGCGACGCCAAGCCGGCGCACGTGGCGCTTGCCTGGCTGCTGGCCAAGCCCGAGGTGAGCGCGCCGATCGTGGGCGCCAGCAAGATGGCGCATCTGGAGGACGCGGTCGCGGCGCTGGAGGTCAGGCTCGTCACCCGAGGACGTGGCCCGGCTAGAGGAGCCGTATGTGCCGCATCCGGTGCTGGGCCATTCGTGACGGCAGGCGACGGCGATCAGCCCCGCGACCACGCATACAGCACATCCGGCTCGCGTTCCTCGGTCTGACTGCCGTCCGTCTCGCGCACCACTGCGAACCCCTGAGCCTCATAAAACCGGCGCGCGGCGATGTTGCGCTGGAAGGTCCAGAGCTGCACATGCCGGTTCTCCCGCTTGGGGATCGCAAGCAGGGCTCTGCCGAGGCCCTGTCTCTGAAACGCCGGCAGCACGTACAGCTTCTCGACCCAACCCTCGCGGAACGAGACGATACCGCGAAACGCGCCCTCGGCTATTGCGCCCCAGACCTGCTCGGCTGGGAACACCGTATCACGGAAATAGCGGATGTCGTCGGCCGGGGTATGGCGGCCGGCGATAAACGGGAAGCGATCGTCATAAGCCGCGCGATAAAGCCGGGCGACCGCCTCCACCTGATCCAGACAGAGCTTTTCCAGGGCGAAGGGCTGGCCGGACATCTACGTTGCTCCTGTTTGATTTCCGTGGCACGCTCGTTGCGCACCGGCAATGCACCGGCTTCGCGCGGAGGCGCAAGATGCTCAGATTGTCTCATCCAGCCCCGTGCGGCTGTCGAACCGGCGCCCCTGGAATCTCGTCCGCAATGTCCCGACGCGGGTTGCTGCAATCAGCGGCGGCGGCGGCGATCGCGCTCTCGCCGCTCGGCGCGTGGGCGCAGTCCAAGCCGGGCTATCGCGCGATGCTGCTGTCCTGCGTCGATCCGCGCACGCAGGCGCCGGTCGCTTCGTGGATGGATCAGCCGGAACCCGCCAGCCACACGGTCGGGTTGCGCGGGTTATATAGCCAGTTCAGCATCGCCGGCGCTTCGGTGGCCATCGCCGCGCCAAAGTTCGAGGCGTGGCGCGGCACGTTCTGGGATAATCTTGGCGCGTCGATCCAGCTGCACGGCATCCGCACGCTGGTCTGCGTGGATCACAGCAACTGTGGCGCGGTCGGCATCGCCTATGGCCAGCGAGTGCTGGACGAACCGACGCTGGAACTTGCCGCTCATCAGGCTGATGCGAAACAACTCGGTGACGAACTCGCCGTGCGCCACCCCGATATTGCGCTCCAGGCCTGGTACGTGTCCCGCGACGAAAGCAAGGCGTTCACTCAGTGGATGCCGTTGGTCGAGGGGCCGGTAATTTCGTGATTGCAGCGCCGCATCAAGCCGGGCTGTGAACCGACTGCCTCCGCACCACGAGCGCCAGTCTGCGATTGCGGCCTATATCTCCTCGACACCGAGCGGAATGGTGTCGCTTGAACGCTATCCTCCTCACCGCGCACGGCATCGGCGGCCATCTATTTGCGTTCTGGTGATAGACGGACGCCCGTTTTCTTCTTACGACTTCCTACGCCGTAAAGGATCATTGGCCAGCACCGCGCTGACCCTTCCTTGAGGTGGGCCGGGCCGTTCGAAATCGCCAGCAGCAATGGCGGAGAGCTATCCCAACTCCGCCAGCCGCCGCTCCTGCCTTTGGATCAGGAACGCCACGTCCGCAAGCTCGTCCGCGCTGACGGGCGTGAACGGCCGCCGCAGCGTCGCCGTAGGGATCGCCCCGCGCTGCGCCAGGATGTGCTTGCGCACCGACAGGCCAATCCCCGGCTGCTGTTCGTAGCGGGCCAGCGGCAGGTAGGCGTCAAACACATCCGCCGCCCGCTGCCGGTCGGCTCCGCGATGCGCCGCCACCACATCGCGCATCATTTCGGGATACCCGAAGCCGGTCATCGCGCCGTCTGCCCCGCGCCGCATTTCCTCCGGCAGGAACAGCCCCCCGTTGCCGGTCAGGATCGAGACGCGCCGCAGCCCGGAGATCGCGCGCAGGGCGGAAATCTTGCCCAGGCCCGGCCAGTCCTCCGCCTTCAGCATGACGCACGAGGGCACCGTCTCGATCACCCGGCGGATCACGGCAGCGAGAGCTGCACGCCCTGACGCCAGCGGATAGTCCTGCAGCACCAGCGGCGTGTCGCCCACGATGTCGGCGACCTGGTGCATGTAGCCGGCCAGACCGTCGTCGGTGCGCAGCGCGGCCGGCGGGGCAACCATGACGCCGGCGGCGCCCTCGTCCATCGCGGTCTCGGTCAGCTCGCGCATCGGCGCGAAGCCGGGGCTGGAGACGCCGACTACCACGGGCACGCGACCCGCCACGCGGGCGAGGACGTGGCGCACGAAAGCGGCGCTCTCGGTCCCCGTCAGCTTCGGAGCCTCGCCCATGATGCCCAGGATCGTGAGACCGGTGGCGCCGCGCTCCAGATAAAACTCCACCATGCGGTCGGCGCCGGGCAGATCCAGCTCGCCATCCTCGCGGAACGGGGTGACGGCGATGACGAACACGCCGGCGGCGGTCTCAGTCAGGCGTTGCTCATCCCAATCCTCCGCATTCGTCGCTCATGGCTCGAACTTCAGCGCGATGTCCACGCGCACGCGGCGGCCGGCAACCCGCACCGCGCAATCGTCGAAGCCGGGCGGTCCCAGCAGCAGCATCGGATCGCGGCTGAAGCCCACACCTTCCTTCGGCATGCCCAGCCCATCCTGGTCCACTTGGCCGTCATTGTTGACATCGTGATAGGCGGTGGCCGCGTAGAGGCCCGGCGGCACGCCGCGCACGACCACCACGACCTCGCCACGATGCGCCGGCGCGCTGCCGTGGTACGAGCAGTCCTTCAGGAACTCCGCCCGGGTGCACACATCCGCGCGCACCACCCCGCGCTTGCGATCCACAGTGCGGACATGCACCCAGATATCCGTGGCCCGCGCAGCCCCGGACGAGCAGATCAGCGATGCTGCGAACACCGCCCCAAGGACACCCGCCGCGTGCCTCATCGCCCGTTACCTTCTTTCAGTCCAGCAGCTTGTAGAACAGTGCCGTCGCGCAGCGCGTGCCGTCTCCCAATAGCGCAAAGCCGGGAATGCGCCCGACCTCGATATAGCCGAGCGCCTGATAGAGGGCTTCAGCCGCGTTGCTGCCGGTGTCCAGAGTCAGCAGCGTCCGCCCGGCCTCGCGCGCCGCCATCTCCGCCGCCAGCATCAGGGCGCGGGCCACGCCGCGCCGGCGCGCATCCGGATGCACCAGCAGCTTTTGCACTTCAGCGCGATGCGGCTGGTTTGGCGGCATATCGCAATCGAGCATCACCACGCCGGCGAGCGCGCCGTCGAGCCATGCCGCCACCAGCACCCGCCGCCCGGTCGCGACGGCTGCGGCCGCGCGGCGCCAGAACGCCCGCGCCGTATCCTCCGACAGCGGCGGCAGGAACGACACCGACGCGCCGGTATCGACGCAGGCAGCCAGGATCTCGGCCAGTCCTCGCTCCGCCGAACCCGCCGCTGCCACGTCCAGCACGCGAACCACCAGCCCGGAAAGCGGCTTGGCATAGCCGAACTCGATCGAGTTGCTGCGATCGCCAAGCGCCCGGATCGGCCCGCTGCGCACGAACCCGTGCTTTTCGTAGAACGCGTGCGCGCGCAGGAACCGCGTGTCGCTCCACAGGTGCAACTCGGCTGCGCCCGCGTCGCGCGCGAAGTCCGTTGCGGCGTCCAGCAAGCGCGAGGCCGCGTCGCCGCCGCGCGCGGCGGTTGCCACATACATCTTGCCGACCTCGAAGGCGCCCCCCGCTACCGGCCAGCACGCGACGAGCCCGATTGCCGCACCACCAGTCTCGGCCGTCCAGGCGCAGCCGCCGCGCGCCGCCATGTGCGTGGCGAGCGCCCGCAGCTCCGGCGCCTCGCCGTCGATGTCGGTGACACAGCCGGGATACTCGTCCCAGCACGCGCTGACGACGCGGATGAAGTCCGCCGCGTCCTCGTCGCGCGCGGCGCGGATGCTCAGCTCAGACGCGACACGAACTCGGCGATGCGGTCGCAGGCGCGGGCCAGCGTCGCTTCGCTGGTGGCATAACTGATGCGCAAATACGGGCTCATGCCGAACGCCGCGCCCTGCACGACGGCGACATGAGCCTCCTCCAGCAAGGCGGTCGCGAAATCCTCGTCGGTGTCGATCCGGCGCCCGCCCGCGCTGGTGCGGCCAATGCAGCCGGCAATCGATGGGAACACGTAAAACGCGCCCTGCGGCCGATGGCAGGTCATCCCCGGTATCGCGTCCAGCGCATCGACCACCAGATCGCGGCGGCGGCGGTATGAGACGATCTGCCCGGCTAGATCCTGCTGCGGTCCGTCCAACGCCGCCGCCGCTGCTGCCTGGCCGACCGTCGAGACCCCGGCAGTGGCTTGCCCCTGCATGTTGGCCATGGCGCGGATCAGCGGTGCCGGGCCGGCGCCGAAGCCGATGCGCCAGCCGGTCATCGCGTAGGTCTTGGACACACCACTGATCGTAAGAATGCGACCGGCCAGATCCGGCGCGATCGCCGCCAGAGTCGCGTGTTCGCCGTCATAGACAAGTCGCGCATACATGTCGTCGGCCATGATCCAGACATGCGGATGACGTCGGAGCACGGCGGCGATCGCCGCCAGATCGGTGCGCGACAGTGCCGCCCCGGTGGGATTGTTCGGCGTGTTCAGCACCAGCCAGCGCGTCGCCGGCGTGATCGCCGACTCAAGATCCTCCGCGCGCAGACGGAAGGCGTTGTTCTGGGGGCAGTTCACGAACACCGGACTGGCGTCGCAGACTTGCGCCATCAGCGCATAAGCCGACCAGTACGGCGCCGGGATCAGCACCTCGCACCCGGCCTCGGCGGTGGCCAGCAGGGCGTCGAAGATCACCTGCTTGCCGCCATTGCCGACGATGATCTCGTCGGGCGCGAACCGCAGCCCTTGCTCACGCAGGAACATGCGAGCCACGGCATCCTTCAGCGCGCGCGTGCCGTCCTGTGGCGGGTATTTCGTGTCGCCGCGCAGCGCCGCCGCGTGCGCCGCCTGGGCGGCGTGCGGCGGGGTGGCGAAGTCCGGCTCGCCGATGGTCAGCAACAGGACATCATGCCCGGCGTCGCGCAGCGCGCGGGCGCGGATGGTCTGCGAGACGGCAGCGGCCACGCTGGTCCGGCCGAGCCGCCTCGCGAATGGCGGCATTGCGTTCAGCTCAATGCAGTCCGGCGCAGAACGCCTGGATGCGCCCGCATGCTTCGCGCAGGCTATCGGTGTCGGTCGCGTAGCTGATGCGGAAATGCCCCGGGTACATGAATGCCGAGCCATGCACCGCGGCGACGCCCTGCTCGTCCAGCAACGCGATCACGAACGCCTCGTCGTCGGTGATCGCCGCACCCTTCGCCGATGTCTTGCCAACGCAGCCATGCACGGATGGGAACACATAGAACGCGCCCTCCGGCTTGTGGCAATGGATGCCGTCCGCCTTGTTCAGCATCTCGACGACAAGATCCCGCCGCTCGCGATACGCCGCGACCATGTCGTCAATGAAGCCCTGCGGCCCGGTCAGCGCCTCCAGCGCCGCCGCCTGGGAGATGCTGCTCGCATTGCTGGTGGACTGGCTTTGCAGCTTGTCCATCGCCTTGATGAGCGCCTTCGGGCCGCCTGCGAACCCGATGCGCCAGCCGGTCATCGCATACGCCTTGCTGCACCCGTTCATGGTCAGCGTGCGATCGCGCAGGCGCGGCTCCACCTCGACGATGGTGGCCGGCCTGAATCCGTCATACGCAAGCTTTTCATAGATGTCGTCGGTGAAAATCCAGACATGCGGGTGGCGCAGCAACACGTCGCAGATCGGCCGCAGCTCGGCGGCGGAGTAGGCGGCGCCGGTCGGGTTGCACGGGTTGTTCAGCACGAACCATTTGGTGCGCGGCGTGATCGCCGCCTCCAGATCCTCGGCGCGCAGCTTGAACCCGTTATTCTGGCCGCATGGCACCAGCACCGGCTTGCCGTCCGCCAGCGCCACGATGTCCGGGTAGCTGACCCAGGCCGGGGTCGGGATGATCGCCTCGTCGCCGGCGTCCATCGTGGCCACCATCGCGTTGAAGATGACCTGTTTGCCGCCGGTCGAAACGATGATCTCATCGGGCGCGTAGTCCAGACCGCTGTCGCGCCGGAATTTATCGGCGACCGCCCGGCGCAGCGCGGCCGTGCCCGCGACATCGGTATATTTCGTGTCGCCGGCCTGGATGGCGCGGATCGCCGCATCCTTGACGTTCTGCGGGGTGTCAAAATCCGGCTCGCCGGCCGAAAGGCTGATGACGTCGCGCCCGGCCGCCTTCAGCGCCCGCGCCTTGGTCGAAATGGCGATGGTCTGGCTGGGGCTGACGCGGTCGAGGCGCTGGGCGGTGATTTTCATGGCGGGGTCCGGGCTGAAAGCGGCGGCAGGGTAGGGCCGCTTTCCGGGGCAGACAACCCGCACCCGCGCCGTGCCGCCCCGCTCTGCGCGCGGTCAGTCGCCGGGCGGCACGCTCGGCACCGCCGCCGCCGCCTCTGCGTGCAGGTCGGGATACAGGCTGGTCAGGGCCAACAGCACGCCGTTGGTCCAGCCGAAGCCGATCTGCGTTGCATACTCGCCACCGCCGCCCTCGTCGCCGCCACTGGTCGTCGCATTGTATTTCTCGACCAGCTTGGCCTGCTGCTCGTATCCGGCGATGTTCTTGCGCACCCAATGCGTCGCGATCTTTTGGGCGAGCGTCGCGTGTCCGTAGGCGCGCAGGCCCTGAACGCCGATCCATTGCAGCGGCGCCCAGCCGTTCGGCGCGTCCCATTGCTGGCCGCTGACCACCAGGCTGGTGATGATGCCGCCCGGCTGCAGCAGATGCGCCGCCACCGTGCCGGCCACGATGTCGGCCTGGTGCTGGCTGGCGACACCGGCGAACAGCGGATACAACGTCGCCGCGGTCAGCGTGCCGGTGGTGCGCGCCTGCTTCCAGGCATAGTCGGTGAACGCGCCGATCCGCCCGTCCCACATCAGCCGCCTGATCGCCGCCGCGCGCTGCCCGGCGCGCCGCGCGAACCGCGTTGCCTGCGCCCCGTCATGGGCCAGCAGATAGGCTTGGCCCAGCGTCGCCTCCAGGTGGGCCAGCAGGCAGTTGAGATCCACCGGCACGATGTCCAGCGTGCGCACCGTCGCCAGCGTCCTGCCGTCGGCCAGCCAGCGCGAGCTGAAATCCCAGCCCGAGGCGGCGGTGGCGCGCAGGTTGCGCCACACGACCGGATGCGGCCGGCTGCTTTGATCCGCGGTGGCCACGTCCTCGGCATAGGATTTGTCGCGCGGCACGTCGCGGTCGTCCCAGTTGCGGTTCAGCAGCGTGCCATCGGCGAGCCGCACCACGCTGCGCATGGCGGTGCCGGGCGTCGCCTTGGCCTCGCCCCGCATCCAGTAATCGTACTCGCGGCGCATTTGCGGCAGGTATGTCAGCAGAGTGCCGGGACCGTCGGTGCCGGCCACCAGTTCCACGAGATACGAAAAGAACGGCGGTTGCGATCGGCTCAGGTAATAGCTGCGGCTGCCGTTCGGCACCAGGCCGTAGCGATCGATCTCATACGCGAAGTCACGCAGCAGGTCCTCCACGCGGGCGTGTTGGCCGTCCTGATCCAGGCCCAGCGAGGTGAAGTAGGAATCCCAATAATACACCTCGCGGAAGCGTCCACCCGGCACGACGTATGGCTCCGGCAGCGGCTGCAACGTCGAGTACGCGGGCACCGTAGGATAGGACTGGCTGAGCACCGGCCACAGGCTGTGCACGTAGTCAAGCAAGTGCGTCCCGGGGGGCGCCGTGCTGACGGTCGGGCCGGGCGGGACCGGGGCGGCGCTGAAATATGTCGCGACGAACGCCGACAGGCTGAAGCCCGGCTGTCCCTTTTGCGCCTGGTACTCCGCGAGCACGGCGGCGGGCGCCTCGGTCGGGATCAGGTCCGGGAAGGTCTTGCTGTCTGGAAAGATACCGGACAGCTCCACCGCGGGGTAGAGCGGGCCGTACTCGATCGACGGTGGCGTGGTGTCCGCCGGCCCGACGCGCTGCGCCGCGGCTGGTGCGGCGACCAGAATCCAGCCCGCGAACAAAGCCGCGGCACGGGGCACACATGCCAAGGCCCCGCCGCCGGCCGGCCGCCGCGCCAATATGCTGTCCGTCATTGACGTTCCCCCAGGATCGGGCCGCAGCAGCAATCAGCGACATGTTCACGCCATCCCGCGCTCGAAGCGAGGACCATCGCGCCTGGTCACGCAGTGTTCAAACCAGGACCAGACGGAGGCCTGCTTCGGCAGCTTCGACGATGTTCCGGGGTCAACATATTGTTGTGGTGACTCCGTAACGGAAGCGGCGGCATAACGTGGGCATCGCAACACAGGAGTTTCCGCTATGCCCGAAGCCCCGTTCGACAAGCCCGCCGCCGCCCTGCCTCGCTCGACGGGTGCTCCCGCAGGTCACGGACGCTCCCCGCGCGGCCTCGACGAGACCGCGCTCGGCCAGAAGGAGTTCGCCCGGTTCGGCCGCATGTTCCCCGAACTCCCGGCGCTGGACGTGCCTGACGAGAAGCTGCGCCTGCTGGCCGCGAAGATGGTCGATAACGGCGTGGCCGCCGACAACCAGAACGTGCCCTCGGGCTTCACCTATCTCGGCCAGTTCATCGACCACGACATCACGTTGGATGTCTCCTCGCTGGGCCAGGTGCGCAAGGATCCGCATGCCCTTGAGGATTTCCGCACGCCAAGGCTGGATCTGGACAACGTGTATGGCGATGGCCCGGTGGGCAGCCCGTTCCTGTACAGTCGCACCGACGCACGCAAGCTGGCTGTCGGGATCTGCGGCGCCGGCAAGGCCGGCGACCCCAACATCAAGGCCGGCATCCGGCACGACCTGCCGCGCAGCCACGAGGGAATGGCGCTGATCGGCGATCCGCGCAACGACGAGAACCTGCTGGTGGCGCAGACACATCTGGCTTTCCTGCGGTTTCATAACGCGGTGGTGGACATCATCGATCCGAACGCCACCGGAGATGCCGGGCAGGTGTTCAACTCTGCTCGGCAGGCGGTGACCTGGCACTATCAGTGGATCGTGCTGCACGACTTCCTGGCCAAGCTGATCGACAACAACGAGTTGCAGGACGTCCTGATCAACGGCCGCAAGTTCTTCCGCTTCGAGGAGACGGCGAAGTTCGGCGTGCCGTTCATGCCCGTCGAGTTCTCGGTGGCCGCCTACCGGCTCGGCCATTCGATGATCCGCGAGGGCTACAGCTACAACCGCCCGTTCTCCGCGGTGGACTTCAAGCTGCTGTTCACATTTACCGGGCTGTCCGGCGGCATCACCGGCGATCTTGCGACTGGCGATCCGGCGCAGGATCAGGCGCTGGCCGCCAAGCTGAAGCTGCTGTTGCCGGTGATCACGCCCACGTTGCCTGGCGACTGGATCATCGACTGGAACCGCTTTCACTTCCTTGATGGCAAGGACCGGCCGGTGCCGGCCAAGGCCGCGCCGCAGGCGGACAACTTCAAATTCAACTTTTCGCGCCCGATCGACCCGTACCTGGCGCCGATCCTGGCCAATCTGCCCGGCGGCGGTGACAGCCTGCCGTTCCGCAACCTCGCGCGCGGCGTGCGCATGGGCCTGCCGTCCGGGCAGGACGTGGCGCGGCGGATGAAGCTGCCGGTGCTGACCGCAGCCCAGTTGTCGCAGAACGGGCCGAACGGCGAAAGCGATGGCGACACGGTGAAGCAGCTGGGCCTAACCGAGGCGACGCCGCTGTGGTACTATATCCTGAAGGAGGCGCTGCTGTTGGGCGATGGCGGCGCACGGCTGGGTCCGGTCGGCAGCCGCATTCTGGCCGAGGTGTTCGTGGGCATGCTGCAAAGCGACGCCGAGTTGTACCTGGCCCAGCATCCCGGCTGGACGCCGTTCTTGCCCGCCGCCAACGCTGGCGCCTTCACGATGCCCGACCTGCTGCGCATCGCCGGCGAGACCGACCCGGTGAACGACCCCACCAGCTTCTAGGCAACAGGCCGCGCGCCGCACCGTGCCGGGCGCCGAGGTGTCCGAACGGTGCGGCGAGCAGCCGATTAGAGTGGTTGTAGCCTTTCCTCCGGCACGGGCCTTGGCCGCCCTTGGGTCACGGGCGTCGAACCGCAAAGCAACCGAGCGTTGCTCAATGCCAGCCTTCGACTGCTGCGCCTGCCGGGTCAGGCAACGCTAGTCCGGCATGCCTGCCCGCGCGCGCGCGTCGGCAGGGGACACTCCCGCCTCGCGCAGCGCGCGCAGCGTTGCCGCCCCGTCGCGCTTCGACAGGCGGCGTCCCGCGGCATCGGACAGGAGCCGATGATGGGCATAGGCTGGCGTCGGCCACCCGAGTAACGCCTGCAACAGCCGATGCAGGGATGTCGCCGCCAGCAGGTCCCGCCCGCGCGTGACGAGAGTGACGCCCTGTTCCGCATCATCATGCGTGACGCAGACATGATAGCTGCAAGGCGCGTCGCGGCGGCCCAGCACCACGTCTCCGAACAGGTCCGGGCGGCAGGCAATCAACCCCTGTGCCTCCTCCATCACTGTCAGAGGCGTGCTGGAGACGTCCTCCAGCGCGCGGCTCATGTGCAGACGGATGGCATAGGGTTGGCCGGCCGCAGCACGATCATGGCGCTCCGAGCGTGTGAGAGTGCGGCATGTGCCCGGGTAGCGCAGGCTGCCATCCGGGGCGTGTGGCGCGCTGGCCGAGGCCGCGATCTCTCGCAGGATATCGGACCGGCTGCAGAAGCACGGGTAGGTCAGGCCGCGCGCCGCAAGCCGGTCGAGCGTCGTCCGATACTCGGGGACATGCTCCGACTGCACTCGGACAGGTCCATCCCAGTCCAGGCCGAGCCAGGCCAGGTCCGCCAGCACCCCCGCCGCAAACTCTGGCCGGCAGCGGGCGGTGTCGATGTCCTCCAGCCGCAGCAGGAACCGGCCGCCGACGGACCGCGCGCGCCGCCACGCGACCAGGGCGGCGTAGGCATGGCCCAGGTGCAGAAGGCCGGTCGGGCTGGGCGCGAAACGGGTGGTCAGCATGGTTGGTCGCGCTATACCGCACCTCATGCACGGAGACAGCCTCATGAACATCCTGACCGGTCCCAGCGTCGGCGCGCGCGCGGGCGGGGCCGCGCGCCAGCTCATCGTCTTGCTGCATGGGGTCGGCGCGGACGGGCACGATCTGATCGACCTGTCGGCGCAGTGGGCGGCCGCGCTGCCGCACGCCGCATTCTCCAGTCCGAACGGACCGGCGGCATACGACATGGTTCCGCCAGGTGTCGCGCATCACGGACGCCAATGGTTCAGCCTCGCCGATCGCACCCCGTCTGTGCTGGAGGCCGGGGTCGAAGCCGCGCGAACGGCGGTGGACGCCTTCATCGATGCAGAACTTGCACGGCTCGGCTTGGCCGAGGATGCCTACGCCCTGATGGGCTTCAGCCAGGGGGCGATGACGGCGCTCCATGTCGGCCTGCGCAGGGCCGTGCCGCCCCGCGCGATCCTTGCTTTCTCGGGCGCGCTGCTGGCGCCCGATGAGGTGGCCGGGTTCGCCGGCAAGCCGCAGGTGCTGCTGGTTCACGGCATCGAGGACCAGGTGGTGCCGTGCACCCGCAGCCAGGCCGCCGAGGTGGCGCTGCGCGCGTGCGGCATCTCGGTCCAGCTGCTCCTGGTCCCCGGCCTGGGCCACGCGATCGACGCGTCGAGCCTGTCTTTGGGCGGTCTGTTCCTGCAGCGAGTGTTTGCCGAGGCAGGTGATTGATAAAGGTGGGCGGGCCAGGACGCAGGGCTGCAAGGCGGGCCGCGGTCTTGGGGCGGGCGCACGGGCAGGACCGGCATTCCTTTCCTGATCACAACCGGATTGTCACGCCACCTCCTGCTGCAGCTTCAGCTGCATCGCCGCCGCGAAGCCGTCGTAGTCGCGGCAGGCCAGGGCGAACGAGCCGGGGCCGCCGATCACCTCGCGCGTGTAGCTGGCGACCAGGTCCGCTTCCTCGTGCAGCACGCACAAGCCGTTGATGGTCACCCCGGAGGCCGTCAGCCGGTCGCGGATCGGGGCCGGGGGCGGGCCGTCGTTGGACCGCCCGTCGCCGGCCACGTCGATCACGCGGCGGCGGGCGCGGGCGGGCAGGGCGGCCAGCATCGCCCCGCAGGCCAGCAGCGCCGAGCCGATCGCCGTGGTGCCGGGCGGCACGGCGCGCGGCACGTCGGCCACGGCGCGCGCGAAGGCGTCCAGATCCGCCCCGGATCCCAGCCGCGTCCAGGGCACCAGCGTTTGCTGCGCGGCATGGCCGGACCACAGCAGCACGGCGCACAAGCTGGCGCGGTACGGCCCCTGCAGCAGACCCTCGGCCACCGTCTCGTCGCGCAGCGCCGCCGCGCAGCCGCCGGCGATCAGGCCGAACTCGTCATAGGTCACGCTGGCCGAGCCGTCGAACGCCAGCAGCAGGGCTAGATCGACCGGAGCATCCATCGCCGCCGAGATGGGGCGGCGCCGGCGTGATCCAATGCACATGATCCAACGCATCGGCGCGGCGTTCAGGCCGCGACCGCAACGGAGGCAGGAGGCGGAATGGCCCAGGCGACGAAGGCGGCCGGCGGCAGGGTGCTGGTCGAGACGATGGACGGCGTCGGCCTGCTGACGTTCTGCGGCAGCGGCCCGCGCAACGCCTTCTCGGCCCCGATGTGGCGCGCGCTGGCCGAGGCCGTGCAGCGGCTGGAGCGCGATCCCGCGGTGCGCGTGCTGGTGCTGACCGGGGCCGGCCACACCGCGTTCGCCACCGACCCGCTGGAGCCGGATCCCGCCTACCAGCCCGATGCGCAGCCGGCTGGGGCGGACGACGCCAGCGCCGCCCGCGCCGCCTGCGACGTGCTGCGCGGCTGCGGCAAGCCGGTGCTGGCGCGGCTGCGCGGCGAGTGCATCGGCGCCGGCCTGCTGGTGGCGCTGTGTGCCGACATCCGCATCGCCGCGACCGACACCGCCTTCGCGCTGACCGGCGCGCGCGCCGTGGCGCTGGGGATGGAGCGGCTGCTGGTCGAGGCGGTGGGCGCGGCGCAGGCGCGCTTCCTGCTGCTGACCGGCGAGCGCATCGAGACCGTCGAGGCGCTGCGCATCGGCCTGGTCACCCGCGTCGTGCCGGATGCCGACCTGTCGGACATGGTGGCCGACCTGGCGCGGCAACTGGCGGACGGCGACACGGAGGCCACGCGGGCGACCAAGCGGGCGCTCGCGGATCAGGCCGGCCCGGCCGGCGCGCCGAGATAGGCCCGGTCGAGCGCTGCGACCAACAGCGCCTGGTCGGCCGCGAGAGCCTGCTGCAGGCCGTCGGCCGGGCGCCTGAGCAGGATGCGGCGCATCAGCGGGTCCAGCGCCGGCGCGTCGCCCAGGGCGATGCCAAGCGACGCCAGGTCGGCCGCCATCGCGCCGGGGGTCAATGCCATGTAGCGGTTCGAGGGGCTGGCGTCGCAGGCCACGCGGACCACGATAACCGGCGTCGCCGACGGGGTGGGGTCGCCGCCCACGATCGTCGTGCCCGACAGGATGCCCGACAGCACGCTGGCCGGCGGCCCGGGCAGGAACAGCGCGAACACCAGCGGCGTCGCGTCCTCCGGCGCGCGCACCAGCAGGTGCATCGCCCGCCCGGCGCGGATGGCTGTGCCGCGGAACCGGATCTCGCGACCGAGCAGCGCCTCGCTATAGGTCGCGTCCAGCTCCGCCCGTAGCCGGCCCGGCTGCAGCCGCAGCGCGCCACGGATGGCCCGGCCGCGGTAGTACGGCGACCACGCGAGCGAGTAGCAGGCATAGGCGCCGCAGAGATAGTCCGGCGCGGGCGCGGCCCGGGACGCCGGCCCGGCACCGGCACCGGCACCGACCGCGGCGTGGCCGCCCGCATGCCCGCCCTCGGCCCGGCGCATCAGCAGCGCCGGATCGGCGTTGTGCAGCGCGCAGATCTCGTCGAGGAACGCCGGCACGGTGCAGTCGGCGAGCCAGGCGCCGGACCGCTCGCTGCCGAGCACCTTCGCCCAGTCGTCGTCAGATCCGCTCCACCCGCGGCAGCGCGCGGCCCTGCAGCCATTTGTGCGAACGGTCGAGGTCGAAATGGGTGCCCGGGTTGACGGCGCGGAACCGGGCGCAGAACTCCTTGCGTCCGCGGCAGCCCAGGACCGCGGCGGTCAGGCGCAGCTTCGTTGCGAAGGCAACGGTCATGTTTTCCTATGTCCGCGACTGCAACTGTTCCGGCCCGCGCGCACGGTTTCTGCGGAATAGGTGCGCCGTTCCAGGAAATTCCACAACGCGCGGTTGGCGGGGCGGCGGCGGCAGGCTACCGGCCTGCTGTCGGCAACACGAAACGGGGGCGTCATGTCGGAATCCGATACGCGCGCGCGCCGCCAATCTGCGCCGCCGCCGCCGCCGCGGCCGGCGCTGGTCCCGCCGGTGTCGCGCAGCGCCTCCGGCCCCAGCCTCGCCTATGCGCCCAACACGCTCGACTGGGTCGAGAGGCTTACCGGCGTCAGGCCGAAGCAGCCGACGACCGTTGCCTCGGCAACCGGGACGCCGGCACCCTCGCCCGGCCCCGCGCCGGTCGCGCCGCCGCCGACGCAGGCCACCGCGCCGCGCGCGCCGCCGCTCGTCCAGCCGCCAGCCCGAGTGGTGCCGCCGCCGCCGCCGCGGTCCGCACAGCTGCAGCAGGTCATCAACGAGCAGCTGATGACCTTCAGCGACCTTGCCGCCAAGATCGGTCACGCGCCGCACGCCGACCGGCTCGGCGGCGCGTGGAAGATGTCCAAGCGGTACAAGGCTGTGGAAGGGGCGTTCGGGAGCGCCGACGCGGAGCTTGCCGCGGCGCAGGCGAAGCCGCTCGCCGGCCTCGACAAGACCGGCTGGGCCACGCTGGAGCAGGATGTCGGCGGCAAGCTCGACAACCTGGTGCTGGCGGCGACGAATTATCGCGCGAAATACGCGAACAAGCAGACCAAGCGGGACGCGGCGGACGATCTCATCATCGACGCGACCCGCTACAAGCAGACGTTGTCGGACCAGCTGAAGGCCGTGCGCACCGATCCGGGGCTTGCCGGCGTGCAGCAGCACCTGACCGTCGATCAGGCGCTCACTGCCAAGCGCCTTGGCATCAACTTCGCCGATTGCCGGCTGGATCTTTACAACGACTCGGCGCTTGACGCGGCGAAGTCGCAGGCCGGGTTCGGCGCCGGGAAGATGAACTCGGTGTCCAAGCTGGTCCACGCCGACGGCACCGCCCGGATCTTCAAGCCCGAGGCGTTCGCCGACCCCGGCGGCGCCAAGGCGACCGGGACCATGGGCGTCGATCCGGACGCGCCGCATTTCGGCAACCGCAACATCGCCACGCGCACGGTTGCCGACCTGCTCGACGCGAGCGTGATCCCGCAAGCCCGCTTCGCGCTGCACAACGGCCAGTTCGGCCTGCTGATGGACAAGGCGCCCGGCCAGTCGCCGGGCCAGAACGTCAAGATCGCGAACTTCGATGCGACCAAGGACACCTGGTTCAAGAGCACGCTGGCCCAGGTCACCGCCGGCAAGGCGGATCCCGACGCGCTGACCCGCGCCGGCTACAAGAAGGGCGATGACGGCGTGTGGCAGCGCACGAGAAAGGAGCTGGTCAAGCCTTGGACCGCGCCGCCCTCGCCGGCGGCGCAGGCGAGCCTGCACGGCCAGCTCAACCAGCTCGAATGGTGCGACGTGCTGAGCGGGCAGATGGACCGCCAGCCGGAGAACTACATGGTCGAGATCAAGGGCGATCAGGCGGCGGTCACCGGCATCGACAACGACCTGTGCTTCGGGAAGAACCAGGCCAAGGCCGAGTACAGCATGGCGGAAGGCTCGACCAGCGTGGGAAAGCCGCATCTGATCGATGCCGCGACCCTGGCCAAGATGAAGGCGATCGATTTCAACCGCGACGTGGCGCCGCGCCTGGCGGGGCTGCTGAGCACGGAGGAGATCGACGCGTCGCGCCAGCGTTTCGCGGCGGTTCATCAGCACGCGATGCAACTGGAGGCGCAGGGGCTGGTGGTCGATCCCAACTGGAAGGATTGGCGGGCGCCAGACGGCAGCACCGCTTCGGAGTTCCTCGCGGCGAAGAAGGGCGGCAGCATCTTCTCCCGCGACCTGGCCAAGTTCTTCAAAGCCGACGGCGTCCTGTAGCGCGCGGCGACAAACGGAGCGTGCACATGGCCCAAGGCGACGCAGCCCAAGGCGACACGGCGCAGGCCGAGGCGACGGACGAGCTGGAGGTGCTGGGAGAAGCCTACATGCTGTATCGCGACGCCGGGCTGCGGCTGCCGCCGGTCCCGCGCGCCCTGGCGCCCGGGCTTGAGCAGTACCGGGGACTCGCGGTTCGGCACGGCGCCGGCCGACCTGGCCGACCGCGAGGGTTTCCTCGCCGCCGCCGCCGATCCGGCCGCGCCCGCGGAGATCGGGTTCGGCCTGGTCGGGCACGGCGTCGCGTCCTGGCATCTGTGCTACCGGCTGGTGCTCGACCCGCTGGCGGTGTTCGTCCGCCAGATCCACGGCGGCGCGCGCCTGGACGCCGAAGCCGATGCTGCGGACGAATCCGCCCGCCTCGTCAACGACACCGCAGCCACGCTGGAGGAGCTGGTGGCGACTGCCATCACGGCGCAGGCGGATGGACGCCTGCCGCCGGGCGAGCGCCTGATCGTCGTGCTCGACGACCGCGAGGGCGATCTATGGCAGCTCGGCCCGGCGGGCGAACGTCACGCGGGCGAGCACGTGCTGGCCGACGCGATGTCGTTCCTGCACGCCGCCTGACTCGGCTGCGCCTAGCCGGGCGTCCGCGTCCGCCGCACCGCATCCTGCCATGCGGCGTAACGGGCGTCGCGATCCGCGGCCGGCATGGCCGGCGCGAACCGCCGGTCCAGCCGCCAAGTGCGGGCGAACTCCTCCGGCGGCGGGCACACCCCGGCGGACAGGCCGGCCAGGTACGCCGCCCCCCGCGCGGTGGTCTCGGTGCCGATCGGCCGGTCCACGGGCGCCCCCAGCAGGTCGGCCAGGCGCTGCATGGTCCAGTCGCTGCCGGCCATGCCGCCGTCCACGCGCAGCACCGTCTGCCCGTCCGCCGCCCCCGGCCAGTCGGCGTGCATCGCCTCGACCAGATCGCGCGTCTGGAACGCCACCGCCTCCAGCGCCGCGCGGGCCAGCTCGCGCGGGCCGGTGCCGCGCGTCAGGCCGAACAGCGCGCCGCGCGCCCCGGGATCCCAATGCGGCGCGCCCAGGCCGGTGAAGGCCGGCACCAGGATGACCGATTGCGCCGGATCCGCCGCCTCGGCCAGCGCCCCGGTCTCGGCGGCGTGCGCGATCAGCCCAAGCCCATCGCGCAGCCACTGCACCGCGGCGCCGGCGACGAAGATCGCGCCCTCCAGCGCGTAGCTGCGGCGGCCGTCCAACTGGCAGGCCACGGTGGTCAGCAGCCGGGCGGCGGAGGCGGTCGGCTGGTGTCCGGTGTGCAGCAGCAGGAACGCCCCGGTGCCGTACGTGCTTTTCACCATGCCGGGGGAGAAGCAGGCCTGCCCGACCATGGCGGCCTGCTGATCGCCGGCGATGCCCAGAATCGGCGTGTGGCCGCCCAGCGCGCCGGTCGCGCCGAACCGTCCGGCGCAGTCGCGCACCTGCGGCAGCAGCGATGCGGGGATGCGGAACAGCTCCAGCATCGCCGGATCCCAGGCGCCGGCGCGGATGTCGTACAGCATCGTGCGGCTGGCGTTGGTGGCGTCGGTGGCGTGGACGCGGCCCTCGGTCAGATGCCACAGCAGCCAGCTGTCCACTGTGCCGAACGCCAGCCGCCCGGAAGCGGCGGCGGCGCGGGCGCCATCGACATGATCGAGCAGCCAAGCCAGCTTGGTGGCGCAGAAATACGGGTCGAGCAGCAGGCCGGTGGCGGCCGAGACCGCCGGCTCGTGGCCCGCCTGACGGAGTGCGGCGCAGGCGTCGGCGGTGCGGCGGTCCTGCCAGACGATCGCCGGATGCACAGCCCGGCCGGTCCGGCGATCCCAGAGCAGCGTGGTCTCGCGCTGGTTGGTGATGCCGATGCCGGCAACGTCGCCGACCCGCCGGCCGCTGGCGTCGAGCGCCTCATGCAGCACGGCGAGGCTGTGGCCCAGGATGTCGTCCGGGTTGTGCTCGACCCAGCCGGAGGCCGGGAAATGCTGCGGCAGATCGCGCCGAGCCTCGGCCACCGGGGCCAGCGCCGGGACGGAGAAGGCGATGGCGCGGGTCGAGGTGGTGCCCTGGTCGAGCGCGAGGACGATCGGATCGGTCATGCGGCCGATCCTGGATGCAACGACCGGCGCGGGCAACCGTGCGGGACGGGGGGCAAGGTGAGCGCGGGCGGCTATTTCCTGAGATGCGGGCCCAGCAGCGACAGGTCGGCCAGACCCAGCCGGTCCGCGGCGGTGCGGGCCTGGTGCCAGTACGGATACAGCAGCGGCGGCGCGCTCACCGCATCCAGCTTCGCCCGTTCCTCGCCCGACAGTTCGACCGACGCGGCGCCGAGATTGTCCGCGAGCTGCGCCTCGGTGCGCGCGCCGATCACCAGCGAGGTCACGCCCGGGCGTCCCAGCAGCCAGGCCAGCGCCACCTGTGCGGCCGAGCAGCCGCGCGCCTCGGCGACCTGCACGATCGCCTCGATCACGTCGTACAGCTTGCCCTCGTCGCGCACCGGCGGCTCGCCCCAGCTGGACAGCGCCCGCGATCCCTCCGGCCCCTGCTGGCCGCGGCGGAACTTGCCGCTCAGCAGCCCGCCGGCCAGCGGGCTCCAGACCAGGATGCCGAGGCCCTGGTCGAGGGAGATCGGCACCAGCTCGTATTCCGCCTCACGCGCCTGCAAGGTGTAGTGGATCTGCTGGCTGACCAGGCGCACGTGCCCGGCGCGATCCTGGATCGCCAGCGCCTTCATCAGGTGCCAGCCGGAATAGTTCGATGCGCCGACATAACGGACATGGCCGTGGCGCACCAGCGCATCCAGCGCCTCCAGCGTTTCCTCCAGCGGCGTCAGCCCGTCCCATTCGTGCAGCTGGTAAAGGTCGATGTGGTCGATGCCGAGCCGCTTCAGGCTGGCGTGGCAGGCGGCGATCAGATGGTGGCGCGACAGCCCGACCTGGTTCGGACCCTCGCCCATGCGGAACCGCGCCTTGGTGGCGACCAGCGTCCGGTGGCGGCGGCCGCGCAGCACCTCGCCCACGATCTCCTCGGAAAGCCCGGTCGAATAGATGTCGGCTGTGTCGATCAGGTTGACGCCGGCATCGAGGCACATGTCGATCTGCCGGGTCGCGCCGGCGATGTCGGTGTTGCCGGTCTTGGCGAAGTTGCCGCGGCCGCCGAAGGTCATCGTGCCCATCGTCAGCGTTGAGATCAGCAGGCCCGAGCGGCCGAGCGGTCGGTATTGCATGATGCGCGTCCTGACTGGGAGTGGTGGGCTGGGGAGAGGTGGGCTGGGGAGAGGTGGGCCGGGAGTGGTGGGTCGCAGAGAGGCGGGATCACCCGGTAACTTGCTGCTTCACCTTGCGCAAGGCGGAGATCGCCTCCGGCGCCAGATGCAGATGCGCCTGCACCAGTTCGGGCGGCGTCAGGGCGAGCCACTGGTCGGCCGAGACATCGGTGTAGCGGTCGGAACGGAACATTTCCAGATAGCGCGCCGGCGCGCTGCCGGTGTTCTCGATGTAGTGGCCCATCGCCTTGGGCACGTAGCCTACATCGCCTTCGCGCAGATCGAACGTGCGGGCGTTGGCGCCGGACGCGAACACGCCCATGCGCGCCTGGCCGGTGATCCAGTACTGCCATTCATCGGCGAACGGGTGCCAGTGCATCTCACGCATCGCGCCCGGGTCGATCTCGACCAGCGCGGCGGCGATCTCGTTGGAGATCGGGAAGATGCTGCTGTCGGTGATCCGCACGCTTCCGAACGGGGTGCGCACCGGCTCCTGCGTCAGCATCGCGTGCTTGAAGGTGGACGGCACGGCGCCGTGCGGCGAGGCGACGCGATCCGACGCGAGCGGCCCCGGCACGGCGGCCTGGAAGATGTACAATTCGTGCTTCGGGATGTTTGCAAAGGCGCTCTCTGGCACGCCGAAGTTCTTGGCCAGCACCGAGCGCGGCACGTGGTCAAACCAGTCCGACAGCAGGAAGGTGCTGTTCTCGCTGAACGCGCCGTCGGGGAACACCAGCAGGAACTCGCAGCCGTCCGGGCCGAGGCCCTGGATGGAGTGCGGCAGCCCGCCGGGGAAATACCAGAGATCGCCGGCCGCCACGTCATCGACGAAATTGCGCCCATCCTGGTCGATGGCGGTGATGCGGGCGTTGCCGTACAGCATCAGCGACCATTCCGCCTGCTTGTGCCAATGCAGTTCGCGGACCGCCCCGGCCTTCAGCCGCATGTCCACCCCGGCGATCTCGGTCGCCGCGGGCAGCTCGCGCTTGGTCACCTCCCGCGCCCAGCCGCCCGGCTGCAGCCGGTTATGCGCGTCGGCGAAAGAAAAGCGCAGGTTCGGCAGGTTGCCGTGATCGGTCGGCGGCGCGGCCAGCAGGTCGGGATTTTCGCCATCGCGGAGCAGATCGCGCGGGCCGGGGTCGTCGGCGCCGCGCCCGCCGCGCTCCGGCTCGGGCGCGGGCGCGGGCGCGGCGCCGATCACGGCCAGGCCGGCGGCGGCGGCGATCAGTCCGCGGCGGAACGGGTCAGGCATCCGATCTCTCCATCATCAGGTCGCGTCGTGGGCGCTGTCGCCCGCGGTCACGTCATAGGTGGCCCCGGTGACCATCCGCGCCGCGTCGGAGGCGAGGAACACCGCGATCGGCGCCACGTCCTCGGGCTGGAGCCAGGGCACCTGCAACGGCACCCGGGGCAGCCGGGCCTGCATCACCTGCGCCTCGGTCGGGCGTTCCGGCGGATCGGCCATGACCTCGCCCATCGCCAGGCTCCAGCGGCGCGGGTTGCGGGTCAGTGGCGTGTCGATCAGGCCGGGAACGATGGCGTTGACGGTCACATGGCTCTTGCCGTGTTCCAGCGCCGCCGACTTCATCAGCCCGATGATGCCCCATTTCGATGCGGAGTAGGCCGAGCCTTCCTTGGTGCCATAGCGGCCCTGCATGGAGGCCAGCACGATCAGCCGGCCGCCGCCATCGGCCACCATGCCCGGGGCGAACACCCGCAGCGTGTTGGCGGTGCCGGTCAGGTTCACGTCGAGCACGTCGTGCCAGTCGGAGTCCTGCATCGTCAGGATGGCCCTGAACGCCTGGATGCCGGCGTTGGCGACCACCGCCCAGGGCGTGCCGAGCGATTGGCCGATCCGCTCGGATGCCGCGCGCAATGCGGCGATGTCGCGGATGTCGGCGACGATCGGCAGGAACCGCCGGCCGGCCTGCGCCACCAGCGCCTCGGTCCGCGCCAGGTCGTCGCGGGTCGCGGCGGGATATTCGATGATGCCCGACGGCTGCGCGCAGAGATCGAGGCCGGCCACATCCGCCCCGGCCTGCGCGAGCGCGACGCAGATCGCCCGCCCAATGCCGCGCGCAGCGCCGGTCACGACGCACACCCGGCCATCGAGGCGGAACGGGCCGGCGTCGGTTCCGGCCGAAGCCGCGTCGCTCGCCGTGTCGTTGCCCGGCATGCCGTTCCCCTGCGTGGTGCAGCGGCAGAACATGGCGGGACAGGGTCCGGTTGCGCGCGCCGGCCGTCACGGCTGCGCGCGGCGGGCTACTTTGTCAGCATCGGCCCGAGCGCCCGGCCGGCGAACAGGTGGACATGGAAATGCGCCACCTCCTGCCCGGCATGTTCGCCCATGTTGGCCAGCACGCGATAGCCGGCCTGCTCCAACCCCATTTCATGCGCCACGCGACCGACCGCGCGCCAGAAGCCGGCGATCTCGGCATCGCCGGCCTGCGCGGCGAAGTCGGCCAGCGAGACATAGCGGCCGCGCGGGATCACCAGCACATGCACCGGCGCCTGCGGGGCGATGTCGTGGAAGGCGATCGCGTACTCGTCCTCAAACACCCGGCGGCTGGGGATTTCGCCGCGCAGGATGCGCGCGAAGATGTTGGAGTCGTCGTAGGCGCCTACACCGCTGATCGGCACGGGCTGTCTCCTGGCGAGAATGGTGGGCCTGTCAGGGAATCTTGCGCGTCTTGAGCTTGGCCGGCAGCGAAACGGTCTTGGCGCGGGCGGCCTTTTCGGCAATGCCGGACAGGCCCTCGCGGCGCGACAGCTCGGCCCACACATCGCCCGGCTCGACCCCCGCGGCCACCCACATCACCAGCAGGTGATAGAGCACGTCGGCGCTCTCGCCGATCAGCGCGGCGCGATTGCCGGCGACCGCCTCGATCAGGCACTCGACCGCTTCCTCGCCGAACTTCTGCGCGACCTTGGCGGCCCCGCGCGACAGCAGCCGCGCCGAGTGGCTGGTGGCCGGGTCGGCGCCCTTGCGGCTCACCACCACGGCATGCAGCCGGTCCAGCACCATCGCGTCGGACGGACCGGCCGGTTGCGAACGCTGCTTCGCGCGGCGCGGCTTGGCGGGCTTGGCGGGCTTCTTGGCCATCGCGGCGTCAGGCGGCCCGCGCCGCGGCGGCGACCGGGACCGAGCCCGGGACCGGGACCGGGCGCACCGGCAGGCCGGCCGCACGCAGCGCCGCCTTGACCTCGGCGATCGAGAGCGCGCCGAAGTGGAACACGCTCGCGGCCAGCAGGCCGGTGGCCCCGGCCTGGGCGCCCTGCACGAAATGCTCCAGCGTGCCCACGCCGCCGGAGGCGACTACCGGGACGCGCACCGCGCCGCAGACAGCGCCCAGCAGATCCAGGTCGAACCCCGCCCCGGTGCCGTCGCGGTCCATGCTGGTCAGCAGGATCTCGCCCGCGCCCAGCGCCGCCGCGCGCCGGCACCACGCGACCGCGTCGATGCCGGCGTCGCGGCGGCCGCCATGCGTGAACACATGCCATTTGCCATCGCCCACCCGCTTGGCGTCCACCGCGACCACGACGCACTGGCTGCCGAACTTGCCGGCCGCCTCGGCGATCAACTCCGGCCGCGCCACCGCCGCCGAGTTGATGCTGCACTTGTCGGCGCCGGCCAGCAGCAGGGCGCGCATGTCCTCGACGCTGGCGATGCCGCCGCCGACGGTCAGCGGCAGGAACACGCGCGCGGCGGTGCGGGCCACCACGTCCAGCATCGTGCCGCGCGCCTCGTGGCTGGCGGTAATGTCCAGGAAGGTCAGCTCGTCGGCACCGGCCGCGTCATAGACCGCGGCCTGCTCCACCGGATCGCCGGCGTCGCGCAGAGCGACGAAATTGACGCCCTTGACCACGCGGCCGTCCTTCACGTCCAGGCACGGGATCACACGCAGCTTCAGCACCGGATTTCGACTCCTCCTCTCCGCTTTTGTCGCAGCATTGCGGAGTCCGACAACGCCCCTTTAACAGCAGGCAAACCCTTCGCCTGTCAAAATGCCGGCATGGCTGGCGCGGCACGGTTGCAGATCGGCACGGACCGCGTGGGCGACGTGCGCCTGGCCGAGCTGCTGGGCGCGCTCAGCTATGCGCTGGACATGACGGAGGGGCAGCCGCCGGGGCACAGCATGCGCTGCTGCTGGATCGGCGTGCATGTCGGCCGGCAGGTCGGCCTGGATGCGAACGACCTTTCGGATCTGTACTACACGCTGCTGCTGAAGGATCTCGGCTGCAGCAGCAATGCCGCGCGGATCTGTGAGCTGTACTTGACCGACGACCTGTCGTTCAAGCACGACTTCAAGCGGGTGGGCGACGGCCTGCCGCAGGCGCTGGCTTTCGTGCTGGGGCATACCGGGCTGAAATCGGGCCTGGCCGAACGGTTCGCCGCGGTGCTGGCGATCGTGCGCGACGGCGGCAAGGTGGCGCGCGAATTGATCGAGACGCGCTGCCAGCGCGGCGCGCAGATCGCGCGGCGCATGCGCTTTTCCGAAGCGGTGGCGGCCGGCATCGGCGACCTCGACGAGCACTGGAACGGCGGCGGCAAGCCGGCGGGGCTGCGCGGCGAGGCCATCTCGGTGTTCGCGCGCATCGCCCTGCTGGCGCAAGTGGTCGATGTGTTCCACACCGGGACCGACGCGCAGCGCGCGCGCGAGGAGGTGCGGCGGCGATCGGGCAGCTGGTTCGACCCGGCTCTGGTCGCGGCGTTCGAGGCGGTGGCCACCGACCCGGCATTCTGGGCGGCGTTGCGCTCCGACCAGATCGAGCCGGCATTGTTCGCGCTGGCACCGGCGCAGCGCGTGGCCGCCGTCGATGACGACTACCTGGACGACATCGCCGCGGCGTTCGCGCAGGTGGTCGATGCCAAAAGCCCGTTCACCAGCGGCCATAGCGAGCGGGTGACCCTGTATGCGGACGTGATCGCCCGCGAGCTGACCCTGTCGGCCGAGCGGCGGCGCTGGCTGAAGCGCGCGGCGCTGCTGCACGACATTGGCAAGCTGGGCGTGAGCAACGCGATCCTGGACAAGCCAGGCAAGCTGGACGACGACGAATGGCCGGCGATGCGCAGCCACACGACGCGCGGCGAGACCATCCTCTCGCGCATCGGCGCCTTTTCCGCGCTTTCGCGCATCGCCGGCGCGCATCACGAGCGGCTCGACGGCCGCGGCTATCCGCGCGGTCTGGCCGGCGACCAGATCGACTTCGAGACCCGGATCGTCTCGGTCGCCGACGTGTTCGACGCGCTGACCGCCGACCGGCCGTACCGCGCGGCGATGCCGCTGGACAAGGCGCTGGGGATCATGGCCGGCGAGGTCGGCGCGGCGCTGGACGGGGACTGTTTCGCGGCGTTGCAGAAGGGGCTGGTGACGGTGAGGCTGGCCGGGTGAGTGGCCGCCGCAGCCCTCACACCGGACCCTCACTCCGGTCCTCTCCCAAGGGGAGAGGGAGCAGGGAAGCCCCTTCCCTGTGGGAGAGGGTTGGGTAAAAGCGCTGCCCGACGGCTCGCCTATTCGGCCGACATCGCCAACGCCGCCGCCGGATCCAGCCGCCCCTCGTACAGCGCCCTTCCCAGGATCACTCCCTCGATCCGTCCGGCCGCCATCCGCCGGAGCGCCGCCAGATCGTCCAGCCCGCCGACCCCGCCCGAGGCGATCACCGGCACGGATGGAACCGATACCGCGATCTCCAGCGTCGCCTCGGCATTGACGCCGCCCAGCATTCCGTCGCGCGCGATGTCGGTGTAGATCACCGCCGCCGCCCCGCAATCGGCGAAGCGCCGCGCCAGCTCGGTCGCAGCGATCGCGCCGGTGTTCGCCCAGCCCTCGGTCGCCACCATTCCGTCGCGGGCGTCGAGACCGATGACGATGCGCCCGGGATGGGCGCGGCACGCCTCGCGCACCAAGGTTGGGTGCTTCGCGGCCGCGCTGCCAAGGATCACCCGGCGCACGCCTGCCGCCAGCCAGTCCTCGACCGCCGCCATGTCGCGGATGCCGCCGCCGAGCTGCACCGGCAGGGCGGTCGCCGCCAGGATCGCCCGCACCGCCGCGCCATTGACCGAGCGGCCGGCGAACGCGCCGTTCAGATCGACCACATGCAACCAGGCGAACCCTGCATCCTGCCAGGCCCGCGCCTGCGCCGCCGGATCGTCGGAGAACACCGTCGCGTCGGCCATGTCGCCGCGCCGCAGCCGCACGCAGGCGCCGTCCTTGAGGTCGATCGCCGGATACAGCGTCAGGCGGCTCATCCGGCGATGCGGCCGTGCGGCTGCAGCATCTTGAAGTAGTGGATGCCGCGGATCGTCTTGCCGCCGACACGGGCGTAGCAGGGATGGATGCCCCAGCGGATGTAGCCGAGGCTTTCGTACAACGCGATCGCCGCCTCCTGCGTCTCGCGCACGTCCAGGTTCAGCAGATGATAGCCCAGCGCGCGCGCGCCTTCCTCGACGCGCACCGTCATATGCCGCGCCAGCCCGTGCCCGCGCGCATAGGGCGCCACGAAGCTGTGCATCAGCGTGGCGGCGAACGCCTGCGCCTCGTTGTTGCGCGGCGGGCGCACCAGCTGCACCGAGCCGACCAGGGTGCCGTCCACCCGGCTGACATACAGCGCCCGGCCGGGCACCAGCATCAGGCCGCGGAAATATGCCTCCAGCGCCACCCGGCCGGGCGGGTTGACCCAGCCGAAGCCGCCGCCGTCGATGATCGCGGCGTCGGCGGCCTCGCACAGGGCTGCCAGATCCTCGTCGGTGAAATGCGTGATGCGCTCGACGCTGACGGTTGCATCGTCGGTCGCGGTCATGGCGACCAGCGCAGGAAATTCTCCAGGATGCGCAGGCCGACGCCCTGGCTTTTCTCCACGTGGAACTGCGTGCCGGCGCGATTGCCGCGCGCCACCATCGCCACCACCGGGCCGCCGTACTCGGTGCGCGCGATGCAGTCGGCCGGCTCGCCGCCGGTCAGGGCGTAGCTGTGGACGAAATAGGCGTGGTCGCCATGCGCCACGCCGTCCAGCAGCGCATGCGCGCCGGGCGTGAACAGCAGTTCGTTCCAGCCCATCTGCGGCAGGCGCAGGGCCGGCGGCGGGTCCATCGCGGCGATGTCGCCGGCGATCCAGCCGAAACCGGGCGTGGTCGCGTGCTCCAGCCCGCGCCGGGCCATCAGCTGCATGCCGACGCAGATGCCAAGATACGGCACGCCGGCATCCGTGGCCCGGGTCACGGCGTCGCGCAGCCCGGGGATCGCGGCCAGCCCGGCAGCGCAGTCGGCGAACGAGCCCTGACCCGGCAGCACGATCCGCTCGGCGCGGGCGACGGCGTCGGGGTCGGCGGTGACGACCACCTCGGCGGCGATGCCGCCGCGCCCCGCCGCGACCGCAAGCGCGCGGGCGGCGGATGCGAGATTGCCGCTGCCGTAGTCGATGACCGCGACCCTCATCGCAGTGCCGGCTCGATCAGGTCCGGCCGCCGCGCCAACAGCCGCGCCAGCGCCTCGTCCTGGTCGCGCGCGGCCACCACATGCGCCAGCAGGAAGCCGCGCCGCTCCAGCGACCAGCGCCGCAGGTCCTGGCCGAACAGCCCGAGCAGCGCGCCCAGCGCCACCGCCAGCGCGAGCCGCCAGTCGGGAGGCGCAAGGCTGGCCAGCAGCGCGGCGAGCAGCGCCACGATGCCGGCGATCCAGGCGCGGTGCGCGAACAGCCAGAGCGGCCCGAATATGGCAGCCCCCCAGGAAAACCGCTCGGCCACCAGCACCGGGGCCGAGGCGGCGCGGGTATGGGCGGAAAACACCCTCACAGCGCCCCCTTGGTGGACGGCACCGCGTCGCCCAGGCGCGCATCCAGGGCCACCGCCATGCGCAACGCCCGGGCGGTGGCCTTGAAGCAGGCCTCGGCGAGGTGGTGCGCGTTGGTTCCGGCGCGGGCGGTGAGGTGCAGGTTGAACAGCCCGTTGCCGGCCAGGGCGCGGAAGAACTCCTCGAACAGCTCGGTGTCCATCGCGCCGATCTTGTCGCGCGGGAAGGCGACCGACCAGGCCAGGAAGGCGCGGCCGGACAGGTCCACGGCGGCCTCGACCAGCGCCTCGTCCATCGGCACGATGGCGTGGCCGAACCGGGCGATGCCGCGCTTCTCCCCCAGCGCCCGGGCCAGCGCCTGGCCCAGCGCGATACCGACATCCTCGGTGGTGTGGTGAAAATCCACCTCCAGGTCGCCACGCGCCGCCACGTTGAGGTCGAACAGTGCGTGCCGCGTCAGGCTGGTCAGCATGTGGTCGAAGAAGCCGATGCCGGTCGCGATCTCCGCAGCCCCGGTCCCGTCCAGGTCGAGCGTCACGCGGATGTCGGTTTCGCTGGTGGTCCGGGTCAGGCTGGCCTGGCGGGTCATGCGCCAGGAGTAGCGGAGCGGGAAGCGCCGGGCAAACGGCCGGGCCGGCGCGCGCCTTGCCGCGCCGGCCCGGCTTGCCCATGTAGCCGCGTCATGCACAGCACAACGAACTCGGAGGATCCCGTGGGCTGGCACGGCACCACGATCCTATGCGTCCGCCGCGACGGCCAGGTGGCGATGGCCGGCGACGGGCAGGTGACGATGGGCCAGACCGTCGTGAAGGGCAACGCCCGCAAGGTGCGCCGCATCGGCGCCGGCGGGGCGATCGTCACCGGATTTGCCGGCGCCACCGCCGACGCCTTCACCCTGCTGGAGCGGCTGGAGGCTAAGCTGGAACGCTTCCCCGGCCAGCTCGAGCGGGCCTGCGTCGAGCTGGCGAAGGACTGGCGCACCGACCGCTACCTGCGCCGGCTGGAGGCGATGCTGGCGGTGGCCGATCGCGAGCGCAGCTTCACCCTGACCGGGAACGGCGACGTGCTGGAGCCGGAGGACGGCGTCATCGCCATCGGCTCGGGCGGCAACTATGCGCTGGCCGCGGCGCGGGCGCTGATCGAGGTGCCGGGGCTGTCGGCAGAAGACGTGGCGCGAAAGGCCATGAAGATCGCGGCCGACATCTGCGTGTACACGAACTACAGCGTGATCGTCGAGACGATCTCGTAAGGAATTGCAGGACATGGACGTTCCCACCTACTCGCCGCGCGAGATCGTCAGCGAGCTCGACCGCTTCATCGTCGGCCAGAACGACGCCAAGCGCGCGGTCGCGATCGCGATGCGCAACCGCTGGCGCCGCCAGCATCTTGCCGCCGGCATCCGCGAGGAGGTCGTGCCGAAGAACATCCTGATGATCGGCCCGACCGGCTGCGGCAAGACCGAGATCGCACGCCGTCTGGCGCGGCTGGCGCAGGCGCCGTTCCTGAAGGTCGAGGCGACCAAGTTCACCGAGGTCGGCTATGTCGGCCGCGACGTCGAGAGCATCGCGCGCGACCTGGTGGAGGTCAGCCTGACGATGCTGCGCGAGAGTAGCCGCCGCGACGTGCAGGCCCGCGCCGAGACCAACGCCGAGGAGCGCCTGCTGACCGCGCTGACCGGCGAACACGCGGCGGCGGATACCCGCGGAAAGTTCCGGCGGATGCTGCGCAGCGGCGAGCTGGAGGAGCGCGAGATCGAGCTGTCGCTGGAGGCGTCGCCGAACAATCCGATCGGCCAGATGGACATGCCGGGGATGCCGCCCGGCCAGGTCATCAACCTGGGCGAGATGATGAAGGGCATGTTCGGGCGCGGGCCGCAGCAGCAGCGCAAGCTGACGGTGGCCGCCGCGCGCACGGCGCTGGAGCGCGAGGAGGCGGACAAGCTGCTGGACACCGAGGCCATCACCCGCGAGGCGATCGACCACGCCGAGCAGAACGGCATCGTGTTCATCGACGAGATCGACAAGGTGTGCGCGCGGACCATGGAAGGCGGCTTCCGCGGCGGCGACGTGAGCCGCGAGGGCGTGCAGCGCGACCTGCTGCCGCTGATCGAGGGCACCACGGTCTCGACCAAATACGGCCCGGTCAAGACCGACCACATCCTGTTCATCGCCTCGGGCGCATTCCATCTGGCCAAGCCCGCCGACCTGCTGCCGGAGCTGCAGGGCCGCCTGCCGATCCGCGTCGAGCTGGCGCCGCTGAGCCGCGACGACCTGCGCCGGATCCTGACCGAGCCGGAACATTCCCTGCTGAAACAGTACCGAGGCGCTGATGGGCACCGAGGGGATGTCGCTGACGTTCGCCGACGACGCGGTGGACGCGCTGGCCGAGCTGGCGACCGACATCAACGAGCGGGTCGAGAACATCGGCGCGCGGCGGCTGTCCACGGTGCTGGAGAAGCTGCTTGAGGACATCAGCTTCTCGGCCAGCGACCGGGGCGGGGAGGCGGTGGTGGTGGACGCGGCGTATGTGCGCGAACGGGTGGCGCCGCTGGCGACGCAGGGGGATCTGAGCCGGTTCATTTTGTGAAGGCGTGAGGTCCGGCGCGTCGGCGTGGCTCGCCGCCCAGGCGCTGCTCAGTCCTCAGCAGCCGGCATAGACCGATGACGCCCGCAGGCTCAGAGCCGGAGCAGCAGGGCGGCGAGCCGATATACGAGAACCCAGAGGCCGACCGAGAGGCCGCCGATCACGGCCACAGCAAGCGGCCAGGAGAGCGGCGGCCGGGGTTCAGCGCGCTGGTTCGCCACCGGCAGGGTTCCGGAAACCTCCATATGGCTGAGAACCTTCATTGCTTGACTCCATCCATACCGCGTCATGGTCCAAGCTCAACGTGAAAAGACCATTAATCGACGACGTGAAAGCGAATCACCCCGGCTGGGTTCCCGGCTTCAATCGCCGCAATTCTGCGGCTGCGGCCAATACCGCCCCGCGCAGCGATCCCGGCGGGGTAAGTTCCAGCCAATGAAGCTGTTTCGTTGCATGCGCGAGACTGGTCTTGTAGCGAGTCCCGCCCGCCATGAAGTCATATGTGGCGCGTCCCTCGCGGCGGTAGTAGTCGATCGCGAGATGATGGCAGGTCAGGCCCGGTTTCTGATGCGGATGCGCGCCGGCATAGTCGAACCCCCCCTGATAATTGCCCACCCAGCCACCGCTCAAAAAGTTGTACAGGTAGCCGATGACCCGCTCGCCAGCCTGGATGCGCAGCAGGTCGATCTCGCCGCGCGCCACGCCGCGGGTCAGCAGGGCGCGGTG
Organism: uncultured Pseudomonadota bacterium; assembly: GCA_963723455.1. GTDB lineage: Bacteria > Pseudomonadota > Alphaproteobacteria > Acetobacterales > Acetobacteraceae > CAVRQM01. The sequence goes on along the minus strand of CAVRQM010000001.1, from coordinate 535,945 downwards.
GAACCGGCCGAACCACGGGTCGGCGAAGGCGCCAGGCTGGCCGCGCGCGATCCACGCCGCCTGATGCAGCGCCTCCAGCGCGTCCAGGAAGGCCTGCGCCTCGGTCAGGCTGGCCGCCCGCCGCACCTGCACTGTCCCGGCGGCGGCGTAGAGCCGGTGCGAGCGGCGCAGCTGGTAGCGGGTGGAAGCGCCGAGCGAGGCCGCGAACTCGCCCGGCGGCAGCGACGCGAGATCGACGAACGGCGCCGGGCGGGAGCGGCGGAGCCAGCAGCGGCCGGGCAGGCTGCGCGCCGCCGCCAGGGCCGCGTCGTTCACGCCGCCCAGCACCAGCGCCCGGCCGGGCCACCCCGGCCCGCGCCCGGCGGGCAGGCGCGCGGCCAGGCCCGCGGCCAGCAGCGGCCCCAGCACGGCCTCGCGACCTGTCTCGATCAGTGGGCCGTTGTGTTCCACGAACACCTGGTCGAGCCGCGGATCGCCGCTCTCGCCCAGCCACAGCGTCGCCGGGGCCAGGACGGCGGCGCGGCGGTTGCACAGCGCCAGGGCGATGGTCCGCCCGCCCTCGCGCGCCTCCAGCAGAACCGGATCGGCGAACCGTTCGGCGGCCAGGCAGCCAGTCCAGGTCCAGCTTCGGAAAAAGCCGCCGGCCGCGCGCTGCTCCAGCTCGCGCCAGGGCGCTTCCAGGGCATCGAGGTCGCGCACCCGGCGCAGCGTGATCTCGGCCATGGCCGCAGGCTGCCCCCGGGGCGCACCGCGCCGCAAGCCAGGCGGGAGTGCGGCCGGGGATGACGGCCGAGTGGCTGCTTACGCTGCTGGTGGTGCCGCCCTGCAACCTCGCCGTGCTGGCCGCGGTCGGGCTGGCCGGCTGGCGGCGTCGCGGCGGGCGCTGGCTGGCCGGGCTGGCCTTGGCGGCGTTGCTGCTGCTGTCGCTGCCGGCGGTCGCCGAGCGGCTGCTGGTCTCGCTGGAGACGGGACTGCCGGCAGCCACGCCGGGGGCCGCGCCGCCGGCCGCGATCGTGCTGCTGGGCGGCGACCTGCTGGCCGACGTGGCGACCCCGCTCGGGGCGATCCCCGGGCCGCTCAGCCTGCAGCGCGTGCGCGAGGCGGCGGCGCTGGCCCGGCGCACCGGGCTGCCGGTGCTGGCCTCGGGCGGCATCGTGCTGCGTGGCGCGGCGCCGGTGGCCGCCGTCATGGCGCACAGCCTGCGCGATGATTTCGGCACGCCGGCGCGCTGGGTCGAGGCGCGCTCGGCGACCACCTGGGCCAATGCCGCCGACAGCGCGGCGATGCTCGATCCGCTGGGAATCCGTTCGGTGGAGGTGGTGACGAGCGCCTGGCACATGCGCCGCGCGCTGATCGCCTTCGCCCGGACCGATCTGTCGGTGACCCTGGCGCCGGTGCATCGCGATGTCGCGCCGCCCTGGCGGCTGGAGGCGTTCCTGCCGCATGCGAGCGCCTGGATGACCAGCTATGACGCGCTGCACGAATGGATCGGCTGCGCCTGGTATCGGCTGCGCGCCTGGCGGACGCATGGCTGACGCGGAGGCGTTCGCCTCGATCGACGCGCTGCCGCCGGACGCCGCGGCGCTGTTCGCGGAGTCCGGGTTCCAGTCGTCGCGCGCCTGGTGGCGCAGCGTGACCGAGGCGGCGCTGCCGGACGGCGCGCAGCCGCGCTTCGTCCTGTGCCGCGACGCCGGCCGCGCGGTGCTGCTGGCCGCGCTGCTGGTGCGCCCGGACGGCTCCCTGGCCAGCCTGTCCACGCCCTATACCGTCACCTGGCAGCCGCTCGCGGATATCGAGCCGGACGCGCTGCACCGGGCGGGCCTGGCGCTCGGGCGGTGGTGGCGGCGCTGGCCGGTGGTGCGGCTGGATGCGGTGGATCCGGACTGGCCGGGCTGGCCGCCGCTGCTGGCCGGGCTGCGACAGGCCGGCTACCGCGCCGCGCGGTTCGCGCATTTCGGCAACTGGCACGATAGCGTAGCCGATGGCTGGCCGGCCTATCTGGCGGCGCGGCCGGGCGCGCTGCGCGAGACGATCCGCCGCAAGCAGGCGCGGGCGGCGCGCATCCCCGGCGTCGCCCTGGCCTGCGCGCGCACGCCGGAGACGGTGGCGGCGGCGACCGCCGCCTATCTGGACGTGTATCGCCGCAGCTGGAAGGTTCCGGAGCCGTTCCCCCGCTTCGACGCGGCGCTGCTGCGCGAGGCCGCGGCGGCCGGCGCGCTGCGGCTCGGCACGCTGACGCAGGATGGCGTCACGGTCGCCGCGCAGGTCCTGGACCGTATCGAACGGCGTCGCGACGGTGCTGAAGCTGGCCCATGACGAGGCGCAGCGGGCGCTGTCGCCGGGCACCGTGCTGACCGCCTGGATGATCGCCGGGCTGATCGAGGAGGGGGTGCGCACGCTGGATTTCGGCCGCGGCGACGATCCGTACAAGCAGCTCTGGACCACGCAGCGCAGCGCGCGCGTCGGCTTGGTGCTGGCGCGGCCCTGGAGCGTCGCCGGTGGCGCGGCGCTGGGGTGGCAATGGGCAAGCGACGCGCTGCGCGGCTTGCGCGCGCGGCGCCGGGGAAGCCCGGCCGACGCCATTGGCGGCGCGGCGAACGCCCCGTAAGCTCGACCGAGGCGGCCGGGGCGTCAGGTCGCACGGGGGAGAGGAACGCGGGTGGCGAGTTTTCTCGGACTGGATATCGGCACCTCGTCGGTCAAGGCGCTGCTGCTGGACGATTCGCAGCGCATCCTGGCGGTGGGATCGGCCGGCCTGTCCGTCTCGCGTCCACGCCCGCTCTGGTCGGAACAGAATCCGCATGACTGGTGGGACGGCCTGCTCGCCTGCGTGGCGCAGCTGCGCGCCGCCGCGCCGGAGGCGTGGCGCGACCTGGCCGGCATCGGCCTGTCGGGGCAGCAGCACGGCGCGGTGCTGCTGGACGCGGCGGGGCAGGTGCTGCGCCCGGCGATCCTGTGGAACGACGGACGCAGCGGCGCGGAATGTGCGGAGATCACCCGCCGCGTGCCCGACCTCGCCGTGCGCGCCGGCAACATCGCCATGCCGGGCTTCACCGCGCCCAAGCTGCTATGGGTGTGCGCGCACGAGCCGGACATCTTCGCTGCGACCCGGCGGGTGCTGCTGCCAAAGGACTACGTGCGCTGGCGGCTGAGCGGGGCCTATGTGTCGGACATGTCCGATGCCTCGGGCACGCTGTGGCTGGATGTCGCGCACCGGGACTGGGACGACACGCTGCTGGCCGCCACCGGCCTGTCGCGCGCGGCGATGCCGGATCTGGTCGAGGGGTCGGCCGAAAGCGCGGCGCTGTCGGCCGGGTTGGCCGCCGAATGGGGGTGCCGGCGCGTGCCGATCGCCGGCGGCGGCGGCGATAACGCGGCCTCGGCGGTCGGCATCGGCGCGGTGCGCGCCGGCGACGGCTTCCTTTCGCTCGGCACGTCGGGCGTGCTGTTCGTGGTGACCGACCATTACGTGTCCGCGCCGGATCGCACGCTGCACGGCTTCTGCCATGCGCTGCCGGGGCGCTGGCACGGCATGTCGGTGCATCTGTCGGCGGCGGCGGCGCTGACCTGGGTTGCCGAACTGGTCGGCAGCGGCGACGACATCGGCGGCCTGCTGGCGCGCACCGAGACCTGGGCGCGGCAGTCCGGGGAGCGCGCGCACGCGCCGCTGTTCCTGCCGTACCTGTCGGGCGAGCGCACGCCGCACAACGATCCTGCAGCCAGCGCGATGTTCGCCGGTCTGCGCGCCGGACACGGGGCCGAGGCGCTGACCTATGCGGTGCTGGAGGGCGTGGCCCTGGCGCTGGCTGATGGCCACGACGTGCTGAGCGATGCCGGCGCGCCGATGACGAGCTGCCTGCTGGTCGGCGGCGGCGCGCGCAGCCGGTTCTGGGGGCAGATGCTGGCCGACGTGCTGGGCATCCCGCTGTCGCTGCCCGAAGGCGCTGAACACGGCGGCGCGTTCGGCGCGGGGCGGCTGGGCATGCTGGCCGCCGGCGCCGGCGGCGAGGCGTCGATCTGCGCGCGCCCGGCGATCCGGGCGGTGTTCTCGCCATCCGGCGACGCCCATGCCGACCGGCTGGCAAGGTTCCGCGCGCTGTATCCGGCGGAGAAGGCGACGCGTACGACTTAAACCGAGGGGAGGATCCAGATGGCCGACGTGCTGTTCCGCAATGCGACCCTGTTCGACGGCACCGGTGCGGCGACCCGTCCGGCCGACGTCGTCGTGCGCGGCAACCGCATCCGCACCGTGGCCGACGCGCACGCCGGCTTGCAGGCGCCGGGCTGCGAGGTCGTCGATGCCGCTGGCCTGACGCTGATGCCGGGCATGACCGAGGGCCACGCGCATCTGTCGTTCTGCGGCGCCCGCACCAACACCGACCTCGGCGACATCCCGGTCGAGGAACACCTGCTGGCCACGATCCGCAACGCCGAGCTGCTGCTGGATTGCGGATTCACCTCCTGCTACAGCGCGGCGAGCGCGAAGATTCGGCTGGACATCGTGGTGCGCAACGAGGTCGATGCCGGCCGCCTGAAGGGGCCGCGCATCCGCGCGTCCTCGCCCGAGATCACCGTTACCGGCGGGCTGGGCGACGAGTGCCGCATCCACCAGAACCGCAGCAGCTTCGGCCTGACCGCGGACGGCCCGGACGAGGTGCGCCGTGCCGCGCGCATGTGCATCCGCGAGGGCGCGGACAACATCAAGATCAACATCTCCGGCGATGATTTCGTCAATCCGGCCAAGGGCGGGATGACGGTGATGAGCGAGGCGGAAGTGCGCGCCGCGGTGGAGGCGGCGCATGATTTCGGCCGCCGCGTCAACTGCCATGCCCGCGCCGGCAACTCGGTGCGCCGCGCGCTCGATTGCGACGTGGACGTGATCTATCACTGCGAGCACATGGACCGCGCCGCCATCGACGCGATCGAGGCGAAGAAGGACCGCGTGTTCACCGGCCCGGCGATCGGGCTTATTGTCAACACCATCGAGCGCGGCCCCGAGTTCGGCATCGACGAGGCGATGATCGAGCGGCTGGGCATGCGCCGCGTGGTCGAACTGGCGTCGGAGGTGTACGCCGAGCTGCGCCGGCGCGGCGTGCGGGTGGTGATCGGCGGCGACTACGGCTTCGCCTGGACGCCGCAGGGCACCAACGCCCGCGACCTGGAGCACTTCGTCACCCTGTTCGGCTACTCGCCCGCCGAGGCGCTGCGCTGCGCTACCCAGATCGGCGGCGAGATCATGGGCTGCGGCGACGAGCTGGGGCTGGTGCGCGAAGGCTACCTGGCGGATCTGCTGCTGGTGGACGGCGACCCGACCCGCGACGTGCGGATCATGCAGGACCGGTCGCGGATCGTCATGGTGATGAAGGATGGCGCGTTCCATCGCCACCCGCGCGACGCGGCGCGCGATGCGGGGTCGGTGGCGGCGGAGTAGCCGGCGCCCTGGGTGTAGTCCCTCACCCCGGCCCTCTCCCGGGGGGGGAGAGGGGGCAGGAGTTGTGTCGCTGCGCTAGCCCCGCATCCGGGCCGTGACTTTGCGCCGGCCGGCCGGGTCCACCGTCACCCCGTCCGGCATTGCCAATAGGGCCACAAGCCGCAGTCCCAGCCGGCGCGTGGCTTCGCCGCCGCCGGTGTCCGGCGGCAGGCCGGTCCCCTCATCGGCGACCGAGACCAGCACCGAGCCGCCATCGCGCCGGATCGCGACCGAGATGCCGCCGCGGCCGTGGCGCAGCGCGTTGGTCAGCAGTTCGGTCAGCACCAGCCCGACCGCGGGCAGCCGGTCGCTGTCCAGCCGCAGAGTGTGCTCGATGTCCAGCTGCATCGGCCGATGGTCGCCGTCCTCGACCGCGTCCTGCAAATTGCCGATCAGCGCCAGGAAGTAGGCGCGGGCGTCGGTCTCGAACACGTCGGCCGACTGGAACAGCTGTTCATGCACGGACTCGATCGTCGCCACCCGGTCGGCGGCCTCGTACAGCGCCCGCCGCGCCGCCGCGTCGCCGCTGCGCATCGCCTGCGCCTCCAGCACGCAGGTCACCAGCCGCAGGCCGCCGCGCAGGCGATGCTCGATCGCCTCCAGCAGCACGCCGCGCTCCGCCGCCAGCCGCTCCGCCCGGGCTGCCTGGCGGCGCAGTTCGAGTTCGTGCGAGACGATGCCGGCCAGCGCCGCCAGACGGCTGGCGTCGGCCTCGGTGAAATCGTCGCGCGGCTGCGGCGACATGATGCAAACCGTGCCGAGCCGCTCGCCGCCGGGCGCGCGCAGCGGCGCCCCGGCGTAGAAGCGCAGCATCGGATCCGCGGTGACCAGCGGATTGTCCACGAAACGCGGGTCGAGCCGCAGGTCGGGGATGACCATGACACCGTCCTGCCGGATCACATGGTCGCAGAACACGACCTCGCGCGGCGCTTCCGTCGAACTCGAAGCCGCTGCGGGCCTTGAACCAGAGGCGCGTCTCATCGATGAAGGCGACCGCCGCGATCGGCGAGCCGAACAGCGTCCGCGCCAGCTCGACCACCCGGTCATAGGCGTCCTCAGGCGCGGTATCCAGGATGTCGTAGCCGCGCAGGGCGGCCAGCCGCTCCGACTCGCTGCGCTCCGGCGACAGCCGGCTCGTCAAGCCGCTCAAGGCGGTCACAGCGTTCATCGATCGTCCTTGTTGATGACAGTCCACGGCCACGCACGCATCATGGCAGGCCCAGCTCACAAGAACGTGACATCGGCGGTAAGCCCTCGGGCCGATTTGCCGGCGGCCCGAGGGTGACGGAAGTTGAAGATCAGTTCGACGCGAAGGGGTGCTTGGCGGTGTTGCGCTGCTTCACGACCTCTTCGGCGGACGGCTCGCCCCGGATGGCGCGGGCGATCGATTCCTTGACCGCCTGGTAGTTGTAATCCTGGATCTTCTTGTCGTCCTCGGCGTCCCAGTGAATGAACACGCCGACGCAGATGAACAAGTCGTCCGCCTCGTCGGCGGGGATGGTGCCATCGGCGACGCTGTCGGCGACCGCCTTGGCCACCGCGTGCTGCGCCGGGCCAAACATCTGCACCGCCTGCTTGGCGCCCTTGATGGTGACCTTGTTGAACAGGATGGTGTTCGGCTTGCACAGCAGGTTCGGGGCCACCACCGCGAGCAGGCTGGTGAAGCCGTCCTTGTTGTTGGTCAGCGCATTGCAGAACGCGGTCTCCGCGGCGCTGCCGCGCGGCCCCATGATCAGGTCGATATGCGCGACTTCGTTGCCGTCGCCGACCAGGCTCTCGCCCACCATCACTTTCGTGATCTTCGCCATACGCCGTCTCCCCCTGAAACTCGTCACGCCGCCGGCGGCCTTGCGCCGATCGGTCGCGCGCCGTGTTTTCAACCATCATCGGCCGGTCAGGGCAAGCTGTTCCGCAGCCGGTGCAGAAACAGCGTGGCCACCGTCAGGTCGGCGCTGGCGCCCGGATTGACGCCGTCCCGCTTCAGCGCGGCGTCCCAGTCCAGCAAAGCCGGCAGCAGCGCCAGCGGCGCGTCGGCCGCCGCCAGCCGGGCCGGCCACGCAGCGGCCTGCGCGCGCACCGCCCGCGCCGCCGCCAGCCCGTGCCGCCGCGCCACATGGGTATCCGGCCATGCCGCCAGCGCGTCGACATACACGGCCAGCGCCATCCAGCGCGGCTCGGCATGGCGCGCGGCGGCGCGCTGGCAGGCCTGGCTCAGTCGCCCGAATACCGCGGCGAAGCCGGTGGCGTATTGTCGGGCGATCATGTCGCGACGCGCCGCCGCGCGCATCGCGCGGAGCAGCGTGACCTGCCCCGGTTCGCGCACGTCGTAGCGGCTGGGGACGCCCAGGCCGCCGGGTGCGGCGAGGGCGATGGCGCGGAACACCATCGCGGCATCGTCCAGCGACGCCGCAGCGATGATGCGCCGGACCCGCGCGCGCCAGAGTTCGCGCGAGTCGCCGCGCGATGCCGGCCCGGCGGCCATCGCCAGCGGCGCGCACAGCAGGACGATGCCCAGATTGGTGTTCTGGCCGACCGCCGCGCGCGTCGCCGCGATCGCGCCCAGCACTCGCCGGCCGATGGGGGCGCCGGGCTCGCACAGCGGTCCGGCGGCGGCATCGGCGCTGGCCATGAAATCGGCCGTCGTCATGCGGTGGCCGGCGGCATGGACGTGCACGTTGCCGGGCTTGGCCGCCGCCAGCTCGTCGGCGCAGGCGGCGCGGAACGACGCCTCCACCGCTGCCTGCGTCACCGCAGCGAGCCGAGCAGCGCCCCCGCCAGCCGGCCGGCGATGTCGGCCCCGGCGACGCTCTGCAAGCCTCTCCAGCCCGGCATCGAATTCACCTCCAGCACCATCGCCCGGCCCTGCGCGTCGCGCAGCAGATCGACGCCGGCATAGGCGGCGCCGACGCTGGCGGCGGCCCGCCTGGCCAGATCGCACAGATCGGGGTCGGGCGTCAGCGCCTCGGGCCGCGCGCCGCGGCGGACATTGGTGATCCAGTGGCGCGCGCGCCGCGTCATCCCTGCCACGACCTCGCCGGCGATCACGAACAGACGGTGATCACAGAATGAGTCCGCGCCGGTCGGGACGTAGCGTTGCAGGTGATAGACATGGCCCACCGTCTCGGGCGCCGGCAGCGCATCGGGCGCGTCGATTAGCCGCAGCCCGGCCCCCTGCGCGCCGAACAGCGGCTTGCATACCAGCTTCCCGCCGCCGGTCGCCGCGCGGGCGGCCACGCCGCGCGCGGCCTCGATGCCCTCGACGGTCCAGGTCGCCGGGGTGGCGATGCCGTCGCGCGCCAGAAGGTAGCTGGTCATCGACTTGTCCACGCAGCGCTCGATCGCGCGCGCGTCGTTCCATACCGCCACGCCCAGCCCGGCCAGCGCGTGCAGCAGGCCGAGCCGCCGCGTCACCGCCTCGAACCCGCCGCCGCCGAAGCTGCGCACCAGCAGCGCGTCGGGCAGCGCGTCGCCGGGGTAGCCGGGCAGCGCCAGGCCATGCGGGCGCGCGGTGTCGAACGCGCAGGCGGCCAGGCGCATCGGCGCGGCCCGCGCGCCCCGCGCCGAGAACGCCGCCAGCAGCGCGCGCGCGTGCCAGTCCGCCTCATCGACGACCAGGGCGACGCGCACCGGATCAGCCGAAGGAGGCGTCCAGCAGCCCGGCGTCGATGCGCCCGGCGCGAAACGTCTCGCCGCTGTCGATCGCGGTGACCAGCACCTCGGCGGGGCTGAACAGCATCTTGTCGATGGCGTAGAAATCAGACCCGGACGCCCGGAACGTCTCGGCGAATGGCCGCCCGTAATCGCGTGAGCCGGACGCCGGCAGGCCCTCGGCCAATGCGCGGGCGTCGCCGGCGGGGCCGGTGACGAACAGGTGCACGCGGCCGGCCAGGATGATCGCGTCATTGGTGCGGCCCATCGCGGTGACGAAATCCGGGTGCGGCGGCGGCAGCGGCGCGGCGCCCAGCCCGTCGACGATGCGCGCCAGCGGAAAGTCCAGCTCGTGCGCCTTGTGCAGCGCCACTTCCAGCACCCGAGCCACCACCTGCACGCCGCCGGCGAGGCTCTGCGTCGGGGCATAGACGATGCCGAGCCGCGACGGGGCGACGCCGCAGGCCCGCGCCACCCGCTCGACAATGGCCGGCGGCGGCGGCGCGGCAGCCTCCAGCACCAGCACCGTGGCGTCGGCTTGGTCGGCATAGTCGATGTCGGAAAACACCGCCTCGCCGCGGGCCAGCGCCCGGGCTGGGCCGGAGCCGAGCGCGAAGAACTCGCCTTCGGCCAGGCTCCAGCCGGCATACTGGCTGGCCAGGCAGGCGATCACCGGGTTGGAGGTCGCGACGCAGATGCTCCAGGGCCAGCGCGGCGTGGCGGCATCGCTGGCGAGCGTGATGCGCGCCAGCCCGCCGGTGCAGATCTCGGCGATGCGCAGCCCGGCCGCGATCCCGCCGGCATGGCCGGCTCCGGCATCGACCAGCCGCTCGCCCAGCGTGCCGGTGGACACGCCGAGCCGCAGTTCGGCTGCGTCAGCGCACAGCGCCTCAAACAGGGTCCAGGCGCGGGCGTTGACGCTGACAGCGGTCATCGGCGGTGCGTCCCGTTCATGGTTGTCATCAGGCGACGGACCTGCTCGCCGCGTTCGGCGAGCAGCGCGCAGGCCGCGTCGGGCCGCGCCGCATCGGCGCGCACCGTGCAGATCGGCGCGTCGCGCGCCACCGCGCTGCCGCCGGCCGGCCGGTCGGCGGTCCAGTCCGGCCAGGCGAAGCCGTCCGGCACGCGCAGACGGCGCGGCGCATAGACGATCGCCGCCGCCGACGCCCCCGCCGGCGGCGGGACCGGGCCGGGCAGGCGGCCGCGGCAGGCCTGGACATGCTGGCAGAACAGGCGGCCGTCGGCATCGGGAAAAATGTCGAGCGTCGCGCCGGGGCGCGGATTGATCTCGATCAGGTCGAACCCGTCATCGCGCAGCATGAAATCGGCGCTGTTCAGCCCGCGCAGCGCCAGCGCCGGGATCAGGCGCCCTATCGCGCCGGCCATCGCCTCGGTGCTGCTGCGCGCGATCGCGGCGGGCCGCACAGCGCCGCCATAGCGGTACGGCCGGCGCGGCAGCGGATCGGCCCATTGCGACGAAAACCCCAGGATCGCGCCGGCCTGCCCGTCGCCCAGGAACAGCGCCGAGACCGCCCGCCCGCTGACCCGGCGCTGCGCGTAGCGGCCGCGCCGCACCGGCCGGCCGGCCGGGCCATGCGCGATATGCGCGCCGCCGGCCCCGCCGGCGCGCTTGACTAGCCAATCAATCCCCGGCGTCAGCCCGATCTCCGGGTGCGCAATGGCGTGTCGCCGGCACAGCTCGGCGAACCCGACCGGATCCTTCGCGCGGCGCACCGTCTCGGCGCTGTTGCCCAGCAAAGCGTGCCGGCCGCCGGCCGCGTCCAGCAGCCCCGGACGGTCCTCGAAGCCGCTGCCGCAGACCAGCCCGATCGGCGCGTGCCCGGCGGCCAGCGCCTCGAGTGCTGCCAGCAGCCGGCGCGGGCGCAGGCCATGCCGCCAGTCGCCGGCCAGCACGCAGCGCCGCGCCGCCGCCTGGGTATCGAGATCGCAGAACAGATCGGCGACCAGCGGCACATAGCCGGCGCGCGCCGCCGAGCCGGCCAGCGCGCGCCCGGACTGGGCGGCGATCAGCACCGCCTCGCCGGTCACGCCGGGTCGCGGGCGAGGTCGCGAGCGAGGGCGAAGGCATCCCGGAAATCATAGGCGACCGGCTGCCCGCTTTGCGTCATGCGGCGGAACAGTTCGAACTCGGTGCGATACTTGGTATGCCCGATCGCCAGCGCGCCGATGCCGAGCGTGCCGCCGCCGCCGACCGGCGTGGCGTCGTCATGTAAATCCACGCCCTCGATGCCCAGAGGCGGCACCGCGTTCACGTCGGCCACCACCAGCAGGTTCGGGGCCGCCCGGATCTGCTCGGCGTCGAGCAGCCGCCGCCCCGCCGGCCCGGCGCAGAACACCGCGTCGGCGGCAGCGAGCAGCCCGGCCTTCAGCGGCTCGGTGCTGGCGTCGGCCGGATCCACCGCGATGCCGAACCGGCGAGCCATGTCCGCAGCGGAGCCTTCCACCCGCGGCCGCCCGGTATGGCCGGCCAGGGTCACCTCGGCCCCTTGCAGCGCCGAGATGACGGCGGCGGCGAACCCCACCACGCCGGTCGCGCCGAACACCGCCACGCGCAAGCCGGCCATGTCGCGGCCGAGCGTGCGCAGCGCGCGTTCCATGCGCGCGACCATCGCGGCCGCGGTGGTGAATGAACCAGCCGGGTCGGCGAACAGCGAGACGACAAAGGGCGGGACCATCGCCGCGCGCGCCGCGTCCAGCATGTCCAGCGCTGCGCCCGCGTCTTTGCCGCCGATGAACACGCCGGTCCGCACGCCGAGCTGCGGCGGCCGCGAGAAGATCGCGTCCTGCACCAGTCCGGCGACATCGCCCGGCTGCACCCCGGTATAGGGAATGATCACGTCGAACCCGGCATCGGCCGCCATGTTCACGTCGAACGGACTGACATGCCTCAGCGGACTGAGCATGTGCAGGATGGTCTTGTCGGCCAATTTCTCTCCCCGGTCGATCGACGTGACGTGTGCTGGTTGCGCGCCGTCAGCACGCCACGACGGCGGCGCCTCGATTGAGCGCGCGGCAGATGCTGATGTCCAGTCCCCGGGCCTGCGGCAGCGCCGCGAGTTCTGCGGCAAGGCGCGCCGCCTCGGCTGGCGAGTTGGCGAAGGCGAAGCCAGTCGGCCCCCAGGAACTCTGTCCCAGCCCGTGCGCGCCGAGGCCGGCGAGCGCCTCCAGCGCCGCGGCGACGCGCCGGCTGGTGAAGCGGGCGCCCTGGGCAGGAGCGAAATGGTCACCGACATGCTGCTGGATCAGGGTGATCGCGGCGCCGAAGGCCGGCAGGTCGCGCTCGGCCAGGCCGGGCAGGGCGCGCATCAGCACCGCGCGGCAGATTTCTCCCGACACCGCCGGCGGCATCGGCGGCAGCGTGGCGAAGGCGGCGTTTTCTGGCGCGCCGGACAGGCCGTGACCGGCGCGGTCGAGCAGCAGCAGGATGCGCCAGTCCTGCGGCACCGCCAGCCGAGCCAGCAGCGGCGGCGGCGCGTCCAGGGCGCCGCGTCCGCCATCGACCACCAGCCCGCCCTGCGCGAACAGCTCCAGCCCGATGCCCGAGCGGCCGCCGCGATCCAAAAACTGCGCATCGTCGCGCGGAGCGGCCGGCAACCCGTGCAGCCGCCGCGCCGCAGCCGCGATTGCCAGCGCCAGCTGCGTGCCCGAGCCGAGGCCGGCATGCGCCGGGATCGCGCTTTGTACGCTCAGCGCATGGCCGTCCGGCAGCGCCAGCGCGCGCCGGATCGCGGCCAGGCTCCGCGCCGCGCGCGCCGCCTCGCAGCCGGTGACGCGGGTCGCCTCGGCCCGGCCCAGCACGACGCGGGTGACCGGAGAGTCGAGCGCCAGGCCGATGCTGCCGAAGCGCCGCCCGGGACCGCCGCCGAGATCGAAGAAGCCCATGTGCAGCCGCGCGGACGCGACGACCTCGACCCGTTGCGTCATGTCTCCCCGCACAACCCGCCCGGCGGGCAGCCGGCGCCGCTCGCGCGGCATGATCCACGGGAACGCCGCGAGCGGCAACCTGTGCAGGCTGTCGCGGGGCGGTTGCGCGCATGGCCCGCTCTGTTCCACCCTGCCGCGCGGGCGGCGGCGGTCGCGGCCCGGGGGGAGCAACGTCATGGCCGAGCGCGCGCCCGAACGGGTCTGCACGGAGACCGAGATCGCCGAGCGCCTGGCCCGCGACCTGCCGCATTGGCGGCACGAAGACGGGTGGCTGCGGCGCACCTTCCGCACGAACTCGTGGAAGGGCACGCTGATGGTCATCAACACGGTGGGCCACCTGGCGGAAGCGGCGTGGCACCACCCGGATCTGACCGCGTCCTATGCCTGGGTCGAGGTGCGGCTGATGACCCATTCGGCCAAGGGCATCACCGACAAGGATTTCGCCCTGGCTCGCAAGATCGAGGAGGTCGTGCAGTGGCGGCCCGGACCTGACACCGGGCTGGAGGGCACGCCGACCGGCGACCAGCGGTTCGCATACATCAAATACGATGCATGATGCCATCGCATGAGTGCGCCGCCCGCATCGACGGGCAGCCGGCGCCGCTGGCCGCGGCTGTGGCCCGCGCCGCCGCCATCCTGGGCGGCAGCCGCAACGCCGTAGTCGCCGGGCTGGCCACCGACATCGCCGGGATCGAGGCGGCGGTGGCGCTGGCGCAGCGCATCGGCGGAACGGTGGACCATGTTCATGGGCACGCGGCGCTGCGCGACCTGGAGGTGATGCGGCGGGACGGCTGGCTCGTCACCACCCCGCTGCAAGCCCGGGCGCGCGCTGATCTGCTGCTGCTGTTGGGTCCCGGGATCGCGCGGGTCTGGCCGGGCTTCGCCGCGCGGCTGGCGCCTGGCTCGCCCCCGGCGCTGGCCCCGGAGCGCCCACGCCGGGTCGTGCTGATCGGCGTGGACGCCGCGACGGCGGCGCACCTGCGGGCCGACGAGGCGCTGGACGTGCCCGTAGCGGAGCTTGCGGCCACGCTGGGCCTGCTGCGCGCGCTGGCCGCCGGCCGCCCGGTGCGGCCGGGCCATCCGCAGCATGCAGCGGCCCTGCGCTGCGCGGCCTTGCTGGGCGAGGCGCGATACGGCGTGGCGGTGTGGACCGGCGATGCGCCGGCGCTGGCGATCGAGGTGGCGGTGGGGCTGATCGAGGACCGCAACCGCCACGCCCGCTTCGCCGGGCTGCCGCTGGGCGCCGGGCCCGGCAATGCCGAGGGCGCGGTGCAGGCGGCTGCCTGGCGCACCGGCTACCCGCCGCCCACCAGCTTTGCCCGCGGCGTGCCCGAGCACGACCCGTGGCGATGCTCCGCACGGCGGATGGTGGAAAGCGGCGAGGCCGACGCGGCGCTGTGGGTCGCGCCAGGCGTTCCCGACTGGTTGTTTCGGGTGCCCGGGATCGCGCTGGTCGCGGACCCCGCGCGTGTCGCCACGCCGCCGGCGGTCTGCATCACCGTGGCCGAGCCGGGGGTGCAGCACGATGCGGCGCTGCACGACCCGGATCTGGGCACGCTCGCGTGGCGGCGGGCGAGCCGGCCGGACGCGACGCCATCGGCGGCGACGGTGCTGCGGCAGATCGCGGCGGCGCTGCCGTGCTGATCCAGCTTGCCGGCGGCCATGTGATCGACCCGACGCGCGCGCTGGACGGCCCGGGCGATGTATGGATCGAGGATGGGCATGTCGTCGCGATGCCGGACCGCGCGCCGGACCAGCGCCACGACATTGCCGGCTGCATCGTCATGGCCGGCGGCATCGACATCCACAGCCACATCGCCGGCGTGAACGTGAACACCGCGCGCCTGCTGCTGCCGGAGCTGCGCCAGGACGGCGCGCTGGCCTGCGCGCCGGTATCCGAGGTGATCGGCAGCCTGTATGCGGCGATGGGCTACACCACGGTCGTCGAGCCGGCGATCTCGCCGCACCAGGCGCTGCAAGCGCAGCTGGAACTGGCGGCGATCCCGTGCATCGACCGCGCCATCCTCGGCGTGATGGGCAACGACGACGCGGTGCTGGAACTGCTGCACGCGCGGGCGGGCGCGGACGCCATCGCCGATACGGTGGCGCGCACGCTGGCCGGGGCGCGGGCCTTGGGGCTGAAGGTCATCAACGCGGGCGCGGCGGCGGCCTTCAAGAGCAATGTCCGCAGCTTCGGACTGGATGATGCGGTGCCCGGCTATGACGTGTCCTCGCGCGCCATCGTCCTGGCGATGCAGGACGCGGCGATCCGGCTCGGGCTGCCGCATCCGGTGCATCTGCATTGCAGCAATCTCGGCATCCCCGGCAATGTCGAGACGGCGCTGGCCACTATCGCCGCTGCCGGCGACCGCCCGTTGCACCTCGCGCATCTGCAATTCTACGCCTATGGGTCCGAGGGACCGCGCGGCTTCTCCTCGGCCGCGCCCCGGCTGATCGAGGCGCTGGACGCGCACCCGCATCTGACCGCCGATGTGGGGCAGGTGATGTTCGGCCAGACCGTCACCGTCTCGTCGGACGTGCTGCGCCAGTTCGGCGCGCGCAACACCGCGCATCCGCGCAAGGCGGCGATCATGGACGGCGACGGCAACGGCGGCGGCATCGTTCCGTACCGATATCGTCGGAGCAATTTCCACAACGCCGTGCAGTTTGCGGCCGGGCTGGAGCTGTTCCTGCTCAACCGCGATCCGTGGCGATTGTTCTTCACCACCGACCATCCGAACGGGGCGCCGTTCACCGCCTATCCCGACCTGCTGGCGCTGCTGATGAGCCGCGACCTGCGCGCGCAATGGATCGAGACGCTGCCGGCGGCGGCAATGGCGGTGACGACGCTGCCCTCGATCGCGCGCGAGTACACCCTGAGCGAGATCGCGACGATGACCCGTGCTGCGCCGGCGCGGCTGCTCGGTCTGGCCGATCGCGGCCATCTGGCGCCGGGCGCGCGCGCGGATGTCGCGGTGTATCGCCCGCAGGCGGATCGCGCGGCGATGTTCCGCGACGCGGCGCTGGTGTTCAAGGATGGCCGGCTGGTGGCGCGCGACGGCCGCGCCGATGCCTCGGTGTTCGGGCGCACGCTGGCGGCGGCGCCCGGCTGGGACCGCGCCATCGACCGGGTGCTGGCGGAGCGCAGCGAGCGGCTGTTCGGCATCGCGCATGACGCCTTCGACGTGCCCGACACGTTCAGCTTCGAGACGGTGGCCTGCGCATGACCGGGCTGGTGCGCAACGGCGTGCGGATCGACGACACCTTCGCCGAAGCCTTCGACATGGTGGCGACCGGACTGGTCATCACCGGCCCTTCGCGACGCTGGGCCAATCAGGCGGCAATCAGCGCAACCGGCTTCGCCACCTCCATCATCGCATGCGGCGCCGAGGCGGGAATCGACCGCGAGCTGGCGGAAGGCGAGACGCCCGACGGCCGCCCCGGCGTGCGCATCCTGCTGTTCGCCGGGCCGCTGGAGGAATTGCAGAAGCAGGTGGTGAACCGCGTCGGCCAATGCGTGCTGACCTGCCTTGGCTCGGCATGCTATGCCGGGCTGGCCGAGGACGAGGGCAGGCTGAAGGTCGGCGACGCGCTGCGCTATTTCGCCGATGGCTGGCAGATCTCGAAGCGGCTTGGCGGGCGGCACTACTGGCGCATGCCGGTGATGGACGGCGAGTTCGTCTGCGAGGGCACCACGGGCCTGACGAAGGCGGCGGTCGGCGGCGGCAACATACTGCTGCTGGGCCGGTCGTACGCGGCGACCCTGCGCGCGGCTGAGGCGGCGGCGGACGCGGTCGCCGCGGTGCCGGACGCGATTGCGCCGTTCCCCGGCGGCATCGTCCGCTCCGGGTCGAAGGTCGGGTCGAAGTACAAGGCGCTGTTCGCCTCGACCAACCATTTCTACTGCCCGACCCTGCGCGGCGCGACCGAGTCCGCGCTGGACGACGACACGCAGGCGGTGCTGGAAATCGTCATCGACGGGCTGACGCCCGACGCGGTCGCGGCGGCGATGCGGGCGGGGATTGCGGCGGCGGTGGCGCTGGGGCCGCAGGACGGGGCCGCGCGCATCGGCGCGGGCAATTACGGCGGCAAGCTGGGGCGCCATCATTTTCACTTGAAGGACCTGCTGCCGTGAGCGCGCTGCGCTTCGTCCTGCGCGCTGCACCGGAGCAGCGGCTGGATATGTCGCCCTTGGTGCCGGCGCGGCTGGCCGGGCTGAGTGCTGCGCAGATCGAGCGTCTGCCGGTCCACACCACGCGCGCCGCCCTATGCGTGGGCGATGCGTTCCGGGTGGCGATGGGAGATGCCGGGGACATCGTGATCGAGGGCGGCTCGGAGCGGTTCGATCGCGTCGGCGAGGCGATGGCCTCGGGATCGCTGACGGTCGAGGGCGATTGCGGGCTGCGCGCCGGCCGGGCGATGACCGGAGGGACGCTGGCGGTGCGCGGGAACGCCGGCCATTGGGCGGCCTCGGGGCTGCGCGGCGGGGCGGTGACGATTGCGGGCGAAGCGGGGGATTTCCTCGGCGGCCCGCTGGCCGGCGAGCGCGCCGGAATGACTGGCGGGACGGTGCTGGTGCGCGGCGGCGCGGGCGAGCGGGCAGGCGACCGGATGCGGCGCGGGCTGGTCGTGATCGAGGGCGATGCGGGAGAGGCCGCGGCCAGCCGGATGATCGCTGGGACGCTGGTGGTGTGCGGCACGCCCGGTCCGCTGGCGGGTTTCCTGATGCGGCGGGGGACGCTGCTGCTGGGCTCGGAGCCGGGTGCGGGGCTGCTGCCCGGGTTTGTGCCGGTGGGTGGGGACGCGGGCGTGTTCGCGCGGTTGCTGGCCGCCGCATTGCGGCCGGTCTCTGCCGCCGCTTCCGACCTGGCCGCGGGCGCGTCGGTGCGGCTGGCCGGCGACATGGCCACGCTGGGGCGCGGCGAGATCCTGTTGCCCCGGCGCTGACCCGGTAATGGTGACGCTTCGACCGCCCGCGCGCGCCCGTCCGGTCCGGCGCGGGTCAATCGACCGGCCGCGCGGGTTGCCAGAATGACCACACATGCGACGCACTTCCGCCGCCTGGTGGCGATGCTGGCCTGGGTCGGCCTGGATCCCGCGCCACTGGCGTCGCGCGTGCGCAACGCCATCCTGCGACCCTATCGCGAGGCGGCGGCGGTGCGCTTCGACGCGCTCGGCGCGGCGCAGGCACGGCTGCACTCCGAACTGGCGTCGCTGCAGGACGGTATGCGATCCGGCCAGGCCACGGCTGAGGCGCTGGCGGGCGAGGCAGCTCGCCACGCCGCCTCGCTGCGCGATTGTCTCGACCTCTTGGGCGAGTTGCGGAGCCAGGTCGCGCGGGACGACGATGCGCGGCAGCACATCGAGGGCCGGCTATCGGATCTGACCGGCGAGCTGAGCGTCGCGACCGCAGCGTTGAGTGCCGCGACCGCCGAACGAGCCGAGTTGCACGAACGCTGCCTGCTGCTGGAGGAACTGCTCTGTGGCGTCGCCGCCGCGCGGCCGCCCGGCGCCGCGGCGGCGGTGGCGCACCTGCCCCGGCCGGCCGTATCGGTGATCCTGCCCGTGTTCAACCGCGCGGCCTTGCTGGGCGAAGCCGTCGCCAGCGTCCAGGCGCAGTCGTTCCGCGACTGGGAACTGGTGATCGTCGATGACGGCAGCACCGATGCCACTCAGTCGGTCGTGCAGTCGCTGGTGGCGGAGGATCCGCGCATCCGCGGCCTGCGCCAGCGCAAGACGAACGCCGCGACGGCGCGCAACCTCGGTATCGCCCAGTCCGCAGCTCCGCTGATCGCCTATCTTGATAGCGACAACGTCTGGTACCCGGAGTTCCTGCAGCGCGCCGTCGATTGCCTGGCCACCGAATCCGATGTCGATCTGATCTATGGCGCGCTCGCGACCTGGCATCACGCCTTGGATCGTCGGTGCATCCTGTGGCAGCCATACGATCGCGCGGCGCTCGTCGCCGCCAACATGATAGACACTAATGTCGTCGTGCATCGCCGTGATCTGGTGGCGCGCTACGGCGGATGGGACGGCGCGCTGGATCGGCTGGCCGACTGGGATCTCATCTTGCGCTACACGCAGGCCAAGCCGGCGCGGCGGCTGCCGGTGCTGGCGGCTTGCTATCGCCGGTGCGACACACAGAGCATCACTGACCTGGTTCCGGTCGGGCCGGCTGATGCCGCGGTGCGAGGAAAGTGGTTCCCGCCGCCGCAGCCGGCCCGGCGGCCGCGCGTGCTGCACCTGTTCTGGCAATACCCGCAGCTGAGCGAGACATATGCCGAGACCGAGCTGCTTCGCATGCAGCAATGGGGCGTGCATGTGGAGGTGTGGCGCTCATCGCAGGGGCCTTCGCCCTATCCGACCGGCGTGGCGATCCATGACGGCACGCTGCAGGAGGCGATCGCCGCCGCGCGTCCCGACATCATCCACGTCCAATGGCTGAGCTTCGCGCATGCGCAGGCGGCCACGCTGGCCGCCTGCGGCCTGCCGGTGACCCTGCGTCTGCACGGGTTCGATGTCACGCGCGACAGTCTGCGCGCCTGGCTGCGAAATGACTGGGTGAGCGCGGTTTTTGCATACCCGCACCAGATCGCCGCGAGCGGGCTGGCCGACGCCCGGCTGAAGCCGATGCCGGTCGCCTTCGACACCTCGCTGTTCCGGCCCCATTCGAACAAGGATCCGCGGCTGGTTGTGCGGACCGCGGCGGCGCTGGCCAGCAAGGATCTGGAACTGTTCTGCGAGGCGGCGAAGCGCCTGCCCGATTTCCGGTTCGTCCTGGCCGGCGTCACCTGCCACGACCGCGAGGCCTATGTCGGCTATCTGCGGGGGCTGAAGGAGCGCACCGGCTCGCCGGTCGAGCTGATGTTTGACGTCCCGCGGCAGGCGACGGCGGCACTCGTCGGCGCGGCTGGCATTTACCTGCATACGATGCACCCGCCGGGCCAGGCGTCGGCAACGCCGGTCGGCCAGCCGATCTCGATTGCCGAGGCGATGGCGACCGGCTGCTACTGCCTGGTGCGCGACGTGCCGGCGCTGGCCGACTACGTGGGCGACGCAGGCGCCACGTATCGCGACCTCGATGGCGTGCTGGACCTGGTCGCCGCCACTCGCGACTGGGGCGAGGCGAAGTGGCGGCAGACGCGGCGCGACGCCATCGACAGGGCGTTCCTTGGGCATGCGGATGTGACAGTCCTGCGCGTCCTGTTCGACGAATGGATGCAGCTCGCGGCCGCGTCCGTTCAGCCCGCCAGCGCCGCCCCCGGATGATCCCCCGGCGCAGCCCCGGTCATGATCGCCACCACGTCGGCCATCGTGTGCGCGCTGCGGCGTGGTCAGCGCGGCGCGCCGCCCAAGCCGCATCACGTGGATGCGGTCGGCCACCTCGAACACGTTCGGCATGTTGTGGCTGATCAGGATCACCGGCAAGCCGCGGTCGCGGATGGCGCGGATCAGATCGAGCACCTGCCCGGTCTCGCGCACGCCCGAGCGCCGCGGTCGGCTCGTCCATGATGACCAGCCTTGCGCGCGAACGCCGCCGCGCGCGCCACCGCGACGCCCTGCCGCTGGCCGCCCGACAGCGTCTCCACCGTATGCGTGATCGACGGGCAGCCGGAACTTCAGCTCCGCCATGTGCCGCTGCCGCCTCGCTGCGCATGCGCGGCTTGTCCAGCATGCGCAGCCAGCGACCCGAGCACGCCGGGGCGGCGCAACTCGCGGCCCAGGAACAGGTTGCTGGCGATGTCCAGCGCCGGGGCCACCGCCAGATCCTGGTAGACCGTCTCGATGCCGCGCATGCCGCGCCTCGCAGCGGGCTGCGGAAATGCACCAGCTCTGCCGTCCAGCAGGATCTCGCCCGCGTCGGGCGCGATCGCGCCGGACTGAGCACCTTGATCAGCGTGCTCTTGCCGGCGCCGTTGTCGCCGATCACGGCCAGCACCTCGCCGGCGCGCAGCTCGAAGTCCACGCCGTCCGAGCGCCAGTGACATGGCCGTAGCGCTTGACGATGCCGCGGGCCTCGAGGACCAGGGGTGCGGCCATCAGTGTCCGCCTCCAGCGCGACAGCTGGTCCAGCGCGACCGCGGCAGATCACCAGCACGCCGGTGACCAGATCCTGCCAGAGCGGATCGATGCCGATCAGCGTCAGGCCGTTGCGCAGCACGCCGACGATCAGCGTGCCGATCAGCGTGCCGACCACGCTGCCGCGGCCGCCGAACAGGCTGGTGCCGCCGATCACCACCGCGGTGATGCTGTCCAGGTTGGCGGTCTGCAGCGCATTCGGGTCGGCGTTGGGAATGCGCCCCAGCGCTAGCCAGGCGGCGATGCCGTAGAGAAACGCCGCGAACACGTAGACCGACAGCAGCCGCCGTCGTCACCGGAATGCCGACCAGCCGCGCCGCCTCGGGCGTTGTTGCCGATCGCATAGACGTGCCGGCCCCAGGCCGTCTGGGTCAGCATGTACCAGACCAGGCGTACAGCCCGAACATGACGACCATGCCGTAGGTCACCGCCGCGCCGCCGACCTGCGAACGCGTTGCCGGTCCAGCCCAGCAGGTCGTCGGTGACCGGGAACGCGCCGCCCTGCGAGATCAGCCGCGTCGCGGCGGTGACGATGCCCGAGCATGCCCGAGCGTCACGATGAACGGCGGCAGCCGCAGCCGGCTGACCAGCAGCCCGAGACCAGGCCGACCGAGGTGCAGAGCACCATTGCCAGCAGCAGGCAGGCGCAGCGTTGGATTGCCGTCATTGACCATGCCGCCCGGCGACGATCGTGCCCAGCACGGCAGATCGCGCCGTTGGCCAGATCGATCCCGGCCGTCAGGATGACCAGCGTCTCGCCGATCGCCAGCGTGCCGACGATCACGCTTTGCTGGACGACAAGCGAAAGATTGCCGGCGGCGAAGAAACGTGTTCGTCGCCACCGAGAAGATCGCGCAGAAGACGAACAGGACGATCAGGGACCCGATCGGCGGCGCGGCCAGGGCAGCAGGCACGGCCGCATGTCGCGCGACGGCGCGGAAACGGGCAGACGCGTGTGCTCATGACGGATATCGCCCGAAATCGGGGCCTCAGACCACGAACGACGCGCCGTCAGCCCCAGCAGTTCGTCAGTGCCCGAACTCGATATCCTTGGACTGCAACGCCCGGCAAGCGGCTTGCCGGTGATGATGAAGTGAGCCGGTGTCGATGAAGCCGCCCGGCTTCTTGCCGGTCTTCGCGTACTCGACGACCGCATCCACGCCTTCGCCGCCATCTTCTTCGGGAACTGCATCACCGTGGCCAGATCTTGCCTGCGCCTTGACGTATTGCACGCCCAGGCAGCCGCCATCGATCGAGGTCAGCACGATGCTCTTCGTCTTGCCCGCGGCGCTTGATCGCGGCATAGGCGCCCTCGGCCGCCGGCTCGTTGATCGTGTAGACGACGTTGATGTCCGGGTGCGCGGACAGCAGGTTCTCCATCCCGGTCTGGCCCTTGTCCTGCTGCGCCGTTGGTGTCCTGTTTGCCCGACGATGGCCGGGTCGCCTTCCTTGATGCCGAAGCCCTTCAGGAAGCCGTTATGGCGAAACGTGTCCACCGTGCCGCCGGGCGTGCCGTCCAGCATGGCGAGCTTCGCCGTCTTGCTGCCCAGTGCGGCGCGGGCGTATTGGCCCTGCTGCACGCCGGCCTGGAAGTTGTCGGTGGCGAACGTCGCGTCCACCGCGTCGGCCGGGTCGGTCGCGGTGTCCAGCGCGATCACGAGGATGCCGTTTTCGCGGGCCTTCTTGATGACGTTGAGCACGCCGGTCGAATTGCTCGGCGTCACCAGGATCCCCTTGGCGCCGGCGCTGATCAGCGCCTCCATCGCCGCCACCTGGCCCTCGTTGTCGCCGTCGAACTTGCCGGCGCGGGCGATCAGCGTGCACGCCCTTGGCTTTCGCCTCGGCCGCGGCGGCCTGGCGCATCTTGACGAAGATACGGGTTGACCTCGGTCTTGGTCACCAGCCCGACGATCGGCTGCTTGCCGGCCGCCAGCGCGCCGCCGCCCGCGACCGCCGCCGCCAGCCCGGCCGCCGCACACCCCAGCAGCCACCGCCGCCGCCGACCTGTTCCGCGTCCTGCCCCAGATGCCGCCATGTTGTCCTCCCGGTTCTTGCTTGGATGCGGTCTCGCGCCGCGTAACGACGCTAGGCGGCCGGTTTCGGCGATGTCAAACGATTTGCCCGAAGCGGCGGCACAGGCCGAGCCAGGCCCTTGACGCCCCCGCCGCCGCCGCTACCACTCCGCCGCATGTTCGGACCTTTCGAGCGCGCCGTCGCCGGCCGCTACCTGCGGGCGCGGCGCGGCGAGCGCTTCGTCTCCATCATCGCCATCTTCTCCCTGGTCGGCATCGCGCTGGGCGTGGCGACCCTCATCATCGTCATGTCGGTGATGAACGGCTTTCGCGCCGAGCTGCTGGGCCGCATCCTCGGCCTGAACGGCCACCTGGGCATCTACGCCGCCGGCCCGCCGCTGAAGAACTTCGACGACATCCTGGCGCGCGTCCGCCCGCTCCCGGGGGTCGTTTCGGCGGCGCCGGTGGTGGAGGGCCAGGTGCTGCTGACCACGCAGCGCGGCGGCGCGCTGGGCGGCCTGGTGCGCGGGATGCGCAAGGACGACCTGAAGGCGCTGAAGGTCGTCTCCGGCAACATCCGCTCCGGCTCGCTGGACCAGTTCACCGGCGACAACGCGGCGGCGATCGGCGTCGGGCTGGCGCAGCGCCTCGGCATCGGCGTCGGCGACGACATCACGCTGGTCAGCCCGCAGGGCCAGGCGACGGCGTTCGGCACGGTGCCGCGCATCCGCGCCTATAAGGTGGTCGCGATCTTCGCCGTGGGCTTCAACGAGGCCGACACCAGCTTCGTGTTCCTGCCGCTGTCCGCCGCCCAGATCTACTTCCGCACGCCCGACGCGGTGACGCAGATCGAGGTGATGGTGAAGAACCCCGATGCGGTGGGGCAGGTCAACCAGGAGATCCGCGCGGCGTTGCGCGACCTGCCGCAGCGCGCCCGCATCGTCGATTGGACGCAGAGCAACAATAGCCTGTTCGCCGCCGTGCAGGTCGAGCGCAACGTGATGTTCCTGATCCTGACGCTGATCATCGTGGTGGCCGCGTTCAACGTGGTCAGCAGCCTGATCATGATGGTCAAGGACAAGACCCGCGACATCGCCGTGCTGCGCACCATCGGCGCAGGATCCGGCGCGATCCTGCGCATCTTCCTGATGTGCGGCGCCTTCGTCGGCGTGGCCGGCACCGTGGCCGGGGCGCTGCTGGGCATCGTGTTCTGTCTGAACATCGAGCGCATCCGCCAGGCGCTGCAATCGCTGACCGGCACCGACCTGTTCAACCCGGAGGTCTATTTCCTGTCGCAACTGCCCGCGGATTTGAACTGGGCCGAGGTGACGCAGGTGGTCGTCATGGCCCTGGCGCTGAGCCTGATCGCCACGCTGTACCCGAGCTGGCGCGCGGCGCGCACCGACCCGGTCGAGGCGCTGCGCAGTGAGTGAGGCCCAGCGGAAAGAGGCCTTGGCATTGCGCGCGGTGCGCCGCACCTATCGCGGCGGCGGCGGCGCGCTGACCGTGCTGACCAGCGCCGACCTGTCGCTGGAAGCGGGCGAGATCGTGGCGCTGGTGGCGCCCTCGGGCGCCGGCAAATCGACGCTGCTGCATCTGGCCGGGCTGCTGGAGAAGCCGGATGGCGGCGCGGTGTTCGTCGCCGGGCGCGACGCGGGCGCGCTGTCGGATGCCGAGCGCACCGCGATCCGCCGCGATTCGATCGGCTTCGTCTATCAGTTCCATCATCTGCTGGCCGAGTTCACCGCGCTGGAGAACGTCGTGCTGCCGCAGATGATCGCCCGCGTCCCGCGCGCCGTGGCCGAGGCGCGGGCGCGCGAGCTGCTGGGCGCGCTGGGCCTGGGCAAGCGGCTGTCGCATCTGCCCGGCAAGCTGTCCGGCGGCGAGCAGCAGCGGGTGGCCATCGCCCGCGCTTTGGCCAACGCGCCGCGCGTGCTGCTGGCCGACGAGCCGACCGGCAACCTGGATGCGGCGACGGCGGCGGTGGTGTTTGACGAACTGCTGGCCACGGTGCGCGGCCACGGCGTCGCCGCCCTGATCGCCACGCACAACCCGGAGATCGCGGCGCGGATGG
This sequence comes from uncultured Pseudomonadota bacterium, assembly GCA_963723455.1. Taxonomy (GTDB): domain Bacteria; phylum Pseudomonadota; class Alphaproteobacteria; order Acetobacterales; family Acetobacteraceae; genus CAVRQM01. Next base: position 510,714 of record CAVRQM010000001.1, on the reverse strand, counting down.
ATCGCATTGTGACGTTGCGCGACGGGCGGGTGGTGGCGGATTAATGGCTGGACGGCAGCGCGCGACCGCGGTGTTGGCGACCGACCTCAATCGACAAAAAAGCAGCTAGCTTTCCCGATATAGCTCCGCCAGCTCGCAACGGAAACCGAAACTCTCCAGCACGATGTCCGCCCCGTCCGTCCAGATGGTCGGTTCGGCCGGCCAGGCCCCGTCCGGTTCGCGGCGGAGCAGCTCGGCGCGGACGGCGCGGCTGTCGATGACCAGGATTTCCCGCACGCTCGGGATCGACAGATGGGCGCGCACCGCCTCCCGGGTCTCGCGGATGTTGGATGGCGAGAGGACTTCGATCAGGACCACCGGCTCGCGCATCCAGTGTCCGGTTACCGGACTGCACGATATGGCCAGGTCCGGCACGCGGATGTTGGTGGAGGCTCCGGCCCTTGGCTGCACGCCCGGCGCAGCACCCACACGGCACGGACTTCCGATCGCGACGAGGTGGTTGCGCAGCAGCGCCCCGAACTCGTTGCAGATTATGCTATGGAGCCAGCTAGGAGGCGACATCGCCACGGGCTCGCCATCAATGAGCTGATGCAGCGCGTTCACCCCGTCGCCACGCCAGTCAAAGAACTGGTCAGCGGTCATTTGCGGCGGGAGCGACAGGGCGGAACTCATTGGGATTGTCTAGCATAGTCCCACCCCGCCCGCACGCAGCTTGACGCGGTCCCGCCCGGCGGCCATACACCGCGCCTGCCGCCGGTCCGCGAGTGTTCGCGCACCGGCGCATTCGACGTTTTGGCGTATCCGACGTTTTGGCGCATCCAAGGTTCTGGGGACCGATCGCTCCGTGTTCGAGGCACTTTCCGGCAAGCTGACTGGCGTGTTCGACCGGCTTCGCCGCCGCGGCGCGCTGTCCGAGGAGGACGTGGCCGAGGCGCTGCGCGAGGTCCGCCTGGCGCTGCTGGACGCTGACGTGGCGCTGCCGGTGGTGCGCGACTTCATCGCCAGCGTCCGCGCCCGCGCCATCGGGCAGGAGGTGCTGGACAGCGTCTCGCCGGCGCAGCAGGTGGTCAAGATCGTGCACGACTGCATGATCGAGGCGCTGGGCGGCTCCGGCGCCGTGCCGCTGAACCTGAATGCGCCGGCGCCGCTGGCAATCCTGATGGTTGGCCTGCAAGGCTCGGGCAAGACCACGACCTCGGGCAAGCTCGGCTTGCGTCTGTCCGGCCGGCTGCGCCGCCGCGTGCTGCTGGCCAGCCTGGACGTGCAGCGGCCGGCGGCACAGCTTCAGTTGCAGCAGCTTGCGACCCAGGCCGGCGTCTCCAGCCTGCCGATCGTGGCCGGCGAGGGGCCGCTGGCGATCGCCGCGCGGGCGATGGATACCGGGCGGCGCGAGGGGTTCGACGTGGTGGTGCTGGACACCGCCGGCCGGCTGTCGATCGACGCGGCGCTGATGGAGGAGGTGCGGCAGGTCCGTGCGGCCACCAACCCGGCCGAGACGCTGCTGGTGGTCGATGCCATGACCGGCCAGGACGCGGTCAACACCGCCCGCGCCTTCAACGACGCGGTCGGCGTCACCGGCATCGTGATGACCCGCATGGACGGCGACGCGCGCGGCGGTGCCGCGCTGTCGATGCGCCAGATCACCGGGGCGCCGATCAAGCTGATCGGCATCGGCGAGAAGCTGGACGCGCTGGAGGAGTTCCACCCCGAGCGCGTGGCCGGGCGCATCCTCGGCCAGGGCGACGTCATCAGCCTGGTCGAGAAGGCGGCCGAGACCATCGACGAGGCGGAGGCCGAAAAACTCGCCAGGAAAATGGCGCGCGGCGCCTTCGACCTGGAAGATTACGCCAAGCAACTGCGCCAGATCACCCGCATGGGCAGCCTGTCGTCGATCATCGGCATGCTGCCGGGGGCGGGCAAGATCCAGGCGCAACTGGAAGCGGCGGGCAAGCAGGATCTGGACAAGACCATGCTCAACCGCCAGGCCGCGATCATTGGCTCGATGACGCCGAAGGAGCGCCGCACGCCGGACATCATCAAGGCGTCGCGCAAGAAGCGCATCGCCTCGGGGTCGGGGACCAGCGTGCAGGACGTGAACCGGCTGCTTAAGCAGTTCGACGACATGTCCACGATGATGAAGCGCATGAACAAGCTGGGCCAGAAGGGCCTGATGCGCGGCGGGTTGCAGGCGCTGATGCCGGGCAACCGCCGACCCTATTAGCCAATACTTACGGAGAGACCTGCATGAGCCTGAAAATCCGCCTGGCCCGCGCCGGGGCCAAGAAGCGCCCGTACTACCACATCGTGCTGGCCGACAGCCGCAGCCCGCGCGACGGCCGCTATATCGAGAAGCTGGGCAGCTACGACCCGATGCTGCCGGCTGAGCACGCGGAGCGCATCCGCCTGCAGAACGAGCGCATCACCCACTGGCTCGGCATGGGCGCGCTGCCGACCGAGCGCGTCGCCCGCTTCCTCGGCCATGCTGGCCTCGCGCCGATGCCGGCGTTCCGCGAGCGCGCGCAGCCGATCCAGGCCGCGCCGAAGAAGAAGGCGCAGGAGCGCGCGAAGGCCGCCGAGGCCGCGGCGGGCTGACTTGCCGCAATCGCGCATCCTGATGGGCGTGCTGGGCCGGCCGCATGGCGTGCGCGGGCTGATGCGCGTGCAGAGCTACGCGGCCGAGCCGGAGGGGCTGACCGCCTATGGCCCGCTCTGCGACGAGTGCGGCCGCTGGTTCAGCCTGCGCTGGCGCGGCGAGGGTGTGGTCGAGGTGGCTGAGACCGTCGCCGGCAGGCGCGTCCCGGTGCTCGACCGGAACGCGGCGGAGCGCCTGGTCAATACCCGGCTGTTCCTGCCGCGCGAGCGGCTGCCCGCGCCGGAGCCGGACGAGTTCTATCTGGCCGACCTGGTCGGGCTGGCGGCGTATGCGCCGGATGGGTCGGCGCTGGGCGCGGTGGCGGCGGTGCATGACTACGGCGCCGGCGCCTCGCTGGAGATCGGCGCGCGGCTGGTGCCGTTCACCCGCGCCGCGGTGCCCGAAATCGACCTCGCCGCCGGCCGCGTGACGGTGGCGCCCCCGGCGGAGCGGGACGCGCAATGAGCGCCGCGCCGCCCTGGCGCGCGACGGTGCTGACGCTGTTTCCCGAGATGTTCCCAGGGCCGCTGGGGTTCTCTCTGGCGGGGCGCGCGCTGGGGGACCTCTGGTCGCTGGAAGCGCGCGACATCCGCGCCCATGCGCAGCGGGGCGCACCGCAGCGTGGACGACACGCCGTTCGGCGGCGGCGCCGGAATGGTGATGCGCGCCGACGTGATCGATGCGGCGCTGGCGGCCTGCGCGGACGAACGCCCGGCCATCCTGCCTGTCGCCGCGCGGGATCCGGCTGACCCAGGCGGCGGTGCGCGACCTGGCCGCCGGTCCCGGCGTGGTGCTGCTGTGCGGCCGCTACGAGGGCATCGACCAGCGGGTGGTCGAGGCGCGGTCCTTGCGCGAGATCAGCCTCGGCGACTACGTGCTGTCCGGCGGCGAGCCGGCGGCGCTGGCGCTGCTGGACGCCTGCGTGCGGCTGCTGCCCGGCGTCATGGGCGCGGCGGACAGCGCCATCGAGGAGAGCTTTGCCGCCGGGCTGCTGGAGTATCCGCACTACACGCGGCCGGCGGACTGGAACGGCCGCCGCGTGCCCGAGGTGCTGCTGTCCGGCAACCACGCCGCGATCGCCGCCTGGCGCGCCGCCCAGGCCGAGGCGGTCACCCGCCAGCGCCGCCCTGATCTTGCTGGCGCCGCAGGCCGGCCCGGTTGCGCGGGCCGCCGCCCGCGCCTAGACGAACGATCACCGAAAGGACCACCGCCATGAACATCATCCAGGCCTATGAGGCCGAGCAGATCGCCCGCCTGACCGCCATCCGCGGCGTGCCCGAGTTCCGCGCCGGCGACACGCTGCGCGTCCAGGTCAAGGTCGTCGAAGGCGAGCGCACCCGCACCCAGGCGTTCGAGGGCGTGTGCATCGCGCGTCAGCAACAAGGGCCTGAACAGCAACTTCACGGTCCGCAAGGTCAGCTATGGCGAGGGCGTGGAGCGCGTGTTCCCGCTGTATTCGCCGGTCATCTCCGAAATCGCGGTGGTGCGCCGCGGCGACGTGCGTCGCGCCAAGCTGTATTACCTGCGCGGGCGCAGCGGCAAGTCGGCGCGCATCGCCGAGCGCGCGCGCGACACGTCCGGCCCGGCCGTGCCGGTGACCGGCGTGGCCGAGCCGCAGGCGCATACGCCGGAGTGACGGCCGCAATGGGCACGCCGCGCACGCTGTTCGACAAGGTCTGGGACGCGCATGTGGTCCAGCGCCTGCCGGACGGCACCTGCGTGCTGTATATCGACCGCCATCTGGTGCACGAAGTCACCAGCCCGCAGGCCTTCGAGGGTCTGCGCCTGGCCGGCCGCAGGGTGCGCCGGCCGGATGCGACGATCGCGGTCGCCGACCACAACGTGCCGACCAGCGACCGCCGCGCGGGGATCGCCGAGCCGGAGAGCCGGCTGCAGGTGGACACGCTGGAGCGCAACGTCGCCGAGTTCGGCGTGCCGTATTTCCCGGTGCTGGATGCGCGCCAGGGCATCGTGCACATCGTCGGCCCCGAGCAGGGCATCTCGCTGCCCGGCACCACCATCGTCTGCGGCGACAGCCACACCTCGACGCATGGCGCGCTGGGCGCGCTGGCCTTCGGCATCGGCACCAGCGAGGTCGAGCATGTGCTGGCCACGCAGACACTGCTGCAGAAGCCGGCGCGCAACATGCTGGTGCGGGTGGATGGCGCGCTGGGCTTCGGCTGCACCGCCAAGGACATCGCGCTGGCGATCATCGGCTGCATCGGCACGGCCGGCGGCACCGGGCATGTGATCGAGTATGCCGGCGAGGCGATCCGCGCGCTCGACATGGCCGGGCGCATGACCGTCTGCAACATGAGCATCGAGGCCGGGGCGCGCGCCGGCATGATTGCGCCGGACGAGACCACCTTCGCCTATGTCCAGGGCCGCCCCTACGCGCCGCAGGGCGAGGCGTTCGCGCGCGCGGTGGCGTACTGGCGCACGCTGCCCTCTGACCCGGATGCCGCGTACGACCGGACCGTGGTGCTGGAGGCGGCCGATATTGCGCCGATGGTGAGCTGGGGGACCAGCCCCGAGGCGGTGCTGCCGATTACCGGCGCGGTGCCGGATCCGGCGTCGGTCGGCGACGAGGCCAAGCGCGCGCAGGTGCAGCGGATGCTGGACTACATGGGCCTGCTGCCCGGGCAGAGACTGGCCGACTTGCCGGTGGACGTGGTGTTCATCGGCAGTTGCACGAACGGGCGCATCGAGGATCTGCGCGCCGCCGCCGCCGTGGCGCGCGGCCGCCATGTGGCCGCCGGGGTGCGCGCGATGGTGGTGCCCGGCTCGGGCCTGGTCAAGCAGCAGGCCGAGGCCGAGGGCATCGACCGGGTGCTGACCGAGGCCGGGTTCGAATGGCGCGAGGCCGGGTGCTCGATGTGCCTGGGCATGAACCCGGACCAGCTGACCCCCGGCCAGCGCTGCGCCAGCACGTCGAACCGCAATTTCGAGGGGCGGCAGGGGCCGGGCGGGCGGACGCATCTGCTGTCGCCCGCGATGGCCGCCGCAGCGGCGGTCAGCGGCCGGCTGGCGGATGTGCGGGAGCTGGCCTGATGCAGGCGTTCAGCACGCTGACCGGCGTTGCCGCGCCGCTGCCGCTGGCGAACGTGGACACCGACAAGATCATCCCGGCGCGGTTCCTGAAAACCATTGCCCGCACCGGGCTGGGCCGCAACCTGTTCGACACGTTGCGCTTCGACGACGAGGGCCGCGAGCGGCCGGATTTCGTGCTGAACCGCGAGCCGTACCGGCATGCGGAAATCCTGATCGCGCACGAGAACTTCGGCTGCGGGTCGTCGCGCGAGCACGCGCCCTGGGCGCTGCTGGATTTCGGCATACGCTGCGTGATCGCGCCGGATTTCGCCGACATCTTCCACAACAACTGCTTCAAGAACGGCATCCTGCCGATCCGCCTGCCGCGCGCCGTGTGCGACATGCTGATGGAGGATGCCCGGATGGGCGGCAATGCGCGCCTGACCGTCGATCTTGCGCGGCAGGTGGTGGTGCGGCCGAGCGGCGAGGAGATCGGCTTCGACATCGACCCGTTCAGGAAGCGCCTGCTGCTGGAGGGCCTGGACGATATCGGCCAGACTCTGCAGCACGCGCCGGCCATCGACGCGCACGAGGCCCGGCTGCGCGAGCAGCAGGCGTGGATGCCGGGAATCGGGGTCGGGTAGCGCGCGAAGGCCCCTCACCCAAGCCTCTGCCGGGGAAAAGGGCTTCTTGCTGCACCCTCTCGCTCCGGGAGAGGGCCGGGGTGAGGCCAGGACGGCCCCTCACACCCCCAGCAACGTCCGCGCCAGCCCGATCACCCGGCGCGCTTCCGACCACAGCTGAAACGTGTCGAACTCATCGAACCCGGCCCAGCGCGCGGCGGTCACGTCGCCGCCGGCCTGCGGGTCGCCGCCGGTCCAGGCGGCGGCGAAGTCCAGGATGGTGTAGTGGAACTGCACCCGGCCCTCGCCGTCGCGATGGATGCTGTCCACATGCGCGGCGAGCAGCAGCGTCCCCACGTCCAGCCCGGTCTCCTCGCGCAGCTCCCGCCGGGCCGCGGCTTCGGCGGTCTCGCCCAGTTCCTGCGCGCCGCCCGGCAGGCTCCAGGCGCCCAGGCTGGGCGCGCGCCCGCGGCGCACCAGCAGCACCGCGCCCGGCCGCAGCACCGCCACCCCGATGCCGACCAGCGGCCGATCCGGATATTCCCGGCTCACCTGCGCCGCGGCCACGAAGCGGCGGCCGGGTTCGCCGGCGCCGCGGCGTCCCGCAGCGCCGGCTGATACGCGGTCAGGTCGGCCTCGCCTTCATCAGCAAAGCGGTCACGGCACGGGCGCGCCATCATTGGCTCCGGACTGGGGGGTGTTGGCCTCGCAACTACAGCCTCCCCTCCCAGCCTCGGATGGGCAACCTCCATGGCGGCGACAGCTACCCCGACTTCAGCGTCCGCATCGCCTCCTCGCGCCCGAACAGCCGCAGCAGCACGCGCAGCGCCGCGCCGCGTTCGCTGTCCAGCCGCGCGTCGCGGTCCAGCAGCGCCGCCGCGTCCTGGTGGGCCATGTGCAGCAGATCCTCGTCGCCGACCGGATCGGCAACACGAAAGCCCCGCGCCCCGGATTGCCGCGTCCCCAGCAGGTCGCCCCCGCCGCGGATTCGGAAATCCTCGTCGGCGATGCGGAAGCCGTCGTCGCAGTCGCGCAGCAGCCGCAGCCGCCGTCGCGCCACCTCGGTCAGCCCGTCATCGTGCAGCAGCAGGCAGAAGCTGGCCCGTCCGCCGCGTCCGACGCGGCCGCGCAGCTGGTGCAGCTGCGCCAAGCCGAACCGCTCCGCGTGCTCGACCACCATGATGGTCGCCTGCGGCACATCGACGCCGACCTCGATGACCGTGGTGGCCACCAGCAGCCGGATCCGCCCGGCCGCGAAATCCGCCAGCGCGGCCTCGCGCACCGGCGAATCCTGACGGCCATGCGCGAGGCCCACCGCGCCCCCGAACCGCTGCCGCAAGGTCGCGAAGCGCGCCTCGGCCGCGGCCAGGTCGGCGGCCTCGCTCTCGGCCACCAGCGGGCACACCCAGTACGCGCGCCCGGCGGCATCCAGCGCCCTGGCCAGCCCGTCGCAGACCTCGCCCAACGCCGCCAGCGGGTGCAGCGTGGTGCGGATCGCCGCGCGCCCCGCCGGCTTGCCGGCCAGGCGCGACACCTCCATCTCGCTCCACTGGGTCAGCAGCAGGGTGCGCGGGATCGGGGTGGCGGTCATCACCAGCACGTCGGTCCGCTCGCCCTTGCCGCCCATCGACAGCCGCTGATCCACCCCGAACCGGTGCTGCTCGTCGATCACCGCCAGCGCCAGGTCGCGATAGGTCACTCCCTCCTGGAACAGCGCATGGGTCCCGACCACCAAGCGCAGCGAGCCGTCGGCGAGGCCGTCCAGCACCTGCGACCGGGCGGCGCCCTTGACCGAGCCGGTCAGCAGCGCCGCCGGGACCGGGCACAACCGCTCCAGCGTGCGGACATGCTGCTGGGCAAGCAGCTCGGTCGGCGCCATCAGCGCCGCCTGCGCGCCTGCCTCGACGGCGCGCAGCATCGCCAGCACGGCGACCAGCGTCTTGCCGGAGCCGACATCGCCCTGCAGCAGCCGCAGCATTCGGCGCGGGGCGGCCAGGTCGGCGTCGATCTCGACAAGGGCCGCAGCTTGCGCCGGGGTCAGCGGGTGGCCGAACCGGGCCAGCGCCGCGCGCCGCAATGCGCCGTCGCCGGCCAGCGCGCGGCCGGGTCGCCCGCGCTGGCGCCGCCGCACCAGAGCCAGGGAAAGCTGGTCGGCCAGCAGCTCGTCATAGGCGAGCCGTTGGCGGGGCTGCTGGCCGGGCGGTTCGGCGGGCTGGTGCAGGGCGCGCAGCGCGGTCGCGAAATCCGGCCAGCCCTCGCGCCGCAGCAGCGCCGGGCCGTGCCATTCGGCGAACTCGGGCACGCGGGCCAGGGCGGCGGCGAACGCTCGCCGCAGGTGGCCGGGGAATAGCCCCGCCGTCAGCTTCCAGACCGGCTCGACCGGCGGCAGGCGGCCCGGCTGGCCGGCCGGCACGATATGGTCCGGATGCACCATCTGTCGCCGCCCGCCCTGGTCCGAGGCGTCGATGCGCCCGGACACCAGCACCCGCCCGCCCAGCGGCAGGCGATCGCGCGGAAACTGGCGGAAGAACACCAGCTCGCCAAAGCCGCTGTCGTCGCCGACCACTACGCGGGTCGGCTGGCGCGCGGTCTGCGGCGGCTCGATCCGCACCACATCGACCTCGACCGTCGCCAGGCTGCCGGGGTCGGCGTCACGCAGCCGCATGCGGGCGCGGCGATCGACGAACCCCTCCGGCAAATGCAGCAGCAGATCCAGCACTGTCTCGCCGCCGGCGGCGCGGGCGATCAGCGTGGCGATGGCCGGCCCCACGCCGTGCAAGCCGGTCAGGGGTGCGAGCAATGGGGCCACTGGGTCAGTCGTCACGGCTGACACGAACCAGTCCCGTCGCTATATGGCAAGCCGCATGACCGAGCCTGCCCCCACGCCTGCGCTGACGCGCCGGCGCCGTCTGCTGTTTCGCGCCACCCATCGCGGCAGCCACGAGACCGACATCCTGCTCGGCGGTTTCGTCTCCGCCCGGCTGCATACGTTCACCGACTTTGACATCGACGCCCTGGAAGAAATCATGGAGCTGCCCGATTCCGACTTGGCCGACTGGCTGACCGGCCGCCGGCCGGTCCCGCCCGACGCCGACTCGCCGATGCTGCGCGCGCTGCGCGAGGCGGCGCTGCGATGAGCCTTGCCACCGTCTATGGCGCGCCGGAGGGCTGGGACGCGGTCCTGCTCGGCCGTCGCGCGCGCGAGATCGGGGCGGCGACGCTGCTGCACGCGGCGCGCGATGACGGGCGCATGGCGCGGCTGGCCGAGGCGCTGGCGTTCTTCGCGCCGGATGCCGAGGTGCTGCGGTTTCCCGCCTGGGACTGCCTGCCCTATGACCGGGTGTCGCCCAACCCGGAAATCGTCTCCGAGCGCATCTCGGCCCTGGCCCGCCTGCTGGAACCGGCGAAAGGTCCGCGCATCGTGCTGACCACGGTCAATGCATTGGTGCAGCGCGTGCCGCCGCGCCATGTCTTCCACGGCAGCAGCCGCACGCTGGCGGTCAACGGCACCCTCAGGTCCGAGGAGCTGGCCCGCTTCCTGGAGGCCAACGGCTATGGCCGCGCCGCCACCGTCATGGAGCCGGGCGAGTTCGCCATGCGGGGCGGCATCATCGACATCTTCGCATCGGGCGCCGCCGAGCCGGTGCGCCTGGATCTGTTCGGCGACACGATCGAGAGCATCCGCGCCTTCGACCCGATCACCCAGCGGAGTGCGGCCAAGCGGCAGCATTTGATCCTGCGCCCGGTCAGCGAGGTGGCGCTGGATCGCGAGAGCGTCGCCCGGTTTCGCACCGGCTGGCGCGAGCTGTTCGGCCCGGACGCGGCGTCCGACCCGCTCTATCTGTCGATTTCCGACGGGCGGCGGCACCCGGGGATGGAACATTGGGTGCCGCTGTTCCACGACACGATGGAGACGCTGCTCGGCTATCTCGGCCGCGACGCCTCGATCAGCCTGGACCATCAGGCCGATGACGTGCTGACGGCGCGGTTGGAGATGGTCGCCGACCATTTCTCCGCCCGCAAAGCGATCCCGCGCGACGGCGAGACGCCGTACCGGCCGCTGCCGCCGGAGCGGCTGTACCTCGATCGCGCGGGCTGGGATGCGATGCTGGCGGGGCACACGGTGTTCGCCTTCTCGCCGTTCGGCCGGCCGGACGACGCCGCCGGGATCGACGGCGGCGGCCGGCCGGCGCCGGTATTCTCTCACGTCGCCGGGACCGACGTGTTCGCCGCCCAGTTGCGCCCGCAGGCCGATCGCTGGGTGGGCGAGGGCAGGCGGCTGGTGATCGCGGCCTGGACCCGCGGCTCACGCGAGCGGCTTGGGCACCTGTTGCGCGAGCACGGGTTCCGTGCCGAGGCCGCCGACGACCTGACCGCGCTGGAAAGCCTGCCGGCAGGGGTCGCGGGGCTGGTCACGCTCGGTCTGGAACGCGGCTTTGTGGCCGAGAAGCTGGCCGTCGCCTCGGAACAGGATCTGCTGGGCGAACGCATCAGCCGGCCGCCGCGCCGCAAGAAGCGCGCCGACCAGTTTATCGCCGAGGCGACGGAGATCGCCGAGGGCGACCTGGTGGTGCATCAGGACCACGGCATCGGCCGCTATGACGGGCTGGTGACGCTGGATGTTGGCGGCGCCGCGCATGATTGCCTGCGCCTGCTGTATGACGGCGATGACAAGCTGTTCCTGCCGGTCGAGAACATCGAGATGCTGTCGCGCTTCGGCGCGGAGGGCGGCGGCGTCGGACTGGACAAGCTGGGCGGCGTCGGTTGGCAGACGCGCAAGGCGCGCGCCAAGCAGCGCATCCGCGACATGGCCGGCGAGCTGATCCGCATTGCCGCCGCGCGACGCCTGCGCGACGCCGAGGTGATGGCGCCGGCCGAGGGCACATGGGACGAGTTCTGCGCCCGCTTCCCGTTCGCCGAGACCGAGGACCAGACCCGCGCGATTTCCGACGTGCTGGAGGACATGGCGAGCGGCCGGCCGATGGACCGGCTGATCTGCGGCGACGTGGGGTTTGGCAAGACCGAGGTGGCCCTGCGCGCGGCCTTCGTCGCGGCACTGTCGGGCACGCAGGTCGCCGTGGTGGTGCCGACCACGCTGCTCGCCCGCCAGCATTTCCGCGTGTTCTCCGCACGCTTTGCCGGGCTGCCGGTGCGGGTCGCGCAGCTGTCGCGCATGGTCACCGCGAAGGAAGCCGCCGAGGTGCGCGCCGGCGTCGCCGATGGCAGCATCAACATCGTCGTCGGCACGCACGCGCTGCTGGCGAAGTCGGTGACTTTCTCCGACCTCGGTCTGGTCATCGTGGACGAGGAGCAGCATTTCGGCGTCGCCCACAAGGAGCGGCTGAAGGCGCTGAAATCCGACGTGCATGTGCTGACGCTGACCGCGACGCCGATCCCGCGCACGTTGCAGCTGGCGCTCACCGGCGTGCGCGAAATGAGCATCATCGCGACACCGCCGGTCGATCGGCTCGCGGTGCGCACCTTCATCATGCCGTTCGACGCTGTGGTGATCCGCGAGGCGATGCAGCGCGAGCGGTTCCGCGGCGGCCAGATCTTCTGCGTCGTGCCGCGCATCGAGGATCTGTCGCGCATGGCCGAGCGGCTGGCCGAGATCGTGCCGGAGGCGCGCACGGTGCAGGCGCATGGGCGGCTCGCGCCCACCGAGCTGGAACGGGTGATGACCGAGTTCGGCGACGGGAAGTACGACGTGCTGCTGTCCACCAACATCGTCGAGAGCGGGCTGGACATGCCGGCAGTCAATACGTTGGTGATCTACCGCGCCGACATGTTCGGCCTGGGCCAACTTTACCAGTTGAGGGGCAGAGTCGGGCGCGGGAAACAGCGTGGCTACGCCTATCTGACCTGGCCGCAGACGCACCGGCTGTCCGCGGCGGCGGAAAAGCGGCTGTCGGTGATGCACACGCTGGATACCCTGGGCGCGGGATTCACGCTGGCGTCGCACGACCTGGACATCCGCGGCGCCGGCAACCTGCTGGGCGACGAGCAAAGCGGGCATATCCGCGAAGTCGGCATCGAGCTGTACCAGCAGATGCTGGAGGACGCGGTGGCCGACATGCGCGCCGAGCGCGGCAAGAAGCGCGCCGACGACCGCGACTGGACCCCCAGCATCGGCCTCGGCCTGCCGGTGCTGATTCCCGAGACCTACGTGCGCGACCTGCCGGTGCGCCTCGGCCTGTACCGGCGGATCGGCGCGCTGTCGTCGGATGCCGAGAGCGAGGCGATGGGCGCGGAACTGGTGGATCGCTTCGGCCCGCTGCCCGACGAGGTGGAGAACCTGCTGCAAGTCGTCAGCCTGAAGCGCCTGTGCCGCGAGGCTGGCGTGGAGAAGCTGGATGCCGGGCCAAAGGGCATGGTGCTGAGCTTCCGCGGCAACAGGTTCCGCAATCCGTCGGGCCTGGTGTCGTGGGTGACCAGCAAGGGCGGCCTGATCCGTCTGCGCCCCGACCACAAGCTGGCGATCGCGCGCGAGATGACGGTGGCCGAACGGGTGCGCATGGCCCGCGATGTCGCCGCGAACCTGAACCGGCTGGTGCAGCAGGCCAAGGCGGCCTGACCGGGCGCGCGCGGCATCACCCCTGCGGCCAGCCGCCCGGGATCGCGGCGCCGAGCGAGCCGTCGCTGTTCTGCGGCTTGTACTGCACCATCACGCCGCGGCAGATGAACTTGTATTTCTCCTTCACGCCGCGTTCGTCCTCGTCCCAGTTGAGGCCGATCACCAGCACGTCCATGAAGTCCATGCGCAGGTAGGTCTGCATCCCCGCCCCGCTGCCGACCGGGCGGCGCTTCAGCAGGGTGGCGGATTCGAACGTCTTGATGCCGCACAGATCCTGGAAGAACAGCGTCGAGCCGCGGTCCATCAGGCGGGAGAAGGTGACGTCGTCGATGTCCACCGGATAGCCGCGGCTGCCCTTGCCGGGCGAGTTCATGAAGCGCGCGTATTTCAGCTTGAACGGCTTGGGGGCCGGCTTGGCCGGCTTCTGGCCTTCGGGCGCGGCCGGCTCCTTGGGCGAATCGTCGTCGTCCAGTCCGGCCCCGAAGCCGAAATCCTCGATCTCGAAGAACTTGCCGCGCACGAAATCGTCGGCCAGATCGTCGGCGGCATTCAGCTGCGCCGCGCATTCACCGTCGAGTCCCTGCCCGTTGCTGCGCACGAACTTCATCAGCATGTCGTTGCGGTCTTCAGCCATGACCTGTCCCCTTGCGTCCCAGCCCGGCCCGGTGCGAAGCGGCCGGCATCACCCGGCGGCCGAGCGGGTCGCCAGATCGCGGCTCCATTCCGCGTTGCTGGCCGCACCCAGCGAGCCGTCATTGGCCTGGCGCTTGTACTGCACGCTGACGCCGCGGCAGATGAACTTGCATTTCTCCTTGACCGCCTGTCCGTCATCCCAGTCGACGCCGATGATCAGCACGTTCTTGAAGTCGATGCGCAGAAAACCCTGGAGCGCCATGCTGGCGCCGGTCGGCTTGCGCTTGACCAGGCTCGCGGATTCGAAGCTGACCGAATTGCAGCAGTTCTGGAAAAATATCGGCGAGGCGCGGTCCATCAGCCGCGAGAAGCTGAACGGTTCCAGCACCACCGGATAGGCGATCTGCGCGATCTGGCTGCGGGTCTTTTTCTTGGCGTCGCGCCATGCGGAAAATTTCTGCTTGTGCGCCGTCGCCTCGGCGGCGCCGCCGCGCTCGCTGCTGCTGGGATTGAGCGCATTGCTGCCGATCTCGCTGTCCTCGACGTTCAGGCCGAGGCCGAAACTGTCGATCTCAAAATACTTGCCCGGCAGGAAATCGGCCACCAGCGAATTGGCCGAGGTCAGCGACGAGGTGCCCTCCGCCTTCACCGCCTCACCATTGGCCTGCACGAACTTCATCAGCAGGTCGCCCTGACTCTGCGCCACCGTCATCTCCCTCTGATCATTGCGACGGCACCCGCGACACCAAACGCAGCGCCACCGTCAGGCCCTCCAGCTGGTAGTGCGGACGCAGGAAGAACTTGGCCTCGTACTGGCCGGGCATGCCCTCGCGTTCCTGCAACTCGACCCGGCCTTCTTCCAGCGGATGCGCCGCCTTCCAGTCTTCGCTCGACGTGTCCGGCGAGCCGTCCACGTAGCCGAGCAGCCAGCCGCCCAGCCACTCGGCAAGCTGTGCGCGCGACTGCATCGAGCCGATCTTGTCGCGCACCATGCATTTCAGGTGATGCGCGAACCGGCACGAGGCGAACAGGTACGGCAGCCGCGCGCTGAGCACGGCGTTCGCGGTGGCCGCCGGGTCGTCGTATTCCAGCGGGCGCTGCAGCGACTGCGCGCTGATGAACGCGGCGAAATCCGCGTTCTTGCGATGCACCAGCGGGATCAGGCCGCTGCGCGCCAGCTCCGCCTCGCGCCGCTCGCTCAGCGCGATCTCGGTGACGCAGCGGCGGTCCACCTCGCCATCGGCGGTCGGGAAGCTGAGCACCGGCAGGCCGTCCACCGCGCCCCCGGTCTCCACGCCGCGGATGCGGGTGCACCAGCCATACAGCTGGAACGCGCGCGCCACGTTGGCGCCGAATGCATAGGCCGGATTGGTCCAGGCGTAGCGGTCCGCCTCGACGCCTTCCGCCTCCTCCTCGAAGGCGAAGGCCTCGACCGGGTCGGTGCGGACGCCGTAGGGCAGGCGGGCCAGGAAGCGCGGCATGCACAGGCCCAGATAGCGGCTGTCCTCGGCTTCGCGCAGCGAGCGCCAGGCGGTGTATTCGGGCGTCTGGAAGATCCGGGTCAGGTCGCGTGGATTGGCCAGCTCGGCCCAGCTGCCCATCTGCATGACCGACGGCGCGGCGGCGGCGATGAACGGGGTGTGCGCGGCCGCCGCGATGCGCGCCATGTCGGCCAGCACCTGCACGTCCTCCGGGTGATGGTCGAACTCGTAGTCGCCGACCAGCACGCCGAACGGCTCGCCGCCGAGCTGGCCGTATTCCTCCTCATAGATCTTGCGGAAGATCGGGCTCTGGTCCCAGGCGGTGCCACGGAACTTGCGCAGCGTGCGGCCGAGCTCGCGCTTTGACAGGTCGAACGCCCGCACTTTCAGCGTCTCGTCGGTCTCGGTGTTGCGCACCAGGTAATGCAGGCCGCGCCAGCTCGCCTCCAGCCGCTGGAAGTCCGGGTGGTGCAGGATCAGGTTGATCTGCTCGCACAGCTTGCGGTCGATCTCGGCGGCCAGCGCCTCGATGCTGCGGCGCGGGTCGGGCGAGACCAGGTCGGGATGCAGGCGGGCCTGCTCGGCAAAACTCTGCGCCGCGCGGTCCACCGCTGCGGGACGGGGCGCGGATGCCGCGGGCCGGTCGAGCAGGGCGGCGAAGTCGGGGTCGGCCATGGCTATGCCGCCGGACCCTCACCCCGGCCCTCTCCCGCGGGGAGACGGAGCAGGAAGAAGAAAGCCCTCTCCCTTCGGGAGAGGCTTGGGTGAGGGGCGCTTCGCGCCGGTTCTGACTGCATCGGACCGGCGCTAGTTGATGTTGACCATCGGCGCGGAAATCGTCATCGGCGCGCCGCCCTCGATCGACATGGCGGCACCCGATTGCAGCGACATCGCGCCGCCGGACTGGGCGCTGATCTGGCCCTCGGTGGTGATGGCCAGCTTTGCGGCGCTCATGGTGATGCCGCTGGTGTCTATGGTGATGCTGTTCGAGCCGACGCTGAGCGTGATCGACGTGCCGGCCGTGATGCTGCTTTTGCCGGCGGTGACGGTGATCGAGTGGTCGCCCTGCGACACGGTCAGGCTGTCGCTGCCGACCGAGACCGTGGCCGAGTTGTTGCCCTGCGACACGGTGAGCGTGTTGTTGCCGGTGTTCAGCGTCACCGAGCGGTTGCCCTTGTCCACCGTCGTCGTGGTGTCCTGGGTGATCTTCACCGTCTCGGTGTTCAGGACGACCTTGTTGTAATCCTTCTGCGCCTGGAAAAAGACCTCCTCGGAGCCCTTCTTGTCCTCGAACCGCAGCTCGTTGAAGCCGCCGCCGCCCTGGCTGGAATTGGTCTTGATGGTGCTGCGCGTCTTGTTGTCCGGCTGGGCGTACGGGATCGTCACGGTCGCGTTATAGACGCTGCCGGTGACGATCGGGCGGTCGGGGTTGCCGTCCAGGAACTCGACCACGACCTCCTGCCCGACGCGCGGGATGAACATGGCGCCCCAGGACAGGCCGGCCCAGACCTGCGCCACGCGGATCCAGCACGAGGCGGTGTCGTCCTGTGCGGCGCTGCGGTCCCAGTTGAACTTGACCTTGATGCGGCCGTACTGGTCGGTCGTGACCTCATCGCCGGACGCTCCGACCACCTTCGCGGTCTGCGGCCCGGTGATCAGCGGCCGCGGCGTCTGCCGGTCCAGCCGGAACGGCGTGGCCCCCGGGATCGCCTGGAACACGCAGCGATAGGTGTCGGTCAGCTCGCCCTGGTCGTCCGACATCGCCTCGGCCATCGTCAGCGTGTGGGTGGCGCCGATCACCAGATATTCCTGGTTCAACGAGGCGTCGGTGGCCTGCGACAGCGTGAACTTGCCGCCGGTGGCGATGCCGCGCGCGTTGCTGATGCCGCTGTTGATCTGCCGCCGCCCGTCCAGATCCAGCATCCGCACATCCGCACGCTTCTGGCCCACCGCGGCGGTGTCGTACGGGCCGGGATAGTCGTACACCTCGTAGCTGCCATGCGGGTGCCCGCCGGCGTGGATCGACTTGGCGGTGAGGTCGGCGCTGGGCGTGGTGAAGTTGTAGTCGCGATAGGTGAATGCGCCCGACTGCACCTGCAGATCCGACGAGAACTCCCACACATGGTCATCGACGCTGCGGTATTCGGTCTGATCGGTATAGAATGGGATGCTGTCGGTCAGCGCGGTGTGCGAGTTGGGATCGTCGGCGATCACCAGCGTATGCTGCCCGTCCGCGTGTTCGAAATAGTAGTACAGCCCGAATTGCTCCATCAGCCGCGTGACAAAGTCGAAGGTCGACTTCGCGGTACTGCACGCAGTAATCCAGCGTCTCGGTGCCGCCGGCGCTGTTGATGCGCTTGTCGGACACCGCGGAGAAGCCGGCGGCGTTGAAGATCTGGGTGATGATCTGCCACGCCGTCATGGTCTGGAAGATGCAGCAATCCTGCTGGCGCGACAGCATCCAGATCCACGGCCGCAGCTCCATCCGGTAGCGGTACGCGCCGCTGCTCAGCCCGCTGTAGGAGATGCGTGCGATCAGCCCGTTGAAGTACCGCTTGCTGTTGTCGGGCAGGGTCAGCGAGACGGTGACCGAACTGCCCAGCATCGATTTCAGGTCGCCCTTCGCCTGGCCGCTGGACAGATCGAGCTGGAACAGGAACGGCCGCCCCAACTCCTCGGTCGCGGTCAGCGCATCCAGGGTGAAGGCGATCCCCGGATCGGGGCTGACCGTCAGCCCGACATAACTGGTCCCGCCCGAGCTGCTCTCGCTGCTGCCACCCGACATCTATAGCCTTCCCGGCTGCTGGCGTTGAAGTTGGCGCACCGGCCGGTCGCCGGTTGTGCCGCCGGTCACAGGATCGTCCTCACAGCCGCGCCGGGCAGCGGAACGCGCGCAGCGCCGACAGCGTGAACGGGTTGCGCACGCTGCTGGCGTTCAGCTGGAAGGTCGCACTTCCCGCCGGCGAGCTGAACACGATGCGGAACCGGTCCGGCTGGCCGGACGGGATCACCCGCGCATTGTCCAGCAGATGCAGCAGCGCCCAGGAATCATCGAACGCGGTATCCGTCTCCGCCCCGTCCGTAGGCGTCATGGTCACCCGCACCAGCGTCTTGCCGTCCGCGCCCGGCCACTGGAACGAGGTCGATTCGGTCGGGCCGTGATTGTAGGTCAGCGTCTGGCCGGCGATGGTGACGCTGACCTGCTTGATCCCGGGATCGAGCGAGACCGGCACCAGCTGGAACTTCACCTGCATCGCGCTGCCGCCGGAGAACAGCGAATCGCGGATCAGGGCGGCGCGCTCGAACTCGACCAGCGTGCCGGGCGACAGGCCGAGCTTCGCGTGATCGGCCGACTGCCATCGCCACGGCGTCTGCGTGGTGTCCACGAACGGCTTGAGGTTGTCGTTGAAGAATCCGTCGATCAGCCCGCCGGGCCCCAGCAGCGTGGCGAAATCGCCCATCGGCACGTCCTGGCCGCTGGCGGCGATGAACGGGTAGCGGTCGAACGCGGCGTTGCACAGCGGCAGCACCTTCGACCGCCACGCATCGGTCAGCTGCTGGCTGGCGCCGTTGGCGGTGACCGAGCTGCTGCTGGCCGAGACGGTCTGCAGCATGGCGGCGATCGGCTTGGGCAGATCCTTGGCCAGACCCTGCAGCTGTGCGGCAGCCCCCGCGCCGCCGCCGCCGCCCGCGCCGCCGGCCACGACGCCCAGCAAGGCCTGGCCCTGGTTCGGCGCGTTCGCGACCTGGTTGAAGTTCTGATACAGCGCCTGGATCTTGGTGATCGCGGTTTCCATGGGCGAGGGCGCGTCCTTCGCGCCGGCCACGAAGTCATGGATCTGGCGGAAATGCGCGTCCACGCGCGTCGCCGGATCGACCGGCTTGCCGCCCGCGCCCGGCGTGTCGCCGAACGCCTGGCCGATCACGTCCGCAAGTTCGCTCTGCTGGAAGCTCAACCCGCCTTTGGCCTCGAACTTGGCGAAGCCCGCAACCTTCGATCCGACCTTGGCCGCCTTCGCCTCGGCCTGCCCGGCGGCCTTGTCGGTCGCCGCCGCGCGGCTGAGCTGGGTCTGCTGGTCGATGCCGGTCAGCAGGTCGCGCAGCGGCGAATCCGGGGCGGACAGCAGAATTCAGCTCGTCCAGGCCCTCCTGGATGTTGCCGAACGGCTTGACCGCGACATCGGCCAGCAGCGCGTCCCAGTGGCGCACGTAGTCGTCAAGGTACAGGCCCAGCACGTCGCGCCGCAGCTTGTTCACCGCGGCGACGGTCGCAGTGACGCCGCGGTTCGGGTGGCCCAGCACCCAGCCATCCTCGGTCACGTCCTGCGTCACCTGCGGCAGCAGCGGCAGGAACTCGCCGTGATAGCCGCTCCAGGTGAACACGCCGGGCACGCCGGTATTCAGCGACGCGCCCGAGCGCAGCGTGAACACCCGCCCGGCACCCGGGCCGGCATTGTCGGCCACCGTCCAGACCGGCAGGTCGCGCAGCCGCGCGCTGCGCATCAGCCGGTTGTAGCTGTATTCGGCGATCGGCTGCTGCGTCAGGATGCCGCGCACCTGCGCCACCAGCGGCCCATTCAGCGGAACGGCGGTCGGAGGGCGTTGCAGCAGGGCATCGACATGCTGCATCAGCGCCGCCCGGGTCGGCGCGTCGTCCTCGCCCGGGAAGCTCGCGGTGAAATCGGCGGCCAGCCATTGCTCGACCAGATCGCGGTCGAGCGGTCCTTGGCGGCCCAGGATCAGATAGACCTTCAGCGCCTGGTACAGGAAATCCGGCTTGCCCAGATGCGACTGCATCTGCGTCTCCAGCCGGGCCAGCAGGCGCGGCAGCAGCAGCGCGTTCAGCGCGCGATAGTAGCCGTCGATCGCCGCAGTCGTCAGCTTCTGGCCTTGGTACAGGCCGAAGGTGAGGGCGATCGGCGTCGCCTGCTCGCGCCCCTCGAAGCCGCCGCGCATGGTGCGCAGCGTGGCCAGGGCGGGCAGCACCGCCGGCAGGTCGGTGTCCTGCGGGCCGCGCTTGACCACGGTTTCATATTGCTGGTCATAGTGCTGCACCTGATCGTGCACCTGCGCGATCATGGCGGCGTTGCCGAGATAGCTGGCGGTCCAGAACCCGGCCAGCACCAGCAGCGCCAGCGCGCACGCCGCGTAGGCGCCGCGGTAGGTCCAGCGCGCGCGCGCCTCGATCTTCGGATCGGTGCTGACCAGGCTGGCCTCGCCGAACACCACGTCGCGCACCAGCCGGGTCAGGAAGTAGCTGCGCCCGGTGCCGCTGAACGCGGTCACCGCCTGCCGCTGCAGGCCGAACTGGCCGGCCATCGCGCCCAGCAGCCGGTCGATCGGCGTGCCGTCCTGCGTGCCGCTGGTCAGGTACACGCCGCGCAACAGCGGCCGCGCCTCGAGCCGGCTGGGGCGGAAGATCTCGGTCAGGAACCCGGAGGCCACGTCGCGCAGCGAGGCGATCTGCTGCGGGAAGCCGTAAATCAGGCGGCGGCGCTGGATGTCGGTCTCCTGCTGCACCCGCTCCAGCATCCGCTCGTTCAGCCGGGCCAGCAGCGCGTCGAACTCCGCGCCGACCTGCGCCACCGCGCCGCCCTCGTCCACGCCGGTGTCGAGCGGCAGGGTCATGCCCCAGACCTGTTCGCGATCCTCTTTGCCAAGGCTGTCGAAGAACTCGACGAAGCCGGCGATCAGGTCGGCCTTGGTGAACAGCACATAGACCGGGATGCGCACGCCCAGCTCGTCATGCAGCTCGCGCAGCCGCTTGCGGATGGCGCGGGCATGGCCCAGACGCTCGGTCTCGTTCAGTGTCGCAAGGTCGGACAGGCTGATAGCGACCATCACGCCGTTCAGCGGCTGGCGGCGGCGGTTCTTCTTCAGCAGGCGCAGGAAGCCCAGCCAGGCGCCGCTATCGACGGCGGTATGGCTGTCCTGCGTGGTGTAGCGTCCGGCGGTGTCGATCAGCACCGCCTGATCGGTGAACCACCAGTCGCAGTTGCGCGTGCCGCCGACACCCTGGACCGCCTGCGCGCCGCTCCCCTTCGTCAGCCGGGGTCCGACAGCGGGAAATCCAGTCCGCTATGCACCAGCGCCGTGGTCTTGCCGGCCCCCGGCGGCCCGATGAACATGTACCACGGCAGCTGGTACAGGTGCCGGCGCGACCGGCCGCCCAGCTTGGCGCGCTTCAGCGCGTGCAGCGCCTCGCGCAGCCGCTCGCCCAGCAGCGCCACCTCCTCGGCCGATGCGGTGGCGTCCGCATCCGGGCCGGCGGCGGCCGTGATCCCGTCGGCGAGTTCCTTGTCGCGCTTGCTGGCGCGCAGTTCGCCCAGCAGGTTGACCACCAGCCACAGCACAAGCAGCAGCCCGATCGCGATCAGGCGCGCAAGGTCGGTGACCAGCGGATGCACCTCGCCCACGCCCAGCAGCGGGCCGAAGAACCAGACGATCAGCCCCAGCACGATCACGCCGAGCAGCGTGGTGAACCAGCGCGAGCGGATCAGCCGCAGATAGAGCGCCCTCACGACGCGGCCACCGTGCGCAGCAGCACGATCTCGGTGCGACGGTTCTGTTGTCGCCCCTGCGGCGTGGCATTGCTGGCGATCGGGTCGGCGTCGGCGCGCCCGGTGGCGTGCACGCGCGCGGGATCGCTCAGGCGCGCCGCGATCAGCCTGGCCACCGCGTCGGCGCGCGATTGCGACAGCTCGAAATTGGACGGGAAGCGCACGGTGCGGATCGGCTGGTTGTCGGTGTAGCCGTTCACCGTCACAGCCCCGTGCTCGTCCTGCAGCGCCTGCGCGATGCGGTCCAGCAGCGACAGGTAGCGCGGATTCACCTCGGCCTGTCCCGAGCCGAACATGTTGGCGGCCGTCAGGCGCACCGTGACCGATTGCTGGTCTTCCAGCACCACCACCAGCCCGGCCTTGATCTCCGGCGCCAGGAAGGTGTGCAGCTTGGTGACCACCGTGTTCTGCGCGGCGGGGGGCGAGGGCGCGGGCGGCGGTGGGGGCACCGGCGCCGCCTCGGCGCGGGCTACCATGATCGGGCCGCGCGGCGGGATGCCGAACAGCTCGGCGAAGGCGATGTCCGACCGGCCGGCCAGGGCGAAGTTGAAGCCGAGATACATCAGGCAGGCGAGCGCCAGGGTGCCCAGGCCCAGCGCCCAGATCGGCACGCGCTGCGCCAGCGGGCGGAACGCGGCAGGCAGGCCGCGCCAATGCGGCGACAGCTCGCGCTCGAACTCGCCGCGGCGCTGGCGGATCGTGCGATAGATCGAATCGCGCAGCTCGGCCAGCGCCGCGATGCCGCGCGGCTGCACGCGGTAGCGGCCCTCGAAGCCCAGCGCCATGCACAGGTACATCAGCTCGACCACTTCGGAGTGATGGCCGAGATCCTTCTGCATCTGGTCCAGGATGTCGAAGAACCGCTCGCCGCCGGACACCTCGTTGTGAAAGATGCTGGTCAGCGTCTGCGCGCCCCACGAACTCGCGGCACCCCAGGGAGTGCTGAGCACCAGATCGTCCACAGTCGCGCACAGCGCATACCGGGCGGCGCGAAGCGAGCGGGTGTCCAGGCCGGTCGCCAGCGCGCGCCTTTCGAACTCGCGCACCGCCTCGACCATGTGCCGGCGCAGCTGGTCCGGGTCCGGCGCGCGGCCGCGCCCGCCGGCGATGCGCACGGCGGCGGCC
Organism: uncultured Pseudomonadota bacterium; assembly: GCA_963723455.1. Classification (GTDB taxonomy): domain Bacteria; phylum Pseudomonadota; class Alphaproteobacteria; order Acetobacterales; family Acetobacteraceae; genus CAVRQM01. Next base: position 488,056 of record CAVRQM010000001.1, on the reverse strand, counting down.
AGCAGCGGGGCGGCGGCGGCGATCAGCGGGTTCAGCCCGGTGGTCGGCACCGGCCCGGCGGCCTCCGGCGCGGCGGCCGGCGTCGGGCGCGGACCTGTCGCCGCCCCGGCCGCCTGGCCTCCTGGGCGCGGCCGGATCATGGTGCGCTCGGCATCGGACGGCTCGGCGAACGGATCGTCGCTCATCGGAGAATCATCCTCGGATAGCCCAGCATTCCATTTCAAGTCCGGGCACGTCGCCGGTGACGTGGATCGCGATGCCGCCGGATCGCGCCAGCGCCGCCCAGTACGGGCTGCTGCGGTCCAGCTCGAAGTAGCTGGTGCCGGCGTAGTACGGCAGCTGCCGCGGCGCCACCGGCAGTGCGCGCACCGCGATGCCCGGCAGCGCCACGTTGATCAGCTCGCGGATCTGCTCCACGGGGCCGATCTTGACCAGGTTCGGGAAATTGCGACGCAGCATCTCCGCCGGCATCTGCGCCTTCAGCGCCAGGACCCATGTGGCGTCGGTTACCAGGCTGCGGTCCAGGATCGGGCCGACGCGGATGCCGAACTTCCGCTCCTGCAGCGGAATCGGCACCGCGGTCTGCTCCAGCACCGCCGATAGCGCCTGGCGCAGTGCGGCGATCACCGGGCGGAACGTCGCCTGCAGGTCGTCGTGCCTGTAGGGCGGGAAGGCCACCGGCCGCTTGCGCGTCTCGGTGAAGGTCGCCAGCTCGCCGGCCAGGCTGACCGCCACCTGATAGAACGCCTCTGGGTGCAGCTGCCCGACGCTGGCCGCCAGGTGCGTCATCAGCGGCTCGTAGCGGTTGCACAACTGCAGCAGCAGGTAGTCGGCGATCTCCGCCGCGCCGCGGGTCGCGGTTTCCGACACGCGCCCGGCCAACGCCTCGGCGCGATGATGCAGCAGGCCCTGCAGCTGGCTGATGAAGCCCGCCAGCACGCCCGAGGCGAGGCTGACGAGCACCGGCGGGATATAGGCGTCGTCCAGCACCACGCTGCGGTCGGCGCGCATTTCCACGACCCGCGCCAAGCCGATCGCGGTGAAGCCGGAGCGCGCCTCGCCCTCGAGCGCGAAGCGCAGGCGCAGCTTGCCGATCGGCACGGTGGCGCTGCCCTGATAGCCGGCATTGGTGTCGATCGCCTCGTGCTCGGCGGTGGCGAAGCGGGCGACGGTCTCCACCTGTTCCGGCGGCGCCGTCTCCACCCCGCCGGGCTGGCGCGTCGGCAGCAGCAGATAGACGACGGTGTTGCGCGCGGCCTCCGGCAAGTCGATCGGGCGCGGCATATCGACATCGCCCGGGGCGGCGAACGGCGTGCCGTCCGGCAGGATGCCGGCGGCGCTGCGCAGCGCGAACTTGCCCAAGGTCAGCAGGTCGGTGTCGAGTTCCAGCTGCGTCAGGCCCCAGCTATACGGCCGCAACCCGGCGGTGCTGGCGCGGACCAGGCGCTCGAAATAGCGATCCTGCTGCTGCAGGTGCTGCGGCTGGAGGAACAGGCCCTCGGTCCAGACGACCTTGTTCTCCCAGCCCATCGGTCAGGCGCCGGGCTTCGCGGGCGGCAGCGTCACCGCCTTCAGGGTGATGCCGTCATGGCCCGCACTGACCGTGATGTTGGTGGTCTGGTGCGCCGGGATGTCGGCCGCCGCGCGCCAGGTGGCGTGCTGGAAGTCGCGATAGGCGGCGAACACGCCGATGGATTTCACGTCGTCGCGCGGTGTCAGCGTCGTGGTCTTGGTCTGGCCGGGAGCGAGGATAAAGTCGTCGCGCTTGGCCAGGTCAGGCCCGAGCGTCGTCGCATCGCTGTTGTATAGCGGGAAGAACTCGGCGTTGTTCAGCCCGGCCTGCGAGCCGAGCTGGTAGATGCGCAGCGCCAGCGGCGCGCCCTGGCCCTCTGGCGTGGGGTTTGCGGTGGCGGCAGCCGCCATCGTGATGTTGACCACCGTGGGCGGCGGCGGCGGCGGCGGCCCGCCGCACCCGGCTAGGGCGGCCAGCACGGCGACGCGCAGAGTCCAGCCCGCCAAGCCTGTCCGACCCATGCCCGCCCCTCCCGTTCGCGTGAGAAGACTATTTGCCCGGAATCGGCGCAACCGGAAAGACCGTTTGCGCGGTGCTGGGTCGCTTGCGGGACACTCGCCGCGGAAAGGCTACGCGGGGGCGCGGTCGATCTGCACACGAAGGGTCAGGCCAGCGCGGGCGGCGAGCACAATCAGGGCCTCTAGATCAAAGCTGTTGATGCGCCCGCGTACGAGGTCGTTCAGCCGCGGCTCCGTCACCTCCAGCCGGTGCGCGCAGGTTGCCGGCGACAGGCCCCAGCTCGCTACCGCCTGACGGATCGCGATCATCAGTTCCGACCGGTCCCATGCTGTCCGTCTCGGCCGGGCTGTCCTCGAGAGCGTTCCACGCGCTTGCGAAGACCTGACCCGGAATACCGTTCGTTTCTGTCACTGCCGGCCCGATGCTTGTCATAGGCTTGCAGTCGTTCGGCTCCAGCCGCGCTGTACCCGATCGAGCTGGTGGCCAGCGTCGCGTCGCGCCGCTCCGGGAAAGGCGCGCAGATCATCGAGCGAGGTCCCAGGAACGAAATTGGTTTCAGGCCGCTGGCTCTCCCCGTCACAGCTTGCGCGTCTGCGCGTCGTACGCGCGGGCGAACTCGCGCCCGAATACCGATTGAAAATCGTCTTCCGCCTCGCGCGCGATCTCCTTGTAGGTGGCGCAGAACAGCTCCCAGGTGCGCGCCCGTCGTGCCGCCGGCAGGACCGAGTCCAGCATGCCGGGCTGCAGCCGCTTTTCCAGCGCCGCCGGGTCGAAGCGGCGCAGCAGGCCGATCAGCGCGGTCTGCACGCCGGCCATCACCGCCATCTCGTGACTGCGCACGTCGTCGAACGCCTCGCGCACCGCGTCCAGTGGCGGCTTGTAGCCGGGGCGGCCGGGCAGCAGCAGGGCGGCCACTGCCTCCTCCGGGGTGACGGAGAACTTCAGCGCGTTGTTGTCGCGCGCGCGCAGCATGGTCTGTTCCATGCGGAACTCGTTCTTGATCGCGCTGCGCGACATCAGCACGTCGCGCACGCCCTCGACCATCGCGCGGAACAGGGCGCCTGCCGCCTGCATCGCGGCCCCGGGATCCTGGCCTGACAGGCGCAGGTCGGGCACCCCTGCGCCGGCAAGGAACGCGGCCAGCAGGCCCGCCGCATCTGTCGGAGTCGCCGTGGCCGTCGCCGCCGGTTCCGGCGCGGCTGCGGCCTGCGGCGGTGCCGCGGCGACGGCGGGCGCCGGGGACCTGGGCGCCGCAGGCGCGGGGGGCGGTGGCGCGGCGACGTTCGCCTGGCCGGGCGGCGTGTCGCCCAGCAGCGCGTCGAAATCCAGATCGTCCAACGGCATCGGCGCCACCGGCTTGGGTGCAGCGAAGGCGTGCGCCGGCGCGTCCACGTTGTCGGGCTGCGACGGCCCCTGCCACGACTCCGACGGCGAGACGCCCTGGAACAGATCGTCGTCCAGCACGCCGGGGCGCCGCTGCCGCTCGTCAAGCGCATCGAACGGGTCGGTGGGCCGCAACTGCGGCGGCGCGGCGGGTGGCGGATGGCGGAACTGCGGCGGCGCTGCAGGCGCCTCGCCGAACGGGGTGTCCAGCGGATCCTCGCCCAGCGGATCGGGCGTGCCGCGCAGCAGCGAGGCCGGGGCGGCCGGCAACGCCGCCCGCGCGGCCAGGGCCGGTGCAGGCCCTGCGAATCCAAACGGGTCGTCCGCGCCGCCATGCGCGTCGTCCAGCTCGGTGACGCGCACCACGTAGTCGCCGAGCCGGATCTCGTCCCCATCGGTCAGGACCGTGCGGCTGTCGCGCTGCGTCGATTCGCGCGCGCCATTGATGAACACGCCATTGGTGCTGAGGTCGGTCAGCACTGCGCGCCCGCCCTCGATGCTGATGACGCAATGCGTCTTGGACAGCGTGCGGTCCGGGTCGGCCAATACCCAGTCGTTGCCGGCGGCGCGGCCGATGGATAAGGTTCCGGCGCTCAGCATGCGGCTCTGTCGCGGGGCCAGGCCCTGGCGGTGATCGAGCGTGAAGGTCAGCGCCATCCGGGCCTATCCTTGAGTGAGCGCGTCCTGCCGGCCGCAGCGCCGCGAGCGAATGGAGGTTGTCGTGGCCGATGTGACCCTAGCCGAACTGAACGGCAATGTCTGGCTGGTCGGCGGAGAGGCGCATCTGGACGATCTCCTGGCCAACACATTGTCCAAGGACGTCAGCATCGAACTGGTGCCCTGCGAAAGCAAGTCGGACGTCCATGAGCTGTGGGTGCAGAACTGCGGCGAGCCGGCGTTTCCCGGAAATCCCTGGCTGATCCATCCGGCCATCGTCGCGCGCATCAAGCGCAGCACGCCGGACTACGCGGTATTCTTTGCGCAGTGGTCGGTGCTGCTGGACGAGGACGCGCTGACGGTGATCGCCTCGGCCGCGTCCTGGGCGCGGCAGAACCCCGAGGCCTCGGTGCTGCTGGCCGAGTATCTCGATCCCGCAGGACCGGCGTCGATCGAAGGCCTGTCCACGCTGCGCGCCCAGATGATCGAGGACAAGCTGGCCGAACACGGCCTGCCGCGCGAGCGCGTCACCCGCGCGCGGCGCGGCGTGGCCGAGGTGCCCGGTATGGGCCAGGAGAGCCAGCGCGTCGACATCGTGGTGCGGGTGGCCGCGCCGCCCGCCTAGTCTTTGGAATCTGACACCCGATACCCGGTGCGACCGTGAATTTCGGATCGAGAGGAGGCGTGGACGATGCCGAAGGTCAGCACTTGCCTCTGGTTCGGAAAGGATGCGGAGGCGGCCGTCCGCTTCTATGTCTCTGTCGTGCCCGGCTCCCACATTGAAGACACCATGCGATCCCCGGGGATCTGGCCCGGGGGAGACGCGGGCGACGTGATCATGATGACCTTCAGCCTCGGCGGTCAGAGCTTCCGGGCCCTGAACGGCGGCGGGCCAGCCAGCTACGGAACCGCCGCTTCCATTTCGGTGGAGTGCTCCGACCAAGCGGAGGTGGATCGGCTGTGGGCCGCGCTCACCGCCGATGGCGGATCGGAGATCCAGTGCGGCTGGCTACGCGACAAATGGGGCGTGCCGTGGCAAATTGTTACCGCAACGTCTGCCGCGTCTCCTGGCCGATCCGGATCCGGCCGTCTCGGGCCGCGTCTTCGCCGCAATGATGAAGATGGTAAAGCTGGACACAGCCGCCCTCGAACGTGCGGCCGCCGGCTGACGCAGGCGCATCCGCGTTGCCGACTGGCGGACGACCGCTAGGACGAGCGGCCGTTCGCGCCCTGGCCCTGTCCGCCGATTGCCTCCAGCCTCGCTGCCACGCCGTCCGGCAGGCTGAGTTCGGCCGCCGCGAGATTCTCGCGCAGGTGAGCCAGCGAGGAGGTGCCCGGGATCAGGAGAACATTGGGCGCGCGGCGGAGCAGCCAAGCGAGCGCCACCTGCATCGGCGTCGCGCCGAGTTCGCCCGCCACCTCCGAAAGGGTCGAGGACTGCAGCGGCGTGAAGCCGCCGAGCGGGAAGAACGGCACGTAGGCGATGCCCAGCTCCGCCAGTTCATCAATCAGCGCGTCGTCGGCCCGATGCGCGATGTTGTACTGGTTCTGCACGCAGACGACCTCGGCGATGCCACGCGCCTGGGCGACATGGGCGGGCCTGATGTTGCTGAGGCCGAGATGGCGGATCAGGCCCTGCCGCTGCAGCTCCGCCAGCGCGGTGAACGGCTCCTCCAGCGATCCCTCGGCCACCCCATGCCCCGTGCCCATGAGGCGCAGGTTGACGACATCCAGGACGTCCAGGCGCAGATTGCGCAGATTGTCATGCACGGCGCGAACCAGGTCGGCGGGCGCGATCGCCGGGTTCCACGAGGCGTCCGCGCCGCGCACCGCGCCGACCTTGGTGACGATCACAAGGTCATCCGGATAGGGATGCAGCGCCTCGCGGATCACTTCATTGGTGACGTGCGGGCCGTAGAAGTCGCTGGTGTCGATGTGGTCGACTCCGCTCGCGACCGCCTCGCGCAGCACGGCCAGCGCCGATTCGCGATCCTTCGGCGGACCGAATACTCCCGGCCCGGCGAGCTGCATCGCGCCATAGCCCATGCGGCGGACGGGGCGATCGCCGAGCGGGAACGCGCCGGCGCTGCTGATGTCGGTCATGCGAAGTCTCCGTATTGAGCCGGCCGGCATGTGGACACGGTCGGTCCGGTCGGTAAGCCCGCCCGGCTGGAACATGACCTCCGGGCCGCCCGCCCAGTTGAGGCCGCTGTTTGGCAGATCTCTGGCGCGCCGGCCGCGCTCAGCTCAGCGACGCCAGCAGCGCGTCCAGATCCGGCTCGGTCGCGTCGGCTGCCGGCGGAGGCGGTTCGGCGCTCAGGCTGGCCAGCAGCGCATCGAGGTCGTCCTCGGCCGCCGCGGGGGCCGGCTCCTCCGGCGCGGCCTCGTCCGCCGTCGCCTCGGCCGATGCCGGTTCGGCCGGCGCGGACAGGCTGGCGAGCAGCGCATCCAGATCCGGGGTCGCCGCCTCGCCGGCGTCCGGCTCTGTCCTATCCGTCGCCGCCGCCTCGATCGGCTCCGGCGCAGCGGCGGCGGCGGCTTGCGTCGCGGCCGGCGCAATCGCGACCGGCGCCCAGAACCCGGCCAGCGTGCCGCCGGCAAGTGAGGTGAACCCGCCCAGCCGCACCTCCGGCCGGCCGCGCAGGCTGAACAGCGGCATCACCCGATAGGTCGAGACCTGGACGGCCTGACGCTCGGAATACAGCCGCTCGGTGCAGGGCAGCGCCACGGGTTCGCCGTCGGCGCCGTAATAGACATAGTACGGCATGTCGCCGACCACGGTCAGCGAGCCGGGCTGCATTTTCGCGCCCTGCTTGCCCCAGCCTTGCGCCAGCAGCAGCCCGGCCAGCAGCGCGGGGTGCCCCCACAGCATCCCGGACAGGCCGGATTGCCGGGTGAACTCCTCGAAAGAGAAGGCGTCGATCGGGTCGCTCCTGCGGCCATACGGCATGCGCAGCAGGAAGCGCGGCGTCGCCAGTCCCAGATAGGCCGCCGCCGGCAACTCGCGCAGCGCTCCCCACGAAGTCCTTGATCAGCGGGTGCTGCTCGTGCGCCGGGATGGTCAGCGCGTCCGGGCCGATGCCGGCGATGAACGGCGCGCCGGCGGCGGCGGCGATCTGCGCCGCGCGGCCCAGCAGGTCGGCATGCGGTGGCGTCAGCTCGAAGCCGTACAGGCCGACGATCGCCGACAGCGCGCCCTGATGCGCGTCCTGCGCCGGCTGCTCGACCAGCATTGAGTACAACCCGGTCTGCTCCAGCGCATCCGTGGCGGCCAGGTCGGCGGCGAACTCCTCGGCGGAGACGTCGTACAGCACGATTTCCATGCGCGCGCCCGTCTCGATGCGGCGGACCAGCAGCTCCACGCCGCGCCAGATCGCCTCGCATGCCTGGAAGTCCGGGTGGTGCAGCAGCCGCCGCATGGCCGCCGACAGCGCCTCGTCCACGCGCGCGGTCAGCTGTTCCTGCCGCGCGTCGCGGCCGGGCTGCACGAACGGGCCGACGATGCGCCGCATCATCGCGTCCACCGACTGCTCGGCGACATCGCTGGTGGCCTTGCGCCCGACCAGCCGGGCGAAGTCGGACAGCTTGCGGTCCGTCGCCACGGCCGCGCCGCGCGACTGGCGCGGGGCCGGCGGCAGGGGGGCCTCGCCGCCCCAGGACAGCACCTCCTTCGCCGCCCGGTCGAAGCCGGCGCGGCTGGCCAGGTTGCGGCGCAGGCCCAGCAGGGATTGAAACAGCTCGACGGTTCCGGCGATCTGGTCTGGATGGAAGGCGTCGATGTCGGCGATCGGCACCGAGACCGTGCTGCCGTCATCGGCCAGCGGCAAGGCCAGCGCGAGCTGCATCCTGCCGATCACGTCATCGAGGTTGTCCACATCGACCTTGATCGGGCGGCGTCCGGCCATAGCCGCCCCGGTCTCCATCCGCCCGGCATTGGCGCGCCCGGAGAAGTCGCCCAGCAGCGCGAGCCGGAACTTTCCCGCGGCGGCCGGCGAACGCGGCCTGGCGTCGAGACGGCCGAAACTGACCTCGTATTGCATTGCTGACTCCGGGCGGGTGCGGGCGCGACGATACCATTCCGGCACGGGCCGCCAAGCGCCGCCGGCGCGCGCATAAGAATTTGCAGCCGGCTCGCGCATAAGAAATAATTGACAGCGGCCGTCCATTGCGCTGGCGTGCGCCCGTACCGTCACTTCCTTGGCAGGAGAGCCAGCATGGCCGCCGCACCGCAGACCGGGATGGAAAAGCCCGACATGCACAAACTGCTGACCCAGAGCAAGGAAAAGCCGGTGCATTGCGCGATCGGCGTCGGCAAGGACCAGAGCTTCGGCCTGCTGCTGATGGACAAGATGAAGGCGCCGAAGGCGCTGGAAAAAAACCTCATCGACTCCATTCCCGACGCCAAGAACACGCAATTCGGCACCGCCCAGGTCGATTTCAAGGACGACCCGAAGCTGGTGAAGTTCTACCTGAACAAGCCGATCTCCAGCATGGCGCGCCGGCTGGTCAAGACCCTGAAGGGCACCGGCTTCACCAAGGTCCAGATCATGCTGGAGGACGGTACGCCGGTCGAGACGGCGGCCGAGGAGGAGGATCCGGCGGCCGAGGCGGCGCCGACCAACGGCGCGGCGCCGCCCGCCGAGGCGCCGGCCGCCGCAGCGGCCGCGTCCCCGCCGCCACCTCCGCCGCCCCCCGAGGCGGCGGCTGCGCCGGCGCAGGACGCGGCGGCGCTGGCGCGCCGGCTGGCCGAACTGGCGCCGCGCATCCCGCAGGCGGCCGGCGGCGATGACGGGCGCAAGGCCGAGCTTCTGAAGATGGCCAGCATGGCCAACGTTAACATCAAGACCAACAACCTGACCTATGCGGCCACCTATGTCGAACAGCTGAGCCGGGCACTGGATGCCGCCCCGCCCCCGCCACCGCCCGCGCCACCGCCGCCCGAGGCGCCGGCCGCGCCGGCGCAGGACGCCGCCGCTTTGGCGAAGCGGCTTGCGGAACTGGCGCCGCGCATCCCGCAGGTCGCCGGCGACGACGCGAACCGCAGGGCCGAGCTGCTCAAGCTTGCCACGCAGGTCAACGTCAACATCAAGACCAACAACCTGACCTACGCGGCGACCTATCTGGAGCAGTTGCGCCGGGCGATCGAGGGCGGCGCGGCGCAGCCCGCGGCCGCTGCCCCGGCAGCGGCCGCCGATCCAACGGCGTCGCGCAACTTGCTCGCCCAGCTGACCCTGCAGATTCCAAAGGTCGCCGGCAGCGACGGCGCGCTGCACGAGCGGCTGCTGGCGTTGTCCGACCGCGCCAGCACAGCGTTCGCCGCCGGCCGCGCCGACGAGGGCGCGGCGGGGGTCGAGCAGCTGCGCGCGGCAATGGCGGCGGCCCAGGCGGCTGCTGCGGCGGCGGGGAAGAACGGGGCGGGCCCGGTCGCGTACGCGAAATCGCGCCTGGCCTGGCTTGCCGCGCGCAAGAAAATGCAGGGCGACATCGACACGCTGCGCGGCAAGATCGTCGATGCGTATCCCGACTTCGCCGCCGATCTCGATCAGCGCTATCAGGCGCGCGTCTCGGCCGTGCTGGACGGCCTCGACGAAAGCCTTGCCGACGCGCTGGATGCCGCCAGCAGCGCCAGCGATCCCGAAAAGCGGCAGAAGCTGGTCGCCAACTCGCAGAGCATCATAAAGAAGTACCAGGCGTTCATCGCCGGCGAGAAGACGATCGACGACCTGGACGCCAACCCGTTCGTGCCGCTGTCGATCCGCGCCACCATGACCGCCACCCTGGCTACGTTGGACAAGACCCTGCGCTGAGCGGCCGCGCCGCAATGCCGTGAGCTGACGGAGACCTCGGATGTCCTGGACCGCACGCACCCGTTCGCCTGCGCCGCCGACCACGCCGGCGCAGGACGCCTGGACCACGGGTTTCACGGGCCGCCAGGTCACCGGGCCGCAGATCGGCACCAACCGGGGCGCGCCGCCGCCGCCGCCGCAGCCGCAGGGTGCGGGCATCCAGATCGGAACGGGGCGAGCGCCGGCGCCGCCTCCGCTCCAAGGTGTTCAGCCGCCGCTGGGGCCTCCCCCGTCCAGGCCGCCGCCGCCGCCGCCCACCCGTCCAGCAGGCCTCGCCCGAGGAGAAAGCGGAGCAGGACTACGCCCTGGCGTACACCGACAACCACCTTGGGCTGGAGGCGCTGCGCGACCAGCTGGTGACGCCGCCCGCGGCCAAGACCTCGCAGGCGGATCTCGCGAAGTCGCTGACCGACATGGCGGCGGCAGCGGAAGCGGGAACCTACGACGTGGCGCTGGGACATCTGAACGCCGCGCTGCGCCACGCCGAGACGATGACGGCGGCGGTGGACGCCGCAAGCAAGGTGTTCGCCGACAAGTACAATCCGCTGGCGGCGCGCAAGCAGGCCGCACTCGATCTGCTGGCGCGCTCCGGCGCGGAAAAGACCGCTCAGGCCAAGGTGAAGGCGGCGGATGGCGCGATCGACGCGGCGATGGGGGCCGCCGACTACGCTGCCGCCACCGGCCTGATCGATCCTCTGGTGGCGGCGCTCGGTGGCTTGGACGCGGCGGTGAAGCAGGGCATCGAGAGCAAGATCGGCCTGCTCGACGGCTGGCCGGAGGCCGCGACCGAGGCCGCGCGTCTGCGCAGCGAACTGGCGAAGCTGGGCGGGGAGCCGGTCGGCCACGCCGACCGCGTGAAGCTGACCAACGAGGCGGACGCGGCGGTGGCCGGGTGGCGCGACGTGCGGCTGCACGCGTACGAGATGGGGCAGCTCAAGACCGAGTTCGGCTGCCTGGCGCGGATCCCCGGCAAGGGCGTGTCCGGCCACGCCCTGAAGCCGAAATGGGACGCCTACGAAGCCGCGCTCGCCAAGGCCGCGCCGCCAGCAGACACCACCGGTCACGACAAGCTCGGCGAACTGCGGGACGCCTATGCCAAGGCTGGCGCCGCACTGCAGGCTGCCCACCAGCCGGGGATCGGCCTGGATGACGAATACTGGAAAGTGCTGTGGCTCGACCGCGACAAGACGAACCGGCAGTTGCTGCAGAAGGCCGGTTGCGTGAAGCTGACGACGGCAGCCATGACCAAGCTGAAACAGGACATGGATGCCCTGACCAATGCGCCGTTCACCAACCGCAAGCAGAGATATCTCAACTTCGAGTCTGCCTACGACAAGGCCAAACAACTGATCGCGGCGCGCACGCAGGCCGCAGACCAGGCCGAGGTCGATTTCTTCGCCGCCTGGCGCAAGGTGCAGGGCAACGTCGAGGCCGCCGGCAAGGTCACCGACACCACCCAGCCGACGGCCGCGGCCATCGTCGCCTTCAACCTGGTGCACGGGCCGTTCGCCACCGCGCTGGCCGAGGCGCGCTACGGCGACTGCACCGCCGCGTTGACCGATCTTGCGGCCAAGGCCGAGACGGTGCTGGCCGCCAAGACCACGGCCATGAAGAACGAGGTCACCCGCCTCGGCACGCTGCCCGAGGGCACGGGCGGCGAAAAGACCGCCAAGTCGGAGGCGGCCCGCAGCGCGATCGCGGGCGCCGACGAGGCGGTCCTGGCGCGCCTGACGGCGGACGAAAAGCTCGCCTTGCTGGACGCGCTGCGCAAGCAGCCGGTGCCCCCCTACGACAAGAACGCTCCGGGCAATGCGAAGCGGGCGGCGATGTGCAAGGTCTATGGCGCGATCTCGCTCGACGAAGGCTTCGTCGCGGCGGACGGGGCGAAGCGCAAGGAGATGATCGAGGCTCTTGCCGCGAAAAAGGAGGAGTTCAAGGCGGCTCGCGAGAACTGGGCGACGCTGAGCAACGATCAGAAGGAAGCCATCATGCAGATGGCGGTCGAGGAGCAATGCAAGACGTTCGGATTTGCCGCGCCGGTGACAAAAATGGTCATCAAGGATTTCTCGACTGCGCCGGCGACCGAGAAACTCGACGAGAACGACAACGGCCATTACAACCCGCATGACGATGTCATTCGCATCAACACCGGCCAGCCGGTTTATCATGACTTCGAGCTGGCGCTCGACCTGATCTTCCACGAGAACAGCCACAATTATCAATTCAAGCTGATCAAGCAGCTCGACGCCGGCGCGCTCACCACCGACCCGCCGCTGACCCAGGCCAAGCTATTCAAGGCGACGTGGAACGACGGTCGCGGCTATGTCGGCGGCGAGGAGAACTACAAGGTATATCAGAAGCAGCCGCTCGAGGAGCACGCCTGGTCGGCGGGGCCGCAATCGGCGCAGATGCTGATGGACCTGCTGGCGAAGCCGGAATGACGACGATGCCGCAAGGAGCATGACAGTGGCAGCCGAGCAGGTGACCGCGATCCTGGATGTGTTCCGCGTCGATCCGCAGACCGAGGCGGAGACGCGGGTGGGCCAGGTGGAATATAGCGAGAGCGGCCGCCTGGCGCTGCTGGACGTGGAGCCCGAACACGACGCCAGGCTGCGCAGTGCTATCACCGCGGTCAACGGCAAGACCGATCTGGTCGAACTGGTGCCGCCGACCGGTTCCGATACGCCGTTCGCCACCGCATCGAAGGTGACGCAGCGCAGCGACGCGGACTTCATGCAGGCGTTGAACCGCTACATGCTGAAATATTACGGTTTCAGCCTGGGGTGACGGTACGCCTGTCGCCGCCGCTCGCATGCAGGGCCGGGATCCTGGCTGCGCGCGTATGACGGGGGTGCGCGAGCCAGCATCAGCGCGGATTGCGGCTACGCTTCCGGCACCGGCGCGTGCTCCGGCAACAGCCCGTCAGCGCGCAGTTCGCTCCACAGATCCGGCGGGATCGGCTGGACCATCATCTCGGCGTTCTGCCGAACCTCCTCGGCGCTGCGCGCGCCGGGGATGACGGCTGCGACGGCCGGATGGGCGGCGCAGAATTGCAGCGCCGCGGCCTTCAGATCGACACCGTGGCGGGCGCAGATCGCGGCGATCCGGCCGGTGCGCTCGACCAGCTCGGGCGTCGCGCGCTCATAATTGAAGGTGTTCCCGCCGGCCAGCAGCCCGGAATTGTACGGGCCGCCCAGCACCACCCGCGCGCCGCGCTGTTCGCACAGCGGCAGCAACTCGGCCAGCGCCGTGTGATCCAGCAGGGTGTAGCGCCCGGCCACCAGGAACATCGTCGGCTCGGCGCGCTGCAGCGCCAGCAGGCACGGCTCGACCACGTTGACGCCGAATCCCCAGGCGGAAATCACTCCCTCGCCGCGCAGCCGGTCGAGCGCGCGGGCCGCGCCGTTCATGGCGATGTCGAACTGCTCGCGCCAGGCGTCGCCCAGCCAGTCCGGCGCGCAGTCGTGGATGTACACGATGTCGATACGGCTCAGCCCCAGCCGCTGCAGGCTGTCCTCGATCGAGCGCAGGCAGCCATCATGGCTGTAGTCCAGCCGCCGCCGGAACGACAGGCCGTGATGGAACTGCTCGGCTATGTCCGGCACATCCTCGGCCGGGTCGAGCAGCCGCCCGACCTTGCTCGACAGGGTGAAATCGTGGCGGGGACAATGGCGCAGCGCGTGGCCCATGCGGTGCTCGGACAGGCCGGCGCCATAATGCGGCGCGGTGTCGAAATGGCGGATGCCGGACTCCCACGCGGCCGCGACGGCGGCCAGCGCCACGTCCTCGGGGATCGTCGCCTGATGGTTGCCCAGCGGCGCCCCGCCCATGCCGAGCGGGCCGTGCGGGATGTAGGTCGGCTCCATGATCAATGCGTCCCTTGCGCGGCGTCGGGCGGGATCACGCCCTTGGTCAGGATGATATTGCCGTAGAACCGGCGCTCGCCGGTCGCCACGACGGCGAAGGCCTGTTCGGCGGCGGCGTAGAAGGCGTGCCGCTCGACCGCGCGCGCCGCCGCCGCCCCGCGCTGGCGCAGGATCGCGTTGATCTCGGCGCAGACCGGCGGCACCTGCTCGGGGTCGTCCACCACCTGCATCACGATCGCCGGGTGCGGCACGAAGCTGTCCAGCGGCAGCACGCTCAGCACCGCGCGCAGCGCCGCGTCGATCGCGACGCCCGGCAGGCCGATCAGGGCGCGCCCGCGCGTCGCGGGGTAGTTGGCATCGACCAGCGCGATGCAGTCGCCATGCCCCATCGCGGCCAGCGCGTGCAGCAGATCCGGGGTCAGCAGCGGGTCCAGTCCGATCAGCATGGGCGCATCCCGAGTGTTGCGGCCCGAGCCTAGCCGCCGCCGGGTCCGGCTGCCAGAGAGCAGAACCCCGAACCAGGCTGCGGCGTTGCCGGGGCCATGAACGCCATTAGCCCGATCCAGCCGGACGCCGAGGCCGGCGACCCGCGCGCCGCCGCCCGCGCGGCAAAACTCCGTTACGTGCATGACGGCCAGCCGGGCTTCCGCCGCGAGCGGCTGGGCGAGAAGCAGTTCCGCATCCTGGATCACGACGGCAGCGAGATCGCCGACCCGGCGCACCTGGAGCGGGTGCGCAAGCTCGCCATCCCGCCCGCCTACGAGGATGTCTGGATCTGCCGCCACCACAACGGCCATCTGCAGGCCACCGGCCGCGACGCGCGCGGGCGCAAGCAGTACCGCTATCACCCGACCTGGCGGCTGGTGCGCGACGAGGGCAAGTACCATCGCATGTTCACCTTCGGCCGCGTGCTGCCGGCGATCCGCGCGCAGGTGGAGCAGGATCTTGCCCGCCACGGCCTGCCGCGCGAAAAGGTGCTGGCGGCTATCGTGCGCCTGCTAGAGGGCACGCTGGCCCGCGTCGGCAATGAGGAGTACGCGCGCCAGAACGACAGTTTCGGCCTGACGACGCTGCGCCGTCGCCATGCCCGGGTGCAGGGCGGCCACCTGACGTTCGACTTCCGCGGCAAGCACGGCGTCCAGCATCACATCGATCTGACCGACCGCCGGCTCGCCGCGATCGTGCGCCGCTGCCAGGAACTGCCCGAGCAGCATCTGTTCCACTATATCGGCGAGGACGGACAGGCGCATCCGGTCGGCTCGGACGACGTGAACGACTACCTGCACGCCATTGCCGGCGAGGAGATAACCGCCAAGGATTTCCGCACCTGGGCGGCGACGAACCTTGCGGCGCTGGCGCTGTCCGGGCTGGAGGCGTTCGACAGCAAGACGCGGGCGAAGCACAACATCGTCGCCGCGGTCGAGAGCGTTGCCAAGAAGCTGGGCAACACGCCGGCGATCTGCCGAAAGTGCTACATCCACCCGGCAATCTTCGAGGGCTACCTGGACGGCACTTTGGCCGAGGGATTGCGCGCGCAGGCCGATGCGCTGCTGCGCGACCACCGTAACGGGCTTACCGCCGAGGAGGTCGCGGTCACCGCCTACCTGCAGCGCAGGCTTGGCGAGGCGCCGGCGGAGGCGCGCGCATGACGCCGACTGGCATGACCCGGCGCGGCCTCGTCGCCGGATCGGCGCTTGGCGCGGTCGGGCTGGCGGCTGCGTCGGCTGGCGCGGCCCCGGCCGACACTCTGCCGGGTGGCGAGCCGCGCGCGCTGGCCGGCAGCGTCTCCGGCCTGGACGTGAGCCTGCCGCCGCTGCATGCGCCGAGCGAGGCGCAGGACGTGGTGCCGAACCCGGACGCGCCGCCGCGCCGTCTGGGGGTGGCGGTGGTCGGGCTGGGGCATCTGGCGCTGACCCAGATCCTGCCGGCCTTCGGCAGCGCGAAGCATGTGCGCCTGGCCGCCCTGGTCAGCGGCGAGCGCGACAAGGCGCAGGCCATCGCCGACCAGTACGGCGTGCGCCCGGCGGGCTTGTACGATTATTCAAGCTTCGACAGGCTGCGCGACAATCCGGACGTGGACATCATCTATGTTGTCCTGCCGAACAGCATGCACCGCGAATACACCGAGCGCGCGGCGACGGCGGGCAAGCATGTGCTGTGCGAAAAGCCGATGGCCACCAGCAGCGCCGACGCGCAGGCGATGATCGAGGCGGTGCGGCACGCCGGCAAGCGCCTGATGATCGCCTATCGCTGCCAATACGAGCCGTACAACATGGCGCTGATGCAGCTTGCCCGCTCCGGCGCGCTGGGCGACCTGCGGCTGATCGAGGCGATCAACGGCCAGAATGACCTCGGCAACGGCCAGTGGCGGCAGATCCGGGCGATGGCGGGCGGCGGCAGCCTGCCCGATGTGGGCCTGTATTGCCTGAATGCCGCGCGCTACCTGACCGGCGAGGAGCCGGTCGAGATCAGCGCCACGCTGACCCGCCCGCACGGCGATCCGCGCTTCCGCGAGGTCGAGGATGTCTGCGCGTTCACCCTGCACTTCCCGTCCGGCGTCGTCGCGACCTGCGCCAGCGGCTACAGTTTCCACGAATCCCGCCGGTTGCGGGTGATGGGCGCGACCGGCTGGGCCGAGCTTGACCCGGCGTTCGGCTACACCAACCTGGCCATGCATCTCGGTCGCCAGGATGGCCCCGCGACGGTGCGCGAGACCCGGCGCTTCGCCCCGGCGAGCCAGTTCGCGCTCGAAATGGATGCGTTCGCAGTCGCGATCCGCACCGGCGTCACCCCGCGCACGCCGGGCGAGGAAGGGCTGGCCGACATGCGGCTGATCGAGGCGATCTATCAGGCAGCGGACTCCGGCAGCGCGGTCAGACTGCCAGTAGTGGCCGGCCGCGACACCACGCGCGGCGCCATGCCCCCGCAGCCGGCCTGAGGTCGCCGCCGGCAGCGCGCCGGCGGCGAGGCGGCGCGCAGGGTTTGGGCTATTGGCCCGTGGTGCTGCTGTTGCCGCCGGCGCTGTTGTTCGCCATCCCCGCCGGTCCCGGATTGGCGCCGTGCGCCGCAAACGGCCCGTTCTGGCCGGCGCCGCCTGCGCTGGAACCGCCCGAGCCGGATGCGCCCGAACTGGATGCGCCCGAACCTGATGCGCTGGCGCCGGAACCGCTGGAACCCGACATGTCCGGGTTCGATCCATTTGCCGACGCGCCTCCCGTGCCGCCGCCCATCTGCGCGCCCACCCGGGTCATCGCGACCACCGAATCTGGATTGACCACCATCATCACCGGCCGCCCCTGCGGATCGTGCGCGCGCACCAGGAACAACTCCGGCATGATTTGCACGTCGGTAAATCCGGCGCGCTGCAAGTCGCTTCGCATCTTTTGCTGGATCGCCGAGGGCTGCGCCTGCGCCTGTTGGCCGCCGCCGGCATCTGCCGACCCGGTGTTCGACGAGCCTGTGCCGCCGGATTGCGGCGAGGCCGGGGATTGCTGCTGGGTTCCGTCAGCTGACGTCTGCCCGGACAACTCCTGCCCGGGCGATGTCACTCCGGGCGGCTGCTGGGCGGGCGTGGACTGCGCCATGCACGGCGTCGTGAAAGCCAGCGCAAGGCCGACGACAGTACTCGGCGTGAGCGGTCGCATGATGGTGTTCCTCCCTGCGCCGATGCTGGCGCGTGGTGGATCAACCGTCAGGCGAGGCGGTGGTTTTCGGCCCGCTGATTACGACTCGCTGAGCGTGAAACACTGTCGGGCCTGTCGGAAAACGCAGCGCGGGGCGCGTGCACCGCACGCGCCCCGCGCCCTCGACATCCGGGTTACTGCTGCCCGACTTCATGGGCCGCGGTGATCCGGTCCTGCGCCAGCCCATTGCCGGGTATCACGGTCGGGTTGACCTGACCGTTGGTGGCCGCGGCGCTCGGCGGCTCCGGCTGCGGCACGCCCGAGTTGGTCGCCGGCTCCAGGCTTTCGGCTGCGGCCTGATCGGCCGTCGGACCAGCCCAGGCCGGCGCGGTCAGGGTCATGCCGAAACCAGACAATCCAATACCCGCCATTGTAAGAAGAAGAATACGCATTGCATACCTCCGTGTATTCAGTTGCACAGCCAAGCCAGCCGGGCAACTTTACGGAGTTTGGGGGCGGAAGTTGTCTGCGCAAGCTTCACATATCATTGTGCAATGTTGAACCAACCGTCCATACGGGGCGATTTTGTCGGTTCCAGGCCGAATCTTTGCGCCCGACCGCTACGAATGGCCGTGATGTAATGGCTGCCATGTGAGACGTCGGACAGCGCCACCCTGGCGCGGCGACCTGCGCCGCCGTAGATTTCGCATCGCAGCATGGACAGCATCGCCCCAACCGCTCCCGACCGCGCGGCGGCCGCCCTTGATGGCGTGCCGCGGTTCACGCATCAGGAGGTGCTGCGGGTCATCCTGGGCATACTGCTGTGCATCTTCATGGCGGCGATCGACCAGACCGTGGTGATCCCGGCGGTGCCGGCCATCGCCGCCGATCTGCACGGCTTCGGTCATCTGGCCTGGATCGTGTCCGCGTACCTGCTGACCTCGACCGCGGCGACGCCGATCTATGGCAAGCTGTCGGACATCTATGGCCGCCGCGCGCTGCTGCTGCCGGCCATCGCGGTGTTCGTCGCGGCCTCCATGCTGTGCGGCGCGGCGCAGAGCCTTTGGCAGCTGATCGGCGCGCGGGCGCTGCAGGGGCTGGGCGGGGCCGGCCTGATGGCGATGGCGCAGGCGGCGATCGCCGACGTGATCGCACCGCGCGAGCGCGGCCGCTATCAGGGCTACATGGCCAGCGCCTGGGGCGTGGCCAGCATCGCCGGGCCGATCCTGGGCGGCTGGATCACCGACCAGTTTTCCTGGCGCTGGATTTTCTGGATCAACCTGCCGCTGGGGGCGGCGGCGTTCCTGCTGTCCAGCCGCGCGCTGCGCATGTTGCCGGTGCCCAATCGGCGGTCGCGGATCGACTATCTCGGCGCGGCTTTGCTGGCCTGCGTGACGACGGCGCTGCTGATGCTGATGAGCTGGGGCGGCAATGTGTATCCGTGGCTGTCATGGCCGATGCTGGCGCTGGGCGCGGGCTCAGTGGCGCTGCTGGCGGCGCTGGTCTGGCAGGAGCGGCGGGCGTCGGATCCGCTGCTGCCGCCGCGACTGTTCGCCAGCGACGTGTTCGTGCGCGGTGTCACCATAGCCTCGATCGCCTCGGCCGGCACGTTTGGAGCGATTTTCCTGCTGCCGCTGTTCTTCCAGCTTCTGCGCGGCGCCAGCGCCGAGGCCGCCGGCGTGCTGATCGTGCCCTATCTGGCCTGCAACGTGGTCGGCGCCTACGTGTCCGGCCAGTTCGCGCGCTGGCTGGGGCGTGGCCGGCCGATCCTGCTGGGCGGCCTGGGTGCTGCCACCCTGGGCTATGCCCTGCTGGCGGCGCTGGGCCCGGATACGCCGCGCTGGGTGCTGATCGTGGCGATGGCGGTGGTGGGCTTCGGCATCGGCACCTGCATGCCGACCAGCCTGGTCGTGGTGCAGAACGCGGCCGAGCGGCGCGACGTGGGTGCGGCCACCGGCAGCCTGCTGTTCCTGCGCTCGATGGGCGGCGCGTTCGGCACCACCATCGCCGGCTCGCTGCTGGCCAGCCGCTTTGCCGCCGGCATGGCGGCGCATGGCGGCGGCCACCGCGTCGATCTGGCGGCGCTGCGCGGAGCCAGCGGCCAGGGCGTGCACGGGGCGCACGCCCTGGCCGCCGATCCGGGCCTGCGCGCGGTGGCGCGGGCAGCACTGGCCGGCGGGTTCCATTGGGGGTTCACGGCGCTGGTGGTGCTGCTGGCGGCGGCGTTCCTGATCTGCCTGGGGCTGCGCGACCTGGCGTTGAAATCCGGCGGGTGAGCCCGGCTGGGCTGCCCTGTCCCCGGCGACTGCCGGCCCGGCCGCCTGTCTGGTGCGACGACCATCGGCGCGGCCCGTCCTGATCGCGGACTGCAAGCCAGCCCTGCCTTGCCCATCCCCTGGCTTGCAATGATGACCGCTGAAAGGCACCTGTTGCCTGCTCACCTGAACGGGACGACAATGGACGCTGCGACCCTTGGCTTCGGCTCGACCTTCTCCGACCTCGCCACCCGTGACGGCCTGGTCCGGCTTGACCGGCAGTTCGTGGCGCACCTGGCCGAAGCCGAGCCGGAGCTGCACGCCCGCCTGATGGCCGCCCGCGCCGAGCCTGCCGGGCTGGACGCCCGCGCGGAAGGCCAGCTGGTCGTCGCCCTCGGCCCGGCGGTGCAGGACTTTGTCGGCCGGCTGTTCGGCATCCAGGCCGAACTGGCCGAGATCGCCGCGCGCACGGCCGCACTCGACCCGATCCATGCCTGCAAGCGGCTGTTCGTGCAGCGCCAGGCGGTCAGGAAATATCCCGACCCGACCGGCTTCGACGCGCCGGCGATGCGTGTTGCGCTGGAGCAGGCGATGGCGACGCCGCTGGATGAGCGGGCGTTCGCCACCCATGTCGATGCCTGGCAGGCCAACGAGCGCGCCGAGCTGCTCGACATGGCGATGCGCTATGCCGCGTGGGCCACGCTGACGCCTGCGGGGCAGGCGCTGCATGGCGGCGGCACGCTGTTCCATGTGCCGCACCGCACCGACCCGCAGCGCCTGGTGCCGGTCGAGACCGTCGAGCGCGACGGGGTGACGATGCTGCGCCTGCCGGCGAGCCACTGGCGGCAGCGCCAGGGATTTTCGCTGACCGATCCGGGCATGGACGAGCAGCACGCGCTGGACCAGATGAACTACTGCATCTGGTGCCACAGCCAGGGCAAGGATTCGTGCAGCAAGGGCCTGCGCGATCGCAAGACCGGCGCGTTCCAGAAAAGCCCGTTCGGCGTAACGCTCGCCGGGTGCCCGCTGGACGAGAAGATCTCCGAAATGCACGAGCTGCGCGCGCAGGGCCACCTGCTGGCGGCGTTCGCGACGATCGCGGTGGACAACCCGATGATGGCCGCCACCGGCCACCGCATCTGCAACGACTGCATGAAGGCCTGCATCTACCAGAAGCAGGAGCCGGTCGATATCCCGCAGGCGGAAACCTCGATCTTGCGGCAGGTGCTCGAACTGCCCTGGGGGTTCGAGATCTACGCGCTGCTGACGCGCTGGAACCCGCTCGACATCCGCCGCCCGCTGCCCCGGCCCGACAGCGGCCGCGCGGTGCTGGTGGTGGGGCTGGGGCCGGCCGGCTTCACGCTGGCGCATCACCTGATGAATGACGGGCACAGCGTCGTCGCGGTGGACGGGCTGAAGATCGAACCGCTCGGCTTCGACGCCACCGCGCCGATCCGTGACGCGGACGCGCTGTTCGAGGATCTGGATGACCGCATCATGGCCGGCTTTGGCGGCGTCGCCGAATACGGCATCACCGTGCGCTGGAACAAGAACTACCTGAAGCTCGTGCGCCTGCTGCTGGAGCGGCGCGCGCAATTCGCGATGTTCGGCGGCGTGCGCTTCGGCGGCGGCGCCACGCTGTCGATCGACGACGCCTGGCGCATGGGTTTCGATCACGTCGCGTTGTGCATGGGCGCCGGCCGGCCGACGGTGATCGACATGCCGAACGGCCTGGCGCGCGGCGTGCGCCAGGCGAGCGACTTCCTCATGGCGCTGCAATTGTCGGGCGCGGCGAAGGAAAGCTCGATCGCCAACCTGCAGATCCGCCTGCCGGTGGTGGTGATCGGCGGCGGGCTGACGGCGATCGACACCGCGACCGAAAGCCTCGCCTACTACGTGCGCCAGGTCGAAAAATTCGCGCGCCGCCATCGCACGCTGGTCATGGAGCGGGGCGAGGCGGCGGTCCAGGCTGGCTGGACCGAGGAGGAGCAGCATACCGCGGCCACCTTCCTGGTCCATGCCGCTTCGATCCGCGCCGAACGCGAGGCCGCCGCGCGCGAGGACCGCGCGCCGGCGATCGCGCAGTTGCTCGAACTCGTGGGGCGGCGCCACCGTCGCGTATCGCCGCCGCCTGACCGACGCGCCCAGCTACACGCTGAATCACGAGGAAGTGGCCAAGGCGATGGAGGAAGGCGTGCGCTTTGCCGAGGGGCTGGCGCCGCTCGCGGTGGAGGTTGACCGCTTCGGCCACGCATCGGCGCTGCGCTGCAGCCACGCCGACGGCAGCGAGATCGTGCTGCCGGCGGGCAGCGTGCTGGTCGCCGCCGGCACCCAGCCGAACACCGTGCTCGCCCGCGAGGACGACCGCATCCGCCTGGACGGCCGGTATTTCCAGGCGATCGACGAGCACGGCCATCCGGTGACGCCGGTGCGCGGCTTGGCGAAGCCGGATGCGGCGCAGGTGATGATGCACCGCGACGGGAACACCGGGCGGCTCATCAGCTTCTTCGGCGATCTGCACCCGAGTTTCTTCGGCAACGTGGTCAAGGCGATGGGCAGCGCCAAGCGCGGCTACCCGGTGGTCTCGGCCGCCCTTGCCGCACAGCCGGCGGCCGGGCAGGGCGGGGCCGCGGTGATCGCCATGTGCCGCGACACGCTGGGCGCCGTGGTGCATCGGGTGCGCCGCCTGACGCCCACCATCATCGAGGTCGTGCTGCGCGCCCCCGCCGCCGCCCGCGCCTTCCGCCCCGGCCAGTTCTATCGCCTGCAGAACTTCGAGATGCACGCCGCGCGCGTGACCGAGGCGGGCGTGGGCACGACCTTGCTGGCGATGGAGGGGCTGGCCATGACCGGGGCCTGGACCGACCCCGATGCCGGACTTGTCTCGGTGATCGCGCTGGAGATGGGCGGCAGCTCGGATTTGTGCGCCACGCTCAAGCCGGGCGAGCCGGTGGTGCTGATGGGACCGACCGGCACGCCCACCGACATCCCGGCGGACAGCACGGTGGCGCTGGTCGGCGGCGGCCTGGGCAACGCGGTGCTGTTCAGCATCGGCGCGGCGATGCGCGCGGCCGGTTCCCGCGTGCTGTATTTCGCCGGCTACAAGGCGCGCGCCGACCGCTACAAGGTGGAGGAGATCGAGCGCGCTGCCGATGTCATCGTCTGGTGCTGCGACGAGGCCCCGGGCTTTCCCGCCACCCGCCCGCAGGACCGCACGTTCGTCGGCAACATCGTGCAGGCGATGGCCGCGTATGGCAGCGGCCGGCTCGGCGCGCAGGACGTGCCGCTTGCCGAGGTCGAGCACATGGTGGTGATCGGCTCGGACCGCATGATGCAGGCGGTGGGGGCGGCGCGGCATGGCGTGCTCGCGCCGTATCTGCGGCCCGGCCACACCGCCATCGGCTCGATCAACAGCCCGATGCAATGCATGATGAAGGAGGTCTGCGCGCAATGCCTGCAGCCGCAGACCGATCCGGTGACCGGCGAGCGGACCGTGGTGTTCAGCTGCTACAACCAGGATCAGGCGCTCGACCGCGTGGATTTTCCGGCGCTGCATGAGCGGCTGCGGCAGAACGGCGTGCAGGAGAAGATCACCGCGCAGTGGATCGACCGCAGCCTGCGCCTGCTGCACGCCCGCCCGGCGATTGCAGCGGAATGAGTGACCGCCCGATCGGGCCGCTGGTGGACGCGACGCCGCGCCCGCTGCCGGCGCGGGTGCGCATCGACGGCGCATACTGCCGGCTTGAACCGCTGCATGTCCGTCACGCAGCGGAGTTGTTCCAGGCGGCGCGCGGCGGCACCGCCGAGGCCGACGCAAGCTGGGACTACATGGGCTACGGCCCGTTCGCGACCGAAACGGCGATGGCGGCGCATGTCGCGGCCATGGCCAGCCAGCATGACCCGATGGCCTGGGCGGTGCGCCCGCTTGCGACCGGCGTCGCCTCCGGCTGGCTCACGCTGATGGACATCCAGCCGGCGAACGCGGCGATCGAATTGGGAAACATCTGGTTCTCGCCGGCGATGCAGCGCACCCGCGCGGCGCGCGAGGCGATCTTCCTGCTGCTGCGCCTGGCCGCCGACGAACTCGGCTATCGCCGGCTGGTGTGGAAATGCAACGCGCTGAACGCGCCCAGCCGCCGCGCCGCGGACAGTATCGGCTTCAGCTTCGAGGGCATCCTGCGCGCCCACACCGTCGTCAAGGGTCGGCTGCGCGACACCGCGATGTTCAGCATCGTCGGCGACGAATGGGGCCCGTGTCGCGACGCGCTGCTGGCCTGGCTCGCCCCGGCCAATTTCGACACCAGGGGCAACGCGCTCCGGCCGCTCGCCGCGCTGCGCCGCCCCGCATAGCCGAAGAGATCGAGCCGCCGGGTTCTGCTGTCGGGCTTCAATGCCCCCCCAGCAGCACAGTCGGCGGGGCCTGCTGCGCCAGCCAGCAGGAAGGCGACCCGCCGACCGCCGGGACGCCGGGCTGCGCCGTCCAGGCCGGCGTCGCGGCCGCCAGACCAGGCAGCAGGTCGGCCAGCAGCGCGGCGGGCGACAGCGTGACCAGGCTGCCACCGGATCCGTCGGACGCGACCTGCGCCTGCAACCCCGAGAGGCTTGCCGAGCCGGCGAAGGTGAAACCGCCGCCCGCCGTCTGCACGGTCAGCACGTTGCCGCTGACGCTGGCCCCGGTCGCCGCGATGCCGGCCAGGTCGATGCGATCTCCGGCACCGAGCGCCTGGATCGGCGCGGCCACGGAGGCGGGCTGGTCCAGTTTCAGGGTGGCGCCGCCGCCGGCCATGGTAAGCGTCTGACCGCTGCCAGGTGCGGCGCCCAGTTCCAGCGTGCTGCCGGCCTCGATGCGCAGTTGGCCGATGCCGCTGATCGCGCCCTGCACATCCAGGGTGCCCGAGGCGGCGTCGATCAGCCCGGAATTGGCGAGGCTGAAACCGATGGCGGACACCCCGGAGCCGGCGGTCTTGGCGAGCGTGCCGGCATTGGTGACCAGCACCTGCCCCATCGCCGCCAGTCCCGCATCGTCGCCGGCAAGATTCCAGGCACCCGCATTATACAGGAACGCTGGGCCGCTATCGGTCGCGTCGCCCAGCACCACCAGCCCCGCATCGGACACCGCGCCGCCGTTGAACCAGTTCGCATAGCTGCTGGAGAGCTGGACGCTGGCAGCCTTGCCGTCGTCGGTGATCGCCAGGGCGCCGGAGGTGGTCGCGCCATTGACCAGCAGCAGCCTGCCGCCGCCGACGCCGCCCGCCACGCCTGACAGGGTGGCGGAGAACTCCAGCGCCAGCGTGCCGCTGCCGGCGGTCAGCGTGCCCGTGCTATCGACGATGCTGAATACCGAGCTGACCCCGCCGCCGCCGGTCTTGGCCAGTGTTCCGGCATTGTCGAAACTGCTGGTGGCGCCGGTCTGGGCGATGCCGGCCGCATCGCTGGCCAGATCGAACGTAGCACCTGCGGCGTTGTCGAAGCTGACCGACGCCGCGCCGCCGGCGTCGATCTGGCCCAGCGCGGTGACGCCTCCGGAATTGGTCCATGTCAGCCCGTCGGTGAAGCTGGCCGATGATCCGTCGCCGCCGATCATCACCGCGCCATGCGTGGACAGCGTGCCGGGGCCGGCGATCGTGGCGGCGTCGCTGAAGGTGGCGGCCCCCAGCAGCGAGAGGGTGCCCCCCGGCGCGATCGCCAGCGCGGCGGACGTCACACGCAGCCCGCCGGCGACGGTGCAGCCGGTCCCGGGTGCGCCGTCGAACGCGACCGATCCGCCGCCGACGACCAGGCTGCCCACCTGCGATACGGTGCCGCCGGCAACGGCGAAACTGCCGCCGCCCAGCAGCAGCGTGCCGGATTCCGCCCACGATGCCGCCGATCGTGCCGCCGCCGGCGAGGTCCAGCGTGCCGGACGCGACGGTGATCGTGCCGGTGCTGGTCAGCGCCGAGTCCACGGTGCTGACGCCGCTGCCGCCGAGCTTGGCCAGGGTGCCGGCATTGCCGAATGTGCTCGGGCCGCCGAGGATGCCGGCGACGTCGGTTTCCAGATCGAACGCCGCGCCGGAGGCGTTGATGAACGCGATGCCGGGCGGGCCGGCGCATTGCAGCGCGCCGGTGGCGATAACGGTTCCCGCATTGCTCCAGGTCGCGCCACCGCCCAGCGTAATCGTCGCGCCGTCGGCCGCCAGTGTCGTCAGGCCGGCGGTGGCCAGCGTGCCCGGCCCGGCGATCGCCGCGCCGCCCGAAAGGCTGGCCGGGCCAGCGATCGACAGGCTGCCCGCCCGCAGCGCCAGCGAGCCGCCGGACACCGAAAGCGCCGCCGCCGCGACTCCGGCGGCGATGGCGAGCGTGCCGGAACTGATTGTCAGCCCCACGGCGCGGCCGCCGCCCAGCGTCACCGCCGCGCCGGCCACCGCGAGGTCGGCCACTGCGATCGCCGTCCCTGCCGCCACGCTGGCGATGCCGGCGCCGAACAGCAGCATCCCGCCGCCGCTGATCGCCCCGCTGATCGCGGCGCCGCTCATCAGCTCAAGCGTGCCGGAGGCGACCGCGATCGTGCCGGTGCTGCTGACCTGCCAGCCGACCGGTACTGACGCCGCTGCCTGCCAGCTTGGCCAGCGTGCCGGCGTTGACCAGGCCTGCGTGGCCGCCCGCGATCGTCAGCCCGCCGGCGTCGGCGCCGAACCCGAAGCTGCCGCCCGCCAGGTTGACGATGCCGGCGCCGCCGCTTGCCGCGATCGCCGAATCCAGCGTCAGCGCGCCGCCATTCCTCCAGACGGCATGCGAGAGGGCGACCGCCAGCCCGTCCGCGCCCACCGTGGTCTGGCCCATGGTGGCCAGCGTGCCCGGCTCCTGGATAGTGCAGCCGCCCAGCAGGCTGGCGCTGCCCGACAGGGTGAGCAGCCCGGTGATGCCCAGCGTCCCGCCGGCCAGCGCGAACCTGCCGGTCACCCCGACGCTGCCGCTGGTCAGCAGCCTCGCCTGCTGCGCCTGCACCCCGCCCAGCGTGCTGCCGGCCACGGCCGCCATCGTTCCGCCGTCGATCTGCAGCGTCGTCGCGGCGTCGCTGGTCAGGTTCGCGAGATGGTTCGCCGCGCCTCGCAGGTCCAGCGTGCCGGCCCCGGTCAGCGCGCCGCCGATCGTGGCGTTGGCGGTCAGCTCGATCGTGCCGGAGGCAATGGCGATCGTGCCGGTGCTGGTCAGCAAAGCGTCGATCCGGCTGGCGCCGGCGCCGCCGGTCTTGGCCAGCGTTCCGGCGTTGCTCAGAGTCATCCCACCAGCCGGCGCCAGGATGGCTGCGGCGTCGCTGGTCAGCGACAGAGTCGCACCTGCGGCATTGACGACGTGCGCCGGGGTCGTGGCGGTCAGGCTGCCGCCCAAGGTCGCAGCGCCGGCATTGCTCCAGGTCAGCCCGCCGCCCAGCAGCACCGCGCTGCCGTCCGCGCCGATGCTGGTCGCGCCGCTCGTGGCCAGGGTGCCCGGGCCCGCAAGGCTGGTCTGCCCGGCGAAGCTCGCTGCGCCGGAGATCCGCGTGGTCGTGCGGACGCCGAGGCTGAGCGTGCCGCCGGTGGCCACCAGCCCGCCGGCGATCGCGCCGCCGCCGACCAGGGCCAGGCTGCCGCCGGTCAGCGTCAGGCCCGCGCCGAGGCTCGCCGTGCCGGCGACCCGCAGCGCGCCGCCAGTCATCGCCAGCCGATCGGTGATCGCGGTCAGGCTGGCGACCGGGCTGCCGCCGGTGCTGTGGGTGACGGTATGCGGGTCCGCCGTGTCGAGCAGCACGGCGTCGGCCGGCCCCGGCGCCGATCCGCCGCTCCAGTCAAGCCGGTTTCCCCAATCGCCGTCCGTGTCAGGCGTCCAGCTGATGGTGGCCATCGCCTCACCCCGCGGTTATTCGCAGGGCGCAGCTTCCACGACCGGCGTTGCGCAACCCGTAAGGCTGGCGTGAACCGGGTGTTTCAGGCGCGGCGCAACGCGGCAATTCCGCGCATCTTCGCAGTCGCTACCTACTCCGCGGCCATCCGCTCCGGCTCGACCATCGCCACGGCGCGGGACAGGTCCACCGACAGCAGGCGCGACACGCCGCGTTCCTGCATGGTGACCCCGTACAGCCGGTCCATCCGCGCCATCGTGAGCTGATGGTGCGTGACCACCAGGAACCGGGTGCCGGTCTCGCGCACCATCGCCTCCAGCAGCCCGCAGAACCGCTCCACGTTGGCGTCGTCCAGCGGCGCATCGACCTCGTCGAGCACGCAGACCGGGGCGGGATTGCAGCGGAACACCGCGAAGATCAGCGAGAGCGCGGTCAGCGCCTGCTCGCCGCCGGACAGCAGCGACAGCGTGGCGAGCTTCTTGCCCGGCGGCTGCGCGTAGATTTCCAGCCCGGCCAGCAGCGGGTCGTCCGAGCCGACCAGCGCCAGATGCGCCCGGCCGCCGCCGAACATGGTCTCGAACAGGGCGCGGAAGTGCCGGTCGATGTCGGCGAACACCTGGCCGAGCCGTTCGCGGCCCTCGCGGTTGATATGGCCGATCGAGCCGCGCAGCTTGGCGATCGCGGTGGACAGTTCGGCGGCCTCGCGCTCGATCGTCTCGGCCTGCGTCCCGATCTCCGCCGCCTCGATCTCGGCGCGCAGGTTGACCGGGCCGAAGGCGTCGCGCTCTCGCTGCAGCCGCTCCAGGCGGCGGCGCAGGCGGTCCTCGGTGTCCGGGTCGATCGCCGCGGGCGGGTCGGGCAAAGCGGGAGAGGCGCCGAGCCGCTCGACGATGCGTTCGGCCACCGTGCCCCAGGCGTGGTCCGCCGCCGCCGCCGCCGCCTCGGCGCGCAGCCTGGCCTCGCGTGCGACGGCGAGCGCCGCGCCGGCGTCGCGGCCGGCGCGGTCGCAGCCGGCGGCATGGCGTTCGGCCTGTTGCAGCGTTTCGGCCGCGTGCCGCAGCGCCGCCTCGCCGGCCCGCATCGTGGCCACGGCCTGCGCATGACGTTCCTGCAGCGCGGTCGGGGCGGCGAGCAGGGCCCCGTGCTCGGCCTCGGTCTGGCCGGCCCGTGCGGCCAGATCGGTCAGGCGGCCGCGCGCGTCGTCGGCGCGGGCGCGCCAATCCTCCATTTCGCGCGCCAGGACGCCAAGTCGATGGCTGCGCTGCGCCGTCGCCCGCGCCAGCGCATCGCGCGCCGCGCGGGCCGTCTGCTCCGCCGTCCGCGCCGCCGCTAGCGCGGCGCGGGCCTGCTCCATCGTGGCACGCAGCGTCGCCGGGTCGGGCAGCGCGTCGCGCTGGCGCCGCGCCGCGTACAGCGCCGCGTCGGCCTCGGCCAGCTCGGCCTGCATCCGCTCCGATGCCTGGTCGAGCGCCCCCAGCTGTGCGGCGGCTGCGGCGGCGCTCCGCTCCAGGCCCATCGCGGTCTCACGGGTGCGCGCGGAGTGCTGGTCTGCGTCGCGCGCCGCGGCGCGGGCGCGCTGCTCGGCCTGGACCGTTTCGCGCTCGCTGGCTTCGGCCCCGGCGCGCACCGCGCGGGCGGCGGCGGCGGCGGCCTCCGCGGTGGCCAGCTCGGCGCGCAGGCCGGCCAGCCGGTTGCGCTGCTGCAGCCGCACCGCCGCCGCGCTGGGCGCGCCGGCCCGCACCACGAACCCGTCGCCGCGCCAGACAGCGCCATCGCGCGACACCAGCACCTGTCCCGGTCCCAGTCCCGGTTGCAGCGCCGCCCCGTCGCCGCCGGGGGCAAGCAGCCCGATCTGCGACAGCGCCCGCGCCAGCGCCGCCGGGGCCTCGACCAGCTCGGCCAAGGGCTGCGCGCCCTCGGGCAGGACGGCCACGTCACCGCAGGGCGGCAGCTCGCGCCAATGCCGGGGCGCGGCAGGATTTGCCGCCGCGTCCAGGGCCTCGCCCATCGCCGCGCCGAGCGCCGGCTCCAGTCCGGGCGGCACCGAGACCTGGTCCACCATGCGCGCGAACCGCTCGCCCGTGCGGGCGCCAATTGCCTCGGCCAGACCCTGCGCCGCCGCAGCCAGGCGGGTGCGCGCGCCATCGGCGGTGGCGGCCTGATCGCGCGCGCGCGCCAGCGCCTGCTGGGCGGCCGCACGGGCTGAATTGGCCGCCTCCAACTCGGCGCGGGCCGTCGCGGCTGCCTGCCCGGCGGCCTGTGCGGCCGCGGCGGTCTCGGCCAGCCGCGCCTGCGGCACCGCCTGCGCCGCGGCGCGGCCGCGGTCGGCGTCCAGCGCCGCGGCCTGCGCGGCCACCCGGCGGGCGCGCTGTTCGGCCGCCTGAAACGCCGCCCCGGCGGCCTGGGCGCGAGCGGCCAGTTCGGCGGACTGGCCGACCGCCTGCTCGGCCTGCGCCTCGGCCACCCGCAGCGCGTCAGCCGCCGCCTGCGCCGCCGCCTCGGCCGACATCAGGCGCTCCGGCGCGCCCGCCGCCTCGGCTTCGAGCCGCGCCGCCTCATCCGCCAGCCGCGCCAGCGCCGCCTGCGAGTCGCGACCGGCCTGTTCGGCATGGGTCAGGTCGCGCGCGGTCTGCTGGCGGCGCTGCGTCGCGGCGTGCAGGGCGGCGGCGGCGCGGGCGGCGTCGGCCGCGACCTGCTCGGCGCCCAGCCGCGTCCGCTCCAGGGCGGTGCGCGCGTCGGCCTCGGCTTCGCGCAAGGCGGGCAGGGCAACGGCGGCCCCCGCGGCGGCTTCGCTGGCCCGCGTTGCCGCCAGGGTCGCGGCGGCGGCAACCTCGCCCGCCTCATGCAGCGCATGCAGCGCCGCGCCGCGCGCCCGTCCGGCTATCGCATTCTGCACAGCCAACAGCTCCGCCTCGGCGCTGCGCACCAGATCGGCGATGTCGCGCAGCCGGGCCGCCTGCCTGGCCTGCTTGCGCAATGCGTCGAGCTGCGTCGCGAGCTGGAGTTGGAGATCGTCGGCGCGGGCCAGATTGGCCTCGGCCGCGCGCAGCTTCAGCTCTGCCTCGTGCCGACGGGCATGCAGGCCGGTGATGCCGGCGGCTTCCTCAAGGATCGCCCGCCGCTCCTCGGGCCGCGCGGATACCAGGGCGCTGACCCGTCCCTGGCTGACCATCGCGGACGCGCGGGCGCCCGTCGCGAGGTCGGCGAATAGGGTCTGCACGTCGCGCGCGCGGGCCTCGCGGCCGTTGACGCGGAAGAAGCTGCCGCTGCCGCGCTCGATGCGGCGCACCACTTCCAGTTCGGGCGCCTCCTGGAATGGCGGCGGCGCGAGGCCCTGCGTCTGCTCCAGACCGATCGTGACCTCGGCGATGTTGCGGCTGGGGCGATGCGCGGTGCCGGCGAAGATCACGTCATCCATCTCGCCGCCCCGCAGCGACTTGGCCGAGCCTTCGCCCATCGCCCAGCGCAGCGCCTCGACCACATTGGATTTGCCGCAGCCGTTCGGTCCGACGATGCCGGTCAGGCCCGGCAGGATCTCCAGCGTCGCCGGTTCGGGGAAGCTCTTGAAGCCGGCGATGCGCAGGCGGGCGAAGCTGACGGGCAAGCTGGGAACCCCGTGTTGCGGCTATCCGGTCGCGCCGGACGCGGCGGCGACGATTTTCGCGAAGCCGTCATAGGTCATCTCGCCCGATTCCTTGCGGTTATGGGCGTTCGGCCCGTTGAAGATGAAGGTCGGCGTCGAGTTCGATCTGATAGGTTTTCGTGTCCGCGTCCTGCCGGGCCAGGATCGCGTCGCGCAGCCCGGTATCGGCGATCGCGGCATCGAACTGGGCGCGCGACAGCCCGGCGAGCGCCGCCATCTTGGCCAGCTCCTCAGTCGAGTTCACGTCGCGCGCGAACGCCCAGCGGTCCTGGCTGGCGAGCAGCGCATCGACGAACGGGGCGTAGCGGTCGGGCGGCAGCGCGTGCGCCACCTGGGCGGCCATCAGCGCCACCTGATCCAGCGGGTAGTCCACGAACACGTAGCGCAGCTTGCCGGTGTCGATCAGCTTGCTGCGGATCTCGGGCAGCGTCTCGCGGGCGAAGCGGGCGCAATGCGGGCATGTGAGCGAGAAATACTCCGTCACCGTCACCGGGGCGGTGGCCGATCCCAGCGCGCGCGGCGCCATGCGCGGATCGGCGCTGCCGGCTGCGCGGGCGAGGCCAGGGGCCGCCAGCAGCGCCGGCGCCAGGATCAGGAGGGAACGCCGGGAGAGCGACATCGGGAACCTCGCATGGTGTGGGGACGGAAAGGGCCTTGCGGCGAGGGGTTGCGTCAAGCGCCGCCGGCCGGGCCGGCATCCTGCGCCAGCACGCAGCCGCCCAGGCGCTCCAGCGCATCGCGCAGCGGACCCGGCGGCAGGTGGGCAACCGCGCTGGCCGCGGCGTCGCGGGCCTGGCGCGGCGGCGGCGGCGGCGAGGCGGTGGGTGGCCGCGGGGCGAAATCCTGCACGAAGCGCAGCCGGGTGACCGCCCGCCCGCCCAGATGCGCGTTGATGCGCTCGAGCAGGGCGGCCGAGCCGTGCTGCAGTTCCAGCGCGCCCGAGCCGCTGGCCGCGATCGACAGCGTGCCCGAGAACAGCCGGCGCGGCTGGCTGATGGCGGCGACCTGCGGCCCGACGATCGCCTCCCACTCGGCGATCAGGTGCGAGGCCGCCGGGCTGCGGCGGCGCAGGGCGGGGCGCACCACGATCGGCAGCAGGGCCGCCAAGCTGCGTGGGCCATAGACGTGGCGGGCCGCCTCGGCATCGCCCTTGTCGCTTGCCTTGCCTGTCGCCATACCCGTCCCCGTGATCCCCGCGCCAGTGATCCCCGCCCCCGTGATCCCCGTCCAAGTGCCGGCTCCACGGCCGCAGCCGGTCCCGGACGCAGCGGTGCTGCTGGCCTGGTACGATCGCCACCGCCGCGCGCTGCCGTGGCGGGCGCGCCCCGGCGAGACGCCCGACCCGTATCGGGTCTGGCTGAGCGAGATCATGCTGCAGCAGACCACGGTAGCGGCGGTGATACCGCATTATGAGAAGTTCCTCACCCGCTTTCCCGACGTGGCCGCGCTGGCGGCGGCGTCGGACGAGACGGTGATGCAGGCCTGGGCCGGCCTCGGCTACTACGCCCGCGCCCGCAATCTGCACGGCTGCGCCAAGGCCGTTGCCGCGAGCGGCGGGGCGCTCCCCGGTACGCCCGAGGCGCTGCGCGCCCTGCCCGGCATCGGCGTCTATACCGCCGCGGCGATTGCCGCGATCGCCTTCGGTGTGGCCGCGGTCCCGGTCGATGGCAACGTGGAGCGGGTGACGGCCCGGCTGTTCGCGATCGACGCGCCGATGCCGTCGGGCAAGCGGGCCATCGCGGCGGCAGCGGCGCGGCTGGGCGAGCAGGCCGAAGCCCGGCGTCGCGCCGCGGATTTCGCGCAGGCGCTGTTCGATCTGGGCGCCATGATCTGCACCCCAGCCGCCCCGGCATGCGGCGTGTGTCCGTGGCAGGATCCCTGTCTCGCGCACCGCGCCGGCGTCGCCGCCGGCCTGCCGCGGCGGGCGGCAAAGCGGGCGCGGCCGCTGCGCCACGGCGCGCATTTCTGGCTGGTGGATGGCAGCGGGCGGGTGCTGCTGCGCCGCCGGCCGCCGCGCGGGCTGCTCGGCGGCATGACCGAACTGCCCGGCACGCCCTGGCGCGAGCGGCCCTGGGATGCGGCGGAGGCGGTCGCCCTCGCGCCGGCTCCGGCCGCTTGGCGGAATGCCGGCGAGGTGCGGCATGTGTTCACCCATTTCGAGCTGCGGGTGGCGGTGTTCGCCGCCAGCGTGCAGCGGATCGAGCCGGCGGACGGCTTCCTGCATCCGGCCGCGGCGCTGGACGGGCAGGCGCTGCCGTCGCTGATGCGCAAATGCGTGGCGATGGCGTCGGCGTGACCGCGCGCCGCGACCGCGCCCCGGCGGTGGGCTTCGTGCTGGTGGTGCTGGCGTTCGACTCGCTGGGCATCGGCCTGATCGTGCCGATCGTGCCCGAACTGGTGCGCTTCCTGTCCGGCCGCGACGCCGGCGGCGCGTCGATCGACGTCGGCTCCCTGGTGGCCACCTTCGCGCTCGCGCAGCTGCTGGCCGCCCCGGTCCTGGGCGGCCTGTCCGACCGCTTCGGGCGCCGGCCGGTGATTCTGCTGTCGATCGCCGGGGCGGCGGCGAACTACCTGCTGCTGGCCTGGGCTCCCAGCCTGAGCTGGCTGTATCTCGGCCGCGCCCTGGCCGGGATCTCGGCCGCCAACACCTCCTCGGCAACCGCGTACATCGCAGACGTATCCACCCCGGAGCAGCGGGCGCGGCGGTTCGGGCTGGTCGGCGCGACGTTCAGCCTGGGTTTCGTGCTGGGGCCGATCATGGGCGGGGTGTTCGGCTCGATCAGCCTGCGCCTGCCGTTCCTGGTCGCCGCCGGGCTGGCCGCTGCCAACGCGCTGTACGGCGCGTTCCTGCTGCCGGAATCGCTGCCGCGCGACCGACGGCAGAGCTTCGCCTGGCGCGGCGCCAACCCGGTCGCGGCGCTGCGGATGCTGGCGTCCGATGCGGTGCTGGGGCGGCTGGCGATCGCCTGGAGCGCCATGTGGTTCGCGATCGGCACGTTGCAAACGGTGTTCGTGCTGTCCACCGGGCTGCGCTTCGGGTGGGGCAGCCTGCAGAACGGCGCGGCGCTGGGCCTGGTCGGCGTGACCGGGGCGGTGGTGCAGGGGCTGCTGGTCCGCCGCGTGGTGGCCCGGGTGGGCGAGCGGAGCGCCGCAGTGCTGGGCCTGTTGGCCAGCGCCTGCGCCTACGCGATCCTCGGGCTGGCCGTGCGCGGCTGGATGATCTATCTCGGGATCGCCTTGCAGGCGTTCGGCGGGTTGGCCAATCCGTCGATCCGCGCGCTGATTTCGGTGCGCGCCGGGCCGGAGCGGCAGGGCCGCGTCATGGGGGCGCTGTCCTCGGTCGAGGGGCTGACGGCGATCGCCAGCCCGGTGGTCGCCTCGACGCTGTTCCGGCTGTTCGCCGGGCCGGGCGCGGTGGCGCAGATCCCCGGCATGCCGTTCCTGGCGACCTCGCTGCTGTTCGTGGGCGCGATCGCGGCGCTACGGGTGGCCGCGGCGTCGCCGAGGCCGGCGTAGCGTTCAGTCCGCCGCGATGCGCCTGCAGTCGATTGACGACCGCAGGCGCTGGTGAAAATCAGCCACGGCGGAAACGGCCGCGGGCGACCTCGGGGATGTCGGCGCGCGTCAGGCCCAGATCGGCCAGATGACGATCGCTGTAGGTGTTCAGCTCGAAGGTGACGCGAGCGATCTCGCGGCGGCGGCCGCTCCAGTCGCGAAAGCGCTGCAGCATGCCGTTGCGGGCGGATGCCAGGCCGTCGAACGTGGACAGCCGGGCGGTGTCGTGTGTCAGAGTCGTCATAGGGTCAGTCTCCTCGTCGGTTTGCGACGTTCCTCCCTAACCCGGAGACAAATGTATCTCGCCAAATACGTTTAGCAAGGGGCGACTGCTGCGGTGCAGCAAAAACGATACACCGCCCTGAGAAAACGACTTAACCAGTAGGGAATTGCGCGCTCAGGTCGGTCCCATCACGGCCACGAAGGCGACGCAGGCGCCGCGCGGGAAGCCCGGAACCACGACCCGCGCCCGCAGCGGGCCGGCGGGTGGGTCCACCGCGCGCCCGGCGCGGCCGAGGGCTGCCAAAACGGCGCGATCGGCGATCGGTGTGGCATAGCCGACCGCGTGCAGCGGCAGCAGCAGCGTGATCGGGGCGCCCCCGTCGGGATCGCGCGCCGCCACCGCGACCCGGGCCACCGCCGGATCGTCGAGCTTGGCCGCCATAACGCCGATCAGCGCGCCGTCGCGTCCCAGCACGCCGGCGCCGGATACGCCGGGGTCGATCCCGGCCGGCTGGTAGAAGTCGCCGCGCAGCAGGCCGCCGGGCTGACGCTGCGCCAGCCTGACGCCGGCGATGGCCGCGAAGCGGGCCGCGCCGTCGGCCGCGAACGCCTGCATCCGCAGCACCGCGACGTCGCCGAAGCGCAGGCCGGACGGCGGGGCGCGATCGCGCAGCCCGAAGGCCGGTCCCGGCGCGGCCGCCGCCTCGGCCTGCGCCGCGCCCAGCAAGCGCCCGTCGCTGCCATAGACCGCCAGCGTGCCCGCGCCGCCGACTGGGCCTGCGCCGGCTGGGCCTGCCAGGTCGCGCAGCACATGCCCGGCGGTCAGGATGCGGTTTCGCGGATCGGCCGCGTCGCCGCTGCCGGCCACGACGATGCCGGAAGCCACCCCGAACGGCTGCCCGTCGCGACCCAGCAGCAGCAGGCGCACCGCCGCCTGCGCCGCCCGGCGCGCCCACGGCGCCGGCGGCATCTGCCCGTCGAAGCAGGTGGCTGCCGCGGCGGCATGGGTCGCCAGCAGCACCAGGCAGGCGGCGAGAAGCCGCGGCTGACGCGACCTCAGTAGGTCACCACGCTGCGGATCGACTCGCCACGGGTCATCATGTCGAAGCCCTCGTTGATCCGTTCCAGCGGCAGGACATGGGTGATCAGGTCGTCTATGTTGATCTTGCCGTCCATGTACCAGTCCACGATGCGCGGTACGTCGGTCCGCCCGCGCGCGCCGCCGAAAGCCGAGCCGATCCAGCGCCGACCGGTGACCAGCTGGAACGGGCGGGTGGCGATCTCCTGCCCGGCGCCGGCCACGCCAATGATCGTCGATACGCCCCAGCCCTTGTGCGCGCATTCCAGCGCCTGCCGCATCAGGGTGACGTTGCCGACGCACTCGAAGCTGTAATCCGCGCCGCCCCGCGTCAGCTCGACCAGATGCCCGACCAGATCGCCGTCCACCGCCTTCGGGTTCACGAAGTCGGTCATGCCGAACTGGCGCGCCAGCGCCTCGCGCCCCGGATTGATGTCCACGCCCACGATCATGCCGGCGCCGACCATCCGGGCGCCCTGGATCACGTTCAGCCCGATGCCGCCCAGCCCGAACACCACGACGCTCGATCCAGGCTCGACCTTGGCGGTGAAGATCACTGCGCCGAGCCCGGTGGTGACGCCGCAGCCGATGTAGCAGATCTTCTCGAACGGCGCGTCCTGGCGGACCTTGGCCAGCGCGATCTCGGGCAGCACGGTGTAGTTGGCGAAGGTCGAGCAGCCCATGTAGTGCAGCACCGGCTTGCCCTGGAACGAGAACCGGCTGCTGCCGTCCGGCATCAGGCCGCGCCCCTGCGTGCCGCGGATCTTCTGGCACAGATTGGTCTTGCGGCTGAGGCAGTATTCGCATTCGCGACATTCCGGCGTGTACAGCGGAATGACGTGGTCGCCCTTGCGCAGCGAGGTCACGCCCGGCCCGAGATCGACCACCACGCCGGCGCCCTCATGGCCCAGGATGGTCGGGAACAGGCCCTCGGGATCGCCGCCGGACAGGGTGAACAGGTCGGTGTGGCAGATGCCGGTCGCCTTGATCTCGACCAGCACCTCGCCGTGGCGCGGACCCTCCAGCTGCACGGTCTCGATCGAGAGCGGCTTTCCTGCCTCGAAGGCCACGGCGGCGCGCACGTCCATAGGCGGGTCTCCGGCGGGAGGGAAGCGGTCAGGCGATTCGCTGCGGCGCGGAGAAGACCTCAAAACCGTCCGCCCGCGCAACCGCGACCAGGGTCAGCCCGGCGGCCTCCGCCAGCCGCACCGCGTGCGCGGTCGGCGCCGAGATCGCCACCAGCACCGGGGCGCCCAGCACGCAGGCCTTCTGCACCATCTCGATCGACACCCGGCTGGACAGCAGCGCCATGCACCCGGCGGTGTCCTCGCCGGCGCGCGCTGCCGCGCCCAGCAGCTTGTCGAGCGCGTTGTGCCGGCCGACGTCCTCGCGCACATGCAGCAGCCCGCGCGCCGGATGCCACAGCGCGGCGGCATGCGCCGCACGGGTGGCGCGGCCCAGCGGCTGCATCTGCTCCATCGCCGCCTGCGCGCGCGCAATGTCGGCGGCGGCGAAGCGGGTGCCGGCCGCGACTGGAGGCGGCGGCCGCACCGCCTCACGCAGACTGTCGATGCCGCACAGCCCGCAGCCGGTCGGCCCGGCCAGCCGCCGCCGGCGCGCCTGCACCGCCTCCAGCCGGTCCGGGGCGAGCCACATGCGCGCCTCCATGCCATGCTCGGCGGTCACGACCTCCAGCTCCTCGATGTCGCCGGCGCGCTCGATCACGCCCTCGCTGAGCGAGAAGCCGACGGCGAAGTCGCCCAGGTCGGCGGGGGTCGCCATCATCACCGCGTAGGTCTCGCGGTTATAGGTCAGCGCGATGGCCGTCTCCTCGGCCAGCGTGCGCCCCTGCGCCGGGGCGGGCGCGCCGTGCCGCCAGACGGCGGGATGGCTCGGCTGGGTGGGGCTGGCCTGCGTCGCCGTCTGGCTCATGTGCCGCTGGTCACAGAAGTGCGATCCCGTGCATCGTATCCACCAACGCAGCTGTCGCGGAGCCGGTCCGCGAAGCCGAACCAAGCAGGGACGCCATGCCGAACAGCAATTTTTCCGCCGCCTGGGTCAAGACGCTCGACATCGCGCTGAAGGCCGGGGTGCCGGCCGAGAACCTGAAAGGCGTCAACGCCTTCGGCGGCAACGTCGCCAGCATGGAAAAGCTGAACGACGAGATCATCGAGGCCCGCGAACTGGTCGAGGATCTGAAGAAGAAGCTGCGCAAGGCGATGACCGACGGCGAGAAGGCGCAGACCGAGGCGAAGAAATACGGCGCCACGATCGACGGCCAGATCAAGCTGTATCGCAAGGCGTCGTTCGACATGGAGGCGGCCTACAAGAAGCTGAGCGACGACAAGTCGGCGCAGGCCTCGGCGCTGCTGCGCGGCGGCCTGGACAACATCGAGGCGATGACCAGCAAGAACATCAACCTGACGTATGACTTCAAGGACGCGACGATCAAGTAGGCTGCATCGAAGGCGCTGCGTCCGGCGCGACCACAGCCTCGGCAAGGGCGTCCCGAAACGCGATGAAGCTGCGCGAGGTGCAGCGGGCGGGATCGAAGCGCGCCGCGATCCGCCTTGCCGCATCCACCTTCTGCAGTCCGCCCGGATAGTAGGCGCGTTTCCGGAGCGCCCGATCCAGCGCCTCCCAGGTTCCGCCGGCAATGGCGTCGCTGTCACGATAGCCCGCCCGTGCGACAAAGGAAGCGGGCAGGCGCGGAAACGCTGCTGTGACACCCTGCCAGTCGCCGAAGAACCACGCTTCGAGTTCCTCAATGGCGATCCTGTTGACGACACGCCAGGGCTGGCCCGGAGCAGCGCTGCTCCTGGTCGCAAGCCGTGCGGCCGCGGAGCAGGCTTCGAGCTGGGCCTTCAGTGTCTTGCAGTCGTCGCTGTCGAGGTCGACCAGGACCACCACGCGCGAGCTCGGCGGAAGCCATTTCGCGTAGCCGCGCAACCGGGCTGACAACTGGGCCAGCAGGTCCCTTTTACCCTGATGAGCGTAGATCGAGAACGTTGCGGCTTCGCCGAGCACACGCGGTAGAACGTGCGTCAGAAAGACCTCGGTCGATGGTTCCTCGACCAGGACTTCGAAGTGATCTGCAGTCACGAGGAGGGGCGAACCGGCCGAACAGGGGCTCCTTGGTAGGTCAGCGGGTCGCCTACGCCGAGATGTCCTTCCGACCAGAGCTGTCCCATCTGAGCGCCTTCGTCGATGAACTCACGAACGCCCCGAATGTCAGACGCGGTCACAACTTGCGTGTAGCCGCGTTCGTCGCGATACAGCGCGCGCACCTCGTTCGGACTGTACCGCATTCAGAAAAAATGGCGAGTGGGTAGTCACAAGCACCTGCCCCCGCTCGGCGGCGCCACGGCACTCCTCCGCCAGTCCGAACAGCAGCCGCGGATGCAGAAAGTTCTCCGGCTCCTCAATGCCGATGAATGGCGGCGGTGACGGATCATACAGCAGCAGCAGATAAGCCAGCATCTTGAGCGTGCCGTCCGAGGCAAAACGGGCCAGGATGGGATGTGTGAACGGCGCGTCCTTAATCGACAGGAGGAGCCGCCCGTCCTGCATTGGTTCGGCCATCACCCGCTCAATCCTGGGGACACGGGTGCGCAGGACTTCAAATATTTGCGCCAGTCGTTCTGGGTGCTGCTCGCTGAGAAATTGCACAACGTTGGCCAGATTGTCGCCGGTGCGTGATAGCCGTTCCTGCGGGCCGGCCTCTGGCTGGCCGCGTGTGCTGTCCACGGAGAAGTAAGACACATACCAGCCGGTGATAAAGTCCCTGAGGGCCGCCACGCGCGGGTGCTCGGCGAACTGTCCGAGAGCATTGACCGCCAGCAGATCCGGTGAAGTCAGCGGGAAATCAATGCGCCGGCTGTCCTGATCGGGTGTGTTGCCAGGTATGGCTGTCCCGTTTCCGTCCTTGTAGTCGAGGAAACGAAACGGCCTCCCGCCGCCGCCGCGGGTCCAGCGTAGCCATTCCTCCGAGACGACGGCACTTCCGCGGCGCTCCTCGACGGCCAGATGGTAGGTGATGAGGGGATATTCACCTTCCTTGTATTTCAGTTCGATCACGGTCGGCCCCTCGCTGCCTCTCGTGCGAAGTTCGCGCGCCCTGCCGCGACGGTCCCAGGCGCGACGTAGGCCGCCTTCAAAACACTCTGAAAGGAATGCGAGAACGTCGAAGATAGTCGACTTGCCGCTGCCGTTCGGCCCAAGCAGCACGGTCAGAGGCGTGATGCTTTTCAGGTGTATGTTCCGCAGAGCGCGATAGTTTTCCACCCGAAGTTCGGTCATCCGCGGCGGCCTTGGCGTTTCCGGGGGAAGCGGCGTCAGGGAGGGCTGTGGCTTGCCCATCACACCCCGGCCACCCGGATCGCATTGGTGCTGCCGGCCTGGCCGAACGGCACGCCGGCGGTGACCACGATGCTTTGGCCCGGCTGGCCGAACCCCTCGTCCTTGACCAGCCGCACCGCGCGCGCGACGGTCTCGGTCATGCTGTGGGTGTAGCCGGTCACCGCGGCGTGCACCCCCCATGCGACCGCCAGCCGCCGGGCCGTCGCCTCCTTCGGAGTGACGCCCAGCACCGGCGCCTCCGGCCGCTCGCGCGCCACGCGCAGCGCGGTCGAGCCGCTGTCGGTGAAGGCGCAGATCGCCGCCGCGTCGATGGTGTGCGCGATCTGCCGCGCCGCCGCGGCGATCGCGTCGCTGATATTGCGCTCCGGCTCCGGCCGGCTCGCGTCGATGATCGCCCGCCAGCCGGAGTCCTGCTCCACCCGGGCGACGATCCGATCCATGATGTTGACCGCCTCGTACGGATACTGCCCGGCCGCCGTCTCGGCCGACAGCATCACCGCGTCGGCGCCGTCGAACACCGCGGTCGCCACGTCCGACGCCTCCGCACGGGTGGGCGACGGGGCGGATATCATGCTCTCAAGCATCTGCGTCGCCACCACCACCGGCCGGCCGAGCCGACGTGCGGTGCGGATGATGCGCTTCTGCGCCAGCGGCACCTCCTCCGGCGGCAACTCCACGCCCAGGTCGCCGCGCGCCACCATCACCGCGTCCGAGGCTGCGACGATCGCCTCAAGGTTCTCCAGCGCCTGCGGCTTTTCCAGCTTGGTCATGATCCAGGCGCGACCGGCGGCGATGTCGCGCGCCTCGGCCACGTCGTCGGCGCGCTGCACGAAGCTCAGGCCGATGTATTCGATGCCGTGCTCAAGCACGAAGGCCATGTCCACCCGGTCTTTTTTGGTCAGCGCCGGGATCGGCAGGATCATGTCGGGCACGTTGACGCCCTTGTTCTCGGACAGCGGCCCGCCAACGGCAATCTCGGTCTCCAGCGCGTCCGGGCGCACGTGCGTCACCCGCAGCCGCAACTTGCCGTCGTCCAGCAGCAATGAGGTGCCGACGCGGGCGGCGGCGATGATCTCCGGGTGCGGCAGGTTGACGCGCAGCACGTTGCCCGGCGTGGGGTTGAGGTCGAGCGTGAACCGCGCCCCGGTCTGCAGCGCCACGCGGCCGCCCTGGAAGCGGCCCACCCGCAGCTTCGGCCCCTGCACGTCGGCCAGGATGCCGATCGGATGGCCCACCTGCTTCTCCAGGTCGCGAATGATGGCGATGCGCGCGGCGTGGTCGTCATGGGAGCCATGCGAGAAGTTCAGCCGGAACACGTCGGCGCCGGCGTGCAGCAGCCGCAGCAGCATCTCCGGCGTGGAACTGGCCGGCCCGATGGTGGCTACGATCTTGGTGCGGCGGCGGCGGCGAAGCGTGGTGCGAGCGATCATGCGAGTGTCCTTCCCGTCGCGGCCCTGTTTGGCCCAACCGGCCGCTATCGCCAAGCGGGCCCCATCGCCAAGCGGGCCCCATCGCCAAGCGGGCCGGGGCGCGCCATCTATCGGCCACGCACAGGAGGAGTCAGCCGATGAGCGCACCCGAGATGGACCAGGCCACCCGCACCGAGTTGGAGGCGGCGGCATTCCGGCGGCTTGCCGAGCATCTGCGCGAACGCGGCGACGTGCAGAACATCGACCTGATGAACCTGGCCGGGTTCTGCCGCAACTGCCTCAGCCGCTGGTATCGCGAAGCGGCCGAGCAGCGCGGCATCGCGCTGGCCGACCCCGACGCGCGTGAGATCGTGTACGGGATGCCGTACGCGCAGTGGCAGGCGCAGCACCAGACCTCGGCCAGCGCCGCGCAGCGGGCGGATTTCGCCAAGGCGAGCGAGGGACACTGACGGGGCATTGACCCGCCAGCCCCCGGCCGCTACGCCGCCCGGCTCACGAAGCCGGGAGGGGCGGGCGATGGCGCTGGATGCGACGGGAGCGAAGGAGCCGGCGGAGAACGCCCAATGGGGCAACATCGCCGCCGACCGCCTGCGCAGCATCATCGAGCGCGTGGAGCGGCTGGAGGAGGAGAAGAAGGCGCTGTCCAGCGACATCAAGGACATCTTTGCCGAGGCCAAGAGCGCCGGGTTCGACGTCAAGGTGATCCGCCAGATCATCCGCATCCGCAAGCAGGAGCCGGCCGAGGTCGAGGAGCAGGAGACGCTGCTGGACGTGTACCGGCGGGCGCTGGGGATGTAGGCTGGGTGCCGGCTGTGGTCCGCCGACGGCCGGGCTATCGGCTGGACGCCCTTCGCTGAACAGGGACAGAGTGCCAACAATCCACTCGCACCAGCGCCGTGGAACCGGTGCGAGTGACTGTTCGAATCCTGTTTCGATATCGATAATTCCAGAACCTACCGGCGGCGCAGCGACTTGTCCGCGTCAGCGGGCATGTCAATCGCGCGAGTCGCTCCCAGCCCATCGCTGCAGCCGCTCTTGAAACCGATGTAGTTGTCCAGCCCGGCCGCTCCGTACGTCCCGAGTCCGCCGCCTGGACCGAATGTCGTCCCGTAGTCTTGTGCGTAGGTCTGGACGCCGGCTCCGCTCGTTATCCTCATCGTCGCGACGGTGCCGCAGAAAAATACATCCAGGACGGCTGGACTCGGCACGGGGCTCGAGAGCGTGAAGAACGTTCCACTGCCGTTGTTGCCGGTGTAGAAGGCGGCGTGGTCGAAAGTGCCAGCGCCGTTCTGCGACTGGATCTTGACGAAGGCGTTGCTCCCACCAGCGATATTGCCCAGGG
Source organism: uncultured Pseudomonadota bacterium (assembly GCA_963723455.1). Lineage (GTDB taxonomy): Bacteria > Pseudomonadota > Alphaproteobacteria > Acetobacterales > Acetobacteraceae > CAVRQM01. The sequence continues at coordinate 444,904 of CAVRQM010000001.1, read as the reverse complement.
CGATGGCGCCGTATTCGAGGTCGGCGCCACCCAGGACGACGACCGCAGAGGCGGCCGAGTCCACGTTCGAGGCTTTTGCGTAGGCGAGTGACAGGGACGAGCCGTGCAGCTCGCCGCCCGAGACGAACACGCTGCCAGCCGTTGTGACCCAGTTCCCTCCGAGTGACGGGCGGTTGAAAGCATCCGCTCCGTGCGCCAGAACCGGCGTTGCCGACATCGAGACGCCGCCGGCTACAGCCAGCGCGGCGATGGTGCAGAACAGTGTGGTTTTCATGTGATTCCCCTTTTCGAGACCGGACTACGTGACGGCTAATCAACGAACACGGTCGGTGTGGCCTCGATGGCGATGGCGGCGGTCTGGCCGCCTATGGTTGCTGTCGAGACAATTCCGATTTCGTGCCGTCGTCGCGGATCGTGGCCTGCATCCCGGTCGCTTACCAGTAACATTCCGTTGTCGGAACACCGTGCGGACTGCACTCCGCACGACGCGGCCCTGGAGGAGCGGGCATGGGATGTCTTGCAGGGGCGCGAGAGTTCCGGCGGACAGCGCCCCGCAATGGCAGCAAGGCAAATTGTAACGTCTCGATCCGATCTGCGACGTTCCGGAGCCACGAACGCGCGCGCTGCGCAGAACTCATCGAGCAGGTCAAAGCAGTGTCAGCCCGAGCCCGCGTCGCAAGCGGGCCCCGACCGAGCAGATCGGCATGCCGCCGCCGGTGAGTTTCACCGCTTCGCTGACCAGGGCGTCATCAAGCTCGATGTTGATGCCCATGTCGCTGGCTCATCTGTAAGATGAGCGGAACACATGCACACTGAGGCGCTCTGGTGCAACGCGGGGGCGCTCGCTCAGCCGCCGCGTTGCCCGGCCGCCCGCGCCGCCTGGCCCCAGGGCAGGATGCGGCCAAGCTCCGGCTCGCGGTCGATGAACTGGTGCTTCAGCGCGCCCAGGATGTGCAGCGCCAGCAGCGCATACAGCACATAGGCCAGCGACGCGTGGATCTGGAACCACAGCGCATGCACCCGCTCCCTGGTCGCCGGATCCAGCGCCATGATCGGCGCGATGCGCGGCCACGGCACCAGGCCGAACAGGCGCAGCGGGTGCTGGGCGGCCAGCTTGAACGCCGAATCATGGATCCAGCCAGAGATCGGCAGCGCCAGGATCAGCGCATATAGCAGCAGATGCGCGGCGTGCGCGCCGACCCGCTCCAGCCTGGGGTACGAGCGCGGCAGGCTGGGCGGCCGGTGCGACAGGCGCCACAGCACGCGCAGCAGCGCCAGGCCGAGCACGGTGATGCCGATCGACTTGTGCAGGTCGATCATCGGCCGCACCCGCGGCTCGGCAAACCAGTTCAGGTTGATCGCCCAGACCAGCAGCAGGTTGCCGACGATCAGCACGGCAATCAGCCAGTGCAGCAGCATGGCGGTGCGGGTGTAGCGCTGGGCTGCGATCATCGTCATGTTCTCCGTTGGCTGCAAAGTCGCGCGGCGAGGCCACATGCCGACGCGACCAAGGGTATCTGTGATGGCCACCACGATCGAACAGGAGTTTGCGCGCCGACGGCTGGCGACCTCGCCGCGTTTCAGCCCGCCGCCGACGCCGCTGCGCAGCCGGCTGATCCACGGATTGCCGCTGCTGCTATGGGCACTGCTGTTCATCCCGGCGTTCGGCGCGCGCGGCGTGCTGGCCTGGTCGGCCGGGCTTGCCTATGTCGGCTATGATACCGTGCTGCTGGCGTTCGTATTCGCGCAGACCCTGGATCTGCGCCGACCGCCGGCCGTGGCGGCGGACACGCCCACGCGGCCGGCGGCGACGGTCATCGTGGCCGCGCATAACGAGGCCGCGGCATTGCCCGTCACGCTGGCCGCGCTGCTGGCGCAGGGCAGCCCGGCGGAGGTCGTCATCATCGCCGACGATGGGTCCGACGACGACACCGCGCCCATGCTGGAGCAGCGATATGGCTTCTCGCGGCCGCAGCCGGGCGCGCTCGCCGCCGCCGGCCCGGCCTGGCCGACGCTGCGCTGGCTGCGCCTGCCGCACGGCGGCAAGGCGCGGGCGCTGAACGCCGCCTGCGCGCTGAGCGACACCGGGCTGGTGCTGACGGTGGACGCCGATACGCTGCTGGAGCCGGGCGCGCTCGCCGCGATGCAGGACGCGTTCGCCGCCGATCCGGCGCTGGTGGCCGCAACCGGCATCCTGGCGCCGGTCTGCGGACCGGCGGTGCAGGGGCGGCTGCTGCAATGGTTCCAGACCTATGAATACGTGCGCAACTTCCTCTCGCGCCATGCCTGGATGCGCGCCGACGGGTTGCTGCTGATCTCCGGCGCCTTCGCCTGCTTCCGCCGCGAGGCGCTGTTCGCGGTGGGCGGCTTCGACCCGGATTGCCTGGTCGAGGATTACGAACTGGTCCACCGCCTGCGCGACCAGGCGATCCGGCGCGGCGCGGTGTGGCGCACCGCCGTCATCGGCGGCGCGCGCGCCCGGACCGACGCGCCGGCCACCGTCGCCGCCTTCCTGCGCCAGCGCCGACGCTGGTTCGGCGGCTTCCTGCAGACGCAACACTGGTATCGCCACATGGTCGGCGACGCGCGCTATGGCCGGCTCGGCACGCTGATGCTGCCGGTCAAGGCCATCGACACGCTGCAGCCGCTGTATGGGCTGACCGGGGTGGCGCTGCTGGCGCTGTTCGTGGCCAACGGCCGGTTCGCGGTCGTGATCCCGGTCGTGGCGGTGATCGGGGTCAAGATCGCGCTCGATCTCGCCTTCTATCTGTGGGCGTTGCGGCTGTACCGGGCCTGGGCGGGCGGCGGATCCGGCCTGGATCGCCGGTCGGCGATGCTGGCCGCACTGGTGGAGCCGTTCACCTTCCAGCTGTTGCGCAATGCCGGCGCAGCGCTCGGCTGGATCTGGTTCCTGACCGGCGCGCGCAGCTGGGGCGCGCAGCGGCGGCTCGGCGTGGTCGGCGCGGCGCCGCGCTATTCCCGTCCGTAGTTCGGCCAGAGCCGGGGCGTCGCCAGCTCGATCGAGTGCCCGTCCGGGTCGCGGAAATACAGCGCGGTCGAACCGCTGTCCCAGGCGATGCGACTTTCGATCGGCACGCCCGCCGCCGCCAGCCGCGCCTCCCACTCCGGCAGCGCGGCGTCGGCGATGGCGAACGCCATGTGCTGCACGCCGCGCCCGTCATGCGGCGGGATGACGCCGAACGGGGTCCGGCTCGGCTCGGTCGAGGCGCCGATGCGGAACAGCAGCAGCACGCATTGCCCGGGCACGCCCAGGGCCGCCATGCGCGCGTCGCGGATGAATGGCGGCCAGCCGAACAGGCGCTGGTAGAACGCCTGCGCGCGGTCCAGGTCGGCCACGTACAGCGCCGATTCCAGGATGTGCGTCACCTCGGGCGGGGGGGCGGCGTCCGGCATGGCCGGTCCAACGTTGCGCCGGCGCGCCCGGTTCGCCATAGCGTTTTCTCCGCCGACCGGGGGAGGACACCAGATGCTTGATCTCATCAGCCGCGTGCGCGCGGCGCTGCCGGACGACGCGCATGCCGCGGCCCTGGCTGGACGGGTGTGGCGGCCGGAGCTGGGCGGCCCGTCGGTGGTGGCGATCCGCGACGGCGCGGTGGTCGATGTCACCGCTGCGTTCCCGACCATGAGCGAGTTGTGCGAGGCCGGCGATCCCGCGGCCGCCCTGCGCGCCGCCCCGGGCGACGCGCTGGGGTCGCTGGACGCGCTGCTCGCCAACACCCCGATCGACACGCGCGACCCGGCGCACCCGTGGCTGCTGGCGCCCTGCGATTTGCAGGCGGTCAAGGCCGCCGGCGTCACCTTCCCGCTTTCGATGCTGGAGCGGGTGATCGAGGAGCGGGCGCGCGGCGACCTCGCCGCTGCCGGCTCGATACGCGACAGCGTGCACGCGCTGGTCGGCGGCGACCTGGCCACATTGAAGCCTGGCTCGCCGGAGGCGGCGCGGCTGAAGGCGATGCTGGTCGAGCAGGGCGCCTGGAGCCAGTATCTTGAGGTCGGCATCGGCCCGGACGCGGAGATCTTCACCAAGGCGCAGCCGATGAGCGCGGTCGGCTGCGGCATGGATGCCGGGCTGCACCCGGACAGCGAATGGAACAACCCCGAGCCGGAGGTGGTGCTCGCGGTCGCCTCGGACGGGCGCATCGTCGGCGCGACCCTGGGCAACGACGTGAACCTGCGCGACATCGAGGGCCGCTCGGCGCTGCTGCTGCCGAAGACCAAGGACAACAATGCCTCCTGCGCCATCGGTCCATTCCTGCGGCTGTTCGACGCGCAATCGGGTGCCGGGTTCGGGCTGGACGACGTGCGCCGGCTGGTGGTGACGCTGGCGGTGGAGGGCGAGGACGGGTTCCGGCTGGACGGCTCCAGCAGCATGGACCAGATCAGCCGCGACCCGACCGAACTGGTGGCGCAACTGCTGGGCCGGCATCACGCCTACCCGGACGGGGCGGTGCTGTTCCTGGGCACGATGTACACGCCGATCGAGGACCGCGGCGCGCCGGGGATGGGGTTCACGCATCGGCCGGGCGACGTAGCGACGATCGCCACTCCCAAGCTTGGCCGGCTGGTCAACCGGATGCGGCCGACCGACGAATGCGAGCGCTGGGGGTTCGGCGCGGTGGCGCTGATGCGCAATTTGGCGCGTCGGGGGCTGCTCGGCCGTCCCTAGCGGTTTTCGCCGCCGGCCTCCTGTCCCGCGGCGCGCATGAGCGTCATGCAGCCCGCCGCTGTAACGAGCCGCCGTCCTCCGACCCATTCCCTTCACCGAGGCGGCCATTCGCCTCGCCACCCACGGAGGTTTCATGGCCAAGCTCGACGGCAAGATCGCCCTGATTACCGGCGGCACCACCGGCATCGGAGAGGCCACCGCGCGCCTGTTTCGCGACGAGGGCGCGCGCGTCATCGTCACCGGCCGCAATCCGAAGACGGTCGAGGCGGCGCGCGCCAGCCTTGGCGACGGCATCGAGGTGATGCAGTCCGACGGCGCGGATGTGGCCGCGATCGGCGCGCTGATGGATGGCATCAAGGCGCGGCACGGCCGGCTCGACATCGCCTTCGTCAACGCCGGCATTGCCTTCTTCGCGCCGATCGCCGCGGTGGACGAGGCGTTCTTCGACAACCAGTTCGCGCTGAACGTGCGTGGCGCGTTCTTCGCCATGCAGCGCGCCGCCGCGATCATGCCGGACGGGGGCGCCATCCTGCTGACGGCCAGCGCCGCCGGCGTGATGGGAATGGACGGCTCCTCGGTGTATGCGGCGAGCAAGGCGGCGCTGCGCTCGTTCGGCCGCACCTTTGCCGGCGAACTGGCGCCGCGACGCATTCGCGTCAACACCATCAGCCCGGGGCCGATCGACACGCCGATCACCGGGAAGTCGGGAATGCCGGCCGACGTGGTGGCGGGGATGATGGAGGGCCTGCGGAACATGGTCCCGCTGAAGCGGTTTGGCTCGTCCGACGAGGTCGCGCGCGCGGCGCTGTTCCTTGCATCGGATGATGGCTCATTCGTCACCGGCATTGATCTGCCGGTGGACGGCGGCATGGTCAGCATCTGAGCCACGCGGCCGCTCGCGCGACCCGCTTCCCGGAACGGAACCGGGCCGAGCCGGGCGAGGGGCGGCGGCGCGTGGGTTGCATCGCGCAGCGGGATGGGAGTGACGGCGCCCGGGTCGGGCGTCAGTTGCCGCATTCCATCCCGCTCGAACAGGGGTCGATCAGCCATGCAGCCACATCCACGCCTGCTGGAGATCACCGCGCGCATCGCGGCGCGCAGCCGCGACAGCCGCGCCGCTTATCTGGCGCGCATCGACCAGGCGGCGCGGCACGGGCGGCGGCGCGGCCAGCTCGGCTGCGCCAACCAGGCGCACGCCTTCGCCGCCTGCGGGCCGACCGACAAGCAGCGTCTGGTCGAGGCGCAGGCGCCCAACCTGGCGATCGTCACCGCCTACAACGACATGCTCTCGGCGCACCAGCCGTACGAGCGCTTCCCGGCGCTGATCCGCGACGCGGCGCGCGCCGCGGGCGGGACCGCGCAGGTGGCGGGCGGCGTGCCGGCGATGTGCGACGGCGTCACGCAGGGCGAGGCCGGGATGGAGCTGTCGCTGTTCTCGCGCGACGTGATCGCGCTGGCGACCGCGGTGGCGCTGTCGCACCAGACCTTCGACGCCGCGCTGTTCCTGGGGGTCTGCGACAAGATCGTGCCGGGCCTGGTGATCGGCGCGCTGGCGTTCGGGCACCTGCCGGCGGTGTTCGTCCCGGCCGGCCCGATGCCATCCGGCCTGCCCAACGCCGAGAAGGCGCGCATCCGCCAGGCGCACGCCGAGGGCCGCGCGACCCGCGCCGAACTGCTGGCGGCCGAGATGGCGTCGTACCACAGCCCGGGTACCTGCACATTCTATGGCACCGCCAATACCAACCAGATGCTGATGGAGATCATGGGCCTGCATCTGCCGGCCAGCAGCTTCGTCAATCCGGGCACCGCGCTGCGCGACGCGCTGACCGTCGAGGCGACCCGCCGCGCGCTGGCGATCACCGCGCAGGGCAACGCCTACACCCCGGTCGGCCGGGTGCTGGACGAGCGCGCGTTCGTCAACGGCATCGTCGGGCTGCATGCCACCGGCGGCTCGACCAACCTGACCATCCATCTGGTCGCGATGGCGGCCGCCGGCGGCATCCGGCTCGATTGGGACGATTTCGCCGACCTGGCCGAGATCGTGCCGCTGCTGGCGCGGGTCTATCCGAACGGCGGGGCGGACGTGAACCGGTTCGTCGCGGCTGGCGGGATGGCCTTTTTGATCCGCGAACTGCTGGATGCGGGGTTGCTGCACGACGACGTGGCGACCGTCTGGGGCGGCCGGCTGCGCGGCTACGTGACCGGCGTGACGCTGAACGACGCCGGCGGGCTGGCCTGGACCCGGGCGGCGGCGGACAGCGCCGACCGCGACGTGCTGCGCCCAACCAGCGACCCGTTTGCGACGACCGGCGGCCTGCGGGTGCTGGACGGGGCGCTGGGGCGTGCGGTTATGAAGACGTCGGCGGTCAAGCCCGACCGGCATGTGATCGAGGCTCCGGCGCGGGTGTTCGACAGCCAGGAGGCGCTGCACGCGGCGTTCCGCGCCGGCGAGCTGACCGGCGACATGGTGGCGGTGGTGCGCTTCCAGGGACCGCGGGCGAACGGCATGCCGGAGCTGCACAAGCTTATGCCGCCGTTGGGCGTGCTGCAGGATCGCGGGCTGCGGGTGGCGCTGGTCACCGACGGTCGCCTGTCCGGCGCGTCGGGCAAGGTGCCGGCGGCGATCCACGTCACGCCGGAGGCGGCGGAGGGCGGCCCGCTGGCGCGCCTGCGCGATGGCGACGTGATCCGGGTCGATGCGGTGGCGGGCCGGATCGAGCTGCGGGTCGATGCCGCGGAGTGGGAATTGCGTCCTGTCGCCCGGCATGACGTTGCCGAATTCGGCGCACGGCGTCGGCCGCGAGCTGTTCACCGCCTTCCGGGCGGCCTGCGCCCCCGCCGACCGCGGCGCGGCGGTGTTCTAGGCCGCGGTTGCCGCCACCCGCGCTTTTTAACGGTTTATTGCAAGTCTCGTGCGATAAATCCGCCACGGCCGTTCTTAATTAACGACCACAGGCGGCGCAGTTTACGCGCCAATCTCGCCGATCGTTTTGAATGTGACCGTTAACGCCGGTTACCTCGTCCGTCGGAAAAATCGGTCTTTTCGAGCGGTAATCCCTGGACAGATTTTGTTTGCCGCTTTACACTTTATGCCAAGTGGTTGTTAGGAACAGGAACGCGTCATGGCTGGACAGGCTACGGTTCTCTCGGCGGATGGCGGGCAGGTTTCGGTGCCGTCCAGCGGCCTGTACACGGCGGCTGCGATCCAGCAGATGCAGAGCTTCCTGAACGCCGCCGGACCGACTCGAGAGATCACCTGGGACGGCACCGGCACGGTGCCGTCGCCGCCGACGGGGTCGCCGCCGGACAGCTACGTACTGGAGATCCTCAACGGGGCCAACTTCGGCTCGGTCAGCATCCCGTCCGGCTATGGCGCGGTGATGTTCGGGCAAGGCAGCAGCGGCTCGGTCACTGGCGGGGATGCGAACACCACGATCCTGTCGGCCGGCTCGATCACGTATAGCGGCAACGCCGGGGAGATTGTCGAGAGCGCGACGATCCCGGGGACAACCGCCAACATCGTGGACAATGCGTCCAACGCGACTTTCGATCTCGGCGGCGGCAGCTACACGCTGCGCGCGGCGGGCGACGGCGACACGATCCGGGCGGACAGCAGCGCGCTGTCGGCGATCGTCGCGTCGGGCAATGGCGACGTCATCCAGCTCGGCGACCCGCAGCAGCCGGTGATTCAGGCGACGTTCCTGCGCGGCGAAAGCCTGCCCGCGGCGACCGGCACGAACCTGCGGCTTGCCGGCACCGGCGACGCGGTCACGATCAACGGCGTCGGCAACGTCGTGGGCGATGCCGGCGGCTCGACGACGATCACCGGCATGAGCGGCTCGTCCACCATCTTCGCCGCGGCGAACGACGTGTATTTCGGCGCGGCGGCGGTGACCGAGTTCATCAGCTCGACCGGCGCGCAGACGGTGTTCGGCGGCACCGGCAACGACACGGTGTTCAACACCCAGGGCGGCAGCACGGTTTATAACCAGGGCAGCGGCGCCAACAGCATCTTCGTCGCGGCCGGCGCCGGCAACAGCACGATCAATGGCAACGGCGCCGGCGCGGTGTTCGCCGGCGGCGGCCATACCGTGCTGAACCTGAACAACGGCAACGACCAGTTCGTCGGCGGCAACGGCGGCTCCGACAGCGTCTATGGCGGCAGCGTCACCGCAACCATCTTCGGCGGCTCGAACGAGACGGTGGCGCTGGTCGGCAGCCACTCCGCCTTCGAGGTTGCGCTGGGCAGCAACACGGCGCTGGACGGATCGCTGTCGAGCGGCAACAACTTCTTTGCCATCAGCACGACCGGCAACACGACGCTGGTCGGCAGCAACTCCGGTTCCTCGGTCGACATCTTCGCCCTGGACAGCGTGGCTGGCGGCAGCGCCCACACGATCACGATCGAGAACTGGCACAGCGGCGATGGCTTCTTCCTGAACGGCTACAATGCCGGCGACATCCAGACGATGGACACCGCGCTGAACGGCGGGGCGTCGTCGTTCACACTGTCCGACGGCACCACCGTCACGTTCCAGGGCAATCACCCGATGCACGCGACCGGCGCCGCCGGCTACTGACGCCGCCGGCCCGGCCGCGAGGTCGCAGGCCGGGCGAGACAATCCGAGTGCTGGCTTCGGCCGCGCAACCCCGCTTCGCATACTGCGAGGCGGGGTTTTTCGTGTCGGCGCCCACGTGCAGGCGGGTTTGGACATTGCGAGCATCTGCTTCTAGGCTGGGCAAAAGCGCGGCGCAGGTCAACGCAAGCCGTGCCCAATGGGGGAGTCTGGCGCGGTGGAGCATGTCGGCGTGGCCCGGCGGGGCGGCGGGGCGGCGCGGTTGGACCAGGCGGCGCGCGCGGCCTGGCTATATTATGTGGGCGGCCGCACGCAGGACGAGATTGCCGCCCAGCTCGGCGTGTCGCGCCAGGCGGCGCAGCGCCTGGTGTCCCTGGCGGTGGCCGAGCGACTGATCAAGTTTCGCCTGGATCACCCGGTCGCTGCGTGCATGCAGCTCAGTGAGGCGCTGACCGCGCGCCTTGGCCTGCGCTACTGCGAGATCGTGCCGTCCGACCCCGCCGCGCCGGACGGACTGGCCGCGCTGGCCACCGCGGGGGCGGCGTTCCTGGAGCGCTGGTTGCAGCAGAAGCCGCCGACGGTGCTGGCGCTGTCCACCGGGCGCACCCTGCGCGCCATCGCCGAGCAGGTGTCGCCGTTCGACGCGCCCCGCCACAAGGTGATGTCGCTGTGCGGCACGATGGGGGTGGATGGACGCGCCGGATCGGCCGAGCCGGTGATCCGGCTGGCCGAGCGCACCGGGGCGCAATGCTACCCGATGCCCGCCCCGGTGGTCGCGGCCACCGTCGAGGAGCGCGCGCTATTCCAGGCGCAGCGTCCGTTCCTGACGCTGTCGGGGCTGCTGGCGCAGGCGCGCTGCGTGCTGGTGGGGGTGGGCGAGATCGCCTGGCGCGCACCGCTGCACGCAGCGGGATTCATCGACGACCAGGAACTCGCGCTGCTGATGGAGGCCGGTGCCGTCGGCGAGATCGCCGGATGGTCGTTCGACGCCGCGGGGCAGCTGGTGGACAGCCCGGTGAACGCCCGCATCAACGGCCTGGCGCCGCCGGCCGACGCGGCCACCCTGACGGTCGGCGTCGGCGCAGGCGCGCGCAAGGCGGCGCCGCTGCGCGCGGCCATCGCGGGTGGGCTGATCAACGGCCTGCTGACCGACGAGGCGACCGCGCAGATCATCCTGGAGACTGTCGATGGCGAGGCTGTCGATGGCGCTTGACATCGCGCCTCCGCAATGGCTTTCTGCCCGGTAACCGGGCACAAGCCCAAGCGGCGGCGTCGTCCGGCCGAGCGGTCCATAGAACACAAGGGTAGGAACATGCGTCTGAAGCAGCTCCTCGCCGGCACGACGGTGCTCGCGGGCCTCATCGCCGGCGGGTGCGGCATCGCCTCGGCGGCCACCATCACCATCGCGACCGTCAACAACTCGCAGATGGTCACCATGCAGAAGCTCTCGCCGAAGTGGGAGCAGCAGACCGGCAACAAGATCAACTGGGTGGTGCTGGAAGAAAACGTGCTGCGCCAGCGCGTCACCACCGACATCGCCACCAATGGCGGCCAGTTCGATATCGTCACCATCGGCAGCTATGAGACGCCGATCTGGGGCAAGCAGGGCTGGCTCGACACCGTGGACGACATGCCGGCCAGCTACGACAGCGCCGATATGTTCAGCTCGGTCAAGGACGCGCTGTCCACCGGCGGCCACCAGTATGCGCTGCCGTTCTACGCGGAAAGCTCGTTCACCTATTATCGCAAGGATCTGTTCGACGCGGCCGGGCTGAAGATGCCGGCGCAGCCGAAATACACCGACATCGACCAGTTCGCGGCCAAGCTCACCGACAAGTCCAAGCAGCAATACGGCATCTGTTTGCGCGGCAAGCCGGGCTGGGGCGAGAACATGGCCTATCTCGATACGGTGGTGAACACGTTCGGCGGCCGCTGGTTCGACGAAAAGTGGGTGCCGCAGCTTGACAGCAAGGCGTGGCACGACGCGGTGACCTTCTACATCCACCTGCTGCGCGACTACGGTCCGCCGGGCGCCAGCTCAAACGGGTTCAACGAGAACCAGGCGCTGTTCTCGACCGGCAAATGCGCGATGTGGATCGACGCCACCTCGGGCGCCGGCTTCATCTTCGACAAGACCACCAGCCAGGTGTCCGACAAGACCGCCTTCGCCCCGGCGCCGCAGGGCGTGTCGCCGACCGGCTATCACTGGTTCTGGGCGTGGGCGCTGGGCATCCCGAAATCCTCTAAGCAGGAAGCCGCGGCCAAGTCGTTCCTCGGCTGGGCGACGTCGAAGGATTACATCAAGCTGGTCGGGACCGAAGTGAACTGGACGGTGCTGCCGCCCGGCACGCGCAAGTCCACCTATGAGCTTCCCGAGTATCAGAAGGCCGCGCCGTTCGCCAAGGAAGTCGAGCAGGCGATCGAGACCGCCGACCTGACCCATCCGACGGCGCAGCCGGTGCCCTATACCGGCATCCAGTACGTCGCCATCCCGGAGTTCCAGGCGATCGGAACCACGGTGGGCCAGATCATCGCTGGCGCGCTGACCGGGCAGACCACCGTGGACGACGCGCTGAAGCAGGCGCAGGCCTCGGTGGCCTCGACCATGCAGCAGGCGGGCTACGGTCAGTAGGCAAGTGCCGGCAGCCAGGCTCCTAAGAGCCGGGCTGCCTTCAGTCGGGCTGGCTTAAGTCAGGCTAAGTCAAGTCGGGGCGGGGTTGCGGCGGCGTTGCCGGCCTCGTCCCCGATGACCGGGCAGGGAAGGAACGAACGATGAGCAGCGCCGCCATGGCCGCACCACCGCGCGTTGCCGGCAAGAAAGCCAAAGGACTCGGTGGGCGCGTCAACACGCTGCCGCTGGTCTCGCCTTCGGTGATCCTGCTGCTGATCTGGTCGATCGTGCCGCTGATCGTCACCCTGTATTTCTCGTTCCGGCGCTATCTGCTGCTGTACCCCGAGCGGACCGGCTGGGCCGGGATCAACAACTACTGGTATCTGCTGCGCGACCCGGCGCTGTATTCGGCGCTGTGGGTGACCGTGCTGCTGGTTGGCTCGGTGCTGGTCATCACCGTCTGCGTCGGCGCGGTGCTGGCCGCCCTGTTCAGCAAGGACTTTCCCGGCCAGGGGATCGCGCGGGTGCTGATGATCTCGCCGTTCTTCGTCATGCCGACGGTGGCCGCGCTGATCTGGAAGAACCTGCTGATGCATCCCGTGAACGGGCTGTTCGCGGCGCTGCTGCGTGGTGTCGGGCTGAATGCGATCGACTGGTTCGGCCAGTTCCCGCTGGCGTCGGTCATCGTCATCGTCAGCTGGGAATGGCTGCCATTCGCCTTTCTGATCCTGCTGACCGCGTTGCAGTCGCTGGACGAGGAGCAGCTCGAGGCGGCGTGGCTCGACGGGGCCGGCGTGCTGTCGGTGTTCTTCTCCATCCAGGTGCCGCACATGGCGCGCGCCATCTCCGTCGTGGTGATGATGGAGATGATCTTCCTGCTGGGCGTGTTCGCCGAAATCTATGTCACCACGGCGGGCGGCCCGGGCATCGCCACCACCAACCTGGCGTTCCTGATCTATCAGCGCGCGCTGCTGGCCTTTAACGTGGGCGGCGCCTCGGCGGCCGGCGTCATCGCCATCGTGGTGGCCAACGTAATCGCCATCTTCCTGGTCCGCACCGTCGCAAAAAGGCTGGACGCATGAGCTTCCGTGGCCCGAAGAGCGTATCGCCCGTCGCCGGCGTGATCGCCTGGATCATCGCTGTGCTGATGTTCTTCCCGATCTTCTGGATGCTGCTGACCAGCTTCAAGACCGAGGTGGAGGCGGTGCAGACGCCGCCGCTGCTGTTCTTCCATCCGACGGTCGAGGGCTACCGCGAGATCTTCCAGCAGGCGGATTACCTGTCCTTCGCCTGGAACAGCATCGTGGTGTCGTTCGGCTCCACCTTTATCGCGCTGGTGATCGCGGTGCCGGCGGCGTTCGCGATGGCGCTGTATCCGACGTTCCGCACCCGCGGCACGCTGCTGTGGATGCTGTCCACGAAGATGCTGCCGGCGGTCGGCGTGCTGATGCCGATCTACCTCGCCTGCCGCACCGCCGGGCTGCTCGACACGCGGCTGGCGCTGGTCGTCATCTACACGCTGTCCAACCTGCCGATCGTGGTCTGGATGCTGTTCACCTTTTTCCGCGACACGCCCAAGGACATCATCGAGGCGAGCCGCATCGACGGCGCCTCGGTGCGCCAGCTGATCTTCGCCGTGCTGCTGCCGCTGGTGATGCCGGGCATCGCCTCCACCGGGCTGCTGAACGTGATCCTGTCGTGGAACGAGGCGTTCTGGAGCCTGAACCTGACGGCGCACAACGCCGCCCCGCTGACCGCCTTCATCGCCAGCTTTTCTGCGCCGCAGGGCCTGTTCTACGCCAAACTGTCGGCCGCATCGGTGCTGGCGATCGCGCCGATCCTGATCTTCGGCTGGATCAGCCAGCGGCAACTGGTGCGCGGCCTGACCTTCGGCGCAGTCAAATAGGAGCCGTCATGTATCTGCAGAAATACGACCTGAAGGGCAAGCGCGCGGTGGTGACCGGCGGCGGCCAGGGCATCGGCCTGGCCTGCGCGCACGCGCTGGGCGAGGCCGGAGCGGCGGTGGTGGTGGCCGACATGGTCGCCGACCGCACCGAGCAGGCGGTCGCCGAACTGCGCGGCAAGGGCATCACCGCCGACGCCGCGCTGCTGGACGTGACCGACTCGGCTGCGGTCGAGCGGCTGGCCACGCAGTTCGCCGACGCGGCGATCCTGGTCAACAACGCGGGCGTCGCCAGGAGCGACGTGCGCGCCGAGGACACGTCGGACGATCACTGGCGCTTTCACATGGCCGTCAATGTCGATGGCCTGTTCTGGTGCTGCCGCTCGTTCGGCAGGCGGATGCTGGAACACGGGGCCGGCAGCATCGTCAACATCGGCTCGATGTCCGGCTTCATCGTCAACAAGCCGCAGCCGCAATCGTTCTACAACGCCAGCAAGGCGGCGGTGCATCACCTGACCCGCTCCCTGGCCGCCGAGTGGGGCGCGCGCGGCGTGCGGGTCAATGCGGTGGCGCCCACCTATATCGAGACGCCGCTGACCCGGTTCGGAATGGAGAACAAGGCCATGGCGGATGTGTGGCTGGAGATGACCCCGATGGCGCGGGTCGGCCAGCCGGAGGAGATCGCCTCGGTGGTGCTGTTCCTCGCCTCCGATGCTGCCAGCCTGCTGACCGGCAGCATCGTGCTGGCGGATGGCGGCTATACCTGCTGGTAGGTTGCCTCGGCTGCTGCGGCCGGGCTAGAACCGGCCGCATGGTCATCGTGCGGCGGAACCTTCGACTTATCGACCCCTGGGCGTAACGCCGCGCAGGTGAGCGCGGCTGCGTTCAGGGGCATGCCCCGCCAGCCGCACCGCCACCCCGACCCGAGGGCCGACATGACCATATCCCATCCGAGTTTTGGCGAGATCGCCGCCGATCGCGTCGTCATATTCGACACCACGCTGCGCGACGGCGAGCAATCGCCCGGGTTCTCGATGAACCTGCACGAGAAGCTGCGCATGGCGCACGCGCTGGCCGAACTGGGCGCGGACGTGCTGGAAGCGGGGTTCCCGATCGCCTCGCCCGGCGACTTCGAGAGCGTGCAACTAATCGCCCGCGACATCCGCGGCCCGGTCATCGCCGGCCTGGCCCGCGCCGCACGCGGCGACATCCTGCGTGCGGCCGAGGCTGTGGCGCCTGCCGAGCGCCGCCGAATCCATACCTTCATCGGCACCAGCCCGCTGCACATGCAGTATCAGTTGCGCATGGACGCCGATCAGGTGCTGGCGGCGGTCGCCGACTCGGTCACGCTCGCGCGTCGTCATGTCGAGGACGTCGAGTGGTCGGCGATGGACGCCACCCGCACCGATGCAGACTTCCTGTGCCGCTGCGTCGAGGCGGCGATCCGCGCCGGGGCGACCACCATCAACCTGCCCGACACGGTCGGCTATGCGCTGCCTGAGGACATGGAGCGAATGTTCGCCGATGTGCGCGCGCGCGTGCCGGGCGCGGACGGGGTGATCCTGTCGGCGCACAATCACGACGATCTGGGGCTGGCGGTCGCCAACACCCTGGCCGCAATCCGGGCCGGCGCGCGGCAGGTGGAATGCACCATCAACGGCATCGGCGAACGCGCCGGCAACGCGGCGCTCGAGGAGATCGCGATGGTGCTGCGCGCCCGCGCCGACGGGGTTTCGGTGCGGACCGGCATCTCCACCCAGCACATCCTGCGCACCTCGCGCCTGTTGGCCACCATCACCGGCTTCGACGTGCAGCCGAACAAGGCGATCGTCGGCCGCAACGCCTTCGCCCACGAAAGCGGCATCCATCAGGACGGGGTGCTGAAGCACGCCGCGACCTACGAGATCATGACCCCGGAAAGCGTGGGCTGGCAGCGGTCCAGCCTGGTGCTGGGCAAGCACTCAGGCCGCGCGGCGTTCCGCGACAAGCTGCGGGCGTTGGGCTATGGCGAGATCGGCGACAACCAACTGAACGACGCCTTCAGCCGCTTCAAGCTGCTCGCCGACCGCAAGAAGGTGGTGTACGACGAGGACGTGGCCGCCCTGGTGGATGACGAGGTGCTGCGCGACCACGACCGCATCCGCTTCGTGTCGCTCGATGTGCATACCGGCAGCCGCACGCGGCCGCACGCGGCGATGGAGCTGGACGTGGATGGCGAGACGATTGCCGCCGAGGCCACCGGCGACGGGCCGGTGGATGCCACCTTCAATGCCATCCGGGCCATCTTCGCGCACGAGTCGACGCTGAAGCTGTATTCGGTCGGCGCGGTGACCGACGGCACCGACGCGCAGGCGCGGGTGACGGTGCGGCTGGAGGAAGGCGGCAAGATGGTGGACGGGCAGGGCGCGGATACCGATACGATCGTGGCGTCGGCCCGCGCCTATGTCCACGCCCTGAACAAGCTGTTGGTCAAGCGTGCGCGCACCGCGCCGGACGGGCTGCACGCGGGCAAGCCGGAGGACGCAGGCGGCAGGCTGGAGTTGTCGGCCTGACGCTTGCCGGCCGGTTGTCGCCCGATCGTCAGCGCCAGATCGGCCGACCGAGATTGACGTCGTTCCCGCTGGTCAGCGCGCCGCCCAACGCGCCGGCGCCGGCGCCAACCAGGGCGCCCAGGCCGGCATTGCCGCCGATCGCGCCCAGCACCGCGCCGCCGCCCGCGCCCAGCAGCGCGCCCGACGCGGCGCGGTCGCCCTGGTTGTAGCCGCACCCGGCCAGGCTCAGGGCCAGGGCCGCGGCGATCAGGGACGCGGGGATCAGGCGGGCCATCGTCAATCTCCCTCTCGGATCAGTTGCCGGCGTCGGGCGCCGGGCCGATGTGGCCGGGTGTAAAGTCGTTTGCACCCCCGACGGTTGCACCGTGCGTCCCCTGGGCCGCGGCTTCCGGCGCGCTGCTGTTGGCGCCGGTGGCGGGCGGCCCGGTCGGCGTGCAGCCGGCAGCGGCCAAGGCCGCTGCCAGCGCCGCCGCGCGGACCGCCCGTTGCATGGCCTACTGCATGCCGCCGGTGCCGGTGCCCGAGCTGGTCGAGCCGGTTCCGCCGCCAGCGCCGTTGCCATTGGAGTGACTGGAGGTGTTGGCGCCGCCGACGCCGCCGCCGTTCGGCGACATGGTGGCGTCGGGCGAGCTGCTGCTGGCCCCCGTCGCCGCCGGCCCGGTCGCCGAGTTGCAGCCCGCGAGCGCCAGCATGCCGGCGAGCAGGGTTGCGGTAATCACTTTGTTCATCGCTCAGACTTTCCAGTTCAGGGTTGTTGAAAGCGAGTCAGGGACTGTGGTTGCTCAGGGCGACGTGACGGCACCGCCGATCGCGCCCACCCCGCCACCAACCAGCGCGCCCGTGCCGACATTGCCGTGACTTACCGCAGCCACGCCAGCCCCCGCGCCAGCCCCCAGCAGGCCGCCGGTGACGGCGCGCGTGCCCGGATCACCACCGCAGGCCGCGAGCGAAAGCGCCAGCCCGGCAAAGGTCAGCGTGGCGACAATAGCTTTCCGCATCGTTCTCTCCCTCGATCGATAATGATGGCAAACGCATGGCCGGCGGGAAAGTCGTGGCGGGAATGAGGCATTTCACCCGGTACCATCTACCATCGTTCACTTATGCGTGAACCGGAGCCGTCGCCGCCCCTTGCCCTGTGGGGGAGGCGGGGCTAATCCCACGCCTCTCCTCCCACACCGCTCTGTCCAGATCGCTGCGAAGGTTCTCTGCGCATGTTTGCACGGCTGCTCGGGTTCATGTCGGCTGACATGGCCATCGATCTCGGCACCGCGAACACGCTGGTCTATGTCAAGGGACGGGGCATCGTGCTGGACGAGCCGAGCGTGGTGGCCATTGCCGACGTGCGCGGCCGCAAGCAGGTGCTGGCGGTGGGCGAGGAGGCCAAGCAGATGCTGGGCCGCACGCCCGGCAACATCCAGGCCATCCGGCCGCTGCGCGACGGCGTCATCGCCGATTTCGAGGTGGCGGAGGAAATGATCAAGCATTTCATCCGCAAGGTGCACAACCGGCGCGGCTTCGCCTCGCCCATGATCATCGTCTGCGTGCCGTCCGGCTCGACCGCGGTCGAGCGCCGCGCCATCCAGGAGAGCGCCGAGAGCGCCGGGGCGCGCAAGGTGCTGCTGATCGAGGAGCCGATGGCCGCGGCGATCGGCGCCGGGCTGCCGGTGACCGAGCCGTCCGGCAGCATGGTGGTCGATGTCGGCGGCGGCACCACCGAGGTCGCGGTGATCTCGCTGGGCGGCATCGTCTATGCGCGCAGCGTGCGGGTCGGCGGCGACAAGATGGACGAGGCGATCATCAGCTACATCCGCCGCAATCATAACCTGCTGATTGGCGAGAGCACGGCCGAGCGCATCAAGGTCAGCATCGGCGCCGCCGCCCCGCCCTGGGATGGCGAGGACGGGCCGTATCGCGAGGTCAAGGGGCGCGACCTGATGAACGGCGTGCCGCGCGAGGTGCAGGTGGGCCAGCGGCAGATCGCCGAAAGCCTGGCCGAGCCGGTCAGCGCCATCGTCGAGGCGGTCAAGGTCGCGCTGGAGAACACGCCGCCGGAGCTGGCCGCCGATATCGTGGACAAGGGCATCGTGCTGACCGGCGGCGGCGCGCTGCTGAACCGGCTGGACGAGGTGCTGCGCGGGGCCACCGGCCTGCCGGTCGTGGTCGCCGAGGAGCCGCTGCAATGCGTGGCGCTGGGCACCGGGCGGGCGCTGGAGGAAATGAAGCGGCTGCGCAACGTGCTGACTTCGATGTACTGATCGGGCGGGCGTTGCGGTATGCTCGCTGCGTGGAACGGCCCCTCACCCCGGCCCTCTCCCAGCGGGAGAAGGGGCAGACCTCCCTCTCCCGCTGGGAGAGGGCCGGGATGAGGGCGCTGCCGCCCCGATGATCCGTCTGTCCATCCCCGTCCGTCAGGCGCTGGCCAAGCTCAGCCTGCCGGTGCTGGTGGCGGCCGCGTTCGCGCTGATGCTGCTGGGCAAGGCCGACGCGCTGCTGGCCGAGCGGCTGCGCATGGCGTTGGCCGACGCGACCGCCCCCATCTATGGCGTGCTGGCGCCGCCGCTGGCCGATCTGCGCGCCACCATCGACAACGCGACGCGTATCTTCACCCTGGCGTCGGACAATGCGCGGCTGCGCGACGAGAACGTCCGGCTGCGCAAATGGCAGTCGGTGGCCCTGGCGCTTGATGCCGAGAATGCCTCGCTGAAGGCCAACCTGCATTGGATCCCCGAGCCGGCGCCGAGTTTCGTCACCGCTCCGGTCGTGGCCGATGCCGGCGGGGTCTATGCCCGCGCGGTGCTGATTTCGGCCGGGCCGCATCACGGCATCGCCAAGGGCCAGATCGCGCTGGACGATCGCGGGCTGGTGGGGCGGGTGACGGAGGTCGGCGAGCGCACCGTGCGGGTGCTGCTGATCACCGACCTGAACAGCCGCATCCCGGTGATGCTGGAGGGATCACGCGCCCGGGCGATCCTGACTGGCACCAACGGGCCGCGGCCACGGCTCATGTACTGGCCCGAGGGCGTGCAGCCGGCCGAAGGCGAGCGCGTGGTGACCAGCGCCGAGGCCGGCGCGTTCCCCGCCGGCCTGCCGGTCGGGACGGTGCACTACAGCAGCAGCAACGTGGCGGAGGTCGAGCCGCTGGCCCGGCTGGACCGCCTGGAGATGGTGCGCTTGTTCGACTATGCGCATGCCGCGCCAGAGGCCGCTCCCGCGCCGCCGGGCCGTCCCGGAGCGCCTTCAGCGCCGCATCCGGTGCTGGCCGCCCCGTCGGGCGCGCCGACCGGGCCGATGCCGCCGGCCGAGGGCGTGGTCGGCGTGGCGCGCGGGGACGGCTGATGGACCGCCTGCCCGGCATCCGGCCGCGGCCAAGCCTGGCGCGCCGGCTGGACGTTGCCGCGCGGCACGGGTTTCCGGCGGCGACCACGGCGCTGCTGCTGCTCGCTGCCGGCGCGCCGATGGCCATACCCGGCCAGTCCGAGTTGCAGGTCGCGGTGGCGCTGGGCTGCGTGTTCTTCTGGTCGGTGTTCCGCCCCGCCGCGATGCCGCCGGCCGCGGTGTTCCTGATCGGGCTGCTGACCGACCTGCTCGGGTTCGGGCCGCTGGGCGTCAATGCGGTCGCGCTGCTGGCCTGCCACGCCGCCGCCCTGCGCTGGCGGCGCGAACTGGCCCGGCGCGGCTTCGTCGCGGTCTGGCTCGCCTTCGTCGCAGTCTCGGCCGGCGCGGCGGCGCTGGGCTGGATCCTGGCCTGCGCGCTGGCGCTGCGCCTGTATCCGCCGGCGCCGGGCCTGCTGCAGGCCGCCCTCGGCGCCGGCATCTATCCGGCGCTGGCGGTGCTGCTGACATGGGCGCACCGGACGCTCGCCGATCCGGCGATGGCCTGATGGGCCATGTGACCTGATGCGCGCGCGCCGCGAGGGGCAGCGCCGGTCGGTGTTCACCCGCCGCGCAGTGCTGGTCGGCGGCGCGCAGGTCGGCGTGTTCGGCCTGCTGGCGGCCAAGCTGTACCAGGCGCAGATCATCGACGGCCAGCGCTATGCCAGCATGGCCAGCACCAACCGGGTCAGCACGCGGCTGACCGCGCCGCCGCGCGCGCGCCTGTTCGACCGCGCCGGCATCGTGGTCGCCAACAACAAGCTGAACTGGCGCGCCCTGCTGATGACCGAGCAGGCGCAGGACGTGGATGCGACGCTGGATCGCTTCTCGTCGATCATCCCGCTCGCCGATCACGAGCGGCAGCGCATCGAGCGCGAGCTGCGCCGCCGCCGCCGCTACATCCCGGTGCTGGTGCGCGAGTACCTGGACTGGGAGGAGATGGCGCGGATCGAGGTGGCCGCACCGGATCTGCCCGGCATCCTGGTCGATGTCGGCACCACGCGCCTGTATCCGTTCGGCCCGCTGCTGGCGCATCTGGTGGGCTACGTGGCGCCGCCGAACGATGCCGACGTGGCGTCCGACCCGATGCTGGCGCTGCCGGGCAT
Source organism: uncultured Pseudomonadota bacterium (assembly GCA_963723455.1). Lineage (GTDB taxonomy): Bacteria > Pseudomonadota > Alphaproteobacteria > Acetobacterales > Acetobacteraceae > CAVRQM01. Next base: position 424,096 of record CAVRQM010000001.1, on the reverse strand, counting down.
CCGAGTGGGACGCGCCGGACTGGAGAAGTTTCACGACCGCGAACTGCGCGGCGGCGCCGGGGCGATCCAGCTTGAGGTCAACGCGGTCGGCCGGGTGATCCGCGAACTCGACCGGCAGGAGGGCAAGCAGGGCGACGACATCACGCTGTCGATCGACACCGGGCTGCAGCAGGCGGTCTCTGCCCGGCTGGGCGACGAGAGCGCCAGCGCGGTGGTGATGGACTGCCGCAACGGCGCGGTGCTGGCGATGGTCAGCAACCCGTCCTTCGATCCCAGCCTGTTCAACGCCGGCGTGTCCGAGGCGCAATGGATCGAGTGGACCCGCGATCGCAAGGCGCCGCTGATCAACAAGGCGGCGGCCGGGCTGTACGCGCCCGGTTCCACCTTCAAGATGGTGGTGGCGCTGGCCGGGCTGGAGGCGCGCTCGATCTCGCCGTACGACCGCATCAACTGTCCCGGCTACCTGGACTACGGCACCGCGCGGTTCCATTGCTGGAAGCGCGGCGGGCATGGCGAGCTGGATCTGCAGGGCGGCATCAAGAACAGCTGCGACGTGTATTTCTACAACGTGGCGCTGCGCACCGGCATGGACCCGATCGCGGCGATGGCGCACCGCTTCGGCCTGGGCGTGAAGCTTGACATCGAGCTGCCGGGCGCGCGCAGCGGCTTCGTGCCGACGCGCGAGTGGCGCATCCGGCAGGGCAAGCCGTGGAATATCGGCGATACGATCGTGCACGGGATCGGCCAGGGCTTCCTGCAGCTTACGCCGCTATCGCTGTGCACGATGGTCTCGCGCATCGCGACCGGCCGCTCGGTGCAGCCGCATCTGACGCGCAACATCGGCGCGGCGGTGCAGCCGGATGAACAGGCGGATGCCTGGCCGACGCTGGGCCTGGCAGGTCGCGAGTTGCAGACGGTGCGCGAGGGCATGTGGGCGGTGGTCAACGAGCATGGCGGCAGCGCGCCGCTGGCCAGACTGACGCTGCCTGGCGTGCAGATGGCCGGCAAGACCGGATCCAGCCAGGTGCACCGCGTGTCGCGGGCGCTGCGCGAGAGCGGCACGTTCAACAGCGCCAACCTGCCCTGGGAATTGCGCCCGCACGCGCTGTTCGTGGCGTTCGCGCCGTACGACGCGCCGCGCTACGCGCTGTCGATCGTGGTCGAGCACGGCAACGCCGGCGCCGATGCCGCCGCCCCGATCGCGCGCGACATCATGACCGACGTGCTGACCCGCGATCCCGCCGGTCGCGTCGCCACGCCGCAGCATGTCGCCGCGCGATGAGCCTGCTGGAGCGCCGGCTGATCCGAGAGTCCTCGCTGGGCGTGGTGGGCAAGCTCTTCCGCGTGAACTGGGCGTACGTACTGCTGCTGTGCGTGCTGGCGGGCGTCGGCTACGTGGCGCTGTATGCGGCGGCCGGCGGCTCGCCTGAGCCGTACGCGACCCGCCATGCGGTGCGCTTCCTGTTCGGCCTGGCGCTGATGCTCGGCCTGTCGCTCGTCGATATCCGCATCCTGGCCCGGCTGTCCTGGCCGGCCTACGCCGCGGGCGTGGTTCTGCTGCTGCTGGTGGCGCGCATGGGCCATGTCGGGCTGGGCGCGCAGCGCTGGATCAACCTGGGCGGCATGCAGTGGCAGCCCAGCGAGTACATGAAACTGGCGCTGGTGATGGCGCTGGCCGCATGGTTCCACCGCGCGACGTGGGAAACGGTGGGCCGCCCGCTGTTCCTGCTGCCGCCGATCCTGGCGGTGCTGCTGCCGGTCGGCCTGATCCTGAAGGAGCCGAACCTGGGCACCGCGGTGATTACCGGCGTGGTCGGCTTCGCGGTGTTCCTGGGCGCCGGGGTGCGCTGGTGGAAGGTGCTGCTGGTGGTGGCGGTGGTCGGCGGGGCGGCCCCGATCGCCTATACCCATCTGCACGACTACCAGCGGGCGCGCGTGACGACCTTCCTGCATCCCGAGAGCGACCCGCTGGGCGCCGGCTTCAACATCATTCAGAGCCGCATCGCGCTCGGCACCGGCGGCATGTACGGCAAGGGCCTGCCGGACGGCACGCCGAGCAACCTGACCTACCTGCCGGAAAAGCAGACCGATTTCATCTTCACCGTCCTGGCGAACTCGTTCGGCTTCGCCGGCGGTCTGGCCGTGCTGGGGCTGCTGCTGGCGATCGTGCTGGGCGCGCTGCTGACCGGGCTGCGCTGCCGCCACCAGTACGGCCGGCTGGTGGCGCTGGGCGTGGCCACCAACTTTTTCATGTACGTGTTCGTCAACGTGGCGATGGTGACCGGCACCATCCCGGTCGGCGGCGTGCCGCTGCCGCTGGTCAGCAATGGCGGCTCGGCGATGATCATGGCGATGGCCGGGTTCGGGCTGCTGATGAGCGTGCACGTGCATCGCGACGCGGAGTTCGCCGAGGAGGGGGAGGCAATCTGACGGTCGGCCCTGATGGCCGGCGCCGCGCTACCGCCTGGCCCCGATGATCTGACGCGACGCCGCATCCGCCGCGCCCCGAGGCTGCTGGTCGCTGCGCCGCACCACCTCGCCATGCCGCGTCTCCCCCGCCTCGCACAGACCGGCCAGGCCGGGCGCCACGCTTTCGGCGGTGGCCAGCGCCGAGGGATCCTCGCCCGGCATCGCCTCGGCGCGCAGCCGCGTGGCGACCACGCCAGGATCGAACAGGTTGACCCGCAGCCGAGTGGTGCGGGTCTCCGCCGCCCAGGTCAGGATCAGGTGCTCCAGCGCCGCCTTGGTCGCGCCGTACAGGCCCCAATAGGCGGTAGGCTGGGCGACGATGCGGCTGGTGACGAACACCGCCCGCCCGGCGGGGGCGGCGGCCAGCAGCGGCGCGGTGCTGCGGATCAGTCGCCACGCGGCTTCCAGGTTGACGCTCACCGCCGCCGCAAAGTCGCGCGGCTGGATGTGCGCCACCGGGGTCAGGCGGCCGAGCGTCCCGGCGTTGCCCACCAGCACGTCGAGCCTGCGGAACCGCTCGAACAGGCTGGGGCCGATGCGGTCGAGCTGCTCGCCGTCGGTGATGTCCAGCGGCAGCAGCGTGGCCGTGCCGCCGCTCGCGCGGATGGCATCGTCGGTCTCCTCCAGCCCGCCTTGGGTTCGGGCGGTGAGCACGACGTGCATCCCGCGCCGCGCCAGCTCGATCGCCACGGCCGCGCCGATGCCGCGGCTGGCGCCGGTGACCAGGGCGACACGGGCCGGCCTATCGGACATCGGCCAGCAGCACCGGCATGTGCGCCTCGCCCCGATCGGCGTCCGGCAGGGCGATCGGGTAGTCGCCGGTGAAGCAGGCGTCGCAGAATTGCGGCGCGTCGCCGTCGCGTCCCGGTTCGCCGACCGCCCGGTACAGCCCGTCGATCGACACGAACGCCAAGCTGTCCGCGCCGATCAGCGCAGCCATCTCGGCCACGTCATGCGTCGCGGCCAGCAGCTTGCCGCGTTCCGGCGTGTCGATGCCGTAGAAGCAGGAATGGGTGGTGGGCGGCGAGGAGATGCGCATATGCACCTCGGCCGCGCCGGCATGGCGCACCATCTCAACGATCTTCTTGCTGGTGGTGCCGCGCACGATGCTATCGTCCACCAGGATCACCCGCTTGCCCTCCAGCACCGCGCGGTTGGCCGAGTGCTTCAGCTTCACCCCGAGATTTCGGATGTTGTCGGTAGGCTCGATGAAGGTGCGCCCGACATAGTGGTTGCGGATGATGCCGAGCTGGTACGGCACGCCGCTCTCGGCCGCATAGCCCATCGCCGAGGGCACGCCGCTGTCGGGCACCGGCACGATCACGTCGGCCGGCACATGGCTTTCGCGCGCCAGCTCGGCGCCGATGCGCTTGCGCGCCGCGTACACCGGCAGGCCCTCCACCACGCTGTCGGGACGCGAGAAATAGACGTATTCGAACAGGCAGAACCGGGATTTCTTGCGCGCGAAGGGACGGATGCTGCGCAGGCCGGCAGCGTCGATCACCACGATCTCGCCCGGCTCGACGTCGCGCACGAAGGCGGCCCCGGCAATGTCGAGCGCGCAGGTCTCGGACGCCAGCACCCAGCCGCCCGCGTCCTTGTCCTTGGCGTTCTCGATGCGGCCCAGGATCAGCGGCCGCACGCCCAGCGGGTCGCGCACGCCGATCAGCGCCTCGTCGGTCAGCGCCACCAGCGAATAGGCGCCGACCACCTGCTTCAGCGCGTCGATCAGCCGGTCGGTGACCGTCGAGTACAGGCTGATGGCGATCAGGTGGATGAACACCTCGCTGTCGGTGGTGGACTGGAACAGGCAGCCGCGACGGATCAGCGCGCGGCGCAGCGCCATCGCGTTGGTCAGGTTGCCGTTATGCGCGATGGCCAGGCCGCCGAACTCGAAATCGGCGAACAGCGGCTGCACGTTGCGCAGCACGGTGTCGCCGGTGGTGGCGTAGCGGTTGTGGCCGATCGCGGTGCGGCCCGGCAGCCCGGCGATGATGCGCGCGTCGGAGAAATTGTCGCCGACCAGGCCCACGCCCTTGTGGCTGCGGAACACATGCCCGTCGAAGGCGCCGATCCCGGTGGCGGTCTGGCCACGGTGCTGCAGCGCGTGCAGGGCCAGCGCCGCGACGGCGGCCGCCTCGGGGGCATTCCAGACGCCGACTACCGCACATTCCTCATGCGGCTTGTCGTCGTCGAGCGGGTGGCAGTCGTCTATGCGATCGGCACTCATGGGCACAGGCTCCTGCCGCAGCGTCAGCGCCGGGCGATGGCCCGACCCTGCGGTTGCGGCTGCAGAAAATCCTCCGCGCGCGTCTCCGGCTGGGCCGGCGGCGGCGGCATCTTCGGCCGGTAGGCAGCCGGCAGCAGCCCCGTCAGCCAGACCGCGCCATGATAGGCAAACGGCAGGCTCCGCGCCTGCCGGATCGGCGGCGGCCAGGTTGCGGGATCGGCCACCAGCCCGAGACCGATATAGGCGACGGCGACCAGCAGCGCACCCCGCGCGACGCCGAAAACCACGCCGAGGGTGCGATCCAGCCCGCCCAGCATCGACCCGCGCACCAGGCTGCCGACCATGCCGGCGACGATCGACAGCAGGATCAGCGCGCCGACGAAGACGATCCCGTAGGCCGCCGGATAGGCGATGTTCGGATCCACCGTCCATTGCTGGAACTTCGGCAGCACCAGCGGGCCGCCCCAGACCGCCGCCGCCGCCGCCCCGACCCAGGCGCCAATGCCCAGCGCCTCGCGCACGAGGCCGCGCAGGAACGCCAGCAGGGCGGAAATCGCGATGATCGCGATGACGACGGCGTCGACCCAGTTCACAGCCCGGTTCTAGTGCAGGCGCGGGCGGGTGGCTACTTGTGCTGGGGCACGAGGGTCACGGTAGTCCCGGCCGGAGCCTGAATGACGATGACCTGCGGCGGCGACGCGGGAGCAACGCGTCGCGGCGCGAAATACGCGCCTGCGGTTACTCCCGCCGTGACCGAAGCCGCCATCGCGATCCCAGCCGTAGCTCGTCCGGCGAAGTCGTTCATCCTCGTCCCTTTGCCGCCCCGAACCGCGCAGTCAGGTCGGACAGGTGCCCCAGTTCCAGCAATCCGATCCCCTCCGGCGCTGCCAGCGGCCGGTTGCCGCGCGCGACGCGGCGCGGCAGGCAGGCGGCGGAGAAGCCGAGCTTCGCCGCCTCCTTCAGCCGCGCCTCGGCCTGCGCCACCTGCCGCACCTCGCCGGACAGGCCGACCTCGCCGAAATAGACCGTCCCCGGATCGGTCGGCTGGTCGGTCGCCGCCGAGGCCAGGGCCGCCGCCACCGCCAGATCGGCGGCCGGCTCGGAGATGCGCAGCCCGCCGGCCACGTTCAGCCACACGTCCATCGCCGACAGCTTCAGTCCGCAGCGCGCATCCAGCACCGCCAGCAGCATCGACAGCCGCCCGCCGTCCCAGCCCACCGTGGCGCGCCGCGGGCTGCCGCCGGGATTGGCCGACAGCAGCGCCTGCACCTCGACCAGCACCGGGCGCGTGCCCTCCAGCCCGGCGAACACGGCGCTGCCGGCGATGTTGCCGCGGCGTTCGGCCAGGAACAGGGCGGACGGATTGGCCACCTCGGCCAGCCCGCGATCGCCCATCTCGAACACGCCGATCTCGTCGGTTGCGCCGAAGCGGTTCTTGATCCCGCGCAGGATGCGGAACTGGTGGCCGCGATCGCCCTCGAAGTGCAGCACGGCATCGACCATGTGTTCCAGCACGCGCGGCCCGGCGATGGCGCCGTCCTTGGTGACGTGGCCGACCAGCACCACGGAAAACCCGCGTGTCTTGGCCAGCCGGATCAACTCGAACGCACAGGCCCGCACCTGGCCCACCGTGCCGGGCGCTGAATCCAGGCTGTCCAGCCACATCGTCTGGATCGAGTCGATGACCACCATTGCGGCCTCGGCCTCGCCGTCCAGGCTGGCGGCGATCTCGCGCAGGTTGATGGACGCCGCCAAGCCGAGCGGCGCCGCGGTCACGCCGAGGCGGCGGGCGCGCAGGCGGATCTGCTCGATCGCCTCCTCGCCGGAGATGTACAGCACGCGGCGCCCGGCGGCTGCCATCGCGGCGGCGGCCTGCAGCAGCAGCGTGGACTTGCCGATCCCCGGATCGCCGCCCAGCAGCACCGCCGAGCCGGGCACCAGGCCGCCGCCCAGCACGCGATCCAGTTCGACGATCCCGGTCTCGGCGCGCGGCGGCGGCCCGGCGCTGCCAGCCAGGCCCTCAAACGTCAGCCTGCGGCCGCCCGCCGGCTTGGCGGACGCCGCCGCGGCCAGGCCGGGCCCGGCGGCGGCGATCTCCTCGACGATGGTGTTCCACTCGCCGCAGCTTTCGCAGCGGCCCGACCATTTCGGCGTGATGGCCCCGCATGCCTGGCAGACGAAGCGGGTGACGGTCTTGGCGATGGCGGAGCGTCCTGTGCGGCCTGCGGACGCGCTGTCGCGACCTGACGCCACCATGCGCCTCGGCCGCAATTCGTCCGACTCCGCGCGGCCGGCGCGTTGACACTGCCGACCAGCCGCCGTTAGGTCTGAACTAACGCGGTGCGGGAGGGTGCGTGACGATACTCGATGCGGGCGCCGGCGGTATCGAGTTGTCGCGTGTGACCAAGCGCTTCGTCACCCCGACGGGCGCGCTGATGACCGCGATCCGCGACGTGGATCTGTCGGTCAAGCCCGGCCAGTTCTGCGCGGTGGTCGGGCCGACCGGCTGCGGCAAATCGACGACGCTGACCCTGACCGCCGGCCTGGACAGCCCCAGCGAGGGGTCCGTGCGGGTGTCGGGCCGGCCGGTCGACGGCATCACCAAGAACGTCAGCTTCGTGTTCCAGTCCGATGCGCTGCTGCCGTGGAAGCCGGTGCTGGCGAACGTGGCGCTGGGGCCGATGTTCAACGGCGTGGCGCGCGGCCAGGCGCGGGCGCGGGCGCGCGAGTGGCTGCACCTGGTCGGGCTGGATGCGTTCGCCGACCATTATCCGCACCAGCTGTCGGGCGGCATGCGCAAGCGCGTCAGCATGGCCGCCGCCCTTATCAACGAGCCGTCGATCCTGCTGATGGACGAGCCGTTCTCGGCGCTGGACGTGCAGACGCGGGCGATCATGTCCAACGAGCTGCTGCTGCTGTGGGGGCGCACCCGGCCGTCGGTGATCTTCGTGACGCACGACCTGGAGGAGGCGATCGCCCTGGCCGACAAGGTGGTGGTGATGACCGCGGGGCCGGCGACGGTAAAAGCGGTCTACGACATCGACCTGCCGCGGCCGCGCGGCGCGGTGCAGGAGATCCGCTTCGACGCGAGGTTCCTGGAGCTCTATCGCCAGATCTGGGATGCCTTGCGTGAGGAAGTCGAGCACGCCTACTCTCGCAGCGCGGTGGCCACCAGCGGCAAGGGAGCGCCGGCATGAGCATGGGCGGCCTGGCGGGGGTCGAACCCGGCAGCGCGCCTGTCGCTGCGCCCCGGATCTGTCGATGGTCGAGGCGAACCGGCGGCGCGCGCGCCAGCGCCGGCGCGCGGTGATCGCCTGCCAGGTGGCGATCCTGGTGATGGTGCTGGGGACTTGGCAGATCGGCGCCTGGCTGAAGTTCATCGACCCGTTCTTTTTCGGCTCGCCGATCGGCATCGTGCTGCGGCTGGCGACCTGGGCGGTGCACGGCACCGCCTATGGCTCGCTGTGGTTTCAGATCTGGATCACGCTGGAGGAATCGCTGCTCGGCTTCGCCTTCGGCGTGGTCAGCGGCGTGTTGATGGGCGTGCTGTTGGGCGAGATTCCGTTCCTGGCCGACGTCACTGGCCCGTACATCAAGATCGTTAACGCGCTGCCGCGCATCGTGCTCGGCTCGATCTTCATCATGTGGCTCGGCCTGGGCCTTGCGTCGAAGGTGCTGCTCGCCTCGGTGCTGGTGTTCTTCGTGGTGTTCTTCAATGCCTTTCAGGGCGTGCGCAGCGTCGATCGCAACCTGGTGGCCAATGTGCGCGTGCTCGGCGCGTCGCGGCTCCAGGTTGTGCGCCATGTGGTGTTTCCCTCGGCGATGACCTGGATCATCGCCAGCCTGCATGTGGCGCTCGGCTTCTCGATCATCGGCGCCATCGTGGGCGAGTTCCTGGGCGCCCAGCACGGGCTGGGGCTGGTCATCGCCACGGCGCAGAACACGTTCGACGCCAACGGCGTGTTCGGTGCGATGCTGGTCATCGGCCTGCTGGCGCTGAGCGCCGAGGCGGTGATGAGCGTGATCGAAAGGCGGCTGCTCGCCTGGCGGCCGCCGTCGCTGTCGGAACAGAGGAATCCGGGAATCTGATTCGGTCCCGGCTTCGACCGTAGCCGTCTCGCCTTGGGAGGAAACCGCGTGTCCAGAACAACCTGTCTGCTGAGCGCCGCCGCCGTCGCGGCCGTGGCCGCCGTCGCCGGCACCGCGCCGCCAGCGCGCGCGCAGGGCGCCGCGATGCCGACCGTGACGATGATGGTGGGCGGCATCGACAAGCAGATCTACCTGCCGTACCAGCTCGCGGAGGGGCTTGGGACCACAAGAAGTACGGCGTCAACATGGTGCTGAGCACCGAGAGCGAGGGCGGGGTCGGGGCCGAGGAGGCGATGGTCTCCGGCCAGGTGGACATGGCCGGTGCATGGTACGTCCACACCATCGACTTCCAGCTGCACGGCAAGGCGGTGATCGACGTGGCGCAGCTCAGCGCCTCCCCGGGCGAGCGCGTGATGTGCGCCAAGGGATCGAACATCCAATCCCCGGCCGACTGGCGCGGCAAGTCGGTGGGCGTGACCGATATCGGCTCGGGCACGGACGATCTGACGCTGTACCTGGCGTCGCGCTCCCACCTGTCCACGACCGATTTCTCGCGCGTTTCGGCCGGGGCCGGCCAGACGCTCATCAGCGCGCTGAAGTTCGGCAAGATCGTGTGCGGCATGACGACGCAGCCGACCGTCAACGCGATCGAGAAGCTCGGCGTGGGCTATTCGGCGATCGACCTCACGACGGCGGCGGGCGTGCAGAAATGGCTCGGCGGGTTCTGGCCCACCGCCGCGGTCCTGGCGCGCACCGAATGGGTGAACGCGCACAAGGACGCGACGCAGCGCGTGGTCAATGCGCTGGTCGCCACGATGCACTACATCGCAACGCACAGCGCCGCCGACATCGCCGCGCACATGCCGGCCGATTTCGTCAGCAATCCGCTCAGCACACGCGACGAGTACATCCAGGCGCTGACCCAGGACAAGGCGCAGTTCCTGCCGGACGGCATGATGCCGGCCGACGGCCCGGCCACGGTGCTCGCGGTCGAGAAGCAGGCCGGCAAGATCGACGGTCCGGTGGACATTCCGGCGACTTTCACCAACGAGTTCGCCATCAATGCGAACAAGCTGGAGGGGTTGACGAAGTAGGCCGTCCCGCCGCCATCAAGCCGTCGTGGCCGGATCAACTCCGGCCGCGGCGGCTGCCAGACAGCCCATCTTCAGCGCCCGCGCGACGTCCTGAAGCACCGGCTCCCATCGTCGCTCCGGCCCCTGGCGGAACAGGCGCATCGTCGGGTACCAGGGCGTGTCCGCGCGCCCGCGCAGCCAGCGGAAATCGGCCGCGTGCTGCAGCAGCAGCCAGACCGGCAGGCCCAGCGCGCCGGCCAGATGCGCCATCGCGGTATCGACCGTGACCACCAGATCCATCTCCGCCAGCAGCCGGGCCGTATCTGTGAAGTCGCGCAATTCGCCGCCATGCAGGCGGATGTCCGGCCAAGCGCGCAGGCACGCGGCATCGGCCGCCCGCAGATCGGTCTGCACGACGTGCAGCGTCACGTCCGCCAGATCGAACAGCGGGCGCAACTGCGGCGCGGCGATGGAGCGCAGCGAATCCTCCGGGTGATCGGGATTGCCGGAGATGGTCAGCGCCAGGTTCAGCCCCGGCCCGCGCATCCCGACGCAGCCGGACGGATCCGGCGACGGCAGATAGGGCGCTGTCCCCGGAATGGTCGCAAGCTCGGTGGCGAAGGCATGCGGCAGGCTGAGCAGCGGCGTGTGCAGGTCGTGCGCTTGGCAGCGGGTCGCCGGTCGCGATCACCGCATCGGCCAGCGGGCGCAGCAGGCCGAGCAACGCGGCCGGCGCCTCCAGCACCACCCGCGCCCCGCGCCGGCGCAGCAGCGTTGCGTAGCGCGCGAACTGGATGGTGTCGCCCAGACCCTGTTCGGCATGCAGCAGCAGCGTGCGCCCGGCCGGCGGGGTCTCGCCAAGCCATAGCGGGCTGGGATAGGCCCGCGTCTCTGCGCGCAGCCGCGGGTCGAGCCAACGCGCCTCATACGCCGCGAAGCCCTCGCGCAGCCGCCCCAGCGCCAGCAACGCCATCGCCTCGCCAAGCCGGGCCTGCGCCTGTCCGGGATCGAGCGCCACGGCGCGGCGGAACCACGGCAGCGCCGCCTCGGGCTGGTCCAGCGCCAGCAGCGCGCCGCCCATGTTGTCGCACGCCTCGGCGTAGTCCGGCGCAAGCCGCAGCGCCGCACGCAGGCTGTCGATCGCGGCTTCGGGCTGGTGCAGCGCCAGCAGCGCCGATGCCAGGTTGGTATGGGCGCCCGCCACATCCGGGCATAGCCCCAGCGCCGCCCGATAGGACGCAGCCGCCTCTGCCGGCCGGCCGAGTTGGCGCAGTGCGTTGCCGCGGTTGTTCAGGCAGCCGGTGTGCAGCGGCGCGACCGCGAGGCACGCGGCGAAGCTGGCCTCCGCCGCGGCCGGCTCGCCCGCCGCCAGCAGGGCGTTGCCGAGATTGTAGTGCGAGGCCGCGTGATCGGGTCGCAGGCGCAACGCCGCGCGGTAGGCGGCGATCGCCTCCGCGCCGCGCCCGGACTCGGCCAGCGCGTTGCCCAGCAGCATGTGCGCGTCCGCGCCGGCGGCGGACATGCGCGCCGGTCAGACGACGGTGCAGATGGTCCGGCCTCGTTCCAGTGTCAGCGGCGCCAGCGCGGCGTTGACCCCGGCCATGCGCGGTCCGGCGCGATGCGCCTCATAGGCTTCGCGGTCGGCATAGACCTCGACCAGGATGACCCGGTCGGAGTCGTCATCGTCGAGCAGCACGTCGAATTGTCGGCAGCCCGGCTCCTCGGCGCGGGTCTTCGCAGCGTGATCGGCCATGATCGCCTGGAATGCCGGGCGCTGGCCGGGATGCAGGCGGAACGTGACGATCAGGGCGCAGGCGGGCATGGCCGGTCTCCTGGGAGTGTTACGAGGTCAGCATACCCGATCCAGCAGCGCCTCGCCGCGTCCGAGCCGGCGGCAATTCTCCGCCGCGCGGTCCAGGCTGCGCTCCCAGGTGCCGCCGGTCAGCCAGGCGACATGCGGGCTGGCCACCACGCGATCCAGCGCCAGCAGCCTCGACTCGGCGGGTCCGACCGGCTCGTGCGTGAACACGTCCAGCCCCGCAGCGCCCAGCCGGCCGCTCGCCAGCGCCTCGGTCAGCGCCGCCTGATCGACCAGCCCGCCGCGCGCGGTGTTGACCAGGATCGCCCCCGGCCGCATGCGCGCAATCGCCGCCCCGTCGATGAGGCACGCGGTGCGGTCGGTCAGCGGCACATGCAACGAGACGATCTCCGCCTCGGCCAGCAGGTCGGGCAGGGTGCGCCAGCCCGGCGCCGCGTCCGGCCGCTGGGTGGCGGTGGTGTGGATCACGCGGCAGCCGAACGCCGCCAGCATCGGCAGCAGGGCGCGCGGGATCGAGCCGAACCCGACCAGGCCGACGACGCGCCCGCCCAACTCGCCCCATTCGTCCTGCGCCGCGGCATCCAGCGCCCAGCCGGCCCCGGCGCGGGTCGCCCGGTCCAGCAGCGGCAGGCGGCGGAGGCAGGCGAGCATCAGTAGCAGCGTCATCTCGGCGACCGCCGGGGCGTTGCTGCCCGGCAGGTTGCAGACCGCAATGCCGCGCGCGGTCGCCGCGTCCAAATCTATGGTGTTCACGCCGACCCCGATCTTCTGGATCAGCCGCAGATGCGGCGCCGCATCCATCACCGCCGCCGTCACCGGCTCCAGCGAGTGCCACAGCGCCTCGGCATCGCGCATCAGGTTGCGGAAGCGCGGCCAGTCGTCCGGCGCGCACCATGACGCCTCGACGCCGTCGAGTGCTGCCAGCCGAAGCGCCAGAGCCGGACCGGCCGCATGATGCAGGACGACCTTCATCAGGCGCGACCGGAAGCGCAACAAATGCCAGGATGAAGGCGGCGGGCCGGAATGGGCCGGCCCGCCGTTCGGAGGCAGAACGGCATGTCGAAGATGCCGCTGGTCCTGGTGTTCAGGCTGACGTTGTGGCGACGGATCTCGTCCGTCGTCATCACGCTCGGTCGGTAGGCCAGGACGGGAAAGCCGGTGATCAACCCGGCTCTCCTACTCCCCATATACGCTGCCAAGCTGGGAAAATCATCGATCGTGCAGCCCGAGTGCGGCGCCGCCGGCAAATCGGGCGCGTGGTCCCAGCGCCTCCTCGATGCGCAGCGCCTCGTTCCATTTCGCGGTGCGCTCGCCGCGCGCGATGCTGCCGACCTTGAGCTGGCCGACCCCCCAGCCGATCGCCAGATGGACGATGGTGGTGTCCTCGGTCTCGCCCGAGCGGGCCGAGACGATGCCGCGCAGTCCGGCTTTCTGCGCCGCCTGCCACGCGGCCAGCGTTTCAGTCAGGGTGCCGCGCTGGTTCGGCTTCAGCAGCACCGCCCCCAGCGCGCTGTGCGACGCGGCGGCCTCGATGCGGGCGGCGTCGGTGACCACGAAATCATCGCCGACGACCTGCGCCCGGCCACCCACGCGGCGAGTGAAGGCGGCGAAGCATTGCGGGTCGTCCTCGGCCAGCGGATCCTCGATCGACAGGATCGGGAACCGCTCCAGCCAGCCGGACAGGCGATCGATCATCGCGGCGCCGTCCAGCGCCTCGCCGCAGAACTGATAGGCGCCGTTGCGGCCGAACTGGCTGGCGGCGATGTCCAGCGCGATGCCGACCTCCTCGCCCGGCTCAAAGCCGGCGCCGTCGATGGCCGCGACCAGCGTCTCCAGCGCCGCCTCGGGCGAGGCGAACTCGGGCCACCACCCGCCCTCATCGGCCACGCCGCGCAGCCGGCCGGACGCGGCCAGCAGACGGCCGGCCTCGCGATAGACCTCGGCGGTGATGTCCAGCGCCTCGGCAAAGCTGCGCGCGACCGGGCAGACCACCATGAAATCCTGCACGTCCAGCCGGCCCGCCGCGTGCGCGCCGCCGCCGAAAATCTGGATCTGGGGCAGCGGCAGCAGGCAGGCTTCCTCGCCGCCGAGATGACGATACAGCGGCACGCCCGCCTCGCCGGCGGCGGCATGTGCCGCGGCCATCGAGACCGCGAGCGTCGCGTTGGCGCCCAGCCGGGTCATGCCCGGCGTCCCGTCCAACTCGATCAAAGCTGCGTCCAGCGCCGCCTGATCGGCGCCGTCCAGCCCGAGCAGCCGGGTGGAGACCTCGCCGTTGATGCTGGCCACCGCGCGGCTCACGTCGTGTCCGCCAAAGCTCTGGCCGCCATCGCGCAGATCCAGCGCCTCGCCGCTGCCGGTGGATGCGCCTGCCGGGGCGATTGCGCGGCCGACGGCGCCGCCGGCCAGCATCATTTCGGCTTCGACCGTGGGCCGGCCGCGGCTGTCCCAAACGCGGCGACCGTGGACATAGACGATCTCGTGGTCGCTCATGCAGGGCGTTCCCCTCGCGCGACGCGGCGCGTTGCGCGGCCGGACTTGCCATCGACACGCCGCCGCGGCAAGCCCGTCTTGGCGCCGGCCGGAGGTGGCGCGGCGGCGCCGGCCGGGCGATGCTGCGCCGCAATGCAGACCCAGCCCTCCGTTGCGCCGCCGGCCGCCGAGGCGCTGCTCGCGCGCATGCGGGCGGCGGCCGCGCCGGCGGCGGCGGTTGCAGTATTCGAGAGCGCATTTCACAGGATTCCCGCCTTTGCCAGCGCCGTCCTGCTGGCAGATGCGGCGAGCCTGTATGCGCAACTGGCCCGCCCGGCGGCGGCTCGGCTGCTGGGCGACCTGGCGCGGCAGATGCGCGGCGAGCCGTCGGTTGCGACCGCTCTGTCGGCCGAAGCGGCCGCGATTCTGGCGCATCCGCTGCCTGCGACCGGCCTGCTGCGCCGATTGGAGCAACTGGATCAGGCCCAGGCTCCGCAGGCGGCCGCCGCGCTGTTCGAGGCGGTGCTGCCGCGCATGCGGCCGATCGACGACTACTGGATCCACTACCGCATGAGCCTGGTCTATGCGGCGCTGGGCCAGCCGGAGCCGGCGTTCCTGCTGGCCTGCATCGCCGTGCAGATCGAACCGGCAGCCGCGGAAAGCCTGCTGCCCTGGCGGACCGTGGTGACGTGGCTGCTCGGCCACGAAGCCGTGACCGAGGCTGCGCGCGTGGTGCTGCGCTGGAGCCGTGCCCACCCGGCCGCGCCGCTGCTGGACGCCGGCAGCCAGGGCGCGCTGCTGGCGCTGGCAGGGCACGTGCCGCTGGACCTCGCCGCGGGCCGGCGCGACCGTGAACTGGTGGCAGCGGACACGCGCCCGGCGCAATCGCTGGAACCATCCGGGCCACAGCGCGCGCTGCCCTATGCGCTGCAACCGCTGTTGCAGGCGCAGCCCCGCCCGGCGATCACTCTTGCCGAACTCGACGGGGCGGACCTGCTGGTAGCGGAGGGTGCGGTCGCGGTGTGCGCGGCGGACGGCGTGGCGCAGCCGGATCTGTCGGTCGGCGCGTCGCCGGGCCTGGTGCGCGCCCGGCTGGACGAGCGGCAGCGGCGCGGCGAGGCGGTGGACGAGTGGCGTTTCGAGCAGGTGGTGCTGATCGCCGACCAGTTTCCGGCGTCCAACCTGTGCCACTTCATGCTTGACCAGGCGACGCGGCTGGTCCTGTACGCGCAGGCCGGCATCGATCTTGCAAACGCAATCGTTGTGGGACCGGATCTCGCCCGCCCGTACCAGCGTGAAATCGCCCGGCGAATGGGCGCGCGCCGCTATCTGGGCACCGCCGGGTTCGGGCGTGTGCGCGCGGGCCGCCTCGCGGTGCTGTCGAACTGCCGCCATTTGCGCCATAGCGCGCATCTTGGCGCGGCATGGGCGGTGGGTGGCCTGCGCCGGGCATTCGCCGATCTGCTGGACCAGGCGAGCCCGCCGCGACGCTTGCTGATCTCGCGCGCCGACGCAGCCGGCCGGCGCCTGGTCAATGAGGACGCGGCGCTGGCGGCATTGCAGCCCTATGGATTCGAGCGGATCGTTCCCGGGCGCATGGCGCTGGACAATCAGGTGCGCGCCTTCGCCGCCGCCACGCATGTCGTGGCGGCGCACGGCGCGGCGCTCGCCAACATCGTGTTCTGCGCTCCTGGAACACGTGTGCTTGAGGTGTTCCACCCGCATTACGGAACGTCGGCGTACGCCATGCTCGCACCGGCGCTGCGGCTGCGCTACGCCGCGCTGATCGGACGCGACGGCGCCAGCGACGCCGCCGCCGACAACGATCCGGCGCTGGCGGCGGTACGGGCCGACATGTCATTGGATCGTCACATCCTTGTTGATCCCGACCGGCTGCGCATCTGGATGCATAGCATTATGGATGCATGAGGTTTAGTGTTGCCTGCGCGGTCGGCGATCGGTACACGTTCCACCGCCGCCTTGGTTGATACAACGTAAGCGTAACGACACGAGCGCGAGGGGATCAATGACCGGCCTGCGGCGACAAGCGATCCAGCGTGCAGCCGTGCCGCTGGAGCGCGCGGGGCTACCGGCCCAGGTGGCCGCCGTGCTCGCGGACGGCGTAACGCTGCGGGTCATGCCTCAGCCGGCGGTCCGCAAGTCCACCGCGAGTCCCTCCGCGGCAAGGGCAAAGCCGGCCGGCCTGCAGGCGGCGCCTGTCAAGGCAGCCGGGCGTACGTCAGCCGCGGCCAAGTCGCTGAGCGGGGCGAAAGCGAGCAACGGCGTCGCCCACGCGCCGGCCGCCCGCGCCCTGCGACACGGTTCCGCCGGGCCGGACGCGAGCACGACGGCCAAACCCGCGTCGGGGAAGGCCGGATCGGCAAGGACCAAATCGGCTGCGGCGAGCCAGAAGCAGGCACGCGCTCCGGCACTGCCGCCGCAGGCGAAGCTGGCGCCGGCGAAGCGGCCCGACGCCCTGCCGCAGGTGCTGCGCGACAGGCTGCCGCCAGGGGCCGCGGACGGCTGCCCGCCGGCGCAGCAACGCCCGGACGGGCCGCCTACGGCGCTGTCCGAGCCCGGCGTCAAGTCGAAGGCGCTGCTGATCCTTGACATGCACACGTTCGACGAGATGCACGCCGGGGAAATCCCGATCATCCCGTACAGTCACGACCGAAACGTGCTGCTGATGGCGCATGTCGTAGCCCGGCGCAACATCGAGCTGTTCGTCTGCTGCGGCCCGGACGGCGCGCGCGAGCGGAAGTACCGGCGCGTTGCGCGCGTCTATCCGCGTTGGGAGTTCACGCGCGACTTCGTTGCCGACCCGCACGACATAGCATTCGATTTGGTCGTCTGCGCCGGGATCGAGGCGCTAGTCATGCGCGAGCATTTTCCGGATGCCAAGCTGGTCGGCATCCTGCCGGCGCTGCACATGTTCGAGGCGCCCGGACTGTTCCGTCCGAAGTTCGTGTTCAACTTCATCCAGTCTTTGCGCACCCACATCGACTTCATCATCACCCAGAACGCGCGCATGCGTGAGGCGATCGTGTTCATCTCGCACTGGCTGGCGCGCTGGGATCCGGCCGACCGGGTGTTCGAGGCGCGGCTCGGTCTGTCGCGCGACATGGAGAGCGTGGTGGACGTGACATCCACCGCGTATCGCAGCCAGCGCGCCGACGGCCGACGCCGCCTGCGGCTGGGCGAGGACGACGTGCTGATCGTGAACGCCGGGGGCGCCTGGAACTGGACCGACTGCGACACCTTCATGGAAGCGGTCTGCCTGCATTGGCGGCAGAACCAGCATCGCGGCGGCGGCCGCGTCCGCGTCTATTTCTCCGGCATCACCCAGCCGGACAACCACGAGGTCAACCGCGTGCGCGACCGCATCCTGGAGCTGCTGGTGCAGTATCCGGAGTGTTTCAGCAACGAGATGGGCGATGGCCGCCCGATCTATATCGAGCGAGACTGGTCGCGCGGCGGACGCGACATCCACACGTTCCTGCAAGCCGGCGATCTCGGCCTCAGCGTGAACAAGGTCGGGTTTGAGGGCTGGCAGAGCCATCGCGTCCGCATCGTGGACTATATCGGCGCCGGGCTGCCGCTGCTGGCGGCCGGCGACGACCTGCTGACGCGGGAGTTCTGCGAGCCGCGCTTCCGCGCCGTGTCCGGCTCCATCGACAGCTATCTGGAGATCCTGGCGGCGATCGAGTCCGGAGGCGGCGCGGCGATGGCGGCGCTAAAGCGGCAGGTGGTGGACGAGCATCGCGCGGCGCTGGATGGCGATGTGATATATGGCGGGGTGATCGACCGGATCATGGAGGCGCCGCGCCGCTCACCGGAGTTGATCGCCGCGCTGGACCGGAACTTCCTTGATCTTATCCAGCAGCAATCCGAGGATCGCCTGCGCGACGAGGTGCAGGTTAAGCTGCGCAAGATGCTGGACCTGTAGGGCAAGGCGGCGAATGACCAAGGTCACCTTCATCTTCGACGACCAAGCCAAGCAGTACTGGCGCCCCGGCCGGGCGCCGCGGACGGCGCTCAGCCACGACTTCAACCTGTTCCAGATGGCGCACGAGGCGCTGCGCCTCGGCATGACCGTGCATTTCACGACCATCGACGACTACTACAAGTACGGCAGCGCCGTGCAGACGAGCCAGATCTACCCGACGCTGCAGCTTTCGACCGCGCCCATCAAGCTCGAGGCGCTGGACCCGGACATCCTGGTCTGCGTGCATCCGCAGGTCTTCGCCGGCGGCCAATTGCAGCGTGCAAAGAAGGTCGGCTTGCACCCGGCGCTGTATTTCATAGAAATGCCGCACACCTATCACGACGTGCAGACGCTGACGCTGCTGCAGGCGGTGCGCTATCACGTCGATCATATCGTTGTGCAGAACGAGCGGATGCGCGAGCTGGCCGGCGCGATCTATGAGTGGCTGTGCAAATGGCGTGCGCAGGACCGCGTGCATGTCAGCCCGTTGGGGATCGTCGCCGAGGAGCAGATCGACCTGCGCGACCGAGAGGTGTGCCGCCGCGTGCTGGGCCTGACGGATTCGGACATCGCCATCGTCAACGGCGGCGGCGTGTGGCGCTGGACCGAGGTCAACAACTTCCTTCGCGGCTTCTGTGCCGCCGTCCGGGCCGGCAATCGGAACCTGCACTTCTTCCTGTCCGGCTTTAAGCAGACCGAAAACACCGACCACGCAGAATACATCCAGCAGACCTACCCAATCCTGCGCGACAACATTGACCTGGTGGGCGGCGAGGATGCGCGGGCGTTCGTCAAGGACGCGACTCCCGGGCAGGACACTGGGCGCGACGCCGCCGACCCGGGACGCGGGCACATCCATTTCCGCGCCGACTGGGCCGTATCCAGCCGGCAGTTGCCCGAGGTCCTATCGGCATCCGATTTCGGGCTCAATGTCAGCGCCGACACCGTGGAGAACTGGCAGTCGCACCGCGTGCGCTGCCTCGACTACATTCGCTACGGCTTGCCGATCATCAGCACCAGCGGCGACCTGTTCTCGGAGCGCGATGCGCGCGAGGTGACGATCGCCGTGGAGGAACGCACGCCGGAGGCATTCCAGTCGGTCCTGCGGCGCATCGCCCAGGGCGAGATCCGCGCGGCCGACCTGCACGCCGGTTTTCCGGCGGTGCGCGACCGGCTGGATAGCCGCAACACCTTCGGCCGGCTGCTGCTGCTGGTCGCCTCGACACCGCGCAAGCTGTTCGACCCGAACGACGAAAGCATTCTGGAATACGCCTGGCGGATCCGCCGCGTGGACAGCGCCGGCAAGATCCTCAAGAACCTGACGGCGCTGGCCTTCGCGCAGGACTAGCCGGCCCGCCGCGCCCATTTCTGGAAATCGCCCATGTCCGCCACCGCGCCCGTCAAGCCCCGCCCGGTCACGCCCCTGCCGGCGAGCGGCAAGATCATCAAGGATTTCACCATCGCCGTGCCCGACGGCGCGCCGCGCCGGCCGAAGATCGAGGTGCTGGACTTCTTCTGGGCGCCGCTGAACTTCTACGTCGCCATCACGCTGCCCAACGAACTGCATGACAGGCCCGACTACGTGTCGGTCCAGACCTGCCCGATGCGCGATCAGGCCATGTTCTTTTTCTGGAACATTCCCGGACCCAAGCAGGACCGCGTGGACGAGGGCGGCATGCGCCGCGTGTTCGGCCTGATCAGCTGCCAGTCCAACAGCTTCGAGACGTTCGAGGCGCGCCTGGTGGTCGGCGGCAAGATGGTCTCGATCGCCAAGTTCGAGCGTCGCTTCGGCTCCGACCGGCTGATCGGCAGCGTGATGCTGGAGCGCCGCACCGAACGGGCCGTGCCGCTGCTGATCACCGGGACGCAGAAATCTGGCACCACCTGGCTGGAGACGATCGTCGATACGCGCGCAGACGTGCTGGTGCTGCATGAGGGCAACACGCTGAACACCGTCGATCACCGCGCCGCCCGCGCCAGCTTCGAGGAGCGGATGAGTGAGTTCCAGCGCCGCGCCTTCATCCGCTGGCGGCCGTCCTACCCGAACGCCGAAGAAATGGCGATGTTCACGCAGATCTCGGTGGCGCGGAATCTGTTCGACCTGCTCGGCTCGACCTTCGGCTTTCGCACCATCGTCGATCGCACCCCCAGCACCTCGGAAGCCTACCACTTTCTGGTGAAGTTTTGGCGCGAGTGCCGCTATGTCCACATCATCCGGCACCCGCTGGACGTGTTCATCTCGCGGCTGTTCCACGAGGCCGCGCTGGGGCGCAGCAAGACGCCCGACGCCTCGAGGCTGGATCAGGCGACGCTCACCTGGCTGGTGGACCGCATCGAGACGCTCGGTTCGGCAGACGTGCAGCCGGGCGACCTGCTGGATGACGAGATCCTGCAGTCCGGCACGTTCGACGTGCTGTTCATGCAATGGTTGATCGACCAAAGGAAACTGCTTGAGGTGCTGCCGTTCGCTGCCGACCGCTTCCTGCAGGTGCGCTACGAGGATCTGTTCTCCGATTTCGAGGCGCAGGTGCGCCGCGTGTTCGAGTTCATCGGCGTGCACGACGTGACCGACGACGAGCTGGAGCATGTCCGGCGCACGACCTCGTTCGATGCAATGTCCGGCGGCCGCCGGAGCGGGCAGGAGGATCGCAAGTCGTTCTTCCGTAGCGGCCAGGTCGGCGACTACAAGCTATACCTGTCCGAGACGCAGGCGACATGGCTATGGGGCCGGGTGGCGGCCACGGCGCGAGAGTTCGGCTACGACGCGATCTGACGCCGGCGCGACGTCGCCAGCACCGCCAGCAACGTGAGCGCCAGGGCCGCCAGCCCGGCCAGCGCCATTGCGGTGAGCGCCGCGAGCGGCGGTCGCGACTGCGTCAGCCAGCCGCCCAGCAGCATCCCCAGCGGCCAGCAGCCGATGCAGACGGTGACCAGCCCCATTACCCGGCTGCGCAGCGCCGGGGGCGCCGCGGTCATGGCGATGATGGTCTGGTTGTTGGTGAACAGGGCGCTGCCGATGCCGCCGCACAGCAGCACAGCGCACACCGGCCAGAGCGGCGCCGCGAGCGGCGCGGTCGCCAGCGCCGACAGCAGCAGCGCCACCCCGCCGGCCAGCCAGCCGACCGGCCGCCCGCGCAGCGTCGCGGTGGCCAGCAGCACCCCTCCCAGCAGCGCGCCGGCGGGTTCCGCCGCCGCCAGCACGCCGATGCGCGCCGGCCCCAGCCGCCAGGCGTCGCGACCGATCGGCACGATCAGCGTGGTGTAGGAATAGCCGAACAGGTTCATCGTCACGGTGACGCCCAGCAGCGCCAGCAGCGCCGTGCTGCGGCGCGCGAAGGCCAGCCCTTCCGCCAGATCGCGGCCGATCCTGGCCAGCGACAGGCGGCGCGGCTCCTGCGCGTGGTCGATGCCGCGACCAGGGCCGCGCCGAACAGGCTGAGTGCGGCCGAGGCGGCGAAGGTGCCTGGCAGGCCCACCACGCCATACGCGGCCCCGCCCAGCAGCGGGCCGGCGCAGCGGGTCGCGAAATTGGTCAGGCTGTCGAGCGCCACCGCCCGGGCGACCCGCGCCGGGCCGGCGCTCTCGGCCACCAGCCGCCGCCGCGCCGGCATTTCGGTGGCGTACACGCAGCCGCTGACCAGCGCCGCCACGGCCAGGTGCCAGGGCCGCGCCACACCCAGCGCTCCCAGCGACGCCACGCTGGCCGAGGAAGCGGCGGCCAGCAGCAGGCCGCCGACCACGATTCGCTTGCGGTCGAATGCCTCGGACAGCACGCCCACCATCGCGCCGCCCAGCAGCGGCAGGCTGCGCGCCGCCGAGACGATTGCGACAGCCAGCCCCGATCCGGTGACCTGTGCGGTGAACAGCCCGGCAGCCAGCACCTCGAGCCACAGCATCGCGTTGCCGATGCCCCCGGCAATCCACAGCCGGACAAAGGCCGGATTGCTCAGCACGCCGGCGCGTGCGTCAGAGAGACGCAACGACGTCCCGTGCGGCCAGCAGGCCGCTGTTGAACGCGCCGCCCACGGTGCCGGCCAGTCCGCCGGTCGCCACCGCTTCGCCGGCGAAGCGCAGCCGACCGTCCGCCAAAGGCCGCGCCAGGGCGGCGCGGGCGCCGGCATGCCCGGGGCGGGCATAGGCATAGGCGCCGCGGTGCCACGGATCGGCTGCCCAGTCCGCGACGATGGCGCGCCCCGAGTGCTGCGTCGGCGCGGAAGCCGAGCAGCGCGCGCAGGCGCTGCCGCGCGAACGCCTCGGTCGCTGCAGCGCCGTCACGCGCCAGCGCCGCGGCGGCGGCGCCGCCGACGAAGCCGACCATGTGCGGCTCGCCTTGCGGCCATGCGATGAAGGACATGGCGGGCGCATGGCGGGCGACGACCCGCCCCTGCAGCGAGCAATGCGGCGGCAGCCCGAGCCGGTCCGCGCCGGTCGCGCCCAGCCCCACCTTCGTCAGCACGCCCATCGGCAAGCCGTCCAGCGCCGCGCGATGGCTGTCGGGCAAGGGCGGATCGAACGCGACCGCGGCGGACCGCAGCACGCCGGTCGAGACGGTCACCACGCACGCGCGCGCCCGGACCGCGCCGCGCGGCGTATCCAGCAGCACTCCGCCGCCGTCCCAGGCGATCCGCCGCACCGGCGTCTCCAGCCACGCCGGCTGCGCCAGCCGGCGCGCGACGAACGCCCCAAGCCCGCCGGCCAGGTTCAGGTTGGCACCGGACAGCGAGTTCGCGACCGCGTCGCGCACGCTGAGGTCGCGGAAGTCGGCAGCCGCGATCAGCGTCGCCTCGAAGGTCTCAATGGTGGCGAGCCACGCATTGTCCTGCATCGCCGTGACCGCCTCGGCCATGCTGCAATCGCCGGTGCCGGCGGCCGCCTGGCGGACCAGATGCTCATAGCGTTCCTCGGCGCGATCATAGGCGGCCAGCTCGGCGGCGCTCGCGGCATGTCCGTCGCTGACCACGTGGCGCGACCAGGCGGCGTCGAAGTCGAGCAGCGCGTCGCCGGCGGCGCGCGCGATCGGCGCCAACGGATTGCGCTCGGCCGCGTGCAGCCACGACGCGCCGTGGTCGAACGCCGCGCCGCGCAGCGCGGCGGGATGCGTGGTCAGGGCGCGGCCGCCGATTCGCCCACTCGCCTCCAGCAGCACGCAACCATAGCCGGCCTCGCGAAGCGCCGCCGCGCAGGCCAGGCCGGCCACCCCGGCGCCGACCACCGCCACGTCGGCATCGTGGGTCAACTGCCGATCGGCCGCGGCGCGGCGATGCCGGCGGCTTCGGCGCGCGCGGCTAGCAATGGCGGAATCGCCGGGTGCAGGCGGACGCCGTGCGCAAGCTGCTCGGCGCGCAGCGCCAGCCCGCGCTCGCCCGGCAGGCGCGGCGGCGCGCCGCCCGGCAGCGGCGGATTGGCGTGCACGCCGTCGGCCATCCAGGACGCCTCGCGCATGAACGCCTGATGACCCGCGAAGCGCTCCGGGTCGATGGCGATGACCAGCACCGCAGCCCCCCATTGGCGCGGCGCATCGGGGCGGCCGAAGCCGCCCAGCGCCGCGGTCAGCGCCTCGACCAGCAGCCCGAGGGCAAAGCCCTTGTGCCCCGCTTCTACGCCGCCCAGCGGCAGCAGCGTGCCGCCCGGTTCGGTGAAGAAGGCGTTGGGGTCGCGCGTGGCGATGCCCTCGGCATCCAGCAGCCAGGGATGGTCGAACTGCTCGCCCAGCGCGCGCAGCCGGCCGGTCATGCCGTTGGTGGTGATGGACATCGAGACGTCGATCATTACCGGGCCGCCCGGCGACGGCCAGCCCGCGGCCAGCGGATTCGGCGTGTACAGCCGCCGCGTGCCGCCGAACGGGGCGACGCTGGCGGTGGACGGGTCCGAGCAGGTGACGATCAGCATGCGGCCAGCCTCGGCTGCGGGACGCAGATAGGCGGCGAGGCAGCCGATATGGCCGGCGCGACGGATCGATACTGCGGCGATGCCGGTCCGCGCCGAACGCGCCCCGGCCCAACCGGCGGCGCGCTCGACCACGTACGGGCCGGGCAAGCGGCCGCCCTGCGGCATTTCGGCGTCCCAGGTCTGGGCCGCCTCGGCTTCGGCAACGACGATCGGCTCGCCGCTGCCGGCCATGCGCCCGGCTTCAGCCTCGGCGATATAGGCGGGCAGCAAGGCGAGGCCGTGCGTGCTGTGGCCCAGCAGGTCGCCTTCGACCAGGATGCGCGCGGTGGCCTGCGCCTTGTCCTCGTCCAGCCCGACATGGCCGAACAGGCTGGCCGCGAACGCGACCAGCGCGTGCGCTTCGTAGCGGGCCGTCATCGTCAGGCGGCGCTGGTCTTGCAAGCCTTCCGCGGCGCGCGCGCCGAGCGGCTGGCAACCGGCGCGCCATGCGCCTGCGCATACTGCCGCAACACCGCGTTCATGCGCGACTGGTAGCCTGGCCCCTGGTTGCGGAACCACCCCAGGACGTCGGGATCGACCCGCAGCGAGATGGCCTGCTTCGGCTCGGGCAGGGTCAGGGTGGCGCTCTCGAACCAGGCGCGATCCAGGCGCGGCGCAGCATCGGGATCAGAATCGATCGCGGCGTCGATCTCCTCATCCGTCAGGCGATCGATCGCATCCCAATCAGTCAAGGTCTGGCCGGCCTTGTGGCGGGCCTCGGCCTCCTCCAGCGTCATCCTCGTAATCTTTTCTTTCATGGCGCCTCGCTGCTTGTGCCGAAATCAACCGTCTGACATTGCCTCGGTAAGTCCATACCACTGCGATGATCCGCTCGCCGATAGCGCCAATCGAAACAAACCGCTCCTCGGTGCCGCGGTCTGACCGGAGTTCAACAGCCCGACCGCCCCAGATCAGGGTCGCGTCGCTAAAATCCAGCTTGTGCTTCAGGGCGTTTTGCCCACGCTTCGCCTCATCCCACTCGAACGCAAAGCCGCCTGCTTCGTGCTCCAATGCCGTATCTTCGCAGCCCACAGGTCCGGATCTCGTTCGGTACGACGGTCGATGCAGATCCGCAAGCACCGGCTGGCTTGGCCAGTGTATACGCTCCGAATACACGTGTGAAGGATAGCGCATGACCTGGCAGCCGAGCGAACGTTACCCCGACCCCGCCATCCGCGTCCTCGATCCCCGCTTCGCCCCATACCGCCTGCCGCTGGCCGGGGTGGAGCGGCTGACCACCGGTTGCCGGTGGGCCGAGGGTCCGGTGTGGTTCGGCGACGGCCGCTATCTGCTGTGGAGCGACATTCCAAACGACCGCATCCTGCGCTGGGATGAGGAGACCGGGGTCGCCAGCACGTTCCGCCGCCCCTCTAACAACGCGAACGGCAACACCCGCGACCATCAGGGACGCCTCATCACCTGCGAACATCGCACGCGGCGGGTGACGCGCACCGAATACGATGGGGCCATCACTGTCCTCTGCGAGACCTATCTGGGCCGCCGCCTGAACTCGCCGAACGATGTGGTGGTCGCGCCGGATGGAGCGGTGTGGTTCACCGACCCGCCCTTCGGCATCCTCGGCTACTACGAGGGCGAGCGCGCCAAACCGGAACTCGCGGCCGGAGTGTACCGGCTCGATCCGCACTCGGGCGAGCCCGCGCTGATGGCCGGCGACATCCCGGGGCCGAACGGCTTGGCGTTCTCGCCGGACGGGCGGACGCTGTACATCGTCGCCTCGCGCGCCGAGCCGCGCGAGATCCGCGCCTATGCGGTGGGCGAAAGCGGGGCGCTCAGCGGCGAGCGCGTGCTGGTCGACGCCGGGCCGGGCGGCACGCCGGACGGATTGCGGGTCGATGTGGACGGCAATCTGTGGTGCGGCTGGGGGATGGGATCGGAGGAGCTGGACGGGGTGCGGGTGTTTGCGCCGGACGGCGCGCCGATCGGCCATATCGCCCTGCCCGAGCGTTGCGCCAATCTGTGCTTCGGCGGACGCCATCGCAACCGGCTGTTCATGGCGGCCAGTCACAGCCTGTTTTCCCTGTACGTGAACACGCAGGGCGTGGCGGGGGGCTGAACCGCCCCCCGCCGATCCACCTACTGCGCCGGCGGCGGCGGCGGTGCGTCGGGCGCATCCGGGCCGGCGCCCGGACCAGCGCCCGGACCATGGTCGCCGGCACCCTGGTCCCCGGGACCGCGCGGGTGGTGCTTGCCGCCATGCCTCGGCCCGTGCTCGCCGGGACGCGGCATCGCGATCTGCGTCAGGCTGTTGGCGTCCGGGCCGATGGCCTGCGCCAGCATCACCTTGCCGAGCGGGCTGTCGATTGCCGTGCCGCGCACCACGACGGTCTTGCCGGCAGCCAGCGCGTCGCCGAGCCGGCTGGCGTCCGGAGGCGGCAGCCGGACCTCGGTGCCATCGGCCAGCAGCACGCCGTTGACCTCGCCGCGCGGCCCGTACAGCGGCGACTTCACCTGGCCGGTGACCTCCGTCGCCGCGCCCATCGCCATGCGCGGGCCGCGCGGACCCGTGTCGGCGACCGTCTGATGAGTGGCGTCGTTGGTGATCGACATGGCCATGACGATCGGCAGCGCCTTGGCCTTCAGACCATGCACGGTCACGCTGTCGCCGGGCCGGACCGCGTAGACCAGCGCGGTGGACAGGTGCGGCGAGAAGTGAACCTGCGTGCCGTCCTGCAGGATCACCCCGTCAACATCGCCGCGCGGCGTCAGCGAGTACTGGGCGACCTTGCCCTGTACCTGCGGCAGTTGCGCCGGGTCATAGGTCGCCGGCGCGGGTATGGGCGCGGGTGCGGCCGAGGGCTGCGGCTGCTGCGCAAAGGCGAGGCCGCCGGCGCCGCTCATCAGCAGCGTGGCCATCAGCAGAGTCGTCTTTATGTGGGTCATCGTGCGTCTCCATGTGGCGGACCCGATCGGGCCGCGCTACCTGCAGCGCAAGCGTCGTGCCAGCGGCTAACTGATTGATTGCGCGCGTACATTGGTCGGATCAGCCCGGAAATCCGTCCGCCTTCCCGACATCCTCCGTCCGGTTGTCGGACGGCTCCAGGCCGTAGCGGCGCAGCTTTTCGTACAGCAGTTGACGATGGATGCCGAGCAGCCGCGCGGCCTCGGCCCGCTTGCCGCCGCTGGCGGCCAGGGCGCGGCGGATCAGCGCGGTTTCCAGGCGCGCCACCGCCTCGGGCAGATCGCAGGCTGTCGGTCGGCTCCGGCGCGCCGGCCTCCGGGCCGCTCAGGAAGGCGAGGTCGCCCGCCGCCACCACCGGCCGGCGAGCCAGGGCGGCGACCCGCTCCATCGCGTTGCGCAACTCGCGGACGTTGCCCGGCCAGGGATGCGACAGCAGGCGCGCGGCCGCCTCGGCCGACAGCCGCTTGCCCGCGCCGCCGCCGGCCAGCGCCAGGAAATGCTCGGCAAGCGGCAGGATGTCGGACAGGCGCTCGCGCAGCGGCGGCAGCGCCACGGGAACCACGCCCAATCGCCAGTACAGATCCTCGCGGAACGATCCCGCCCGGACGGCGCGGGCGAGGTCGCGATGCGTCGCGGCCAGGATGCGGACATCCACCGCGATCGGCCTGCCGCCGACCGGGCGTGACCACCCGTTCCTGCAGCACCCGCAGCAGCTTGGCCTGCAACGCCGCGTCCATGTCGCCGATCTCGTCCAGGAACAGCGTCCCCCGGTCGGCCTCGCGGAAGCTGCCGGCGCGGTCGGCGACAGCGCCGGTGAAAGCGCCGCGCACATGACCGAACAGCTGGCTTTCCAGCAGGTCGGCCGGGATCGCCGCACAGTTGACCGCGACGAATGGCTGTGCGGCGCGGCGGCCGTGGCGATGGATGGCGCGGGCGACCACTTCCTTGCCGGTGCCGGTCTCGCCGGTGATCAGCACGGTCGCGTCCATGTCGGCCAGCATGCCGATCGCCTTCTGCACCTCGCGCATCGCCGGCGAGCCGCCGACCAGATCCTCGCCCGGCGCGGCTTGCCCGCTGGCCGGGGCGGGTCCGCCGCGGTCGGGCAGCATGCGGGCGATCAGGGCTGCCAGCTCGGCGCGGCCGATCGGCTTGGCCAGGTGGTCCACCGCCCCGAGGCGCATCGCCTCGATGGTGTTGGTCGCGGTCGGCACCGCGGTCAGCACCGCGACCGGCGGCGGCGACGCGCGCCCGCGCAACCGCCGCAGCACCTCCATGCCGTCCAGTCCCGGCATGCGCAGATCCAGCAGCACCGCGTCGATGCCGCCATCAGCCACGCGCGCCAGCCCGGTCGCGCCATCCGCCGCCTGCACCGACGCGTGGCCGAGATCGGCCAGGGTCTCGGCGATGCCCTCGCGCAGCGCCGCGTCGTCATCGACGATCAGGATGCGCGCCACGGCACCGCCAGCTCGAAGAAAGCGCCATCTCCGGCCTCGCTCCCCGGCGCGGCCAGGCGCAGGCTGCCGCCATGCGCCGCTGCGAGTTCGCGGGCGATTGCCAGGCCCAGGCCGCTGCCATCGGCGCGGCCGCTGACGAATGGCTCGAACAGCGTGTCGCGCAGCGCGGGATCGACACCCGAGCCGCTATCTGCGACCGAAAAGACCAGGCTCCCTGCCGCGAGCGTGACGCCCAGTTGCACCCGGCCGCCCGGCCCGGCGTGACGGCGCGCGTTGTCGAGCAGGTTGGCCAGGGCGCGGCGCAGCAGGCCGGGATCGAACCAGGCCTGCGCCACCTGGGTCTCGGTGGCGACGCAGCCGCCCGCATCCGCCGCCAGCTCGGCCAGGAAGTCGGCCACATCGACGGTCTGCGGCGCCGGCGCGCGCTGCTGGGTCATCGCCAGCAACTCGGCGAGCAGGTGATCCAGCCGCGCGGTCTGCGCCAGCACCGCCTCCAGCGCGGCGCCGCGCCGCGCCGGGTCGCCGTGCAGCGCGTTCTCGGCGCGCAGCCGCATGGTGGCCAGGGGATTGCGGATTTCGTGCGCCATGCCGGCGGCGACGCGGCCCAGCGCGGCCAGGCGTTCGGACAGCGCGGCGCGCGCCGCCAGCGCGTCGGCCCGCGCCCGCGCCTCGGCCAGACGGGCGCTGGCGGTGTTCAGCGCGGCGACGATGCGATCCAGGCTCGGCTCGCCGGTGGGCGCGACCTCGGGCAGATCCGGCGCGTCCTGTCGCGCCAGCGCGGTCTCGACGGCGAACACCTTGCGATTCCAGTCGGCGATCATCCAGGCTATCCATCCGGCGATCCCCAGGACCAAAGCGAGCAGCACCGCCAGGGCCAGCTTCAGCGGATCAATGCCGGCGGCCTCGCCCCAGGCGACCCGCGCCCAGGCCACCAGACCCGGGAGCGGGCCGCCCAGCGGACAGGCGCGCAGGATGTACCGTTTGCCCGGATTCGTTCAATGCGCGCTGCTGCGTGGTCTCGGCGGACGCCGCCTGACCGGCCGCCGCGCCGATGGCGGCACGTTCGGCCGGGCTGAGCAGGTCAGCAGGCGGCAGACTGGCCACGATGCCGTCGCCGTTATGCCAGATGCCGGCCTGCACGACCCCGTCCGCGCTCGTCGCCAAGGCCACCACAGCGCCGAGATCGCGCCGTGTCGCCGCGTCCAGGCTGGACTGGCTCGCCGGCGTCCCGGTCCAGTCCGCGACGTAATAGGCGTAGCGGTCGGCTATGCGCTCGCAAGCCTGCTGTGCGAACGCCTCGCCCCGGCTCTGCCGCGCCGCCGCCGACTGGCCACGCAGTTGCAGCAGCAGCAGCCCGACCGCAATCGCCGCGGCCAACGACAGCGCCCAGACCACGAACAGGCGCGCGCGCAGCGAATCCACGCGGCGGAGTTTATGCGCGCGGTGTGCGGGCTGCCAGAGGTGACGCGGACGCGGCAGCGACGCGCATCACGTCAGGGCAGCGAAATATCCAGCGCCACCGTTTGTCCGGCGAGCAGCTGCAGCCGCTCCAGCAGCCTCGGGTAGTGCCGGACATAGTGCGGCACCCAGGCATCGGTGATCCGCCGCCCACACTCGGGATGCGTCTCGGCCAGCCAGTCCGCCATCAGCTCCCACCCGGTCGCCGGCGGTCCCGGGTCACACTGGGCCTTGCCGCGACCGCGCTTGCGCGCGCCGGCCGGGCCGCTGCTGGCCCCCTCGCGGTACAGTTCCAGGCCCGAGACAACCCCGCCGGCCACCTGCTGCAGCAGCGCCAGTTCGCCGGCCCCGGGCGTGCGCGGCCTGGTGTCCATGACGCACAGCATGCCCAGCGCCAGGCCATCATGGTCGCAGACCGGCGCGCCGGCGTAGAAGCGCACATGCGGCGGGCTGTGGACGAAATCGGTGTCGCGGAACCGCTCGTCCACGCTCGCATCCTCCACCACCATGACCGAGTGCGGCTGCCCGATGGCGCGCGAGCAGATCGAGAGCGATCGGGGGCAGTCCCGCAGATCCAGCCCGATCGTGGATTTGCAGCGCACGGTGTCCTCGTCCACGAGAGAAATGAAGCTGATCGGCGTGCCGCAGATGCGCGTGGCCAGCCGGGTGAAGATGTCGAGTTGGGTCGGCTGCGGCGGGTCGGGAACGACATAGCTGCGCAGGGCGGCAAGGCGCTGGATTTCGGCGTATGGCAGGTCGGCGCTGTACATCAGCAACTCTCTTTCGGTCTGTAACCGAATTGCCTTCGTCAACGTTCCTCGACGCCTGCTTCTACGCTGCATGTTCACGTCAGACGAAAAGCTCACGTTGACGTGAACCGCCCTGAACGCGGGATCCGCCCTCGTGCCGCCCTGCAGCACGGAATGTTGTACGCGCAGGATGACAACAGCCGGTTTAGCGCCGGGCGCGGGCGTGCCAACTCGAAGCTGGCGAGCCGTCCGCATCGCCGCGCAGCGCGGCTTGCGCGCTCAGCCGTAGGACGACACGCGACGGAACGGCAGGAACAGCCGGCCCTCCTCGGTGAAGAACCGCCCGACCTTATCCGCGGCCGGCATCAGGCGGCGCTCGGCCATGCGGACCACATGCCATTGCCGGATGATCGGCAGCCCCTCGACGTCCAGGATCGCCAGGCGCCGCGACTGCATCTCCATGTCGATGGTGTGCGCCGACAGGAAGGCGATGCCCAGGCCGGCCATCACTGCCTGCTTGACCGTCTCGTTGCTGCCGATCTCCATGCCGATGCGCGGCGCGATGTTGGACTCGGCAAAGAACCGCTCCATCAGCGTGCGCGTGCCGCTGCCGGGTTCGCGGACCAGGAAGCTCTCCTGGGCCAGCACAGCAGGCGGCATCGCGCGACGTGCCGCCAGGCGGTGTCCGGGCGGGGCGATCACCACATGCGGGTTGTCGCCGAACACCGCGGCGATCACGTCGATGTCCTCCGGCGGCCGGCCCATCACCGCGAGATCAAGTTCGTGCTCGCGCAGGCCGCGCACCACGTCGGCGCGGTTGCCGACGATCAGCCGCAGCTCGATGCCAGGGTGGGCGCGCGCAAAGGCGGCCAGCACGCGCGGGGCGAAATACTTGGCCGTGCTGACAACCCCGACATGCACGGTGCCGGTCTCCGACCCGGCCAGGGCGGCCAGGGCGGCGGCGCTGTCGGACAGGATCGCCTCGACCCGGCGCACCGTGTCCTGCAGCAGCCGCCCGGCATGGGTCGGCACCATGCCGCCGGTGGCGCGCTCGACCAGCGGCAGGCCGAGCTGCTCGGACAGCAGCTTCATCTGCAAGGTGACTGCCGGCGGGGTCACGTTGAGCGCCTGCGCGGCGGCCGTCACCGACCCGGTCCGCGTGACCGCGGCGAACACCCGGAGCTGCCTGAGGGTGACGTGCTTCACATTCAGTTTTCCTGAACTCAACGCTAAGTTATTTAGTCTGGACGCGCAAGCATCTCCGCCAGGACACTGACCTCCATCAGCAGCCCGCCGCTGACAGGGCAGGGCTCAGGGAGGATGCCGATGGCGACGGGCATGCGGCTCGAGGACTATCTGGCGACCAGCGCCGGCCACGATCCCGCCATTGAGCAGGCAGTCGCGGAGACCGTCCTGGCCATCGCCCGCGCCGGCTGCCGCATCGCCGAGCTGCTGGCGGCCGGCAAGCTGATCCCTGATCTGGCGGCCCATCGCGGCGAGAGCCACGGCGACACCCAGAAAGAACTCGATCTGCGCGCCGATGCGCTGGTGACCGAGGCGCTGCGCGCCTGCCCGGTGGCCGCCATCGCCTCTGAGGAGCTTGACGTCGCACTCGCGCTGCGGCCAGGGGCGCCCCTGGCGGTGGCGATCGACCCGCTGGATGGCTCGTCGAACATCGACACCGGCGCGCCCGTCGGCACCATCTTCTCGATCATGCCGGCGCTGCCCGGCGATCCGTCCGAGGCGTTCCTGCGGCCGGGCCGCGACCAGCTGACCGCCGGGTTCCTGCTCTATGGCTCGCAGACCGCGCTGGTGCTGACGCGCGGCGACGGCACGCATGTCTTCACCATGCATCGGGAGAGCGGCGTGTTCTTCGCCGTCACCGCCCCGGTCAGCATCCCGCTCGCGGCCAGCGAGTACGCCATCAACGCATCGAACCAGCGGCATTGGGAGGCGCCGGTCCGGCGCTACGTGGCCGAGTGCCAGCTCGGCGCGCAGGGGCCGCGCAACCGCGACTTCAACACGCGCTGGATCGCCTCGATGGTCGCCGAGGCGTTCCGCATCCTGATCCGCGGCGGCGTCTATCTGTATCCGTCCGACGCGCGCCCGTCCTATCGCGAGGGCCGGCTGCGGCTGATCTACGAGGCCAACCCGGTGGCGTGGCTGGTCGAGCAGGCCGGCGGCGCGGCGACGGACGGCCAGCGGCGCATCCTGGATCTGTTGCCGACCCGGATTCACCAACGCGTGCCGCTGGTGTTCGGCGCGGTCGAGGAGGTGGCGCTGATCGCCAGCTATCACGGCGGCATGGAGGCGCCGTCGGCCGAACCGCTGTTCGCCGCGCGGTCGCTGTTCCGGCCCCATGCCGACCGGCAGCGTGCCGGCGATTGGGGCGCGCGGGCATGAGTGCGCGCTACCCGATCATCTCTGTCACCGGATCCTCGGGCGCCGGCACGACCTCGGTGCGCAACGTGTTCGAGCAGATATTCCGGCGCGAGAACATCACCGCCGGCTATATCGAGGGCGACGCCTTCCACCGCTACGACCGCATCGGCATGCGCGCGAAGATGAAGGAGGAGGAGGCGAAGGGCGACAATCATTTCAGCCATTTCGGACCCGAAGGCAATCTGCTGGACGATTTGCAGGCGACGTTCGCCGAATACGCCGAGTCCGGAGGCGGACGCACCCGCCACTACATTCACGACGCCCAGGAGGAGCAGCTCTACGGCGCGGCGGCCGGAACATTCACCGAGTGGGAGCGGCTGCCGCAGCCGACCGACGTGCTGCTGTACGAGGGCCTGCACGGCGCGATCCGGCACGGCAACATCGACATGACGCGGCATGCCGATGTGCGCATCGGCGTGGTGCCGGTCATCAACCTGGAATGGATCCAGAAAATCCATCGCGACCGCTCGACCCGCAACTATTCGACCGAAGCGGTGATGGAGACGATCCTGCGTCGGATGCCGGACTACGTGCGCTACATCACGCCGCAGTTCACCGAGACCGACATCAACTTCCAGCGCGTGCCGACGGTGGACACCTCCAACCCGTTCATCGCCCGCTGGATCCCGACCGCAGACGAATCGATCGTGGTGATCCGCTTCCGCAATCCGCGCGGCATCGACTTCCCCTATCTTCTGTCGATGCTGCACGACAGCAAGATGTCGCGCGCCAACTCCATCTATATCCCCGGCAACAAGCTGGATCTGGCGATGCAGCTGATCCTGACGCCGATCATCCTGCAACTGATCGAGCGCAAGCGGAGGGCCGGATGAACGACGCCCCGGTCGCGCCACTCGCGGAGACGCTGCCGGCGACCACCGCGGACATGGCCAACGCCATCCGGGCGCTGGCGATGGATGCGGTCCAGGCGGCCAACTCCGGGCACCCTGGCCTGCCGATGGGCATGGCGACGGTGGCCACGGTGCTGTTCACGCGCCACCTGAAGTTCGATGCCGCCGACCCGGCCTGGCCCGACCGCGACCGTTTCGTGCTGTCGGCCGGACACGGCTCGATGCTGCTGTACGCGCTGCTGCATCTGTGCGGCTACTCGGATATGACCATCGAGGAGTTGCGCCGGTTCCGGCAATGGGGCGCGCTGACCCCCGGCCATCCCGAGTACGGCCACACGCCCGGCGTGGAGGCCACGACCGGGCCGCTGGGGCAGGGGCTGGCCAACGCGGTCGGCATGGCGCTGGCCGAGCGGATGCTGAACGCGCGATTCGGCGACGAGCTGGTGGACCACACGACGTATGTGCTGGTCGGCGACGGCTGCCTGATGGAAGGCATCAGCCAGGAGGCGATCTCGCTGGCCGGGCATCTGCGCCTGTCGCGGCTGATCGTGCTGTGGGACGACAACCGCATCTCCATCGACGGGCCGACCTCGCTCTCCACCTCCGACGACCAGCGCGCCCGCTTCGCCGCCGCCGGCTGGCATGTCGCCGCCGTCGATGGCCACGATCCCGGCGAGGTGGACGCGGCGATCGCCGCGGCGCGCGCGGCCGAGCGGCCGTCGATGATCGCATGCCGGACGGTGATCGGCTTCGGCAGCCCGAAGCGGCAGGGGACCAAGGACGCGCATGGCGCGCCCCTCGGCGCCGACGAGATTGCCGCGACGCGACACAACCTTGGCTGGACGCACGAACCGTTCGAGGTTCCGCCCGCGATCTACCTGCCGTTCCGCGCGGCCGCCGCGCGCGGGGCGGCCGCGCGCCGCGCCTGGAGCGAACGTTTGGCCGAGCAGGACGGCGCGGTGCGGCACGCCTTCCAGGGTGGCGCGCACGACCCGATCCCGGACGAGGCGTTCGAGGCGCTGCACGCCTTGCGCGCGCGCTGGCTGGAGGCGCCGGCCGCCATCGCCTCGCGCCAGGCTTCGCAGGCGGTGATCGAGGCGCTCGCCAGGGCGATGCCGAAGCTGGTGGGCGGCTCGGCGGATCTCACCCACTCCACTCTGACCCTCGCCAAGACGCAGCGGGCGGTCACGCCCGGGCAGTTCGGCGGCTCGTACATCCATTTCGGCATCCGCGAACATGCGATGGCCGCTGCGATGAACGGCATCGCGCTGCATCGCGGCCTGGTTCCCTATGGCGGCACGTTCCTGGTGTTTTCCGACTATGCGCGCCCGGCGATCCGGCTGGCGGCGCTGATGCGGCTGCGGGTGATCCACGTGATGACCCATGACAGCATCGGCCTCGGCGAGGACGGGCCGACGCACCAGCCGGTCGAACATCTGGCCGCGCTGCGGGCCATTCCGAACCTGCTGGTGTTCCGCCCGGCCGACGCAGTGGAGACCGCCGAGGCGTGGGAGTGCGCGCTGGCCGCGTTCAGCATGCCGTCGGTGCTGTGCCTGTCGCGGCAGGCTTTGGCTCCGCTGCCGCGGGCCGAGCGCCTGCCGGCCGATGTGCGTCTCGGCGCCTATGTGCTGCGCGAGCCGGCAGGCGGGCGCGACGTGACGCTGATCGCCACCGGATCGGAGGTCGCGGTGGCGCTGGCCGCCGCCGACCGGCTGACCGCCGACGGGATGCGCGTCGCGGTCGTGTCCGCGCCGTGCTGGGAATTGTTCTGCGAGCAGTCCGAGGCGTACCGACGCGAGGTGCTGGGCGCCGCGCCGCGCGTCGGCGTCGAGGCGGCGGTGGAAGGCGATTGGGCGCGCTGGCTGGGCGATCGCGGCGCGTTCGTCGGCATGACCGGCTTCGGCGCGTCCGCGCCGGCGGACACGCTGTTCGAGAAGTTCGACATCACCCCTGACGCCGTGGCGCGCGCCGCCCGCCGCGTTGCCGGACACTGAGGGAGACACACGCATGGCCCGCATCACTCTGCGCCAGCTGCTCGATGACGCCGCCGAGCACGGCTATGGCGTGCCCGCCTTCAACATCAACAACATGGAACAGGTGCTGGCGATCATGCGCGCGGCCGAGGCGGTCGATGCGCCGGTGATCCTGCAGGCATCGCGCGGCGCGCGCAGCTATGCCGGCGACATCATGCTGTCGAAGATGGTCGAGGCCGCCGAGGCGATGTTCCCGACTGTGCCGATCTGCCTGCACCAGGACCACGGCAATGACGAGGCAACCTGCCTGTCGGCCATCCAGCACGGCTATACCTCGGTGATGATGGACGGCTCCCTGCGCGCGGATGCCAAAACTCCTGCCGACTGGGACTATAACGTTGCGATCACCGCGCATGTGACGATCATGGCGCACAAGGTCGGCGTGTCGGTCGAGGGCGAGCTGGGGGTGCTCGGCAGCCTGGAGACCGGCAAGGGCGAGGCCGAGGACGGGCATGGCGCCGAGGGCGCGCTATCGCACGACCAGCTGCTGACCGACCCGGACGAGGCGGTGACCTTCGTCGAACAGACCGGCGTCGATGCGCTGGCGATCGCGATGGGGACCTCGCACGGAGCATACAAGTTCTCGCGCAAGCCGGATGGCGCCATCCTGGCGATGCACGTCATAAAGGCAATCAACGCGCGCCTGCCGAACCTGCATCTGGTGATGCATGGATCGTCGTCGGTGCCGCAGGATCTGCAGGAGCAGTTCAACCGCGCCGGCGGCGAAATGCCGCAGACCTGGGGCGTGCCGGTCGAGGAGATCCTGGTCGGCATCAGGCATGGCGTGCGCAAGGTCAACATCGACACCGACTGCCGCCTGGCGATGGCCGCGCAGTTCCGCCGCGTCGCCCACGAGGACCGTTCCGAGTTCGACCCGCGCAAGTTCCTGAAGCCGTCCATGGACGCACTGCAGAAACTGTGCCGCGACCGCTTCGAGGCGTTCGGCGGGGCCGGGCATGCCTCGCGCATCCGCACGCTGAGCCTGGCCGAGATGGCGCGCCGCTATGCCGGAGGCGCGCTCGCCGCCCGCCCCGCGATCACCGCCGCCGCCGCCTGAACGATAGCGCCTGACCACTCGCCTCCGAACCGCTCCGAAGGAAACAGCAGCATGAACGAGATCAACACGAAGGCGCAGACCGTCCGCGGCAAGGAGCGCTACGTGTCCGGCGTCCTGGAATACCGCAAGATGGGCTACTGGGAGCCGGACTACGAACCCAGTGATACCGACGTGAT
Organism: uncultured Pseudomonadota bacterium; assembly: GCA_963723455.1. Classification (GTDB taxonomy): domain Bacteria; phylum Pseudomonadota; class Alphaproteobacteria; order Acetobacterales; family Acetobacteraceae; genus CAVRQM01. The sequence goes on along the minus strand of CAVRQM010000001.1, from coordinate 386,891 downwards.
CGCATTGTTCCGCATCACCCCGCAGGATGGCGTCGATCCGATCGAGGCGGCCGCCGCGGTGGCCGGCGAAAGCTCGACGGCGACCTGGACCGTGGTGTGGACCGACCGGCTGACCGCCTGCGAGAAATACCGCGCTAAGGCGTACCGGCTGGATGAGGTGCCGAACGCGCCGGGCCAGTACTTCGCCTATATCGCGTACGACCTCGATCTGTTCGAGCCAGGGTCGATCGCCAACCTGACGGCGTCCATCATCGGCAACGTGTTCGGCTTCAAGCCGCTGAAGGCGCTGCGGCTTGAGGACATGCGCTTCCCGGTCGCGTACGTGAAGACGTTCGACGGGCCGCCGACCGGCATCGTGGTCGAGCGCGAGCGGCTGGACAAGTTCGGCCGCCCGCTGCTGGGCGCCACCGTCAAGCCAAAGCTCGGGCTTTCGGGGCGCAACTACGGCCGCGTCGTGTACGAGGCGCTGAAGGGCGGGCTGGATTTCACCAAGGACGACGAGAACATCAACAGCCAGCCGTTCATGCATTGGCGCGACCGCTACCTGTATTGCATGGAGGCGGTGAACAAGGCCCAGGCGGCGACCGGCGAGGTCAAGGGCACCTACCTGAACGTCACCGCCGGCACCATGGAGCAGATCTACGAGCGCGCCGAGTTCGCGCACGAGATCGGCTCGGTGATTGTGATGATCGACCTGGTGATCGGCTATACCGCAATCCAGTCGATGTCGAAATGGGCCCGCAAGAACGACATGATCCTGCACCTGCACCGCGCCGGCCATGGCACCTATACGCGGCAGAAGACGCACGGCGTGTCGTTCCGCGTCATCGCCAAATGGATGCGCCTGGCGGGCGTGGACCACATCCATGCCGGCACCGTGGTCGGCAAGCTGGAGGGCGATCCGGCGACCACGCGCGGCTACTACGACATCCTGCGCGACGACTTCAATCCGATGCGGCTGGAGAATGGCGTGTTCTTCGACCAGCATTGGGCGAGCCTGCGCAAGACGATGCCCGTCGCCTCTGGCGGCATCCATGCCGGTCAGATGCACCAGCTTCTGGAGTACCTGGGCGAGGACACGGTGCTGCAGTTCGGTGGCGGCACGATCGGCCACCCGCAGGGCATCCAGGCCGGGGCGACGGCGAACCGCGTGGCGCTGGAGGCGATGATCCTGGCCCGCAACGAAGGCAAGGACACGTTCCGCGAAGGCCCGGAGATTCTGATGAATGCAGCGAAGACCTGCCAGCCGCTGCACCAGGCGCTGGAGGTTTGGAAGGACGTGACGTTCAACTACGCCTCGACCGACACCCCGGACTTCGTGCCGTCGGCAAGCGTGTCGGCATAGAGGTCGCGCCTGCCTGAGCTATCCCCCATGCCGTCGTGGCCGGGCTTGACCCGGCCATCCACGCCCCCCACGCGATGCTGCGGCGTGGCCGGTGGATGCCCGGATCAAGTCCGGGCGTGACGGTGGTGAGAGGCGAGTGACTGCCCCATCGCACGTAAGGAACCACCATGCGCAACACCCAAGGCTGCTTCTCCTTCCTCCCCGATCTTACCGACGAGCAGATCACCAAGCAGGTGCAGTACCTGCATCGACAAGGGCTGGGCAGTGAACATCGAGTTCACCGAGGACGCGCACCCGCGCAATACATATTGGGACATGTGGGGTCATCCGATGTTCGACGTGGCCGACGCCGCCGGCGTCATGTTCGAGCTGAAGGAGTGCCGCCGCACCTATGGCGACCGATACATCCGCATTTCCGGCTTCGATTCGACGGCCGGCTGGGAGTCGGTGCGGATCTCGTTCCTGGTCAACCGCCCCGAGCATGAACCGGAGTACCGGCTGGTGCGCCAGGAATCCACCGGGCGCAGCATCCGCTATACCACCGACCCGGTGCGCGCCTGATGGCGGACGCAATGGAGGCGCCGGCTGCCATCGACCTGCGCGCGGAGTTCGAGCAGGCGGGGATCGGCGAGATCCTCGCCGGCCTTGACCGCGACCTGCTCGGCCTCAAGCCGGTCAAGACGCGCATCCGCGAGATCTCCTCGCTGCTGCTGGTCGAGCGGGTGCGCAAGCGCATCGGCCTGGCGGGCGAGCCGCCGACGCTGCACATGTCGTTCACCGGCAACCCCGGCACCGGCAAGACCACGGTGGCGCTGCGGATGGCGGGGATTCTGCACAAGCTCGGCTTCATCCGCAAAGGCCATCTTGTCTCGGTGACGCGCGACGATCTGGTGGGCCAGTACATCGGCCATACCGCGCCCAAAACCAAGGAGATCCTGAAAAAGGCGATGGGCGGCGTGCTGTTCATCGACGAGGCGTACTACCTGCACCGCGCCGAGAACGAGCGCGACTACGGGCAGGAGGCGATCGAAATCCTGCTGCAGGTGATGGAGAACCAGCGCGAGGATCTGGTGGTGATTCTCGCCGGCTATTCCGACCGGATGGACAAGTTCTACGCCACCAACCCAGGCTTTCGCTCGCGCGTGGCGCACCACATCGACTTCCCCGACTACGACGAGGCGGAGCTGCTGGGCATCGGCGAGGCGATCCTGGCCCGGCAGGCGTACCAGCTTACGCCGCCAGCGCGCGATGCGCTGGCCCGCTACATCGCGGCGCGTAGAAAGCTGCCGCATTTCGCCAATGCGCGCTCGATCCGCAACGCGCTCGACCGCGCCCGCCTGCGGCAGGCGAACCGGCTGGTCGGCGACATGCACGGCGCGCCGGTGAGTGCGCAGGATCTGGCCAGCATTGACGCGGTGGACATCACCGCCAGCCGGGTGTTCAAGGAGGTGGAGGAACTCGCGAAACAGGATGCCGCCCGTGGCTGAACCGCTGGTCATCGCGCCGTCGATCCTGTCGGCCGATTTCGCCAAACTGGGCGAGGAAGTGCGGGCGGTGGTCGAGGCCGGCGCGGACTGGATCCACGTCGATGTGATGGATGGGCATTTCGTGCCCAATATCACCATCGGGCCGGATGTGGTGCGCGCCATCCGACCGCATACCGACCGCATGTTCGACACGCATCTGATGATCGCGCCCGCCGAGCCGTATCTGGAGGCGTTCGCCAAGGCCGGATCGGACCGCATCACCGTGCATGCCGAATCCGGCCCGCATCTGCACCGCTCGTTGCAGCGGATCCGTGAGCTGGGCAAGCAGGCTGGGGTCACGATCTGCCCGGCCACGTCGGAGCGCGCGCTGGACTACGTGCTGGACGACGTGGACCTGATCCTGGTGATGACGGTCAATCCGGGCTTCGGCGGCCAAAGCCTGATCCGCTCGCAGCTTGAGAAGGTGCGCCGGGTGCGCGAGATGATCGGCAGCCGCAGGATCCGGTTGCAGGTGGATGGCGGCGTGTCGCCGCAGACGGCCGCGGAGTGCGTCGCGGCGGGGGCGGATACGCTGGTCGCCGGCTCGGCGGTGTTCCGGGGCGGCCCGGGTTCCTATGCCGCCAACATCGCGGCGATCCGCGACGCCGGGTCGCCGCGACGGATCTGACTACGGCTCCCGTTCGCCGGTGATGATGCGGGCGCCGCGCTGGTTGGTGATGTAGGCGATCAGCCATTGCAGCGACACGACGGCGCGGTTGCGGAAGCCGATCAGCAGGAAGATGTGGACCACGCTCCACAGCGTCCAGGCGACGAAGCCGCGCAGCTTGACGGGGCCGAATACCGCGACGGCGGCGTTGCGCCCGATGGTCGCCAGGTTGCCGCGGTCGCGGTAGCGGAACGGGCCTGGGTCGCCGCCGCCGGTCAGCCGGGCGCGCATGGCGCGGCCGAGATAGAGGCCCTGCTGCTGCGCGACCTGTGCGAGACCGGGCAGTTCCGTGCCTTTCGCGTCCATGCAGTGCGCCAGGTCGCCCAATACGTAGATGTTCGCCACGCCCAAGGCGGCGAGGTCGGGACCGACCGGGACCCGGCCGTGCCTGTCCAGCGTGACGCCGAGCCAGCGCCCGGCCTCGGAGGCAGCCACCCCGGCGCCCCAGATCACCGTGGCCGCGGCGATCAGCTCTCCGCCGGCGGTCACCCCAGCCTCGCCGATGTCCTGCACCGGCGTATCCAGCCGGACGGTGACGCCCAGGCGTTGCAGCGCGCCCAGCGCATAGGCCGACAGATCCTCGGGAAAGCCTGGCAGCAGCCGAGGCCCCGCCTCGACCAGCAGCACGGTCGCGTCGGCCGGACGCAGCGTGCGGAAGTCGCGGGCCAGCGCGCTGCGCGCCAGCTCGGCGACCGCGCCGGCCATCTCGACTCCGGTGGTGCCGCCGCCGACGATGAGGCTGGTCAGCAGCCGCGCGCGCTGCGCCGGATCGGGCGCCGCCTCGGCGCGCTCGAAGGCGGACAGCACGCGCGAGCGGATATCCCGGGCATCGGCGAACGATTTCAGGCCGGGAGCAAACCGCTGCCATTCGGGATGGCCGAAATAGCTCGTCGCCGAGCCGGTCGCCAACACCAGCCGGTCGTACGCGATATGGCTCCCATCGCCCAGCGCCACGCTGCGCGCCGCCGCGTCCACGCCGATCACGTCGCCCAGTCGGACGCTGATATTGCCGAAATGGCCGAGGATGCGTCGCACCGGCTCGGCGATCTCGGCTGGCGACAGTGCGGCGGTGGCGACCTGGTACAGCAGCGGCTGGAACAGGTGGTAGTTCCGCCGGTCGATCAGCGTCACGCGCACCGCGCTGCCGCCCAGCAGGCGGGCGCAGTTCAGCCCGGCGAACCCGGCGCCGACGATCACGACATGCGGCTGCGGGGTCACGTCTCGCCGGCTCCGGCAAGGCTGCTCACGGTGCGCGCCAGCAGCGCCAGATCCTGCGGCCGCGACAGGCGGTGGTCGCCGTCCTTGACCAGCGTGACCTGCACATCCGCGCCGCGCAGCCGCCCGGCCAGGCGCAGCGCCGTCTCCCACGGCACGTCCGGGTCGCGCTGGCCGTGCAGCAGCCGAACCGGACAATCCAGCGCGATTTCGCCGCGCAGCAGCAGGCGCTGGCGGCCATCCTCGATCAGCGCGCGGGTGATCCGCTGTGGCGGCCCGTATTTGCTGGGGGCGTCGACGAACCCCTGCGCCAGCAGCGCCGCGCGCTCCGCCGGCATCGCCGCCTCCCACATCAGATCCTCGGTGAAGTCGGGCGCCGCGGCGATGCCGACCAGGCCGGCAACCTGATCCGGGCGGGCGATTGCCGCCAGCAGCGCGATCCAGCCGCCCATCGACGAGCCGACCAGCAGGATCGGGCCGTCGGTCGTGCGATCGATTACCGCGATGGCGTCGCTGGTCCACCGGCCGATGGTGCCATCGCCGAACGCGCCTTCGCTGGCGCCGTGGCCGGAATAGTCCAGCCGCAGCATTCCCTGACCATGCGCGCCGGCCCATCCGGCCAGCGCTTCGGCCTTGGCGCCGGCCATGTCGCTGCCGAAGCCGGGCAGGAACACCACGGTCGGCCCGCGTCCGGGCAGGGCGCGCCAGGCCAGATGCACGCCGTCGCCGCGATCCAGCCGACCCGTCCGTTCCATGCGCAACCCCACCCTTCGCAGCGGCCCAACGCGTGATATAGCCGGGCGATGCCCCCGCGCCCTCCGGTCGTGCTGCAGGTGCTGCCGGCCCTGGGCGGCGGCGGCGTGGAACGCGGCACCATCGAGATGGCGCAGGCCGTCGCCCTGCATGGCGGCATAGCCCTGGTGGCCAGCGCCGGCGGACGGCTGGCGCCGGCGGTGGAACGGGCCGGCGGGCGCAACATCGTGCTGCCGCTGGCCGCCAAGCGGCCCTGGACGATCTGGCGCAACGCCGCGCGGCTGGAGCGGCTGATCCGCGCTGAGCAGGTGGACATCGTCCATGCCCGCTCGCGCGCGCCGGCATGGTCGGCGTGGCTGGCCGCGCGCCGCACCGGGGCGCATTTCCTGACCACCTATCACGCGCCCTACGCCGAGGACTTTCCCGGGAAGCGCGAGTACAACGCGGTCATGGCGCGCGGCGAGCGGGTCATCGCCATCAGCCGGTTCGTGGCCGAGGAGATCGCCCGGCGTCACGCTGTTCCGCCCGGGCGCATCCGGGTCATCCATCGCGGCGTGGACCCGGCGGTGTTCGATCCGGCGCGGGTTTCATTTCACCGCATCGGCCGGCTGGCGCAGGCCTGGCGGGTGCCGCTGGAGCATGAGGCCATCGTGCTGCCGGCGCGGCTGACCCGCTGGAAAGGGCAGGCGGTGCTGATCGAGGCGCTGGCGCGATTGCCTCGGCAGGATGCGACCGTGGTGCTGGTCGGCGCCGACCAGGGCCGGCGCGGCTACGCCCGCGAGCTGGCCACGCTCGCCGACCGGCTGGGCGTTGCCGACCGGGTCCGCATGGTCGGCGATTGCGAGGACATGCCGGCGGCGCTCGCTTTGGCAAGCGTGGTGGTCAACGCCTCGACCGCGCCGGAGGGGTTTGGCCGGGTCATCGTCGAGGCGCAGGCGATGGCCCGCCCGGTGGTCGCCAGCGACCACGGCGGCGCGGCCGAGACCATCCAGCACGGCGCGACGGGCTGGCGCGTGCCGCCGGGCGATCCCGCGGCGCTGGCGGCGACCCTGGATGCGGTGCTGGCGCTGACCCCGATCGAGCGCGCGGTGTTCGGCGCGCGGGCGCGGGCGGCGGTGGAGCAGCATTTCACCGTGCGCGCGATGCAGGACGCGACGCTGGCGGTCTATGCCGAACTGCTGGACGGTGGCGAATAGACGGCGGTTCCAGAATGGCGTGGTTATGGCTCCAGACGAAAGGGAGGCGGCAGTGTCGGTGAATCTGTCGATCAAGGACTTGCCGGACGATCTCGCAGAGCGCCTGCGCGAGCGGGCCCAGCGCAACCATCGCTCGTTGCAGGGCGAGCTGATGGCCATCGTCGAGGCGGCGGTCGGGCCGGCGCGACGCATGTCTGCGGCCGACATTTATGCCAGGGCCAAGGCGGCAGGCCTGTCGGCCATCGACGAGTTCATCGAGATCGTGCGTGCGATGCGTGATGCCCGATAAGGTTGTGGATTGCTCGGCCATCGCCGCGGTGCTGTTTGGCGAGCCGGAGGGCGCCGCGGTCCTGCCGAGGGTTGAGGGAGCCCGACTGTTTGCGCCTTTCTCGCTGGGCTTCGAACTTGCCAATACCTGCGCTGTGAAGTCGCGGAAGCGGCCCGATGAAGCGGCGGGGCTGCAACGCCGGTGGAGTGACCGTGCGGCGCTGAACATCGAGACCGTCGATGTTGATCTTGATGCGACACTGGAGTTGGCGCTCGCGACGGGATTGAGCGCCTATGATGCCAGCTACCTGTGGCTCTCGCGGGAGCTCGGCGCCGAACTCATCACCCTCGACGAAAAGCTTGCCCGCGCCGCCGCCGCGTCCTGAGCGGCGGGTCCTCGTCATCCGGCTCGGCGCGCTCGGTGACTTCGTGCTCTCCTTCGCGGCCTTCGCCGCGATCCGCGCGGCCTACCCGGCTGCCGAGGTCAGCCTGCTGACCACCGCCCCGTTCGCCGGCCTGGCGCGGCGCGCGCCCTGGTTCGACCGGGTGCTGGTCGATGACCGGCCGCCCTGGTGGCGACCCGCCGCGCTGCTGCGCCTGGTCCGGCAGTTGCGTGGGTTCGACATGGTGTTCGACCTGCAGACGTCGCGGCGGTCGGCTTGGTATTTCCGCCTTGCCGGCCGGCCGCCCTGGTCGGGCATCGCCCCCGGCTGCTCCGCTCCGCACGCGAACCCCGCCCGCAACTCGATGCACACGCTCGAGCGTCAGGCCGAGCAGTTGGCGATCGCCGGCGTGCCGCCCGTACCGGCGCCGGACCTGTCCTGGCTCGCCGCCGCACCCGCGCCGAAGGTCGCCGTCCCGTTCGCGCTGCTGGTTCCCGGGGCCGCGCCGCATCGGCCGGAGAAGCGGTGGCCGGTGGCCCGCTTCGCCGAACTCTCGGCCGTCCTGGTCGCGCGCGGACTGACCCCGGTGGTCATCGGGACGGCGGCCGAGGCGCCGCTCGCCGCCGCCATTCCCGGAGCCATCGACCTGACCGGCCGCACCGACCTGCCTGGTCTGGCCGCGCTCGTCGCCCGCGCCGCCGTCGCGGTCGGCAATGACACCGGGCCGATGCACCTGGCTGCCGCGATGGGCTGCCCATGCGTGGTGCTGTTCGGACCCGCGAGCGACCCGGCGCTGACCGCTCCGCGCAGCCCCGGCGGTGGCTGGGCCACGGTGCTGCGCGTTCCCGACCTGCCGGCGTTGACCGCGGACAGGGTTGCCGCCGCCCTGCCATTGACGGCATAGCAAGCCCCCGCCCGCCGCAAAGGTCGCCTGCCATGCCCGCCATCACCCTGCCAGACGGTTCCGTGCGCGATTTCGACGCGCCGGTGACCGGCGCGCAGCTGGCCGCCTCAATCGGCCCGGGCCTTGCGAAGGCCGCGTTGGCGATGAGCGTGGACGGCAAGCTGTCCGATCTGTCGGCCATGCTGGACCACGACGCGGCGGTGCGTTTCGTCACCCGTCGCGATCCGGAGGCGCTGGGCCTGATCCGCCACGACGCGGCGCATGTGTTGGCCGAGGCGGTGCAGGCGCTGTATCCCGGCACGCAGGTCACGATCGGCCCGGCGATCGAGAACGGCTTCTATTACGATTTCGCCCGCAACGCCCCGTTCACGCCGGAGGACTTTCCGGCGATCGAGGCGAAGATGCGCGAGATCATCGCCGCCAATGCGCCGTTCCAGTGCGAGGTCCACGAGCGCAACGAGGCGATCGCGTTCTTCGAGCAGCGCGGCGAGCGGTTCAAGGCCGAGCTGATTCGCGATCTGCCCGAGAGCGAGACGATCACCTTCTACCGCCAGGGCGACTGGATCGATCTGTGCCGCGGCCCGCACATGCGCGGCACCGGCGATGTCGGCGCCGCCTTCAAGTTGCAGAAGGTGGCGGGCGCGTACTGGCGCGGCGACCACCGCAACCCGATGCTGAGCCGCATTTATGGCACTGCCTGGCGCGACGAAAAGGAACTCGCCGCCTACCTGACGATGCTGGAGGAGGCGGAAAAGCGCGACCACCGCCGCATCGGCCGCGACATGGACCTGTTCCATATCCAGGAGGAAGCGGCCGGCAGCGTGTTCTGGCATCCGAAGGGGTGGCGGCTGTACCGCGCGGCGGAGGCCTATATGCGCCGCCGCCAGGACGCATCGGGTTATCAGGAGGTGCGCACGCCGCAGCTGGTGGACCGCTCGCTGTGGGAGGCGTCGGGCCACTGGGACAAGTATCGCGAACACATGTTCCTCGCCCGCGTCGAGGACGAGGACAAGACGCTGGCGCTGAAGCCGATGAACTGCCCGTGCCATGTGCAGATCTTCCGCCAGGGATCGCGAAGCTATCGCGAGTTGCCGCTGCGCATGGCCGAGTTCGGGGCCTGCACCCGCTACGAACCGTCCGGCGCGCTGCATGGCATCATGCGGGTGCGCGCCTTCACCCAGGATGACGCGCACATCTTCTGCGAGGAACGCGACGTGGCCGCCGAGACGGCGCGCTTCGTGGCGATGCTGGCCGAGGTGTATCGCGATTTCGGTTTCGACTCGTTCGCGGTGAAGTTCGCCGACCGGCCCGCGCAGCGCGCCGGCAGCGACGCCGACTGGGACCGGGCCGAGGCCGCGCTGCGCGACGCCTGCGCCCTGGCCGGCGTCGACTATCAGCTCAATCCTGGCGAGGGCGCCTTCTACGGCCCGAAGCTGGAGTTCGTCCTGCGCGACGCGATCGGGCGGGACTGGCAATGCGGCACCCTGCAGGTGGACTATGTGCTGCCCGAGCGGCTGGACGCCGAATACACCGCCGCCGATGGCTCCCGCCGCCGGCCGGTGATGCTGCATCGCGCCATCCTGGGCAGCTTCGAGCGGTTCCTGGGCATTCTGATCGAACAATATGCCGGCCGCTTCCCGCTCTGGCTGGCGCCGGTGCAGGCGGTGGTGGCGACCATCGTCTCGGACGCCGATGCGTATGCCCTGGACGTAGCCGACCGGCTGCGCGCGGCCGGGCTGCAAGTCCAGGCGGATCTGTCGGCCGAGAAGATCAATGCCAAGATCCGCGCGCACAGCGTGGCGCATGTGCCGCTGATCCTGGTGGTCGGGCGGCAGGAAGCGGCGGCCGGGACCGTGGCGCTTCGCCGCCTCGGCGGCCGCGATCAGGAGGTGCTGACGCTGGACGAGGCCATCTCGCGCCTTGCAGCCGAGGCGATGCCACCCGATCTTGCTAGATTGGCGACCGGACGGGCAGGGACTGCTTGATCCGCCCCCCCGGCCCTTGCGATAGTGCCTGCTGTTCCACCTTTATAGGAGAGACCGATACCCCGAGGACCATTGCCCGCTCCGCCGACCCGCGACGGGCCCCGCGTGAACGAAGAGATCCGTGTGCCGCAGGTGCGGCTGATCGACCAGGACGGCGAGATGGTGGGCGTGATGACCGCCCGCGAGGCGGTGCAGCGCGCCTTTGCCGTGGGCCTGGACCTGCTGGAGATCAGCCCGAACGCCGAGCCGCCGGTCTGCAAGATCCTCGATTTCGGCAAGTTCAAATACGAACAGCAGAAAAAGAAGAACGAGGCCAAGAAGAAGCAGAAGGTCGTCGAGATCAAGGAGATCAAGGTCCGGCCGAACATCGACGAGAACGACTATCAGGTGAAGATGCGTGCCATGAAGTCGTTCATCGACGAGGGCGACAAGGTCAAGGTCACGCTGCGTTTCCGCGGCCGCGAGATGGCGCACCAGGACATTGGCGTGAAGGTGCTGGAGCGGATCCGCACCGAGATGGACGCGACGACCAAGGTCGAGCAGATGCCGCGCATGGAAAACCGGCAGATGATCATGGTGCTGTCGCCGCGGTGATCGTGGCCGGCGGGGCAGCGGCCTGATGCCGCCCGCCGATTTCGTCCATCTGCGCTGCCACAGCAGCTATTCGCTGTCCGAGGGCGCGATCAAGGCCGAAAAGCTGGCGGCCCTGGCGCGCGACGGCGCGATGCCGGCGGTGGCCATCACCGACACCGCCAACCTGTTCGGCGCGCTGGAGTTCAGCCAGGCCTGCGCCAAGGCCGGGGTGCAGCCGATCATCGGCTGCCAGGTGGCGCTGGCCCGTGACGCGGCGCGCGCGCTGCCGCCGGACCCGGTGGTGCTGCTGGCGCAGGATGCGGCCGGGTTCGCCAACCTGCAGCGCCTGTCCTCGGCCGGCTTCATCGACGGCGAGCCGGGGCAGAAGCCGCAGGTCTCGCTCGACACGCTGGCCGCGCATGCCGCGGGCCTGCTGCTGCTGACCGGCGGCGCGCTGGGGCCGCTCGGGCGGCTGCTGGCCGGGGGGCAGAAGTCCGAGGCGGAGCGGCTGCTCGCCCGGCTGGGCGAGGCGTTTCCGGGCCGTGTCGCGGTGGAGCTGCAACGCCACGGATTGCCGGTCGAGCGCGCCATCGAGCCGGGGCTGATCGCCCTGGCCGACGCCGCGGCCGTGCCGCTGGTGGCCACCAACGAGTGCTTCTTCGCCACCCAGTCGATGCACGCCGCGCATGACGCGCTGCTGTGCATCGCCGAGGGACGCAGCGTGGCCGAGCCGGACCGCCGCCGGGTGACGCCGGAACACTGGTTCAAGCCGGCCGGGGCGATGCGCGCGCTGTTCGCCGACCTGCCGGACGCCTGCGACAACACGGTCGCGCTCGCCCGCCGCTGCGCGGTGATGGCCGAGCCGAGCCGGCCTCGCCTGCCGGTCTGCCCGAAGGTGCGACCGGGCAGCACCGAGGCGGAGACCCTGCGGGCGATGGCGCGCGAGGGACTGGCCGCGCGCATGGATACGCTGCGCGCCGATGCCGCCGGCCGCGCCGCCTATGCCGGGCGGCTGGACTACGAGCTCGGCGTCATCGAGCGGATGGAGTTTCCCGGCTACTTCCTGATCGTCGCCGACTTCATCCAATGGGCCAAGGCGCAGGGGATTCCGGTCGGGCCGGGGCGCGGATCGGGCGCCGGATCGGTGGTGGCCTGGGCGCTGACCATCACCGATATCGACCCGCTGCCCTGGGGGCTGCTGTTCGAGCGGTTCCTGAACCCCGAGCGCGTGTCGATGCCCGATTTCGACATCGATTTCTGCCAGGACCGGCGCGACGAGGTGATCGGCTACGTGCGGCGCGAATACGGCGCCGACCGCGTGGCGCAGATCATCACCTTCGGCAAGCTGCAGGCGCGCGCGGCCGTGCGCGACGTGGGCCGGGTGCTGGGTCTGCCGTTCGGCCAGGTCAACCGCGTGGCCGAGCTGATCCCCAACAATCCGGCCAAGCCCGTGACATTGCAGCAGGCCGTGGATGGCGAGGCGCGGCTGCGCCAGCTGCGCGACGACGACGAGGCGGTCCGCCGATTGCTGGAAGTGGCGCTGCAGCTGGAGGGCCTGTACCGCCACGCCAGCACCCATGCCGCCGGCGTGGTCATCGGCGACCGCGCGCTGGTCGATCTGGTGCCGGTCTATCGCGACCCGAAGACCGAGTTCCTGGTCACGCAATACTCGATGAAATACGTCGAGCAGGCCGGGCTGGTGAAGTTCGACTTCCTCGGCCTGACCACGCTGACCATCCTGCGCCGCGCCGCGGATTTCCTGCGCGGACGGGGCACTGAGGTCGATCTCGACCGCCTGCCGCTCGATGACGCGGCGACATACGAGATGCTGGCGCGCGGCGACGCCGGCGGGGTGTTCCAGTTTGAAAGCCCGGGCATGCGCGACGTGCTGCGCCAGATGCGGCCGGACCGCTTCGAGGATCTGATCGCCGGCGTCGCCCTGTACCGCCCCGGCCCGATGGCCAACATTCCCGACTATTGCCGCCGCAAGCATGGCGAGGCGTGGGAGGCGCCGCACCCCGAGTTGCACGACATCCTGGCCGAGACCTATGGCATCATGGTCTATCAGGAACAGGTCATGCAGATCGCGCAGCGCATGGCCGGCTACAGCCTGGGTGCGGCCGACCTGCTGCGCCGCGCGATGGGCAAGAAGATCCGCGCCGAGATGGACGCGCAGCGCGAAACCTTCGTCGGCGGCGCTACCGCGCGCGGCATCGAGCCGGACAAGGCCGCCGAAGTTTTCGAGCTGATGGCGCGGTTCGCCGATTACGGCTTCAACAAGTCGCACGCGGCGGCCTATGCGCTGGTCGCGTATCAGACCGCCTGGATGAAGGCGAACCATCCCGTCGCCTTCCTGGCCGGCTGCATGAGCCTGGCGATCGGCAACACCGACCGGCTGGCGGCGCTGCGCCAGGACTGCTCCCGGGCGGGCATCGCGCTGCTGCCGCCGGACATCAACCGCAGCCACGCGGATTTCTCGCTGGAGCGCGACGCGGACGGGCGGCTGTGCATCCGCTATGCCCTGGCCGCGATCAAGCGCGTCGGCCGCGCCGCGATGGAGGCCGTGATGGAGGCGCGGGGCGACCGTCCGTTCGCCTCGCTCGCCGATCTGGCCGCACGCGTGGACCCGCGGCACCTCGGCAAGCTGCCGCTGGAAAGCCTGGCGCGGGCCGGCGCGCTGGACGGGCTGGAGCCGAACCGCGCCCGCGCCTTCGCCGCCGCCGAGGCCGTGGTGCGCCGCGCCCAGTCCTGCGCCGAGCAGCGGGCGAGCGCGCAGGATGCGCTGTTCGGAATCGCCGCGGGCGTCGAACCGCTCCGTCTGCCGGATGCGCAGGACTGGCCGCAGATGGAGCGGCTGGCCGCCGAGGCCGAGGCGGTCGGGTTCCACCTGACCGCCCACCCGCTCGACGCCTATCGGGTGGCGCTCGGCCGGCTGGGAGCGGTCGCCAGCACCAGCCTGCTGGCGCGCGCGCAGGCCGGGCTGGGGCGCGCCAAGCTGGCCGGGCTGGTCATGGCAAGCAAGGAGCGCCCTACCCGCACCGGCAGCCGCATGGCCTGGCTGCGGCTGTCGGACGCGCATGGCAGTTTCGAGGTGACGCTGTTCAGCGAGGTGCTGGCGCGCAGCCGGACCCTGCTGACCGCGGGCCAGGCGGTGCTGGTCACGACGGAGTTGCAGCTGGAAGGCGAGGCGCTGCGGCTGACCGCGCACGACGTGCAGTCGCTGGACGAGGCGGCGGCGCAGACCGGGGTCGGCATGCGCGTCTGGCTGCGCGCCACCGAGGCGGTGCCGCATATCCGCGCCCTGCTGTCCCGCGAGGGCCGCGGCCGCGGCCGGGTGGTGCTGCTGCCGCGGCTTGAGCCGGGGCGCGATGTCGAGGTCTCGCTGCCGGGAACATGGAACGTCTCGCCGCGACTGGCCCAGGCGATGAAGACGCTGCCGGGGGTGGAACGGGTGGAGGAGGGGTGAGCGTTACAGCACGTCGTCGGATTGCCCGACGGGACATCGTGCTCCTCCGCCGCCTGTAGATACGCGCACGATCGTTGGCCCGGCAGCATTCATAGGAGACCGGGCCGGCACGTTATGACGCCCTGGCTTTCGCTCGACCCAAACCAAACGGAGCAAAGGAGTCTGCAATGGCACGTTCGATAGCGGCTGGTTTTGTTCTACTCACGGTGTCCGGGGCGCCATTGGCTGCCCGAGCCGCCGACGTGCCAGTTGTCATAAGCCCTGTGATCGACACGCGCGTGACCGCGACCGGGCAACAGATCGTGCTGCCGCAGCGCGATGCGGAGCTGATCGTCACCCGCTATGTGATCCAGCCCGGTGCGAGCCTGCCAGTTCACAAGCACCCGTACCAGCGCTACGGCTACATGCTGGCGGGCGAGCTGAAGGTCACAATGGCGGCCCCCGGCCCCGACGCGGGCCGCGTTTTCGACTACAAGACCGGCGATTTCATCGTCGAGGTGCATGACGAATGGCATTCCAGCATCGCCTTGGGTAATTCGCCGACCGTGCTGTTGGTCATCGATCAGGTTGTTGCAGGGCACGCCCCCGCAGTGCTCAAGGGTGCACCGTGAACGCGAGTGAACTGATTGCGGTGCAGCTACAGGCCGGCGGGAAAGAGAGGTGTTCCCCGCTCTGTCGTTCAGACCGGGCGGGAGTGAGTGGGGCCGGTCACGCGTCGGACGCACCGAGGTCTCGCAGGGCGTTGAAGCCCGCCTGGACTCACCCGGTCCCGGCACTACCCCGGCGGCGCCGCACGGTGCGTTGCCAGCACCGCCTCGGTCTCCGCATCCACTTCCTCCAGCCGCGCCTCGTATCCCCATAGCGCCGCGACGTGGCGCAGCGTCAGCTCGGCGTCGCGGTGCGCCAGCAATTCGCCGGGCCGGGTGCGGTGCTGCAGCATCAGCCTTCGGTCGCCTGCCAGATCGACATCCACCACCTGCACATCCGCGTCGCTCGCCGCCGGGTCGTAGCTGTGCGAGACGCTGCGGCGGATGGCGCGGTAGCCGGCCTCGTCATGGATCGCATCGACCAGCAGCGTGGGGTCGTCGGTGTCATCAAGCAGCCGGAACATGCGGAACTGGCGCATCACAGCGGGCGAGAGGAACTGCAGCACGAAGCTTTCGTCGCGGAAGTTCTCCCACGCATAGCGCAGGGTGCCTAGCGGATCGCCGTTGCCGGCGATGTCGGGAAACCACGTCCGGTCCTCGCCGGTCGGCTGGGTGCAGATGCGCTCGATGTCGTTCATCATGGCGTAGCCGAGCGCATACGGGTTGAATCCGGGACCGCCGGCGGGATGGTCGTAGCCCGGCTGCATGATGACGTTGCTGGTGGAATGCAGCACCTCCAGGAACGCGGCGTCGTCGATCTGCCCGGTCTCGTGCAGCCGCGTCATGATGCGCTGGTGCACCCAGGTCGCGCAGCCCTCGTTCATCAGCTTGGCCTGCGGCTGTGGATAGAAATACTGCGCGATCAGCCGCACGATGCGGATGATCTCGCGCTGCCAGGACTCCAGTCTCGGCGCGGTCTTCTCGATGAAATACAGCAGGTTTTCCTCAGGCAGCCCCAGCTTGCGGCGACGGTCGCCGACCGGGTCGCCGCCCGGCGCGGCGGGCGCGACCGGCACGGTGCGCCACAGATCGTCGAACACCCGTTCATCGTATTCGCGGCGTTCGCGCTCGCGCTTCTGGTCGCCCTTCAGGTTCAGCGGGCGCGCGCCGCCATGCCGATGCACGCCGTGACGCGACAGCGCGTGCGCCGCGTCGATCACCCGCTCGACCGCTGCCACGCCGTGCCGGTCCTCGCAGGCCGAGACATAGGACCGGGCGAACTCCAGGTAGTCCAGGATGGCCGAGGCTTCGGTCCATTGCCGGAACAGATGGTTGTTGCGGAAGAAGTGATTGTGCCCGAACGCCGCGTGCGCGATCACCAGCGCCTGCATCGTGGCGCTGTTCTCCTCCATCAGATAGCTGATGCAGGGGTTGGAGTTGATGACCACCTCATAGGCCAGGCTGGTGTAGCCGCGCCGATAGCTGGTCTCGTGCTGCAGGAACCGCTTGCCGTACGACCAGTGGCGGTAGGTCAGCGGCATGCCATGCGCGGTGTACACGTCCAGCATCTGCTCGGACGTGATGACCTCTATCCGGTTGGGATAGACCTCCAGGCCGAGTTCGTCGCAGGCAATGCGCTCGATCGCGTCGTAGCTGCGGCGCAGCGTGCTGTAATCCCAATCGGTGCCGGTGTACAGCAGGCTTTCGGTCATCGCCGTTCCTGGCGCGGTGCCGGCCGCGTCATGCCGTGGCCGCCTTGCGCGCGAACAGGTCGCGGAACACCGGGAAGATGTCGCGCGCCTCTGACACCCGGCGCATCGCCAGGCGCGGCTCGCGGCGTGACAGCGGCTGGTAGCCGCGCCACAGGTCGCTATCGCCGCGGATCTGGGCCATTGAGGCGGCGACCTCGATATAGGCGAAGTGCTGCACGACCGGCAGGATGTCGCCTTCCAGCATCGCCACCGCGCGATGCGTGTCGCTGCCGGAATTGTCGCCGTCCGACGCCTGCGCGGCGTAGATGTTCCAGGACTCCTGCGGATAGCGGGCGCGCTGGATACGCGCGAACTCGGCCAGAGCGGTGGAGACGACGGTGCCGCCGGTGCGCGGGTCGGTGAAGAAGGTCTGCTCGTCCACCTCCTCGGCGGTTTCGGTGTGCCGGATGAACACCAGCTCGACTCGCTTGTAGCGCCGCTCGAGAAACACGTGCAGCAGCAGGAAGAACCGCTTGGCCAGATCCTTCATCGGCTCGGTCATCGAGCCGGACACGTCCATCAGGCAGAACATCACGGCCCGCGCGGTCGGCTTCGGCGCCTGGATGTAGCGGCGATAGCGCAGGTCCACCGGATCGATCCACGGCACCCGCGCGAGCCTGCGCAGCAGCAGCTCCAGCTCGGCATGCAGCGCGCGCAGCCGCGCCGGGTCGTCGCCGCTGCCCTGCAGCGCGACTATCTCGGCCTGCAGCGCCAGCAATTCGGGCGATTTCGGGCGGCGCAGCCCGATACGCCGCGCCATCGACTGGCGCATGCTGCGGCCCATGTCGATCTGCGACGGCGTGCCGTCGACGCTGATCCCGGCGCGCTGCGGCGCGGTGGTCTCGGTGGCGACGATCTGGCTTTTCACCAGATCCGGCAGTTCCAGATCCTCAAAGAACAGATCCAGGAACTCGTCGCGGGTCAGCACGAAACGAAAGCCGTCCTCGCCCTCGCCGTCGCCATGGCCCTGGCCGCTTCCACCACCGGATCCGCCGCCGCCGGGTGGCCGGGCCAGCCGGTCCCCGGTCGAGAACTCGCGATTGCCGGTCAGCACGATGTGGCGCTGGCCGCCTGAAAAGACCGTGTGAAAACTCGGCTCGTGCAGCGAGTCCGCCGGGATCGTCACCGCCTGATCGCGTCCGACCTCGCGCAGCGTGCCCTGGTCGATCGCGTTGCGCGTCGCCCGCGCCACCGCGGCGCGAGCGCGCGCCAGCACGCGCTGGCGATTTTCCAGGTTCTTGCCGTGCGGATTGGCCCTGCGGTCGATGATGTCCAATGGCGTGCGCTCAGGCCGACTGCTTGACCCGCATGTACCACTCAACCAGCCGCCGCACCTGGCGCTCGGTATAGCCGCGCGAGACCATGCGGCTGACGAAGTCGGTGTGCTTGCGCTCGGTCTCGTTGTCCTTCTTGGAGCCGAAGCTGATGACCGGCAGCAGATCTTCGACCTGGCTGAACATGCGCTTCTCGATCACCTCGCGGATCTTCTCGTAGCTGGTCCAGGACGGGTTGCGGCCGCCATTGGCCGCGCGGGTGCGCAGCGCGAACTTGACTACCTCGTTGCGGAAATCCTTGGGGTTGGCGATGCCGGCCGGCTTCTCGATCTTGGTCAGCTCGGCGTTCAGCAGTTCGCGGTTGAGCATCTGGCCGGTATCGGGATCCTTGAAGTCCTGGTCCTCGATCCACGCATCCGCGTAATCCAGGTAGCGATCAAACAGGTTCTGTCCGTAGTCGCCGTAGCTTTCGAGATAGGCCTTCTGGATCTCGTTGCCGATGAACTCGGCATAGCGCGAGGCTAGTTCATTCTTGATCGTGGCCAGATAGGCGGATTCCGTCTCCGGCGGGAACTGCTCGCGCCGGATCGCCTGCTCCAGCACGTACATCAGATGCACCGGGTCGGCCGCGACCTCGCTGGACGAATGGTTGAACGTCGCCGACAGCACCTTGTACGCGAACCGGGTGGAAACGCCTTCCATGCCCTCATCGACGCCGGCCGCGTCGCGATACTCCTGCATGGTCTTCACCTTGGGGTCGGTCTCGCGGATGTTCTCCCCGTCATAGACCCGCATCTTGGCGAACGGGCGCGAGTTGGCGTGCGGCTTCAGCCGCGACAGCACCGCAAAGCGGGCCAGCATCTCCAACGTGTGCGGCGCGCAGGGCGCCTCGGCCAGCGCCGAACCGCTGATAAGCTTCTCGTAGATGCGGCTCTCCTCGGTGACGCGCAGGCAGTACGGCACCTTGATGACGCTGACGCGGTCGAGGAATGCCTCGTTGGTGCGGTTGTTGCGGAAGCTCTGCCACTCGGCCTCGTTGGAATGGGCCAGCAGGATGCCCTGGAACGGGATCGCGCCGATGTTCTCGGTGCCCAGGTAGTTGCCCTCCTGGGTCGCGGTCAGCAGCGGATGCAGCATCTTGATCGGCGCCTTGAACATTTCGACGAATTCGAGGATGCCCTGGTTGGCGCGGTTCAGGCCGCCGGAGAAGCCGTAGGCGTCGGGGTCGTTCTGGCTGTACATCTCCAGCTTGCGGATATCGACCTTGCCGACCAGCGCGGAGATGTCCTGGTTGTTGTCGTCGCCCGGCTCGGTCTTGGCGACGGCGATCTGCTTGCGGCGCGACGGGAACAGCTTGACCACGCGGAAGCGCTGGATGTCGCCGCCCAGCTCTTCCAGCCGCTTCAGCGCCCACGGGCTCGCGATCCCGGTCAGCACCCGGCGCGGGATGCCGTAGCGCGACTGCAGCGCCTCGGCCATCGCATCGGGGTCGAACAGTCCGAGCGGATTTTCGAACACCGGACTCAGCTCATCGCCGGCTTTCAGCACATAGATCGGCTCACGCTCCATCAGCGCCTTCAGCCGCTCGCCCAGCGAGGACTTGCCGCCGCCGACCGGGCCGAGCAGGTACAGCACCTGCTTGCGCTCCTCCAGCCCCTGTGCGGCGTGGCGGAAGAAACCGACGATGCGCTCGATCGTCTCCTCCATGCCGTGAAAATCCGAAAAGGCGGGATAGATGCGGATGGTCCGGTTGAGGAACAGCCGGCTGAGCCGCGGGTCGCGCGAGCTGTCGACCAGGTCCGGCTCGCCGATCGCGCGCAGCATCCGTTCGGCCGGGCTGTCGTAGCAATGTGGATCGTCCCGGCATTCGTCGAGATACTCGGCCAGGCTCATCTCCACCTCGCGCGTCCGGTCGCGCAGGCTGGCATGGAGCGAGAACACGTCGTCCGATCGACCCATAAGACACTCCCAAGCTTGCCGGTTGCGCGGGAACAGACCCCAACTCCGCCGCACGCTGCTCCAGGCGCCTCCGGATCAAGCCTAGCGTAGCGGCGCTGCCCGATGCATTAACAACTTTGACGCATTAAGTGGTTGTCACCACAATCTCATTTCGCTCTCAGACGGCATCGCCCGCGGCACTCGCGCGCCGCCGCCGTTCAACTTGCCGGCCTGTGGCCAACGTTGCGCCACCCGCGTCGGCCAACGCCGCGTTGCGCGCCAAGTTCGCGCCGGAGAACCGCCGCGGGCTGCGGGCGCGCGGGTCGCCGGCGGCAGGGCCCGGGGCCGGACGCATCATGCGGCGCTGCTGCAATCGGCTCCTGCAATCGTGCGGTCATCCCGATATAGGGTGGCGATCCGGGACCGCACGGACCGTCTGCGGTCGCCGCAGGGAGGGAGCGGGCAGGCGCCGGCCGCTTGCGTCCGGGGCGCTTCTGCGCCATATCCCGCGCCGTCGGCGGGGTGGTCCCGCCGGTAATTCACACGCGGGGCGCCTTTCCGGCCAGTCTGGCCAGATCCGGTGCCTGCAAGGGCAAGCCCCCGCGGAGGCTCAACCGGACTCACTCGGAAAGGAGATCGCCCGATGGCGATGCCCGATTTCTCCCTGCGCCAGCTGCTTGAGGCCGGCGTGCATTTCGGCCACCACACCCGTCGCTGGAACCCCAAGATGGGGCCGTACATCTTCGGCGTGCGCAACCAGGTCCACATCATCGACCTGCAGCAGACCGTGCCGCTGCTGGACCGCGCCCTGCGCGCGGTGCGCGACGTGACCGCCGCCGGCGGGCGCGTGCTGTTCGTCGGCACCAAGCGGGCCGCCGCCGAGCATGTGGCCGATTCGGCCCGCCGCTGCGGCCAGTATTACGTCAATCACCGCTGGCTCGGCGGCATGCTGACCAACTGGAAGACCATCACCGGCAGCATCAAGCGCCTGCGCCAGATCGACGACATGCTGGGCGGCGACACCCAGGGCCTGACTAAGAAAGAGGTGCTGGACATCACCCGCGACCGCGAGAAGCTGGAGCGGGCGCTGGGCGGCATCAAGGAGATGGGCGGGCTGCCGGATATCCTGTTCATCATCGACACCAACAAGGAAAAGCTGGCGGTCGAGGAAGCGGTCAAGCTCGGCATCCCGGTGGTGGCCGTGCTGGACAGCAACTCCGACCCGACCGGCGTCACCTTCCCGATCCCGGGCAATGACGACGCGATCCGCGCTATCACCATGTATTGCGACCTGGTCGCCGGCGCCGTGCTGGACGGGATCAGCGCCGAGATGATCGCGTCTGGCCGCGACCTGGGGGCGGCCGAGGATCTGCCGCCCGAGGCGCTGCCGGAGGTCGAGACCGCCGCCGCCTGATCCCGTTCCATCCGCCTGCGCCGCCGACCGTCGCGCCGAGACTGGAGACCGACACATGGCCGAGATCACCCCCGCCGCCGTCAAGACGCTGCGCGAGCGCACCGGCGCGGGCATGATGGACTGCAAGCGGGCGCTGACCGAGTCCGCGGGCGAGATGGAATTGGCGGTCGATTGGCTGCGCAAAAAGGGCTTGTCGGCGGCGGCTAAGAAAAGCGGCCGCGTCGCCGCCGAGGGGCTGGTCGGGGTGGCGACCGGGCCGCAGCGCGCGGCGATGGTCGAGGTCAACGCCGAGACCGACTTCGTCGCCCGCAACGAGACCTTTCAGGCTTTCGTGCGCGAGGTCGCCGCGATCGCCTTGCGGATTGGCGATGATGTCGAGGCGATCAGGGCGGCCGCTTATCTGGACACCGGCCGCAGCGTGGCCGAGCAGCTGACCGAGATGGTCGCCACGATCGGCGAGAACATGAACCTGCGCCGCGCCGTGGTGCTGGACGTGCGTCAGGGCGTGGTGGCCAGCTACATACATTCCGCCGTGACGCCGGGCCTGGGCAAGATCGGCGTTCTGGTGGCCGTCGAGGGCGACAGCGAGCTGGACGCGCTGGAGACGCTCGGCCGCCAGGTCGGCATGCATGTGGCGGCGGCGAAGCCGGAGGCGCTCGACGTTGATGCCGTCGATGCGGCGGCGCTGCAGCGCGAGCGGGCGGTGCTGGAGGAGCAGGCGCGCGCCTCCGGCAAGCCGGACGCGGTGATCGCGAAGATGGTCGAGGGCCGCATCCGCAAATACTATGAGGAAGTGGTGCTGCTGGAGCAGGTCTGGGTGCATGACGGCGAAAGCCGGGTGCGCGCGGTCGCCAGTAAGGCCGGCGTTCAGTTGGCCGGCTTCGTGCGCTATGCGCTGGGCGAGGGGATCGAAAGGAACGCCGGGGATTTCGCCGCCGAGGTGGCGGCCGCCGCCGGCCTGGCCTCGGACGGCCCCAAGCCGGGCGGCCCCAAGCCCGGCAGCCCGGAAGCCGCGAGTCCGGCGCCCTGATCCCCGGCCCGCCCGCCCGGCGCGACGCCGTGATCGGAGCGCCCCTCTACCAACGCGTGCTGCTGAAGGTGTCGGGCGAGGCGCTGATGGGGCGGCGCGAGTTCGGCCTGGATACCGAGACGATCGGCCGCATCGCCGCCGACATTGGCGACGTGGTGGCGCTCGGCGTGCAGGTCTGCCTGGTGATCGGCGGCGGCAACATCTTCCGCGGGGTCTCGGCGGCGGCGGGCGGCATGGACCGGGCGCAAGCCGACTACATGGGCATGCTGGCCACGGTGATGAACGCGCTGGCCATGCAGAACGCTTTGGAAAAGCGGGACATTCCGACCAGGGTGCAGTCGGCGATCCCGATGGCCTCGGTATGCGAGCCGTATATCCGCAGGCGGGCGGAGCGGCACATGGAAAAGGGCCGGGTGGTGATCTTCGCCGCCGGCACAGGCAATCCGTTCTTCACCACCGATACCGCGGCGGCGCTGCGGGCCGCGGAGATGAACTGTGACGCGCTGCTGAAGGGCACGCAGGTCGATGGGGTCTATACCGCCGACCCACGCCAGGTCGCCGGCGCCGAGCGGTTCGAGCAGCTGACCTATCTGGACGTGCTGGCGCGGGATCTGCGGGTCATGGACGCCGCCGCGATCAGCTTGGCGCGCGAGAACGGATTGCCGATCGTGGTGTTCAACATCCGCGCGCCCGGGGCGTTTGCAGCGGTGATGCGCGGCGAGGGCCTGTTCACGACCATCTTCGAGCCGGGCTAGACGCCGCTTGGCGGGATTGCCACGGCGATGTCACGGCCCGGCAGCGTCTCGCGGGGCAACACCGGGCCGCCCGCTCTAGGCCGCGCGCCCGTCTCGGGCCATACTGCGCCGAAATCCTTTTCCCAGCCTGGAGTTTCGCGGTGGCGACCGACCTTCCCACTCTTAAGCAGGATCTGTCGCGCCGCATGGATGGCGCGCTGGAGACCCTGCGCCGCGAGTTCGCCGGTCTGCGCTCCGGCCGCGCCAGCCCGGCGCTGCTGGAGCCGGTGCGCGTGGAGGCGTACGGCACCGAGTTCCGCTCAGCACGGTCGGGACCATCGGCGTGCCAGAGGCGCGCATGCTGACCGTGCAGGTGTGGGACCGCACCCTGGTCGGCGCGGTGGAGCGGGCGATCCGCGATTCGGGGCTGGGGCTGAACCCGGCCTCGGACGGACAGCTGGTGCGCGTGCCAATCCCGCAGCTGACCGGCGAGCGCCGCGTCGAACTGTCGAAGGCGGCTGGCCGCTACGCCGAGGGCGCCAAGGTGGCGATCCGCGGCGTGCGGCGTGACGGCATGGAGCAGATCAAGGCTGCGGAAAAGAAGGCGCGCCGTGGGCGAGGACGAGGCCAAGACCTGGTCCGACGAGGTGCAGAAGCTCACCGACGGCTACATCAAGCGGGTGGACGAGCAGCTCGCGGACAAGGATCGCGAGATCAAGCAGGTCTGAGACGGCACAGGTCGAGGACCGCACCATGGCTGCAGCCGAACCGACCGCCGCCGGCAAGCCGGCGCACGCTGAGGCTGCTGGCGTCCCGGCGACCCCGACCGCGATTCCGGCGCACATGGCGATTATCATGGACGGCAACGGCCGCTGGGCCGCCGCCCGCGGCTTGCCGCGCGTAGCCGGCCATCGCGCCGGAGCGATGGCGGTGCGTCGCACCATCGAGGCGGCGATCCGTCACGGCGTGAAATGGCTGACCCTGTACGCCTTCAGCAGCGAGAACTGGGCGCGGCCGGCCGAGGAGGTGTTCGACCTCACCGGCCTGCTGCGCCACTATCTGCGCCATGAGGTCGCCGAGATGGCGCGCGAGGGCGTCCGGCTGCGCTTCATCGGCGACCTCGATCGCTTCGAGGCCGACATCCGCGCCGAGGTGACGCGCGCCGAGGCCAAGACCGCCGCCAATAGCCGCCTGACTGTGGTGATCGCGATGTCGTACGGATCGCGGGCGGAGATCCTGGCCGCGGCGCGGCGCGCGGCGATCGCGGTGCGCGACGGCCAGCTCGACCCGGACCAACTGGACGAGGCGACGTTCGGCAGGCTGCTCTATACCTCCGGCATCCCCGACCCGGACCTGATCGTTCGCACCAGCGGCGAGCAGCGCCTGTCCAATTTCCTGATGTGGCAGGCGGCGTATGCCGAGCTGGTGTTCCTCGACGTGCTGTGGCCGGATTTCTCCGCCGAGCACATGGCGCTGGCGCTGGCCGCCTTCGCCCGCCGCGAACGCCGATTTGGTGCCCGTCCGGCCTGAGCCGGCGGCTCCGCTCGCGACGCCGCGGCGGCGCTGGGCGGATCTGCGGCTGCGCATCGCCTCGGCGGCCGTGCTGGCGCCGGTTGGGCTGCTGTGCCTGTGGCTGGGCGGCCTGTTCTGGCTGGTGCTGATCGCCGTCGCGTCCGCCGGTCTGGCGCTGGAATGGTGGAGCCTGTGCCGTCGGCTGGCTGGTCCGCAGCGCTGGGCGGCGCTGGCGGCCGGGGCGCCCTATGTCGGTGCGGCGTCGGCGTCGCTGCTATGGTTGCGCGCCGACCCGGCGGCCGGGCGTCATGCGGTGCTGTTCCTGCTGCTGGTGGTCTGGGCCAGCGACATCGGCGCATATTTGGCGGGCCGGGCGATCGGCGGCCCGCGGCTCGCCCCGATGATCTCGCCGGGAAAGACCTGGTCGGGCGCGCTGGGCGGCCTGCTCGCGGCCTGCCTCGCCGCGCTGGCCGTCAATCGCCTGCACGCCGCGGGATCGGCGGTGCTGGCCGGCGCGGCGCTGGGCATCGCCGCGCAGTTCGGCGACCTGCTGGAGAGCGCGGTCAAGCGCGGCTTCCGGGTCAAGGACTCGGGTGCGACAATTCCGGGACATGGCGGGCTGTTCGACCGGCTTGACGGCCTGTTGACCGCCGCCCCCGCCGCCGCCCTACTGGCGATGCAGGCCGGGCACGGCGTAGTGTTCTGGCGATGAACCATTCAGTGCCGGCCGGACCGGCCCGATCCGGCCCCGATTGCAGCATCGGGTCCGAGCGCACCGTCACCGTATTGGGCAGCACTGGCAGCGTCGGCACGCAGACGCTCGATCTGCTGTCCGCCGCGCCGCCCGGGTCGTTCCGGGTCGCCGCTCTGGTCGGCGGCAGGCGCGCTGGACTGCTGGCGGAGCAGGCCCGCCGCCACGGCGCCCGGCTTGCCGTGATCGCCGATCCCGGCGGCTGGCGCGAGCTGTCCGAGGCGCTGTCCGGCAGCGGCATCGAGGCGGCGGCCGGCCCCGAGGCGGTGATCGAGGCGGCGTCGCACGCCGCCGACTGGACCATGGCCGCGATCACCGGAGCCGCCGGCCTACATGCCACCCTGGCCGCACTCGCGCGCGGGAAAACCGTGGCGCTGGCCAACAAGGAGGCGCTGGTCTGCGCCGGCGCGATCATGCTGGCGGCGGTGCAGACGCATGGCGCCACCCTGCTGCCAGTCGATTCCGAGCACAACGCGATCTTCCAGGCTCTGGCCGAGCGCAACCACGGCGCGGTGGAGCGGATCACGCTGACGGCCTCGGGCGGGCCGTTCCGCACCGCGTCGCTGGACGAGATGCGCCGCGCCGCGCCCGAGGCGGCGCTGCGCCATCCGGTGTGGTCGATGGGTGCGAAAATCAGCATCGACAGCGCCACCATGATGAACAAGGGCCTGGAACTGATCGAGGCGGCTTGGCTGTTCAGCCTGCCGAGCGAGCGCATCGACGTGCTTGTGCATCCGCAATCGGTGATTCACGGCATGGTTCACTACGCCGACGGCAGCGTGCTGGCGCAGCTTGGCAGCCCGGACATGCGCGTGCCGATCGCCCATGCGCTTGCCTGGCCCGGCCGCATCGCCACCGCCGCGCCGCGCCTGGACCTGGCGGCGCTCGGCCGGCTGGAGTTTTCCGCCCCCGACGAAACGCGGTTCCCGGCGCTGCGGCTGGCGCGCGAGGTGCTGGCCGCCGGCCACGCCGCTGCCTGCATCATGTCGGCCGCCAATGAGGTTGCGGTCGCGGCGTTCCTGCAGCACCGCATCGGTTTTCTCGACATCGCCGAAATCGTTGAGGAAAGCCTTGTGGCGATCGGCCATCGCGCCGCCTGCGACCTGGCCGAGGTGCTTGCGGCGGATGCCGAGGCGCGCCAAGTGGCCGAGGCGTGCTGCGCCCGCATCGGGACCGGCGCGCGGTCGGCCGCCTGAATCCGGCCGAGGGTGCCTGGCCCAAGCCTCCTCCGACCGGGAGGGGCAGCGTCTGCTCCCTCTCCCTGTGGGAGAGGGTCGGGGTGAGGGGTCGTCCCGCACCCCGGTCCAAAATCGCAAGGATCGCCCGTGTTCACCTTCCTGCCGCATCCGCTGAACTCGATCGTCCCGTTCGTCATCGTGCTGGGCGTGCTGGTGTTCATCCACGAGCTTGGCCACTACCTCGCGGCGCGCTGGATGGGGGTGCATGTCGAGGCGTTCTCGATCGGCTTCGGCCAGCCTATCGCCCGCTGGACCGACCGGCGCGGCACCGAGTGGCGGCTGTCGTGGCTGCCGCTCGGCGGCTATGTCAAGCTGCACGGGCAGGAGCGGCCGGAGGATGTCGGCGCCGACGTGCGCGCCCTGTGGCAGCCGGGGCGGACATTCCACGAAAAGGCGGTGGGCGCCCGGGCCGTGGTCATCGCGGCCGGCCCGATCGCCAATTTCGTGCTCGCCGCGGTGCTGTATGCGGCGCTGTACGCCAGTGCCGGGCAGCCGGTGGCGCAGACCGGGCCGGTGGTCGGCATGGTCGAGCCGGGAAGTGCCGCGGCGCGCGCCGGCCTGCTGAAGGGCGACCGCATCGAGACCATCGACGGCAAGCCGGTCGCTGATTTCGCAGCGGTGCGCAGCGAGGTGATGGCTCGCCCGGATACGCGCATCGTGCTGCAGCTGCGCCGTGGCGCCAGCGAACAGACGGTGCCGCTGGTGACCGGATCGCAGGTCGAGGCCGGCAAGCGGATCGGGCTGCTGGGCATCACCGCCTCGGTCGAATACCGGCGCCTGTCGCTGGGCGAGGCCGCGCTGGGCGGGGTGACGCAGACCTGGGACATGGCGCGCGAGACGCTGGCCGGCGTGTGGGGCATGATCGACGGCCAGCGCAGCGCCGCCGAACTGGGCGGCCCGCTGCGCATCGCGCAGTTGTCGGGACAGGTGGCGGCCCTCGGATTCGCGACCCTGGTCAGCTTCGTCGCCGTGCTGTCGGTCAATCTGGGGCTGATTAACCTGTTTCCGATTCCGATCCTGGATGGCGGACACCTGATGTTCTACCTGATCGAGGCGGTGCGCGGCCGGCCGCTGCCGCAGCGCGCGGTGGAATATGGGTTCCGCGCCGGTTTCGCGCTGCTGGCGGCGCTGTTCGTGTTCGTCACCTGGAACGATCTGGCGCATCTCGGGCTGATGCGCTGGGTAGCCAGTCTTATCGGACACACCTGATCGGGCGTAGCCGACCCCGCGCCGTGTCGCGGCGGCGGCGCGGGCACGCGGCGTCTGGCGCGGCGCGGGGGGGATGGCTATTCTCCGCGCCGTCTGGGGTCCGCCCAGGGTTCGGCTGTCCCGACGCGGGGGCGGCGTTGCCGTAAGGATGTCGCCTTTGTTCCGCAACCGCGCCGCGTGGGCCTGTCTTGCCGCCACCATCCTGTGCTTGCTGTTCCCGGCGCTGCAGACCGCGGCGCAGGCGCCGCGCGCGCCCGCGCGCGTGACGGCGGCGGCCGCCCCGGCTGCCGGCGGCGCCATCGCGGACATCCGGGTCGAGGGCAATCAGCGCATCGAGACGGGAACGATCCTGTCCTATATGCTGGTGCAGCCAGGTGATGCGTTCGACCCGGACCGCATCGACCGCAGCCTCAAGACGCTCTACGCGACCGGCCTGTTCTCCGACGTCAATCTCAGCCGCCAGGGCAACACGCTGGTCGTGCGCGTCGCGGAAAACCCGATCGTCAACCGCATCGCCTTCGAGGGCAATCACAAGGTCACCGACGCGCAGCTGCGCCCCGAGCTGCAGCTGCGCTCGCGCGCGGTGTTCACCCCGGCGCTGGCGCAGGCCGACCGGCAGCGGCTGCTGGATCTGTACGCCAAGCGCGGCCGCTATGCGGCCACGGTCGAGCCGCAGATCATCAAGCTGGACCAGAACCGCGTGGACGTGGTGTTCCAGATTCACGAGGGTCCGCTGACGCAGATCAGCCGCATCGCCTTCGTCGGCAACCACGCCTTTGGCGAGGGCCGGCTGAAGGAAGTCATCAACAGCCGCGAGGAGGCGTTCTGGCGCGTCTTCTCCGACACCGACACCTACGATCCCGAGCGCGTCAGTTTCGACAAGGAGCTGCTGCGCCGGTTCTACCTCAAGAACGGCTTCGCCGATTTCCGCGTGACCAGCGCGACCGCCGAGCTGACGCCCGACAAGACCGCGTTCTTCCTGACCTTCACGCTGGACGAGGGCGCGCGCTACCGGATCGGCCGGGTCAGCGTGAACTCCACCCTGCCGCATCTGAGCGGGGCCGAGCTGCTGCCGGTGGTCGGCATCTCGCCCGGGGACTGGTACGACGGCGACGCCGTGGAGCGCAACGTGCAGGCGCTGAACGACGCGGTGCTGGCGCGCGGTCATCAGTTCGTTGACGTCAAGCCGCGCATCTCGCGCAACCGGGCGAAGCATACGGTCGATCTGGTGTTCGACGTGTCGCAGGGGCCGCGCGTCTATGTTGAGCGCATCGACATCACCGGCAACACGCGCACCCAGGACAAGGTGATCCGCCGCGAGTTCCGCTTCGCCGAGGGCGACGCCTTCAACGCCGCCCTGGTGCGGCGCTCGCGGCAGCGGCTTGAGGATCTCGGCTATTTCAACTCCGTGGCGATATCCGAGCAGCCCGGCTCGGCCGACGACAAGGTGGTGCTGAACACGCAGATCCAGGAAAAGGCCACCGGCGAGCTGACCATCGGCGGCGGCTATTCCTCGGACGACGGCGCGCTGGCCAATGTGGGCCTGCACGAGCGCAACCTGATCGGCACCGGCATCGACGCCGGCATCAACGGCGTGCTGGCGCAGAAGGAGAGCGAGGTCGATCTGTCGGTCACCGACCCGTACTTCCTGGACCGCAACCTGGTGGCCGGCTTCGACCTGTTCCACGTCCAGAACAACAACCAGACGATCGCGCAGTATAGCGAACGGCGCACCGGCGCGTCGTTGCGGCTCGGCTACGAGTTCACCCAGCATCTGCGGCAGGCGCTGACCTACTCGATCATCGAACGCAACATCTACAACGTTCAGACCGGCGCCAGCATCTACATCCAGGACGAGGCTGGCCCGTCGCTGCTGTCGCAATTCGGCCAGACCCTGACGCTGGATTATCGCGATAGCACGGTGGATCCGCGCAGCGGGTTCGTGGTCCGGTTCGGCACCGACTTCGCCGGGCTGGGCGGCGATGCGCACTACGTCCGCACCAAGATCGACGGCACCTACCTCATCCCGCTGGAAAGCGTGCTGGGCGATCCGGATTACGGCCTGGCGATCTCGGCCGGGGCCGGCTACCTGTTCAACCTCGGCTATCAGGAAAAGATCATTGACCGCTTCTTCCTGGGCGGGGACAACCTGCGCGGCTTCGAATCCGGCGGCGCCGGCCCGCATGACGCGACCACCGGCGACAGCCTGGGCGGCCGCTTCATCTGGACGCAGTCAACCGAGTTCCGATTCCCGCTGCCGATCTCGCCCGATCTGGGACTGACCGGCCGCGCCTTCGTCGATGTCGGCGCGCTGTCGCAGGTGAGCGGCATCGCCGGCAGCGGCCCGATCACCGACGACGCCAGCCCGCGCGTAGGCGCCGGCGTCGGCGTGTCGTGGAAGACGCCGTTCGGCCTGATCAACATCGACGTGGCCGATCCGGTGATCAAGAAGCAGCACGACAAGACCCAGATTTTCCGCTTTGGCTTTGGTACGAGGTTCTAGTGTCCATGCGACGTTTCCCCACCTGCCTGGCGGTCGCGGCCCTGGCCGCGGCCCTCGCGGTCGCCTTGCCGCTGCCCGCCGTCGCGCAGGGCTTCTTCATCCCCGGCCAGCCAAAGGCGCCGGCCGCGCCCGCCCGCACCGGCCGCGCCGCGCCGACCCGGCGGATCGCCCCCAACGTCGCGCCGGCGCCGGAGATCGCGCCGCCGCCCGACCAGACCGATGCCGCGCAGCAGCCGCCGCCGCCGCAGCAGGCCCTGCCGCCGCCGCCCGACCTGCCGGCGCTGCCCAAGGGGCCGACCCCGCCCGCCGCAGTGATCGGCGTCATGGGCGTGCCCGACGTGATGCGCGCGTCCTCGGCGGCCCAGCAGATCGAGAAGATCATCGGCGAGCGCCGGCAGAAGCTGAACGACGACGCGCAGAAGGAACAGGCCGCGTGGCGCGACATGCAGCAGTCGCTGATCAGCGATCGCGGCAAGCTGTCCGCCGACCAGGCGCGCGCGCGCGAGCGCACGCTCCAGGAACGGATCACCAACTCGCAGCGTGAGTTCCGCGACCGCGGCCGCATCATCCAGGAGGCGGCGCAGTATGCCCTGGCGCAGATCGAGCGCACGCTGATCGCGGTGATCCGGCAGGTGGCCGACAGCCGCGGCATGAACCTGGTGCTGCATCGCCAGCAGGTCGCGCTCAACGTCAACGAGTTCGACATCACCGACGAGGTGACCACGCAGATGAACAAGATCATGCCGACCGTGGTGATTCCGCCGGACGGGGTGGCGCCGCCGACCGTCCCGCCGATCCCGCCCGCCTCGGTGACCTTGCCGCCCGCGTCGAAGGCGGCCCCGGCCGCCCCGGCCGCCAAGACGCCGTGACCGGCCCCGCCGCCGCCGCCTGCGACCCGCGCTTCTTTCCGTCTGGTCGGCCGCGCACGCTGCGCGACATCGCCGCGGCGGCCGGCGGCGAGATCGCGGCGGACGCCGATGGCGGCGCGCTGCTGCAGGACGTGGCCTCGCTGCAGACCGCCGAGCCGGTGCATGTCAGCTTCCTGGACAACCGCCGCTATGCCGACGCGCTGGCCGCGACCCGGGCGGGAGCGGTGATCCTGCGCGCCGACATGGCCGCCCGTGCGCCGGCCGGCTGCATCGCCATCGTCACCGCCGAGCCGTATCTGGGCTGGGCGCGGGTCGCCGCGCTGTTCCATCCGCCACCGCCGGCGCGGCCGGGGGTGCATCCATCGGCGGTGCTGGACCCGTCCTGCCAGGTCGATCCCAGCGCCGAGGTGGGGCCGCTCGCGGTGTTGGGGGCCGGGGCGCAGATCGGACCGCGCTGCCGCATCGGCGCGCACGCGGTGATTGGCGACAGCGTGGTGCTGGGCGCGGATTGCCGCATCGGCGCGCATGCCTCGATCAGCCACGCGCTGCTCGGCGACCGCGTGTACATCTATCCGGGCGCGCGGATCGGTCAGGAGGGCTTCGGTTTCGCGCATGCCGCAGGCACGTTCGTGAGCGTTCCGCAACTCGGCCGAGTGGTGATCGGCGATGACGTCGAGGTGGGCGCCAACACCACGATCGACCGCGGCTCGGCGCACGACACGGTGATCGGCGCCGGTTCGCGGCTCGACAATCTGGTGCAGATCGGCCACAATGTACAGGTGGGGCGAGGGTGTGTGATCGTCGCCCAGGTTGGTATTTCCGGGTCCACCGTCCTGGAGGATTTCGTGACCATCGCCGGTCAGGCAGGGCTGACCGGCCATCTGCGGATTGGCGCGAGAGCGCGGATCGGGGCGCAGGCCGGGGTGATGCGCGACGTCGCGGCCGGCGCCGACGTGGTCGGAAGTCCGGCGGTTCCGGTGCGATTCGCGTTCCGGCAGATCGCGGCCCTGCGCAAGCTGGCCGAGGGCGGGGCCGGACGCGCGGCGGAAGGTAAGAACGAGGCGGGCTGACGGGCATGGATGGGGCTGACGCGCAGGGCGAACCGGGCCGGGCAGGCGACGCCGCCGCCGAGATTGTCCCGCTCGTGGACATCGCCCGCATCATGCGCGCGATCCCGCATCGCTACCCGTTCCTGCTGATCGATCGCGTGGTCGATCTGGTGCCGAACCGCTCGGCGATCGGCGTGAAGAACGTCTCGATCAACGAGGGCTTTTTCCAGGGCCACTTCCCGGGTCATCCGGTGATGCCGGGCGTGCTCATCATCGAAAGCATGGCGCAGACCGCCGCCGTCCTGGTCGTCGAGACGCTGGGGCCGGAGGCGGCCGGCAAGGTCGTCTATTTCATGTCGATCGAGGGCGCCAAGTTCCGCCGCCCGGTGCATCCGGGCGACCAGCTGCGCATCCACTGCGCCAAGGACCGCAATCGGGGCAATGTCTGGAAGTTCTCGGCCGTGGCGCGGGTTGATGGCGTGTCGGTGGCCGAGGCCACCTACGCCGCGATGATCATGGACCGCGTGGCGCCCGAGCCGCACGAAGCGGACGAGCCGGGCAGGTGACCGATATCCACCCGACCGCGATCGTGGCGCCGGGCGCCGCGATCGGCGAGCGCGCGCGCATCGGCCCATGGTGCATTGTGGGCGCGGCGGCGCAGATCGGCGACGATGCCGTGCTGGTCAGCCATGTCGTCGTCGATGGCGACACCCGCATCGGGGCCGGCGCGCAGCTGTTCCCGTTCTGCACGGTGGGACTGGCGCCCCAGGATCTGAAATACCGCGGCGAGCCGACACGCTGCGAGGTCGGCGCGCGGACAGTCGTGCGCGAGCATGTCACCATCCATCGCGGCACCGCGACCGGCAGCGGCGTCACCCGCGTTGGCGCGGACTGCCTGCTGATGGCGGTGGTTCATGTGGCGCATGACTGTGCGCTGGGCGACGGCGTGATCGTCGCCAACAACGTGGTCATGGGCGGCCACGTCGCGATCGGCGACCGCGCGGTGATCGGCGGCGCGGCGGCGCTGCACCAGTTCGTGCGGATCGGCACCGGCGCGATGGTCGGCGGCGTGTCCGGCGTCGAAGCGGACGTGATCCCGTTCGGCAGCGTGATCGGCAATCGCGCTCGGCTGCGCGGCCTGAACCTGGTGCAGCTGAAGCGGCGCGGCTTCGAGCGCGCCCGCATCCACGCGTTCCGCGCCGCCTTCCGTGCCCTGTTCGCCGATCAGGGCGTGTTCGCCGAGCGGCTCGACTCGGTGCGCTGCCGCTGGGGCGCCGAGCCGCTGGTGGCGCAGATGCTTGCGTTCGCCGAGGCGCCCAGCAAGCGCGGCCTGGTCCGCGCGGCGCTGGCTGCCGAGGCGGCGGAGGACGATGCCTGATGCCATGCCGCCGGTGGCGCGCGGCAGCTGCATGACCCCGGCCACCCTCGGCATCCTGGCCGGCGGCGGCATCCTGCCCGGCCGCGTCGCCGCGGCGGCGCAGGCGGCGGGTCGCGCGGTATTCGTGGTCGGCCTGGACGGCTATGCCGAGCCGCCGGTGATCGCGCCATACCCGCACGCGCTGGCCCGGCTTGGCGCGGCGGGCCGGATCCTGGCGCTGCTGCGCGACAACGGCGTGCGCGACCTGGTGCTGATCGGCCCGGTCAGACGGCCCTCCATCCTGGACCTCCGCCCCGATGCCGAGGGCGCCCGCCTGCTGGCCCGCATCGGCCGCGCGGCGTTCGGCGGCGATGACGGGCTGCTCGCCGCGATCCACCGGGTGCTGGCCGAAGAAGGCTTCCGCGTCGTCGGCGCGCACGAGATCCTGACCGAGGCGGTGGGCGCGCGCGGCCTGCTGGGCCGGGTTCCGCCGGACGCGCAGGCGCAGGCCGACATCGAGCGCGGCCGCGGCGTGCTGCGGGCGCTGGGCGCGGCCGATGTGGGGCAAGCCTGCGTGGTGCAGCAGGGCATCGTGCTGGCGGTCGAGGCGGTGGAGGGCACCGACGCGATGCTGGCCCGCGCCGCCGCTCTGGCCCGGCCCGGTCCGGGCGGGGTGTTGGTCAAGCTGGTCAAGCCGGGCCAGGACCGCCGCACCGACCTGCCGACCATCGGTCCCGAGACCATCCGCGCCGCCGCCGCCGCCGGGCTGCGCGGCGTCGCCTTCGAGGCCGGCGGCACCATCCTGGCCGAGCGCGAGGCCGCGATCCACGCCGCGAACCGGGCAGGGCTGTTCCTGCTCGGCACCGACCCTGCAAGCACCGACCCTGCAACCAGCGACCCTGGAAACGGAGACGACCGATGAGCGATCCCCGCTATCTGCACACCATGCTGCGCGTGAAGAACCTGGAGGAGAGCGTCGCCTTCTATCGCGACCAGTTCGGCATGAGGGAGCTGCGCCGCATCGATGTGCCGGACGGCAAGTACACCCTGGCCTTCATGGGCTATGGCGACGAGAGCACGCATACGGTGCTGGAGCTCACCTATAACTATGGCCACGACCATGCCTATGAGATCGGCACCGCGTTCGGTCATCTGGCGGTGGGCGTCCCTGACATCTATGCGACGACCGAGCGGATGCGCGCGGCGGGGACCCGGATCACCCGCGAGCCGGGGCCGGTGAAGTTCGGCACCACGCTGATCGCCTTCGTCGAGGATCCGGACGGCTACAAGATCGAGCTGATCCAGCGCGCGTGAGCCCGGGGTGAGGGCTGTCGCGGGCCGCGTGCATTGGACCCCCTCGCCACCGCCCTGAACCTCTGGCCCGGCCGCCAGACGGTGCGCGTCGGGGTCACCGGCCTCGCGCGCTCCGGCAAGACCGTGCTGCTGACCTCGCTGGCCGCCAACCTGCTGGCCGCCGGCGCCGGGCTGCCGACGCTGCCGGCGGTGCAGGCGCGCATCGCCGGGCGGCTGCGCGTGGCGCTCGCGCCCGCCCTGGCCGACTCGCTGCCGCGCTTCGACTTTCAGGGGCACCTGGCCGCACTCGCCGCCGACCCGCCGCGCTGGCCGTCGCGCACGAATTCGGTGTCGTTGCTGGCGCTGGATCTGGACATCGAGCGGGCCGGGGCCGCCGCCATCCTGCCGGCGCGAAAGCTGCGGCTGGAGTTCCTGGACTACCCCGGCGAGTGGTTGCTCGACCTGCCGATGCTCGCCCAGGATTTCGCGCAATGGTCCGAGGCGACGCTGCGCCGGCTCGACGCGCTGCCCCGCGCCGCCCCGTTCGTCGCCTTCGCCCGCGCGCTGCCGCAGGGCGCCCCGGCCGACGAGGCGCTCGCCGGCGAGGGCCACGCGCTCTATGTCGCCGCCCTGCGCCGGCTGCGCGACGAGGCCGGGCTGTCGCTGCTGCAGCCCGGCCGCTTCCTGATGCCGCCGCCCGGGCCGCCGCCGCCCTGGCTGACATTCTTTCCCTGCCCGCCGGGATCGAGGTCAGCGGGCGCGTCCGGCTTGGCCGGGCTGCTGTCGCGTCGCTACGACGCCTATCGCGATGCGGTGCGCCGCGAGCTGCTGGCCCCCGGCTTCGGGCGGCTTGATCGGCTGGTGGTGCTGGCCGATGTGCTGAGCGCCCTGCACGCCGGCCCGGCGGCCTTTGCCGATGTGGCCGCCGCGCTGTCCTCGGTGTCTGGGGCGCTGCATTCCCGCCAGCCCTGGCTGCCGTTCCTGGCCTTCCTCGCCCCGCTGTTCCCGGCTCTCGGCGGGATCGGGCGGGTGGCGTATTGCGCCAGCAAGTCCGATCATGTGGCCCAGCGGCAGCGCGGCAACCTCGCCGCCCTGGTGCGCGCCATGACCGGTCCCGCCGGCGGAGCCGGGGCGGCGTTCGCGATCGCCGCGGCCCGCTGCACCGACGATGTGGTCTGGACCCTGGAGGGCCGCCCGGTCTCGGCGGTGCGCGGCCGGGTGGCGGGCGAGGGCAGGGCCGGGCGATCTTATCCAGGCGAGGTGCCGGACCGCTTGCCCGACGCGGCGTTCTGGGTGCATCCGTTCCTGGCGCTGCCCGATTTCGAGCCGCTGCGCGTGCCGCTGGGCGGCCGTGGCGGGGTCGCCAGCCTGGAGCTCGACCGCCTGCTGACCTTCCTGCTGGACGATCTGCTGTGATCGACGAACCGCCCGTCCGACCGCGTTTCGAGCTGGAGCAGTTGCGCTCCGAGCGTCTCGAAGCCGAGCCGCTGCCGGCGCTGCTTGCCGATCGGCCGGCGCGCGGTGCGGGCACGGTGGCGCTTGGCGTGGCCGGGCTATCGGTGCTGGTGATCGGGCTGGCGGGCCTGGAGGTCGGCAATTTCGTCGCCGCCCAGTTCGCCAGGGCTGCGGCGCTTGGCTGGACGACGCTGGGCGTGGCGGTGGCCGGGTTCGGCCTGATCGGGGCGGGAGTGTGGCGCGAGTTGCGCGGCCTGTTCGGGCTGGAGCAGGTGGATTTGCTGCGCGCGGCGATGCTGGATCCGGCGACGCGGCGGGACGCGGCGCGGACCTGGCTCGCGACCCTGCCGGAGGGCGAGGCGCTGCTGCCGGCGGTGCTGGCCGCCAACGACCCGGACGTTATCCTGGCGCTGCTGCGCGCCGGACCTGGCGCGGATCTGCAAGTCCGGGCGCAGGCGCTCGGCCGGGCCGCCGCGGTGCAGATGCTGGCGCTGACGGCGGCGGTGCCGTCGCCGGCGCTTGACGGGCTGGCGGTGGCGTGGCGCGGCATCCGGCTGCTGCGCGAGGTCGCGGCGTTGCACGGGATGCGGCCCGGTATGCTGGGGACACTGTCGCTGCTGCGCCGCGCCGCCGGTTCGGCGACGCAGGTGGCGGCGACGAGCTGGGCGGCCGACGCGGCGGTGCGCGCGGTGTTGTCCAATCCGCTGCTGGGGCATGTGGCGGGCGATCTGGCCGGGGCCGGCGTCGCCGCGCGGCGGATGATGGTGCTGGCGCGGGCGGCGGAGGCGGCATGCAGCCCGCTGCCGCCACAATGAGCGCAGGGCGTTCGGACATGCCGGACCGCCCGCTATCGGCGACCCGCGCCCCGGAGGACGCCGCGGAGGCTACGCTGCGTCCGCAGACGCTGGCCGAGTTTACCGGCCAGCAAGCCTCACGCGAGAACCTCGCCATCTTCATCTCGGCCGCGAGGGACCGTTCCGAGGCCCTTGACCATGTTCTTCTTCACGGGCCGCCCGGCTTGGGCAAGACCACGCTCGCGCAGATTGTCGCCCGCGAGCTCGGGGTGGGCTTCCGGGCCACCTCCGGCCCGGTGATCCAGCGCGCCGGGGATCTGGCGGCGATCCTGACCAATCTGCAGCCGCGCGACGTGCTGTTCATCGACGAGATCCATCGCCTGCAGCCGGCCATCGAGGAAGTGCTGTATCCGGCGATGGAGGATTTCCAGCTCGACCTGATCATCGGCGAGGGGCCGGCGGCGCGCAGCGTGCGCATCGACCTCGCCCCGTTCACCCTGGTCGGCGCCACCACCCGGGCCGGGCTGCTCGCCACGCCGCTGCGCGACCGCTTCGGCATCCCGCTGCGGCTGGTGTTCTACACGCCGCAGGAACTCACCCGCATCGTCGCCCGCGGCGCGGAAAAGCTCGGCTTCGTGCTGACTGGCGACGGCGCCGCGGAAATCGCCAGACGGTCGCGCGGCACCCCGCGCATCTCCGGCCGGCTGCTGCGGCGGGTGCGCGACTTTGCCCATGTCGCGGGCGACGCGCCGGTCGATCGGGTCATCGCCGATGCTGCGCTGACCCGGCTGGAAGTGGACGCGATGGGGCTGGACGCGATGGATCGCCGCTATCTGCGCCGGATCGCCGAGCACCACTCCGGCGGCCCGGTCGGCGTCGAGACGCTGGCCGCGGCGCTGGCCGAGGCGCGCGACACGCTGGAGGACGTGGTGGAGCCGTTCCTGATCCAGGAGGGCTTGGTGCTGCGCACTAGCCGCGGGCGGGTGCTGGGCGAGCGGGGCTGGCGCCATCTGGGGCTGATGCCGCCCGCCGGGCCGCAGCCGATGCTGGATTTGCCGATGCTTGACGAACTGGGCGCGGATGAATGAACCGCCATCCCGCCTCCATGCCACCGGCCGGCGCGCACCGGTATGTGACCCGCGTGTACTACGAGGACACCGACGCCGGCGGCGTGGTCTATCACGCGACCTATCTGCGCATGGCCGAGCGCGCCCGCACCGAAGCCATGCGCGAGCTCGGGATCGCCCACGCGGACTTGACGGCGCAGCACGGCCTGTTCTTCGTGGTGCGGCGCGTCAAATTGGATTATGCCGCGCCGGCACGGCTTGACGACGCGCTGCTGGTGCTGACGCGCCCGATCACGCTCGGCTCGGCCAGCATCGAGCTTCGCCAATCCTTCTTCCGTCACGAGAGCGCGGAAAGCGAGGTGGCGAATTGGCCGCTGGTCGTGGCGGAAGTCTTGCTGGTGTGCGTCGGCCGCTCGCCGGGGTCCGAAGGGGATCCATCCGGGGCGGAGTTCCGGCCGGCGCGGATCCCGGATCGCTGGCGCGCCGCGATGGCGCGGCTGGCCGCAGAATGAGGATGCACGACGTTGAACCCGACCGTCGATACCGCCACCCTGGCCGCCCCGCCCGTGATGGGCGACCTGTCGATCTGGGGCATGTTCCTGCAGGCCGACTGGGTGGTGAAGCTGGTGATCCTGGCGCTGCTGGTTGCCAGCGTATGGGTCTGGGCCATCATCTTCGAAAAGGTCAGCAGCCTGCGCCGCGCCAACCGTGCGGCTGACGTCTTCGAGGACCGCTTCTGGTCCGGCGGCAGCCTGGACGAGCTGTTCGAGGACGAGGGCCAGAAGCCGCGCCACCCGATCGCCGCGGTATTCGGCGCGGCGATGAGCGAGTGGCGGCGCAGCCAGCGCGTCGTCGGCGCCGACATGAGCCGCAGCGGCGTGCGCGACCGGGTCGAGCGGGCGATGTCGGTGACCATTTCGCGTGAGATGGAGCGGCAGGAACGCTGGATGGTGTTCCTGGCCTCGGTCGGCGCGACGGCGCCGTTCATCGGCCTGTTCGGCACCGTCTGGGGCATTATGCACAGCTTCTCGGCGATCGCGGCGATGCACAACACCAACCTCGCCGTGGTGGCGCCGGGCATCGCCGAGGCGCTGTTCGCCACCGCCATCGGCCTGGTCGCGGCGATCCCGGCGGTGCTGGCGTACAACAAGATCAGCACCGACCTGTCGCGGTTCGCCGGCCGGATGGAGGGGTTCGGCACCGAATTCGGCGCGATCCTGAGCCGGCAGAGCGAGGAGCGGGCGTGATGCGGCGCGGCTGGCGGCCCACTCCGCCAGCGGCGGCGGGCCGGGATGCGGGCGTGTCGGACGCGCACCGCTGATGGCCATGTCGCTCGGCGGCAACGGCCGCACCCGCACCCGCTATCGCCCGCTGGCGGAGATCAACGTCACGCCGCTGGTGGACGTGATGCTGGTGCTGCTCATCATCTTCATGGTCACCGCGCCGCTGATGAGCAGCGCCATCAATGTCGATCTGCCCAAGGCGGACGCCAGCCCGATCAACCAGGACGCGACCCCGATCACCGTCTCGGTCGATGCCGCCGGCAAGGTGTTCCTGCAGGATGCGGAAGTGCAGTTGCCCGAGCTGGTGACACGGCTGCAGGCGATCGCGCAGGACCAGAAGGATCGCCGCATTTTCGTCCGCGGCGACAAGGCCAACAGCTACGGCCGCATCATCGAGGTGATGGGCACCATCGTCGCTGGCGGCTTCACCAAGGTGGCGCTGCTGTCCGAGACCCCGGCCGGGGTGCCGGCGGCCGACAGCACGACGCCCTCGACCGCGCCTGACTTTGCCGCGCCGGCCGCCCCGGCCCCTGCCGCTGCCGTGCCGAGCAGCCAGGCGCGGCCGAAGGGCTGAGGCCTTGGCGCGATGAGTCCCGCGCTGAAGCGAGGCGCCACCGCCTCGGCGATCCTGCACGCGGCGCTGATCGTGGCGCTGCTGGTCGGGCTGCCGCAGCCGACGCCGCCCGACCAGCCACCGCAGGTGGAGGTCGAGATGGCATTCGTCCCGGGTTTGCCGCAGAAGGTGATGAAGGCCGATCGCCAGTCCGACACTCCCGCGCCGGCCGTCGCGCCGGTGCCGGTGCCGGCGCCGCCCGCGGACCAGAAGCCGTTGCCGACGCCGCCGGAGCCGCCGCCGCCACCACCGCCACCGCCGCCACCCCCGCCGCCGCCGCCCGATGTGGCGCCGGCGCCGCTGGTCCCGGCCCCGCCCGCGCCGCCGCCGCCGCCGCCCGCGCCGGCCCCGACGCCCAAGCCGCCTCCGCCGCCGCCGCCGCCGAAGGCTGCCCCGGTGCCGCCGCCGCCCGCGCCGCCGCCGCCGATCAGGCGGCCGCCGCCGCCCAAGCCGCTGCCCTCGCCGCCGAGCCAGACCAGCCAGCCGAACCAGACCAAGAACCCGGCGC
This sequence comes from uncultured Pseudomonadota bacterium, assembly GCA_963723455.1. Lineage (GTDB taxonomy): Bacteria > Pseudomonadota > Alphaproteobacteria > Acetobacterales > Acetobacteraceae > CAVRQM01. The sequence continues at coordinate 346,382 of CAVRQM010000001.1, read as the reverse complement.
CGGACACCACTGCGCTGGACAACACGCTGGAGAAGCTGCGGTCGTTGATGAAGCAGACCCAGCCGCCGACGCATAAGTACAATCCGTTGCAGGGCGGCGCGCCCAAGACTGGCGGCGCGCTCAACGGCGACATCACCGCCCAGCTGACCGGCGAGCAGCGCGGCGCGATCGGCGATCAGGTGCGCGAGTGCTGGACCAAGGATGCCGGCGCGCTCGACCTGGAGAAGATGAGCGTGGTGCTGATCGTCACCGTCGATCAGTCCGGCGTCGCCCGGAATGCGGTCGTGGCCCCGGAAAGCCAGGGCCAGCTGAGTGACCCGCGCTTCGCTGCGTTTGCCGACCGGGCGGTGCGCGCGCCGCTGGAGAGTTGCTGCTCGGACTTCAGCAAGATGATCCCGCCCCGCGACCTCGGCCGCGTTGACCGCCTAAAGTTCCTGTTCCGGCCATGACGTGCCGGCCAGTCCCTCACCCCGCCTTCGCGTCCGCATCATATCGTGAGAGTACGAGGTAGACCCATGACGATCGACGATCGGTTCGGCTGGCCGCGCATCGGCCGTCGCGCGTTGGTGGCGGGCGGGGCGTCGCTGCTGGCGGCCCCCGGCCTGGCGCACGCGCAATCCGTGCTGGGCGGGAGGCCGTCGCCGGCCGCCCCAGCGCCGATGCCGCTCGCGCCCCCCGCGGGCGGCGCGGCATCAGGTTCCGATCAGCAGATCGTCGTCGATCGCGCCCACACCGCGCCGATCCCGATCGCCATCACTCCGTTGGGAGGCGGCGGTCCACTGGGCGCGCAGATCACCCAGGTCGTCACCGCCGATTTGCAAAATTGCGGTCTGTTCCGCCCGATCGACCAGGCCGCCTATGGCGCGGCGCCCGAGGCCGCGGTGCCCAACTTCACGAACTGGAAGGCGCTGGGCGCGCAGGCGCTGGTCACCGGCACCGTGGCCGATCAGGGCGACTCGGTGCGGGTCGAGTTCCGGCTATGGGACGTGCTGCCCGGCACGCAGTCGCTGGGCACGGCGTTCACCACCCCGTCAGCCAACTGGCGGCGGATCGCCCACAAGATCGCCGATGCCGTCTATCAGCGGCTGATCGGCGACACCGGCTATTTCGACACCCGCATCGTCTATGTGGCCGAGACCGGTCCGAAGGGGCGGCGCACCAAGCGACTGGCCATCATGGACCAGGATGCGGCCAACAACCGCTTTTTGACCAATGGCAGCTCGCTGGTGCTGACGCCGCGCTTCGCGCCGCACAGCGACGACATCGCCTTCATGAGCTATGCCGGCAACCGGCCGCGCGTGTACCTGTTCAACCTGGCCAGCGGCAGGCAGCGGGTGCTGGGCGACTTCTCCGGCATCACCCTGTCGCCGCGCTTCAGCCCGGACGGCAGCAGCGTCATCATGGCGCAGACGCATGGCGGCGGTTCCGACATCTACGTGGTCAGCCTGGGCGGCGGCAGCCGGCGGCTGACCGACAGCGGCTCGATCGACGTGTCGCCCTGCTACAGTCCGGACGGCAGCCAGATCGTGTTCAACTCCGACCGCGGCGGCGACCAGCAATTGTACCTCATGGGCGCGGATGGCGGGGGCGCCCGGCGCATCAGCTTCGGCGATGGGCAATACGCCAGCCCGGTGTGGTCGCCGCGCGGCGACCTGATCGCGTTCACGCGGTTCAAGGGCGGCACGTTCGCGATCGGCGTGATGCACCCGGATGGCAGCGGCGAGCGCACGCTGTCGCAGAGCTACTTCGTCGATGGCCCGACCTTTTGCCCGAACGGGCGGGTGCTGATGTTCTATCGGCAGACCGCGTCGGGCAGTCAGGGGCAGGGCTACTCGTCGCGGCTCGTCTCGATCGACATCACCGGCTTCAACGAGCGCGAGGTCCTGACCCCGACGGACGGCTCCGATCCCGCCTGGGGGCCGCTGCTGCCCTGAGTTCGCGCAGCCGGAGAACGATTCGTCGTGAGCAGGGCAGTCATGTCGGTGCCGTCGCGCCACCATCCTTGACCGGCTTCGTTACGGCCACTAAGCGCCGTGCTGTGTTGCCGCGGCGTCGCGAGCGTTTCGCGCGGCCTCGGCGAACGTCATGACCACGCCTGCTGAACCTCCCAGGGACACCGACACATGAAGATGAAGCTCCTCGCCGCCGTGGCACTGGCAACGCTGCTGGCCGCCTGCAGCACGCCGCCTGCCCCGACGGCGGCGTCCAGCGGCGCCGGCACCACGGCCACCACCTCCGGCCCGGCCCCCGGCAGCCAGGAAGATCTGGTGGCCAAGGCGGGCGACCGCGTGTTCTTCGCCACCAACCTGTCGAGCCTGAGCAGCGATGCGCAGAGCACCCTGGATCGGCAGTCGGGGTTCCTGCAGCAGTACCCGCAGGACCACGTGCAGGTCGCCGGCAACTGCGACGAGCGCGGCACCGAGGAGTACAATATCGCCCTCGGCCAGCGCCGCGCCAACGCCGCGCGCGACTATCTGGTGGCCAAGGGCGTGGCCAGCTCGCGCATCTCGACCATCAGCTACGGCAAGGATCGCCCGACCGCCGAGGGTTCCGACGAGGCCGCCTGGGCGCAGAACCGCAACGCCATCACCACCGTCCAGTAGTCACGGCTGCGCTCGCGCGGCGTGTTCCGGGAACCGGCGGCCCCCGACAGGGTGGGCCGCCGGTTTTTCTTTTGCGGGCGGCGCGCGGTATCCTGCCCGCGGATCGGCGTGGAGAGACGAGCATGAGCAGGCTGTCGGCCCTGGGCATGACAATCGGCGTGGCGATGGCGCTGACGGTGGCGCAGGCCCCGGTCGCGCGGCCGGCGCAGGCGCAGATGGAAAGCCGCGAGGGGATCCAACTGCAGAACCAGATCCTGGAGCTGCGGCACGAGCTGGAGCAGATGCGGCAGCAGGGCGGTGGTGGCGGCGGCGGCGCGTACCAGGGGGGCGGGCAGGCCTATGAGCCGCCGCCGGTCGCGGCGCCGGGTGCGCCGAGCGACATCAACGCCCAGCTGCTCAACCGGGTCAGCCAGCTTGAGGATCAGGTGCGCCAGCTGCGCGGCCGCATCGACGAGGTGGACAACGCCCGCCAACAATCCGAGCAGGATCTGGCCAAGCAGATCGGCGACCTGCAATTCAGGCTGACCGGCAGCGCCGGGACGGTCCCGGGCGCCGGCCAGGGGGCCGCCGCGGCCTTGGCTCCGTCGGCGGGATTGCTGGGCAGGCCTGCCGCGCCGCCGCCGCCGCCCCCGGTGGTCGCGCGGCGCACCCCAGAGGTCGCGCTGGCGGCCGGCAACTCGGCCCTGGCGCGGCGCGACTACCCTGCGGCCGAGGCGGCGGCGCGGGAGGTGCTGGCCAGCGGGCGCGGCCCGCGCGGCACCGATGCGCAGTTCCTGCTGGCGCAGGCGCTGGCCGGCGAGCGCAACTTCCCTGCCGCCGCCATCGCCTATGACGACGCCTATCGCCGCAGTGCGCGCGGCCTGCGCGCGCCGGACAGCCTGCTCGGCCTGGCCAATTCGCTGACTGCGCTGGGCGACAAGAAGGCGGCCTGCCAGACGCTGGACAAGCTTCGCGTCGAGTTTCCGTCGCCGCGCCCCGATCTGCGCGGCGCGATCGTCGCCGCGCGCGGGCGGGCGGTCTGCCGCTGACGGACGGCCCCGCCGCCCCGGTCGCCGACGCGGAGTTCGCGCCGCTGCTGGAGCGGCTCGGCCCGTTCGAGCCGGCGCCGCGGCTCGCCGTCGCGGTCTCGGGCGGGGCGGACAGCATGGCTTTGGCGCTGCTGGCCGACGGCTGGGCGCGAGCGCGCGGCGGCGCGTGCCTGGCGTTGACCGTCGATCACCGGCTGCGCCCCGACTCCGCGGCCGAGGCCGCGCTGACCACGCGCCGGCTGGCCGGGCGCGGCATCGCCGGGCGCATCCTGACGCTGCACGGCCTGGTGCCCGGTCCGCGCCTGGCGGAGCGGGCGCGCGACGCCCGCTACGCGGCGCTGGGCGACGCCTGTCGGGCGCAGGGTGTCGTGCATCTGCTGTTGGGGCACCACGCCGCCGATCAGGCCGAGACGGTGGCGATGCGGATGCTGCGCGGCAGCCATGCCGACGGGCTGGCGGGGATGGCCGCGCTTGTCGAGACAGCGTGGCTCCGGCTGCTGCGGCCGTTGCTGGCGCTGCCGCCATCGCGGCTGCGCGCGACGCTGCGGGCGGCGGGGATGGAGTGGGTCGAAGATCCGTCAAACCGTGATCCTGCCGGCCTGCGGGCGCGGCTGCGGCAGTTGCGGCGCGACCCGGACGGCAGCGGGAAGGCGACCGCCGCGCTCGTGGCGGCCAGCATGGCCAGGGGCCGATCCCGGCAGGCGCGCGAGGCGGCGGCGGCGGCCTGGCTTGGACGCCACGCGGCGCTGCAACCGCACGGCCGGGCGCTGCTGGACGCGCTGCCGCCGGAGCCTGCGATCCTGGGTGCGGTGGTGCGCGCGGTGGCCGGCGCCGACCGTCCGCCGCGCCCGGGCGCGCTGGCCAGGTGGTTGGCCGCCCCCCGGGCCGCCACCTTGGGCGGCGTAATGCTGCGCCCGGCCGGGCGGTCGCTGCCTGGCGGCTGGGTGGCGCTGCGCGAGCCGGCGGCGACCGGGGCACCGGTGCCGGCCGCGCCGGGCGCCGTGTGGGACCGCCGGTTCCGGCTGCTGCCCGGCGGGCTGCCCATCCCCGAAGGGGCGACGATCGCGGCGGCCGCGGGCGGCCTGCCCTGCGTTCATCCCTGGGACGGTGACGCCGCGCTGTGCTGGTGGCCTGCCGTCCCGGTCGCCGGCGGCGGATTCGTGCCGGCCTCGGCCATCTGACCGGGGGCCTGGGCCCGACCTTCTGCCGGGGGTGGAGAACCGCTGCCGTCTCACTATGTTGTGCATCAGGCCCCTCGGCGTCATGCTGGCGCGTTTGTCGGACGTGGCAGGCAAGACGAGCCGAGTGGGAAGCGACTGGATGGCCGCCGGGCCAGGAATGCGTCAGGCCCTGCGGGCCAAGGAATGACATGAGCAATTTCGGCCGTAATCTGGCCCTGTGGGTCATCATCGCGCTGCTGCTGGTGGTGCTGTTCAACCTGTTCCAGCCGGGAGCCGGGCGCAGTGCGGCGAGCCAAATCCCGTATTCGGACTTCATCAGCGACGTCAACAGCGGCCAGGTGCGCGAGGTGCTGATCCAGGGGCGCATCGTCAGCGGCGAGCTGACCGACAGCCGCACCTTCCAGACCTACACACCGGATGACCCGTCGCTGGTCTCGCGCCTGACCGACAAGGGCGTGCGCGTCACTGCCAAGCCGGAGGAGAGCGACAGCACGCTTCTGCGCATCCTGGTCAACTGGTTCCCGATGCTGCTGCTGGTCGGCGTCTGGGTGTTCTTCATGCGCCAGATGCAGTCGGGCGGCGGCCGGGCGATGGGTTTCGGCAAGTCGCGCGCGCGGATGCTGACGGAGAAGCAGGGCCGCGTCACGTTCGAGGACGTGGCCGGCATCGACGAGGCGAAAAGCGAGCTGCAGGAAATCGTCGAGTTCCTGAAGGACCCGCAGAAGTTCCAGCGGCTGGGCGGCAAAATCCCCAAGGGCGTGCTGCTGGTCGGCCCCCCAGGCACCGGCAAGACGCTGCTGGCGCGCGCCATCGCGGGCGAGGCCAACGTGCCGTTCTTCACCATCTCGGGCTCGGATTTCGTCGAGATGTTCGTGGGCGTCGGCGCGTCGCGCGTGCGCGACATGTTCGAGCAGGGCAAGAAGAACGCGCCGTGCATCATCTTCATCGATGAGATCGACGCCGTCGGCAGGCACCGCGGCGCCGGCCTGGGCGGCGGCAACGACGAGCGCGAGCAGACGCTGAACCAGATGCTGGTCGAGATGGACGGGTTCGAGAGCAATGAGGGCGTGATCCTGATTGCCGCGACCAACCGGCCCGACGTGCTGGACCCGGCGCTGCTGCGCCCCGGCCGGTTCGACCGCCAGGTGGTCGTGCCGAACCCGGACGTGAACGGGCGCGAGAAGATTCTCCGCGTGCACATGCGCAAGGTGCCGCTCGCCTCTGACGTCGATCCGAAGGTGATCGCGCGCGGCACGCCCGGCTTCTCGGGCGCCGACCTGGCGAATTTGGTCAACGAGGCCGCGCTGCTGGCCGCACGCATCGGCAAGCGCGTGGTGGCGATGGCGGAGTTCGAGGACGCCAAGGACAAGGTGATGATGGGGGCGGAGCGCCGCAGCCTGGTGATGACCGAGGCCGAGAAGCGGATGACCGCCTATCACGAGGGCGGCCACGCGCTGTGCGCCATCCACGAGCCGGAATGTGATCCCGTCCACAAGGCCACGATCATCCCGCGCGGCCGCGCGCTGGGACTGGTGATGAGCCTGCCGGAAAACGACCGCCTGTCGCACAGCAAGGCCTATCTGCTCGCCAAGCTGGTCATGGCGATGGGCGGCCGCGTCGCCGAGGAGATCATCTTCGGCGCGGAGAAAGTGTCGTCGGGCGCATCGTCGGACATCAAGCAGGCGACCGAGATCGCCCGGCGCATGGTGACCGAGTGGGGCATGAGCGAGAAACTCGGGCTGATCGCCTATGGCGACAACAGCCAGGAGGTGTTCCTTGGCCATTCGGTGACGCAGAGCAAGAACGTCTCGGAGGAGACCGCCCGCGAGATCGAGGGCGAGGTGAAGCGGATCATCGACCACGCCTATGCCTCGGCCAAGCACATCCTGACCGAGAACATTGACGAGCTGCACCGCATGGCGCGCGGATTGCTGGAGTACGAGACGCTGTCCGGCGAGGAGATCCGCACGGTGCTCCGCGGCGAACCGGTGATCCGCAAGGTCAACGACGAACCGGCGCCGGATGGCCGTCGCGCCTCGGTGCCGACCGCCGGCCGGCCGCTGCCGCCGGCGACCGGCGGGCTGGGTCCGGCGCCGCAGCCGGGCTGAGCCGTCCGGTCGCGCGCTGACGCGCGGTGCGGCTGATCGAGCCGCTGGGGCTGCTGCACGGCCGCGCGGCGCGCGACGCAGTGGCGGCGGGGCTGGCGTTGCCTTTGGCCGGCGGCCCGGCGGCTTTCTCGGCGGTGCGGCTGCATGGGGAAAACCCTCACCCCGGCCCTCTGCCGACGGGAGAGGGAGAAGGACGCCTCCTCTCCCTTCGGGAGAGGGCCGGGGTGATGGCAGCCTCTGACATCCCCGCCGGCTGGTCCGCCGAACTCGCCCGCCTTACCACGGCTCCGCCGCCCTGGGCCGGGCTTCCGGCCGACCGTCCGCTGGTCATGGGCATCGTCAACGTTACCCCCGACAGTTTCTCCGATGGCGGCCGCTACGTGGATACGGCGGCGGCGGTCGCGCATGGGGCGCGGCTGCTGACCGAGGGCGCGGATGTCCTGGATGTGGGCGGCGAGAGTACGCGGCCGGGTGCCGCCGAAACGTCCGCGGACGTGGAGCAGGCGCGCATCCTGCCGGTGATCCGCAGCCTGGCCGGGCGGGGCGCCGCGGTCTCGGTGGACACCCGCCATGCCGAGACGATGGCCGCCGCCCTGGATGCCGGGGCGCGGATCGTCAATGACGTGTCCGGGCTGACCTTCGATCCGCGCTCGGCCGCCCTGGTCCGGCAGCGGGGCTGTCCGGCGATCATCCAGCACATGCGCGGCGTGCCGGCGACAATGGCGGGCCTGGCCCGCTACGACGACGTGGCCGTCGAGGTCACGCGCGAGCTGGGCGACCGGCTGGACCGGGCCGGGCTGGACCCGGCCCTGGTCATGCTCGATCCCGGCATCGGCTTCGCCAAGCTGCCGCCGCACAACCTGGAAATGCTGGCGCGCCTGCCGGTGCTGCTGAACCTCGGCTGCCGCGTGCTGGTCGGCGCGTCCCGGAAGGGCTTTCTCGGCGCCGCGGCGGCCGAGCCGGAGCCGGCGGCGCGGGTGCCAGGATCGCTGGCGGCCGGGCTTGCCGCCCTGCTCGGGGGTGCGGCGATGCTGCGGGTGCATGACGTTGCCGCGACCGTGCAGGCGATACGGATTTGGAACGGGATCGCGGACGCGGCATAAGCGGCCAATCGCCTGCACATCCATTCCCCCGCAGACAGGGATCATTCATGGACGCCACTCCCCGCCGCCTGTTCGGCACCGACGGCATCCGCGGCACCGCCAATCTTGAGCCGATGACCGCCGAGACCGCGCTGCGGCTGGGCCAGGCCGCCGGCCTGCTGTTCACCCGCGGTCCGCACCGCCATCAGGTCGTCATCGGCAAGGACACACGACTGTCCGGCTACATGCTGGAACCGGCCCTGGTCGCCGGCTTCATCGGCGCCGGCATGGACGTGACCCTGGTGGGGCCGCTGCCGACGCCGGCCATCGCCATGCTGACCCGCTCGATGCGCTGCGATCTGGGCGTGATGCTGTCGGCCAGCCACAACCCGTTCGAGGATAACGGGATCAAGCTGTTCGGGCCGGACGGGTTCAAGCTGTCCGACGCGACCGAAGCCGAGATCGAGGCGCTGATGGCCAACGGCGTGTCCGAGCGTCTCGCGCCACCGGAGAAGCTTGGCCGGGCGGCGCGGCTGGAGGATGCCGGCGGCCGCTATATCGAGGCGGCCAAGGCCAGTTTTCCGCGCGGGCTGCGGCTGGACGACCTGCGCATCGTTGTCGATTGCGCGCATGGCGCGGCCTATCGCGTCGCGCCGACGGTGCTGTGGGAGTTGGGGGCGGAGGTGATTTCGGTCGGCGTGTCGCCGGACGGGTTCAACATCAACCGCGGCTGCGGCTCGACCTCCCCGGCTTTCCTGTCGGCCGAGGTGCGGCGGCACGGGGCGCATCTTGGCCTGGCGCTGGATGGCGACGCCGACCGGCTGATCCTGTGCGACCAGGACGGGCAGGTGATCGACGGCGATCAGGTGCTGGCGCTGATCGCGCGCTCATGGAGCGAGGCCGGACGGCTGGCCGGCGGCGGCGTGGTCGCCACGGTGATGTCGAATCTGGGGCTGGAGCGGTATTTGGAGGGGCGCGGCCTGACGCTGCACCGCACCCGCGTCGGCGACCGCTACGTGGTCGAGAAGATGCGGGCGGGCAATTTCAACGTCGGCGGCGAGCAGTCCGGGCACATGATCCTGTCCGACTACGCGACCACCGGCGACGGGCTGCTGGCCGCATTGCAGGTGCTGGCGGTGCTGGTGCAGGACGGGCGGCCGGCCAGCGAGATGCTGCGGGTGTTCGAACCGCTGCCGCAGCGTCTGCGCAGCGTGCGTTTCTCCGGCCCGTCGCCTCTGCTCACGCTGCGCGTGCAGCAGGCGATCGCCGAGGCCGAGGCGGCGCTGGCCGGCGGCGGGCGGCTGCTGATCCGCGCGAGCGGCACCGAGCCGGTGATCCGAGTCATGGCCGAGGGCGAGAACACCGAGCACGTCTACCGGGTCGTGGAGCAGGTCTGCGAGGCCATTGTCGAGGTGACCGAATTGGCGGGCATCGGCTGATGCAGGGCGGCCGGGTCCTGGTGGTCGCCGGATTCGATTTCGGGCGGCGGCGCTGGCATCCAGGCCGATCTCAAGACGGTGATGGCGCTGGGCGGCTATGCCAGCACGGCGGTCACCGCCTTGACCGCGCAGAACACGCGCGGCGTGGCCGGCGTCATGCCGGCGCCCCCCGGCTTCGTCGCCCTGCAGATGCGGGTCGTGCTGGCCGATATCGGCGCCGACGTGGTGAAGACCGGCATGCTTGGCGACGCGGCCTTGATCGAGGCGGTGTGCGATGCGCTGCCGGTCGGCGTGCCGGTGGTGGTGGATCCGGTGATGGTCGCCAGCTCCGGTGACAGATTGCTGCCCGAGGCGGCGGTATCCGCGTTGCGACTCAGGCTGCTGCCGCGCGCCGCGGTGCTGACGCCCAACCTGCCGGAGACCGAGATGCTGTGCGGCATGCGCCTGGCCGACATCGAGGCGATGCGCGATGCGGCACGCCGGCTGCTGGATGCCGGCGCGGCTGCGGTGCTGCTGAAGGGCGGGCATCTGGCCGGAGACACCGTGTTCGACCTGCTGGCCACGCCGGACGGCGTCGAGGTGTTCGCCGCGCCGCGCATCGACTCGCGCCACACGCATGGCACCGGCTGCACGCTGGCGAGTGCGGTCGCGGTCGGGCTGGCGCAAGGAATGGCGCTGCGCGACGCGGTGCTGCGGGCGCGCGCCTATGTTCGGGCGGCGATCGCGGCGGCACCGGGCCTGGGACGCGGGCATGGGCCGCTGGGACACCATATCGGCGACCCTCGGGCCGGCACCGTTCCGGCGGGAGAGGAAGAAGCCAGCTTCGTTCGTGCGGCGAGGGCCGGATGAGGGGCGCGGCATTGCGCATCGCCATGCTGCTGCTGGCCGCCATCTGTGCGGCGCCGGTCGCGCGCGCCGCTTCGCCCGCCGCGCAATCCTTTCCGCTGCCCGGCGACGGCCCCTGGGATTACGTGACCTATGACGCGCGCAACGGGCGGGTGTTCATCGGGCGCTTCGATGGTGTCCAGGTGGTGCGCGCCGATACCGGACGGCTTGCCGCCACCATCGGCGCGCGCAGCGGCGATCACGGCGCGCTGGTGGTGCCCGACGCGAACCGGGTGTTCACCAGCGACGCGCGGGCGCGGCGGCTCGGCGTCTATGCCCTGGGCAGCCTGGCCGCGCAGGGCGGCGTGCCGCTGCACGGCGAGCCGGACGGGATGGCCTACGATCCGGCGACCAAGCGGGTGCTCGCCTTCCTGCCGCTCGGCAACGAGATCGTGGCGGTCGATGCGCACAGCCTGCACGTCGTCGGGCGACTGGCGATCGGCGGCGAGGCGGAAGGCGGCGTGCCGGACGGCCACGGCGCGATGTTCATCACGCTGCGCGACCGCGGTGATGTCGTCCGTGTCGATGTCGCCGCGATGCGGGTCACCGCGCGCTGGCAGACCGGCTGCGAGCGTCCCAGTCCGATCGCCCTGGATGCCGCGTCGGGGCGCCTGTTCATCGGCTGCCGCGACGACCGCATACTGATGCTCGACGCGGCGAACGGGCGCGTGGTCGGCTCGGCGCCGACCGGCGAGGGCACCGACTCGCTGGCGTTCGACGCCGGGCGACACCTGGCGATCGCGGCGAATGGCGGGGGCTCGATCACGCTGGTGCATGTCGATGGGCCCGACCGCTACAGCGTGCGGGCGCAGATCGCCATGCCGAAAGGCGCGCGCACGATGGCGCTGGATGCGGCGGGCGGCCGGCTGTTCACCGTCACCGCCGACATCGCGAGCGAGCAGCCGCCGACCAGGACGCGCCCGTATCCGAGGCTGATCCCGAAAAGCGGCACGTTCCGCATGATCGTGGTCCGCCTGCCGCCGCCCTGAGGCGCGCGGCGGCGTGCCGCGGAGCGGGCTTTTCGCTGTCGGGCGATCTTCGGCAGATCAGCGCCCGCTTTATGTCTGCCTCGCGCTCACGCTCACGGTGGCGCTCGCGGTCCGGGTCGGGCTGGCGTGGCTGGTGCCCAGCATCTATCGCCCGGACGAGGTCTTTCAGGCGCTGGAGCCGGCGCACCGGCTGGTGACCGGCACCGGCATCGTGACCTGGGAATGGCACGAGGGCACCCGCTCGTGGCTGCTGCCGGGTCTTGTCGCCGGGCTGATGCGCCTGGCGGCCTGGGTCGGCCTGCATGGCGCCGCGGGGTATCTGGGACTGATCGCGGCGGCGCTGTCGCTGGTCTCGCTCGGCGTCGTCGCGGTCGCCGTGCTGCTCGGCTGGCGGCATTCCGGGCTGGTCGGGGCAACGCTGTGCGGCGTGGCCTGCGCGCTGTGGCCGGAGCTGGTCTATTTCGCCCCCAAGACGCTGACCGAGGCGCAGGGCGGCAACCTGCTGGCCATCGCGGCTGGCCTCGCCAGCCTGCGGCCGCGCGATGCGCCCGGCGGGGCGGGGCGCCGGTTCTGCATCGGCGCGCTGCTCGGGCTGGCGTTCTGCGTGCGCGAGCAGCTTGCCCCCGCGCTGCTGCTGGTCGCCCTCTGGAGCGCGCCCATGCGCACCCCGCGCAGCTGGTTGCCGCTGGTGCTCGGGGGCGTCCTGCCGCTGCTCGTGCAGGGCGCTTCGGATTGGTCGAGCTGGGGCATGCCGTTCCAGTCCATCTGGATGAACGCGGTGGTCAATGTCGTCCAGGGCAAGGCCGCCTCGTACGGCGTGCAGCCGGTCTGGTGGTACGTGTCCGAACTGGTGCGGCTATGGGGGGCGGCGGTCGGACTGGTCGGCGTGCTGTTCCTGCTGGGCGCCGCCGAGGCGCCCTTGCTGGCGCTGGTCTCGTTGGTCGTGGTGCTGTCGCATTGTCTGATCGCGCACAAGGAAATCAGCTTCATCTACGCCGCCCTGCCGCCGGCGCTGATGGTGGCCGGACTTGGCTCGGCCCGCGCGGTGATTTGGCTCGGGCGGGCGCTCAGACCGGCGCGACCGCGCGGTGGCCTGCTGCTGGCCGCCGCCGCCGGCCTCTGGGCGGTGACGGCGGCGGCGACGGCCGATAGCGGGCTGCGCCCGCTGTGGTTCAGCATCAGCCAGCACATGATGCCGGTCTGGCGGCTGGCGGCGCGGGAGCCGGACCTATGCGGGCTAGGCCTGTTCGGAACCGACATCTGGAACAAGACCGGCGGCTATGCCTTCCTGAACCGGCCGGTGCCGATCTATCTGGTCCGCAGCCAGGCGGCGGCGGCCGAGGCGCAGCCTGGCATGAATTACCTGATCGCCGCCGAGCCGCCGCCGCCTGGGCTGGATGCCTATGCGACGGTGCTGTGCGCCGACGGCTACTGCCTGTTGCGGCGCGGCGCGGCGTGCATCCCGGTGGAGCGGCACCGCATCAACGACGTGCTGGCGCATGAGGGGTCGTAGCCGGCGCGCCCGGCTGGCCGGTTCGGGATTGTTTCGGCAGTCGCCGCCAGCGTGTAATGAGGGGCGCGGTTCCGAAGGGCGGGCGGATGGACAGTGGCGTTGCACATATGGCCTCAGCCCTCCAGTCGCGCGAGACGCCGCCGCACATCGTCGTGGTGGGGGGCGGCGCCGCCGGCCTGGAGCTGGTGACGAGGCTCGGCGATACGCTCGGCAAGCGCGGCCAGGCCCGCATCACCCTGGTCGAGCGCGCCCGCACGCATCTTTGGAAGCCGCTGCTGCATTCGGTCGCCGCCGGCAGCCTGCGCCGCTCGCAGCACGAGCTGCCGTATATCGCGCAAGCCTACTGGCACCATTTCACCTATCGCTTTGGCGAGCTGACCGGCATCGATCCGGCGCGCCATGAGCTTCGTCTCGGGGCCACGCATGACGAGGACGGGCGGCAGATCACCCCGGACACCACGCTGAGCTATGACATGCTGGTAGTGGCGATCGGCAGCGTGACCAACGATTTCGGCACCCCGGGCGCGGCGCAGTTCGCAGTTCCGCTGGAGACGCCGGAACAGGCCAGCCGCTTCAACCGCCGGCTGGTCAATGCCTGCTTGCGCGCCAATGCGCAGACCGAGCCGGTGCGCCCCGGCCAGCTGCATGTCGCCATTATCGGCGCCGGGGCCACCGGCACCGAGCTGGCCGCCGAGCTGCACCGCACGGTGCGCGCGGTGGTGGCGTTCGGCCTGGACCGCATCGACCCCGAGCGCGACGTGCAGATCGTGCTGATCGAAGCCGCCCCGCGCATCCTGCCGGCGCTTCCCGAACGTATCTCGGCCAGCACGCTGGAGCTGCTGCACAAGATCGGCGTGTCGGTGCGCACCGGCGCGCGCGTAGCCGAGGTGCGCGCCGACGGTGTGGTGCTGTCCAGCGGCGAGTTCATCGCCTCGGACCTGGTGGTCTGGTCGGCCGGGGTGAAGGCGCCCGATGTGCTGCGCGGCATCGGCGGGCTGGAGACCAACCGCATCAACCAGCTGGTCGTGACGCCCACGCTGCAGACGACGCGCGACCCGGACGTCTTCGCCATTGGCGACTGCGCCGATTGCCGGTGCGCCGGGACGGACGGCCCGGTGCCGCCGCGCGCCCAGGCGGCGCACCAGCAGGCGTCGCACATGGTCGGCCAGATCCGCCGCCGCTTGGCCGGCGAGGCGCTGAGGCCGTTCGTGTATCGGGACTTCGGCTCGCTGGTCTCGCTCGGCCGCTACACCACGGTCGGCAACCTGATGGGCTTTCTGGTCGGCCGCAGCCTGTTCATCGAGGGCATGTTCGCGCGCACGGTGTATCGGTCGCTGTACAAGATGCACCAGGCCGCGCTGCATGGCGGAGGCACGGTGATGCTGCGCACGCTCGGCTGGCGCAACGCGGGGCCGGGGCCGGAGCCGGGCGTCAAGCTGCATTGAGCATCATTGTTCGGGCGGTTTGGCGGGGCCTCGGTTTGTCGGGGCGTCGGCGCGGGTGCTACCACCCGCCACCCAAACCTAGCGGGAGACCTCCGCCATGAGCGCCATCGCCGACATCGTCGCGCGCGAGATCCTCGACAGCCGCGGCAATCCCACCATCGAGGTGGACGTGGTGCTGGACTTCGGCGCCGAGGGCCGCGCCGCGGTGCCGTCCGGCGCCTCGACCGGCGCGCACGAGGCGGTGGAGCTGCGCGACGGCGATGCCGCCCGCTATGGCGGCAAGGGGGTGCGCCAGGCGATCGCCCATGCCGAGGGCGAGATCCTCGACGCGATCGGCGGCATCGACGCATCCGAACAAGTGCGCATCGACGATCTGATGATCGATCTGGACGGCACGCCGAACAAGGCCCGGCTCGGCGCCAACGCCATCCTCGCGGTCTCGCTGGCGGTCGCCAAGGCGGCGGCGGCGGACCAGGGGGTGCCGCTGTACCGCTATGTCGGGGGCGCCTTCGCGCGCACCCTGCCGGTGCCGATGATGAACATCGTCAATGGCGGCAAGCACGCGGACAATCCGATCGACATCCAGGAGTTCATGGTGCAGCCGGTCGGCGCGGCCAGCATCGCCGATGCGGTGCGGATCGGCGCGGAGATCTTTGCTGCGCTGAAAAAGGCGCTGTCGGCGGCCGGGCACAACACCAATGTCGGCGACGAGGGCGGCTTCGCGCCCGGGCTGAAATCGGCCGACGACGCGCTCGGCTTCATCGCCAGGTCTTGCGAGGCGGCCGGCTACAGGCCGGGCGAGGACGTGACGTTCGCGCTCGACTGCGCCTCGACCGAGTTCTTCGCGGACGGCCAGTACCACATGACCGGCGAGGGGCGCACGCTGGATAGCGCCGGAATGGTCGACTACCTGGCCGAGCTCGCCGCGCGCTATCCGATCGCCTCGATCGAGGATGGCTGCGCCGAGGACGACTGGGAGGGCTGGCGGCTGCTGACGGAGCGGCTGGGGGCGCGGCTGCAACTCGTCGGCGACGACCTGTTCGTGACCAACCCGGAGCGGCTGCGGCGCGGCATTGCCGAGCGCTCCGCGAACGCGATCCTGGTCAAGGTGAACCAGATCGGCACCCTGTCCGAGACGCTTGAGGCGGTGGAGATGGCGCATCGGGCGGGCTTCCGCGCCGTAATGAGCCATCGCTCGGGTGAAACCGAGGACGCGACGATCGCCGACCTGGCGGTGGCCACCAATTGCGGCCAGATCAAGACCGGCAGCCTGGCGCGCAGCGACCGCACTGCGAAGTACAACCAGCTGATCCGCATCGAACAGGCGCTCGGCCCGGCGGCGCGCTATGCCGGGCGGAGCGTCCTTGGGCGTCGCCTCCCTTAGTAGCCGTACCCGTAATAGACCGGCGGCGGCGGCGGCGGCGGCGGCGCAGTACGCCGGCGGTGGCGCGTAGGACACGCGCGGCGGGGGCGGAGGCACGTACGCCCACGGCCCATGCCAGTGATGCCACCGATGCCAGCGCCCGCCGTCGTCGTGGTCGTGCCAGTCGGCGCGGGCCGGGGCGGCGGCGGCGATGATGGCCGCCACTCCGATTGCGGCGATGATGCCGCGACGAAACTGCGTGTGCATGCGAGTCGCTCCTGGTGTGCGGCCTGGGTGATGTCAGCCGGCCACAGCATCCAACGATGCGACCGTGGCGACGCGCGGGCGGCATTTTGGCGATGCGGTGGCGGCCGGGCCGGGGCACACTCCGCCGCGGGCACGGCAGCGCATCGCGAGTTGGGGCGTTTCGGATAGGGCGGAATGGTGATCGGACGTTCGCTGCGACGGCGGGCACGGGCGGCGGTCGCGCCGCTGATTTTCGTCATGCTCACCGGATACTTCCTGTACAGCGCCAGCCGCGGCGAGCACGGGCTGCGCGCCTATGTGCTGCGTCAGGGCGATCTGCGCGCGGCCCAAGCCGAGCAGGGCGTGGCCGAGGCCGACCTCGCGGCATGGCAGAAACGGGTGGCCGGCCTGCGCAACAGCCATCTGGACCAGGACGCGCTGGATGAGCGGGCGCGGGCGATGCTGAACCTGGCGGATCCGAACGACCTGATCGTGATGCTGAAGCCCTCCGAACGCATTTTCTGACCCGCTGGCGGCCTTGGCATCGACGACGGCCGGCGCTGCATGGCAGCCGCGCCGGGGCGGCGCGCTTGTCGCGCCCGGGCGGTGCGGCTAGGTGTCTGCCACCGTGCCCACAGATCAGGAGCGAGGCGGGATGGCGCAGGCGACGGCGGACACGAAGAAGCGCGCCGGCAAGGCCAGCGCGGCGGCTGAACCGGCGCCGCCGGGCCAGGGCGCGGGCCAAGACGCCGGCCAGGCGAGCTCGGGACCGGCGATGGACGCGGGGCTGCTGCGACAGGCGTACCGCTCGATGCTGACCATCCGCCGGTTCGAGGAGCGGGCCGGGCAACTCTATGGCATGGGCCTGATCGGCGGCTTCTGCCATTTGTACATCGGCCAGGAGGCGGTTGTGGTCGGCATGCAGATGGCGCTGTCAGACGGCGACCAGATCATCACCTCATATCGCGACCATGGCCACATGATCGCCACCGGCATGGACCCGAAGGGCGTCATGGCCGAGCTGACCGGGCGGGCCGCCGGCTACAGCCGCGGCAAGGGCGGCTCGATGCACATGTTCAGCAAGGAAAAGAACTTCTTCGGCGGCCATGGCATCGTCGGCGCGCAGGTCAGCCTGGGCGCGGGCCTGGCATTCAGCAACTGGTATCGCGGCAACGACCGCGTCTGCGTGACCTATTTCGGCGAGGGCGCATCCAGCCAGGGGCAGGTGTTCGAGAGCTTCAACATTGCCGCCCTCATGAAGCTGCCCTGCATCTTCGTCATCGAGAACAACAAATACGGCATGGGCACCAGCATCGAACGCGCCTCGGCGAGCCATGACCTGTCACGCAACGGCGCACCGTGGAACATTCATGGCGAGCAGGTGGACGGGATGGATGTCGAGGCGGTGTGGCGCGCGGCGACCCGCGCCGTGGCCGCGTGTCGCTCCGGCCAGGGACCGATCCTGCTGGAGATGCAGACCTATCGCTATCGCGGCCATTCGATGTCCGATCCCGGCAAATATCGCACCCGCGAGGAGATCGACAGGATGCGGTACCGAACGCGACGCGATCGAGACGGTGCGCGGCCGGCTGAAGGCTGGCGGCGCCAGCGACGAGGCGATCCGCGAAATCGACGACGACATCAAGCGCATCGTCGCCGAGGCCGCCGAATTCGCGCAATCCAGCCCGGAGCCGGATCCGGCCGAGCTGTGGACCGACGTGCTGGTGGAAGGGTGAGCGCGATGTCCACGCATGTCCTGATGCCGGCGCTGTCGCCCACCATGACCGAGGGCAAGCTCGCGCGCTGGCTGAAAAAGGTTGGCGACGACATCCGTGCCGGGGACGTGATCGCCGAGATCGAGACCGACAAGGCGACGATGGAGGTCGAGGCGGTCGATGAGGGCAAGCTGACGCGCATCCTGGTCGATGAGGGCGCCGAGGGCGTGGCGGTCAACACGCCGATTGCCGAGCTTGGCGGCAACGGCAGCGATCCCGCCGCGGCCCAGCCGCCGAGCCGCCAGGACACATCGGCCCGCAAGGAAGCGCCGGCCGTGCCGAAAGTCGAAGCGCAGGACGAAGCCACCATCGCTGCCGCCGGCACCGCCGCGCGCGCCCCCACGACGCAGGCGGCGTCTGCCCCTGAGAAAGATTGGGGGCCGACGAAGCACATCTCGGTGCGCGAGGCGCTGCGCGATGCGATGGCCGAGGAGCTGCGCGCCGACGCGCGCGTGTTCCTGATGGGCGAGGAGGTCGCGCAGTACCAGGGCGCCTACAAAATCAGCCAGGGCTTGCTCGACGAGTTCGGGCCGAAGCGCATCATCGACACGCCGATCACCGAGCACGGCTTCACCGGCGTCGCGGTGGGCGCTGCGATGAACGGGCTGAAGCCGATCGTCGAGTTCATGACCTTCAACTTCGCCATGCAGGCGATCGACCAGATCATCAATTCGGCGGCCAAGACGCTGTACATGTCGGGCGGCCAGATGGGCTGCCCGATAGTGTTCCGCGGGCCGAACGGCGCCGCCTCGCGCGTCGCCGCCCAGCACAGCCAATGCTACGCGAGCTGGTACGCGCATTGCCCGGGGCTGAAGGTGGTCGCGCCCTGGTCGTCGGCCGACGCGCGCGGCCTGCTGCGCGCGTCGATCCGCGATCCGAACCCGGTGATCTTCCTGGAGAACGAGATTCTCTACGGCCAGAGCTTCGACTGTCCGGTGGCGGATGATTTCGTGCTGCCGATCGGGCAGGCGAAGATCGAGCGCCCCGGCGAGCACGTCACCATCGTCGCGTTCAGCATCATGGTTGGTGTCGCGATGAAGGCCGCGGAGGCGCTGGCCGCGCAGGGCATCTCAGCCGAGGTCATCAATCTGCGGTCGCTGCGTCCGCTGGACACTGCGACCATCGTGGCCAGCGTCAAGAAGACGAGCCGGCTGGTCAGCGTCGAGGAAGGCTGGCCGTTCGCCGGCATCGGGGCCGAGATCGCGATGCAGGTGACGGAGCATTGCTGGGACTGGCTGGACGCGCCGCCGGTGCGCGTGGCCGGGCTGGACGTGCCGCTGCCGTACGCCGCCAACCTGGAAAAGCTGGCGCTGCCGCAGCCGGATTGGGTGGTCGAGGCGGTACGGAGGATCGTCTGATGGCCACCAACATCCTGATGCCGGCGCTGTCGCCCACCATGACCGAGGGCACGCTGGCGCGGTGGCTGAAAAAAGAAGGCGACGCCGTGCGCAGCGGCGACGTGATCGCCGAGATCGAGACCGACAAGGCGACCATGGAGGTCGAGGCGGTGGACGAGGGCGTGCTAGGCAAGATCCTGGTCGCCGACGGCACCGCCGGCGTGCAGGTCAATGCGCCGATCGCCGTGCTGGTCGAGGCGGGCGAAGCGGTTCCGGCGGCGGCGCCTGAAGCTGCGCCCGCCGCGCCGCCGCCGGCTGCCGCTGCTCCGGCGCAGGTGTCGCTGCCGGCACAGCAGGCGGCCGCCGCGCAGGAGGCTGAACCCGCGCCGGTCCAGGCGCCGGCGCAGGCGCCGATGCCAACGGCCAACGGGCACGATGCCGCGACGCGCGTGTTCGCCTCGCCGCTGGCGCGGCGCATGGCGCGGCAGGCCGGCATCGACCTGTCAACGCTGCATGGCAGCGGCCCGAACGGCCGCATCGTGCGTGTCGATATCGAATTCGGCGCAACGGAGCGGGGCGCCGGCGACCTCGGTTGCCCCCGCAGCGCAGCCCCAGGCGGCGGCGACGGCGGCGGTTGCCCCGCCCGCGCCCGCTGCCAAAGCCGCCGCGATCACCGCGCCGCACCGGCTGGTCCCGCATACCGGCATGCGCCGCACCATCGCGCGCCGCATGACCGAGGCGAAGCAGGCGATTCCGCATTACTACGCATCGATCGATGTCGAGATCGACGCGCTGCTGAAGCTGCGCGCCGAGCTGAACGCGAAAAGCCCCAAGGAAGGACCCGGCGCGTTCAAGCTGTCGGTCAACGACCTGGTCGTGAAGGCCGTGGCGGTCACGCTGCGCCGGCTGCCGCACGTCAACAGCGCCTGGACCGACGACGGCATCGTGCTGTTCGATGACGTGGACATCGCCATCGCCGTCTCGATCCCGGAAGGACTGATCACCCCCATCCTGCGTCAGGCCGATCGCAAGGGCCTGGCCGCGATCAGCAACGAGATGAAGGATTTGGGCGCCCGCGCCAAGGCCGGCAAGCTGAAGCCGGAGGAGTTCCAGGGCGGCAGTTTCTCGATCTCCAACATGGGGATGTACGGCGTGACCACGTTCGCCGCGATCATCAACCCGCCGCAGGCGGCGATCCTGGCGGTCGCGGCCGGGCTGCAGCGCGCCGTGGTGCATGACGGGAAGATCGAGGCTGCGACGGTCATGACGGTAACGCTCGCGGTCGATCACCGCGTGCTGGACGGCGCGCAGGGCGCACAGTGGCTGGCCGAATTCAAGCGGGTGGCGGAAGACCCGTTGAGTTTGATGCTGTGAGCAATACCGTATCCATGACGGCGGGTGCCTCGGCCGCTAAGTCGTTCGCGCGGGAGGCCGCAGCCGATGCCTGACCAGTCCTTCGATCTCGTCATCATCGGCGGCGGTCCCGGCGGCTACGTGGCCGCCATTCGCGCCGCACAGCTCGGCATGAAGACCGCCGTGGTCGAGCGCGAGCATCTGGGCGGCATCTGCCTGAACTGGGGCTGCATCCCGACCAAGGCGCTGCTGCGCAGCTCGGAGATCAACCACCTGCTGCACCACCTTCCCGAGTTCGGCTTCGCCGCCGACAATGTCCGTTTCGATCTGCCGGCGGTGGTCAAGCGGTCGCGCGCGGTGGCCAGGCAGCTCGCCTCCGGCGTCGGCCACCTGCTGAAGAAGAACAAGGTCGCGACGTTCGACGGCAGCGGCAGGCTGGCCGGCAAGCAGACGGTCGCCGTCGAGAAGGATGGCAAGCCGGTCGCCACGCTGCGCGCGCCGCACATCATCCTGGCCACCGGCGCGCGCGCGCGCCAGCTGCCGGGGCTGGAGAGCGACGGCAAGCTCATCTGGTCGGTACAAGGAGGCGATGGTGCCGCCGGCGATGCCGAAATCGCTGCTGGTGATCGGCTCCGGCGCCATCGGCATCGAGTTCGCCAGCTTCTACCGCAACATGGGTGCCGAGGTCACGGTGGTCGAGCTGCTCGACCGCATCCTGCCGGTGGAGGACGCCGAGATCTTCGGCGTTCGCGCGCAAGGCGTTCGAGAAGCAGGGGATCAGGATCCTCACCGGCGCAACCGTGAAGGCGGCGCGCAAGGGCGCCGACACCGTGACCGTCACGGTCGAGGCCGCCGGGAAGGGCCAGGAGATCACGGTGGACCGGGTGATCTCCGCGGTCGGCATCGTCGGCAATGTCGAGGGCATCGGCATCGAGGGCACCGGGGTGCGGGTCGATCGCACGCACATCGCCATCGACGAGTACTGCCGCACCGGCGAGCCGGGAATCTATGCCATCGGCGACGTGTGCGGCGCGCCGTGGCTCGCGCACAAGGCGAGCCACGAAGGGGTGATCTGCGTCGAGAAGATCGCCGCCCAGAACGACGTGCATCCGATCGACTGGACCAACATCCCCGGCTGCACCTATTGCCGGCCGCAGATCGCCTCGGTCGGGCTGACCGAGGCGCGCGCGACCGAGCTGGGCCATGCCGTCCGCGTCGGCCGCTTTCCGTTCATCGGCAACGGCAAGGCGATCGCGATGGGCGAGCCGGAAGGCATGGTCAAGGTGGTGTTCGACTCCGTCACCGGCGCGCTGCTGGGCGCGCATATGTGTGGCGCGGAGGTCACCGAGATGATCCAGGGCTACGCCATCGCCCGCACCCTTGAGACCACCGAGACCGAGCTGATGCACACCGTCTTTCCGCATCCAACGGTCAGCGAGACGATGCACGAGGCCGTGCTTGACGCCTATGGCCGCGCCATCCACTTCTAGGGCGGCCCGTCAAGGTGTGACCGCTCCATGACCACTCGCCTGCAGGTCGATCACCGGATCGGCAGCCCGACGCCTCCAGCCAGGGTGCGCCACCCCGAGAAGGCGCGCCGGCCGGACAACCCGGCGACGGCCAAGCCGGCCTGGATCCGCGTGCGCGCGCCGACCCACCCGGTCTATCACGAGACCCGCGCGCTGATGCGCGAGCACGGGCTGGTGACGGTCTGCGAGGAGGCTGCCTGCCCGAATATCGGCGAGTGCTGGTCCCAGCGCCACGCGACCATGATGGTGATGGGCGACACCTGCACCCGGGCCTGCGCGTTCTGCAACGTGGCGACCGGCGTGCCCGGGCCGCTGGACGCCGGCGAGCCGGGGCGGGTGGCCGACGCGGTGGCCCGGCTGGGCCTTCGGCATGTGGTCGTCACCTCGGTCGATCGCGATGACCTGCGCGACGGCGGGGCGGCGCATTTCGCCGCCGTCATCCGCGCGCTGCGCAGCGCCGCGCCGGACACCACGATCGAGGTGCTGACGCCGGACTTCCTGCGCAAGCCCGGCGGCGCCGAGATCGTGGCCGAGGCGCGGCCGGACGTGTTCAATCACAACCTGGAAACCGTGCCGCGGCTGTACCCGACCATCCGGCCCGGGGCGCGTTATTTCCAGTCGTTGCGCCTGCTCGACACGGTGAAGCGGCTCGATCCGACGATCTTCACGAAATCCGGCATGATGGTCGGTCTGGGCGAGGACCGGGCGGAGGTGGCGCAGGTGATGGACGATCTGCGGGTGGCCGAGGTGGATTTCCTGACGCTCGGCCAGTACTTGCAGCCGACGCCGAAACACGCGGCAGTGGCGGAGTTCGTGACGCCGGAGGCGTTCGCCGAGTACGCGGGCACGGCGCGAGCGAAGGGGTTCCTGATGGTCTCGGCGACGCCGCTGACGCGCAGTTCGTACCACGCCGACGCGGATTTCGCGCGGCTGCGCGCGGCCCGGGTCGAGCGGGCCGCCGCGACGACCGCCGAACAGCGCGCCGCCGCCTGACCATGCCGACGCACGCGGAATTGCGGGTGGTGACCTACACCCCCGAGCAGATGTTCGATCTGGTCGCCGATGTCGGCAAGTATCCGCAATTCCTGCCGTGGTGTTCGGCCGCGCGCGTGCGCTCGCACACCGATGATGAGGAGGTGGCCGATCTGACGATCTCGTTCGGCCCGTTCCGCGAAAGCTTCACCAGCCGCGTCACGCTGGAGCGCCCGGAGCGGGTCCGCGTGCGGTACGAGAACGGGCCGTTCCGATACCTGAACAACCAGTGGCGATTCTCGCCGGACCCGCGTGGCTGCAAGGTGGATTTCTTCGTCGATTTCGAGTTCAAGAGCCGCATCCTGCAGGCGGCGATCGGCGTGGTGTTCAACCAGGCGGTCAGCCGCATGGTGAATGCGTTTCTCAAGCGCGCGCGCGAGGTGCATGGCTCGCATCCGGCCGCCGCATCCCGCGTCGCCGCCCCGGTTCCCGCCGGCTCCGAAAGCACCTGAATGACCTATGTGCCGTTGCGCCCGAAGCCCGGCGAGCTGCTGGTGCGGGCGAACCTGTTTTCCGACACGCAGACCCGGCCGACGCCGGCGATGAAGGCCGCGATGATGGCCGCCGAGGTCGGCGACGAACAGGCCGGTCTCGATCCGACCATCGACGCGCTGTGCGACCGCATGGCGGCGCTGCTGGGCAAGCAGGCGGCGATGTTCCTGCCCACCGGGACGATGTGCAACCAGATCGCCATCCTGACGCATTGCCGCCCGGGGGATGCGATCCTGGCGCACCACAGCGCGCACATCCTGAACAGCGAGGGCGGCGGTGCGGCGGCGCTGACCGGCGCGCATATCACCCCGCTGCCGGGTGCGCGCGGCATGTTCTCGGGCGATGCGCTGCGCGCGGCCATCATCGCCCAGCCGTCGCGCTACGACATGCCGCAAACACTGGTCGAGGTCGAGCAGACCGCGAACATGGGCGGCGGCGCGGTGTGGGAAGCGCAGGCGCTGCACGAGATCGCCCACATCGCGCACGCGCACGGTATGGCCACGCACATGGATGGCGCGCGGCTGATGAACGCGGTGGTCGCCGCCGGCGTGCCGGCCTCGGACATGGTCGCCGGCTATGACAGCGTGTGGCTGGATTTCACCAAGGGCCTCGGCGCGCCGCTGGGCGCGGTGCTGTGCGGCAGCACCGAGTTCATCGACCGCGCCTGGCGCTGGAAGCAGCGTCTTGGCGGCGCGCTGCGGCAGGGCGGCATCTGCGCGGCGGCGTGCCTGCATGCGCTGGATCACCACGTCGATCGGCTGGCCGAGGATCATGCCAACGCCCGGGCGCTGGCGCGCGGCCTGGCACAGATCGAGGGCATCGTGGTCGAGCAGCCTGAAACCAACCTGGTGTTCTTCGACACCGCCGGAACCGGGCTGGATGCCGATGAGCTGGCCGCGCGGCTGCGGGCGCATGGCGTGCTGATCTCGACGATGGGCCGCACCCGCGCGCGCGCCTGCACGCATCTGGATGTCGATGCGGAGCAGGTCGGGCTGGCGATCACGGCTGTGCGCGCCGTGCTCGCGCGGTGATGCGCCGCGGCGGCAGGTCGCGTATGACAGGCCCGCCCACCGGCCCAGGCCGCTCGTTCGAGTCGGCACGACAAGGAGACCACAGACCATGCGCTTTTTGATCCCGGCCGTCGCGACCGCGGCGCTGCTTGCCTTGCCGATCAGCCCCGCCCTGATCGCGCCCGCAATGGCGCAGGCGACGAGCGCGCCGGATGCCGGCGCGCCGGCCAACGCCAGTCCCGACACGTCCTCTCCGGCGCCGTTGACGACGCAGCGTCACACCGCGAAGCCGCATGGCCGGCGCATGTCGATGCACCAGCGCTTTGCCGCGGCCAACACGACCAAGGACGGCCATCTGACGCTGGATCAGGCCAATGCCGCGAAATGGACGTACGTGGCACGGCACTTCGATGCGATGGACGCCGGGCACAAGGGCTATGTGACCGAGGCGGACATCCACGCCTACGCGCACGCGCAGTACCTGGCGCGGCACGCCGCCAAGACGAACCCGCCGGCGACGTCGGCGCCGACTGCGCCCGCGCCAGCCGCTCCCGCGCCGGCTCCCGCACCTTCCGCGCCGCCGGCCGCGGCAGCCCCGGCAACCCCCGCCCCGGCGCAGTAGCCCACAGTCCGCCCTGCCCCGGGGGCCGCGCATTCCCGGGGCAGGGCGGAACCCCGGCCCTCAGGAGCAGCGATGACCGACACGGTGAACTGGGGCGTGCTGAGCACCGCGCGGATCGGCACCGCCAAGGTCATCCCCGCCATGCAACGGTCGCAGCGGTCGCGCGTCGTGGCGATCGCCTCGCGCGATCAGGCGGCCGCGGAGCGCGCCGCTGCGACGCTCGGCATCGCCCGCGCCCATGGCAGCTACGAGGCGCTGCTGGCCGACCCGGACATCCAGGCGATCTACAATCCGCTGCCGAACCATTTGCACGTGCCCTGGACGATGCGCGCGATGGATGCCGGCAAGCATGTGCTGTGCGAGAAGCCGGTGGCCTTGAACGCCGCGGAGGTTGAACAGCTGATGGCGGCGCGGGCGCGCACAGGCCGGCTGGTGGCCGAGGCGTTCATGGTGCGTCACACGCCATGGTGGCAACGCGCGCGGGCGCTGGCGCAAGGCGGCGATCTGGGCGAGGTCCGCGCGATCCAGACCTTCTTCAGCTACTTCCTCGACGATCCCGCCAACGTCCGCAACCAGAAGGACATCGGCGGCGGCGGGCTGCTGGACATCGGCTGCTATGCAATCAATACCGCGCGCTACGTGTTCGGCGCCGAGCCGCTGCGCGTCGCCGCCGACATGGACCGCGACCCGGCGCTGGGCATCGACCGGCTGACCAGCGCGCTGATGGTGTTTCCCGGCGCGCGGCACCTGACGTTCACCTGCTCGACGCAACTCGCGCCGCACCAGCGCGTGACGATCGTCGGCGCGCGGGCGCGGCTGGAGGTGCTGATCCCGTTCAACGCGCCGCCCGACGCGCCGTGCCGGATCATGCTGGATGACGGGGGCGACCTGTCCGGCGCGCATGCGCGTGCCGAAACGTTCCCCGTGCTCGATCAGTACGCGCTGCAGGCCGACGCGTTCAGCCGCGCCGTGCTGGGCGAGCAGCCCCTGGAGTTTCCGATCGAGGACGCGCTGGCCAACATGCGCGCCATCGACGCGGTGTTCCGGGCGGCGGAGACGGGGACGTGGCAGAGTCCGCGAGCCGGCTGACGCGAGCAGCGCCTCCGGCTCGCGGCAGCCGACGCGCGGGTCACGTCGTGCGCGCTGCGCTGCGTGCCCTGGCCGTCAGTGATTGCCGCGGACCACCAGCCCTGCGCCGGCCTGCGCCGTGTCGTCGTGGCCGCCGTCATAGGCGTTGACAGTGACCTTCACGTCGGTCGAGGCGTTGGCGAGCCATACGGTCGGCTTGTTGTTGTTGCCCATGGCTATCGTGTTGCCGGTGATCGTGATGCCGGTGGCGATGCCGGGCGTGACGCTGTTGGTCAACAGGCCGACTCCGGCGGCGAGCTGCCGCGTCATCGTGTTCCCCTGGATCAGCGCGGTCGTCACCCGCCCGGCGACGACGACGGCAATGCCCTGGTCGTTGACCAGCATATTGTTCAGGACCGATACGTTGTGCACGTCGCCGGTCAGGCGGACGCCGCCCAGCGATCCGTTGGTGACCGTGTTGCCCTGCACCGTGACATGGCCGACATCCTGGCCGCATGACAGGCAGCTGACCAGGATGTCGCCGTTGCCGGATGCCTCGTTGCCGTCGCCGGCATTCGGGCCGCCCACCATCCAATCGGTGACGCCGTTGTTGAGGATGACATTATCGTAGGTCTTGCCTGGCTTGTTGTCCAGGCAGTTGTTGTCGTAGCGACCGCCGGTGACGGTATCATGCGCCCCGACATTGTACGGACTGGGCAATGCCGGTGTGCCGTGCCCGAACAAGCCTGCATAGCGATTGTCGTGCGAGTACCTGGTTCTTCACCGTGATGTACGATCCCGCGATGCTCGCGCCGATGGCGGCGAAGCGGGTTTCGACATTGGCGATCACAGACTGAGTGGCGCCTCCATAGACGATGATGCCGCGGCCCGTGTTGCTGGTGTTGCCGGCATTGCCGTGCACGTTGCCATCAAGGGTCAGATTGCTGACGGTGAAGCCGGACCCACGGAACAGCGGTCCAACCTTGCCGACGCTGACCATGTCCATTTGCAGGGGCCTGGAGGCGACGAACACCGTCTGCCCCATGCCGGCCCCGTTCAGGGCGGTGCCGCTGACCAGCAGATACAGTGATCCCGACAACGCGCAGGTGCCGGGAGCGACGTTCACGGTGCCGCCGTTTGCAAGCAGCCCATTCAGCGCCACGGAGTTGTCGCCAGGCACACAGCTATAGGTCGGTGTTGCGTTACCGATGTATGGGCTGAGCCGCGCGGACGTGCCGGCATGGGCAAGGGCGGGGGCTGCCAGGAGGGCTGCGGTGAGCAGGGCTGAGCGCATGATCAACTCCAGTTGTTCGGTGCTCACGAATTAGCGAGCACTCCGCAACTCCCCGGCTAACCGGGCGCGATCAATACATCAAGCAAAAGTGAATCTCACGACTTCGCGACTAATAACGACGGAGCAGCGAATAAATAATTGTTGTCGAAATGCATTAACGCGATGGCGTTACGACCTGCGAGTGTAGGGGGATCACGGCGACGCGCGTCGGGCGAGCCGTCCGGCGGCCCTCCGGCTGGTGGCATTTACGAGAAAAGGAGGCGCGCGGGGCGGACCACGCTGCCATCGGGAAGGTTCGCCCGGATGGAGGTCGGCGGTGATATCCAGACCCTACTCGATGGATTTGCGCGAACGGGCCGTGGCCCGGGTTATGGCTGGTGAGACGGTGCGCTCGGTTGCAGCCGTGCTTGAGGTCAGCGTGGCTAGTATTGTGAAGTGTGGCCTCGCACGCCCGTTGGCCGAGCACGAGGCGCTGGCTGCTGGCCCATGCCGGAACCATGTGCAGCGGCCCGCGGTCGCGGCGGCGGTCGTGGGTGCGCCGCGAGGTCTTGCCGTCGATGGCGACGATCTCGGGCGTGCGGCACAGGCCGGAGCCGGGGCGCGCAGGCCGTCGACCCCGGCAATGCAGCATTGTGCGAAGAGAGCGCCGTCGATGGCGTTGATGACATCGTTGAGGGTGTCGTGGCTGGGAACCCCCGCCTTGTAGGGCAGCAGGCGGCGCAAGAACTCCTGATGCATCTGGCCCCAGCGCCTGATCTCCACGACGTCTTCCGCCCCGGCCAGCGTGCCGCAGAACACGAGCAGCAGGCTCCCCGGCACGGGAAACAGCACTTCCAGGACTGACGCGGGTCCTCACGTGCAGCGACGTGGTCGATCAGCGATGGGCCGGCATCCGGAAACCTCGTCAGCACGAGGTCTCCCATGAACCAGACTTCAGCCCGCGCAGGAATCCCCGAGCCGTTCAGGCGATTGCCCCTGCATGCTGGGCTGTATCATTGACGCGGCCGCGAGCGAACGGGCAGGTAGGGCCATGTTCAGCGACAGGATCGTTTCGATGCGCCGTCTTGCCCCGTTCACGCTGCTGCTGATGCTCGGCGCCTGCGCCCATACCGTTCCCGGCACGCCGGCGGCGGCGGGCCAGAGCTATGCCGTGTATTTCCAGAAATGGTCGGCGGGGCTGGACGATGGCGGCCTCAAGGCGGTCAAGCAGGCGGCCGACAGCGCCCGCCAGCATGCGGGCGTGCCGATCCTGGTCAGCGGGTATGCCGCCAACGACACCGGCAGCAACGCCGCCAACCAGCTGCTGTCGCGAACACGGGCGCAGCAGGTCGTCGATCAGCTACGTCAGGACGGCGTGGACGCCGGCCGGATCCGCATCAATGCGCAGGGCGCGACCGGCTATCAGCTCGATCCGGTCGAGGCGCGCCGCGTGACCATCGCCGTCGGCGCCTCCTGACAGCGTGAGTGCCGCGATCCGAGCGGCCGGCCGGGGCGAGCAGCCGGCCGAGGTGCTGGCCCGCGTGTTCGGTTTTCCGGCATTCCGGGGATTGCAGGAGTCGGTGATCGAGCATGTGCTCGCCGGCGGCGACGCGCTGGTGCTGATGCCGACCGGCGGCGGCAAGAGCGTCTGCTACCAGGTGCCGGCGCTGTGCCTTCCGGGCACGGCGATCGTGGTCTCGCCGCTGATCGCGCTGATGGACGACCAGGTGGCCGCGCTGCGGCAGTTGGGTGTCGCGGCCGCGGCCATGCATTCCGACCAGCCGCCCGAGGAGCAGCGCGAGATCGGCCGCGCGCTGGATGCCGGGCGGCTTGACCTGATCTATGTCTCGCCCGAGCGCCTGCTCAGCCCCGGCACGCTGGAGCGGCTGCAGCGCCGGCGGATCAGCCTGGTGGCGGTGGACGAGGCGCATTGCGTCAGTCAATGGGGCCACGAGTTCCGCCCCGACTACCGTATGCTCGCCGGGCTGGCCGAGGATTTTCCGGGCGTGCCGCGGCTCGCGCTGACCGCCACCGCGGACCCGCGCACCCGCACCGACATCCTGAGCGCGCTGCGCATGCCGGACGCGGCGGTGTTCGCGGCCAGTTTTCATCGACCCAACCTGCGCATCGCCGCCGCGCCCAAGGAGGGCGAGACCGCGCAGCTGTTGGCCATGATCCGGCGCCACCCGAAGGCTGCCGGCATCGTCTATTGCGGCAGCCGCGCCAAAACCGAGCGAGTTGCGGCGAAGCTGGTGGAAAAGTCCGTCCCGGCGGTGGCGTTCCATGCCGGCCTGCCGCCGGAGACCAAGCGGGCGGCGGCCGAGCAGTTCAGGTCGGGCGAGCCTGTCGTGGTGGTCGCCACGATCGCCTTCGGCATGGGCATCGACCGGCCGGATGTCCGCTTCGTGGTGCATCTGGACATGCCGGACAGCCCGGAGGGGTACTATCAGCAGATCGGCCGCGCCGGGCGCGACGGCGAACCGGCCGACACGATGCTGCTCTATGGCGGCGAGGACATCGCCCGCGCCCGGCACTTCCTCGGCCAGTCCGTGGCGCCCGAGGCGCAAAAGCAGGTGATGCGGCAGCGGCTGGAGGCGATGATCGCCCTGACCGAAACGGCCGGATGCCGCACCCGCGCGCTGCTGGCGTGCTTCGGCGAGGATCTGCCGGCGCCGTGCGGGCATTGCGACACCTGCGCCAGCCCGGCCCGACTTTTCGATGGCACGATCGAGGCGCAGAAACTGCTGTCCGCAGTGGTGCGCACCGGCCAGCGGTTCGGCGCGCTGCACGTGATTTCGGTGTTGCTGGGCGAGGCGACCGAGGTGGTCACGCAATGGGGACACGACCGGCTGCCGACGTTTGGCATCGGACGGGATCGCACCCGCGGTTTCTGGCGCGGCGTAGCGCGGCAACTTGTGGCGCACGGAGCCCTGGAGGTCGAGGGTGGACAGTATGCGACGCTCTCGGTGGTGGCCGAGCGGGCGCGCGGCATCCTGCGCGGCGAGCAGACGCTGATGCTGCGCGAGGACGCGCCGTCGCCGTCGCCGGCACTCCGCGGGCGCGCGCCGGCTGTGCCGCCGGGCGAGGGCGGTGCGGTGTTCGAGGCGCTGCGCGCCTGGCGGGCGGCGGAGGCCAAGGCGCAGCGCGTGCCGCCCTATGTCATCTTCCACGACGCCGTGCTGCGCGACATAGCAGCGATCCGGCCGGGCAGCCTGGACGAGTTGGGTCAGGTCAAAGGCGTGGGCGCATCGAAGCTGCTGCGCTACGGACCGGCGGTGCTGGGGTGCCTGGGGGCGGCGGGATAGGTCAGGCTGCGGCCGGATGCAGGGGCCGCGAGACAGCCGGCAACTCGCGTCGGAGGTGGACGGCCTCCTTGATCCATGAGTTCGATCGCATCGGCGACATTGCGGGCCGCCTCCTCGCGGGAAGCGCCGTCAGACATGCAGCCGGGCAGGTCAGGGACTACAGCTATGGAGACGCCGCCGTCCGCAGCGTCCAGCCGCTCGATCACAACGCGATAGTCGCGGTTACGCTCATTCATGCGCAGGCTCTCCAAGAAATCGGGTCAATGCGCGTATGTAGTATGGAAGGATGGAACGCTGTGCAGGAATAGTCAGGATCTCCGGGAAGCCTGGGCGGAAAATCTTGTATGGCTGCCTCCGCCCGATGGTGGGGTGCAGCGGGCGCCGACGCTGCGGCAGACACGTCCGCAATGGTCCAATCTCCGGCTGGGTTCCGCCGCATTCTCGCGAGCAGGTCGTTCACGTGGCGGCCACCGGCTTGTTCTCGACCGGCATCGCCTCCACAAGCCGCCCCGGCGGGCGCTCGAAGCGCAGCTGCCGGTCGTGGTGCCCCGCCACCGCGGGGCGGTGGGCGATCGAGACGATGGTGGTCTGCGGCAGCCGGTGCTTTCAGCATGGCGTAGATCTCCGCCTCCGACTCCGGGTCCAGATTGGCCGTCGCCTCGTCCAGGAACAGCCAGTCCGGCCGGGCCAGCAGGGCGCGCGCGATCGCGACGCGCTGTAGCTCGCCGCCGGACAGGCGCTGGGTCCAGTCGTCCTCGTCGCCCAGGCGGTCGCCCAGGAATGCCAGCCCGCAATCGGCCAGCGCCGCCCGGACCGTCGCCTCGTCATGCGCGGTGTCGGCGTCCGGGTAGGTCAGGGCGTGGCGCAAAGAGCCGAGCGGCACGTACGGGCGCTGCGGCAGGAACAGCGCGCGCCCGCGCGGACGGAGCACATGGCCGCTGCCGAACGGCCAGATGCCGGCGAGCGCCCTGAACAGTGTCGATTTGCCGCTGCCCGAGCGGCCGGTGATGACCACCGAGCGGCCCGGCTCCAGCCGGAAATCGCGAGTGCGCCAGCAGCACCTCGCCCGAGGGCAGGGCGATGGTGGCGTCGTGCAGGGCGTAGTCGTCGCCAAGCTGGCCTTCGGCGGTGATGCCGGTGCCGGCGGCGGCGCGCGCGGCCTCGATGGCGCGCTGGAAGGTGGCCAAACGTTCGACGGTGGCCCGCCAGGTGGCGAGGTCGGCGTAGTTGTTGACCAGCCAGGACATCGCGCCCTGCACCTGCCCGAAGGCGTCGCCCACCTGCGTCACGAAGCCGAGCGGCATCTTGCCAAAGAAATAGCGCGGCGCCGCGACCACCAGCGGAAAGATGCCGGCCACCTGGGCATAGCCGCTGGTGAGCGCGTTCAGGTACACGAAGCGCCGCATCAGCCGCCACCAATTGTCAACGATGGCGGCGAACCGGTTGGTCAGATTGCCCCTCTCCTCGGCCTCGCCGCCGTACAGCGCGACGCTCTCGGTGTTCTCGCGCAGCCGCATCAGGCCGAAGCGGAAATCCGCCTCCACCCGCTGCTTCTGGAAGCTCAGGATGGCCAGCGGCCGGCCCACCAGATGTGTCAGCACCGTGCCGGCAGCCGAATACAGCAACGCCACCCAGACCATGTAGCCGGGGATCACCAGACCCCAGAGCGAGACCGACCCGGACAGTGTCCATAGGATCGCCAGGAAGCTGAACAACTCGACGACGTTGGCCAGCAGATCGACGCCGAGCGACAGGATGCCGCGCGAGCCGATGATCGGGTCGCCGATGAAGTCGCGCAGGTCGTCGGCGATGCGCTGGTCAGGGTTGTCGGTGCGCGTGCCCTTGGCGTCGCCGCCCTGGAGCAGGCTGATGCGGTAATACGCCCGATCGGACAGCCAGTCGTGCAGCATCCGGCCAGTCATCCAGCGTCGCCAGCGGATCTGCAGCCACTGCACGATGTAGACGCGAAAAATTGAAATCGAGATGATGACCACGGCGATGACGACAAAGCCAGGCAGCAGTCCCTCTGGTGTACGCCGGTAGAACAGCAGCAGCTGAACGAAACCGGTCCAGTCCTTGTTCTGGAGCGAGTTGAAGAACTCGCGGTTCCAATAGTTGAACACAACGTCCATGCCGACCAGCACGAACCGCAGCACCAGGTTCAACGCCAGCATCCCGCGCGCGAACCAGCGTTCCTCGGAGTTGTAGTAAGGCAGCGCCAAGCGCCACACGTCCCGGAAGAACGGTCCAAGTCCTCGCATGGGGTCTGGGAACTCCGGTCAGGGTTGGGCGGCGGCGCGATCGAGCGCGGCGAGCCAGGCACGCAGCCGCCGGCGGTTCACGCCGAGGTCGGAACGACCATAGATGCTGCGCGACCACAGCACGAGCGAACCGTCGGGGTAGATCTGCGCGGTGATTGAATCCGGGAAATTGAACACCCGGCTGCGGGCGACGAAATGCGCCTGCAGGCGGTCGTCATAGGCCACCTGCAGCCAGGTCCGCGGTTGCGCCAGCGCCACCTGCATGACCAGCGCATACAGCTGCGGCGGCGGCACGGCGTAGCGCCGCGTCACGAGATCGGGGACGGGCTGGAAGCCGGCGGGCGCTGCGAGGGCGGTGTTCGGGCTTGCGGGGCGGACGATCCGGGAGAAGTCGGTTGGCGGAGGAACCGGAATGCCGTGCGCTCCATGCCCGGAACAGGCCGGCAACAGCAGGCCGAGCAGCAGCGCGATCAGCCGCTTCACGCCGCCCCGCCCGGCGGGCGGATGCGCAGCCGGATCACGCCGCGCGCGGCCTCGGGGGCGACCGGCTTGCCGTGCCGAAGGATGTCGATGTGCCCGGCTGACGCCAGCCGAACCGCTGCGCGACGCACGGCGGACAGCAGCGGCCGCCAGTCCGGGCGCAAGGCGCGCGCCACCTCGCTGGGGGAGACCGATTTTCCCGCGCCGCGCTCGGTGGCCAGGCGCAGGATTTCCGCCTCGATCGTATGGCTGTCGCTCACGGCCGCATCATGTGCGCCGGGGCGCGCGAGGGGCAAGGGTGGGGTGGCCGCTGGATATCCGACCAGCCGGACCCGTCAGCCCATTTCGGTCAGCCGCCGCGTCACGTCGAACATCACCGCTTCGAACATCGCCGGCGTCAATCGGCCGGTGGACGTGTTGTAGCGCGACACGTGATAGCTGTCGGCCAGCAGCAGCCCGTCCGGCAGGTCGTGGACCGCGCCGTGGCTGAAGCGGACCCGTGCGGGCGGGATGCCGCACGCCTTCAGCACCGCCGCGTGCGCGAGCACGCCGAGCGCCAGGACGATTCGCAGGTTCGGCATGGCCCGCAGTTCGGCGGCGAGGAACTGGTTGCAGGTCGAGACCTCGCGCGGCTCCGGCAAGTTGGCCGGCGGCACGCAGCGGACCGCATTGACGATGCGGCAGTCGCGCAGCGCCACGCCGTCGTCCGGCTCAGCCCGGTAGTCGCCCGATGCCAGGCCGAACCGCAGGAGCGTCTGATACAGCAGGATGCCGGCGTGGTCGCCGGTGAACGGCCGTCCCGTTCGGTTGGCACCCTTCACGCCGGGCGCCATGCCGGCGATCATCAGCCCTGCCTCCAGCGGCCCGAAACTCGGCACCGGGCCATTGAACCAGGCGGGATTGGCGGTGCGGTTCGCCGCGCGGTAGGCGACCAGGCGCGGGCACAGCGGGCAATCGTGCGGCGGCGGCAACGCCGCGTTGAGCAGCGGCCCGGGCGCCGGCGTCGCCATGCTGCGACGGTCCTCAGGCAGCGTCGGTCGGATCGGCATACGGCTCGGCCGGGGTCGGGCGGGTGCTCCCGCGGGGCGGCCGCGGCTCGGTCTGTCGCCGGGTGAACTCCGGCGAGATCTCGGCGAGTTCAAGGAACTGGTCGGCCTGCCGGCGCAGCTCGTCGGCCACCATTGGCGGGCTGGTGCGGACCGACGACACCACGGAAACGCGAACGCCGCGCCGCTGCACCGCCTCGACCAGCCGGCGGAAGTCGGAGTTGCCGCTGAACAGCACGACGTGGTCCAGCTTGTCGGACAGCTCGAGCATGTCGATCGCCAGCTCGATATCCATGTTGCCCTTGACCCGGCGGCGGCCGGTGGCGTCGGTGAACTCGCGCGCCGGCTTGGTGACGAGGGTGTAGCCATTATAGGCCAGCCAGTCGGTGAGTGGCTTCAGCGGCGAATATTCCTCGGTTTCCAGCACGGCGGCGTAGTAGTAGGCGCGGATGACGCGGGTCTGCTTACGAAAATACTCAAGAAGGTTGCGATAATCGACATCGAAGCCGAGATTGCGCGAGGCGGAGTAGAGGTTGGCTCCGTCGATGAACAGGGCGGTGCGCTCATTGGTAAGGAAATGCGGCATGGAAGCAGCCTCGTGATGAAAGCCGATGCGGGCGGAGCCTCGGCGCCCTGATGCGGCGATCGTATAATCGTGTTCGCTGTTTGCCGAAAGGTGAACGGGCAACGATGTGGCCCTGCCTCCCGATGTGGCGCGCGCGATGATCCTGGTGGCGATCGGCGCCAACCTGCCCGGGCCGCATGGCGAGACGCCGCTGCAAACCTGCGAGGCGGCGGTGCGGGCGATCGGCGACCTGACCGGGCTGCACCTGGATGGGGTGTCCGGCTGGTATCGGACCGACCCGGTGCCGCCATCTGGCCAGCCGCCCTATGTCAATGGCGTGGTTCGGCTGGAGGGCGAGGTCGATCCGGCCTGGCTGCTTGCGCGCCTGCAGGCGATCGAGGCCGGGTCGGGCCGGGTGCGCGGCGAGGTCAATGCGGCGCGCACGCTGGATCTGGACATCGTGGCGATCGATGGAGTGGTGCGCGATTCCCCCGACCCGGTGCTGCCGCATCCGCGCATGCACCAGCGCGGCTTCGTGCTCCTGCCGCTGGCCGATGTCGCCCCGGACTGGACACATCCCCGCCTCCGCCGTAGCGTCCGCCAGCTGATCGCCGACCTGCCGCCGCAGGGCGTGGCTTTGCTGTGACGCAGCAAAGCCTTGCCGCGATGCGACCGCGTCGCTATCTTGACCGCTCACACCGAATTATCTGGGTCGGAGCAGGACCGCATGGCGCGCGTTACCGTCGAAGATTGCGTTGACAAGATCCCGAACCGCTTCGAGCTGGTTCTGCTGGCCGCCCAGCGCGCCCGCAACCTCAGTCGCGGCGAGGAGCTGACCGTCGAGCGCGACGACGACAAGAACCCTGTCGTAGCCCTGCGCGAGATCGCCGACGGCACGGTGACGGTGGAGCGGCTGAAGGTCGATCTGATGAAGTCGCTGTCGCGCGCTCCGGAGCCGGAGCCGGCCGATGAGGAGGTGATGGACCTGATCCCCACCGACCAGAACATCTTCGGGTTGCAGGACATCTCCTCGGAGGAGGAGGCGGCGACTCTGCCGGTCGAGGGCGAGGAGATGGCGCCCGAGGATCTGGAGGCCGCGATCGAGGCGGAGCTTGGCGGCCGCGCCCGCCGCTAAAGCGACATGACCGGCGGCGCGGCCAGGGAGTTCTGGGCGACGCCGCTGTTCCTGCCTGACGGCGTGGCCGCCGCCGCGCCTGCCCGGCCGGGCCGCCCGCCCGCGCCCCCCGTCCCTGCCGGGGAAAGCATCGACGGCCTGATCGCGGCGATGCGCGCGATGGACGCCAAGGCGGATACCGCGGTGGTGCAGGCGGCATTCACTGCCGCGGACGAGGCGCATCGCGAGCAGAAGCGCGACAACGGCGATCCCTACATCACGCATCCGCTGGCGGTGGCCGGCATCCTCGCCGGCTACCGGCTGGACGTCGCGAGCATCGCCACCGCCCTGCTGCACGACACGATCGAGGATACCGGCCTGCGCCTGCCGGAGCTGTCGCGCCAGTTCGGCCCCGAAGTCGCGGGCCTGGTGGATGGCGTGACCAAGCTGACCCAGCTGGAGCTGCAGTCCGACCGAACCAAGCAGGCGGAGAACTTCCGCAAGCTGGTCCTGGCGATGAGCCGCGACATACGCGTGCTGCTGGTCAAGCTCGCCGACCGCCTGCATAACATGCGCACCCTGCGCTTCGTCACCCAGCCCGAGCGCCGCGCCCGCATCGCCCGCGAAACCATGGAGATCTATGCGCCACTGGCCGAGCGCATCGGCATGGATGCCGTCAAGACCGAGTTGCAGACGCTGGCCTTCGCCCAGCTTGAGCCGGAAGCCTATGACACCATCCAGGCGCGGCTGAACTACCTGCGCGGCCAGGGCGCGGACGTGATCGAGGAGGTGCGCAGCGAACTCGGACGCATCTGCACCGAGTTCGGGGTGGCTTCGGTCGAGGTGTCGGGGCGGGAGAAGTCGCCGTTCTCGATCTGGGAGAAGATGCAGCGCCGCAACGTGCAGTTCGAACAGCTGTCCGACATCATGGCGTTCCGCATTTTGGTTCCCACGCGCGAGGCCTGCTACATGGCGCTGGGCGCCGTCCACGCCGCATATCCGGTGATCGCCGGACGGTTCAAGGACTACATCTCGACCCCGAAATCGAACGGCTATCAGAGCCTGCATACCGGCGTAACGCTGCGCGAGCCGCGCAACCAGAAGATCGAGGTGCAGATCCGCACGCCCGACATGCAGGACGTGGCGGAGAACGGGCTGGCGGCGCATTGGGCGTACAAGGAACACGGCAGCGGCAGCGCCGCGGCGCAGCGGTTCCCCTGGGTGCAGGATCTGCTTGAGATCCTGGAGAACTCCAGCCCGGACGAGTTCCTGACCAACACCAAGCTGGAACTATATCAGGACCAGGTGTTCTGCTTCACGCCGAAGGGCCAGCTGATCCAGCTGCCGCGCGGCTCCACCACCGTCGATTTCGCCTATGCGGTGCACAGCCAGGTCGGCGACACCTGCGTCGGCGCCAAGGTCAACGGCCGGCTGATGCCGCTGCGCTACGAGTTGCAGAACGGCGACCAGGTCGAGATCATGACCAGCCGCGGCGGCACGCCGTCGCCCCAGTGGGAACGCTTCGTCGTCACCGGCAAGGCGCGCGCGCGCATCCGCCGCTGGGTGCAGGCGCAGCAGCGCCAGCAGCACCTGGATGCCGGCCGCGCGGCGCTGGCAAAGGCGTTCCGGCAGGAGGGCGTGGACGGGTCCGAGCGCACGCTCGAGCCTGTAGTCAAGGCGCTGAAGCAGGCCTCGCTGTCGGACCTGTACGTGGCGGTCGGCAATGGCGGCCTGTCCGCGCGCGAGGTGGTGGGGGCCGCCTATCCCGAGCTGCGCGCCCCGCCGCGGGCGCCGCGGATGCTGCCGAACCTGACGCGCCCGGGATCTCGCCCGGCCGCGGCGAGCGGCAGCGACCTGCCGATCAGCGGGCTGGTGCCGGGGGTGCCAATCAGCTTCGCCGGCTGCTGCCATCCGCTGCAGGGCGACCGCATCGTCGGCATCATCACCACCGGCAAGGGCGTGACGATCCACACCCGCGACTGCCCGACGCTGGAAAGCTTCGCGTCGCAGCCGGAGCGGTTCACCGATGTCGATTGGGAATCCGGGCCTGCCCCGGTGGCCGGCAAGGCCGCCAAGGAGCGCAATGCGGCGGGTCATACCGGCCGGATCAGCGTGATCGCCGACAACGAGCCGGGCGCGCTGGCGGCGATCGCCAACGCGGTGAGCAAGCATGACGGCGCGCTGGCCAATCTGCGCACCATCAACCGGCAGGCGGACTTCTTCGAGGTGCTGGTCGATGTCGAGGTGCGCGACCTGCGCCATCTGTCCACGGTGATCGCCGGGCTGCGTGCGGCCGGCGGCATCCGCCAGGTGGAGCGGGCCCGCGGGTGATACTGGGTCTCGGCTCCGACATCTGCGACATCCGCCGCATCGAGGCGGTGATGGAGCGGTTCGGCGACACGTTCCTGCAGCGGGTCTTCACGGACGCCGAGCGCGCCCGCGCCGAGCGCCGCAGCGGGCGCAACCGCGCCGGCACCTATGCCAAGCGGTTCGCCGCCAAGGAGGCCTGCGCCAAGGCGCTCGGCACCGGGTTCGCGCGCGGCGTGTTCCATTCCTGCATCGGCGTGGTCAACCGCCCGGGCGGCCAGCCGACCCTGCTGCTGACCGGCGGAGCCGCGGCGCGGCTGGCGAGCCTCGCGCCGCCGGGGATCGAGCCGCGGCTGGACATTACACTGACGGATGAATACCCGTACGCGTACGCGCAGGTGATCATCTCGGCATAGTCTCGGCGCGTCGGGGAATCGGGCGCGAGGCATCCGCCGCCGCCTCCAGCGTCGCCCCGCGCAGCACGGCGCCGAACATGCGCAGCAACGGGACCGCCCCGGTCTCGACTGGCCGCCATTCGGGATGCCACTGGACCGCCAGCAGCGGCGCGCCCGGAGCGCGCACCGCCTCGATGGCGCCGTCCGGCGCCTGCGCCTCGGCCACCAGCGCCGGGGCCAGCCGGTCGATGCCTTGGAAATGGGCCGAGTTCACGCGCAGCGGCGCCGGCCCATACAGCCGCGCGAGAACGCCGCCCGGCGTCGGCGTGACCGCATGGCCGAAGGCGAACATCGCCGCCTCGTCGCTGCCCGGCGGGGCATGGTGCGCAAGCGCGCGGCCGGGCGCGGCGAAGTCGCGGCGCAGCGTGCCGCCGAGGGCCACGTTCACCTCCTGCAGGCCGCGACAGATTCCCAGCAGCGGGCGGGCGCGCTCCGCCGCCTCGCTCACCAGCGCCAGCATTGTGGCGTCGCGCGCCGGGTCGGACGGGCCTTCGCCTGGATCATGCGAGCCATACAGCGCCGGCTGCACGTTCGACGGGCTGCCGGTCAGCACCACGCCGTCCAGCCGCGCCAGCACCCGGCGGGCATCCTGCAGATCCGGCAGGGCCGGGATCAGCACCGCGTCGGCATCCGCATGTTCGATGACCGCCCGCAGATAGCGATCGACAACCATCTGACCGGGCACGAGGGTTCCGGGATCGTCTCCGACCAGCCGGGCGCAGCAGATGACTCCGATCAGCGGTCGAGCGGTCACGGCGTCTCCGGCATCGTCGCGGGCGGTCAGGTCGCGCCCGTCCAATGATTCATCTCGTTGTACACGCGCCCGCGGAACCGCAACAGAGCGGCAGCGAAGCAGCCGATGGCCGGCCTGTCGCGGTCGGCTTGGGTCGGGCAAACGGGGGCGCTATATCAGCGCCCATGCTGCGTGTGACCGAACTCAAGCTGCCGCTCGACCATGCGGCGGGCGACCTCGCAAACGCGGTGCGGGACGTGCTGAGCATCGAGGCAGATGCCTTGGTCGGCTGCACGGTGGCCCGCCGGGCCTATGATGCGCGCCGCAAATCGGCGATTTCGCTGGTCTATACGGTTGATGCCGAGCTGCAAGACGAGGCCGGCGTGCTCGCCCGCCATAGCGGCGATCCGCGCATCGCTCCCACCCCGGACATCGGATACCGGCTCGCCGCCCATGCGCCCGCCGGCCTGACCTGCCGCCCAGTGGTGATCGGCGCCGGTCCGTGCGGGCTGTTCGCGGGCTTGCTTCTGGCGCAGATGGGCTTCCGGCCGATCATCCTGGAACGCGGCCGGATGGTCCGTCCGCGCACGCGCGACACCTGGGCGCTTTGGCGTCGCGGCGTGCTCGACCCGGCGTCGAACGTGCAGTTCGGCGAGGGCGGCGCCGGCACCTTCTCCGACGGCAAGCTGTACAGCCAGATCAAGGATCCGCAGCATCTCGGCCGCAAGGTGCTGGAGGAGTTCGTGCGCGCCGGCGCGCCGGCGGAAATCCTGTACGAGGCCAAGCCGCATATCGGCACCTTTCGCCTGGTCGGCATGGTCGAGGCGATGCGCGCCAGCATCGAGGCGCTGGGCGGCGAGTATCGCTTCGAGACCCAGGTGAGCGATCTCGATATCGCCGAGACTCCGAACGGCAGCGCCGCCTGCGCGGGCTGGTGCTGCAGGACGGCAGCCATCTTGCCGCCCGGCATGTCGTGCTGGCGGTCGGCCATAGCGCGCGCGACACCTTCGCGATGCTGCACGCGCGCGGCGTGCGGATGGACGCCAAGCCGTTCTCCATCGGCGTGCGCATCGAACATCCGCAATCGCTGATCGACCGCGCGCGGTTCGGAACCGCGGGCCGGCCATCCGTTGCTGGGCGCGGCCGACTACAAGCTGGTGCATCACGCCGCCAACGGCCGCGCCGTCTATAGCTTCTGCATGTGCCCGGGCGGCACGGTGGTCGCCGCGACCTCCGAGCCGGGGCGCGTCGCGACCAACGGCATGAGCCAGTATTCGCGCAACGAGCGCAACGCCAATGCCGGCATCGTGGTCGATGTCTCGCCGGCCGATTATCCAGGCGGCGCGCTGGCCGGGATCGCGTTCCAGCGCCACTGGGAAAGCCGCGCCTTCGCGGCCGGCGGCGGCGCCTACGCGGCCCCGGCGCAGCGCGTGGGCGATTTCCTGGCTGGCCGCCCCTCGACCGCGCTGGGCGCGGTAGTCCCGTCGTACCGGCCGGGCGTCACCCCCGCCGACCTCGCCACCTGCCTGCCCGATTTCGCGATCGCCGCGATCCGCGAGGCGCTGCCCGCCTTCGGCCGGCAGATCGAGGGCTTCGCGATGGAGGACGCGGTGATGACCGGGGTGGAGACGCGCACCTCCTCGCCGCTGCGCATCGGTCGCGGCGCGGATTTTCGAAGCCTGAACACCGATGGGCTGTATCC
Organism: uncultured Pseudomonadota bacterium; assembly: GCA_963723455.1. Classification (GTDB taxonomy): domain Bacteria; phylum Pseudomonadota; class Alphaproteobacteria; order Acetobacterales; family Acetobacteraceae; genus CAVRQM01. Next base: position 305,041 of record CAVRQM010000001.1, on the reverse strand, counting down.
GGCGGGCGAGGGCGCGGGGTATGCCGGCGGCATCCTGTCGGCCGGCGTGGACGGCATCAGGGTGGCGCAGGCGGTGGCGCTGCGCATCGCGGCCGAACACGCCGAACTCGCAGCAGACTGACACGGAGCCAGACGATGAGCGCCAAGCGGCCCTCCGCGGGATCTTCCCGGTGGTGCCCACCACCTTCGACGAGCGCGGCGCGCTGGATCTGGACAGCCAGCGCCGCGCCGTCGATTTCATGATCGACGCCGGCTCGGACGGGCTGTGCATCCTGGCCAATTTCTCCGAGCAGTTCGTGCTGTCCGACGAGGAGCGCGAGACGCTGAGCAGCGGCGATCCTGAAGCACGTCGCCGGCCGCGTGCCGGTGATCGTCACCACCACCCATTTCTCGACCCGCATCTGCGCCGAGCGCAGCCGCCGCGCGCAGGATCTGGGCGCTTCGATGGTCATGGTCATGCCGCCCTATCACGGCGCCACCATCAGCGTCGGCGAGAGCCAGATCGAATTGTTCCTTCGCGCGCTGTCCGACGCCATCGACATTCCCGATCATGATCCAGGACGCGCCGGTGGCCGGAACGCCGCTGTCGGCCGGGCTTCCTGGCGCGCATGGCGGCAGAAATCGAGCATGTGGCGTATTTCAAGATCGAGACCGCCGGGGCCGCGAGCAAGATCCGCGAGCTGGTCCGACTGGGCGGGACGGCGGTCGAGGGGCCGTGGGATGGCGAGGAGGCGATCACCCTGCTGCCGGACCTGGACGCCGGGGCCACCGGCAGCATGACCGGCGGCGGCTTTCCGGACGGCATCGGCCCGATCATCCGCGATCACCTGGCGGGGCGGCGCGAGGCGGCGATCGAGGGCTATGCGCGCTGGCTGCCGCTCATCAACTACGAGAACCGGCAATGCGGCCTGCTGGCCTGCAAGGCGCTGATGGCCGAGGGCGGCGTGATCGCCTGCGAGGCGCCGCGCGCGCCCGTCGCGCCGCTGCATCCCGAAGTTCGCGCCGGCCTGATCGAGACGGCGCGGCGACTGGACCCGCTGGTGCTGCGTTGGGGGCGGTGAGGCGATCGGCCGGAACCGGGGCGGAGCACGGACATGGACCTGACAGGCGACTGTCTGATCGGCGCCAGCGCCGTGCGCGGGCCGGAACCAGCCTTCCGCGCAACCAATCCGGCAGTCGCCGAGCCGCTGGAGCCGGCCTATGGCGGCGCCGGCCAAGCCGAGCTGGAGCGGGCCTGCGCGCTCGCCTGGTCGGCGCTATGACGCCTATCGCGAGACCGGGCTGGCCGAGCGGGCCGGCGTTCCTCGAAGCCATCGCAAGCAACATCGAGGCGCTTGGCGAAGCGCTGATCGAGCGCGCCTGCGCCGAGACCGGCCTGCCGGCGGCGCGCATCGCCGGCGAGCGGGCGCGCACCGTTGGGCCAGTTGCGGCTGTTCGCGGCGGTGGTGCGCGAGGGCGGCTGGGTCGACGCGCGGATCGACCCGGCGCTGCCGGACCGCGCGCCGCTGCCGCGCGCCGACCTGCGGCTGCGCCACATCGCGCTGGGGCCGGTCGCGGTGTTCGGCGCCAGCAACTTTCCCGCTGGCCTTCTCGGTCGCCGGCGGCGACACCGCCTCGGCGCTGGCGGCGGGCTGTCCGGTGGTGGTCAAGGCGCATCCGGCGCATCCCGGCACGTCCGAGCTGGTCGGGCGCGCGGTGCAGGCGGCGGTGGCTGCCTGCGGCATGCCGGAGGGCATGTTTTCGCTGCTGTTCGGCGAGGGCAACTGGCTGGGCGGCGCGCTGGTAGCCGATCCGCGCATCAAGGCGGTCGGCTTCACCGGCTCGCGCGCCGGCGGCCTGGCGCTGGTGCGCATCGCGGCCGGGCGGCGCGAGCCGATCCCGGTGTTCGCCGAGATGAGCAGCATCAACCCGGTGATCCTGCTGCCTGCCGCGCTGGCCGCGCGGGCCGCGGCGATCGCGGACGGGTTCGTGGCCTCGCTGACCATGGGCGCCGGCCAGTTCTGCACCAATCCGGGCCTGATTGCTGGCGCTCGACGGCGCCGGCGCTGGACAGCTTCCTGGCCGCCGCGTCGGCCGCGCTGGGCGGCAGCCCGGCCGCGACCATGCTGCATCCCGGCATCTTCCAGGCCTACCAGGCTGGCGTGCGTCGGCTGGAGGGCAACAGCCGGGTGCAGTCCGGTCGCGCGCGGACTGAGCGCGGCCGGGGCCAATAGCGGCGAATCTGCGCTGTTCGAGACGCGGGCCGTCGAGCTTCCTGGCCGATCCGACGCTGAAGGAGGAGATCTTCGGCGCCTCGTCGCTGGTGGTGCGCTGCCGCGACCTGGCCGAGATCGCCTCGATGGTCGAGCACGCTGGAAGGGCAGCTCACCCTGACGCTGCAGATGGATCCGAGCCGATATCGAGGACGCGCGCCGCCTGCTGCCGATCGCTGGAGCGGCGCGCCGGGCGGGTGCTGGTTAACGGCTGGCCGACCGGGGTCGAAGTCGGGCATGCGATGGTGCATGGCGGGCCCTATCCCGGCGACCTCGGATCCGCGCTTCACCTCGGTCGGCACGCTTGGCGATCCGGCGCTTCCTGCGCCCGGTCTGCTACCAGGATTTTCCGGCCGGCCTGCTGCCTGAGGCGCTGCGCGACAGCAATCCGATCAGCTCTGGCGCCGCATCGATGGCGTGCCGACGCCGCCATGAGCCGATAGCCCTTGGCGGGCGACGCGGCCAGCGGCGGCACAATGCGGCGGGGGAGGGCACGTTCATGCTGAAGCTGCTTCTGGTCAGCCGGGCTGCTGGCGCTCGCGGGTGCCGGTGGCATCGCGCGCCGCCGGCGCCGGTCAGCGGGTCCGACGACTACCCGACCGCGGCGCGCGCGGATTACGTGTTCGCCTGCATGAACGTCAACGGCGGCTCGCAGGTGGCGCTGCAGAAATGCTCCTGCTCGATCGACGTGATCGCCGCGGCGCTGCCCTACGACCAGTACGAGGCGGCCGAGACGGTGTTGCGGATGCGGCAGATGCCGGGCGGCGGCTATCTGGCCAGCGAGTTCCGGGTGCAGACGCGCCAACCCGATCGTCGATGCGCTGCGCGAGGCGCAGGCCGAAGCGGAGGTCCGCTGCTTCTGACCGACCGCCGCCCCGCGTCCTACGCCGCCGAGTTCACCACCGGCCACTCGCCCTTGAAATCGCCGCCCTCGTTGTCGCGCGCCTCGGCGCGCAGCATGTGCGCCGGGCCGGCCGGCAGCGGGAAGCGGAATTGCGGGTTTTCCGAAATCGAGATGCCGGTCTTGATCGAGAACAGCAGGTCGTCGTCCTCGGCCACGCGCACCTCGCTGATGAAATGCGCCGGCACGTACAGCCGCGTGAGCTGGTCCATCTGCATCCCCGAGTAGTTCGGGTGGCGGATCATCAGCAACGCCTCGCGCGGCTGCCGCCGTGCAGCCTTCGGATCGGGCGGAAACTGGCGCATCCGCATCGTGCCCAGCGGCGGACCGCCGGCCTCGGCGTCGGCGGCCGGGGCCGAGCAGCCGCCAGCCGCCTTCACGTAGCGTTTGGTCGCATACAGAGCTGCCGTCGCTGAGTTCGGCCACGACATGCAGGTTGGTGTAGGAATCCACGCGCACCCGCGTCGAGAAGCTCGGCAGGTCCGCGCGGGCCGAGGGTGATCGGCGGCGGCGAGTGGCGAGGGGTTCTCGTCGATCACCAGGGTCAGCGTGCGCACCGTCCGCGCATCGCCCGGCTGCAGCAGGTCGTGCGCAGCGTGATCGGCACGATCGCCGCATCCTCGGCGCGGTACGGCGCGTCGATCGCCAGCAACGTCGTCGCCGTCGCGCATCGGGCGGCCGTGGAAGATCTGACTTGGCGAGATCGGGCCAGGGATCTTCCTGCTGCGGCGCCTGCGCGCCAGCCGGCCCTGGCCTCGACAAGCAGGGCCGCAGGCGACAGGGCGGCGGCGGCCAGCCATCGCAGCGCGTCACGGCGATCATGCGGTCGGGGCGGGCATGGCGTCTCTCCCAGATCGGACGGCCGCGGCACGGCGGCTGCCTTTGGCGGCACGATTTGCGAAGACATAGGCGGGCCGGGCGGGCGCGCCAAGCCTATTCCCATTCCAGCTCGCTGAACGCCGCGGTCGCGTTGCGCGGGTTGTAGTCGTCGAACAGCGACCAGCGCGGCCGCTCGTCCTGGGCAATCAGCGTCACCGCGCTGGGCAAGTGGCGTGCCGTCGGCGACCAGCCGGCGGGCATCGCGGGCCACCGCTCCCAGATAGCGCGCCTCGTCCCCGGCGGATTGCGGCCAGGCGCCGATCATCCGGCCATGCCCCGGGACCACGCGTGCGGCCGTGACCCGCTGCAGCCGGGCAGCACCGATTGCCAGCCCAGCAGGCTGCCGTCGATCACCGGCACATGCGTCGCGGAACAGCAGGTCGCCCGCGAACAGCGTGCCGCTGCCCTCGTCCAGCACCGTCAGGTCGCAGTCGCTATGCGCCGCCGGGCCCAGGCATCCAGCGTCAGGCTGCCGCCCGCCCAGGTCGAGCGTCATGCGGTCGGACACCAGCAAGCTGGGCGGGATGATCCGCACCTGCCGCGATCGCCGCCGGCCCGAGCTGATCGCGGTACGAGCGCAGATAGTACTCGCCGCGTAGCGCGAGCGCGCGCGGCAGGGCGTGGTGGCCGACGAACACCGTCCCGGGCGCCGCGAACGCCGCATTGCCGAACACATGGTCAGGATGCTCATGCGTGCTGATGACGTAGCGGACGGGCACGTCGGTCACCGCGCGAATCGCGCGCAAAAGCGCCTCGCCCACAGCCAGACTGCCGCCGGTGTCAATCACCGCAACCGCCGTCGTCGCCCACGATGACGCCGAGATTGGCGATGTCGCCGAGCATTGGCCGGCGTGGTCAGCGACACCTGCCCGAAATGCACGAACACGCCCGGCGCCACCGCATCGAGCGGCGCGAACTCGCTATCGGCCTGACCTGCCGGCAGCCGCGCCCGCGACCGTCAGCGCCGCGCAGCACAGGCAGACGCCTCGCCGGGTCAGCTATGCCGCGATGCAGCAACTGGCGGCTGCCGAACCGCTCGCCCATGCTCAGCCATCCTCGACGGTTACACGATCAACTGGGCACGGCCCGCCGGATCGGCAAAAAAGTGATCTAGGCTCTTGCGGGCATCGAAAAAGCTATCATACCTTGCCTTACGATCAACGGGCTTCAAGGGCGTCCGCTTGTTAGGGAGGGCGGGCTGTTCGTCGGAGATGGCGTGGGCGGAACGTACGCACGGATCGATCAGTCGGTTCGATGCCCCATGTCGTCGTGACACGCTGCCGTTGATTTCTTCCCGTCAGGCGATGGTTGGGGCCATGTCGGTGGATGATCGTTCGCGATTCCATCACGGGTCTCGTGGGCGACATAGGGAGGAAACATGCGCAGGATTTCGGTGAGGTCGCTGCTTGCAGCCGGCGTGGCGTAGGGTCGCTGCTGGCGGTGCAGACCGCGCGGGCGGACGATCTGCTGCAGATGCAGAAGAATTCCGCCGACTGGGTCATGCCGACCGGAACGTACGACAACCACCGGTTCTCTGACCTGAAGCAGATCACGGCAGAGAATGCGAGCAAGCTGCAGGTCTCCTGGACGTTCTCAACGGGCGTGCTGCGCGGCCATGAGGGCCTGCCGCTGGTGATCGGCGACGTGATGTATGTTCACACGCCATTTCCGAACACCGTCTACGCGCTCGATCTGAACAACGACGGCCGTATCATCTGGAAATACGAGCCGAAGCAGGATCCGAACGTCATTCCGGTGATGTGCTGCGACACGGTGAACCGTGGCGTGGCGTATGGCGACGGCAAGATCTTCCTGCATCAGGCCGACACGACGCTGGTGGCGCTCGACGCCAAGACCGGCAATGTGGATTGGTCCGTCAAGACCGCCGACCCGACTAAGGGCGCCACCGGCACCGATGCGCCGATGGTGGTCAAGGACAAGGTCTATGTCGGCGTCTCCGGCGGCGAGTTCGGCGTGCAGCGGCTGGTTCGCTGCGTACAACATCAAGGACGGCTCGCTGGCGTGGAAGGCGTATTCGACCGGTCCGGATGCAAGGATGATGGTCGATCCGCAGAAGACCACCGTGCTTGGCAAGCCGATCGGCGAGAACTCCAGCCTGAAGACCTGGCAGGGCGATCAGTGGAAGATCGGCGGCGGCAGCACCTGGGGATGGTATTCGTATGACCCGCAGACCAACCTGATCTATTACGGAACCGGCAACCCGTCGACCTGGAACCCGAAGCAGCGCCCGGGCGACAACAAGTGGTCGATGACCATTTTCGCGCGTGATGCCGATACCGGCATGGCGAAGTGGGTCTATCAGATGACGCCGCATGACCAGTGGGACTATGACGGCGTCAACGAGATGATCCTGGCCGATCAGAAGATCGACGGGCAGGACCGCAAGACGCTGGTGCATTTCGACCGCAACGGCTTCGGCTACACGCTGGATCGCGACACCGGCGAGTTGCTGGTCGCCGCCAAATACGATCCGGCGGTGAACTGGGCGTCCAAGGTCGATATGGACAAGAACAGCCCGACCTATGGCCGCCCGCTGGTGCAGGCGCAGTACTCGACCGAGCATAACGGCGAGGACAACAACAGCACCGGCATCTGCCCCGCCGCCCTTGGGCAGCAAGGACGAGCAGCCGGCCGCCTACTCGCCGGACACCAACCTGTTCTACGTGCCGACGAACCATGTCTGCATGGACTACGAGCCGTTCCGCGTTTCCTACACCGCGGGCCAGCCCTATGTCGGTGCGACGCTGTCCATGTATCCGCCTCCGGGCCAGACCAACATGGGCAACTTCATCGCCTGGGATGCCAGCACCGGCAAGATCGTCTGGTCGGACCCCGAGCAGTTCTCGGTCTGGTCGGGCGCGCTCGCGACCGCCGGCGGCGTGGTGTTCTACGGCACGCTCGAAGGCTACCTGAAGGCGGTCGACGCCAAGACGGGCAAGGAACTGTACAAGTTCAAGACGCCGTCGGGCATCATCGGCAACGTGATGACCTACGAGCATGGCGGCCAGCAATACGTGGCCGTGCTGTCCGGCGTCGGCGGCTGGGCCGGCATCGGCCTCGCGGCCGGACTGACCGACCCGCATGCCGGCTTGGGCGCGGTGGGCGGCTATGCGGCGCTGTCCAACTACACCGTGCTGGGCGGCCAGCTGACCGTGTTCGCGCTGCCCAAGAGCTGAGCAACGCGGCGCCATGAACGGGGCCGGCGCTCATGCACTCGCGGCATGAGCGCCGGCCCTTGCTTTCTTCCTTCCCTGCCGAGGATATTCTCGACGTGACAATGCTCAAGCGTGCCGCAATCCCGCTATTCGCGGTCCTGGTTCTGGGTCCGGCCGCGCTGCGCGCCGAACCGCCGGCAAGTTCGGCGGCGGTCAGTTCGCAGGACGGAAAGTCTGCCGACAAGGCGGGCAATCCGACCTACAGCATCGACGGCAAGAAGGTCGATTACTACACGTTCGCCGGCTATATCCGCTACACGGCGAACTGCATGCAGTGTCACGGGCCGGATGGCATGGGATCCAGCTATGCTCCATCGCTGGTCGATGCGCTCAAGACCATCGACTACACGAAGTTTCTCACGATCGTCGCCAGCGGCATCCAGAATGTGAACTCATCCCAGAACCTCGTCATGCCGGCCTGGGGCAACAACCGAAACGTCATGTGCTACGTCGATGACATCTACATCTATCTGCGAGCCCGCTCCGACGGGGCGCTGGGGCGCGGCCGCCCGGCCGAGCATGCGCCGAAGCCTGATGCCTTCACGCAGGCGGAAAACGCATGCATGGGTTGAGGCGCGCCCGGTGGGCGGCGGCGCTGGGAATGGCGGTGGCGGCTGCTGCTGCCGCCCGTCGTTTCGCGCGCGCAGGCACCGGGGCTGGGCGCGTCGATCGAGCTGGTCGATCCGCATGTGTTCCGGGTCTGCGCCGATCCGCGCAACCTGCCGTTTTCTGATGAGGCGCAGGCCGGGTTTGAGAATCGGCTCGCGGAGCTGTTTTCCAAGAAGCTCGGCAAAAGCATATCCTACACCTATTTCCCCGAGGGACCATCGGCTTCGTTCGCAACACGCTCAACGCCTTCAAGTGCGACGTGGTGATGGGCTGGGCGCAGGGCGACGATCTGCTCCAGACCACCAACGCGTATTACCACACCGCCTATGCGCTGGTCTTCAAGCCTGGCACCGGGCTGGATGGCGTGTCGTCTCTGGAGGACCCGCGGCTGCGCGACAAGCGCATCGGCGTGGTCGCCGGCACGCCGCCGGCGTCGCTGATGGTGCGCGACGGCCTGATGGTGCGGGCCGTGCCGTATCAACTGCATATCGATACGCGCTACGACTCCGCGCCCGATCGCGATGTTCGCCGATCTCGCCTCGGGGAAAATCGATGCCGGCGTGCTGTGGGGGCCGATGGCCGGCTACTATGCCCGCCACGCAGCCGAGAAGGTGACAGTGGTGCCGCTGGTCAGCGAGCCGGCCAATTCGATGATGGATTTCCGCATCTCGATGGGCGTGCGCCACAGCGATCAGGCGTGGAAGCGCACGCTGAACAAGCTGATCGCCGAGGATCAGGGCGACATCAACCAGCATTCTTGCCGGCTACGGCGTGCCGCTGATCAACGAGCAGGGCAAGCTCATCACGCCATGAGCGGCGTCCGTCTGGCGGCGGTGGTGCTGCTGCTGGCGAGCGCCGCCGCCGCGCGCCGTGCCGCCTGAGCCGTCCGGCTATCGCATGTCGGAGTATCGCGCGTCGACTCCGGCAAGTCTGGCCGGCGCGCGGGTGCTGACCACGGCACAGGCGTACGCGCTCTGGCAGGCAGGGAGTGCGGCGTTCATCGACGTGCTGCCGCTGATCCCGCGTCCGGCTGGCCTGCCGGCCGACACGATCTGGCGCGACAAGCCGCGCGACGACATCCCTGGCAGCATGTGGCTGCCCGACACCGGCTATGGCGCGCTGGCGCCGGCGATGCAGGATTACTTCGTGCGCCACCTGAACGCGGCGCGAGGCGTGAGCGCAGCGCGTCCGCTGGTGTTCTATTGCCTCGCGGAGTGCTGGATGTCGTGGAATGCGGCCAAGCGCGCGCTGGCGCTGGGGTTCGCTCCGGTGGACTGGTATCCGGGAGGAACGACGTCATGGCAGGCGGCCGGGCTGCCGCTGGAGCGCCGGCTGCCCGAGCCAAGGCCCGACAGCTAGGTCGGCCGGATCACGTCCCGCCATATTCGTGCCGAGCTGTTCGGAACCGGCCGGTCAGGGTCGGCGCCTCACCTCATTGCCTGCTGGATCGCCTGCGCTAGCGAGTACAGCCGCTGCTCGATCGTGGTCGGCACATTGCAGGCGAAGCGCAAGGACGCGCGCCGGTCCTCGAACACCCGCAGTTCCAGGGTCAGCTGGTCCACTGCCTGCGCCAGCTTCGCCGGATCGGTACCCGGCTGCGACTGCAGGCCGCGCAGCGCGGCGTTGTCGGCGCGGATCTCGTCGGCGAAGGTGCGCTGGCGGCGGCCGTAGCGGTCCAGCCCGGCCAGCACGCTGGCGCGTTCCTGGTCCAGCGTATCGAACAGCCCGTCCATCAGCAGCGGCAGGCGCTGCGCGCGCCCCGCTCCGGCGCGCTGCGCGAACGCCGCGATCTCGCTCTGCGCCTGTTCGATCGGGATGCGCCGCTGCGCCAGGCGCTGCGCCAGAGCGGCCACCTCCGTGTCCTGCGACCAGCTGCGCAGCGAGAGCGGCGCCCCGTTCCATACCGCGCCGAGCGACAGATCCGGCACCTTGATCTGCTGGCACGGCCAGTCCGGGTCGGCCCGCCCCGGCATCGCTGCCCAACCGGCCGCCGGCAGCAGCGCCAGCCCGGCCAGGATCATCAGTCGCACCATCGTCATTCAGCCGCCTCCCTCGCCGCGGCGTGAGATCAGGCCGCGCGCCGGATCATAGGCGACGATCGCACCGACCATGAACAGCGTCGTCATGCCCACGACCACGGCGAGCGCCGTCCAGTTGATCTGCACATAGAGCAGGAATCGGATCAGCTCGACGGCGTAGGTGAACGGGTTCAGCCGGCAGACCGCGTACACCACCGGGCTGGACTGCTGCACCAGCCACAGCGGGTAGAGCGCAGAGGATGCGAAGAACATCGGGAAGATCACGAAGTTCATGATGCCGGAGAAGTTCTCCAGCTGTCGGATCACCGAGGACAGCAGCATCCCCAGCGCGCCCAGCATCAGGCCCGACAGCACCAGCGCCGGCAGCACCGTCAGGTAGCCGAGATGCGGCGGATCGACGCCCCACAGCCAGGCCACGACCAGGTAGGCATAGACCTGCAGGATCGAGACCCCGGTGCTGGCCAGCAGCTTGCTAACCAGCAGATACCAGCGCGGGAACGGGCTGACCAGCAGCATCCGCATGTTGCCCATCTCGCGGTCGTACACCATCGACAACGACGACTGCATCCCGTTGAACAGCTGGATCATCGCGATCAGCCCGGGCGTCACGTATTCCTCGTAGAGGATGTAGGTGTCGTAGGGCGGTATGATCGACACGCCGAGAATCGAGCGGAATCCGGCGGCGAAGATGAATAGCCAGACCAGCGGCCGCACCAGGGCGGAGACGAAGCGCTCGCGCTGATGCAGGAAGCGCAGCGCCTCGCGCCACATGATGCCGCGCAGGCAGGTCAGATACTGCGCGGTGGCGAAACCGCGCGGCTCGGCCGCGGCGCTGCGAGCGTGGCTGCGCGGCTCATGCGTGCTCCGCCGCGCTGCCGCCGCCGTCCGTCAGGCGGGTGAAGGCGGCGCGCAGATCGGTCGGCCCCGGTCTGCGCCACGACCGACGCGGCGCTGCCGGCGACGCGCACCTGGCCGCGATGCAGCACCACGACGTCGTCCTCCGGCTCGACCTCGTCCAGCAGATGCGTGGCCCACAGCACCGCCACGCCCTGATCGCGCGACCAGCCGGCGGACATAGGCGAGGATCGACCATTTCGAGCCGACATCGAGCCCCACGGTCGGCTCGTCCAGCACCAGCAGGCGCGGCCGGTGCAGCAGCGCGCGCGCGATCTCCACTCGCCGGATCTGGCCGCCCGACAGTTGCGGCGCCTTCTCTCGCGCGCGATCGGCGAGTTCCACGTCTGCCAGGACGACGGCCGTGCGCGCCCGGGCGGGTGCGGCGGGAATCCCCTGAAGGCTGCGTGATACAGCAGGTTTTCCTGCAAGGAGAGATCGAGGTCCAGCGTGCGCGCCTGGAATACAACGCCCAGCCGCCGCAGCGCCTCGCCGGGGTCGCGCGACACGGCATGGCCGAGCACGCGGATGCTGCCCTTCTGCGTGTCGTACAGCCGGGTGATGAGCGAGAACAGCGTGGTCTTGCCGGCGCCGTTCGGCCCCAGCAGCGCGACGAACCGCGACTGCGGCACGACCAGGCTGACGTCGTTCAGCGCCTTGCGCGCGCCGTAGCGGTGGCTGACCCGCTCGACCGCCAGCGCCGCCACACTCCCGCTCGCCGCTACCGATGGGGCAGGCGCCTCCAGTACGGCGGCACCGGCGGTCATTTCGGCGACACGACCACGCCCCAGGGCAGCTTGCCCACCGGAATGGAGCGCAGCACGCGCAGATCGGCCACGTCGATGACCGAGATGTCGTTGGACAGGCCGTTGGTGCTGAGCAGATACTTGCCGTCGGGCGTGAAGTTCAGCTGCCAGACGCGCTGGCCGACCAGCAGGTATTTCTCGACCTTGTATGTCTTGGCGTCGATCACCGCGACGCGGTTGGCCGGGCCCAGCGCCACGAACGCGGTCTTGCCGTCAGCGGTGATGCGGATGCCGACCGGCTGGATCACGTCGCTGCGCAGTCCCTGCACGTCGAACTTGATCTTCGTCTTGATCGCATGGGTCTTGGTGTCGATCACGCTGACCGTGCCGCCGAGTTCCGAGCTGACCCACACCTCCGACCCGTCCGGCGTGAACATCGCCGCGCGCGGTCGCGGATCGACCAGCACGTTGGCCACCATCGTGTCAGTCTTGAAGTCGAGGAAGTGCGCCATATTGGTGGTTTCGGACGTGTTGACGATGGTCTGCCCGTCCGGACTGACCGCCATGCCCTCCGGTTCCACCCCGGTCGGCACATGGGCCAGCACCGAGCGCGCCGCGACGTCGATCACCGTCACCAGCGCGTCGTTCTCGTTGGACACATAAAGCCGGGTGCCGGCCGGGTTCAGCGCGAAGGTTTCTGGATCGGGACCGGACGGCAGCTCACCGACCACGCGCTGCTGCGCGGTGTCGATAATCTGCACCGTGTCGTCGTCGCTGGCCGCGACCAGCACGTATTTGCCATCGGGCGTGATCGCGATGCCGCGCGGGCGCTGGCCCACGGGGATGGTGTGCACCGTCTTGCCGGCGTCCAGATCGACCACGCTGACCGTGTTGGCGCCCTCGTTGGAGACATAGGCGGTATAGGCGCAGGCCGGGCCGGCCAGAGCGGCCGACACCACGCCGGCCAGGATTGCCGCGAGGCGCATAACGTTTCCTCCGAAGCTTATTTCAGCCGGCACTTGGTCTCGGGCCGGTCATAGCCAAGGGTGTCCAGCGTGGTGAACTGGTGCAGGAAACCGGGCTGCGGCGAGATCGACACCACGCCACGCCCGTCCGACAGCAGGATGGGCTGGCGCAGTTGCAGATCCCAGTCGCGCAACGTCAACGCCTGTCCCTTGTACGCGGCGACCTCGAAGTGCGGACCAACGATGAAGGCGGCGATCGCCTTCGGGTCGGACGAATGGGTGGCCGCAGCGGCGTCGCCCACCATCCGCCCTGCGGTCCACGCCTGCATGTCGAGCGCGGTCATGTTGCGGTGGAACTTGCGCGTGAACCGGCTTTGCAGCTGCGCGCCGCCCCAGGAATCGCTGGCGGCGTCCCAGGTCACGGGCTCCAGCCCCGCCGATCCGGCGACCGGGCGGGCGTCCCAGGTGCGGTACGGAAGATACCCGGCGAACACCTGGTTTTCGTCCGCCGCCACCAGCACGTCGTATTCCGGCGCGTTCTGCGTGAACACCGGCATCTGCTGCTGCGTCTGCACCACGCCGGAATCGGTCTGCCGCAATTCGCCGGTATCCTTGTAGGTGCGCTCCTCGACGATGCGCGCGCCGAACCGCTTTGCGGCGCGGCGATAGGCGTCGCCCAACAGGACGTCGTCGGGATGCGAGCCGACAACCAGCAGCCAGCGGGTCCACTTCTTCCAGACCAGGTACTGCGCCATCGCATCGGCCAGCATGGCGCGCGACGGCGCGACGTGGATCAGGTTGGGGCGGCAATCCTGGTTGCGCAGGGCGTCGTCGGGGGCCGCGATGTTGAAGATCACCGCGCCCTTGGTCCGCGCGGCGTCGGCCAGCTTCAGCACGGCCGCGCCCGGCAGGTCGGTCATCACCAGGGTGATACCCTGGCCGACCAGCTGCCCCAGCGCGGCTTCGGGGTCGTCGCCCTCGCCCACCGGCTGATCGGCCAGCTCGAAACTCTGCCCCATGAAGCGGCCGGTCGTGTTGTTGTCGGCCATCGCGAGCTTGGCGCCGGCCAGCCCGTCATCCGGCGCCGGCTTGTCGAGCAGCGAGATTGTCGGCGTGCGGACGGTCGAGCGTATATAGCCGATCCGGATGGCGGCCGCCGCATCGCCGCGGGCGCCACGGGTCCACGTCGCGGCGAGCGATGCGACCGCCAGCAACGGTAGCACGCGGCGCCGGCCGATGCCGTTGCGCGCCGTCACATTTGCGGGTTTCATCGCGCCAGCATGGACAAGACGCCGCGGCTGTTCAAGGGTGCGGCCGCAGGCACAGGCCGAGGACGCGTCGAAACCGTATGAAATCGTTGCATGGATTTGTCTCCGCGCTGCTGCTGCTGGGCTGCGTGTCTGCGCACGCCGCGCCGGCCGCCGCGCCGCTGCGCGCAGCGCTGTTCCCGGCGGCGTTCGACGACACCAGCCCCGAGCCGCCGCAGCCGGCCGAGCTGGTGCGGCTGCATGCGCTCGATGCGCAACTGCGCGACCTGCTGGCCAAATCCGGTCGCTACGTCTTCGTGGACATCGCGCCGGTCGCGCGGGCGGCGGCGGCGCGCGATCTGTGGACCTGCAACGGCTGCGAAACGGCATTGGCGAAGCAAGTCGGCGCACAGGTGTCGGTGATCGCCTGGGTGCAGAAAGTGTCGAACCTGATCCTGAACATCAACGCGGTGATCCGCGACGTGGATACCGGCAAGATGGTCGCCGCCGGCAGCGTCGACATCCGCGGCAACACCGACAAGTCATGGAGCCGCGGGCTGGCCTATCTGGTGCGCTACCGTCTGCTGCAGGGCGGCCGCGCGCCATGACGTTGATGCTGGCCAGCGTCACCGGCGCGGAGGAGGCCGAGCTGGCGGTGGGCGGCGGGGCGGACATCATCGACCTGAAGGATCCGGCGGCCGGCGCGCTGGGCGCGGTGTCGGCGGCGGTGGCGCGGCAAGCCGTGCAGCGGGTGGCCGGACGCCGCCCGGTCAGCGCGGTGACCGGCGATCTGGCGATGCAGCCCGGGATCGTGCTCGCGGCTGCGCAGGCAATGGCCGATGCGGGCGTCAATTTCGTCAAGCAGGGAATCTTCCCGGGCGGCGACCCGGCGGCCTCCATCGCCGCGCTGGCGCCGGTTGCCCGTCGGGTGCGGCTGATCGCGGTGCTGTTCGCCGATTGCGCGCCTGACCTGTCGCTGTTGCCGGCGTTGGCGATGGCGGGCTTTCACGGCGCGATGCTGGACACCGCGCACAAGGGCCGGGGCGGGCTGCTGCATGCGATGGGCCTGACCGCCTTGCGCTCGTTCATCGCCGCGTGTCGCCAGCACGGCCTGCAGACCGGGCTGGCGGGATCGCTGGAGGCGCCGGATGTGCCGCGGCTGCTGGTGCTGGCGCCGGACGTGCTGGGATTCCGCGGCGCGCTATGCGGCCTCGCGGGCCGTGTGGGCGCGCTGGATGCCGGGGCGGTGCAGGCGATCCGCGGCCTGATCCCGCCCGAGGCGGCGTCGGGCCGGGCTGTGGATTACCGCCTGCTGGCGGCGCGGTTCTATGCGCAGGATGCGGCGTTCGATCCGGCGCTGACCGATCGCATCTTCGTGCGCGACCTGGTGCTGCCGGTCCAGATCGGCGCCTATGCGCGCGAACACGGCATCACCCAGCGCGTGCGCTTCTCGGTCGAGGCGGCGGTCGCCCGGGCTAGCCGCCCGGCGCAGGACGCGCGGGCACACGACATGCGCGACGTGTTCTCGTACGACATCATCAGCGACGGCATTCGCCTGCTGGTTGATGCCGGGCACGTCGCGCTGGTCGAGACCCTGGCCGAGCGGATCGCTTCGATGCTGCTGGAGCATCCGCGAGTGATGCGCGTCGCGGTGACGTTGGAGAAGCTGGAGACCGGCTCGGGCGTGGTCGGTGTGTCGATCGAGCGCACCCGCGCCTCGTCGGCGATCGCGGGCCAGGCGCCGGCCGCCGCGCCCGGCTGAACTGCGGGTCCGTAATGCGGGGCCTGGGATGCTGAGTATAGTCAAGCTGGGGGGCAGTTTCGTCGCCTCGACGGCGCTGCCAGACTGGCTGCGCGCAGTCGAGCGGGCCGCCGGACGGGTGGTGCTGGTGCCTGGCGGCGGCCCGTTTGCCGACGCGGTGCGCGTGGCGCAGCAGGTCATGGGCTTCGATGACGTGGCGGCGCATGAGATGGCGCTGCTGGCGATGACGCAGTACGGGCGGGCGCTGGTGTCGCTGGGACGCGGGCTGGTGATGGCGGAGAGTGCGGCGGCGATCCGCGCGGCGGTAGCGGCGGCGCGCGTGCCGGTCTGGTCGCCGGTCGCTTCGGCGCTGCGCGGCGCGGGCGTGGCGGAGTCGTGGTCGGTCACGTCGGACAGCCTGGCGCTGGTGCTGGCGCGCGAGCTGGGCGCCGCGCGCGTGGTGCTGGTCAAGCAGCGCGCCGCCACGCCCGACGCAGACCCGGCGCTGCTTGCGCAGGAAGGGCTGGTCGATCAGGCGTTCCCGGCGCAATGCGCGGCGTTTGCCGGAGAGCTGCGCATCGTCGGGCCGCGCGATTTTTCCGTGCTTGCGTGACCGAGCGCCTGCTTTTCCTGACCGGGCATCTTGCCGAGCCGCGGCTGCGGCGGATGCTGGAGGGCATGGGTGAGACCGAGTTCGACTGGCAGGTGCAGAATGTCGGGGTCAAGGTCGCCGCCCTGATGACCGAGCCGATCATCCTGCGGCGCCTGCCGCAGCCGGTGCAGGCCGATCGCGTGCTGCTGCCCGGTCGCGCCGGGGTCGATCCGGAGCGCCTGTCGGCCGCCTTCGGGGTCGCGTTCGAGCGCGGGCCGGACGAAATCGCCGACATTCCACGCTATCTCGGCCTGGGCGGCCGGCCGCTCGATTTGTCGCGTCACGACCTTCGCATCTTCGCCGAGATCGTCGATGCGGCGGTGCTGTCGCCGGATGCATTGCTGGCCCGTGCGCGCGCCATGCGCGAGGAAGGCGCAGACGTAATCGACGTCGGCTGCAAGCCGGGCACTCCATTTCCCGGCCTGGAGGACGCGATCGCCATGCTCCGCGCCGACGGCATGCGGGTCAGCGTCGATTCCGGGGATCTTGCCGAGCTGCGCCGCGCAGCGGTCGCCGGCGCCGACTTCCTGCTGAGCCTCACAGAGGATTCGCTGGATGTGGCGGATGGCACCGCCGCGATCCCGGTGCTGGTGCCCAGGACGCATGGCGACCTGGACAGCCTCGCGCGCGCCGCAGCGGCCGCCCGCGCGCGCGACCTGCCGTGCCTGCTGGACCCGGTGCTCGACCCCATCCATTTCGGCTTCGCCACATCTCTGGCGCGCTACGCCGGTCTTCGCGAGCGGCTGCCGCACGCGGAGATCCTGATGGGCACCGGCAACCTCACCGAGCTGACGGATGCGGATTCCTCCGGGGTGACGGCCATGCTGCTGGGCATCTGCTCGGAGCTGCGGATCCGCAACGTGCTGGTGGTGCAGGTCAGCCCGCACACGCGCCGCACCGTGGCCGAGCATGACGTGGCGCGCCGCATGATGTATGCGGCGTCCGTCAACTCCGACCTGCCGCGCGGCTACGGCGAAGGTCTGCTGCAGGTGCATGACCGCGCGCCGTTCACCCAGTCGCCGGACGACATTGCAGCCACGGCCGCCGAAATCCGCGACAGCAATTTCCGTATCGCCACCGCGTCGGACGGAATTCACGTGTTCAACGGCGCGATGCACGCGGTCCGCGGCGACGCGATGAGCTTCCTGCCGCTGCTGGGCGTCGAGCGCGACGGGCCGCACGCCTTCTATCTCGGCGCGGAACTGGCGCGGGCGGAAATAGCCTCGGCGCTGGGCAAGCGCTATGTGCAGGACGCGCCGCTCGACTGGGGATGCGGAGTGCCTCGCCCGCGGGAGGATCGCACGAAGCTGGCCGAGGCCGGCGTCACGCTGCAAGCCAAGAAGGCCGGACATGCCGACAATTCGTGAGACCATCGTCACCACGATCTCGGCTGAGGGTCGTACGCATGTCGCGCCGTTCGGGTTGATCGAGGATGGCGCGGACTGGGTGATCGCGCCGTTCCGGCCCTCGACCACGCTCGACAATCTGCGCGCGGTGCCGCTGCTGGTCGCCAATTACGTCGATGACGTCCGCGTCTTTGCCGGCTGCCTGACCGGGCGGCGCGACTGGCCCTGTGTGCCGACATCACCAGGAGAGCCGCCGCGCCTGGTCGCGGCGCTCGCGCACGCCGAAATGCAGGTCGTCGGGGTCGCCGAAGATGCGCAGCGCCCGCGCTTCACCTGCTGCGTCCGCGCGCTGCACACGCACGCGCCGTTCCGCGGCTTCTCCCGCGCCCAAGCGGCGGTGGTCGAGGCGGCAATCCTGGTCAGCCGCTTGACCATGCTGCCGCGCGACAAGGTCGAGCGCGAGATCGCCTATCTGACGGTTGCCATCGACAAGACCGCCGGCGAGGCGGAGCGCGAGGCATGGGGCTGGCTGATGCAGGCGGTCGAGCGGCACTACGCCGCCTGATCCCCCAGCAGCGCCACGGCAACCGCCGGCGCGCAATCGCCCAGCCGCTCGCCGGCGTCGCGGCCGAGCAGGACGGCGAAGTCCACGTAGTCGCGGCCCATGCGTCGCGCCAGGCGCGCGGCCACATGCCGGCCGATCCCGGCGCCGACCACGACCGCGGCCGGGTCGAGGGCGTGGCGCGAGACGATCAGCGACGCAGCATCGGCGATCTGCCGTAGCTGCGCCTCGGCGAACCACGCCGCCAGATCGCGCCACGCGCAATCCCCGGCCTCGGCGGCGTCGCGCCCGATCATGCGCGCCAGCCGCGCCCGCGATGCCGGCAGCGAGGCATCCCGGCCATCGGCGGTCGGCATCAGGTCGGCGTATTCCGGCAGTTCTCCCAATAGCCGGTACACATCGGCCGAGGTGGCGAAATGCTCGCAGGCGAGCAGCGTCCACGCGCCGGCGAACGGCGCGCGCGGCACCAAGGCCATGACGAAGCTGCGCACCAGGCCGGTATAGACCAGCTCGCCGCAGCCCAGTCGTTCGGCGTCGCTGTAGCCAGCGGCGCTGACGCGGCCACGGCGAATCGGCACCAGATCGGTCGTGGTCGATCCCATGTCCACGAACAGCGCCTCGGGCGCCGCGCGCGCCGCCAGGGCGGCGCTCGCGTGCCAGTTGGCCGAGGCGATGTCGGCCGCATGGTCGCCGGCCAGCGCCGGATCGAGCCATCCGGCGCGGCCGCCATACAGGCGCAGCGCGCCCAGACGCCGGCGCAACCCCTCGGCGATCGCCGCGACACCATCGGCGCGACAGGCGAACAGGTCGGCCAGTTCGCCGGTCATGGTGGCGACGTGACGATCCGCCTGGCCCAGCCGCGACTGCGCCTCGGCCAGCGCCGTTTCCAGCTCTGCCATGCCGAGCCACAGCCGGCTCGGGATCTGGACCGTATCGACGACGCGCCCGTCCTCGACGCGCGCTCCCTTCAGATGCGCGCCACCCACGTCCCATCCGATGATGCTGCGCATGCCGGCTCGCTCCGCTTGACCGGTCCGTGATGTCGCCCAGGATAGGCGCCATGGACGTAATCCCGGTGATCGACCTCAAAGGCGGGCAGGTTGTCCATGCCCGGCAGGGCCAGCGCGACGCATACCAGCCCCTCGCCACCCCGCTCAGCGCCGGCAGCGCGCCGCGCGACGTGGTGGCCGGGCTGCTCAGGCTATACCCGTTCCGGACCTTGTACGTGGCCGACCTGGATGCGATCGCAGGAAGCGGCGATCATGTGGCCGCGCTGGAGGAGATCGCGACGCTGCATCCGGGGCTGGATTCTGTGGGTCGATCCGGGGATCGGCGACGCGGCTTCGGCGACGGCCTGGCTGGCGCGCGGATTGGGACACCTGGTGATTGGCAGCGAGTTCGCAGCGCGACCTCGCCACGTTGCGGGCGGTCCGCGGCGACGCCCGCGCGCTACTGTCGCTCGACTATCGCGGCGAGCGGCTGGTCGCGCCGCCGGGATTGCTCGACTTGGCGGAACTATGGCCGGCGCGGGTGGTCGTGATGACGCTGGCGCGAGTCGGGGCGGCAGCCGGCCCGGACCTGGCGAGGGCGACGGACATCCTGGCGCGCGCCGGCGGTCGCCAGGTCTTTGCCGCGGGCGGCGTGCGCGACGCGCGCGACCTCCGGGCGCTGCGCGCGGCCGGGGTGGCCGGGGTGCTGGTCGCTACCGCGCTGCACAGCGGCGCGATCGGCGCGGCGGACCTGCGTGCGGCTCAGTGAGGCTGCAACAGCGGCCGCATGTGGCGGGCCGCATCCCCCAGGGCCGCCCGCGCAGCCGGCACGGCGCTGGCGAAGTCGGCGAAGCCGTGCGCCAGCTCCGGAAAGTGCAAATGGATCACGCGGGTTCCCGCACTGCGCAGCGCCTGCGCATAGGCGATGCCTTGATCGCGGAGCGGATCGAAACCGGCGGTGACCAGCAGCGTCGGGCATAGTCCCGCCAAGTCGCCCGCCCGAAGCGGCGACAAGCGCGGATCGGCGCTGTCCTGCCCCGGCGCAACATATTGCCGGGCGAACCAGCGCAGCGCCCGCTCGTTCAGCAGCAGCCCCGCCAGGCCCTCGGGGACCTGCCCCTCATCGACCAGATCCACCGCCGGATACAGCAGCCATTGCGCGATCGGCGATCGCGGCCCGCGCGCGCCGCGCCTGGGCCACTACGGTTGCCAAGTTCGCCCCGGCGCTGTCGCCGCCGACGCCGACCCGCCCCGGCGATCCGCCGAGCGCCGCAGCGTTGGCCGCCGCCCAGTCGAAGGCGCGCAGCGCGTCGTCAATGGCGGCCGGGAACGGATGTTCGGGGGCCAGCCGGTACGCGACCGAGAGCACGATCGCCCCGGCCTCGGCAGCCAGCGTGCGACACAGCGCGTCGTGCGTGTCCAGATCGCCGACGACGAAGCCGCCGCCGTGGAAATACACCAGCAATCGGCAACCCGGACGCGGCCGGATCGGACGAGTACAGCCGCGCGGGCAGCGACGCGCAAGCGGGCACGTCAGATTGCGCGCCCGCACGCCGCGCGCCGGGCGCGTGCCCAGAATGCCGCCGACGCGCGCGCCGAACAGACCGGCCATGCGCAACGTCCCGGCGCGGACCACGTCGGATCTGGGCTCGCCCGTCTTGCGCGGCCCGGCGACGCGCAGGCAGGCGAACAGCGCGTCCAGCCTCGGGTCGAGCGTCACTCCGTCGATCACCGTGCGCCAGCCCAGGGCCGACCGCACCGCGCCCAGCGCGCCCAGAAACGCGCCGGCGATCATTCCTGCCGCCAGCGCGGCCTCGTCGGACGAGCCGTCGGCATAGGCTGCGGGAATCGGCATCGGCTTCATCGTCGCGCCGTCCACGAACACCTGCACGAACCGGCCCTCGAACGACACCGTGCCATCCGCCAGCCGTCCGGTCACGCGGGTCGCGACGGAACTGCGGCCGGCGCTGTCCAGCAGCACCGTTGTCAGCAGCTCATCGTCCGGGCGCAGCGGCGCGCGGAAATCCAGCTCCATGTGCACGAACGGCATGATCGCGCCCGCGCCGTGCGAGGCGAACCAAGACACGCCCATGCGCTCGGCGCACCAGGCCTCGATTGCCTCCAGCGCGAAGGCGGCGAAGCGGCCCGTATAGGCAATGCCGGCCGGGTCGCTATCCGCCCAGACAATACGCCGACGATGGACGAACGGAGCCGCCCGCGCCGCGCTCGGCTCAGGCGGCGGCCTGGTGCGGGATGTTCTTCTCGGCGAGCAGCGTGGCCAGTTCGCCCGACTGATACATCTCGGTGACGATGTCGCAGCCGCCAACGAACTCGCCGTTGACATAGAGCTGCGGCACGGTCGGCCAGTTGGAGAACTGCTTGACGCCGTCGCGCAGGTCTGGGATCCTCCAGCACGTTCGCGGTCTGGAACGGCACGCCCATGTGCGTCAGGATCTGCACCACCCGCGCCGAGAACCCGCATTGCGGGAACATCGCGTGCCCTTCATGTACAGCATCACCGGGATTCGCGGCGACCTCGGACTGGATGCGCTCGAAGACAGGGTTGCTCATGCGGAAAGTCCTTACTCGGGGGCGGAGGTTTGCAGGGCCAGCGCGTGCAGTTCGCCGCCCATGCGGCCCTGCAGCGCGGCATAGACGATCTGGTGCTGCTGCACGCGCGACTTGCCGCGAAAGCTGGGGCTGACCACGGTCGCCGCGTAGTGGTCGCCGTCGCCGACCAGGTCCTCGACCGTCACCCGCGCATCGGGCAGGGCGGCGCGTGATCAGGGCCTCGATCTCGCCGGCGGCCATCGCCATTCGGGATCTCCTAGGTAGCAGCGTCCATCCAGGCCGGGAAAAAGGCCTCGTGCGCGGCGCGCAGCGCCTCAAGCGATATGGTCGCGCCGTCCGGCAGTGTCAAACCGGCCGGCCGCCGGCTGCGCCCGATCCGCCGGGCCGGCAATGCCGGCGGCGGCGGCCGCCGCCAGCAGCGGCGCGGCGTTCGCCGCGCCGCCAGCACGTAGCGCGCCTGATCCTCGCCGAACCAGAAGCCGTGGTCGCCGGTTGCGCGTCCAGCAGGCACGCCGACATCGCCGGCCAGCGCCATCTCGGCGACTGCGACCAGCAGCCCGCCGTCGGAGACGTCGTGGCACGCCGCGACCTCGCCCGCCGAGGATCCGCGCGCGCACGAAATCGCCGTGTCGGCGTTCGGCGGCCAGATCGACCGGCGGCGGCGGCCCGTCCTCGCGCCCGGCGATCTCGCGCAGCCACAGCGACTGGCCCAGCCAGCCGGCGTCGCCGCCGATCAGCACCAGATCCAGCCCCGGGTGCGAGCGCGATGCCCGACCGCCTGCGCCGCGTCGTCCAGCACGCCCAGGCCGCCGATCGCCGGCGTGGGCAGGATCGCGGCGCCCTCGGTCTCGTTGTACAGGCTGACATTGCCGCTCACGACCGGGAAATCCAGCGCCGCGCAGGCCGCCGCCATGCCGCCGATCGCGGCGGCGAACTGGCCCATGATTTCGGGCTTTTCCGGGTTGCCGAAATTGAGGTTGTCGGTGATCGCCAGCGGCCGCGCGCCGGTGGCCGTGATGTTGCGCCACGCCTCGGCCACCGCCTGCGCGCCGCCCGCCTCGGCGTCGGCGGCGCAGTAGCGCGGCGTGCAGTCGGTGGTCAGCGCCAGCGCGCGCCGCGTGCCCTCGATCCGCACGATGGCGGCATCGGCGGCGCCGGGGCGCTTGACCGTCTGGCCGCCCACGGTGCTGTCGTACTGATCCCAGACCCAGGCGCGCGAGCACAGGTCGGGGCAGCCGATCAGCGCGCAGCAGGGCAGGGCCGAGGCCGACCGGGTCGGCGACCGCGCCGAGCGGCGGCGGGCGCGGCGCCTCGGCGTTGTCGGCCGGTGATACAGCGGCGCCTGCTCGGCCAGCGGGTCGAGCGGGATGTCCGCCTCGACCGCGGCCCTGATGCGTCACCACGATGCGGCCGGTGTCGGTCAGGCGGCCGACCACCGCGAAATCGAGATCCCATTTCTCGAAGATCGCGCGCGCCAGTCTCCTGCCGGTCCGGCCGCAGCACCATCAGCATCCGCTCCTGGCTTTCCGACAGCATCATCTCGTAGGCGCTCATGCCTGCCTCGCGCTGCGGCACGGCATCCAGATCGAGCGCGATGCCCACCCCGCCGCGCCCGGCCATCTCGACCGAGGAGCTGGTCAGCCCGGCCGCGCCCATGTCCTGTATCGCCACGATCGCGTCTGTCCGCATCAGCTCCAGGCAGGCCTCGATCAGCAGTTTTTCCGTGAACGGGTCGCCGACCTGCACGGTCGGGCGCTTCTCCTCGCTGTCGGCGGCGAACTCAGCCGAGGCCATCGTGGCGCCATGGATGCCGTCGCGCCCGGTCTTGCTGCCGACATAGACAACCGGGTTGCCGATGCCGGCGGCCGCCGAGAGGAAGATGCGGTCGGCCGGCGCGATGCCGACCGTCATTGCATTGACCAGCGGGTTGCCGTTGTAGGCGGGGTGGAAATCCACCTCGCCGCCGACCGTGGGCACGCCCACGCAGTTGCCATAGCCGCCGACGCCGCGCACCACGCCATCGACGATGCGTTTCGTCCGCGCATCCTTTGGATCGCCGAAGCGCAGAGCATTGAGGTTGGCGACCGGGCGCGCGCCCATCGTGAACACGTCGCGCAGGATGCCGCCGACGCCGGTGGCCGCGCCCTGGTACGGCTCGATGAAGCTGGGGTGGTTGTGGCTTTCCATCTTGAAGATTGCGGCCAGCCCGTCGCCGATATCCACCACGCCTGCGTTCTCGCCGGGGCCAAGGATGACCCAGGGCGCCGTGGTCGGGAGGGTCCGCAGCCAGACCCTCGAGGATTTGTAGGAACAGTGTTCGGACCACATCACCGAGAAGATGCCGAGTTCGGTCAGGCTCGGCGCGCGTCCCATGATGGCCAGCACGCGAGCGTATTCGTCGGCGGACAGGCCGAAGGACTTCGCGAGCGGGGTGAGGGCCGTGCCGACGCTCACGGGCTGGCGGCCAGCGCGTCGAACAGCGGCTTGCCGTCCGTGCCGCCCATCAGCGGATCGACCAGATCCTCGGGATGCGGCATCAGCCCCAGCACGCGCAGGTTCGGCGAATACACCCCGGCGATGTTGCGCGCGCTGCCGTTGCGGTTGGCCTCCGGCGTGATCCCGCCGGCGGCAGTGGCATAGCGAAAGGCCACCAGCCCCTCGCCCTCGAGCCGATCAAGCGTGGCATCGTCGGCGAAGTAGTTGCCGTCGCCATGCGCCAGGGGCGCGCGGAACACCGCGCCCGGCTGATAGTGACGCGCGAAATCGGTGTCGGCGCGCTCCACCCGCAGATGGCAGTCCGACGACAGGAACCGCAACCCGGCGTTGCGCAGCAGCGCACCCGGCAGCAGGCCAGCCTCGGTCAGGATCTGGAACCCATTGCACACGCCCAGCACCAGGCCGCCGCGCGCCGCGTGCTCGCGCACCGCGCGCATCACCGGCGATTGCGCGGCCATCGCACCGCAGCGCAGATAGTCGCCATAGCTGAACCCGCCGGGCAGCACGATCAGATCCAGGCCGGACAGGTCGCTGTCCTTGTGCCACACCATGCGCGGCGCGCTGCCGAAGCTGACCTGCAGCGCAATGGCCATATCGCGCTCGCGGTTGATGCCGGGGAAGATGACGATGCCGGCGCGCATCAGGCCAGCTCGACCCGAAAGCTCTCGATCACGGTATTGGCCAGCAGTTTCCGCGCCATCGCTTCGGCGGCCGCGCGCGCCTGCGCCGGGTCGGTCTCGGCCAACTCCAGCTCGATCACCTTGCCGGCCCGCACCTCGCCGACACCGGAAAAGCCGAGACCGTCCAGTGCCTGAGCAATGGCGCGGCCTTGCGGGTCGAGCACGCCGGGTTTCAGCATGACAGTGACGACAGCCTTCACGCTGAAAAATCCCAAATTGTGAGAACACCGTATTGCGTGATGGCCGCGTCCCGCGTCACCACGATCAGTGCATCGTGCATGGCCTGCGCTACAAGCATGCGGTCGAATGGGTCACGGTGTTTGCCCTGCAGACTGCCTGCGAGCCTTGCGTGGGCGACCGTGACCGGCAAGGGCGTAAAGCCGGACCTGGCACTAAGCAGGTCGAATCCGGAGACGATCGGAGCTGCTTCGGGCCATTTGCCGAGCCGATGCTTGGTTGCTATCTCCCATGCACAGACAGCACTGATGTAAACGTCGTTCGCGGAGTTCTCGACCACGCTCTTGGCATAATCAGGAAGGCGACTGTCCGCCAACCACCACCAAGCGGCCGCATCAGTGTCGAGCAGGAGTCTCATTCATCGGGTTCCAGCTCCTCTTCCGGCAACGGATCGAAAAATGACTCCGGCATCGGCAACCCGCGCAACTGACCCGACTCCCGAGGTTTGCGGGCGTCGGCCTCGATCGAGACGAGCCGAACGAGCGGCTTTCCTGCGCGCGCGATCACGATGCTTTCGCCGGCCGCTGCCCTTTCCACGAGACTCGAAAGATGGGTCTTCGCATCATAGATGTTCACTATCTCACTCATGGCGCCACACTAGACCAACAGACCCGACCAACACAAAACCTATTGCATCGTCTCCGGGCCCTTCATGTCGCGCACCCCCGCCTCCGGCAGGATCCCCAGCCGCTTGGCCACCTCCTGATACGCCTCCTCGACCTTTCCCAGGTCGCGGCGGAAACGGTCCTTGTCCATCTTCTCGTTGGTCTTGCTGTCCCACAACCGGCAGTTGTCGGGCGAGATCTCGTCGGCCAGCACGATGCGCATGTCCTCGTTCTCCCACAGCCGGCCGAACTCGATCTTGAAATCCACCAGGGTGATGCCGACCCCCAGGAACAGGCCGGTCAGGAAGTCGTTGATGCGCAGGGTCAGCGCCACGATGTCGTCCATGTCCTGCGTGTGCGCCCAGCCGAACGCGGTGATGTGTTCCTCGGCCACCATCGGGTCGCCGAGCTGGTCGTTCTTGTAGTAGTATTCGATGATGCTGCGCGGCAGGCGGGTGCCCTCGGGAATGCCGAGGCGGGTGGATAGGCTGCCAGCGGCGACGTTGCGCACCACCACCTCGATCGGGATGATCTCCACTTCGCGGATCAGCTGCTCGCGCATGTTCAGGCGGCGGACGAAATGCGTCGGCACGCCGATCTCGGCCAGGCGGGTCATCAGGTATTCGCTGATGCGATTGTTCAGCACGCCCTTGCCGGTGATGATGCCCTTCTTCTGCGCGTTGAAGGCGGTGGCGTCGTCCTTGAAATACTGCACCAGGGTGCCCGGCTCCGGTCCCTCGAACAGGATCTTTGCCTTGCCTTCATACAGTTGACGGCGGCGGGCCATGCGGGGGTTCCTCTCGACGCAGGCCTTCAGGGCCATGCTGCAACGCCGCAGGGCAGCGGGGGTTGGGGTATAGCAGCCGGATGCCGGGCTGGCCACGCCGGCGCATCGGGCGGCACACGGGCAATCTGCTATTGCGGCTGGCCGAACACCCGGTCGAACACCGCGTCCACCGCCCGCAGATGCGACCGGCTGTCCATCGCCGCATCCAGCACCGATGGCGGCACCCGCCCCGCGATCTCCGGGTCGGCGTCGAGGTTGGCGCGAAAGCTGCGCCCGTCAGGCTGGCCCAGCCGGGTCCAGGTCGCCATCGCCGCGCGCTGCACGACCGCATAGGCCGCCTCGCGCGACAGCCCGGCGCGGGCGAGCGCCAGCAGCACCTCGCCGGAGTGCACTACCCCGCCCAGCGAGTCCAGGTTCGCGGCCATGCGTTCGGGATAGACCACCAGCCGCTCGATCATCCCGGCCAGCCGGGCCAGGGCAAAGTCCAGCGTGATGGTGGCGTCCGGGGCGATCGCCCGCTCGACCGAGGAGTGGCTGATGTCACGCTCATGCCATAGCGCCACGTCCTCCAGCGCCGGCGCGGCGGCGGCACGGACGATGCGCGCAAGCCCCGTCAGGTTCTCGCTCAGCACCGGGTTGCGCTTGTGCGGCATCGCCGAACTGCCCTTCTGGCCGGCGTGGAAAAACTCCTCCGCCTCGCGCACCTCGGAGCGCTGCAGGTGGCGCACCTCGGTCGCCAGCCGCTCAATGCCCGACGCGATCACCGCCAGCGTGCAGAAGAACGCCGCATGGCGGTCGCGCGGGATCACCTGGGTTGAGACCGGCTCGACCGCCAGCCCCAGCCGGGCGGCGACCTGCGCCTCCACCCGCGGATCGACATGGGCGAAGGTGCCGACCGCGCCGGACAGCGCGGCCACCGCGATCTCCGCGCGGGCGGCGACCAGCCGCGTCCGGTTGCGGGCAAACTCCGCCCAGTGGCCCGCGAGCTTCAGGCCGAAACTGGTCGGCTCGGCATGGATGCCGTGGCTGCGGCCGATGGTCAGCGTGTGCCGGTGTTCCATCGCGCGCGCCCGCAGCGCCGCCAGCACCGAGTCCAGATCGGCCAGCAGCAGGTCCGTCGCCTGCGTCAACTGCAGCGACAGGCAGGTGTCCAGCACGTCGCTGCTGGTCAGACCGAGATGGACGAAGCGGCTGTCCGGGCCGATCGCCTCGGCCAGCCAGGTCAGGAAGGCGATCACGTCATGCCGGGTCTCGGCCTCGATCGCCTCGATGCGGGCGAGGTCGGCGGCCCCGAACGCCGCCATCGCGGCGTCGCCGCGATGGCGGATGGCGCGCGCCGCCTCGGCCGGGATCTGGCCCAGCTCGGCCATCGCCTCGCAGGCCAGGGCCTCGATCTCGAACCATAGCCGGAAGCGGTTTTCCGGCGCCCAGATGGCGGTCATCGCGTGGCGGGCGTATCGGGGAACCATGCCGGCGGTCTAGGGCTTGGCACCCGCGCCTGCAACAAAGGAAGCCGGATGTTCGACCCGACGCTGCCGCACCAACTCGCGGCGCTGGGCCAGGTGGTGCTGATCGACCTGACCCTGGCCGGCGACAATGCCGTGGTGGTCGGGCTGGCGGTCGCCGGACTGCCGTCGCGCCAGCAGCGGCCGGCCATTCTCGGCGGCATCGCCGCGGCGACGCTGATCCGTGTCGGCCTGGGTGCGATCACGCTGCAGCTGCTGGCCATCGTCGGCCTGCTGCTGGCCGGGGGCCTGCTGCTGCTGTGGGTGTGCTGGCGGATGTATCGCGAGCTGCGCCACGCCGCGCACCCGGCGCGCGGCGCGCCGGCCACCAAGACGCTACGTCAGGCGATGCTGCAGATCGTGCTGGCCGACCTGTCGATGAGCCTGGACAACGTGCTGGCGGTGGCCGGCGCGGCGGAGGGTCAACTTTGGGTGCTGGTGGTCGGCATCGCGCTATCGGTGGCGCTGATGGGCCTCGCGGCGAGCCTGATGGCCCGCCTGCTCAGCCGCCATCGCTGGATCGCCTGGGCCGGGCTGCTGGTTGTGCTGTACGTGGCGCTGAAACTCGTCTGGGAGGGCGGGCACGAGGTGTTCTCGCGCCTGACCCTCTCGACATGACGGCTACCCCGCGCGGCGCGGCGTGCCGAGGCCGCCGCCGACGATGCTGGCGATGCCGCCCAGCAGCAGCGCCGCGAACGCGAACAGCGCGCCGCGCGCCGCCCCCTTGCGCGCCGTCTCGGCGGCCTGGCGCGCCTGCTGCGCGGTCTGCTGGTATTTCTGCTGCAACTGGTTCAGTCGGTTCTGTGCCTCGTCCGGGCTGATGTTGGCGACCCGCGCCAAGCTGTCCACCGCCTGCTGCCGCGCCGCGTCCGCCGCCGCCTTGTCGCCGTCGAAGCTGGCGTGGACATAGGCGACGATGGCCGCCTGCACTGTCTGCGGGTCGTTCGGATTGACCAGGCTGCGCACCTGCGACTGCAGCGTATCCGGCCCCGCCGCGCCGGACACGGCGGCCCCGGCAGTCTGCCCGATCCCCGACAGCGTGCCGCCGATCGCGCTGAAGGTGCCGCCCAGCACGCCGCCGAGTGCGGTGCCAAGCAGCCAGACCACCACTAGGCTCGTCGCGCACCACGCCACGAAGCCATGCCATGCTGCGGTGCTGGGGCGCGCCGAGCCGGACAGCCGGCCGGCCACGACCCCGCCCACCAACGATGCGATCAGTCCCGAGACCACCCACCAGATGCCGGCGTCCACCGACAGCGCATCCGCGCCCGGATTGGCGGCCGTGCTGCCTCCGGCGATTGTGAACGACGCCAGACCCACGCCGAGGCCAAGCAGGCTCAGCAGCATCTGCACCAGCAGCGCGGCGACGACGCCGGCCAGGATGGCGCCCCAGGCGGCATGGTTCATCAGCCAGATGCGCCTCTCATCCGCGCCGGACGCGACCAGCGCCGCTTGCGGCACGGTCTCGTAGCGCGGTTCGACATAAGCCGGCTGTCCGACGGGCTGGATGGCCACGGGTCTTGTCTCCTGTGCGTGCGCGGCGGGCGTGGAAGATGGCGCCCGCGCCAAGCGGGGGCCGCTAGTCGTCCGGTCAGCGCATCGGCCGCCGGATGGTTCGCCGGCGCGCCGCCGGGTTGCCGCGTTCCAGCATTGTGCCGAGTATCCCGCGATGGCCGGACCGGGCAGCCACATCCTGGCACTCGACGCCGCACTCGGGCAATGCTCGGCGGCGCTGCTGGCCGGCGGCGGCGTTGTCGCCGAGCGGCTGGAACGCGGCGAGCGCGGCCAGGCGCAGCGCCTGGCGCCGATGGTCGGGGCGGTGCTGGAGGCGGCCGGCCTGACTGCGGGCGAACTGGGCGCCGTGGCGGTCACGCTCGGTCCGGGCAGCTTCACCGGGGTGCGTGCCGCGCTGGCGCTGGCGCACGGGCTGGCGCTGGCCTCCGGGGCGGCGCTGATCGGCGTCAGCGTCTCCGAGGCGCTGATCGCGGCGCTGCCGGCGCTGCCGGGGCGCGCGGTCTGGGTGGCCATCGACAGCCGCCGCGGGCGCGTGTTCCTCGACCGCGGCGACGGTCCGCATGGCGTGGCGCTGCGCGACCTGGCGCTGCCCGCGGGCGCCGTGGCCGTCGCCGGCGATGCCGCTGCCGACATCGCCGCCCGACTGGCCGCGGCGGGAGCGGACGTGATGCTGACCGACTCGCGGCATGTGCTGGCGCGCCATGTGGCGCAGGTCGCGGCGCGGCGCCTGGCAGACGGTGCGCCGCTGCGTCCGGCGCTGCCGATCTATGTCGATGCGCCCGAGGCGAAGCTGCCCGCCGGCGGCCTGCGCCCCGCGCCGCTGCCGATGCGGGCGCGCTGACCTGGACCGCTCCGGGATCACGGCGGCGGGGCCGCCCTATGCCGAGGCGATGGCGGCGGTTCATGCCGCCTGCTTTCCGCCGGGCGAGCGCTGGGACCAGGCGGCGTTGGCTGGCCTGCTGACCCAGCCGGGCGTGTTCGCCCTGATCGATCCCACCGGCGGCTGCGTGATCGCCCGTGTCGCCGCCGGCGAGGCCGAGATCCTGACGCTCGCCGTGGCTCCGGCGCTGCGCCGCGGCGGGCGCGGCCGGGCGCTGCTGCGTGCGGCCGCGGGCCGCTGCGCCGCGGCGGGAGCCGCCTTGCTGTTCCTGGAGGTCGCGGCCGACAATTCCGCCGCACTCGCCCTGTATGCGGCCGAGGGCTTCCGGGCCGTCGGGCGCCGCCGCGCCTACTACGCGCACGGCGCCGACGCGGTGGTGCTGCGCCGCGATCTCGCGGGGAACGCCGACCCTGGCCTGGACGCCGCGCCTGCGGGCGGACATGGTCGGCGTCCATGAGCGCCACCCCCGCACGCACCAGCGCCGACGCCCTTGCGCCGACCGCCAACTCGCTCCTTGGCGCGCTGTCTGCCGAGGAGAGGCGGCAGGTGCTGGCGCAGGCGATCACCCGCATCTACCCGCGCGGGGCCACGCTTCTGCGGCGCGGCGATCCCGCCGGCGCCATGATCATGGTCACTCAGGGCCGGGTGCGGATCGGGGTCAGCTCTGAGGAAGGGCGGGAGGTGACTCTGGGCATCCTTGGTCCGGGCGACGTGCTGGGCGAGATGGCGTTGCTGGACGGGCAGGCGCGCAGCGCCGACGCCGTCGCGCTGGAGGACTGCACCGTGCAGGTGCTGGAACGCGGGCGCTTCCTGCGGCTGCTGCGTGAGACGCCCGATCTGGCGCTGCGGCTGTTGGCAGTGCTGACCGAGCGCCTGCGCCGCGCCAACCTGGCGCTGGAGGACATCGCCCTGCTGTCCCTGGAGGGGCGGCTGGCCAGGCTGTTGACACGGCTTGCGAACGACTACGGCAAGCCAGCCGGCGGTCGCCAGATCCGCATCGAGGTCAAGCTGTCGCAAAAGGATCTGTCCGCCCTGGTCGGCGGCTCACGCGAGAAGGTCAATCGTCAGCTCCGCGTGTGGGAGGAGGACGGCACCATTGGCAAGGAGCAGGGCTATCTGGTTTTGCTGCGGCCGGATCGATTGGCGCACGAACTGGACTGACCGGCTTTGGCTGGCGGCGGCGGCGGCGGCAGACGCGACGGACACGATCCCGCGCAGGGGAATCACACGGGTTCTGGCCGCCCGACTTGTGGCGCTTCGACGCCAGCTGTGCGCCCGCCCAGCAGTCGCGCCGGCAATGGCGCGGTTCGGCCGCGCAGCCCGATCAGGCGCGCCTGACCGGGCGTGCATTGGGTGGCGGCGGCGGCGAACACGGCCTCCGAGACGATGCTGTCGCAGCCCAGCTCCCGGGTCATCGCCTGCAGCCGCGCGGCGGTGTTGACGACATCGCCCAGCGCGGTCGTGGTGACGTGCCGTCCGAACCCGATCTCGCCCACGATCGCGGCTCCGCAATGCAGGCCGATGCCGGCGCGCACCGGCCCGGACTCCGGCGCGCCGGCATTGACCGCGGCCAGCGCCGCGCCGATGCGAGACACCGCATCCAGCGCGGCGCGGCACGCCGCCTGCGGATCGCGGTCAAGGCCGAACAGCGCGAACACGCCGTCGCCGGTGAACTGGTTCGGCACGCCGCCCGCCTCGATCACGGCGCGCGCCACCTCGGCCACGAAGCGGCCGACGAGGAACATGCTGTCGTATGGTAGCTGCGATTCGGCCAGTCGGGTGCTGTCGCGCATGTCCACGAACATCGCCGCGACGAACCGCTCCTCGCCGCTGCGGGGCTGGGCGCGCCCGGCGACATAGGCCTCCGCAGCTTCCGGCGGCACCAGCGGCGCCACGCAGAGGTCGCCCAACGGCCGCAGCTGGCAGGCGAGGCGGATCCGGGCCGGGTCCAGCCCCACCCATTGCAGCACCCGTAATTCGCCCCCCGAGGGGGCCGGCAAGTGGTCCGGCGCGGCGCGGACGCGCACCCGGCAGGTCGAGCAGCGGCCGCGTCCGCCGCACACCGAGGCGTGCCGCACGCCGGCCATCCGGCTGGCGTCCAGCACCGACATGCCGGCCGGAATCCGCGCGAGCCGACCGTCCGGGTAGCGCACCGCAATGCCGCGCCGCCCGGTCTCATGCCGCGTTCGCGCGGCGCGCGCGGCCAGGATCGCCAGGATCGCGGCCAGGTAGGCAAGCAGGAAATCGTTGCGCACCGTCCGCAGCACCGCCGCCTCGGCGGGCGCCTCCACCCGCGCCCGGTCGGGGCGCCAGCCGGGCGCCGCCTCGGCGCGCGCCTGCTCGCGCACGCCCTGGGCGAAACCCAACATGGCCAGCACCGGCAGCAGCACCGCGCCGGCCAGCAGCATCGGCCGCCAGCGCGGGAACCAGGGCGCCAGCCGCGCCGCCCGGCCCAGCCCGATGCAGGCATGGGTCCAGGCGACGAGCAGCACGCCCAGTTGCAGCACCCCCCAGGCCGGCGCGGCCAGCCACAGCGCATGCAGCTCCTGCGCATAGGTCTTGTCGTGGGCGAACAGCGTCAGCGTCAGCCGGGTCACGGTGAAATGGTTGGCCAGCATCACCGGTATCGAAAGGCCCAGGACCAGCTGCGCCACCTCCAGCCGCGTCCAGCCGACATAGCGGCGGGCGTAGAGCGACCACAGCCCCAGCCCGGCGTGGGTCAGCAGCGCGCCATACAGCAGCGTGGTGCCGACCACGCTTTGCCAAATCACCTTTTGCGCCAGCAGCATCGCGTTCATGGCGGCGATGCCGGCATTGCCGAGGCTGTGGTCAATCAGGTGCAGCCCGACATAGGCGAACAGCACCAGCCCGCTGGCCAGCCGGACACGGCGCGATAGCGGCCCGATCGCCAGCAGCGAGCGCCGCTCGGGCGCGACTCGGACATCCGGCATGTTCGTGTTATGTTCCTGAGCCATGTCCTATGCCGAGCTGCACGTCACCTCCAACTACTCTTTTCTCCGCGGCGGAAGTCATGTCGAGGAGCTGTTCGCGCAGGCGGCTTATCTGGGCTTGCCGGCGCTGGGCATCGTCGATCGCGCGTCGCTGGCCGGCATCGCGCGGGCGCATCAGCGGGCGGCCGAGGCAGCGGTGCGGCTGGTGGTCGGCTGCCGGCTGGACCTGACCGACGGCACCGCCCTGCTGGCCTATCCCACGGACCGGCCGGCCTATTCGCGGCTGTGCCGGCTGCTGACGCTGGGCAAGGGGCGCACCGGCAAGGGCGGCTGCCGGCTCGACTGGGAGGATTTCGTCGCGGCGTCCGAGGGCATGCTGGCGGTGCTGCTGCCCGAGGCGCCCGAGGACGATCCCGCCCCGCGTCTGCAACGGCTGCGCGCAGATCTGGGCGATCGCGCCTATGTGGCGCTGACGCAGCGGCTTGTGCCAGGCGATGCGGTGCGCCTGGCCTGCATCGCCGAGGCCGCCGTCGCCGCGCGCGTCGCCACGGTGGCCACCGGCGACGTGCTGTATCATGTGCCGCAGCGCCGCGCGCTGCAGGACGTGCTGACCTGCATCCGCGAGGGCTGCACCATCGACGACGCCGGGTTCCGGCTGGAACAGCACGCCGACCGGCATCTGCGTGCGCCGGAGGAGGTGGCCCGGCGGTTCGCCAGCCATCCCGACGCGGTGGCGCGCACGCTGGAGATCGTGGAACGGTGCCGCTTCAGCCTGTCCGAGCTGCGCTACCAGTATCCCGACGAGGTGCGCAGCCTTGGCCAGACTCCCCAGCAGGCGCTGGAGGCGCTGGTCTGGGACAGCGCGCCGGGGCGCTACCCGGACGGCGTGCCGGATGCCGTGACCGCGCAGCTGCGCCACGAACTCGCGCTAATCGCCGAGCTGGAGTACGCGCCGTATTTCCTCACGGTCCACAGCATCGTCACGTACGCCCGCCGCCGCGGCATCCTGTGCCAGGGCCGCGGTTCGGCGGCCAACTCGGCGGTATGCTGGGTCATCGGCATCACCGCCATCGACCCGACCAAGGCCGGTCTGCTGTTCGAGCGTTTCGTCTCCGGCGCGCGCCGCGAGCCGCCCGACATCGACGTGGATTTCGAGCACGAGCGGCGCGAGGAGGTGATCCAGTGGGTGTACGACCATTACGGCCGCGACCGCGCCGCCCTGTGCGCCACCATCATCCGCTATCGCGCGCGCGGCGCGATCCGTGAGGCAGGCAAGGCGCTGGGCCTGCCCGAGGATGTGACCGGCGCGCTGGCCGGCCAGGTCTGGGGCTGGTCGGAGGAGGGGGTGCAGGACCAGCATGCCGCCGGGCTGAACCTGAACCTGGCCGACCGCAGGCTGCAGCTGGCGCTGTCGCTGGCGCAGGAACTGATCGGCTTCCCGCGCCACATGGGCACGCATCCCGGCGGTTTCGTCCTGACGCGGGACACGCTTTCGGATCTGGTGCCGATCGAACCCGCCGCGATGGTCGATCGGCAGGTGATCGAGTGGGACAAGGACGACATCGACACGCTGCGCTTTATGAAGGTCGATGTGCTGGGCCTGGGCATGCTCGGCTGCCTGCGCCGCTGCTTCGATCTGCTGGAGCAGCATCGCGGACAGCGCCTCGACATGGCCACGATTCCCGCGGAGGACGCGGCGACGTTCGCGATGATCCAGAAGGCCGACACGCTGGGCACGTTCCAGATCGAGAGCCGGGCGCAGATGTCGATGCTGCCGCGCATGAAGCCGGCCTGCTTGTACGACCTCACCATCCAGGTCGCCATCGTCCGCCCCGGTCCGATCCAGGGCGACATGGTGCATCCGTATCTGCGCCGGCGGGAGGGGCGCGAGCCGGTCAGCTACCCGACCGCCGAGCTGGAGCGCGTGCTGGGCAAGACGCTCGGCGTGCCGCTGTTTCAGGAGCAGGCCATGCAGGTTGCGATCGCTTGCGCCGGGTTCTCGCCGATGGAGGCCGACCAGCTGCGCCGCGCAATGGCGACGTTCAAGATGACCGGCGGCGTCAGCGGCTTCCGCGACAAGCTGATCGAGGGAATGCGCGCTCGCGGCTATACGCAGGAGTTCTCCGAGCGCATTTTCACTCAGATTGAGGGGTTCGGCAGCTACGGCTTTCCGGAAAGCCACGCCGCCAGTTTCGCGCTGATCGCCTATGCCTCGTCCTGGGTGAAATGCCACCACCCGGACATCTTCTGCGCCGCCCTGCTGAACGCGCAGCCGATGGGCTTCTACGCCCCGGCGCAGATCGTGCGCGATGCGCGGGCGCACGGGGTCGAGGTGCGCGCCGTGTGCATCAACGCGAGCCGCTGGGATTGCACGCTGGAGCCGGGCGACAGCATCCGGCTGGCAATGCGGCTTGGCCTGCGCATGGCCAAGGGCCTGGCCAACGCCGATGCCGCGCGCATCGTCGCCGCGCGCATGGATGCGCCGTTCGCCAGTGTGGAGGATGTCTGGCGTCGCGCCGGCGTGCCGCTGGCGGCGCTGGAGCGCATCGCCGAGGCTGACGGTTTTCTGGCGCTCGGCCTGGACCGCCGCGCGGCACTCTGGGCGATCAGCGGGCTGGGCGAGGCGCCGCTGCCGTTGTTCGCGGCGGCCGATGCGCGGGCCAACATGCTGCGCCCGGAGGCGGCGGAACCGGCGGTGGCGCTGCCGCCGATGACGCAGGGGCACGAGGTGGTCGAGGATTACGCCAGCATCGGCCTGTCGTTGCGCCGCCATCCGGTCGCGTTCCTGCGCGAGGAGTTGTCCCGCGCCGACACGCTGTCCTGCGCCGCGCTGGCCGATGCGCGCGACGGCCGCCGCGTCGATGTCGCCGGCATCGTGCTGGTGCGCCAGCGCCCCGGCTCGGCCAAGGGCGTGCTGTTCATCACCATCGAGGACGAGACCGGCATCGGCAACCTGATCGTCTGGCCGAGCCTTTTCGAGCAGCAGCGCAGGCTGGTGCTGTCCGCCGGGATGATCGCCTGCCGCGGCCGGGTGCAGCGCGACGGCCTGGTGATCCACGTCGTCGCCGAGCGGCTGACCGACCTTTCGGATCTGCTGCGCAGCGTGGGAGAGCGCGACGAGGCGTTCCCGCTCGCCACCGGACGAGGCGACGAGGCCAGGCACGGCGGCGGCCCCGATGCGCGCGACGGCGGAGGGCGCGACGGCGGCGGCCGGCACCCAAGGCCGCGCGACATCTTCTGCCCGGAGGTGTCGGCGACCGGGATCCGGGTGGCGACGCGGGATTTCAGATAACGGCCTGGATTGTATCCACAGTTCTGTCACCATACCCTATACCAGGGAGCGATGCAGTTCGACAGCGATCCACGAAAGGGCGTCGCAACCTCGCCAAGCATGCCGTCGCGTTTGAGGATGCCGAACTGGGGTGGTCTGACCCGCTTCACGTCGTTTTGCGGATTGGTATCTGGACGGTGAGGAGCGGTGGCACGCAGTCGGTCTGGTTGATGGCGTCGTCTTGCTTCTTGTTGTCCACACATACCCCGATCCTGAGGATGACTCCCTGGTGCGCATCATCAGCGCGCGAAGGGCAACCAAGGCTGAGCGGAGGCTGTATGAGCAGGCACGTTAGGCCGGAGCAGCGCGAGCGTTTGGAGCGGCTGGCGGCAATGCCCGACCACACGATCGACACTGACGATATCCCGAGGCACCGGTCGAAAGCTGGGCCTTTGCTCAGCGGGGTGGATCTGTAGGCCGCGCAAAGAGGCTATCAATATCCGGCTCGATGCGGATGTTCTGGCGTGGTTTCGCGACCGCGAAGGACCGCGGCTACCAGACGGAGATCAATCGTGTCCTGCGCCAGCATGTCGCGACGGTTGAGCGGAAGGAGCCGTAGCAAGGCTTTTGCCAAGCGCGAACACGCCGGACTCGCCGAACCCCAGAGTAGCAAAGCAGTCGGCGTCCAGACCGGCCGCCTCGCGCGCCACATTCAGCGCGCGCACCGGCGCGTCGATCGCCTCGTCCGTCAACTGGAACGTGCCGAAATGCATTCCGAGGGACCGGCCCGCGCCAAGCGCGACATGCGCCTGCACCGCCTCGTTGGGATCCATGTGCACCGGGGCCATGAACCAGCGCGGCTCATAGGCGCCGATCGGCAGCAGGGCGATGTCCGGGGCGCCAAGCCTGGCCCTGATTCCGGACCAATGCGGCCCTGCGCCGGAATCGCCGGCGAACAGGATCCGGCCCGCGGCGTCGTGCAGCATGAAGCCGCCCCACAAAGCCCGGTTGCGATCGAACGGCGTGCGGGCCGAGAAATGGCGCGCCGGCGTGGCGGTGACGCGGACCGGCCCCAGCGTCGCCTCCTGCCACCAATCCAGTTCGGTCGCGGTGATCCCCTCGGCGGCCAGGACAGGCGCATTGCCCAGCATCGTCACGAAGCGCGGCGCGTGACGGCGCTGCAGCTCGCGCAGGCTGCGCATGTCCATGTGATCGTAGTGATTATGCGAAATCAGCACCAGGTCCGGCCGAGGCAGGTCGTCCAGCGCAATCCCGGGCCGACGCGCCCGCTTCGGCCCGGCCCACGATAGCGGCGAGCAGCGCTCGCTGAAAATCGGATCGGTCAGCACGACAGCGCCCGGCAGTCGGATCAGGAATGTCGCGTGATTGACATAGCTGATCGCGGCGACGCCAGGCGCTACTCTGGACGGCGGCGGGGGAAACGCCGGGTCGGCAACCCGGCGAGGCCATCGGCTGCGTCGGTGCCGCAGGCGCCAGGCCAGCAGCGAGGACAGGCCGCGCCGGGGTGCGGTCGCGCCGGGGTTGAAGAAGTGCTGCCCGTCGCAGTGATCGCTGACCGGGAATCGCTCCCCCGCCCGAGACGCGCCATCCGGCTTCACCCGCCAAACGTCCCGGCGCGTGACGGTACCGGAACATCCGCAAGATGTCGTATGGAGAAGCCGGTGAACAAATCGTGAGGAGGCAATCGGCAATGGCCTATGTGATCGGCGTCGATGGTGGAACCGAGGGGCTGCGCGCCAGCGTATTCGATCTGGAGGGACGGCGCATCGGCACCGAGGCGGTCCACTACGACACCCATTTCGCCCCCGGCGCCAGGGCCGAGCAGACCCCCGAGGACTGGTGGCAGGCCATGGGCGGCGCGGTGCGCGGCGCGCTGGCCAAATCCGGCATCGCCGCCGACGCGATCGAGGCGCTGTGCGCCGACACCACGTGCTGCACCGTCGTCGCGCTGGACGCGCAGGCGCGGCCGCTGCGCCCGGCGATCATCTGGATGGATGTGCGCGCCGGCGCCGAGGCCGATGCGGTGCTGGCCACCGGCGACGCGGCGCTGGCCATCAACGGCGCGGGGCGGGGACCGGTCTCGGCCGAATGGATGATCCCGAAATCCCTCTGGCTGTCGCGCCACGAACCGGAGCTGTTCGCCGCCGCCCACACCATCTGCGAATACCAGGACTACATCAACTGGCGGTTGACCGGACGGCGCTGCGCCAGCCTGAACAACGTCTCGGTGCGCTGGCACTATGCGACCACGCGCGGCGGCTGGCCGGAAAGCCTGCTTTCCAAGCTCGGCCTTGATGCTCTGCTGGGGAAATGGCCGACCGAGGTGCTGGCGCCGGGTGCTGCGATCGGCAGGCTGACCGCCGAGGCTGCGGCCCATCTGGGCCTTCCGGCGAGCGTGACTGTGGTGCAGGGCGGAGCCGACGCCGATATCGGCGTGATCGGCCTGGGTGTGCGCCGGCCGGGACAGCTGGCGCTGATCACCGGCTCGTCGCACCTGCAATTCGCGGTGGGCGAGGGCGAGGCCCATGTGCCCGGCCTGTTCGGCTCCTATCCTGACGCGATCTATCCGGGGCGCAGCATCATGGAGGGCGGCCAGACCTCGACCGGCTCCATCGTCGCCTGGCTGCGCCGTTTCATCGGCGACAGCCTCGACCTCGACGCGCTGAACCGCGAAGCCGCCAAGCTCGCTCCGGGCGCCGACGGGCTGGTCGTGCAGGACCATTTCCAGGGCAACCGCACGCCGCATACCGATCCGCTGTCGCGCGGGGCGATCACCGGCCTGACGCTGGCGCACACCCCGGCGCATGTGTTCCGCGCGATCATGGAGGGAGTGGGCTTCGGCAACCGCGCCATCATCGACCGCATGTCCGAGGCAGGATTCGGCGCCGACGAGATCACGGTGGGCGGCGGCGCCACGCGCTCGGACCTGTGGCTGCAGATCCACGCCGACACCGCGCGGCTGCCGGTGGTGGTGCCGGAGGTGGCCGACGCTCCGCTGCTCGGGTGCGCCATCCTGGCCGCGCATGGGATCGGCCATTTCGCGAGCATTGATGACGGCATCGCCGCAATGGTGCGCCCCGGCCGCCGTATCGAACCCGATCCTGGGCGCGTCGCCCAGTACCGACGAGATCTACCGCCGCTATGTCGCGCATTACCCCGCGTTGAAGGCCCTGCGCTAGAGGCGGAGCCGCCGCGGCCGGCGGAGGAGATTGCAGGCCCGGCGGCCGAGGGCGCGCGTTCAGCTATGCGTCGAACTGCGGAGGCGCTCGCGCTCGGCATCCGCCACCGATGTCGTGGTCGGGATCGTGGCGGTCGGCGCTATCCCGGTGGTGCCCGTCGCGGACGGCGCATCCAGCGGCCGCGTTTCGGCCAGCGGGCGGTTTTCGTCGAAGCGGTCCCAGCCTCCGGCGCGATACTCGTCGCCGCGCTGGGCGATGTCGACGCGGCCGGTGCCATTC
Organism: uncultured Pseudomonadota bacterium; assembly: GCA_963723455.1. Taxonomy (GTDB): domain Bacteria; phylum Pseudomonadota; class Alphaproteobacteria; order Acetobacterales; family Acetobacteraceae; genus CAVRQM01. The sequence goes on along the minus strand of CAVRQM010000001.1, from coordinate 265,006 downwards.
AGCATGGTCTCGACCTGCTGCGCCTGAGCGTCATCCGCCCGCACGCTGACCAGGGTGCCGCCGCGCCGGACGCCCTCGGCATAGACATGCGCGTCCTCCTCGCGATGGCCGGCGCCGGTCAACGACCCGAGCAGCCCGCCGGCGCCCGCGCCGATGCCGGCGCCGGTGATCGTTGCAATCAGCCAGCCGGCGGCGACCACCGGTCCGACGCCGGGGATTGCCAATGCGCCGATGCCGGCGAGCAGGCCGGCGCCGCCACCGATGACCGTGCCGACCGATGCGCCGGCCCCCGCGCCGGTGCCGCTGGACGGCGTGGTGTCGGGGGGCACGTCGGTCCGTGTCTGGGTCATCGTGCCGGTCGCGGGATCGAGGGCGCCCCCGGCACCGCCGTAGCCGGCGCCGCCGTCGCGGCCGACGATGCTGATGTCGGAATGCGGGATGCCGGAATCCTCCAGCAGCCGCACCGCGCGGGTCGCTTCGTCGTAGCTGTCGTACAGATGCGTGATCGTGCGTGTCATGGCGCGCGTCCTTGTTTCAAATCCGTTACTGCTGGCCGACATTGCCCTTGTAGTCGAGCCAGACGGCGACTTGCTGGCCGCCCTTCTTGGCCTGCCCGCGCCAGAACTCCGCCGTTATCCTTCTTCAGCCCGGTCACGTTGCTGTAGCCCTGGTTGGCGATGCGCGTCGCCGCCTGTCCCATCGTGAACGAGTTGGCGCCGTTCGCCGGCTGCCCGGCATTGGCGGTCGTGGTCGCCACCGCCTGATTGTCGTTGCCGGACGCGGCGGCCTGACCGTTTGATGCGTTGGTGGTCCCGGCTCCGTTCGGCGCGCCCGCCGGGGTCATGCTGCTCGGGCTGGTCGAGCTGGCTCCGGTCTTCGGCGCGGGGGTTATGCCGGGCAATGCGCCGGAACCGGCGCCGGCCCCGGTGCTGCCTGGCCCATTACTGCCTGGGGCGGCGGGATTGGGCGTCATCGTCGCGGCATTGCCTGTGGTGCTGCCGGAGGCGTTGCCGGCGCCTGTGGTGGTCTGCGCCGAGGCTCCGCCAATCGTGATCGCCGCAACCGCCGCGGCGATGGCGAGGTGTCGCATGGTTTCCTCCGTCAAACCTTGGGGCACGGGCAGCCGTTCAGGAACGGCCGCTAGCCTGTGCCGCTAGAAAGCCGCGGCGGGGGTTGCGGTTCCCTTGCACCGTGCGGAGCGCACTCGGCGTTGGCGCCTCAACCGACACGGGCTGTCGGCTGGTGCCGGGTGAGGGGATCGAACCCCCGACCTTCGGTTTACAAAACCGCTGCACTGCCGCTGTGCTAACCCGGCGATGCCCATACTGGGCTACGCGCGACCCACTCGCGCAGGCGCGAGGCACCTGTCAATGGCGTCATGACGTTGGTTTCACTGCACCGCAACTGCACCGTTGGCCTGCCGTGTCCATGTTTGCACGGCGAGCGGTCGGGCGCTGTCGTCCGCCGATCAGATCATTGTCAAGCATGGAGAGTTCGATGCCGATGCTCAAGCCTGCTCCCCGCAACCGGCTGCGCGCAGCCTTCGTCGCGACTTTGCTGGGCGCGACCGCCCTGGGCGAATTCGCGGCCATCGAGACCGGGCGCGCCGCCGACAGTCCGGTGAACGCGCCGGCCGCCGTCGCCCAGCCGGCCCAGCCCGCCACGGCGCAGGCCGCGCCGCTGCATGCCATGCCCGATTTCGTCGATTTGGTGTCGCAGGTGCGCCCGGCGGTGGTGCAGGTGACCAACCATCTCGCCGTGCAGCCGGCGGCTGACACGGAGTCGCAAGGTCAGATGCCGTTCGGGATGCCGTTTGGCATGATGCCCGGGATGCCGAACGGCATGCATCCGGCGCATCCGCGCGCCGTCGAGGCGCGCGGCTCGGGCTTCATCATCGACGCCAACGGCACGATCGTCACCAACAACCATGTGGTTCGCGGCGAGAAGTCGCTGATGGTGACCCTGGACGATGGCACCCAGCTGCCGGCCACCGTGGTCGGCACCGACCCGCGCACCGATCTTGCCGTGCTGCGGGTCCATGCCGGGCACAAGCTGCCGTTCATCCAGCTGGGCGACAGCGCGAAGGTGCGGCCTGGCGAGTGGGTCGTGGCGATGGGCAACCCGTTCGGTCTGGGCGGCACGGTGACGGCCGGCATCGTCTCGGCCGACGGCCGCGACATCGGCGAAGGGCCGTACGACAACTTCATCCAGATCGACGCGCCCATAAACCAGGGCAACTCCGGCGGTCCGCTGTTCACCCAGGACGGCCGGGTGGTCGGCGTGAACACGGCGATCCTGTCGCCGACCGGCGGCAGCGTCGGCATCGGCTTTGCCATTCCGTCCGACATGGTGCGCAACGTGGTCGCCCAGATCGAGAAGAACGGGCACGTCACGCGCGGCTATCTGGGCGTGGAGATGCAGCCGATCGACGCTGCCATGGCGGCGGCGCTGAAGCTTCCCAAGACCCAGAACGGGCACGAGGGCGCGCTGGTCGCTGGCGTCGAGCCGAACTCGCCGGCCGCCCATGCCGGGGTGCAGCCCGGCGACGTGATCGTCGGCATCGACGGCCAGACCGTCGGCACGCCGCGCGAACTGGCGGTCGATGTTGCCAACATCAAGCCGGGCAGCAACGCCAAGCTGGCGATCCTGCGCGACGGCGCCGATCAGACGGTCACCGTCGATGTGACCCGGATGCCCGGCACGCAGATGGCCAGCGCCGAGCAGAACCCGGACAACCAGCACCCGAGCATCGGGCTGGCCCTGGCGCCGATCACGCCGGACATGCGCAGCCAGCTCAATCTGCCCGCGCATGATGGCGGCGCGGTGGTGGCGGACGTGCAATCCGGCTCCGCGGCGGATCAGGCGGGGCTGCGCCAGGGCGATGTCATCGTCGGCGTCGGCGCCCACGCGGTGAACTCGCCGGACCAGGCGGTGAGCGCGATCCGTGAGGCCGAGCAGGGCAATACCTCGGTGGCGCTGCGGGTCATGCGTGATGGCCACACCGCCTTCGTGGCGGTGCCGGTGCCGCAATCGGGCCAGCAATCCCCGAACGGTAGCGCGCCCGACGAGAACGGCCAGGGCTGAGAACCCTCGGGAGCAAGGCCTGGGCTGAACGGCCTCGGTCAGCAGTGGCCGGTCGGGATCAGCGGATCCTGACCGGCCATTCGCACGACAGCGGCCAGCAGTCTCAGCGCGTCCGGCCCGCCGCGATCGGTCAGCGCGCCGCGCTCCATTTCGGCGGCGAGCAATTCGGCCTGCTCGGCGATCGAGTCGGAGGCGTGCCGCATCGCCGCACGCGAGAGCACAATCTGCAGATCGTCGGATAGCAAGTTCCAGTCGGGGAGCATGGAAAGTCCCGTGCTGGCCGTTTTGGCGCGTTCGCCGCGGGGTGTCGTTTGCGCGCGGTCCGGTAGCCGCAGCATGCCAGCAGATGATTAACGCCGGTTTTCGCGATTCGAAGGCGGCGGGCCGCTCAGACGAATCGCAGCCGCGCCGGCGGGAGATGGTCGAACCGAACCTCCACGGCGCAGGCGCCTCCGACCGCGACGCTTGGCGTGACGCTGCCCAGCATGACCGTCTGCCCGGCGCGCAGGCCGCCGAACCCGTACGCCGCCTCGCTGGCGGCCAGCCATGCCAGGCCGCGCAACGGGTGCCCTAGCAGATCGGCGCTGACGCCCGCGTCGCGCACGACGCCGTCCACCAGGATGCTGCCGCCCAGCGTCGCCAGATCCAGCTCGCGCCAGCCCGCGCCTGCCGGGCCGACAACGCATGCGGCGTGATAGACCTGATCGGCGATCAGGGTCGGCGTGCCGACCGCCTTCAGGTCGCCGAGCGGCGGCGCCCCGTAGCGGTTTTCGACGATCTCGATGGCGGCATGCACGGACACGACCGCGTCGCGCGCCTGCTCCGGCGTGCACGGGCCGGCGGGCAGGTCGGTGGCCAGTCGCACCGCCAACTCGCATTCCACCTGGACCTGATGGAAGCGCGCGAGGGGCAGCGTCGCCCCGGACTCGAAGATGTCCTGCACGCGCATGAAGCCGGCCGCCGGGCCGGGCAGGTCCAGCACCGCCTGCATGCGCGAGCCGGTGGCGCCGAGCTTGAAGCCGCCTGGCGGGAAGGCTGCCTGCATCCTGGCGACAGCTACCTGGACCGCGATCCCTTCGGCCACGTCGCGCGGCGCGATCCCCTGCGGCAGCGGGCCGGCTGGCCGCCGCTCGGCGCGGCGCGCCAGCAGCGCCTCCGCCGCGGGCCGAGGATCGAACGCGGTCATCTCGCCCGGCGCAGCTCGTACAGCGCGATCGCCGCGGCGTTGGACACGTTCAGGCTGTCCAGCGCCCCCTGTGCGCCCGGCATGCCGATAGCGGCGACCTCGTCGCAGGTTTCCCGCACCAGGCGGCGCAGCCCTTCGCCCTCCGCGCCAAGCACCAGCGCCACCCGACGCTCGGCCAGCGCCGGGCCGGACAGCGGCGCGCCGGCGGCGTCCAGGCCGACGGTCCAGAACCCGGCCGCCTTCAGCGCGATCAGGGTGCGCGAGATGTTGACCGCGCGCAGCAGCGGCATGGTCTCCACCGCGCCCGACGCGGCCTTGGCCAATGCCCCGGTCTCCTCCGGAGCGTTGCGCTCCTGGGCGATGACGCAGGCGGCGCCGAACGCTGCGGCGCTGCGCAGGATGGCGCCGACATTGCGCGGGTCGGACACCTGATCCAGCACCAGCACCGGCCCCGGACGGGCCAGCGCCACCGCCAGCGCCGGGACCGCCAGCGGATCGGCCAGCAGCGCCGCGCCCTGATGCACGGCGTCGCGGCCCAGCAGGTGGTCCAGCCGGCCCCGCTCGGCGCGCTCGGGCGCCAGCGGCCAGGGCTGGCCGATCCGGGCGGACAGCGCGGCCTCGGCCTCCTCGGTCAGCAGCAGCCGGCGCAGCCGGCGTGCCGGATTGGCCAAAGCGGCGGCGACCGCGTGCAGCCCGTACAGCCAGACCGCGCCGCGCGGGGCCTCGATATCGGCGCGGGTGCGCTGCGGGGTGGCCGGCGCGTTCCGTGTCGCCGGCTCGGGCCGGTGCTGCAACGTCATGCGCTCGCCGGCTTGCCGCGCGCCCGCTCCGGCGGCAGCCGCGTGCGGCGCTGTGGCGGCAGGGCGCGGCTGCGCCCTGGGGCCGCCCGGCCGCCCGGCCGGGGCCGCGAACGGCTTGCCTGCGGGCTTGCCGGGACGGGTGTGGTCGTGCTGTCCGCCGCGGCCGCCCGTCGGCCGACCGCTGCCTGCGTGACCGGAGCCGGGAGAGGTGGAGCGGCCAGGCGGCCGGCCGGAGTGAGGTGGTTTCATGGCGGCCGTGGTATGGTCGCGGCGCGTTCGATTGACAAGGCGGCGCTCCCGGCGGTAGTCCCGCCGGCGCCGGAGGGGTGCCCGAGTGGCTAAAGGGGACGGACTGTAAATCCGTTGCTGTAATGGCTACGTTGGTTCGAATCCAACCCCCTCCACCACATCCATCATCTACCGTCGATGCAGTGGGCGCGCTTGCTGCTCGGGCCTTGGCGTCGGACCCGCGTGTGTCAGGACAGGCCCGGGTTCGCTCCGGCCGGCGCCGAGCCGGCCGCTGAACGGCTGCCGGCGGCCCTTCGCTGCAACTGGGGCGGTTGCAAAAACGCGCGAAAACAGCGGGTTCTGCTGTTGGAACTCCTTACAGTTGACAATGTTGAGCGGGCTAACGCGTTCAAAGTTAACGCTGGCACGGGCGTTGCAGAAGCTCGAGCGTCGTCGCTAACGGCGGCATGCACCGAGGAAAGTCTGAACATGATGAAACACCTCCTCCTGGCAGGCGCGGCCGTGCTGGGATCGCTGACACTGGGCGCTGTGGCCAGCCACGCTACGGTCATCCAGGGGACCGGCGCGTTCTCCGACAGCGGGCCGTCCGGCAACGGGCTGATCTTCAGCGGCGCGACGAACAACACGGCGCTCGGAAACGGCATCAACGTCTCGCTGAACACGCCGTTCACCATCAACAACTTCCTGAACGTCTCGTCGAACGACACCAACAACGCCTTCTTGGGCAACGCCACGGCGACCGACAACGTTTCCGAAGCGTTCACCTTCACCCTGCCGGGCGATGGTTCCGGCTCCGTCAGCGGGTCCGGCACGGAGACGACGGCCTCGTTCTTTGGCTTCATCACCGGCGTGAGTGGCGCCATCACCTGGAACAATCCGGGGACGGTGAATTTCGCGGACGGGGCAGTGCTGCAGATTTCGCTCAGCTCCGCCTCGTTCGATATCCACGGCGGGCCGAACCAGACGGTCGGGGTAAACGCGACCTTCGACCTGATCCAGGGTCCGACCGCGGTACCCGAGCCCGGCACGCTCGCCCTGCTCGGCTCCGGCCTGCTCGGCGTCGGCTTCATCACGACCCGCCGCCGCAAGTCCTCCGGCAGCGCCTGCGCCTGACGCAAACGGATCGACCACACCTCCGGGCCGCGCGCCCGGAGGTTTTTCGTGTGTGTGCGTAGAGTCCGAAACGCGCGCGTTTGCGGCGGCATGGAGCGGGCGAAGGGAATCGAACCCTCGTAGGTAGCTTGGAAGGCTACTGCATTACCATTATGCTACGCCCGCGCGCCGCAAAATCCTCGTAGCCGCTGGGCGTGGCCTGCGCAAGCCGCGCATCCTGTCCGAAGCGCCGCCCTCTTGACACCTGCGGCCTCGCGGCCTTTGTAAGCGCCCCACCGGCGGCGCTTCAGCGGCGCCCAAAGGGGTGTAGCTCAATTGGCTAGAGCGCCGGTCTCCAAAACCGGAGGTTGGGGGTTCGAGACCCTCCACCCCTGCCATGTCCTTGCCCGCGGATCTGAAAGGCGTGCCCATTCCATGACGGCCCCATTCCCGAGCGCCACCCGCCTGCGCGCCCCGCTCCCGCTGCGCGGCGCGGGAGCATGAGCGCGCGTGGCCCTGAACCCGGCGCGCTTCCTGCGCGAGGTGCGCGCCGAAGTGGCCAAGGTCACGTGGCCAAGCCGGCGGGAGACGATGGTCACCACCGGGCTGGTGTTCGCGATGGCCGCGCTGGCCGCGCTGTTCTTCTTCACCGCCGATCAGGTGATCGGGGTTGGCGTCCGCCGCCTGTTCGGCGTCGGCGGCTGAGGGGGGACGGAGCATGGCAAAGCGCTGGTACGTCGTCCACGTCTATTCCGGGTTCGAGAAGAAGATCGCGCAGCAGATCAAGGAGCAGGCAGCCCAGAAGGGGCTGGACGACCAGTTCGACGAGGTGCTGGTCCCCTCCGAGGAGGTGGTCGAGCTGCGCCGCGGCCAGAAGGTCAATGCCGAGCGCAAGTTCTTCCCCGGCTATGTGCTGGTCAAGATGGAGCTGACCGACGACGCCTGGCATCTGGTCAAGGACACGCCGAAGGTCACCGGTTTTCTCGGCACCAAGCTGCGGCCCTCGCCGATCACCGAGGCCGAGGCCGAGCGCATCATGAAGCAGAGCGCCGAGGGCGTGGAGCGGCCGCGCCCGGCGATCCTGTTCGAGATCGGCGAGCAGGTGCGCGTGGCCGACGGCCCGTTCACCAGCTTCAACGGCACCGTCGAGGAAGTGGACGAGGAAAAGGGCCGCGTGAAGGTCTCGGTCTCGATCTTCGGCCGCTCCACGCCGGTCGAGCTGGAATACTCGCAGGTCGAGAAGGTCTGACGGACGGCCCGGGCCGCTGCGGCGCGGCGTCCGGCAGGCTATCCGGACCCTGCTGCCGTCCCGATGGCAGCCGGCATCCGATGCGTGGCCGAAGCGATGCGGGCGCCGCGGTCACGGCTGCAGGTACATCGTTGCGTCGTCGAAGAACGGCGTCGCGAACTGCAGCCGCACCGGCAGCAGCGGGCCGCCAGGGGACAGGCGGGCGAACCATGCCGAGCCGCGGCGCGGCCGGGCGGCGCGGGCGCGGTCGTCCTCGAACTTGAAGCCGGCCAGCAGCCGCCCGTCGAAATCGCAACGCAGCGCCGGGCCGGCGAAGATCGACAGGCTGGTGCGCGCCAGCATCTGCATGCCAGCCGTTCGCACCGTGATCTCGGACAGCCGCCGGCCGTCGAAGGTGCGCGCCGCCCCTTCGCAGCGGCCGGTATCGTTGACCCGGCGCACCAACTCGGCCATCGCGCTGAGCGAATCGATTGTGTTGGCCTGCAGCGCCGGCGGCACCGGTTCGCGCTCCTGCGTGATCGGCGGCAACAGGGCGGACACGTCCGGCTGGCCGCCCACATAGGTCATCCGGGTCAGCAGCGTCTTGCCGCGCCATTCACCGCTCGCGCCGAAGAACGCCGGCATCGCCGCGTCGTCGCGCCAGGCGCCGCGCGCGACGGTCTGCGTATGGCCGGTGACGAACACGCTGAACAGCCCGAGCGTTTGCAGCGCCAGGTCGATCTGGTCCTGGCCCTGGCCCAGCGCCAGCGTCGCCTGCACGTCCAGCACGCGCAGCCCGGTGGAGTAGGCCACGAAATGCAGCCGCGTCGGCGCCAGCGCCGCCTGCGCCGCGGCCCAAGGCTGCGGCCACAGCAGCAACGCCGCGATCAGGGCCGTCGCCCGCATGGCGCGCGCCGCGGCGCGCCCCGTCATGCCGCCGCCCCGACGACCGGCACCACGTACGGCCCTTCCGGCACCACCGCCACGGCGGGATCATCATGCCGCGCGATGCTGGCGGCCACCGCGCGGTCGATGTCGTCGATCATCTCGACCCCGGTGATGCGCCGCTCCTCGGCGTCCAGCCCGGTCGTGTACAGCTGCACCCGGCCCAGCCGCATCGGCTTGAGCTGCATCTCGCTCTGCCACTCGTCCACTTCGGCCAGCGTCTTGGCCGTCAGCGTGGCCAGGAACCGCTCCGGCCCCAGTTCCACCAGCCGCGTCTGGCTGGCGCGGAACTCGGCCGAGCCGAACCCCTCCGAGCAGGACGAGGCGATGATCAGCGTGCCGCCCGGCTGCAGGATGTCCAGCGGGGTCACCATGCCCTTGACCGTCTGGTAGTATGTCTTGTCGAGCGGATAGCCGGCCGAGGAGGTGACCACCGTGCTGAACCGCCGCCCGACCGCGATGCGCGTCGCGGCGGTGACGAACTCCACCGCCCGCAGATGGCTTGCGATCACCTCGCCGAAGGTCACGCAGACCAGGTCGCGGTCCTCGTCGATCACGGTGTTCAGCGCATGCACTTCGCCGATCATGCGGATGATCTCCAGCTGCTCCTCATGCAGCGGGTTGCCGGCCAGGTTGCATTGCACCGCCAGCGGATCCTCCATGAAGCGGGCGGAGTGGAAGGTGCGGATGGTGGCGTGGTGCGCCACGCCGGGCGCCACGACCTTGCGCCCGCCCGACCAGCCGGCCATGAAATGCGGCTCGACCAGGCCGGTGGCGATCCTGAGGTCCGCCTGCACGAACCGCCGGTCGATGCCGACCGGGGTGGCGCGGGTGCGGGTGCGGCCGAGATCGACATGCGCCGCCTCGTCGCGGGCGAAGTGGTTTTCCACCCGGATGTTGGCCAGCACCCAGGGATCGCCGACCAGCTCGGCCAGTTCCTCGCCCTCGTTCGGCCGGTGCAGGCCGGTGGCGACCAGCACGGTGATCGCGTCCAGCGGGATTCCGGCGGCGGCGATCGTCTCGATCATCGGCCGCAGGAACAGCCGGTTCGGCACCGGACGGGTGATGTCGCAGATCAGGATGCAGGCGCTGCGCTTGCCGCGCGCCAGCTCGGCCAAGGGCGGCGAACCGACAGGGCGGGCCAGCGCCGCCGCAATGGCCGCCGCCGGGTCGGGCAGCTTCGGCAGGACCGCCTTGCGGATCACCGTCGCCTGCGCCCCGCCCGGCATGCGCAGCCTCAGCTGGCCGCGCCCATACGCCACGCCGAGCGCCCGATCATCCTGCATCTGCCGCCGCCCCCGCCTGTCCTGGCGTCCAGTCTAGCACCCGCCGGGGCGGCGGCTATGGCGCGGCGTGCCTAGCCGCGGATGAAGGCCAGCAGGTCGGCGTTCAGCCGGTCCTTTTCGGTGAACACCAGGGCGTGCGGCGCGCCGCCATAGACCTTCAGCTGCGCGGCGGGGATCATCTCCGCCACCCGCTTTGCGGAGATCGCGAGCGGCACGGTGGCATCGGCGTCGCCATGCACCAGCAGCGTCGGCATGGTGAACGCCGCCATGTCGGGGCGGAAATCCGTCTCCGAGAAGGCGCGCACGCAGGCGGTGGTGGCGCGCGGCGAGCCGAGCATGGCGAGGCTGCCGGTCCACTGCATCAGCTCGCTGCTTGATGGCGAGGTCAGCAGCCCGGCGCCGAAGAACGTCTTGGCGAAGCCGGCCAGGAAATGCGGCCGGTCCTGCTCCAGCCCGTGCACGAAGCCGTCGAAGGTGCTGCGGTCCACCCCGTCCGGGTTGTCGGCGGTCTTCAACAGGAACGGCGTTACCGCGGCGATCAGTGCCGCGCGGGCGACGCGCGCGCCGCCGTGCCGGGACAAGTACCGCGCCACCTCGCCGCCGCCCATCGAAAAGCCGACCAGGGTGGCGCCGGTCAGGTCCAGCCGGTCCATCACCGCGGCGAGGTCGCCGGCCAGCGTGTCGTAGTCGTAGCCGTCCCACGGTTGGTCGGAGCGCCCGAAGCCGCGCCTGTCATAGGCCACCACCCGCAAGCCCTGGCTGGCGAGAAAGGTTGCCTGATACTCCCACATGTCGGAATCCAGCGGCCAGCCATGCACCAGCACGACCGGCTGGCCCCGGCCCCAGTCGTTGTAGAACAGGCGGGTGTGGTCGGCGGCCTCGATGAACGGCATGGCGCTGCTCCGGCAGGGTGTGTCGGGCAACGAGGCCGGGGGGCGGGGGTTGCGGCCCTGAAGCACGCGGGCCGCAGGACTTCGCACCTTCGAAATGGCTGACGAGACCGTTAGTTGCGTTTACTTGTTGCCGACCAGGAACTTTACGGTCTGCGAGAAGGGCTGCCGGATGTCCGACACGATCACCACCGTCTACGACCCGAAGAACGGCAAGCTCGAATACGAGTTCGTCAGGCATGCGGACGGATCGACCCAGGTCTGGGAGTGGGACACCGAGAACCAGTACAGCTGGTCGGTCGAGGTCTGGGACGCGACCGCGGCGAAGCAGGACACGGATGTGTACGTGACGAACGATGACGGCACGCTCTGACCTGCGCCCCTGAATCTCCTCCAGGCTAAAGTAAGTCCGGAGCTGACCAGCATGGCGATCCTGCGCTGGTCGGAGGAACGCGGCGTGGGCTGGCACTGCGCCACGCGCGCGCCATGCTGATGGCGTGGCGACGTGACTACAATGAGGTCAGGCCGCACTCGGCGCTCGGCAAGGTGCCCGGCTCGATCAGCCGGCCGCCGTGCTCGCCTGGCTCAATCATGGGATCTGCCGCGATCTTGGCTGGTGCGGTCTACGGTGGCACTCTAAGGAAGTCTTGGCGGTCAGGCGGGCGCCTATTCGGGAGGTCGAATTGGAGACTACCTGGACCATGTGCCGTCAGGACTTGGGCACCCGTTTCATGCAGAATTCGCCAGTGTCGTTTGGGGATCCCGACTCCGATCCAATGATCGCGTGATGCGTACGATGGGCGATCCACGTTCCTCGAGCCAATTCGCGTGGAAATGGCTCAAGCGCTATTTCGTGCCATTCATGCTCGCTGGCGCCATCAACGCGCTTGCCGGGATCAAATCATATGGATTGAACCTGGAGTTCAGCTTCTTGCAGCTATGTGGCTTGGCGTTAGGCTGCAGGAGGCTTTTTGATTGGTTGGCGCAACGATCCACGAATTGTCCCGATACCCCGATCGGTCGCGACGTCCAGCTGCGTTGGGTTCTTACATGCACGCGACCGCTGTGGTAGCGGAGTGGTCACGGCTTCAGCAGCCCCGCTGACATCGCCGCTTGCCGCAGTTGGCTACGGATGCGCAATCATCCAGGCGAAAGCAGCCGTTCAGCGGGTTCTCGGGGAGTGACGGGCCTCGAACGGCCGCGCCGAGAGGGGGCGACATGCGGGAACCAGCCGGCGATCCAGGGGCGCTTCGGCCAGGCGAACCCCGCAACGTTGCGGCGGCTCGGCGGGCTACGGCCGCCCTTTCCCTCCTGCTCCCGCTGCTGCTCCTTTCGACGCCGGCCCGCTCGACCGACGCGGTCACCGAATGGACGCTGGAGGCCGACCAGCTCGGCGGCGGCGGGGCCAACTGGCACACTCTGGCGATCATGCACATGGCCATGCACGACGCGGTCAACGCCGTGCATCCGCTTTATGCCCGATGGGCCGCGCCGGTACCCGGAGAGCCGTCGGCCGCCGGGGCGCTGCCCGAGGCGGCGCTCGCCGGGGCCGCGGCGCAGGTGCTTGCCGATCTGCACCCCGACCACCGCGCGCAGATCAGCGCGCTGTTCCGTTTCGCCCTGCGCCGCCTGCCGCCCGGTCCCGGCGTTGCGTCCGGGGTCGCCCTCGGCGAGGCGATCGGCGAAGCGGCGGCCGAGCGCCGTGCGCAGGACGGCTACACGCAGATCCACGCCTTCGCCGGCAGCGACCTGCCCGGACGCTGGCGGCCGGTGCCGCCGGCGCTGGAGACCAGCAACACGACGGCCACGCGGCCCTTCCTGTTCGCCAGCGGCGCGGATTTCGCCGCCGCGCCGCCGCCGGCGCTCGGCGGCGCCGCCTATCTGCGCGACGTGGCCGAGACGCGCCGGCTGGGCGGGCTCGACGGCTCGGACCGGACCGACATCCAGAGTTACGCCGCCCGCTACTGGGCATATCAGAGTTCGCAGCGTGGCTTCCTGCGCCTGGCGGTCGGGCTGCTGGAGGCCCATCCGCGCCCCGGCGGGCTGGCGGAGCACGCGCGGGTGATGTCCCAGCTGGCTGCCGCGCTCGCCGATTCCGCGATCATGGTCTGGTCGGAAAAGGAGCGGTTCTCGTTCTGGCGCCCGATCACCGTGATCCGCGCCGGCGGCTTCGGCCTCGCCGCCGACGCGGCCTGGCAGCCGTTCATCGACACGCCGCCTTTCCCCGAATATCCGTCCGGCCACGCCGCCGACTGTTTCACCGGCGCGGGCGTGCTGACCGCGGTGTTCGGCCCGCGCCTGGGTCCGATCGAGTATGTGGCGCAAAGCCGCATGCCAGGGGCCGAGGCGGTGGCGATCGGCATGGGCCAGCACGCCCAGGTCGGCGACCTGTCCTCGCTCGACCGGCAGTTTCCCTCCCTGGCCGACGCAGCGCAGGAATGCTCGCTGTCGCGGATCTGGGCGGGGGCGCATTTCCGCAGCGCCGACGATGAGGCGCACCGCTTGGCGGACGCGATCGTCGCCCGCGCGCTGGCCGCGGTCCCGCCCCTTGCGCCCCCGGCGCCGCCCCGCTAGGAACTGCTTCGACCTCCTCGGCAACCGGGTGCGTAGCTCAGCGGGAGAGCATCGCCTTCACACGGCGGGGGTCACAGGTTCAATCCCTGTCGCACCCACCATCGCCCCCGCCCGAAAGCCTGCCGCGGTCAGCATGAGCGACGATCTCGAACGCGCGCAGAAGGGCATGGAGGACGCGCACGAGGCGCATGTCGCGCACGGCGACACCGGCGCGCGCAATGTCGCCATTCTGATCTCCATCCTGGCCGCCGGCCTGGCGATCGCCGAGATGCAGGAGAAGAGCGCGCAGAACCGCTACATGGCCGCGCATATCCAGGTCAGCGACGACTTCGCCTTCTACCAGGCCAAGACCGTGCGCATGAACCTCTACGCGCTGCATGCCGAGACGCTGGCCGCCCTGCCGGACGCCGCCGACCCGTCGGTGCGCAAGCAGATCGACGCCGCGCAGGCCGCCGCGCGCCGGCTGGACACCGAGCCGAACACCGGCCGCCGCGACATCCTGGCGCAATCCGAGGCGCACAAGACCGAGCGCGAGCGGTACGCGCACCGCTACGAGTTGTTCGAGATCGTGGTCGGCGCACTGCAGATCGCCATCGTGCTGGCCTCGGTGTCGGTGGTGACGCGGATGCGTCCGCTGTCGATCGGCGCCGGCGTGATCGGGCTTGGCGCGATCCTGGCCGGCGCGCTGGTGTTCTTCTCCGTCCTCTGACGCAACGAAGGCGGCCCCTGATGGCGCGACGGCCGAATATTTTGATGCTGATGGCCGATCAGCTGACGCCGTCGGTGCTGCCCGCCTATGGCGGGCGGGCGCATACCCCGGTGATCAACTCGCTGGCCGAGCGCGGCACGGTGTTCCAGCGCGCCTATTGCAACAGCCCGCTATGCGCACCGTCGCGCGCCGTGCTGCTGACCGGGCGGCTGCCGTCGCGCATCGGCGCGTACGACAACGCCGCGGATTTCTCGGTGCAGACCCCGACCTTTGCGCACTACCTGCGGCTGGCCGGCTACCGCACCATCCTGGCCGGCAAGATGCACCTGTGCGGCGCGGACCAGCTGCACGGGTTCGAACAGCGGCTGACCACCGACATCTATCCGGCCGATCTCGGCTGGACGCCGGACTGGACGCATCCCGAGCGACGGCCCGAGTGGTATCACACGATGGACAGCGTGACGCAGGCCGGCGTGTGCGCGCGCACCAACCAGATCGACTTCGACGAGGAAGTGGTGTGGGCGGCGCGGCAATCGCTGTTCGACATCGCGCGCGACAGCGACGACCGGCCATTCTGCATGGTGGTCTCGCTGACCCATCCGCACGACCCGTTCACCATCCCCGAGCCATGGTGGGGCCGCACGCCGGACGCGCCGCCGCCGCGCGTGGCGCAGCCGGCAAACGACCCGCACGCCCGCCGGCTGCGCCACGTCACCGGCATGGATCTGCAGGCCACCACACCGGCGCAGGACGCGGCGGCTCGGCGCGCCTATCATGGCGCAGTCTCGTTCGTCGATGACCAGTTCGGCCGCGTCATGCAGGCTTTGCGTGAGGCGCGGCTGGAGCAGGACACGGTGGTCATTGTGCTGGCCGATCACGGCGAGTTCCTGGGCGAGCATGGCCTATGGTTCAAGATGTCGTTCCGCGAGGGCGCCTGCCGGGTGCCGCTGATCGTCTCGGCTCCGGGCCGGTTCCCGTCCGGGGCGGTTGCGGAATGCGTCTCCAGCGTCGATCTGCTGCCCACCCTGGCGGCGATCGCCGGCGACGGCGCCGAGCCGGACTATGCCACCCCGCTCGACGGCCGCTCGCTGCTGGCGCATCTGCAGCGCAGCGGCGGGCATGACGAGGTGATCGGCGAATATCTGGCCGAGGGCGTGGTCGCGCCGATGGTGATGATCCGGCGCGGGGCGGAGAAATACATCCACACGCCGTCGGATCCGGACCAGTTGTTCGATCTGTCGGCCGACCCGGACGAGCAGCGCAACCTCGCCGCCGAACAGCCGGAGCTGGTGCTAAGCTACGAGGCCGAAGTGGTGCAGCGCTGGGACATCGACGCGCTGCATGAGGAGGTGCTGGCGAGCCAGCGCCGCCGCGCGCTGGTGGCCCGCGCCTTGGCCACCGGGCAGCCCGCGTCGTGGGACTGGCAGCCGCCGCGCGACGCCAGCCGTATGTACGTGCGCAGCCACATGAAGCTGGACGACATCGAGGCGATGGCGCGGTTTCCGCGGCCCTGACGGGTTCTACAGCAGGCCTTCCTTGCGGAAGCTCAGCCAGCGCCCGTTTCCGACCACAACATGGTCGTGCAGCACGATCGACAGCGCGCGGGCGGCCATCTGGATCTCCTGCGTCATCTCCAGATCGGCGCGCGACGGCGTGGGGTCGCCGCTCGGGTGGTTGTGCACCAGGATCATCGCGGTGGCGTGCAGTTCCAGGGCGCGCTTGACCACCTCGCGCGGATAGACCGGCGTGTGATTGACTGTGCCGCGCGCCTGCGCCTCGTCGGCCAGCAGGCGGTTGCGCGCGTCCAGGAACAGGATGCGGAACTGTTCCACCCGCTCGCGCGCCAGCTGCGCATTCAGGTATTCCATGAGCTTGTCCCAGTTGGACAGCACCGGCTGGCCGGCCAACTCGCCGCGCGCCAGGCGCAGGGCGGCGGCGCGCACGGTCTTCAGCGCCGCGATGCCGGCCTCGCCCAGTCCTTCGATGCCCTGCAACTCAGGCAGCGAGGCGGAGATGGCGCCCGCGAAGCTGCCGAACCGGGCGATCAGGGCGCGCGCGATCGGCTTCGTGTCGCGCCGGGGCAGGGCGATGAACAGCATCATTTCCAGCAGCTCGTGATCCGCCAGCGCCTCCGGCCCGGCGTTCAGCAAACGCGTGCGCAGCCGCGCCCGATGTCCCTCCGCGCCGGCAACGATCGCAGCCTCGACGGCCGGCGGATCGATCAGCAGCGCCTGCTCCGAAAGACCGCGTGTGCGTGACATCGCGTGCAGACTGGCACGCAATGACGTTCGAGCTTAAGCCAATCCGCCGTCAATCAGGCGTGAAGCGGCCCCGAGGCAGGCGCTCAGGCGGCCAGCGCGTAGGGCGGCTTGTCCAGCCCCGCCGGGGAGCGGGTGAACACCTCGACCCCGTCATGCGTCACGCCGACCATGTGCTCGAACTGCGCCGACAGGCTGCGGTCGCGGGTGACGGCGGTCCAGCCGTCGTCCAGCACCTTCACCTCCGGCCGGCCGGCATTGACCATCGGCTCGATGGTGAAGAACATGCCCGGACGCAGCACCGGGCCCTCGCCGCGCCGGCCGAAATGCAGCACGTTGGGGGCCTCGTGGAAGCGCCGGCCGATGCCGTGGCCGCAGAAATCGCGCACCACCGAAAACCGGTTCAACTCGACGAACGCCTGGATGGCGTGACCGACATCGCCCAACGTCGCGCCGGGCCGCACTGCGGCGACACCGCGCAGCAGTGCCTCATAGGTGATGTCCATCAGGTTGCGCGCCCGGGTGGACGGAGCGCCGGCGGTGTACATCCGGCTGCTGTCGCCGTGCCAGCCATCCAGCACCACGGTGACGTCGATATTCAGCACGTCGCCGGCTTCCAGTCGCCGCTCGCCGGGGATGCCGTGACAGACGACGTGGTTGATCGAGGTGCAGATGGATTTCGGATAGCCGCGATAGCCGAGCGGGGCGGGCGTCGCGCCATGCGCCACGATGAAGTCGTGGCACAGCCGGTCCAGGTCGCCCGTGGTCACGCCGGCGCGGACATGCGGGGTGATCATGTCCAGCGTCTCGGCTGCCAGCTTCCCGGCGTCGCGCATGCCGCCGAAATCCTCCGGCCGATACAGGGTGATCCGTCGCGCGTCCGTGCCGCCGTCCATCAAGCGTCTCCGTGCGCCTTTCAGCGCTGCCTAAGGCCCGAAGATGCGCAACCGGGCGCGGTCGTGCAAGGGCGGTCGCCGATCACGCTGCGCATCAGGGCGCCCGCACTCCGGTATCGCGCGCCGCCTGGCGCATGTAGCCGGTCCGCGCCGCTAACTCGTGCCCGCGCGGTTTTGGCGCGACCAGCTTGTGCGAGGTGGCCCGCGCGGTGTGATGGCCCGATGCCGCACTGTGATGCGTCGTCGCGGCGTGGCGCAGCCCGACCCGGGTCACCGGCGGCCGGGCATGGGCGGCCGGAAGCGTCGACGCCTGCGCGCTCGCGACGAGGCCGAGCCGGCCGGCCACCCCCGCCGGCACCCGCTGCGGTGCGACCGGCACGCCCATTTGCCCGAACGCCGTGTCGAGCAGAAATGCCATGTGCTGATCGCGCTCGGCGGGATGGGCGGCGCCGAGCACCACGCCGATCAGCCGCACGTCACCGCGCATCGCCGAGGTCACCAGGTTGAAGCCGGAGGCGACGGTGTAGCCGGTCTTCATGCCGTCCGCGCCGGGATAGTTCTGCAGCATGTGGTCGTGATTGGGAATCACCCGGCCCTGGAACACGAAGCTCGGGATGCTGAAATAGTGGTATTCCGCCGGGAAATCCTGCACCAGATGTCGCGCCAGCATGGCCAAATCCCGCGCGGTCGTCAGCTGTTCGGGATCGGGCAGGCCGGAGGCGTTGCGGAACACTGTCCGGCTCATTCCCAGCGCGCGGGCGCGCAGCGTCATCATCTGGCCGAACCGGGTTTCGTCGCCGCCACCCAGCAACTCTCCCAACGCCGAGGCCGCGTCATTGGCGGATTTGGTGACCAGGCCCTCGATCGCCTGCTGCACGGTGATCCGAGTGCCCGGCAGCAGGCCCAGCTTGGATGGTTCCATCGAGGCGGCATGGCCGCTGACCGGCACCAACTCGTCAAGGCCGATGCGGCGATCGCGCAGCGCCTCGAACGTCATGTACAGCGTCATCAGCTTGGTCAGGCTCGCCGGAGCGCGCGCCGCGTCCGGGTTGACGGTGGAGACCACGTTGCCGCTGGCCGCATCCATCACCATCGAGCTGTAGCGGCTGGACCCGATCTGCGCCGTCGCCGCTCCCGCCAGCCCGACCAGCGACACCAGCGCCAGTCCGAATGCCCGGACACCGAGCCGCCATCGGGTAAGGCGCCGTCCCGTGCCTGTCGTTTTGCGTTCGCCGTGCATTCCCGCCCTTCGCCTCCGCGCTCCGCCAAGCCCCCAGAAGCTAACCGCGCCACTGGGGCCAGTCCAGCCGAAACAGGCAAATCGCCCGCAAAGTGAGGCTGTTAGGAAATGATATTCGCATGAGTTGGCGGATCCGTGCGGACGCGCCGGGGCGGGGGCCGCATCCATCGCTGGCCGTTGCGTCATTGTGCAATGCACAAAAAATGCTTGCATCGCTGCTGCGGCCTGCCTATTTCGCCCTTGTTGCAGTGCAGCAGAGAGTGGGACGCCATGTCGGACCAGGACTCGCCGGAGATCGAGATGCCCCAGAAAGACACCTCCCGCAAAGACCAGCGGGCGGCCAGGTTCGTCGGTACGACCACTGGGAGTCCGGCGGTCACGCCGTTCGCGGATCCGGCTTCGGTGGTCACCATGGATACGGTGACTGACGCCGCAAAGGCCGCGACCGAGGCCAGCCTGGCTCCGGCCACCGCCGCCAGGACCGCGCGGCGGCCGATTGCGGCCGCTGCTGACGTCGCGGCCGCTGAGTCCGACGCTGAAAACGCAGCGCCGCTGACGCGGGCGCCTGAGCCTGCGGCCGTCTTGTCTGTCCCGGTCGCTGCGGACTCGCCTGCCCCCTCGTCGATCGACCCGACCCTAGCCTTGCCTGAACAGATGAACAGCATGGAGAGAGTGATGACGACCGCAGAAGAGATGATGTCCTTCCAACAGGGCAATTTCGAGGCGCTGGTGAAGTCTGGCCAGATTTGGGCCGCTGGCCTGCAGGATCTCGGCCGGCAGTGGGCGGCCACCGCCCAGGCGCAATTCGATGAGACGGTCGGCACCGTCAAGGCGATGACGTCGGTGAAGTCTCTGCGCGAGGCGGTCGAGTTGCATTCAACGCTCGCCCGGACCTCGATCGAGAAGGCAGTGGCCGAAGGCGGCAAGCTGACGGACGCTTCGCTGAAGCTGACCGAGCAGACCATGGCCCCGATCACCGCCCGCCTGAGCGCGGCGGCGGAACGCTTCGGCCGCACGGCCTGACCTGCTGCACACGACGGCGGGCGGCCTGTCGGCGCCCGCCCGGACCTTCTGCACAGGACCGGCGGGCGGCCCGTTGCCGCCCGCCGCGAGCCTTCGCCGCGCGGCTCGCTCCGCCGCGGCCGATCGCGGATCCGCGCCCGGGACTTGCGGACCGCCTTGCCGTCTCCCATCCTGAGTGATTGCCGCGCGCCGCTCTTCACGGGGGCGGGCGGCGTCCGGTAGTGTGCCTCGGGGGCACGATGTTCCGCGCGGCGCCAGCTCGGCCCGCAACGGCCACACCCGAGCAATGATGCGAGCGGCAATGACCATCCGGCTTTGGCGACGCGACTCCGATCACGCAGGATTTCAGGCCACGGGCATGACCGCGCGTCGCAACGACAATTCCGGTCGCGAGGGCGGCGGCGACGGCCCGGGCACCGGGGTCGTCGTCAAGGCCCGGCCAAAGACGCGCAAGCCCGCGATGTACAAGGTGTTGATGCTCAACGACGACTACACCCCGATGGAGTTCGTGGTGCATGTCCTTGAGCGGTTCTTTCAGAAGTCGCGGGAGGAGGCGACGCGCATCATGCTGCACGTCCATCGTCGCGGCGTCGGCGTGTGCGGCGTCTTCACCTATGAGGTTGCCGAAACCAAGGTCACGCAGGTCATGGACCTGGCGCGGCAGAACCAGCACCCGTTGCAATGCACGATCGAGAAGGACTGAGCGGGCTTGATCCCGGCCAACCGGCCGGGTGGGCGGAGCATGGTCCAGATTTAAGTTTTGCAGGTGCAGAAATCTGATGCGCCGCGGCGCGTTTTGGCCACACACTTGCCGCGGCGGAAGGCGAAGCCGGAGGCGCCTCGGACCGTCCACTTGCCTGCGGCTCTGGCCTGACCAAGTGGCTATTGTGCATTGACTAGCCGGGTCCTGAACACGGGCATGCGAGCCCGATGGACCTGGCCCGATAGAGCGTGGCCTGCCAGCCCGAGCCTAGCCTGATGGATGCCGGTGGCGCGGCGCCGGTCCCGGATGGGATGTCGGCCTGAACTGAGGAGCGTCTCGACCATGCTGTCCCGGAATCTCGAACAGACGCTGCATCGCTCGCTCGGCATGGCCAGCGAGCGCCGCCATGAATACGCGACGCTTGAGCACCTGCTGCTTGGCCTTCTGGATGACAGCGATGCCGCCACCGTGCTGCGCGCCTGCGGCGTCGATCTCGACAAGCTGCGCAGCGAACTGGTCGAGTTTCTCGACAAGGACCTGGCCGGGCTGGCCACTGACCGCCCCGGCGACCCCAAGCCCACCGCTGGCTTTCAGCGCGTCGTGCAGCGCGCGGCGATCCACGTGCAAAGCTCCGGCCGCGACGAGGTGACCGGGGCCAATGTCCTGGTGGCTTTGTTCAGCGAGCGGGAGAGCCACGCGGTCTATTTCCTGCAGACCCAGGACATGACCCAACTCGATGCGGTCAACTTCATCAGCCACGGCATCGCCAAGGCCCCCGGCCGCGGCCAGTCGCGGCCGGCGCAGGGTTCGGCCAGCAGCGAAGGCAAGGACGATGGCGAGCGCGACGAAAAGCCGGCCAGGCGCGGCCAGGACGCGCTCAGCAACTATTGCGTGAACCTCAACAAAAAGGCGCAGACCGGCAAGATCGACCCGTTGATCGGCCGCGAGAGCGAGATTGAGCGGACCATCCAGATCCTGTGCCGCCGCACGAAGAACAACCCGCTGTATGTGGGCGATCCCGGCGTCGGCAAGACCGCCATCGCCGAGGGCCTGGCCAAGCGCATCGTCGAGGGCGACGTGCCGGAGGTGCTGGCAAAAAGCACGATCTATGCGCTCGACATGGGCGCGCTGCTGGCCGGCACCCGCTACCGCGGCGACTTCGAGGAGCGGCTGAAGGCAGTCGTGACCGAGTTGGAGGCGCAGCCCAACGCTGTGCTGTTCATCGACGAGATCCATACGGTGATCGGCGCCGGCGCCACCAGCGGCGGCGCGATGGATGCGTCCAATCTGCTCAAGCCGGCCCTGGCGCAGGGCACGCTGCGCTGCATCGGCAGCACCACCTACAAGGAGTTCCGCAACTACTTCGAGAAGGACCGCGCCCTGGTGCGCCGGTTCCAGAAGATCGACGTGAACGAGCCGTCGGCCGAGGACGCGGTGAAGATCCTGCGCGGGCTCAAGACGAACTACGAGAAGCACCACAAGGTGCGCTATACGGACGAGGCGATCCGTGGCGCAGTGGAGCTGTCGGCCAAGTACATTCATGACCGCAAGCTACCGGACAAGGCGATCGACGTGATCGACGAGGTCGGCGCCAGCCGGATGCTGCAACCCGAGCACAAGCGCCGCAAGACCGTCACTTTGCGCGACGTCGAGGAGATGGTGGCCAAGATCGCCCGCATCCCGCCCAAGAGCGTGTCGGCCGATGACAAGGAGACGCTGCGCAACCTGGAACGCGACCTGAAGTCCATGGTGTTCGGCCAGGACGCGGCGATTGAGGCGCTGTCGGCGGCGATCAAGCTGTCGCGCGCCGGGCTGCGCGACCAGGAGAAGCCGATCGGCAACTACCTGTTCAGCGGCCCGACCGGCGTAGGCAAGACCGAGGTGGCGCGCCAGCTCGCCAGCACGCTGGGCATCGAACTGACCCGCTTCGACATGAGCGAATACATGGAGCGCCACTCCATCTCCCGCCTGATCGGCGCGCCGCCCGGCTATGTGGGCTTCGACCAGGGCGGCCTGCTGACCGACGCCATCGACCAGCATCCGCACACGGTGCTGCTGCTGGACGAGATCGAGAAGGCGCATCCCGACCTGTTCAACATCCTTTTGCAGGTCATGGACCACGGCAAGCTGACCGACCACAACGGCAAGACCGTCGATTTCCGCAACGTCATCCTGATCATGACGACGAACGCCGGCGCGTCGGACATGGCCAAGGAGGCGATCGGCTTCGGCCGCGAGGTCGCGTGAAGGCGAGGACGACGAGGCGATCAAGCGGATGTTCACCCCGGAGTTCCGCAACCGGCTCGATGCGGTCATCACCTTTGCTGGCCTGACTCCGGAGATCGTCGGCCGCGTGGTCGAGAAGTTCGTCATGCAGCTGGAGGCGCAGCTGGCCGACCGCAACGTGACCATCGAGTTGAGTTCTGCCGCGAAGGAATGGCTGGCCGAGCGCGGCTATGACCGGCTGTATGGCGCGAGGCCGCTGGCCCGGGTGATCCAGGAGCACATCAAGAAGCCGCTGGCTGAGGAGCTGCTGTTCGGCAAGCTGGTCAAGGGCGGCTCGGTCAAGGTGACGCTGAAGGACGGACGGCTGGACTTCGACATCGTCGAGGCAGCCGTGTCGGCCGCTCCGAAGCCGGAGAGCGATCCGGACGAAGGAGCGAGCGAGCGGGAGCCGGAGGTCGCCGAGTAGGCACGCGCGGACGAGGACGGGTCAGGAGGAACGGCGGCTCGGCTGTGGCCTGGTCGTCGTTTTTCAGGTGATGAGGCCATAGGGTAGGAACCGGATCGGGTCGCCCGGCGATACCGCCGTCACCGTCTCCGCCAGTTCGGCCAGCCCATCGCTCTCGGTCAGCGAGGCAAGGATTCCCGCGCCTTCGACCGGATGTTTGCGCGCGTCCCAGCCCTCCGCGCCCGCGGCGATCCTCACCCGCAGGTATTCCCGGCGGCCTGCTTTCTTGCGGTACGAGAAGGCCGCGCGCACGCGAATGTCCGGCGGCTCGACGAGAGTTGAGCCGCCGAGCGCGGCGATCAGGGGGCGGACAAGACTGACGAAGGTGACGAAGGCGGCCACGGGATTGCCCGGCAACCCCACGAATCTCGTCCCGCGTATGCTCCCCATCGCCACCGGGCGGCCCGGCTTGATGGCCAGACGCCAGAACATCACCCGGCCATTTGCCTCGATCGCCGCCCGTACATGATCCTCCTCTCCGGTCGATACTCCGCCCGATGTCAGGACGAGATCGTGCCGGTCCGCGCATGCCGAGAGCTCGGCCGCAATCACCTCGCGTCGATCAGGCAAAATGCCGAGATCGGTGACCGATGCTCCGGCGCGGCTGAGCAAGGCCGAAAGCAGGACACGATTGGCGTCATACCGCTGCGCCGGCAGCACCGGCAGCCCCGGCTCGACCAACTCATCGCCGGTTGAGAACAGGGCGACTTGGACGGGGCGACGCGCGGGCAGCTCACGCAGCCCGAGCGCTGCCGCCAAACCCAGATCCTGCGCGCGCAGCACGCGGCCGGCAGGCAGCGCCAGGGCGCCGCGCATGACATCCTCGCCGCGCGTTCGGGTATTTGCGCCGCGACGCAGACCGCGCGGAAACCGGATCGCGCCGGATGCCTCCTGGTGCACGTCCTCCTGCATGAACACCGTGTCGGCCCCGTCGGGCAGCGCCGCGCCGGTGAAGATCCGTCGCGTGGAGCCAGACTCCAGGGCCGCGTCCGCCGGAGCCCCCGCCGCCAGCCGCCCGACCACCGGCAGGACCGGGCCGCGATCCAGGTCGGCCAGCCGCACCGCATACCCGTCCACGGCCGCATTGTCGAAGGGCGGCAGATCGACAGGCGCGACCACATCGTGCGCCAGAGTGCGTCCATCAGCCTGGAGCAGCGGCACCGCCTCGATCCCCGTCACGCAGCGCGTCTCCGCCGCGATGATGCGCAGCGCGTCGTCGATGGTGAGCAGGCTGCCGCCAAAGGCGAAGCAGTCGTCGGAAAGCTGGGCCATTCCGACGATATAGGTGGTCGTGACCGGCTAGGCGGCGCGGCGCTGCAGATCGGGCAGGAACGCGGTCAGCAGTCCGATCGCCGGCAGGAACGCGCAGAGGCGATACACATACTCGATGCCGCGGGCGTCGGCCAACAGTCCAAGCCCGGCCGCGCCGAGGCCGCCCAGACCGAAGGCGAGGCCGAAGAACATGCCGGAGATCAGGCCGATCTTGCCTGGCACCAGCTCCTGCGCGAACACCACGATCGCCGAGAAGGCCGAGGACAGGATCAGACCGATCGGCACAATCAGGATCAACGTTCCGGTCAGCCCGACATAGGGCAGCGCCAGGGTGAACGGCAGCACACCCAGGATCGACCCCCAGATCAGGTACTTTCGCCCAATCCGGTCACCGATCGGGCCGCCCAGGAAAGTGCCGACCGCGCCCGCGCCCAGGAACACGAACAGGTCGATTTGTGCGGCCTGCACCGAGATGCCGAATTTGTGGATCAGGTAGAAGGTGAAATAGGTGCTCAGGCTGGCGAGATAGACGAACTTCGAGAACATCAGCGCCATCAGGATCGCCAGCGCGCCCAGCACGCGCCCGCGCGACAGCGCCGCAAAGCCGTCGGCCACACGGGCGGCTTTCGGCCGCAGCAGATGCAGGTGGCCGGCATACCAGCGCCCGACATTGAACAGCACGATCATGCCCACCAACGCGATCAGCGCCACGTACTGAACGCTGTGCTGGCCCAGCGGCACCACGATGAAGGCGGCCAGCAGCGGGCCCAGCGAGGATCCGGTGTTGCCGCCCACCTGGAACAGCGCCTGCGCAAAGCCGTAGCGGCCGCCCGAAGCCATGCGCGCCACCCGGGAGCTTTCCGGGTGAAAGATCGAGCTGCCGACGCCGACCAGCGCCGCCGAGCCCAGGATCGCCAGGAACGAATCTGCGCGCGACAGCAGCAGCAGTCCGACCAGGGTGGAACCCATGCCGACCGCAAGCGAATACGGCAGCGGCCGGCGGTCGGTGTACATGCCGACCAGCGGCTGCAGGATCGAGGCGGTGAGCTGGAATGCCAGGGTGATGAGTTCGATCTGGCCGTAGCGCAGGCCGTAGCTGGCCTGGAACATCGGATACAGCGCCTGGATGACCGACTGCATCGTGTCGTTCATCATGTGCGAGGCGCTGAGCGCCAGCAGGATCGCCAGCGTCGGCCTGCTCGGCGGCGTGCGGGACGGGCGGACGCGCCCGGGTCGCGTCGAACGGGGCGGAGACCTGCTTCTGCATCACGGCGCTTTCGGGACGGAATCCATAGAACGATTATAGGGACGGGACCGGCAAACCGGCCATGCACATTGCGCATCTCGGCTTCACGCGGCCCGACCCGGGCGGGATGTCAGCGATCCGTGAGGCAGGCTCTCAGCGGACCTCGACAACCCGGACCCACTGGAGCGCGGAGACGTGACGGCCACCCTCCTTGTCGCCCGGCGCGATGATCCGTGGGAAGCCGGTTCTGGCGTCGAGCCGCTTGCCGTCCTTCAGATAGGCCACGATCACCTTGTGGCTGCCGAAGCTCGGATCGATCTCGCCCAGCGGAAAGACCGCGTGGAGCCGTCGCGGCCGCTGGCCACGACTGCCTTCGGCAAAATCGCCTTCTCGGCCCTGATCCGTCACCACACCCGCCCGCTGCAACAGATCCACGGCAGCACGCCGGTAAAGCTCGCGCTGACCGGCCCGGCACAGGAGCCGAATGTGACATCAAGTCGGGTCGGCGGCATCTGCGGCCGCATGTCGGGCGAGTTGCTGGCGGCGTGTTGCACGTCGCCCGCGACGCTGATGCCCGACGGTGAAGCGGCCGCCTGCGTCCAGGCCGGGATCCCGCCGCCGAGCACGGCGGAGAGCGACGCTGCGGCTAACAGACTTGCAGCGCTGGCATCCGCACAGCCCCCCGGCGAAGACCCGGCAACGGTGACGCGGACCGCCCGGCCACGGAAGCCGGCCCGCACGCCGCTACAGGTCCGGCCAGCGCGCCAGCCGGTTGGCGTCCTGTTCCGGCGTCAGGCCCGGCGTATCGGCGACCGGCGTCGGATGGTCGGGGAGGGTGGCGGGATAGGCCCAGCAATCGACCGCCCCGAGGCTGCGCGTGCAGAACACCGGCGGCGGCGGCGGCCCGTCGCGCGGGACGCAGTAGCTGCGGCCCTGCTCAAGGCGAACGACCGAGCAATCGCGGCCGGAGATCGCGGAATACGCCAGATCGCCCAGGCCGCGTCCGAACACCGGCACCGTCACCACAGCATCGACCCCGGCAAGCGCTCCCGCCGCCGCATTGAATGGCGCGCAGCCGCCCAGCGTCGCCCCGAGAAGCAAGAGTTGCAGCACGGTGGCGAGGGCGGGATCGCGCATGCGCCAGCTTCGCACCCGGCGATGAACAGGGCATTGCCGCCCCAGGTGGCGTTGCGGGCCGGTGCGCGGCTTGCCTCGCCGCGCCCCACCGCCTATATCGCGCGCTTCGTCTGCGCGCCGGGCCTGTATGGGCATGCCCGGCCGCGACGCATGACCGTAAGGAGACCCAAATGCCCAAGCTTAAGACCAAGTCCTCGGTCAAAAAGCGCTTCAAGATCACCGCCACCGGCAAGGTGCTGGCCGGGCCGGGAATGAAGCGTCACGGACTGATCAACCGGCCGCAGAAGATGAAGCGGCAGAACCGCGGCAGCCAGACGCTGACCCATGCTGACGGGCTGACCGTCAAGCAGTGGGCGCCGTACGGTCTGGGTTGAGCAGGAGTAGCACGCAATGGCTCGTGTAAAGCGGGGCGTCACCACGCACGCCCGACACAAGAAGGTCCTGGACGCCAGCAAGGGGTTCGTCGGCCGCAGCTCGACCAACTACCGGATCGCGCTGGAGCGGCTGGAGAAGTCGCTGCAATACGCCTATCGGGACCGGCGGGTGAAAAAGCGCGAGTTCCGCGGCTTGTGGATCCAGCGCATCAACGCTGCGGTGCGCGAGCACGGCCTGACGTACAGCCGCTTCATCGAGGGGCTGAAGCGCGCCGGGATCGTGATAGACCGCAAGGTGCTCGCGGCCATCGCCTACGACGACCCGGCCAGCTTCGCGGCCATCGTTCGCCAGGTGCAGGCGTCCGCACCGGAGTCTGCGGGTCCGGAGGCGGCCGCCGCCTGAAACGGGCGGGGCCGTCCATGTGTGACGCCGCGGTGCCGGTGAGCTAATCGCTCTGGCGTTCCTCGTTCCGGCCAGACTTTTCGGAGCCGCCATGACCGACGACCTCGCCGCCCTGCGGGCGGACACCGATGCCGCCCTGGCCGCCGCGTCCGACCTGCGCGCCTGGGATGCGGTGCGGATAGGTGTGCTGGGCAAGTCCGGGCGGCTGACCGCGTTGCTGAAGGAGTTGGGCCGCGCCGAACCCGAGCAGCGACGGGAGCGGGGCGCGGCCCTGAACCACCTCAAGGCCGAGCTGGAACAGGCGATCGAGGCGCGTCGCGCCGCGCTCGACGCGGCGGCGCTGGATGCGCGGCTGGCCGCCGAGCGCCTGGACGTGACGCTGCCGCCGCGCCCGGCGCCGGCCGGGCTGATCCACCCGATCAGCCGCACGATGGAGGAAATGGCCGCAATCTTCGGGGCGATGGGGTTCGCCGTCGGCGAAGGGCTGGACGTGCAGACCGAGTGGTTCAACTTTTCGGCGCTGAACATCCCGGCGCATCATCCGGCGCGCGCCGATCACGACACGTTCTATATGCCGGGGACGCGCGACGGCCGCAAGCTGGTGCTGCGCACGCAGACGTCGGACGTGCAGATCATCTCGATGCTGCAGGCGCCGCCGCCGCTGCGGGTGATCGCGCCCGGCCGCACCTATCGCGCCGACCATGACGCAACGCACAGCCCGATGTTCCACCAGTGCGAAGGCATCGCCATCGACCGGCACATCACGCTGGCGCACCTGAAGGGCTGCCTGGTCGATTTCCTGCGCACGTTCTTTGGCATCGCCTCGCTGCCGGTGCGCTTTCGCTCGTCCTACTTCCCGTTCACCGAGCCGTCGATGGAGGTCGATGTCGGCTGGAACCGCCGCACCGGCGAGATCGGGGCTGGCGGCGACTGGCTGGAGATCCTCGGCAGCGGCATGGTCCACCCCAAGGTGCTGGCCAATTGCGGGATCGACCCGCGCGAGTGGCAGGGCTTCGCTTTCGGCATGGGGGTAGAGCGGGTGACGATGCTGAAGCACGGCATCCCCGACCTGCGGCCGTTCTACGACAGCGACATCCGCTGGCTGCGGCACTACGGCACGTCGCCGCTGGCGCCGGCAATGCTGCATGAGGGGCTGTGAGGTGAAGTTCTCGCTGTCCTGGCTGCGCACGCACCTGGAAACCGGGGCCGGGCTGGCCGCCATCACCGATACGCTGACGGCGATCGGGCTGGAGCTGGAGGGCGTGGTCGATCCGGCGGCGGCGCTGGCGCCGTTCCGCATCGCCCATGTGGTCGAGGCCGCGCCGCACCCGAACGCCGACCGGCTGCGCGCCTGCCGCGTCGATGCGGGCGAGGGCCTGGTCTCGGTGGTGTGCGGCGCGCCCAATGCTCGCACGGGGATGAAGGCGGTTTTCGCGCCGCCCGGCGCGCATATCCCCGGCACCGGCATCACGCTGAAGGTGGGCGAGATCCGCGGCGTGCAGAGTGCCGGGATGCTGCTCAGCTACCGCGAGATGGCGCTGGGCGACGACCATTCCGGCATCGTCGAACTGCCGCAGGATGCGCCGGTCGGCGAGTCCTATGCGACATGGGCCGGCCTGGACGACCCGGTGATCGAGATCGGGGTGACGCCGAACCGCGGCGACGCGCTGGGCGTGCGCGGGGTCGCGCGCGACCTGGCCGCCGCCGGCATCGGCCGGCTGAAGCCCTGGCGGCCCGAGCCGGTGCCGGCGCGCTTCGAGAGTCCCTGGAGCTGGTCGCTGGAGATGCCGGAGGCATGCCCCTGGATCCTCGGCCGCACCATCCGGGGGCTGCGCAACGGCCCCAGCCCGAAATGGCTGGCTGATCGGCTGCTGTCGATCGGCTTGCGTCCGATCAACGTGCTGGTCGATGTGACCAACTTTTTTACTGTCGATCTCGGCCGCCCGCTGCATGTGTTCGACGCCGGGCGGATCGCGGGTTCCGTGCTGACCCTCCGCCGGGGCGCGGGCGAGACGCTGAGCGCGCTGAACGGCAAATCCTATGTGGTCGATGCCGAGGACTGCGTCATCGCCGACGCCGCCGGCGCGCAGTCGCTGGCTGGCGTGATTGGCGGTGTGGCGACCGGCTGCACCGAGGCGACCAGCACCGTATTCCTGGAATGCGCGCTGTTCGACCCGGTGCGCGTGGCGCTGACCGGGCGGCGGCACCAGGTCGTCTCGGATGCGCGGCAGCGGTTCGAGCGTGGCATCGACCCGTCGCTACTGCCCGACGCGGTCGAGGCGGCGACCCGGATGATCCTGGACCTGTGCGGCGGCGAGGCGAGCGAGGTGGTCGAGGCCGGTGCCGAACCTGCCTGGCAGCGCCGGGCCGCGATGCGGTTTTCCAGGCTGACCGGGCTGGGCGGAGTGGACATCGCGCCGGATGCGGCGGTGGCGTCGCTGACCGCGCTCGGCTTCGGCGTGGTCGCGCGCGAGGCGGCTGGGGTGACGGTGGACGTGCCGCCGTGGCGCAACGACATCGCCGGCATCGGCGCGCTGGATCCCGCCGCCGACCTGGACCCGTCGCGCGCGGCGATCGCCGCCGAGGGCCGGCTTGAGGCCGAGCCGGAAGCCGATCTGATCGAGGAGGTGCTGCGGCTGCACGGCCTGGACCGCATCGCGCCGGTCTCGCTGCCGCCGGTGGCGCCGGTGCCGCCGCCCAGCCTGTCGCCCCGACTTGGGCGGGCGGCGCTTGCCCAGCGAGTTCTGGCGGCGTCCGGTCTGGCTGAATGCGTCACCTTCAGCTTCATGGCGCGCGGCCAGGCGACGCTGTTCGGCGGCGGCGACCCGGCGCTGACGCTGGAAAATCCGATCGCGGCCGACCTGGACCAGTTGCGCCCGACGCCGATCGCGACGCTGGTCCTGGCCGCCGCGCGCAACGCGGCGCGCGGCTTCGCCGATCTCGGTCTGTTCGAGGTCGGCCCCGCCTTCACCGGCACCGACGCCGCCGGCCAGGCGCATGTGGCGGCCGCGCTGCGCGCCGGACAGACGCCGCGCAGCTGGATCGCGCCGGCTCGCCCGGTGGACGCGATGGACGCGCGCGGCGACGCGCTGGCGGTGCTGGCCGCGCTCGGCGCCCCGGGCGAGGCGCTGTCCACCACCGCCGATGCCCCGGACTGGTTCCATCCGGGCCGCTCCGGGGTGATCCGGCAAGGGCCGAGGACGGTGCTGGCGATGTTCGGCGAACTGCATCCGCGCGTGTTGGCGGCGCTGGATTTGGCTGGGCCCGTGGTGGCCATGCAGGTCTTCCTGGCCGCCATCGCCGAGCCGAAGCGGCGGCGCCGGGCGGCCCCCGAACTGCCGGCGTTCCAGCCGGTGCGGCGGGATTTCGCCTTCGCATTGCCGCGTGAGGTGCCGGCCGAAGCGGTGCTGCGCGCGGCGCGCGGCGCTGACCGAGCGTTGGTGGCGGCCGTGGCGCTGTTCGACGCCTATGAGGGCGAAAGGCT
This sequence comes from uncultured Pseudomonadota bacterium, assembly GCA_963723455.1. GTDB lineage: Bacteria > Pseudomonadota > Alphaproteobacteria > Acetobacterales > Acetobacteraceae > CAVRQM01. The sequence continues at coordinate 234,196 of CAVRQM010000001.1, read as the reverse complement.
CGCCGCCGGACAGAAATCGCTCGGCCTGGAAGTGACGTTCCAGCCGGGCGAACGGACGCTGACCGACGCGGAGATCGAGGCGGCCTGCGCGCGGGTGGTGGCGGCGGTGGGCAAGGCGACCGGGGCGGTGCTACGTTAGCTTGATAGAAAACAGGAGCGGGCACCGCGACGGGTTGCCAATTGTGATGCTCACTCTGCGCTACCACTCGGTCGCGCCGGGCGCGGCTGACGGCAACATTCGCCAGGATCGTTTCGACACATGACCTCCACCCCGCTCTCCCTGATCCGCAACTTCTCGATCATCGCCCATATCGACCACGGCAAGTCGACGCTTGCCGACCGGCTGATCCAGGCCACCGGCGGACTGTCCGAGCGCGACATGACCGAGCAGGTGCTCGACAACATGGAGCTGGAGAAGGAACGCGGCATCACCATCAAGGCGCAGACCGTGCGCCTCAGCTATCCGGCGCGGGACGGGCAGACTCTACGTACTGAACCTGATGGACACGCCGGGCCACGTCGACTTCGCATACGAGGTCTCCCGCTCGCTGGCCGCCTGCGAGGGATCGCTGCTGGTGGTCGATGCCTCCCAGGGTGTCGAGGCGCAGACGCTCGCCAACGTCTATCAGGCGATCGAGGCGAACCACGAGATCGTGCCGGTGCTGAACAAGATCGACCTGCCGGCCGCCGAGCCCGACCGCGTGAAGCAGCAGATCGAGGACGTGATCGGCCTGGACGCATCCGACGCGGTGATGATCTCGGCCAAGACCGGCCTGAACATCGAGGGCGTGCTGGAGGCGCTGGTCACGCGCCTGCCGCCGCCCGAGGGCGACGCCGACGCGCCGCTGACGGCGCTGCTGGTCGATAGCTGGTACGACCAGTATCTCGGCGTCATCATCCTGCTGCGCGTCAAGGACGGCCGCATCCGGCGCGGCCAGAAGATCCGCATGATGAGCCAGGGGTCGGCCCACACCGTCGAGCAGGTCGGCGTGTTCACGCCGCGCATGGTTCCGATGGACGATCTTGGGCCGGGCGAGATGGGCTACATCACCGCGGCGATCAAGACCGTGGCCGACTGCAACGTGGGCGACACCATCACCGACGACCGCCACCCGGCGGCGGCCCCGCTGCCCGGCTTCAAACCATCGGTGCCGGTGGTCTGGTGCGGCCTGTTTCCGGTCGATGCCGACGATTTCGAAAAGCTGCGCGACAGCCTGGGCAAGCTGCGGCTGAACGATTCCTCGTTCCACTACGAGGCGGAAAGCTCGGCCGCCCTCGGCTTCGGCTATCGCTGCGGCTTCCTGGGCCTGCTGCACCTGGAGATCATCCAGGAGCGGCTGAGCCGCGAGTTCGACCTGGACCTGATCGCCACCGCCCCCAGCGTGGTCTATCGCCTGCACCGCACCAACGGCATCGCCGAGGAACTGCACAATCCGGCCGACATGCCGGACGGCAGCGTTATCGACCATATCGAGGAGCCGTGGATTCGCGCCACGATCATGGTGCCGGACGAATATCTCGGCTCGGTGCTGACGCTGTGCAACGAGCGGCGCGGCCAGCAGGCGGACCTGACCTATGTCGGCAACCGCGCGATGGCGGTGTACCGGCTGCCCCTGAACGAGGTGGTGTTCGACTTCTACGACCGGCTGAAATCGGTCACCCGCGGCTATGCCAGCTTCGATTACGCGATGGACGGCTACGCCGAGGGCGACCTGGTGCGCATTGCGATCCTGGTGAACCAGGATCCGGTCGATGCGCTGTCGTTCATCGCCCATCGCAGCGTGGCCGAGGCGCGCGGGCGCTCGATCTGCGCCAAGCTGAAGGAGCTGATCCCCAAGCAGCTGTTCAAGATCGCCATCCAGGCGGCGATCGGGGGGCGGGTGATCGCGCGCGAGACCATCAGCGCGCTGTCCAAGGACGTGACCGCCAAGTGCTACGGCGGCGACATCAGCCGCAAGCGCAAGCTGCTGGACAAGCAGAAGGAAGGCAAGAAGCGGATGCGCCAGTTCGGCAAGGTGGAAATCCCGCAGAGCGCCTTCCTGGCTGCGCTCAAGATGGATGCGTGACGCGCCGGCGACGGTTTGCTAGAAGCGCGGCGTTCGGGTCGGCTCCTCGCGGGAACCGTCATCCCGGGACTTGATGCGGGGATCCGCGCGCCGCCCTGAGGCGCGTCCGTGGATGCCCGGGTCAGGCCCGGCCATGGCGAGCCGGGGCAGGGCTGTTCCGAGAGCCGCGCGTCCGCGCGAGCGGCGTGGAAAGGATGGATGGCCGAGCGGCTTAAGGCGCACGCTTGGAAAGCGTGTGTACGTTAATAGCGTACCGTGGGTTCGAATCCCACTCCATCCGCCACGCCCGACGGATCCAGCCCGGATCCGTCGCAGCGCGGCGCAGCGTGTCGCGCGGCTACGCCACTGCCGCCATTCCCTCGCGCCGCAGCTCCACCGCCAGCTCGTCCAGCGCCAGCACGAAGCCGTCCAGCACCTCGTCGATCTCGCGCTCGGTGATGATCAGCGGCGGGCTGAAGCACAGCGTGTCGCCGGGGGCGGCGCGGCCGATGATGCCGTGCGCCTCGCCCAGCTTCTGCGCGCGGATCGCGACTTTGCGCGCGGGGTCGAAGTTGCGCTTCGTCGCGCGGTCCTCGACCAGCTCGACGGCGCCGATCAGGCCGACGCCGCGCACCTCGCCGACCAGCGGGTGCTGCGCGAAGCGCTCGCGCAGTCCCGCCTGCATGTGCGCGCCGACCTCGCGGACATGGCTGCCGATGTCGGTCTCGTCGTAGATCTTGAGCGTCTCGATCGCCACCGCCGCGGGCACCGGATGGCCGGAATAGGTGAAGCCGTGGCCCCAGGTGCCGATGACGTGGCTCTCGTCGGCCAGCCCCTCGAACACCCGCTCGTTGACCATCACCGCGCTGATCGGCAGATATGCCGAGGACAGCGCCTTGGCGCACACCAGGATGTCCGGCTGCATGCCGAACGTCTGGCTGCCCCAGTATTCGCCGGTGCGCCAGAAGCCGCAGATCACCTCGTCGGCGACCAGCAGCACGTCGTATTTGCGCAGCACCGCCTGGATCTTCTCGAAATAGGTGCGCGGCGGCACGATCACGCCGCCGGCGCCCATCACCGGCTCGGCCCACATCGCAGCAACCGTGTCCGGCCCTTCCGCCAGGATCAACTTCTCCAGATCCTCGGCACAGCGCGAGGCGAACTGCTCCTCGCTCTCGCCCTCGACGCCGCCATGGTAGAAATGCGGCGTCGTGGTGTGGATGAACCGCGCCAGCGGCACGTCGAAGCTGCGGTGATTGTTGACCAGCCCGGTCAGGCTGGACGCGGCGAGGGTGATGCCGTGATAGCCGCGCACCCGGCCGATCAGCTTCTTCTTCTCGGGCCGGCCAAGCGCATTGTTCAAGTACCAGACCATCTTGATCGCGGTGTCGTTCGCCTCGGAGCCGGAATTGGCAAAGAACACCTTGCTCATCGGCACCGGCGCGCGGGCAATCAGCATCTCCGCCAGGTCGATGGTCGGCTCGTGCGATTTCGCGGTGAAGCTGTGGTAGAACGGCAACTTGCGCATCTGGGCGGCCGCCGCCTCGACCAGGCGTTCGTTGGAGAAGCCCAACGAGGCGCACCATAGACCTGCTACCGTGTCGATGTAGCTGCGTCCCGCATCGTCCCAGACCCGCACGCCTTCGCCGCGGGTGATGACGATCGGGCCGTTGGTCTGGTGGGCGCGCAGGTCGGTGTACGAATGCAGCACATGCGCGACATCGCGCGCGGCGGGTGAGTTCGGGCGCAGCGCGGCGGCGGGCGGCGGGGTCATGGATGGGTTCCCGTGTTTAGGTTGAGTCAGCATACGCCCGGCGCGCGGCCGCGTGCTACTGCGCGGCGGCGGCGCGGCGGTTCTCGGCTTCTTCGGCGCTTGCAACCCCGCCATGCGCGGCTGACCAGGCGACCGGGTTCTCCAGGAACCGCCGCACCTCGGCCAGCGCCGGCTCGGCAAAATACGGCCGGTCGCGGCAGGCTTCCAGCACGTCCCACCAGGTGCACAGGTGGTGCAGCGAGATGTCCATTGCCGCCAGCGTCTCGAAGCTGCCGGGGAAGACGCCGTAGAAGAACACCACGAAAGCGTGGTTGCAGATCGCGCCGGCCTCGCGCAGCGCGGTCGCGAAGCGGATCTTGCTCTGCCCGTCGGTGGTCAGATCCTCAACCAGCAGCGTGCGCAGGCCCTCGGGCACGTCGCCCTCGATCAGCGCGTTGCGCCCAAATCCCTTGGGCTGCTTGCGCACATAGGCCATCGGGGCCAACATCCGCTCGGCGATCCAGGCGGCAAAGGGGATGCCCGCGGTCTCGCCGCCCGCCACCGCCTCGATGCTTTCATAGCCGACGTGGCGGCCTATCTTCTCCACGGCGAGTTCGCAGATCTTCGACCGGGCACGCGGAAAGAAGATGATTCGGCGGCAGTCGATATAGACGGGCGACTTCCAGCCCGACGTGAAGGTGTAAGGTTCCTCGGGACGGAAATTGACGGCCTTGATCTCAAGCAGGATACGCGCCGCGGTCAGCGCCGCATCCCGGTCCCAGTCGGTCATGTGCAGCTTGGCCGTCATCTGCGGCTTGGTCATGGCGCCGGCTCCCTTTGATGGGTCCGGTCTAGCCGCGCTGGGCCGGCGACGCCAATGGGTGATTGCCGAACACGGCCGTGCCGATGTCCGACCCTGACCGCATGGCCGAGCGCGACACGCGACGCGCGGACGGCGGCCAGCCGCAGGCCCAGATGCCGGCCGGGCAGGGACCGGCGCAGGCGCGGGTCTGGGTGCTGGACGACCTGCGCGACGGCGGCTCGGCGCAGGCCCTGGGCATAGCCGAACGGTTGGGCGTGCCGTTCCGCCGGGTGCCGCTCGCCTGGAATTGGCTGGGCCATGCCGCGGCGCTGTCGCGCGGCGGCTCGCTGCTGGGCGTCGCCGGCGCCGCGGCGCGGCAGCGGCTGCCGCCGCAGCCCGGGGCGGCGCGGCCGCTTCTGGTGCTGTCGGCGGGCCGCCGCTCGGCTGCTGTGGCGCTGTGGCTCAAGACGCGGCTGGGCTGCCGCGTCGTGCATTGCCTGCTCCCCGGTGTCGCCAGCCTGCTCGGGGGCCTGGCGCGGCGTGCCGACTACGACCTGTTGGTGATCCCGGAACAGGAGCCGCGAGCCGACGCGGCCAACGTGCTGCCGGTGCTGGGCACGCCCCACCGCATCGGGCCGCAGGCGCTGCGCCATGCGGCGGCGCAATGGGGCGAGCGACTGGATCATCTGCCGCACCCGCGCGTGGCGCTGCTGGTCGGCGGCCCGGTCCGGGGGGCCGACATGGAGCCGGCGCGGGCGCACGCGCTGGCCCGCTCGGTAGCGCGGGTTGCCGGCGGACTGGGCGGCTCGGTGTTGGCCAGCACCAGCCGGCGCACCGGGCGCGAGGCGTCCGACGCGCTGGCGGCCGGGCTGTCGAACGTCATGCACCTGCTGTACCGCTGGGGCGAGCCGGGCGAGAATCCGTATCTCGGCTTCCTGGCCGCCGCCGATGCGGTCGTCGTCACCGGCGATTCCGTGTCGATGCTGAGCGAGGCGTGCTCGACCTCGGTTCCTGTCTATGTGGCGCTGCCGGAACTGGCCGGGGCGCGGCAGCGGCGTTTCCTCGCCCGAATGACCGAGGCCGGGCAGGTGCGGCCGTTCCGGGCCGACGTGTCGCCGTGGCCGCGCACGCCGCTGGACGAAGCCGGTCGCGTGGCCGCGGAGATCCGAAATCGCTTTGCGGTGGAGTAGTGCTTTCGGCCGATGATCCAGGGCGGCGGCGCATTGCGGCCTGCCTCCACCGCCCCTAATGTCGGCGCATGGGACGCGAGTTCAGTCATATCGCCCGCCGCTGCGAACGCGCAGTGGTCACCGCTTATGGGGAGTTGCGCGCGCTCGGCACCGCCGACCTGGCGGCGTTTGGTGCCTGTACGACGCTGTACCGCATCCACCACCCGGAGGCCTCGCTGAACGAGGCGCGGCGCCTGGTGGCCGAATGGATCGACCATCATCTGGTGCGCGCCGAGCGCGGCCCGACGCCCGGGTGCGACTGCGACTGAGCGCCGTGTGGCCCGGGTTGGCCCGTGCTACGGCGCCGCCATGCCGGGCGCGGTGAACGCCGACAGCGGCGGCAGCGGGGCCAGAGGGGTGGCCGAGACCGCCGCAGGCATGGGTGCGGTCTCGGTCGGCGGGGGCGCGGGCGCGCCTGACGGCGGAGCGGTGCTGGCCAGAGCCGGGTCAGTGTAGTCCGGGACCACACGGGCCTGGTTGCCGGCGATCACCAGCACCTTGGCCCCGATCTGCAGCGGCGAGCGGTCCTTCTGCGTCACCGAGACCAGATCGCCCGTCGTCTTGCGCACGATGTACTCATACGCGAACGTATCCCCCGCGGCATGCTCGACCCCGGTGCCAACCAGCCCGCCGAGCAACGCGCCGCCCAGAGCCCCGAATGCCGAGCCGACGCTGCCGCCCGGCGCCTCCGACCCGGCGATGCCGCCGGCGGCCCCGCCGACCGCGGCACCCGCCACGCCGGGCGCGCTGACACCGACCTGGCGCACGCCGACCACGATGCCGCGATCCACCTTGTTGGCCTGCTGCACGGCGGCACTTGAGTACACGTCCGGGGAGTATTTTGGGCCGCATCCGGCCAGGGACGCCACGACCCCAGCCATCAGCCAATGCCGCATCGAACGCACCATCCATCCGTCCCCGTGCTTGAGCCGCCGAGATAATGCCCGGCCCGGCCGCTGTCACGGCCGCTTTTCGCAGTTGCGAAGGGCGGTGCGCCGCCCGATGCTGCGGCGCATGGACGTGCAGCATTTCGACGCGCTGGTGATCGGTGCCGGCATCGCCGGGGCGACCGTCGCCGCCCACCTCGCCGCTGATCGCCGGGTGGCGCTGATCGAGGCGGAGGACGCGGCCGGCTATCATACCACCGGCCGCTCGGCGGCGCTGTGGACCGCCAATTACGGGCCGCCGGACGCGCGCGCGCTGACCGTGCTGTCGCGCGGGTTTTTCGAAGCGCCGCCGCCCGGGTTCGCCGGGACGGCGCTGATGTCGCATCGCCCGGTCCTGACGCTGGCGCTGGCCGGCGAGACGGCGGCGCTGGGCGCGGCGGTGGCCGGGGGGCACGGCCTGCGCGCCATTCCGACCGTCCAGGCGCAAGCCCTGGTGCCGGCGCTGCGGCCGGGCCATGCCGCTGCCGCCGCCGTCGAGGACGACGGGTTCGACATGGACGTAGCGGCTTTGCACCAGGGCTTCCTGCGCCAGACGCGCGCGCACGGCGGGGCGCTGGCGCTGCGCAGCCGCACCGGGCGGATCGAGCGGGCGGGCGGGCAATGGCGGGTCGAGGTGATCGGCGGCGACCGGTTCGAGGCGCCGCGTGCTGGTCAACGCCGCCGGCGCGTGGGGCGACGTGGTGGCCGGGCAGGCCGGGCTGGCGCCGCTGGGGCTGGCGCCGAAGCGGCGCACCGGCGTCATCATCGACCCCGCGCCCTGGATCGTGCGCGACTGGCCGATGATCCAGGATTTCGCACAGACCTGGTACGCCAGGCCCGGAGGCGCGCACGCGGCTGATGGTCTCGCCGGCCGACGAGACGCCGATGCATGCGCACGACGTCCAGCCGGACGAACTGGACATCGCGCTGGCGATCGACCGCATGCAGCAGGCGCTGGACATTCCCGTGACGCGGATCGAGCGCGCCTGGGCCGGGCTGCGCACCTTCACGCCGGATGGCGGCCTCGCCTTCGGCTGGGCGGACGGGGCGGACGGCTTCATGTGGTGCGTCGGGCAGGGCGGCTACGGCATCCAGACCTCGCCTGCGGCGGGGCGGCTGGTCGCCGATCTGGTCGCCGGCCGCGACCCCGCCGCATGGATGGGCGATGCGGCCCGGATCTTGCCTCGCCTTGACCCTCGACGCTTCGACTTGCTCCGCGCCGCAGACGTCCCAGCCGACTGACGACCGCCCGAAAGGCAGCCATGTCGATCCATGCCGCGCTGACGCACCGGACCTCGTATCGATACGACCGGCTGGTGACGCTGGGGCCGCAGACCATCCGACTGCGCCCGGCGCCGCACGCGCGCACGCCGATCCTGTCGTACAGCCTGCAGATCGCGCCACAGCCGCATTTCGTGAACTGGCAGCAGGATCCGCAGGGCAATTTCCTGGCCCGCGTGGTGTTTCCCGATCCGGTGCGCGCGTTCGAGGTCACGGTCGATCTGATTGCCGACATGGCGACCGTGAACCCGTTCGACTTTTTCCTGGAACCCGACGCGGAGACCTTTCCGTTCGCCTACGACCCGGTGCTGGAGCAGGAGCTTGCGCCGTATCGCCGGGTCGAGCCGGCCGGGCCGCTCCTGGCCGGGCTGGTCGCCGAGACGCCGATGGGCGGTCCGCGAACCGTCGATCTGCTGGTGGCGCTGAACCGCGCGGTGCAGCAGCGGGTCGCCTATATCGTGCGCATGGAGCCGGGCGTCTGGACGCCCGAGGAGACGCTGGCGGCGGGCAAGGGCAGTTGCCGCGATTCCGCCTGGCTGCTGGTGCAGCTGCTGCGCCATCTCGGCTTCGCCGCGCGCTTCGTCTCCGGCTACCTGATCCAGCTGGTCGCCGATGTCAGCCCGATCGATGGTCCCGCGGGGCCGCCCGCCGACTTCACCGACCTGCACGCCTGGGCCGAGGTCTATCTGCCCGGCGCCGGGTGGATCGGGCTGGACGCCACGTCGGGCCTGATGGCCGGCGAGGGGCATATTCCGCTGGCCGCCAGCCCGGCCCCGCAATCGGCCGCGCCGATCAGCGGCGGCGTCAGCCAGAGCGAGGTCGCCTTCGACGTGGACATGCAGGTGACCCGCGTGAGCGAGACTCCGCGCGTGACCAAGCCGTACACCGATCGGCAGTGGCAGGACATCCTGGCCGCCGGCGCGCGCGTCGATCGCGCGCTGCGGGCGGCCGACATGCGCCTGACCTTCGGGGGCGAGCCGACTTTCGTGGCGGCGGGCGATGCCGATGGTGCGGAATGGAACGCCGACGCGCTGGGGCCGACCAAGCGCGGCCGCGCCGGGCGGCTGATCCGGCGGCTGGCAAGGCTGTGGTCGCCGGGGGCGGCGCTGATGCACGCCACCGGCAAGCACTACCCCGGCGAGCAGCTGCCGCGCTGGGCGCTGCACGCGGTCTGGCGCGGCGATGGCGAGGCGGTTTGGAGCGATCCGGCGCTGCTGGCCGACCCCGATCGTGACCGCGACACCGCCGGGGCCGAGGACGCGGCGCGGTTCGCGGCGGCGCTGGCGGAACGCCTGCAGGTCGATCCGGCGCGCGTGCTGCCGGCGCATGAGGACGTGCACTATTACCTGTGGCGCGAGCACCGGCTGCCGGCCAACGTCATCGCGGAGGACAGCAGATTGCGTGACCCGCTGGCGCGGGCGCGCATGGCGCGGGTGTTCTCGCAGGGCCTCGCCTCGCCGGTCGGCAGCGTGCTGCCGCTGCGCCGGCTGGGCGAGGGTCCGACGCGCCGCTGGCAGTCGGGGCGCTGGTTCCTTCGCGACGACACGCTGTTCCTGGTGCCGGGCGACAGCCATATCGGCCTGCGCCTGCCGCTGGAGAGCCTGCCCTGGGTCGATCCCGAGAGCATCGAGATCAGCGCCGAGCCGGACCCGTTCGCGCCGCGCGAGCCGCTGCCGCCGCAGGCGATGCTGCGCCGCGCCCATGCGCCGCATCTTGGCAACGGCCATGCCCGCGACCGCGCCGTGCAGCAGGACCGCCCGCTGGTGGGGCGTGGCGAACCGGACCTGGTGCGCACCGCCCTGGCGATCGAGCCGCGCGGCGGGCTGCTCAGCGTGTTCATCCCGCCGCTGCATGCCGCCGAGGACTGGATCGAATTGGTCGCTGCGATCGAAGCGACGGCCGCCGAGTTCGGCCGGCCGGTGGTGCTGGAGGGCTACCAGCCGCCGCACGACCCTCGACTGCTGGCCTTTTCCGTCACGCCGGACCCGGGCGTGATCGAGGTCAACGTGCATCCCGCCGCAAGCTGGGCCGAGCATGTCGAGCGCACCGAACAGCTATATGAGGAGGCGCGGCAGGCCGGGCTGTCGGCGGAGAAGTTCATGCTGGACGGCCGACATGTCGGCACCGGCGGCGGCAATCACGTCGTCATGGGCGCGGCGCGGGCGGAGGATTCCCGTTCCTGCGACGTCCCGATCTGCTGAAGAGCCTGCTCGGCTTCTGGCACAACCATCCCAGCCTGTCCTTCGCCTTCTCCGGCCTGTTCATCGGACCGATGAGCCAGCATCCGCGCGTTGACGAGGCGCGCGACGACGCGCTGGCCGAGCTGGAGATCGCGTTCGCGCAGATCACCCCGTTTCGCCCGGTGCCGCCCTGGGTGCCCGACCGGCTGCTGCGCAACATCCTGGCCGACATGCAGGGCAACACACACCGCACGGAGTTCTGCATCGACAAGATGTACGACCCGAACAGCGCCACGGGCCGGCGCGGGCTGGTCGAGTTCCGCGCCTTCGAGATGCCGCCGCACGCGCGGATGGCTGCGGCGCAGAGCCTGCTGATGCGCGCGGCGCTGGCGGCGTTCTGGCAGCATCCGTACGAGCGGCGGCTGGTGCGCTGGGGCGCGCGGCTGCACGACGATTTCATGCTGCCGCATTTCTGCGAGCAGGACTTTTCCGATGCCCTGGAGGAGCTTGCGGGCTGGGGCTTCGCCATCGACAAGGACTGGTTCGCGCCGCATTTCGCGCACCGCTTTCCGGTGATCGGCAGCGTGGCGGTGCGCGGCATCGGGCTGGAGCTGCGTCATGCGCTGGAGCCGTGGCACGTGCTGGGCGAGGATCCGGCGGCGGGCGGCACCGTGCGCTACGTGGACAGCTCGGCGGAGCGCTTGCAGGCGCGGGTCACGGGGTGGCAGTCGGAGCGGTTCGTGCTGGCCTGCAACGGCGCCGAGGTGAAGCTATCGCCGACCGAGCAGGTCGGCGAATACGTCTCTGGCATACGCTTCAAGGCGTGGCAGCCCTCGGCCGCGCTGCATCCGATGATTCCGGCGCAGACGCCGGTGGTATTCGACATCTATGATTCGTGGTCCGGGCGCAGCCTGGGCGGCCTGACCCACCACGTCGCTCACCCGGGCGGCCGCAGCTACGAGACCTATCCGGTCAACGCGCAGGAGGCGGAGGCGCGGCGGCGGGCGCGGTTCTTTCCGTTCGGCCACACGCCTGGGCCGATGCCGCCCCCGGCGGCGCTGGCGCAGGCCGGCCCGAGCCGGGAACTGCCGCGCACGTTGGACCTGCGCCGCTTCGCCTGACAGACTGCGCCGCACACAGGCGGCGTGGTGTGCACAGCGTGGACGATCCGAGCCGGGCTGCGCACGACGAGATGGTGGATGGCCGCGGCGGCCTGCGCTCTCACTGGCGCGGCCTGCTTGGCTCTTTCCAGGGGCTTGCCGAGGGCGGGCTGGCCGAGCGCGGCCGGCGGCTTGCCGCGGAGGACGCCCAATCGGGGCTGGCCGCCAGCCTGCCCGGCGCGGCCACGCTGCCAGCCTGGCGCTGCGATCCGGTGCCGTTGCCGATTTCCGAGCGTGAGTTCGCCGAACTGGAGGCCGGGCTGGCGCAGCGGGGGCGCCTGTTCGAGGCGCTGCTCGACGATCTGTACGGGCCGCAGGACATGCTGGCCGAAGGTCTGCTGCCGCCCGCCCTGGCGTTCGCCAATCCCGGCTTCCTGCGTCCATGCCGCCATCCGTCGGCTGCGGGCGCGCATTTGGGCGCCTATGCCGCCGACCTGCTGCGCGGCCCGGACGGCCGCTGGCGCGTGCTGGCCGATCGCACCGGCGCGCCCGCCGGCATCGCCGTGGCGCTGGAGAACCGCCGCCTGCTGGCCGGCGTCTTGCCTGAGATTTTCCGTCCCGCGCAGGTCCGGCCGCTGCGGCCGTTCATGGATCACTGGCAGGATCTGCTGCAGCGCTTGGCGCCGGAACTCGGCGTCCACCCCGGCTGCTGCGACCGTGGCGCTGCTGACATCGGGCAGCGCGCATCCGGGCTGGTTCGAGCATCTGCTGCTGGCGCGCGAGCTGTCCGCGGTGCTGGTCGAGAGCGGCGACCTGGCGGTTCGCGACGGCGGCCTGTTCCTCAAGACGCTGTCCGGGCTGCAGCCGATCGACGTGCTGCTGCGCCGCACCGACGGCGGCGCCATCGACCCGCTGGAGCTGGATGGGCCGACCCGCGCCGGGGTGCCCGGGCTGCTGGAGGCGGCGCGTTCGGGGCGGGTGCGCATCAGCAATGCGCCGGGCAGCGCGGTTGCGGAAGCGCCGGCGCTTGCGACGTTCCTGCCATCGCTGTGCGCCCGGCTGCTGGGCGAGCCGTTACGACTGCCGAACGTCAGCACGCTGTGGCTCGGCGACCCCGCCGCCCGCGCGGTGGTGGCGGCCGATCCGTGCGGCTGGCTGCTTCGCCCGGCGCTGGATGGCGCGGTGGCGGCGGTCGCGACCGCCGGCCTGTCCGAGGCGGCGCGGCGCAGATTGTCCGGGCGCATCGCCGAGCGGCCGTGGGAGTGGGCGGCGGTCAGCGCCGTGCCGCTCTCGGTTGCGCCGTTCCTGGAACCGGACGGCTTGCAGCCGCGCCCGTTCGTGCTGCGCCTGTTCCTGGTCGGCGGCGGCGAGGCGGCGTGGCAGGCGCTGCCCGGCGGACTGGCGCGGCTGCACGATCCGCAAGCCGGGCTGGGCGGCGCGCTGCCGCATGGCGGGATCGCCAAGGATGTATGGGTGCTCAGCGAGGGGCGCGGCGACATGGTCGGCCCGCTGCCGATCCCGGCGCCGACGCTGGTCCTTCGGCGCAGCAGCGGCGACCTGCCGAGCCGGGTCGCCGACAACCTGTTCTGGCTTGGCCGCAGCGTCGAGCGCTTGGAGCGCGCCGCCCGGCTGGTGCGCGCAACCCTGTCGCGGCTGATCCGTGCCGCCACCCTGCTGCCGCGCCAATCCGCGGAGCTGCGGACGTTGGGCCTGTGCCTGATCGAAGCCGGGCTGCTGACGCCCGAGCAGGCCACTGCGGCGGTGCTGCCGGATGGCTTGCTGCGGATCGCCGCGCCGGATGGGGGCGCCGCGCGGATCTCGCTCGCCTCGATGTTCGCCGAGGTGGCGCGGCTGATCGAGGGCGTGCGCGACCGGCTGACCGGCGACATGTACGCGACGTTCTCGCACAGCCTGGCGCGCGCCCGGGCGGACGCGGCGGCGGCGGGGCACAGCCTGGACGCTCTGGCCGAGGCGATGTCCGGCATCCAGACATTCTCGACGCTGGTGGCCGGGCTGGCGGCCGAGAACATGGTGCGCGGCGGCGGTTTCCTGTTCCTCGATCTGGGCCGGCGGCTGGAGCGGGCCATGGCGGTGGCAGGCGAGCTGGCGGTGGCCCTGGACCAGCAGCCGGCGCGCATCGAGGCGGGGCTGACCCTGGCGCTGGAGCTGTGCGATAGCCTGATTACCTATCGCAGCCGCTATCTTGCGGTGATCCAGCCGGCGCCGGTATTGGATCTGGTGCTGGCCGATCCGGGCAACCCGCGCGGGCTGGCGTTCCAGCTCGCCGCGATGCACGGGCTGCTGGACGAGCTGGACCCGGACGGCGCGGCCGGTCGCCCCGAGGCGCGGCCAAGGCTTGCCGGGCATGCGGCTGGCCTGCTGGCGGAAGCCGAGGCGCTGGTCGCGTCGGTCCTGGCCGCGCCCGACCAGTCGGTTGCGGCCGCTGCCGCCGTCGCCGACCTGCGCGCGATCGCCGGGCGGGTCGCCGCCCTGTCAGACCGGATCAGCCGACGCTATTTCGCGCTGCTGCCAGCGGTGCAGACGCTCGGCTGGTCCGAAGCGCCCGCGCCGGGCGGCCTGCCTGCGTGAGATACCGGGTCCGGCACGCCACGCGCTATGACTATGCCGAGCCAGTGGATCTGGCGGCGCATCTGGTGCACCTGCGACCGCGCCCGCTCGCGCGTCAGCATGTGCTCCAGGCCAGCCTCGCAGTCGAGCCTGCGCCGCAGCGCCGCAGCGAAGGGCTGGACCATTTCGGCAATCCAGTCGTGCGGCTGTTTGTGGAACGCCCGCACGCGCGGTTCGAGATCGTGCTGCAGGCGCTGGTCGAGGTGTCGGCTGCGCCGGACCTGCCGGCGCTGGGCTCGCCGCCATGGGAGGCGGTGGCCGAGTCGGCCCGGGCGGGCGGAAAGGCGGCCTGGCACGCGGCCGAGTTCGCCTTTGACAGCGCGATGGCGGCGGCCGACGCCGCGACCGCCGCGTGGTGCGCCGAAAGCTTCCCGCCCGGCCGCTCGATCGTGGCCGCGCTGCTGGATCTGAGCGGCCGCATCAATCGCGATTTCGCCTTCCGCGCCGGGGTGACCACGATTGCGACCCCGGTCTCCCGGGTAATGGCGCAGCGGGCCGGGGTCTGCCAGGATTTCGCCCATCTGATGATCGCCGGGCTGCGCGCGCTGGGCCTGCCGGCGCGCTACGTCTCCGGCTATCTGCGCACCCGGCCGCCGCCGGGGCGGCCGCGCCTGCGCGGTGCGGATGCGTCGCATGCCTGGGTCGGCTGCTGGCTCGGCCCCGAACACGGCTGGCTCGACCTGGACCCGACCAACGACCTGGTGGTCGGCGAGCAGCATGTGGTGCTCGGCTGGGGTCGCGACTATGGCGATGTCAGCCCGGTGCGTGGCGTCATCCTCGGCGGCGGCCGTCATCGGCTGACGGTGGCGGTGGATCTCGATCCGGCCTGACGCGGCCGCCGCTTCATTCCACGTTCAGTCATTGCCGGCATGATGCCGTGTCGCCCGATGGCGCGCGCAACATCTTCGCGAGGATCACCCACGATGCAACGCCTGACCATCCGCACCTGGCTGCTGGGATTCGCCCTGATCGGCGCGCTGGTTGCCGCCTGCATCGGCCTTGCCGGGCTGCGCGCGGTGCAGACGATGTCCGGCGCGCTGGCCCGTGCGGCCGTATTGCAGGAGGCGCTGCGCCTGCATCGCGAGGCCGACGCAAAGATGGACGGGCTGCGCACCGCGGTCCTGCGCGCCGTCGCGTCGGCGGCGGGCACCAGCCACGAGAAGCCGGACGACATCCGCGACGACGCGAAATCGGCGATCACGGTCATGACCGCCGATCTGGGGGCCAATGCCCGCGCCGCGCTGCCCGATGAGATCGCTGGCGGATACCGGCTAGTCACCTCGCTGCTGCCGCGTTTCGTCGAGCAGGCGGGCCGCGCGGTGACGGTGAGCTTCGCCAATCCCGCCGCCGGCGCCAGGCTGTATGACGGGTTTGACAGCCAGTTCGGCGACCTGCAGACGGCGATGGACGGCACCCGCGACCATCTGCAGACCGCCGTGGCGGCGGCGGATGTCGCCGGCGCCGGCGCGCGGGCGAGCGCCTGGCGCGTCATGGTGGCCACGATGGCGGCGGGGCTGGCGCTGCTGTTCGGGGCCGCGATCATGCTGACCCGCACCATCCTCGGCCTGCTGCGCCGGCTTGCCGACGCGATGACGCGGCTTGCCAAAGGCGAGGCGCTGGAGGCGGTGCCGGGCGCCGGCCGGGCCGACGCGCTGGGCGCGATGGCCGCGTCGGTGCAGGTGTTCCGCGACAGCCGTCTCCGCGCCGATCGCCTGGATGCCGAGCAGACGGCCGAACGCGGCGCCAGGCAGCGCCGCGCCGAGCAGATCGAGCGGCTGGTGGCCACGTTCCAGGATGGGGTCGCCTCGCTCGCGACCGGGCTCGGAGCGTCCTCGCATGAGCTTGAGCGCACCGCCCAGTCGCTCTCGGCGACCGCGCAGCGCACCGATGCGCAGGCCGGCGACGCGGCCTCGGCAGTGTCCGAGGCGAGCGCGGGGGTGCAGACGGTGGCAGCCGCGGCCGAGCAGCTGACCGCCAGCATCGGCGAGATCAGCCGGCAGGTGACGCAATCGGCCCGCATCACCCGCGACGCCGTGGAGGACGTGCGGCGCACCGACCGGATCGTGCATACGCTGGAGGATGGGGCATCGCGGATCGGCGACGTGGTCGGGCTGATCACCACCATCGCCGGCCAGACCAACTTGCTGGCGCTGAACGCGACGATCGAGGCGGCGCGGGCCGGTGATGCCGGCAAGGGCTTCGCCGTGGTGGCGTCGGAGGTGAAGAACCTGGCCCAGCAGACCGGGCGCGCAACCGAGGAGATCGGCGGCCAGGTGAGCCAGATCCAGGCGGCGACGCGCGATGCCGTGGCGGCAATTCAGGGCATCAGCAAGACGATCGAGCAGGTGAGCGCCATTGCCACGACCATCGCCGCGGCGGTCGAGCAGCAGGGCGCGGCGACCGCCGAGATCGCCCGCAACGTTCATCGCACCGCCGCCAGCACGGAGCAGGTCAGCCGCACCCTGGGCGAGCTGAACGGGGCGGCGAGCGCCACCGGCGGTGCGGCTGCCCAAGTTCTGTCGGTCGCCTCGGTGCTGTCGCGCCAAGCCGAGCAGCTGTCCGGCGAAGTCGGCGGCTTCGTCGCCGGGGTGCGCGCCGCCTGAGCATGACCTGGGCGAACCGCAACGTATCGCCTGCTGGCGCATTGCATGCTGCGGGCGGAATCCTGAGGGAGGGGCATGTGCGATGCCGCAGAGCAAGGCGCAGAAGGATACCATCGGCCGGGTGATGCACGAGGCGAAGCATGGCGAGCTGAAATCAGCCGGCGGTCGCAAGGTGAAGAACCCCAAGCAGGCCATCGCCATCGCGCTGCATGAGGCCGGCGCGTCGAAGTTCGAGGACAAGACGACCAACCAGCGCAACCTGTCGCACACCAAGTCAAAGGAGCGGCGCGGCGAGACCTACCGCGACGAGTCAGAGGGACCCGGGCCGGGCGGGTCGAAGGCAGCGCTGTATGCGCAGGCAAAGCAGCGCGGGATCCCCGGCCGGTCGAAGATGAGCCGCGACCAACTGGCGCAGGCGCTGCGACACTGAGGCAGCCGGGCGGTCAGGTGACCAACTCGTAGGCCCGTTGCACGGCTGCCTCGCCGTGCTGCCGTTCCAGCCGGCGGACGATGAAATGGCCGCGCGCCTTGCCCTGGAAGTGGTCCACGAACACGCCGTTCAGCACTGCGCCGCTGGCCGCGCCCATGACCGGCAGCGCCTCGGCCGCCACCTTCCACGCCACCGGCACCCCGAACCGCGCTGCCGCCACGCCGACCGCGCCGGGCAGCACCTGATTCAGCGCGCGACCCGCCATGCCGCCCAATGCCTGCGCGAACCCAAGGCGGACGGCGTAATAGCCGAGATCCGCCTCGTTGTCGGCCGACGAGGACGGGCTGCCAAGCGCGAACACCTGGAGACATTCCAGCTTGGCCTCCTCGCTCGCCAGGTCCTCGCCTTCCTCGCCTGCGGTCTGCGCGATGGCGCGCATCAGCACCGTGGTCGAGAACGGCAATTCGGCGAGCACGCCGGGCAGACCGGCCAGCCCTCCGCCGGCGCCGGAGGCCATCGCGGTGGCCATGTTCACCCAGCGCGAGGCGAGCGTGCGGTCCAGCCACGCCAAGCCGGTGCGGCGATCGACGCTGCGCGCGGCCATGTCGAAGGACAGGCTCAACGCCTGCTCCAGGGCGCTGCGGATCGCGTCCTTCGCACCCTCGGGAAGGAACCGCGCGCCCGGCAATGTCAGGCGTTCGACGGTGCGTCCGAACACGCTGGTCAGGCGGATCACCAGATTGCTCTGGTCCAGCAGCCGCCTGGCGCGCGCCAGGTCGGCGCGTTCGGAGGCGGTAAACGTGGCGTCGGCCATCACATCGTCTCCCACGGATTGACGATGGCAACGCCGGTATCGGCGAAATCGGCAACGTTGCGGGTGACGACGGCGAGGCCGTGCACCAGGGCGGTGGCGGCAATCAGGGTGTCCGCCACCGGGCGGGAGCGCTACGTGGCCAATTCGGCCCATCGCAGGGCCACATCCTCGGAGACGACCAGGACGCGAGCGCCGAACGCGGCGCGCAGGGAACCGAGCCACCTGTCAAGCCGCGCTGCGGCACCGGCATCCCTACGAGAAAGCCGGACGATGCCGTTGCGGAGTTCTCCGATGGTCATGACGCTGAGGAACACATCCGTCAACGGCGTTGCTGCCATCCATGCGGTCGGACCCGGAAGGGTGCGCTGCACGTCGGATACCAGACAGGTATCCGCCAGAAACCTCACCACTGGATCTCGGTATGGTAAGGCGTCTTATCGCGAGCCTCCTCGACCATCCGCCAGAACTCGTCCGGTACGTCCGGCCCGGGATCCAGCACTTCAAGCAGGGTCTTTGCAGGCCGGACCAAGCGGTCGTATTCCGCGGCCGAGACCAACACCGCAGTCCGCTCGCCGCGCACCGTCACGGTTTGCGGACCCTCCTCGACAGCGCGCCTCACTAACTCGCTCAACCGCGCCTTCGCGTCCTGCAGCTGCCATTCGCCTATGTTTGATGACTAGACAGACTAGACCGGGCGGTCAACCCGGAACGGCCACGCCCAGCTCGCCCGCCACCGCGACCAGCCGCTCCCACGTCTCCACCTGCAGCGGCACGCCATGCGCCAGCCGGTGCGCGCGGGTGCGGGCCTCCGGCTCGCCGGGCACCAGCACCTCGCCGCCGGGCGTCACCGGCCGGGACGCCTTGACGTAGTCGGCGTACTCCCGCGTTCTTGCCGCGAAGTCGGCCGCCCCGAAATGCGCCGGGTCGAGGTAGATCGACAGCATCCCGTTGCTGATCCGCCGCACGCTGGGGTCGGGCATCGGCCCGGACGTATCGCCGCCGGTCAGCACGCCGGCCAGCATCTCGCACATGAAGGCGATCCCCGAACCCTTGTGGGCGCCCATCGCGGTCAGCGCGCCCTCGCCATTGATTGCCTCGCGCGGGCCGCCGGGCGCCAGCGGGCCGTACAGCGCCGACGGATCGCTGGTGAAGCTGCCGTCTGGCCGCACGAGGGCGTCCTCCGGCACCGGCTTGCCGCCCCGCGAGGCTACCAGAACCTTGCCTTCGGCCACCGTGCTCGTCGCCATGTCCAGCAGCAGCGGCGGCGCGCCGTCGGCCTGCGGGATGCCGACGCAGATCGGGTTGGTGGAGAACCGGCGATCCACGCCGCCGAACGGCGCGACCAGTTCGCCGCCGGCGACGTTGACGAAATGGATCGAGACCAGCCCGGCCTCGGCCGCGCGCTCGGCCCAGTCGCCGATGCGCCCGATATGCCCGCTGCGGCGCAGCGCGATCACCGCCATTCCCGCCGCGCGCGCCTTGGCGATGCCGAGATCCACCGCCAACGGGCCGATCGTCTGGCCAAAGCCCCAGCCGCCGTCGACGACGGCGTGGGTCGGACTGTCGCGCACGATGTCGATGCCGCGCCCGGCCATCACCAGGCCGCCCTGCAACTCGCGCACATAGCGCGGCGTGCGGATCACGCCGTGACTGTCATGGCCGGCAAGGTTCGCCGAGACCAGATAGCGCGCGATCCGCGCCGCCTCGTCCGGATCGCATCCGGCGGCGGCGAAAATGCGGCCGATGAAGTCGCGCAGCGCCCCGACCGCGACGGTGCGGGTCGGCAGCTCGGCCCCGGCCATCGGCGTCAGACCACGCGGCCGGTGTCCGGCTCCATCAGATGCATCTGGTTCATGTCGGCGGCCAGCGGCAGGTTCTCGCCCGGCGAGGCATGCACCGACGGGTCGATGCGCGCCGTCACCGGCTCCTTGCCGATGAAGAAATGCACCATCGTCTCCATGCCCATCGGCTCGGTGACGTCCACCGGCGCGTTCAGCGGCACCACGCCGGTCTTGTCCAGGTCGCGCTGCTCGGTGATGTGCTCCGGGCGCAGGCCCAGGATCATGTCGCGGTCCCGGTAGGCGGCGTAGCGGTTGAACCGTTGCGGCGGGATCGCCAGGACTTCGCCCGACGTCAGCCGCACCTTCAGGCCGCTGTCGTCGAACACATGCGCCGAAAGGAAGTTCATCGACGGACTGCCGATGAAGCCGGCGACGAAGCGCGAGACCGGGTTGTGGTATAGCTCCTGCGGCGGACCCACCTGCTCGATGCGGCCGGC
Source organism: uncultured Pseudomonadota bacterium (assembly GCA_963723455.1). Taxonomy (GTDB): domain Bacteria; phylum Pseudomonadota; class Alphaproteobacteria; order Acetobacterales; family Acetobacteraceae; genus CAVRQM01. The sequence goes on along the minus strand of CAVRQM010000001.1, from coordinate 214,127 downwards.
ATTCATCACCACCACCCGATCGGCCAAGGTCATCGCCTCGACCTGATCATGCGTGACATAGACGGTCGTGGTCTTGACGGTCTGGTGCACCTTCTTGATCTCGGTGCGCATCTGCACGCGCAGCTTGGCGTCCAGGTTGGACAGCGGCTCGTCGAACAGGAACACCCGCGGGTTGCGCACGATGGCGCGCCCCATCGCCACGCGCTGCCGCTGGCCGCCCGACAGCGCCTTTGGCCGGCGTTCCAGAAGCGGGGTGAGATCGAGGATGCGCGCCGCCTCGCCGACGCGCTGCTTGATCTGCTCGCGCGGGAACTTCCGCAGCTTCAGGCCGAATGCCATGTTGTCGAACACGGTCATGTGCGGATAGAGCGCGTAGTTCTGGAACACCATCGCGATGTCGCGGTCGCGTGGCGGCACGTCGTTGACCAGGTCGCCGCCGATCCAGATCTCGCCCGAGGTGATCTCCTCCAGGCCGGCGATCATGCGCAGCGTCGTGGACTTGCCGCAGCCGGAGGGTCCGACCAGGACCACGAACTCCTCGTCGGCGATGTCCAGGTCGATGCCGTGGACCGCCTGATACGTCTCGTAGGCCTTGACGACCTTGCGGACCGAAACCTGCGCCATTGAAGAACCCTCCCGTTCAGCGCGAGTAAGGCATAGGGCCGCCGTCAGGGCAACGAGCGCACGAAATACCGCACCGACTTGCCGCCCGGCGCCGGCGCCTCGCCGACCGGCAGGAAGCCGGAAGCGGCGTGAAAGGCCAACGAGGCGGGGTTGGGCGGGTCGATGTTGACCTCGGCGGCTGCGAGGGTCTGCCCGTCGGCGGCCGCTGTGGCAAACAGGTCGCCGTAGAGCGCCCGCGCCAGGCCCCGGCCGCGCGCCCGGGCGGCGACGACGACCCGATCGACATAGACGAAGCGAGGGTAGCGGGCGCGAAACCAGCCGAAATGCAGACCGTCATAGGCGCTCGCCCCATCGAACGCGATCAGCGCCGCATCGACGTTGCCGAAGCCGCGCGCGTAATAGGCCTGCCCGAGCATCATCGCCAGCCGATCGGCCTCAAGCCAGGACAGTTCGACGGCATGATCGTTGTTCAACGCCAGCAGGGCGACCCGATCCACCTCGTGCAACGGCCGGATCGCCCGGTTCATCGGCAGCCCTGATTCATGCGGTGCGCGGCGCTCCGTCAGTAAACCACCACTCCCTGCGGCCTGGTTCCCGCCGCCACCGGCAGCTTGAGCGGCGAGGCTGCGATCTCGGCGACCTGACCCGTCGCATGGTCGATGCTCAGGATGTGCACCTGGTTGCTCAGCCCCGAGGCGGCGGGGCTGCTCTCCTCCTCGACCGCATACAGGAAGCGCTCATCCGGCGACAGCGCGAAGTCGAACACGCCGCCCGCGGCGTTGTTCAAGACAAGGTGCTGCCGCTCGACCGGCTGCTCCGGCCGCGTCAGGTCATAGACCGAGATGGAATGATCGCCGGTGTTCGCCGTGTACAGGTGCAGGCTGTCCTTTGACACATGCAGCCAGCATACCGCCGCCCCGCTGTTGGCGACGGTGCGAACGAAGCCGAGTTCGCCGGTCTGGCGCATGCGGTACACCGCGACTCGCGCCACATTCGGCAGGCCCACATACAGGAATGGCGCTGCTGGGTTGATGGCTTGGCCCAACGGAACCGGCTGCGACGCTTCCCCCGCCTCCAGCGGCGGCGCCTGCCGCTCGATCAGGTGCAGGCGTCCGGCGAGATCGAGGAAATACGAGGACAAGGTGCCGGGCAGGAACTCGTTGGTGTAGACCAGCGGCGTGCCGGGAACCGGCAGCGCCTGCGTCGGCAGCGTGCCGGCTGGCAGCTGGATCGTCGCCGAGGTGTTCTGGATCAGGCTATCGCCGCGGCCGAGGCGGGCCGTTTCGTAGGACGGTCCGACGCCGCTGCCGGCCTGGTTCGGATCGGTTGCGTTGTCCACGATGACCAGCGTCCGGTCGCGCATCCCGAGCGCTTCGGGGGTGTTGCCGCTGGTCGCGAACGGCGAGCCGGCGACCGGATACAGCGAACCGTCGCGCCGCATCCGCAACGCGGCGATGCTGTCCGACCCGCCATTCGGCACGAACAGCACGCCGCCGACCGGATCGGCCGCCATGATGCCCTGCCCGTCGAACGGACCGACCGCATAGGTCGGATCGAAGAACCCGGTCCCGCCGGTCAGGAATGGCGAACCGGGCAGCGGCGTCAGGCTGCCGTCCTGGTTGCGGTGATAGGCCAGGACCGCATTTTGTCCCGCGACCGGATTGTTGCTTTCGATATACAGCGTGTCATGCGGCAGGCTGTATGGCGGCGCTGCCGCGTGCGCCGACGCGGCCAGCGCGAGCGGCGGGAAAAACGACAACGCTGCGACGCGCAGCACCGCGCGGGTGCTGCTTGATGAATTCGTGCGACACGCTCCGACTCCCTGTTCGCTTTGCGGCATGCACGAGTTCGCACACCTCTTCGCGCGGGTTACGTGCGGTCGCGAAACTTTGCAGGGTCGGTTGCAGCGCGTGGTGGGCTAACGGATCGAACCTGGAGCAATCCGCGACGGTCCCAGTCCCGCCACCAGCCGCGCCGCCTTCTCGCCCACCGTCGCGGCGCTGTCCCCAGGCTTGTAGATCGAGCCGCCGATGCCGAAGCCGGCCGCGCCCGCGTCCAGCCAGGGCTGCATGTTGCCGGCATTGATCCCGCCCACCGGCATCATCAGCACGCCCGCGGGCAGCACCGCCAGCATCGCCTGCAGCGCGGCCGGACTGGACGCCTCGGCGGGAAACAGCTTCAGCCCGTCCGCGCCCTCGCGCAGCATCGAGAACGCCTCGGTCGGCGTGGCGATGCCCGGGCAGGCGATCAGGCCGTGGCGCTTGGCCGCGATCACCACGTCGCCGGCCGCGTGCGGGGTGACGATGATCTTGCCGCCGGCCCCGGCCACCGCATCGACATCGGCCGCGCTCATCACCGTGCCCGCGCCGACCAGCAGCCGCGAGCCGTACCACTGCGCCAGCAGCCGGATGCTGTCCAGCGGGCGCGGCGAGTTCAGCGGCACCTCGACGATGGCGATGCCCGCGCTTTCCAGCGCCGCCGCAACCTCAAGGATTTCCTCGGGCGTCACGCCGCGCACGATCGCGATCAGGGGGCATCTCTGCAGCCAGTCCTTCAGCTCCATGCGGCAGCCCTTCCAATTGTCGCCAGGCCGCGCGCGGCGGCATCGTCGTCTTCGATGTGCGCGGCGCCGCCGCAGACCTCGATCGCGTCCCGATACAGCGCACACAGCTCCGGCGCGCCAATCAGATGCACGGTCTCGCCCTCGGGCAGCGCAGCCCGGATCTCCGTGCCGATCAGCAGGCCGGACAGGTACGACGCGCTCTCGCTCTCGGCCAGCGCGCCGAACAGGCCGAGCGCACGGACGCCGAACAGGTGGTGCAGCAGATGGCCCGGTTCGGCCGAACGCCGCACGCCGCGGCGGAAGGCGTCCGGGTCGTGCGGCGCGTCCGGCATCATGCGACCAAGGATGGTGCCGGCGCGAATGGCGGCGAACGCCTCGCCGCTGAGATAGGTCGAGAACGCGGCGATCCGGCCGTCGTCGATGCGCGCCCATTTGGCGTGGCTGCCGGGCAAGCAGGCAATGCCGCGCCCGCCCATCGCGTCGATGACGCCGACCAGCTGCGTCTCCTCGCCGCGCATCACCTCCGGGACGCCGGCGGCGTCGTGATCGGACAGGCCGGGCACCAGCAGCACCTCCGCGCCGTCAAATATTACCCGGACCAGCGAGCCGGCGAGCGAATTGGGGCTGGCGGGGCAGGGCAAGGTACGGCGCCTCCACCCAGCCCTGCCGGCTGCCGATCATGCCGGACATCAGCACCTGCGTCTCGCCGTCGTCCAGCCAGGGGCCGATCTGGGCGCGCAGGGCGCCGGCGAAATTGCCGTTCTGCACCGCCATGATGCCGCGCGGGGCGGCGACGCGGTCGATCACGTCGCCCGCCGCATCGAGGCGGAAGGCGCGCAGGCTGCTGGTGCCCCAATCGACCCCGATCATGGCGAGGCGAACCCATACTCGAGGAATGAGACATGGGCGGCGACCACCCGCCAGCCCTCGGGGCGGCGCACCCAGGTCTGCGTCTGCCGCCCGGTGCGGCCGGTTGCCGTGCGCCGGGTCAGCGCGCTCGCGGTACCGAAATCGCGGCCGAAGGTGGTGATGACGATGCCGGCCAGCTCGCGCGCCAGTTCGTCGGGCGAGCGGGCGGCGCGGAAGGCGCGGATCGCCTCGATGCCGTACAGATTCTCGGTCGCGCCGAAGCGGACGACGCGCGGACTGTCCCAGAACAGCGCGTCCAGTGCCGCGATGTCGTTGCCGACCAGCGCCGCCTCGTAGCGGTCGAAGGCGGCGCGGAGGTCGGCCACGATCTCGGGGATGTTCACCTCCATCAGTTCAGGCCCGGCATCACGCGAAGTCCGGCGCGATCGGGGCGGCGCAGAGGCCTGTGCGCTCCAGATGCGCGGCGGCGCGCAACAGGCTCGTCTCGCGCCAGGGCGCGCCGATCAGCTGCACCCCGACCGGCAGCGCGCCGTCGGCGTGCTGCACCGGGACTGCGAGCACCGGCAGGCCGAGGAAGCTGATGGGCTGGGTGTAGCGGCCGAAGGACGGGCGCAGCGGCACGGTCGCGTCATCCGCCTCAAGCATGTCGTGGCCGAGCGGCATGGCGGGGCTGGGCGTGGCCGGCGCCACGAGGATGTCCCACTCCGCGAACAGCCGCGCGGCGGCTTCGCGCAGATGGGCGCGGATGCGCTGGGCATGCAGCAGCCATTGCGCCGGGATCAGCGCCCCGGCCAGCAGGCGGTCGCGGACATGCGGATCGAAGTCGGCCGCCCGAGTCCGCAGATTGGCCAGGTGCGTGTGCGCGCCCTCGGCGGCGGTGATGATGAAGGCGGCCGAGCGGGCGGCGGCGGCGGCGGTAAACTCCGCAATGTCGGACGCGGCAAGCGCGGCGGCGACGCGATCGGCCGCGTGTTGCACGCACGCAACGCCGCCTTGCGCGAAGTAGCCGCCGAGCCGGGCGATCCGCAGCCCCTCGATACCCCCGTCCCGCAGCGACCGCAGCGGCTCGGGCGCGCGGTCCTGCTGCGCCGGGTCGTGCCGGTCGCGTCCCTGCATGGCGCGATAGGCCAAGGCGAGGTCGTCCACGCTGCGCGCGAACGGGCCGACATGGTCCAGGCTGGGCACGAACGGGTACACCCCGGCTCGCGACAGCCGGCCGAGCGTCGGCTTCAGGCCGAACACCCCGCATAGCGCCGCCGGCACGCGGATCGAGCCGTTGGTGTCGGTGCCGAGCGACAGCGCCACCAGGCCGGCCGCCACCGCCGCAGCCGACCCGCCCGAAGAGCCGCCGGCGCTGCGTGCCAGGTCGTGCGGATTGCGGGTGGCGCCGTCATGGCTGTTCTCGGTGGTGAAGCCATAGGCGTATTCGTCCATGTTCAGGCAGCCGACGCAGACCGCGCCCGCCGCCTCCATCCGCGTGACGGCAAACGCATCCTCTGTGGCGGGCGACCGCTGCCGCTCGATGCGGCTGCCCGCGAGGGTGACCACGCCTGCCACGTCGAACAGGTTCTTGACCGCAAATGGCACGCCGGCCAGTGGGCCGGGAGTCTCGCCATCGAAGATCTGCGCATCCAGCGCCCGGGCGCGCCGCAGCGCGCGTTCGGGGACGGTGGCGGTGAAGGCGTTGGTCTCGCCGTCGCGCTCGGCGATGCGCGCCAGCGCCGCAGAGACCACCGCCTCGGCGGTGATCGCGCCGGAGGCGATACGCCCGGCAAGCTCCGTCGCGCCCAGCCGGTGCAGCGCGGTCACGGCACGAACACCGCAGCGGGCGGCGTCTCGGGCGGCGGCTCGAACAGCAGCGCCGGGGCGGCGAACCGCTGCACCTGCGCGAAGGCCGCGGCCAGCTCCGCAAGCCGCTTCGGACACAGATGCAGGCCGAGCAGGGGCGCTGCCGCGGTCACGTAGGCGAGCGGGTCCGAGTCGGCCATCCGCGGACGCTAGCCTCACCCGTCATCGGATGCCAGCAAGGCCGCGTTGCCGCCAGCGGCCGCCGTGTTGACGCTGACCACCCGCTCCTCGGCGAAGCGGAACAGCGTGATCGGGCCGCCCGCCTTCGGCCCGGTGCCGGACAGGCCGCGCCCGCCGAACGGCTGCACGCCCACGACGGCGCCGATCTGGTTTCGGTTGACATAGGCGTTCCCGACCCGCAGCCGCTCGACCACGCGGCGCTGCACCGCCTCGACGCGGGAGTGGACGCCGAGGGTCAGGCCGAACCCGGTCGCCTCGATCGCCCCGAGCAAGGCGTCCAGCCGGTCGAGCCGATAGCGCACGATATGCAGCACCGGGCCGAACACCTCCCGCTGCAGGTCGGCGGCGCTGGCCAGCTCGAAGGCGCGCGGGCCGAAGAAACTGCCGCGATCGCAGCCCGGCGGCAGCGCCACTTCAAACAGCGGCCGGCCCATGCCGGCGGCGTAGCGAGCCAGGCCGTCGCGCGCGGCGGCGTCGATCACCGGGCCGACATCGGTGGCCGGATCCAGCGGGTCGCCCACCACCAGCGTATCGGCCGCGCCGCGCAGCATCGCGATGATGCGGTCGGCGACCTCGTCCTGCAGGCACAGCAGCCGCAGCGCCGAGCAGCGCTGGCCGGCGGAGCCGAACGCGCTGGTCAGCACGTCCGCCACCACCTGCTCGGGCAGCGCGGAGCTGTCCACGACCATCGCGTTGATGCCGCCGGTTTCGGCGATGAACGGGATCAGCGGGCCGGGGCGGCCGGCGAGGCTGCGCGCGATTGCCTGCGCGGTGTCGGTGCCGCCGGTGAACGCCACCCCCGCCACGCGCCGGTCGGCGACCAGCGCGGCACCGATCGCGCCGTCGCCGCAGACCAGACGCAGCGCATCGTCCGGCACCCCGGCGTTGTGCAGCAGGCTGACGATGCGCGCCGCGACCAGCGGCGTCTGCTCGGCCGGCTTGGCGGCAACCGCGTTGCCGGCCGCCAGACCCGCCGCGACCTGCCCGGTGAAAATGGCAGCCGGGAAGTTCCACGGCGAGATCGCCGCGAACACACCGCGTCCGCCCAGCGCCCAGGTGTTGCGCTCGCCGGTCGGACCCGGCAGCTCGCGCGGCGCGGCGAAATGCTCCCGGGCGCGGGCTGCGTAATAGCGGCAGAAATCCGCGGTTTCACGCACCTCGGCAATGCCGTCGGCCAGGGTGCGGCCGGCCTCGCGCGCCAGCAGGAACAGCAGCCCCGGCCGGTCGGCCTCGATCAGGTCGGCCGCGCGGTCCAGCACGTCGGCGCGGTGCGCGCCGCCCGCGTCGTCCCATCGGCGCCAGGACCGTGACAGCGCCGCCAGGGTCGCGTCCAGCTCGGCCGGCGTGCTGTCCGGGGCGGCGCCGATCAGCCGTGAGTTGTCAGCCGGGTCGCGGATCTCGCGCCGCGCGCCGGCGCCCGGCAGCGTCGGCGGCACGGTGGTCGCGCGGATTGCCGCTAGCGCCGCCGGGCGAACCTCCGGATCTGCGAGATCGAGGCCGGCGGAGTTGCGCCGGTCGGGGAAGATGTCGGCGGGCAGCGGAATGCGCGGGTTACGGCCGGGTGCTGCGGCGCGCAGCCGCGGCGCCGGGTCGCAGATGATCGCCTCCTCCGGCACCGCAGCATCGACCAGGCGATGCACGAAGCTGGTGTTCGCCCCGTTCTCAAGCAACCGGCGCACCAGGTAGGCCAGCAGATCCTCGTGGCTGCCCACCGGCGCATAGACGCGAACCGGGCAGGCGGCGCCGACCGTGCCGTGGTACAGCGCCTCGCCCATGCCGTGCAGCCGCTGCATTTCGAACGCGCCCTCGTCGGCCAGTTCCAGGATCGTCGCCAGGGAGTGCGCGTTGTGGGTGGCGAAGGCCGGGCGGATGCCGTCGCGCCGTTCGAGCATCCTTCGGGCGCAGGCGATCCACGAGACGTCGGTGGCGAGCTTGCGGGTGAATACCGGGTAGTCGGCAAATCCCTGGATCTGGGCGTGCTTGATCTCGGTGTCCCAATACGCGCCCTTGACCAGCCGGGTCGGGATGCGGTGGTCGGTGCGCAGCCCCAGTTCGGCCACCCAGTCAACCAACGGCAGGGTGCGCTTCTGATAAGCCTGCACGGCCAGCCCCAGCCCGTCCCAGCCGGACAGGCGCGGGTCGGCGAGCACGGCCGCGAAGATGTCGAGGCTGATGTCCAGCCGCTCGGCTTCCTCGGCATCCATCGTCAGCCCGATGTCTTCGCGCTTCGCATCGAGCGCGAGTTCGGTCAGGGCGCCGATCAGCGCCGGGGCGCAGGCGTCCTGTTGCAGCGGCTCGTAGCGCGGATGCAGCGCCGACAGCTTGACCGAGATGCCCGGGCCGGCGACGGGACCGCCGCCGACCCGGCCAATGGCGCCGATCGCGTCGCGATAGGCGGCGAAGTAGCGGCGGGCGTCGGCACGGGTGCGGGCCGCCTCGCCCAGCATGTCGAAGCTGTAGCGCCAGCGCCGGCCCTCTGGGGACTGCGCCCGCGCCAGCGCCTCCGTGATGCTGCGGCCCATGACGAACTGGCGCGCCAGCACGCGCATTCCCCGCCGCAGCGCGGTGCGGATGACCGGCTCGCCGAGGCGGCTGACCACGCGCCCGATCGCCGCCGGCACGCCGATGCGGTCGGCATCGTCCAGCGACAGCACGCGCCCGGTCAGCATGAATGCCCAGGCCGATGCGTTGACCGCCAGGCTGTCCGCCTGGCCCAGATGTGCCTGCCAGTCGGCGTTGGCGATGCGGTCCTCGATCAGCGCGTCGGCGGTCGCCGCGTCCGGGATCCGCAGCAGCGCCTCGGCCAGGCACAGCAGCGCCACGCCCTCACGCGTGCCGAGGCCGAACTGCTTGAGAAAATCGGTGACATCGGCGCCCGGCCGGTGCGCGGCGCGGGCGGCGCGGACCAGGGTTCTGGCACGGCCATGGACCCGGGCGGCGAGGTCGGGCGGCAGGGTGGCCAGGTGCAGCACCGGCGCGAGAACCTGATCCTCCGGCGCGCGATGCAGCCGACGCAGGGCGGTGCGATCGTCGGCGGGTTGAGGCAGGGCGTCTGGCATGTCTGGCTCCCGGCCGCCCAGCGGCGGCTGGCGGACAGTATAGGCGCGAATGGAACCGACCCGCGCACGAGCGTGGGCCGAACACAAACTCGCGAGCAGGCGTCGGCACGGCCGGAACCTGCATCCGTTCCGCCCGTGCGCCGTTTGATTCATAAAACGGGGAGAGCGACGGATATGGGAACGATTGACAGGTGCTTCGATTTGGCGTCAAACAGTCGGCCGAACACTGTTGCGATCCTTTCGGCGTCGGTGGTGAGCGACGCTCTGAGTGCGTTGCGGGCGATGGCGAGCGTCAGTTTGCGCAGCCAAGCCGAGTTGCGGGTGGCGCTGCACCGCGCCGGGTTGCTGCTGACCGACGGGTGCGCCGCCGACTTGGTCGATGTGCTGCAAAGGGCCAAAGTCATCGAGAACGTCATCGAGTTGAGCGATGGCGGGGTGTTCCTGACGGTGATCCCGTCCAGCTCGTCATCCAGATCGGCCGCCATGACGCTGAACCTGGGGATGACGGACTGGAGCGCGCCGCTGATGGCCAAAGGCGCGAAAGCGGCCGGCAAGCCCAGCCAACGACGGCACGCCAAGACACACTGATCGCGCAACGAATTTCGCAGCCGTCGCAGCGGCGGTGCGCCGATATCAGCCGATGGACGGCCGCGCGCCCAAGCCGCAGACCGCCCGGCGGCCGGCTGTCATCGCCGCGGCGAGACAGTCGGGCAGCGGTTCGCCGGCCGTGAAAGCTAGCAGGAAGCCGGCCACCGCGGCGTCGCCGCCGCCGGTCGTCTCAGGCAGGTCCGCCGCGAGGGCAGGGGCGGTCGCGTGACCGGCGCGGTGCCATGCCTCGGCGCCTTCGGCGCCTCGCGTCACCACGCGGCATGGAAAATCCTCTGGGCCGGCGGCCAGGGCGGCGGCCTCGGGCGTGTTGGCGAAACACACGGTCGCGCCGCTTGTCCAGGCCAGAAAGGCGTCCCGTCCGGTCTGCATCAGGAACGCCAGCGACCCGGCATCGACGCTGACGGGGATGCCGCGCCCGTAGGCATGGCGCATCAGCGCCAGTGCCGCGGCGCGCGGCCGCGCCGCGAACAGCGCGTGCCCGGAGACGTGCAGCCAGGTCGCCGGATCCAGCAGCGAGCCGGGCAGATCCGCATCGCACAGGTTCAGGTTCGCACCGCGATCGGTGTAGAAACTGCGCTCGCCGTCCGCCTCGATGATCGCGACGATGCGGCCGGTGGGGGCCGTGTCATCGAGGGCCAGATGCGGCGTCACGCCCTGCGCCCGCAGCGCCGCCTCCTGCGCGGAGGCATCCTCGCGGCCGACCCGCCCGGCGAACGCTGCCGCGCCGCCCAGCGCGCCGACCCAGCAGGCCACGTTGGCCCCCGAACCGCCCGGCCGGGCGTCGATCCGGGCCGCGCAATCCGTGCCGCGCGCCAGCGGACCCGACGGACGCACGATCACGTCGGTCATCACGTCGCCGACCACCAGGATCATCGCAGCGCGGCCAGCGCCACCGCCGCCTGCGCGGCCAGCCTCGCGTTGCCGCGCACCAGGCCGATGTTGGCCGCCAGGCTGCGCCCCCCGGTCAGCGCCAGCACCCGTTGCAGCAGGAACGGGGTGGCCGCCTTGCCGGCGATGCCCTGCGCCTCGGCGTCGCGCAGCGCCGCCTCGATCGCCGCCGCGATCTCCACCGGCGGCATGGCGTGCTCGGGGGCGATCGGGTTGGCGATCAGCAGGCCGCCCGGAGCGCCAAGCGCGCGCTGCGCAGCGATCACCGAGGCCAGCTCGGCCGGCGTATCGCAGCGATGCTCCAGCCGCGCGCCGCTCTCGCGCGCGAAGAACGCCGGGAAGTCGCGGGTGCCGTAGCCGATCACCGGCACGCCCTGCGTCTCCAGCACCTCCAGCGTCTTCGGGATGTCCAGGATCGACTTGCAGCCGGCGCAGACCACTGCGACCGGCGAGGCGGCGAGTTCCAGCAGATCGGCCGAGATGTCGAAGCTGCGCTCCGCCCCGCGATGCACGCCGCCGATGCCCCCCGTCGCGAACAGCGCGATGCCGGCGCGAGCGGCGAGGAACATGGTCGCGGCGACCGTCGTGCCGGCGGTGCCGCGCTGGGCCACGATCACGCCGAGGTCGCGGCGCGACGCCTTGGCGACCGCGTCGGCGCGCGCGGCCAGCGCGTCAAGCGCGGCATCCGGCAGGCCGATGCGACAGCGCCCGTCGACCACCGCGATGGTGGCCGGGGTGGCGCCGGCGGCGCGCACCTCCGCCTCGACCGCGCGCGCCGTCTCGGCATTTCGCGGATAGGGCATGCCGTGCGTGATGATGGTCGATTCCAACGCCACCACCGGGGCGCCATCGGCGAGGCAGGCGGCGATCTCGGGCGCGATGTCGAGCACGGGCGACCTTTCGTGTCGGGTGATGCCGGGTCATACGATGCGGCGCGGGGAAGTGGGAGCGTCCGTCGATGCGGGGCAGGCGGACGCGACGGGCGGCCATGGGCGCGCTGGTGATCGCCGGCGCGCTGCCGCTGCTGGTCGGCCGGCCGGCGCCGCTGCAGGACTGGCCGAACCATGTGGCGCGGTTCCACATTCTGTCCGCCTTGCTGCGCGGCAGCGCGTTCTGGGGCAGGTTCTACCGTTTCGACGGCTTCCTGGTGCCCGACGCGGCGCTCGATCTGGGCGCGCTCGGGCTGGCGCGGATCGGCCTGCCTGTCTCGGCCGCGGCGCAACTTCTTCTGGTCGGCGCCTATGCCATGTTTGTGGCCGGGTTTTGCGCGCTGGCGCGGGCGCTGCGGGCGTGGTCGCCGGCCAAGGCCGCCCTCGCGGTGCTGCTGTTCTATGGCAACGCCCTGCTGTGGGGCCTGGTCGGCTACATTCTCGCGGTGGGGATGATGCTCGGCTTGCTGGCGCTGTGGGTAGGCGTCGAGGCGCATCCGGCGCGGCGGCTGGCGATCGCCGCCATCGGGGCGGCGTCGCTGCTGTTCACCCACGTCGTGCCGGCAGTCGCCTGGGTGGTGGTGCTGGGGTGTTTCGACCTGGCGCGCTTCGTGGGCAGCCGCGCGGAGCCTTGCTGCCGAGTGCTTGGGAGCGCGTCCTGGGTGGTGGCGCTGGCGGTGGTGGCCGGGCTGCTGGCGGCGCTGCCGGGCGGGACCGGGCATGATCTTTCGGCCGGCTATCCCGGCATCGGCGTCGCCGGAGCAGCCGTGCGCAAGCTGTGGCTGTTCGCCGCCGTGCTGCTGGGCGGCGGCGTCGCGCAGGACGCAAGCAGCCTGGCGGCGCTGACCGTCTGCATCGGGGCGGCGTTGGCTGCGCGCCCGCGTCTTGACGCCGGGCCGGCCCTGGCGGTGGCCGGACTGCTCGTCCTGGTGCTGGCCTCGCCGGAGCGGCTGGGCTCCGGATCGCTGCTGGATCAGCGGCTGGCGATCCTGCCGCTGGTGATGCTGGCCGCCTCGGCGCGCCCGCGGCTGCAAATGCCGCGTTGGGAGGCGGCGGCGGCGACGGCGGTGCTGGCGCGGACGCTGGTGCTGGCGGCGCAGTTCTACCGGGCAGGACTGGTGTTCCAGGACTATGACCGCGCGGCCGCGGCGCTGCCGGCCGGCGGGGTGATGATGATGGCGTACGCCACGCCGCTGGCCTCGCTCGGCTGGCAGCGCATCTGGTCGCCGCCGATCCTGTCGATCGCGACGCAGGTGGTGGCGCGCGGACTGTTCATGCCGGCGATCTTCGCCAACCCGGCGCAGCAGCCGATCGCCCTGCGTCCCGCGTTCGAGACGCTGAAGCAGCCCTGGAACCTGACCGACGCGGCGCATCTGCGCGCCACGGTTGCCGCGCTCGCCCCGGTGTGCGCGGCGCGCGCGTTCGCGGGCGTGTTCCTGACGGTGCTCTACCCGGAACCGTGGCTCGGCGACGCGGCCGCCGAGGCCCTGCTGCATGCGCAGCCGGACTTCCTCATCCTGGATGCCTGCCGCCTGGCCGCGGCGCCCTGATGTCAGGCGTGCAGCGAGGCGTCGAACCCGTCCGGCAGGACGCCGCGCGGCCGGATGGCGTCGTACGGCCCGCGCGCCAGGAACCGGCCCGAGCCGGGTTCGGCCTGCACCCGGCCGTCGCGCATCGCGACCTGCCCGCGCAGCAGCGTGGCGACCGGCCAGCCGGTAACCTGCATGCCCTCGTACGGGGTGTAGTCGATCGTGTGCTGCATCAGCGCGTTGCTCAGCGTGACCTGTTTGCCGGCGTCCCACAGCACCAGGTCGGCGTCGTGGCCGACGGCGATGCTGCCCTTGTTGGCCAGGCCGAACAGCCGCGCCGGGTTGCTCGCGGTCAGCCGCACGAAGGCGTTGAGGTCGATGCGGCCCTTGACCACGCCCTCGGAGAAAATGATCGGCAGGCGCGCCGCCAGACCGGGAACCCCGTTCGGAATGTCGCGGAACGGCGCATCGTCGCCGTGCACCCGCTTGCCGCGCGCGCCCTCGAAACGCCAGCCGCTATGGTCGGAGCTGATGACGTCCAGCACGCCGCGCCGCACCAGATCCCACATCGCCGCGTGATCGGCTGCGTCGCGCGGGCTGGGGCTGCACATGTACTTCGCGCCCTCGAAACCCGGCCGGTCCATGTCCGCGGCAGTCAGCGCAAAGTATTGCGGGCAGGTCTCGCCCCAGATCTTCAGGCCCCGTAGCTGGGCCGCCGCGATCTCGGCCGCGACCTCGGCGCAGGAGACGTGGAAGATCTGGATCGGCTGATCGACCATCTCGGCGAGCGCGATGGCGCGATGTGTCGCCTCGCGCTCGATCATGCGCGGGCGGCTCCAGGCGTGGTATTTCGGCGCGGTCAGGCCGGCGGCGAGCAGCGCCTCGGTGCGCCAGGTGATCGCGTCGTAGTTCTCGCAATGCACCGTCACCAGCGCCCCGGCGCGGCGCGCCGCCGCCAGCACGCGCAGGAAGCCGCGGTCGTCCAGGTGCAGCGGGTCGTAGGTCAGGAACACCTTGAGGCTGCGCACGCCGGAGGCCACGACCTGCGGGATCTGGCGGAAGATCACCTCGTCGGAGGCATCGGTGATGATCTGGTGGAAGGAGTAGTCCACCATCGCGCGCTCCGCCCGGCGGCGGTATTCGGCCAATGGTTCAAGTACGCCGGCGCCCTTGAACTGGGTCGAGAAGGTGACGACCGACGTTGTGCCGCCGGCCAGGCAGGACCGGCTGCCGGTCTCCCACGTCTCCTCGTCGGCGGCGCCGGACGCGTTCTGCAGCTGCTCGATGTGGCAATGCGTGTCCACCCCGCCCGGCAGCACCAGCAGCCCGCCGGCATCGAGCGTGTCGGCGCCCTCCAGCGCCTCGCCGATCGCCGCGATACGGCCCGCGCGGATGCCGACATCGGCGCGCATGGTCTCCGCGCCCGTCACCACGGTCCCGCCGCGCACCACCAGATCGTAGTCCGCCATCTGCCGCCCCCGTTGCCCTGTCGCCCCGAGTGTGTCGTCGCACGGGCGCGGCGCGCAAGGTGGCCGCGACGTAAGGTAACCCGTCGCAGCCAGGCCGCGAACTTGATGTCGCAGCCGGTTCTTTCCCGGCGGACATCAGCGGACGGGAGCGGGTGATGCAGCTGGACGGGACGGAGAGCGCCGGGCAGGTCGCGGCGCGGATCGGCATTGCGGTCGGCGGATTGCTGCTGGCGTTGCTGATAGTGGCGGCGATCGTGCGTCCGGATATGATGATGGGCGCGCTGCATTTGGTCATGCACGGCCTGGGTGCGATGGTCGGTGGCCATTGAGGCGCGTGGGAGCGATGCGACATGCAGGGTTCTGGCTTGGCGGCATCGTGGCGCTGCATGCGACCGCTGCCTGCGCGCGACCCATGCGAGTCATGGAACTCGCGCCCGGTGGCGCGGGCGGTGATGGATAGGGCGAACACCCGGTTTTTCGTGCGGTTCGACGGGCCGGTGGACCACGCGGCATCGACCCTGAGCGTACTGCGGGACGGGCGCGTGGTGCAGACCCTGCGCCCCCGCCTGGAGAGTTCCCCCGACACGCTGTACGGCAGCGGCGGCCGGCTGCGTCCAGGCGCCTATGAACTGCGCTGGACCACTCGCCCGGCGCGTGGCCGCGAGGCCAGCGCCGGCAGCATCCCGTTCACCGTCGACGCGCCGCCGCGCTGATGACGATGCATGCCGATGTCGTCTATTCGTTGCCGACCTGGCTGTATGGCCTGGCGATCGTGCTGCTGACCATCGCCTCCGGCATGCTGGTCCAAGTGGTGCTGCACCGGCTGCTGCCGGTGGCGTTCCGCGACGCGCACAGCACGGCGGTCACCGCGATCTTCGGCACGATCGGCGTGACCTACGCCGTGCTGCTGGCGTTTGTGGCGATGCTGACGTGGGAGGCGTTCAATCAGGCGCGCGCGGCGACGTACCAGGAGGCGGGCGTGGTGGCCGAGCTGCGCCGCCTGTCGCTCGGCTTGCCGGCGCGGGTCGGCGATCCGTTGCGCGCCGCGCTGGGCGACTACGTGCGAACCGTGGTCGAGGTCGAATGGCCGGCGCAGGCGCGCGGGCATGTCGATGTCAGCGCGGAACATTGGCTGGAGACGCTGCATTCCACGGTCGGTGGCGCCCGGCTGGACGGCGCGGGTGCTGCGAACGTGCAGGCGCAGGTCTTGTCACAACTCGGCGCGCTGAGTGCGGCGCGCCAGGGCCGCCTGCTGGCGGTGCACGCGACGGTGCCGGCGGTGGTCTGGGTGGTGATCCTGATTGGCGGCGGCCTGCTGATCGTGTTCAGCTCGCTGCTCGGCGCGCGCAGCTACCGGCTGCATCTGGCGATGACCGGGGCGCTGTGCGCGTCAGGCGCGCTGGTGATCGTGCTGATCGTCTCGCTGGACAGCCCGTTCCGCAGCGACTTCCGCATCTCGCCGGCGGCGTTCTCGATGCAGAGCGGGGCGCCGCTGCCCCCATAGCCGCGGAGCTGCTAGCCTTCTCGCGGGCTGGCGGAGAACTGGCGGCATGGCTGGACACTACGACTACATCATCGCCGGCGGCGGCTCGTCGGGCTGCGTGGCGGCGACGCGGCTGGTGCGCGATCACGGCGCGCGCGTGCTGCTGATCGAGCGCGGGCAACGCCGTCAGCCCTGGCTGATGCAGCTGCCCGCCGGCTACATGAAGTTCCTCGCCCGCGAGGATTTCCTGGAGATGCACCAGACGGTGCCGCAGCCGCAGCTGGGCGGCCGCGCGCCGATCATCCCGCAGGCGCGGCTGCTCGGCGGCGGCAGCGCGGTCAACGCGATGGTGTACATGCGCGGGCAACGCGAGGACTACGACGGCTGGGACGCCTTTCTCGGGCGTGCCGGCTGGTCGTATGCCGAGATGCTGCCGCATTTCCGCGGCATGGAGCGCAACGCGCGGCTGCACGACCGGTATCACGGCAGCGACGGACCGCTGCTGGTCTCTGATCCCGGGCAGATCCATCCGATGGCCGACGCCTACATGCAGGCGATCCAGACCCTCGGCGTGCCGGTCAATC
This sequence comes from uncultured Pseudomonadota bacterium, assembly GCA_963723455.1. GTDB lineage: Bacteria > Pseudomonadota > Alphaproteobacteria > Acetobacterales > Acetobacteraceae > CAVRQM01. The sequence continues at coordinate 197,492 of CAVRQM010000001.1, read as the reverse complement.
CGGATTTCAACGGCGCGCAGCAGGCGGGCGTGGGGCCGATGCAGCACACGATCGGGCGCCACAGGCGCAGCAGCGCGGTCTCGGCGTTCCTGTCGCAGGTCGCGGGCGACCCTCGCCTGACCATCGTCACCGGGGCGCTCGCGACCCGCGTGCTGTTCGACGGCAGCCGCGCGGCGGGCGTCGAATACATGCAGCACGGCCGCACGCTGCAAGCGCGCGCGGAAAACGAGGTGCTGCTTGCCGCAGGTACCTACAACACCGCCAAGCTGCTGATGCTGTCCGGCATCGGCCCGGCGGCGCATCTGTGCGAGCACGGCATCGCCGCGCGCGTCGATCTGCCGGGCGTCGGGCAGAACCTTCAGGACCACCACGAGGTTCCGGTCATCAGCGCAGCGCGCGGCAAGCTGGGCTATTTCGGTCAGGACCGCGGCTGGAACATGGTCCGCAACGGGCTGCAATACCTGCTGACCCGGTCGGGGCCGGTGACCACGACGGGGGTGGAGACCTGCGCATTCATCGATCCCGACGGCGGCGCGCGGCCGACCATCCAGCTGTATTTCGTGCCAACGGTGTATCTCGATCGCGACGTGACCGATGTGCGGGCGACCTATGGCTGCACCTTGACGCCCTGCCTGCTGCGCCCGCAGGCGCGCGGCAGCGTGCGGCTGCGCTCGGCCGACCCGCGCGATCGGCCTGTGGTGGACAGCAACTTCTTCGGCCACCCCGACGACCTCCGGCTGACATTGGCGGCGATGCGGTTCGCGCGCCGTGTGCTGGCCGCGCCGCCGTTGGCGGGCTTGATCGAGCGCGAGATGCTGCCGGGGCCGGAGGCGCAGAGCGACGAGGCGCTCGCGGCCTATGCTCGGCGGATGGTCAAGACCAACTATCACCCTGTAGGCACGGCGCGGATGGGGCCGGACGGCGATCCGATGGCGGTGCTGGATGCACGGCTGCGGGTGCGCGGCGTCGATGCGCTGCGGGTGATCGACTGCTCGGCGATCCCGTTCATCGTATCGGGCAACACCAACGCCATTGCGCTGGCGCTGGGCGACAAGGCGGTCGGGCTGATGCGCAACTGACCGGGTTCGAATTCGTGATCGGGCGCCCGCTGCGCCCGGAGAACTGGCCGGAGCCGCCCTCGTTGACCGGCCCATCACGGGATACGGAGGCACATCATGGATCGACGCAATGCCCTCGCGGCGATGTCGGGTGGGGCCGCCGGGCTGCTGGTCGCGACGCGCAGCACCCGGGCGCAGACCGCGACGGCTCCGGCGGCCTCCGGCCGCTGGCGACGGATGCGACACTGGGCGAGGCGGCCCATGTGACCCGGACGCTGATGGTCGGCGCCGCTTCCGAGCAGACCAGCCAGCTCGCGCTGACCCGCGCGATGCACCCCAAGGTCAAGAAGTTCGCGCAATTCGAGATCAATGAGCAGACCGCCGTGGCGCAGGTGCTGGCCGGCGCCCTCAATCCGCCGCCGGCGCCGCTTGACCCGGCGCGTCAGGCAATGCTGACCCGGCTGGAAGGCGCGCCGGCAGGCCGTTCGACGCCGTCTACGTGCTGGAGCAAATCCAGGGCCACCAGGAACTGCTAAAAATCCAGCAGGCGTTCCTGAACGGCGTGCCGACTGACCACGACCGCGAGCACCTCGCCGTCCTGGCGCGCATGGCAATCCAGATGCATCTGACCATGCTGCAGGATCTGCAGGCGATCACCGGCGACGGGTGACTCCCTTCCGCGGGCCGCACAAATGGAGCGGCGATGAATGACCCTCCGGCATCTGTTCGTGCGACTGACCCTGCACTGAGCCGCTCGCGCATCCAAGCGGCTTGGTCGATCTGCCACACTCAAAACGAAAATGCCCGACCGGTTGCGAAAGCGAGCCGGGCCCCTTTCAGACAAGGCTAGATTTACGTCACCATATCGCCGCTGTAACGGTCTGTTGCAGCTTCGCGATCGACACTCCGCACCTCGCTGAACGCTGAATGAGGACGTCCCACGTATCGGGCCATAACCCTGGTCGCCGGTTTGCTCGCCCTGAGTGGGTGTGCGTCGATTGTTGACGGCTCCACGCAAAGCCTGTCCGTTAAGGCAGTGTCCAACGCCGACGACATAGAAGGCGCCCAATGTGCTCTGACCACGACAAGGGCGCTTGGCATGTCGCCACGCCGGGATCGGTCTCGGTTCACAGGAGCTATGACGCCATGAGCGTCAAGTGCTCCAAAGCCGGCTACGTCACCAACGTGACCAGCGTCCAATCGGCGACCGAAGGAATGGCGTTCGGCAACATACTGTTCGGAGGCCTTATCGGCGCGGGCGTGGACATGAGCACGGGCGCGGCATACGACTACCCGAACCCAATCACGATCGAACTTCAGCCCGTTGTCATCAAGCAGGGTGCGCCTCCGCCCACACGTTGATTGTTTGGCCGATTGGTTTAATCAATAGCCGCCGCCTCCGCCCTCGCCCTTTCCTCGGCCACAAGTTCCTTCTTCGACAACTTGCCGATCAGCGTCTTCGGCAGGCTGTCGCGGAACTCGAGGTGCTTGGGCATCTCGATAGGCGACAGGTGGTCGCGCAGGAACGCGCACAGCATCTCGGCATCCAGCGTGGCATCCGGCTTGCGCACGACGAACGCCTTGACGGTCTCGCCGCGATAGTCGTCCGGGACGCCGATCACGGTGCATTCAGCAACCGCAGGATGGTGATAGATCGCATCCTCCACCACGCGCGGATAGACGTTGTAGCCGCCGCACAGGATCAGATCCTTGATGCGGTCCACGACATAGAAATAGCCCTGCTCATCCATCGTCGCGATGTCGCCGGTGCGCAGCAGGCCGTCCGGCGTGAAGGCGGCCGCAGTCTCGGCCGGCTGGCGCCAGTAGCCGAGCATGACCTGCGGTCCGCGCGCGCAGATCTCGCCGCGCTCGCCCGGCGGCACGCGGCGCATCGGGTTGTCCGGGTCGCGCAACTCGATCAGCGTGCCGCCCATCGGCTGCCCGATGCTGCCGGTCTTGTTCAGCCCGCCGGGCGGGTTGCAGCACAGGCAGGGACTCGATTCCGTCAGTCCGTAGCCTTCGACCACCACGCAGCCGGTGCGCGCCTCGAAGCGCTGCTTGACCTCGGGCGGCAGCGGCGCGCCGCCGCTAATGCAGTAGCGAATGCTCGACAGGTCTGCCCGCCCGGTATAGGCGGCGATCGCGTTGAACATGGTCGGCACGCCGGGCATATAGGTCGGGCGCTTGCGGGCGATGGCGCGCACCGCGTCGCGCAGCACGAAGCGCGGCAGCATGATGATCTCCGCCCCGGAAAACACCGAGAACAGCAGCACCGTGGTCATCGCGAACACATGGAAGAACGGCAGCGCGGCCAGCATCCTTTCCTGACCCGGGCGGGTGTCATCGAACCAGCGCACGCCCTGCACGGCGTTGGCGTACAGGTTTGCGTGGCTCAGCATTGCGCCCTTCGGCGTGCCCGAGGTGCCACCGGTGTATTGTAGCACCGCGATGTCGCGATGCGGGTCGATCGCCGGATCGGCCACCGGCGTTCGTGTCGCCAGCAGGTCGGGCAGCCAGACATGCTGCGCATCCCGTGGCGGCATTGCCCGTTCGCGCCGCTTCAGCAGGCGGAACAACACTGATTTCGGGCGCGGCAGCATGTCGGCGAACGCGCAGACCAGCACGCGCGGCACCACGCCGGAGCGGAGCAGCGCCGCGGCCTTCGGATAGGTCGCGGTCAGGTCCAGCGTGGCCAGCAAAGCGAGGTCTGCGTCGCGCGCCTGCTGCTCCAGTTCGCGTCCGGTATAGAGTGGATTGCAGTTGACCACCGTCAGCCCGGCGCGCAGGGCGGCGAAGAACAGCAGCGGATAGGCCGGGCAGTTGGGCAGCAGCAGACCGAGCCGCTGGCCCGGGCGCAGCCCCAGCGCCTGCAGCCCGGCGGCGATGCGCTCGACCCCGGCGGCGGCCTGCGCCCAGGTCGTCCGCCGGCCGAGGAAATCCCAGGCCGGCCGTTGCGGGAAGCGTTCGGCGGTATCGCGCAGCAGGGCGTGCAGCGGCGCCACCTGGATCGGCGCGGCCCAGTCCACGCCGTCCGGATAGTGGGCGAGCCAGGGGGTCGGCGGCGGGGTCAGGTCGTGGCGTGCATCCATTTGCCCCCCGTGGCCGCCGGCTCAGAACGTCGTGCGCGTGCCGAGCGAGACGATGTCGATGTGGTTGCTGTAGGTGCCGGACAGCAGGTCGCCGGTCGCCGACAACTCGTGAATGGTGCTGTCGTCCACGAAGATGTGCGCGTAGCCGAAATCGACCGTGGTGGCCGGCAGCACGCGGTAGCTGGCGCCCACCGCGAGCCAGTAGCGGTTGGCGTCGGGCACCCGCGCGGTGCGGTAGGCGTCGGTCACCGGCGTCTTGTCGAACGCGGTGCCGGCGCGCAGCGTCAGCCGGTCGGTCATCTGGTAGCTGGCGCCGACCGAGACGAAGAAGCTGTTGTGGTAATGCTCGGGCGTGGCGTTGATCTGCTCGCCATCGTTGCGGAACACGTTGAGATTCTTGAACTGCGACCAGTTGGTCCAGTCCAGGTCGGCATAGCCAATCCAGCGCGGCGCGATCTGCTGCGTCACGCTGACGCCCGCGGTGTCCGGCAGCACCAGCTTCGCCTTGCCGCCGCTGCTGCGGAACGCCGGGCTGAGCGACAGCGGCAGCGGCACGTCGAAGCTGGCGGTGCCGGAAAAGTCATGCTGGATGCGGCTGCGATAGGTCAGCCCGATCTTGGTGCCCGGCAGCGGCGTGATCAGCGCCCCGAAATTGTAGCCGAACGCCCAGTCGTCGCCGCGCAGGCGGAACAGACCATCGCCCAGCGGCAGCGCGCGGCCGAAAGCGTCGAACGCCACCGCCGGAGAGTTGATGGCGGTCGCGAACTCGGCGATGGCGTAGTCGGCCGACACCCCGGCGCCCAGCGACAGCCATGGCAGCGCCCGCCACGCGATCGCCGGGTTGATGTCCAGCGTCTCCAATTCTGTCTTGTCGGCCTGGTAGCGGCCGATGAAGTCCGGGCCGTAATAGGTGGTCAGCCCGAACGGCGAGGTGACGGCCAGCCCCAGCGTCAGGTCCGGCGAGACCTGATAGGTGATGTAGCCGTGCGGCACCGCAGCGATGTTGCCGCCATCGCGTCCGTCGGCGCCCGAAATCGGCTGGCCGAAGGCGTTGCTGGCGCCGCCGTGGAATGTGAAGGACGGCGCTATCAAGCTGCCGCCGAGCGCCACTTGCACGCCTGGAAGCTGCGTCATTCCGGCCGGGTTGTTGAACACCGTGGCCGGCGTGTTGGCGGCCGAGCCGGCGCCGGCGAAGGCGGTGCCCTCGCCCACCGCGCTGTCTTCCTTCAGCTGGAACGCGGCAGCGTGAGCGCGCGCGCAGGGCCACGCGGCAATCGCGGCAAGGACGGATGCTGATGCGAGCAGGCGCGCGTGACGCCGAAAGGATCTGGACAACACGGAACAAGCCTCCCTGTCTCCCGCACCGGCGTCGCGCCGGACAGGCGGCCCGTTCGTTCGGGCTTGCGATCAGGAGAGCATGCAAAGCCGGCTGCGTGTCAACTGTTTGCGCGCCATGCGTGCGAAAACTCACGTATGCGGCAGTTTCGCCTCACCGCGGCAGCAGCATCAGGGTCGATGAGCCGCTGGCCAGCAGGCGACCGGAGGTATCGACCAGCTTCGCTTCGGCGAACGCGGTGCGCCGTCCGTGGCTCAGCACCGTGCCCGTCGCCTCGATGCGGCCGGTGCCCGCAGTGATGGCGCGGTGATAGGCCACTTTCAGTTCCAGCGTGGTCAGACCCTGATCGGCGTCGAGCAGGGTCTGCGCGGCGCAGCCCATGACGGTGTCAAGCAGGGTCGCCGTGTAGCCGCCATGCACGGTACCCCCGGCGTTGTAGTGGCTCTCGTCAGGGGTCGCGGTGAACACCACGCGCCCCGGCTCGACGATGCTGCCGGAAAAGCCCAGCCGCGCCACCAGCCCGTGCGGCGCCACCTCGCCGCGCAGATATGCCTGCAGGCGCTGCAATCCGGTCAGCCGGGCAGGGCCGGGCGGCTTGGGTTCGGTCATCTCTGCGTCCTCGTGCGGGCGCGCGCCCCTTGCGCGGCCGGGCGGGCGGTTCTATCTAGCGCGCAAACAAGGTGACGTATAGGGCAGGTTGCAGCGTGGCAGGCAGGCAGGACGGCGGCGCCGAGGTGCTCTATACCGTGACCCGCCTGGCGGATGACCTGGGCATCACGCCGCGCGCCATCCGCTTCTATGAGGACAAGGGCCTGATCGCGCCGCGTCGCGCCGGGGTGACGCGGGTCTATTCGCATCGCGACCGCGCGCGCATGAAGCTGATCCTGCGCGGCAAGCGTCTGGGATTCTCGCTGCGCGAGATCGCCGAGTTCCTCGATCTGTATGACGCCGACACCACGCAGTCCGCGCAGATGCGCCGTCTGCTGCGCGCCGTGCGCGAGCGGCTGGACGAGCTGGAGGAGCAGCGGCTGGCGCTGGAGCAGACGCTGGACGAGTTGCGCGACATCGAGGCGCAGGCGCGGGCGCGGCTGGACGATCGGGATCTCGCGGCCGGGCGCGGCCGCAAACGCGCGGCGAACGCGGCGCAGGGAGCTGAGAAATGACCAACATCGTGATCGCGGGCTACGTCCGCTCGCCGTTCCATTTCGCCGGCAAGGGCGCGCTCGCGCGGGTGCGGCCCGATGATCTGGCCGCCCAGGTGGTGCGCGGGCTGATCGATCGCAGCGGCGTCAAGCCGGAGGACATCGAGGACCTGATCCTGGGCTGCGCCTTCCCGGAGGCCGAGCAGGGGCTGAACGTGGCCCGCCTGATCGGGCTGCTGGCGGATCTGCCGCTGTCGGTGGGCGGGATGACGGTCAACCGCTTCTGCGGCTCGTCCATGCAGGCGATCCACATCGCCGCCGGCGCGATCACCATGGGCGCAGGCGAGGCGTTCATCTGCGCCGGCGTGGAGAGCATGAGCCGGGTGCCGATGATGGGCTACAATCCGCTTCCTAACCCGGCCTTGGCCAAGGCGCGTCCCGGCGCCTACATGGGCATGGGCGACACCGCCGAGAACGTGGCGCGGCAATGGCAGATTCCGCGCTCCGAGCAGGAGGCGTTCGCCGCCGCCAGCCAGCACAAGGCCGCCGCCGCGCAGCAGGCGGGACGCTTCGCCGACGAGATCGTGCCGATCCGCGTCAACGGCCATGCCATCGAGCAGGACGGCTGCATCCGCGCCGATACAACTGCCGCAGGCTTGGCGGCGCTGAAGCCGGCGTTCGATGTGGAGGGCAGCGTGACTGCGGGCACCGCCTCGCCGCTGACCGATGGCGCATCGGCGGTGCTGGTGTGCAGCGAGGACTACGCCGGACGCGCCGGCATTGCGCCGCTGGCGCGGCTGCGCGGCATCGGCATTTCCGGTTGCCAGCCGGAAATCATGGGCATCGGCCCGGTGCATGCCTCGCGCAAGGCCTTTGCCCGCGCCGGCATCGCCGCCAGCGACCTGGATCTGGTCGAACTGAACGAGGCGTTCGCCAGCCAATCCATCGCCTGCATCCGTGATCTTGGGCTGGACCCCGCGCGGGTGAACCTGGACGGCGGGGCGATCGCGCTGGGGCATCCGCTGGGCGCCACCGGGGCGCGCATCGTCGGCAAGGCGGCGAGCCTGCTGGCGCGCCAGGGCGGGCGGTACGCGCTGGCGACGCAATGCATCGGCGGCGGTCAGGGCATCGCCACCGTGCTGGAGCGGGTCTGATGGACGACGCCATCCATCGCGTCGCGGTGATCGGCGCCGGCGTGATGGGCGCGGCGATCGCCGCGCATGTCGCCAATGCGGGCATGCCGGTGCTGCTGCTGGACATGGTGCCGCCTGGCGGCGGCACCAACCGGAACGCGCTGGCCGAGGGCGCCGTCACGCGCATGCTGAAAACCGATCCGGCGCCGTTCATGGATCCGCGCGCGGCAAGGCTGGTCGAGGCCGGCAACATCGAGGACGACCTTGGCAAGCTGGCCGAGTGCGACTGGATCATCGAGGCGGTGGTCGAGCGGCTCGACGTGAAGCAGGCGCTGTATCGCCGCATCGACGCGGTGCGGCGGCCGCAGGCGGCGGTGTCGTCGAATACCTCGACCATTCCGCTGGCTCGACTGATCGAGGGCATGCCGGACGGTTTCGCCCGGGCTTTCCTGATCACGCACTTCTTCAATCCGCCGCGCTACATGCGGCTGCTGGAGCTGGTCACCGGGCCGGGCACCGATCCCGCCCTGGCGGCGCGGGTGTCGCGTTTCGCCGACATCTCGTTGGGCAAAAGCGTCGTGGCCTGTCACGACTCGCCGGGCTTCATCGCCAACCGCATCGGCACGTTCTGGCTGCAGCTCGGCCTGACCCTGGCGATGGATCTCGGCCTGACGGTGGAGCAAGCCGACGCGGTGATGGGCAAGCCCGCCGGCATCCCCAAGACCGGGGTGTTCGGGCTGCTCGATCTGGTCGGCCTGGATCTGATGCCGCACATCACGGCGAGCCTGGCCGGGGCGCTGCCCGAAGCCGACGCGTTCCATGCCGCGAACCGCGACGTGCCGCTGATCGGCAAGTTGATCGCAGAAGGCTATACCGGCCGCAAGGGACGCGGTGGCTTCTACCGGCTGGACCGGGCGAGCGGGCGCGGCAAGGAGGCGCTAGACTTGGCGACCGGCGAGTATCGGCCGGCGCAGAAGGCCGAGCCGCCGGAGATCGCCGCCGCCGGGCGCGATCTGCGCGCGCTGCTGACTGCGCCCGGAGTGGTTGGCCAGTATGCCTGGGGCGTGCTGGGGCGAACGCTCGCCTATGCGGCGGGGCTGGTGCCGGAGGCGGCCGACGACATTACCGCGGTCGATGCGGCGATGCGGCTTGGCTACAACTGGAAGCAGGGTCCGTTCGAGCTGATCGACCGGCTGGGCGCCGCGTGGCTTGCCGAGCGGCTGCAGCGCGACGGCGTGGCCGTGCCGCCGCTGCTGCGTATGGGCAAGCCGTTCTATCGCGTCGAGGCTGGCCGGCGGCAGGCGCTGGGCGCCGATGGCGAGTACCGCGACGTGGCGCGCGCGCCCGGCGTGCTGCTGCTGGACGATGTGCGCGCCGCAGCCAAGCCGCTGCTGAAGAACGGCTCGGCGTCGCTGTGGGACATCGGCGATGGCGTCGCGTGCTTCGAGGCGACCACCAAGATGGGCACCTTCGACCAGGGCATCTTTGCCTTGCTGGAGCAGGCGATCCCGCTGGTGGCGAAAACGTTCCGGGCCATGGTGATCTACAATGAGGGCGGCAACTTTTCGGCCGGGGCGAATCTCGGTCTGGCGCTGTTCGCCGCCAACATCGCCGCCTGGGGCGAGATCGAGAAGCTGGTGGAAGGCGGCCAGGCGGCGTTCAAGGCGCTGAAATACGCGCCATTCCCGGTGGTGGCCGCGCCGTTCGGCCTGGCGCTGGGCGGCGGCTGCGAGATCGTGCTGAACAGCGACGCGGTGCAGGCCCATGCCGAGACCTATATCGGGCTGGTGGAATGTGGCGTCGGCCTGGTGCCCGGTTGGGGCGGCTGCGGCGAGATGCTGGACCGCTGGCGCGGCCGGCTGCCGAACGGGCCGATGCCGGCCGTGGCAAAGGTGTTCGAGCAGGTGAGTACGGCCACCGTCAGCAAGTCGGCGGCCGATGCCCGGGCGCTGGCCTACCTGCGGCCGACCGACGGCATCACCATGAACCGCGACCGGCTGCTGGCCGACGCCAAGGCGCGGGCGCTGGCGATGGCGGACGGATACGTGGCCCCGAAGCCGCCGCAGTTCGTCCTGCCGGGAGCATCCGGGCGCGTCGGCTTGCAGATGGCGGCCGAGGGTTTCCGCAGGCGCGGCCTGGCGACCGCGCACGACATGACGGTGGCCGGCGGCTTGGCCGAGGTGCTGTCCGGCGGCGACACCGACATCATCGACACGGTCAGCGAGGCGCGTCTGCTGGAGCTGGAGCGTTTGGTGTTCATGCGGCTGGTGCGTGAGAACGCAACGCTGGCGCGCATCGAGCATGTGCTGGAGACGGGCAAGCCGTTGCGGAATTGACTTCCCCACCGTCATGGCTGGGTCTGGCCCAGGAATGACGGCACAGGGGCGGCAACCGGAGAGATAGACGATGCAGACCTACACTGCGCCTCTGCGAGACATGCGCTTTTCCCTACACGAGCTGCACGGCACCGACGCGCTCGCCGCGATTTCGCGTTTCGCGGAGTTCTCGCCCGAGCTGTACGACAGCGTGCTGGAGGAGGCCGCCAAGCTGGCGCATCAGGTGCTGCTGCCGATCAACGCCTCTGGCGACGAGGAGGGCTGCCGCATCGAGAATGGCGTGGTGCGCACGCCGCGCGGCTTTCGCGAGGTGTACGACACCTTTCGCGACGGCGGCTGGACCGCGCTGGCCAGCGATCCCGAATGGGGCGGCCAGGGTCTGCCGGAGAGCGTCAACAAGCTGGTCGAGGAGATGATCTGCTCGGCCAACCTGTCGTTCAGCCTGTATCCCGGCCTGACGCATGGCGCGACCCAGGCGCTGCAGGATCATGGCTCGGACGAACTGAGGCGCGCCTACCTGCCGAACATGGTGGCCGGAATTCTGGTCGGGCACGATGTGCCTGACAGAGGCGCATTGCGGCACCGATCTCGGCCTGCTGCGCACCCGCGCCGCGCCGCAGCCGGACGGGTCGTATCTGATCACGGGCTCCAAGATCTTCATCTCGTCCGGCGATCACGACCTGACCGAGAACGTGGTGCATCTGGTGCTGGCCCGACTGCCCGACGCGCCGCGCGGCATCAAGGGCGTGTCGATGTTCCTGGTGCCGAAGTTCGTGCCGACCGCGGACGGCCGTCCGGGCGCGCGCAACGGCGTGGTCTGCACCGCGCTGGAACACAAGATGGGCCTGCGCGCCTCGGCGACCTGCCAGCTCAGTTTCGATGACGCGACCGGCTGGCTGGTCGGCTTCCCCAACAGGGGGATGCAGGCGATGTTCACCATGATGAACGCCGAGCGCCTCGCGGTCGGCGTGCAGGGGCTGGGCGTGGCCGAGGCGTCGTACCAGTCGGCGGTCGTGTACGCCAAGGACCGGCTGCAGGGCCGCTCGCTGGCCGGGGCGAAGCACCCCGACAAGCCGGCCGATCCGATCATCGTGCATCCCGACATCCGCCGCACGCTGATGACCATGCGCGCGACCACCGAGGGCTGCCGCGCGCTGGCCGGCTGGGTGGCGCAGGCCCTGGATCTGGCGGCCTATGCAGACGACCCCGAGGCGCGGCGGGAGGCAGCGGATTTCACCGCGCTGATGACGCCGGTCGTCAAGGCCCTGTTCACCGATCTTGGCTTTGAGGCGACCAGTCTGGGCGTGCAAATCCATGGAGGCCACGGCTACGTCCGCGATCACGGCGTGGAGCAGTATCTGCGCGACGCGCGCATCGCGATGATCTACGAGGGCGCGAACGGCATTCAGGCGCTGGATCTGGTCGGCCGCAAGCTGGGCCAGCACAACGGCCGGCTGCTGCGCCGCTTCTTCCACCCGGTCGCGGCCTTCATCGCGGCGCGGCGCGAGCATCCGCAGCTGGGCGCGCTGGTCAAGCCGCTGGAGCGGGCGTTCGGCGCGCTGCAACTGGCGACGGGACACATCGCCGAAAAGGGTCTGCGCGACCCCGAAGAAGCCGGCGCGGCCGCGACCGAGTATCTGCGCCTGTTCGGCTTGGTGGCGCTGGGCTTCATGTGGGCGCGCATGGCCGAGGTGGCGCTGGACAAGCTGCCGGCGGCGGATGGCGAGGCGGGGTTCTATCGCGACAAGCTGACCACCGCGCGGTTTTACATGGAGCGCGTGCTGCCGCAGGCCGCCGGCTTGTATGGCGCGATCAAGTCTGGCAAGGCCGCCATGATGGAGCTGGGCGAGGCGGCGTTCTAGCGTCGTCGGCGTGACGCGGTCGGCAGCGATCGAGATGTAGGAGCCGTATCGAGGTGACCGAACGCGAGGCGATGACGTTCGACGTGGTGATTGTCGGCGCCGGTCCGGCCGGCCTGTCCGCTGCGATACGCATGAAGCAGCTCGCCCCCGAGGCATCAGTGTGCGTGCTCGAGAAGGGCGGCGAGGTCGGCGCGCACATCCTGTCCGGCGCGGTGATCGAGCCGCGCGCGCTCGACGAATTGCTGCCGGACTGGCGCGAGCGCGGCGCGCCGCTGGATACGCCGGTGATCGAGGACCGCTTCTTATTCCTGACCCGCACCCGCGCGATCCGCCTGCCGACGCCACCGCAGATGCGCAATCACGGCAATTTCGCCGTCTCGCTGGGCAATGTCGTGCGCTGGCTCGGCCAGCAGGCCGAGGCGCTGGGCGTGGAGATTTATCCCGGTTTCGCAGCGGCCGAGTTGCTGGTGGAGGGTGGTCGCGTCGCGGGGGTCGCGACCGGCGACATGGGCGTGACCAAGGCTGGCGAGCACGGCGCGAACTACCAGCCCGGCATGGAGCTGCGCGCGCGCTACACCCTGTTCGGCGAGGGCTGCCGGGGCAACCTGTCCAAGCAGCTCATGCGGATGTTCGACCTGCGGGAAGGGAAGCCGCCGCAGACCTATGCGCTGGGCGTGAAGGAGCTGTGGGAGATTCCCGCCGAGCGACACAGGCCTGGGCTGGTTGAACACACCGTCGGCTGGCCGCTACGCAGCGGCACCTATGGCGGCTCGTGGCTGTATCATCTTGGCGAGCGGCTGGTCTCGTATGGGTTCGTGGTCGGCCTGGACTACGACAATCCGTGGCTGTCGCCGTTCGAGGAGATGCAGCGCTTCAAGACTTATCCGGCGATGCGCCTGCATTTTGCCGGCGGGCGGCGCATCAGCTATGGCGCGCGCGCCTTGAGCGAGGGCGGCTGGCAGAGCATCCCGAAACTAACCTTCCCGGGTGGCGCGCTGATCGGCGATGCCGCCGGATTCCTGAATGCTCCGAAGATCAAGGGCACGCATTGCGCGATGAAAAGCGGGATGCTGGCGGCCGAGGCGGTCGCGGACGCGCTGGCGCATGGGTTGCCCGCCGAACCGGCGTCGTTCACCGATCGTTTCCACGCAAGCTGGCTGGCCGACGAGTTGCGCGCTGCGCGCAACATTCGGCCGAGCCTGGGCAAGTTCGGGCTGTACGGCGGCATCGCCTATTCGGCGCTGGACACGTACCTGCTGCGCGGCCGTGCGCCGTGGACCTTTGCGCATCACGCCGACAACGAAACGCTGAAACCGGCTGCGGCGATGCCGCGCATCGCCTATCCGAGGCCGGACGGCGTGCTGACCTTCGATCGGCTGTCCAGCGTGTTCATCAGCAACACCAACCACGAGGAGGACCAGCCGCCGCATCTGCGCCTGCGCGACGCGTCGCGGTGGGAGGCGGTGAACTGGGCTGACTATGCCAGCCCGGAAAGCCGCTACTGCCCGGCCGGCGTGTACGAGGCGATTGAGACCGAGGACGGCCATCACCGGCTGCAGATCAACGCGCAGAACTGCGTGCATTGCAAAACTTGCGACATCAAGGATCCCGCGCAGAACATCGACTGGGTGACGCCCGAGGGCGGCGGCGGCCCGAACTATCCGGGCGGGATGTGAGCTAACGTGGAGGCAAGCGGCATGCTTCCTCTGCCACCGGGAGAGGGCCGGGGTGAGGGCCAAGCCGCACGATCCCTCCGCCACCGCACGCTGTTCATCACCGGCGCTTCGCGCGGCATCGGCCTGGCGATCGCGTTGCGCGCCGCGCGCGACGGCGCCAATGTCATTATCGCCGCCAAGACCGAGACGCCGCACCCGAAGCTTCCCGGCACCATCCACTGCGCCGCCGAGGCGGTCGAAGCCGCCGGCGGCCGGGCGTTGCCGGTGGCCTGCGATGTGCGCGACGAGGTCCAGATCGAAGCCGCCATCGCGCGCGGCGCGGCGACGTTCGGGGCCATCGACATCCTGGTTAACAATGCCAGCGCCATTTCGCTGACCGGCACCGAGGCGACCGATGCCAAGCGATACGACCTCATGCAGCAGGTCAATGCGCGCGCGACCTTCCTGTGCGCGAAGCACGCGATTCCGCATCTGCGCCGGTCGGGATGCGCGCACATCCTGACGCTGTCGCCGCCGTTGAACCTCGATCCGCGCTGGGTCGCGCCGCACATTGCCTATACGCTGGCCAAGTACGGCATGACGCTGGTTACGCTCGGCCTCGCGGCGGAACTGGCCAGCGACGGCATCCGCGCCAACTGCCTGTGGCCCCGCACCACCATCGCCACCGCGGCGATCGCAAATCTGCTCGGCGGCGAGGCGATTGTCGCGCGCAGCCGCCGGCCAGAGATCGTGGCCGACGCGGCGCACGCCATCCTGACCGGCGACGCCAGCGGCCAGTGCTGCATCGATGACGAGATTTTGGCGGCATGCGGCGTCGCCGACCTGTCAGGCTACGCGGTATCGCCCGGAGCCGACCTGATGCCGGATTTCTTTCTCGACCCGGCGTAGTCGGGAACCCAGGCCGTCACGCGGCGCTCCTCCGGCACAGGGAGGAGCGAACCATGGCCAAGGACCGAGACCCCGGCGACGCCGTACCGCCCGGCGTGGCGCCGCAGACGCCGCCGCCGCTGTCCAGCGAGGACAAACAGGCGCGCGAAAACCTCAAGCGCATGGGCCGCGATGCCCCCAGCACCAGCTCGCCGAATGACGAGGCGGGATTGCAGGCAGATCGCGAGGTCGAGCGCATGTCGCAAACCGTGCAGCCGAACAGCGACCCGCCGAGCCGCGCGGGCATCGTGGGCGAGGGCAGCGGCGCAGACACACAGGGCCTGTGATTCCGATTGTCGGCCACACGGCGGTCGCCAACGGCATCCGCCAACACTGGCTGGAGGCGGGCGATGGACCGCCGGTGCTGCTGCTGCACGGCTTCCCGGAAACCTCCTATGCTTGGCGCAAGCAGGTGCCGGCTTTGTCAGAGCGATACCGCGTGATCGTGCCCGATCTGCGCGGCTACGGGTTCACCGAGAAACCTGCCGCCGGGTACGACAAGCGCACGATGGCGACGGATATCCGCATGCTGATGCAGCATCTCGGCATCGCCCGCGCCGCGATCATCGGCCACGACCGGGGCGCGCGCGTGGCGACCCGCTTCGCCAAGGATTTCCCGGACGCCATCGACCGGCTCGGCGTGTTCGACAACGTGCCGACGCGGGTGATCTTCGAGCGCATGGATGCGGCCGTCGCGCGCGGCCACTGGTTTTTCATCTTCAACACCGTGGCCGACCTGCCGGAGGCGCTGATCGCCGGCCGCGAGGAGATCTGGCTGCGGTTCATCCTGCAGGGCTGGACTTATGACCCCGAAGCCCTGACGCCAGAGGACATCGCAGCCTATGTTCGCGCCTATGCGATACCGGGCGCGGTGCGCGGGGCGATGTCGGACTATCGCGCCGGCGGTGAGGACGTGGCGCAGGACCAGGCTGACGCCGACCGCAAGATCGACTGTCCGACGCTCGCCTTGTGGGGTGCGGATTTCGAGCTGGTGGGCAGGATGTGGGACATGCGGGCGATCTGGGGCGACATGGCGGCCAACGTTCAAACCATCGCCGTGCCGCGCTGCGGACATCTGCCGCAGGAGGAGCGCCCGGACGAGGTGAACCGGGCGCTGCTGGAGTTTCTGCAGGGATGGGGAGGTTGAGCCGGCTTGCGAGCCGACATAGTCCTGGATGAGCGGTCAGTTCATCTGACCAGGTAATGCTGACATGACCCAGACGCTTAGTGCTGCCACCAAGTTCAGGGCCAAGTGCCTGGACATCCTCGACCGGCTCGGCACCGACGAAATCGACCGCGTTGCCGTGACTACACGGGGTCGGGTCCTCGCCATCCTCACCCCTCCGCCCCCCGTCGCCGAGCGTGTGCGCAGGCTGCACGGGTTCATGCGCGGATCCGTCATATTCCCGCCTGGCTCCGATCTGACTGAGCAGGCATTTGACGAGCCCCTGGACGCGGAGCACTGGGTCCTTCACCGTTGAGTGGCCGCATTGCCGACGGCGGTATGGGCCGCATCGTGCTGCTCGACACCTGCGCGGTGATCTGGTTGAGCGCAGGGGCGCCGATGTCACCCGCGGCGATGTCCCGGATCGTCGCGGCCGGCCCAGGGGATGGCATTTTCGTGTCACCGGTTTCTGCGTGGGAGATCGGGTTGCGGTCCAGGCCCAGGCCGGACGGGAGCGAGATGCGGTTCCTGCCCGACCCGAAGACGTGATTTGCTGCGATCATGGCTGCGGCTGGCGTGAAGGCGGCGCCGCTCACGCCGGACATCGCGATCGCCTCGTCGCACCTTCCCGGAGGCCCGCAAGGCGATGCCGCCGAAGGCCTGCCGATCGCGACGGCGCGGCACCCGCATGCACCAATTGTCACGCGCGATCGCAAGATCATGGCGTATTCCAGGCAGGGCCATGTCCGGGCGATCGCCTGCTGAAAGCGGGCGGGCGCTCGCTTGCCTGTCAAACGATTTGCGCTACTCTCACCGCAAGCCCGCCGGGGGTGCGCCCCGTGCGACGATGCGGGCGCCGGGAGGGACGCAGATGAGCCGCATGAAGCTGGGCGACAAGGCGCTGGTCGTGGCGATGGACCACGCGCGCACGCAGGGCGTGTCGCCTGGTCTGGAGAAGCCGGGCGAGGTGCTGGACCGGGTGCTGGACGCCGGAGCCGACGCGGTGATGACCTCGTACGGCGTCATCAAGCAATACCGCGACAAACTGATCGGCCGGGTGCCGACCTTCCTGCGCCTGGACGGCGGCCCCAGTTCATACCTGCAGGACTGGCTGCACTACTCGGATTGGCGGCTGCTGCACACCGTGGACGATGCGCGCCGGCTCGGGGTGGACGGGGTCTGCCTGATGGGGTTCCTCGGCTCCAAGGTCGAGATGGACACCTACGCGATCGTTGCCCGCGTGGTCGGCGACTGCGCGGCCGACGGGCTGCCGGTGATGGTCGAGACGCTGCCCAATCCGACGGAGCGCATCCCGGATCCGATGGACGCCGAGGCCATGGCCGCCGCCAGCCGCATCGGCTTCGAGCTGGGCGCCGACATCATCAAGACCTATTACACTGGCAGCGCCGAGAGCTTCCGCCGGGTGACCGAGACCTGCCCGGCCCCGGTGCTGATCGCCGGCGGCACGCGGATGGACACGGTGCGCGCGGCGTTGGACGTGGTCCACGGCAGCATCGAAGGCGGCGGCAAGGGCGTCGTGTTCGGCCGCAACATCTGGCAGAGCCGGCAGCCCGGCGCGATCGTCGCGGCGATGAAGGCGATCATCCACGACAATGCCGACGTCACCGCCGCCATGCGCCATGCCGGGCTGACGGAGTGAGCCGCATCCGATGAACCCGGGCGGGCCTGAAGGCCCGTTCCTGATCGGCATCGACCTGGGGACGCAGAGCGTGCGCGCCCTGCTGGTTGACGGGCGCGGCCGCACCCTGTCGGTGGCCAGCCGGCCGACGCCGGCGCGCAGCCTCGGCGATGGCCGCGCGGAATATGATCCCGGCCGCCTGTGGGATTTGGTGCTGTCGGTGCTGGGCGAACTCGCCCGGATCGTGCCCGCCGGCGGCAGCGTCGCCGGCATTGCCGCGGCCAGCATGGGCGAGTCGTGCTTCCTCCTCGATGCGCAGGGACACGCGCTGGCGCCGGCGATGGCCTGGTTCGACCGGCGCACCGAGGCCGTCGCCACGCGGTTGGAGCAGGAGATCGGCGCCGAGGCGCTGTTCGCGATCACTGGCCAGCATGCCGATTCCACCTATTCGCTGTGCAAGCTGCTGTGGCAGCGCGACGCCGCGCCGGACCTGTTCGCGCAGGCCCGGCGGGCGCTGTGCGTCGCCGACTGGGTGGCCTGGCGCCTGTGCGGCGAGGTGGCGACGGATCCCGGCCTGGCCTCGCGCACGCTTTGCCTGGACATCCAGGCCCGCGACTGGTCGCGCAGTTTGCTGGATCGCGTGGGCATCGACCCCGCGCTGCTGCCGCCGATCCGCCCGAGCGGCACGGCCTTGGGTCGGGTGCGCCCCGACGTGCTGGCGGCGACCGGGCTGCGTGGGCGCCCGGTGGTCGCGGTCGGCGGGCACGATCATGTGGTGGGCGGCTTCGCAGCGGGATCGGCGCGGCCGGGCTGTCTGCTGGACAGCATGGGCACCGCCGAGGCGCTGTTCCTGACCGTGGCCGAGCCTTCGACCGGGCCGGCGCTGCGCGCGACCGGCTTCGCGCAGGGCGTCACGGCCGCGGATCGGCCGCTTGCCTATGTCGGCACCGGACTGAACTGCTCCGGCGGCGCGGTGGAGTGGCTGCGCACCTTGCTGGGCGAGGCGCCGTCGCGCGCCGCGTTGCAGGCGGAGGCGGCGGCCGCGGCCCCCGGTAGCGACGGCGTCTGCTTCGTGCCGCATCTGGCCTATAGCAGCCCGCCGCACGCCGACACTGTGGCGCGCGGCGCCTTTGTCGGTCTGACTTCCGGCACCGGACGCGGCGCGCTGGCGCGCAGCGTGCTTGAGGGGCTGGCCATGGAGGCGCGGCTGGTGGTCGACGCCATCGCCGCCCTGCCAGCAACCGGCGCGCCGGACTCGATCCGGGTGATCGGCGGCTCGACCCAGAACGAGCTGTTCCTGCAGATCAAGGCGTCGGTGCAGAACCGCACGCTGAGCGTGATTTCGCAGCCGGAGGCGACCGGGCTGGGCGCCGCGCTGCTCGGCGGCATCGCGGCCGGGCATTGGCCCGACCTGGCCGCGGCGCAGGCCGGGATCGTGCAGGAGAGTCGCGAGGTGCCGCCGGTCGCGGAGTGGGTCGACCGCTACGCGGCGCTTTACGAGCGCGTGCATCGCTGCCTTTATTCCGTCCTGCGTCCGGTCAATCGCAGCCTGTCGAGTCTGCATGCCGCGCACGCCGCATGATGCGGCGCGTCACCAAGCCCGGACACACGGGCGTCACTGAAGGGGAGGACTAAGCATGAAGGCGTTCATCGGGGCGGCCCTGGCCGCGCTGGCGATCGGGTCGTCGGCGCTGCCGGCGCAGGCGGCGGGCAAGCACTACACGATCACCCTGATCCCCGGCCTGACCACCGACGCCTTTTACATCACCATGCACAAGGGGGCGCAGGCAGCGGCCGACGCGCTGGGCGACACGCTCAGCTTCCAGGGCGCGCCCGATTTCAATCCGGTGACGCAGGTGCCGGTGCTCGACGCGGTGATCGCGCGCCATCCCGACGCCATCCTGATCGCGCCCACCGACAAGGTGCAGCTGGTCCAGCCGCTGAAAAAGGCGGTTGATGCCGGGATCAAGGTCATCACCGTCGATACGTTCATCGGCACGGGCAAATATCAGACCGGCAGCGGCGATGCAGATTTCCCGCTGTCCTACATTGCCTCGGACAATGTGCTGGGCGGCGAGATCGCCGCGCGGGCGCTGGCCAAGGCAATCGGCGACAAGGGCAAGGTCTACGTGTCCAACGTCAAGCCCGGCATATCGACTACCGACCAGCGCGAGGAGGGGTTCAAGGACGAGATGAAGAACCACCCCGGCATCACCGTGCTGGCGACCCAGTTCAACGACGACGACGCCAACAAAGCGGCCGGACAGCTGCAATCGGTGATGGCGCGCAACAGCGACCTGGCTGGCGTGTTCGGGGCCAACCTGTTCTCGGCCCTGGGTGCGGCGAACGGCGTCAAGCAGTCCGGCGGCACCGGCAAGGTGAGGGTCGTGGCATTCGACGCGCCGACCTCGATCGTGGAGCAGATCAAGAGCGGGCTGGTGGACATCGCCATCGCCCAGCACCCGGCGGAGATCGGCTATTTCGGTGTGGTCGCAGCGCACGCGGCGCTGTCGGGCAACTCGATCCCGACCAGCATCGGCACCGGGTTCACGGTGATCGACAAGACCAATGTCGATGATCCGGCCGTCAAGCGGTTCATCTATTCGGATTGAGACTGGACCTGGACAAAAGCGTGGCCGCATCGGACGACGCTGTCATGGCCGGGCTTGCCCCGGTCATGCGGCGCGCTGCGCAAGGTTCTCGTGCGGCCCGTCGCCCGGGGCCAGCCCGGGCATGACCGCGAAAGCACGGGCATGACGGCGAAAGAAGCGGTCATTGCACCCGCGGCGACCACGCTGGCGACCTCGCCACCCCGCGAAGCCGCGTGGATCGCCTGGCTCGCCGCGTCGCGGGCGTGGCTGTTCCTGGCGCTGCTGCTGCTCGGGTTCGAGGCGTGGTCGCAGATCGCCTTCGGCGCGACCTTCATAGCCAACCCTTACAACATTCGATCGATCGCGGTATTCGCGACCGCGCCGTTGCTGCTGGCGATTGGCCAGACCTTCGTCATCATTTCGGGCGGGATTGATCTGTCCGTTGGGTTCACGATGGGGCTGGCCGCTGTGGTGGCCAGCCAGGTGATGAACCTGGCCACCGGCCCGCTCGGCGTCTGGGGCGGGCTGCTGGCCGGCATCGCCGCCGCGGCGCTGGCGTCGCTGGTGCCGGGCGTGGTCAACGGGCTGCTGATCGCGCGGCTGCGGGTGCCCCCGTTCATCGGCACTCTGGGTATGTACGGCGTGGCGCGCGGCGTGGCCTTTCTGGTGGCCGGAGGCACGACCGTTCCGGTATCAAACCCGATCCTGGGCGCGCTCGGCAACGGCGCGGTGGGTCCGGTGCCCGTCGTGGTGATCGTGACGGCGCTGGCCATGCTGGGTCTGCACTACCTGCTGTCGCAGACGCGGTTCGGCCAGTACACCTACGCTATCGGCGGCAACCGGCAGGCCGCGGTGCGTGCCGGCATCAATGTCAGCCGCGTCACGATCCGGCTGTACGTATTGGCCGCGCTGTGCGCCGGGCTTGGCGGCGTGCTGTATGCCGGCCGCTTCTCGGCGGGCGCCGCGCAGGCCGGCGAGCCGCTGCTGCTGGACAGCATCGCCGCGGTGGTGATCGGCGGGGCGAGCCTGTTCGGCGGCTCGGGCACGCTGGTCGGCACGCTGATCGGCGCGCTGATCGTCGCCGTGATCCAGTACGGGCTGGTGTTCATCAACGTCGAGCCGTTCTGGCAGTTCGTTGCCGTCGGCGTGGTCATCATCATCTCGGTGCTGGTCGATCAGAGCCAGCGCCGCGGCGGCCGCGTCGATGAGTGAGACGCCGGTGCAGGGGCCTCTGCTGGAAGCCAGAGGGGTCAGCAAGCGGTTTGGCGGCGTGCACGCGCTGGAAAACGTCACCTTCAGCGTCGGTGCGGGGGAGGTCGTGGCGCTGGCCGGCGACAACGGCGCGGGCAAATCGACGCTGATCAAGATCATCAGCGGCGTGTTCCAGCCGTCAGAGGGCGAGATCCGTTTCGAGGGCGCGGCGGTGGCGCTCGCCAATCCGCAGGACGCGCGGGCGCGCGGCATCGAGACGATCTATCAGGACCTGGCGCTGGCCGACAACCTGGACGTCGGCGCCAACGTGTTCCTCGGCCGCGAGCGGATGCGCAAGCTGTTCGGCGTGCTGCCGGTGATCGACCGCGCGCGGATGCGGGCGGAAGCGGCGGAGGCGCTGGAGGCGCTGGACATCGGCTTGGACCGGCTGGACCGGCCGGTTCGATCGCTGTCGGGCGGACAGCGGCAATGCGTGGCGATCGGCCGTGCGATCCATTGGCGCGCCCGCGTGCTGATCATGGACGAACCAACCGCTGCGCTGGGCGTGCCCGAGCAGCGCCGGGTGATGGACCTCATCCGGCGGCTGAAAGCGGGCGGAGTTGGGGTGATCTTCATCTCGCACAATTTGGGCGACATTTTCGCCGTGACCGACCGGATTGTGGTGCTGCGCCGGGGCATCGTGGCCGGCGAGGTGGCGACCGCAGCGGCCAATCCGGACGAGATCGTGCGGATGATGGTGGGCGGGTAGCAAAGGGTGGCGGGCGTGGTAGAAGCGCGGAACGGGGCGCGACTTTCCCCCGGCCATGACGGTCTGGCGTGCGCGGCGGCGGGACGGGCGTGACTGCCTGACAGGAACCACGAATGAGCAGCAGCATCGACCAGACCTCCGGCGCCTTCCGCAGCCCCGCGGCGCGGGCGCGCAAGACGCTGCTCTTCGCCAACGACAAATCCAGCGGCAAGACAACCACGGCGAACGCAGTGCTGGTGTCGCTGCTGCAACGCTATCCGATCCTGATGCGCAGCATTGAGGTGCGCGAATACGAGCGGAACCCGCGCCTGTCGGCGATCTTCCGCAAGGAGGACGGGCTGGGCAATATCGTCCATCGTGACGCGCGAAACGCCGCCGCGTTCGACGTGTCTCGCGAGCTGGCCTATGACCCCAACGCGACGCAATGGGACGACCTGCTGTACGACATCGGCATCGGCAACCTGATCGTCGATCTCGGCAGCAACATGTTCACCGAGATCTGCCGTATCCTGGATGACGAGCCGCGGCCGATCTTCCCCGAAGGCGGCGAGCGCGTCGGCGTGGTCGTGCCTTTGACGACGGCGGCCGATTCGATCGAGAGCGCCATTGCGGCCATCGACCATGTTGTGAGCTGGGGGCCGCGCAGCCACGTCTTCGTGATCGAGCAGGAATACCTGGGCCGGTTCAGCGACGAGATGCTGGACTGGAAGGTCTATCGCGACCGGCTGACCACCCAGGAGGGGTCGCGCGTGCGCGTTCTGCGTCTTGAAAAGCTGCAGGTCGCCGACATCGGCGGCGTGGTGTTCCAGCGCATCGACCGCATTGTGGCCGAGGCGCAGGCCATGCTGCGGTCGGACAAGCTGCAAGGCGCGGCGTTGCTGCGCGCGCTGAGACGTGCGCGCGCAGAGATCGCCTGGGGCAACCGCACGCTGGACGCGATGAAGCCGGTGGCGGACTGGTTCGCGACCTAGTGTCCCAGTTCTGAAATTCGCATGCGAATTTCTGAGACACTCGGCCTTGTGCTGATCTCTGAAATGCAAACGCGCTTCAGAGGCAGGGCACCAGACGCAGCGCCTGCCCTCAGCGCCTCCCGCGCCTCGGCCTACATCCAGTGACCCGGAACCCAGGCCCAGGCGCCGCCGGCATTGGACCAGAATCCGATCCTGCCACTCCGTCCCGTGACCGGCGCGCTGCACCCAGCGGCCATCGCGCCACGCGTAGCCCTGACCGTCCCAGTCCCAATGACCCGGCTGCCAAATCAGCGCCGTCTCTGAGACCGGCGGCGGCGGGATGGTTTCGGCCCGCACCGGCGGCGGCTGGGGATAGGGGTTGTAGGCGACGCCCGGCGCTGCCGCCACACAGCCCGCCAGCCCCAGGGTTGCAACAAGTATCCAGCACGCGCGCATTCCGACCCTCCTCGCGAATCAGGCGATGTTACGCCCGCGATGCCGCGCTGACCATGCGGGGCCGGACATCGCGAGTCAGGCCGCGCCGATCCGACGCCGCCGGCGCAGCACGGCGAGGCCAGCCAGCCCCAGTCCGAGCAGCCCCATCGAGGCCGGCTCGGGGACCGGGGCCGCTACCTCCATATCCAGATCCGCGGGCAGTCCGTTCGCCTCGACATAGGCCAGCGTGAACGCGCCGGGCTGCATGGCGTAGGTGGTCGGGATGTCGGCGGTCGGCGACGCCGAGGAGGCGATCAGGTTGTAGTTCGCATCGTACAGGCTGGCGCCGTCGTCATGCGAGATCGTGCCGTGGATGGCGGTCCGCGTGCTGCCCTGGATAATGAACAGCGTGGTCAGCGCGAAAGGGGCGCTGCTCAGCCCGTCGCTGAAGAAACCGGTATTGCCGGACACCGTGCCGCCGCCGCTGGCGATGAACGCGCCGATCGTGTTGGTGTCGGTCGGGCCAAGATTGAAGTCCAGCGCGCCGGTGTAGGTGATCACGCCGAGCGGGGTACGCAGCGCGGTATATGTCGAGTTCCACAGGAGCGGGTTGTACAGGTCAGCCTGCTCGATCGCGTCGGTCGATTGATGATTGGCATCCGTCCCCTGGAACGCCGCAATGGTGAAGGTGCCGGTGATCGGGGTAGCGCGCGCCGCGCCGGCCGAGACGGCGACCAGGGTGGCGGCGAGGGCGGCGGCGAGCAACTTCATGGCGCAACTCCGTTCATGCGATCCGGAGCGAGAGGCGCCGGCTAGGCATGTCTTCGCATGAACCGTGCCAATTAGGAAAATTGGCCAATTTTCGCGCCTTTACGGTCCTCATGCGATCAATGCCGAGGCTTGATGTAAACGACGTTTACAGCCATGGCGGCCAGCCAACCGCTTTTCCGGGCACCGCTCGCAGTCTCGTGCCGGCGCGCGCGGCGTTGGCGAGCTGCCGATCGTGAGCGTGGCGGCGGCGGTCGCGAACGCGGTGCGCCATGCGACCGGCCGGCGGGTGCGCAGCCTGCCGCTCCGCGTCGAGGACGTGCTGGCCTGACCAGGCGGCCCGGCCTAGTGTGCGGCCGGTTTCCGGGGAGGGCATGATGGAATACGCCGACGTCTCGCTGCTGATCGACAACTCGTGGCGCGCGGCCGATTCCGGCCGCACGCTCGAGGTTCTGAACCCGGCCAGCGGCGACGTGCTGGGCAAGCTGGCCCATGCCGGGCAGGACGATCTGGATGCGGCGCTGGCGGCGGCGGAGCGGGGATTTGCCATCTGGCGGCGGGTCAGCGCGTTCGAGCGCGCGAAGGTCATGCGCCGCGCCGCGCAGCTGATCCGCGACCGCGCCGAGCACATTGTCCGGCTGATGACGATGGAGCAGGGCAAGCCGCTCGCGGAGGCGCGCGTCGAGACGCTGGGGGCGGCGGATACGATCGACTGGTACGCCGAGGAGGCTCGCCGCACTTACGGCCGCGTCATTCCGGCGCGCGGCGAGGGCATCTATCAGCTGGTGGTTCGCGAGCCGGTCGGGCCGGTGGCGGCGTTCACGCCCTGGAACTTCCCGATCAACCAGGCGGTGCGCAAGATTGCCGGCGCGGTCGCCACCGGCTGCTCGATCATCGTCAAGGGGCCGGAGGAGACGCCGGCGAGCTGTGCCGAGCTGGTGCGCGCCTTCGTCGATGCCGGGACGCCGCCGGGCGTGGTCAATCTGGTATTCGGCGTGCCGGCCGAGATCAGCGCCTACCTGATACCGCACCCGGTGATCCGGAAGATTTCGTTCACCGGCTCGACCGCGGTGGGCAAGCAGCTGGCGGCGATGGCCGGCGCGCACATGAAGCGGGCGACCATGGAGCTGGGCGGCCACGCCCCGGCGATCGTGTTCGACGATGCGGATCTGGACCTGGCCGCCAACATCCTGACCGCGAACAAGCTGCGCAACGCCGGCCAGGTCTGCATCGCGCCGACCCGGTTCCTGGTGCAGGAGGCGGTTTATGAGCCGTTCCTGGACCGCTTCACCCAGCGTATGCAGGCCGCGCGCGTGGGCGACGGACTGGAGGAAGGCACCACGATGGGGCCGCTGGCGCATGCTCGCCGGGTCGAGGCGATGGAAGGCTTCATTGCCGACGCGGTGCAGCACGGCGCGACCGTGCATGCCGGCGGCAAGCGCATCGGCAACAAGGGCTATTTCTTCGAGCCGACGATCCTGACCGACGTGCCCAGCGAGGCCCGGGTGATGAACGAGGAGCCGTTCGGCCCGCTGGCCGTGGTCGCCCGGTTCGACGATTTCGACGCCGCGCTGGCCGAAGCGAACCGGCTGCCGTATGGGCTTGCGTCATACGCCTATACGCGGTCGGCCAAGACCGCGACGGCGATCGCCGCCGGCGTGCGTGCCGGCATGATGGGCATAAACCATCACGGCCTGGCCTTGCCGGAAACGCCGTTCGGCGGCGTGGGCGACAGCGGCTATGGCAGCGAGGGCGGCAGCGAAGGGATCGAGCCGTACCTGGTGACGAAGTTCGTCAGTCAGGCGACGTGATCCTCCCCGAACTGCCGGCTCCCTCTCCCTCTCGGGAGAGGGCTGGGGTGAGGGTCAGGCGGCCCAGGCGGCGCGACCCTGCGTGTCCAGCGTGCGGAAATCGTCATCGCTGAGCGAAATGTTGGCGGCCGCGACGTTTTCCTCCAGATGCGCGACGCTGCCGGTGCCGGGGATCGGCAGCATCACCTTCGACCGTTTCAGCACCCAGGCCAGCGCGATCTGGCTGGGCGTGGCGTGCAGCCGCGTCGCGATCTGCGTCAGCGCCGAATGGCCGCGTGCCAGGTCGCCGGCGGCAAGCGGGAACCACGGGATGAACCCGATGCCCTGGCGTTCGCAATGCTCCAGCACGTCCTCGCTGCCCCGGTCCACCAGATTATAGCGGTTCTGCACGGTCGCCACGGTGAAGTGCCTTGCTGCCGCGCCGATCTCCTCAATGCTGACCTCGCTCAGGCCGACATGGCGGATCAGCCCCTCGCTCTGCATCGCGGCGATCACGCCGAGCTGTTCGTCGCGCGGCACTTTCGGGTCGATGCGATGCAGCTGCCACAGGTCGATGCGCTCGACCTTGAGCCGGCGCAGGCTCATCAGCACGCACTGACGCAGGTATTCCGGGCGCCCGACCGGCTGCCAGATCTCCGGGCCGTGCCGGGTCAGGCCGCCTTTGGTCGCGATCACCATCCCGGCATAGGGATGCAGCGTCTCGGCGATCAGATCCTCGCTGACGAACGGGCCGTAGCTGTCCGCCGTGTCGATGAAATCCACTCCCAGCTCCGGCAGGCGGCGCAGGGTGCGGCGGGCTTCCTCCAGGTCGGCCGGAGGTCCCCAGATGCCCTTGCCGGTCACACGCATGGCGCCGAAGCCGAGCCGGTTGATCACGAGGTCGCCGCCAAGGGTGAACTTGCCGGAAGCGGCGGCGTCGGGTCTGGGCATGCTGCCCTCCTGGATGTGCGTGCGGACGCAGGGCGAACGCTGGCGATGGGCGGGCGTTGCAGCCGGGTCGGCCACGGCACCGAACGGAGCGATCGCGATGGAACAGCCGCATACCCAGTCCGGAGTGCAGCCCAGCAACGGCGAGCAGGATACCGGCAACCACAAGCAGCCGGACGCCCCGGACGCGCACGGCGCCGACCGGTTCGGCGGCACGCGGGCCGGCCGTGAAAATGTCGAGCCGTCAGTCGCCGTGCCGGCGCCGGGGCAGTAGCGTCACGCCACCCGGACGCCGGCCTGCCAAACCGCGACGACGCGCAGCGCCGGATCAAGCGCCACCAGGTCGGCGCGCTGTCCGGGAGCGAGGCGTCCCACATGCGCGATCCCGGCATGGCGCGCCGGGGTGGCGGTGGCCATCCGCAGCGCATCAGCCAGCGGGATGCCGCACAGCCGCACGGCACGCTGCACCGCCTCGGCCATCGTCAGCTGTGCGCCGGCCAGTGTGCCATCGGCCTTCGCCAACCGGCCGTTCGACAGCGCAATGGTCTCGCCGTCCCAGGTGAACCGGGTGATGTCGGACGCGGCGGTGGGCATGCAGTCGGAGACCAGGAACAGCCGGTCCGGCCCCATTGCCGCATGGGCGATCGCGACGCTGGCCGGGTGCACATGCAGCCCATCGCAGATGATGCCGGCGCTGGCCGCGCCGTCGGCCAGCGCCGCGCCGACGCAGCCGGGCGCGCGCGAGCCGAACTGCGACATCGCGTTGAACAGGTGAGTGAACCCGGCAACGCCGGCGCCGCAACGCCGCGGTCGCTGCCTCGAAACTCGCGTCGGTGTGCCCGGCGAACACGCGCACGCCGCCGCCCGTCAGCCGCGCCAGGCACTCCGGCGGGACGCATTCGGGCGCCAGCGTAACCATGCGCGCGCCGGGATGCGGGGCGGCCAGCACGGCCGCATCGGCGGCCTGCATGTCGACGATCGCCGCGGCCGGGTGCACGCCGCGCCGCTTCGGGTTCAGGAACGGGCCTTCGATATGCACTCCGAGCACGCCAGGCACGCCATTGGTGATCGCCGCCGCCGTCGCTGCCAGCGCGGCGTCGATCCTGCTGCGCGCGCTGATCAGGGTCGGCAGGAAGCCGGTGGTGCCGACCCTGATCAGCGCGCTGGCGATCACGCGCAGGCCGGCCTCGGTCGTCGCATCGTTGAACAGCACGCCGCCCGCGCCGTTGACCTGCAGATCGACGAACCCGGGCGCCAGCAGCCAGTCCGGCGGCAACGCCTCGGCATCCGTGCCCGCATCGAGTGCTGCAATGCTGGCGCCGTCCAGCCGCACCGTGATCCGATCGCGCATCGCCTCGCCGTCAAACAGCCGGCGCGCGTGCAGCGCGATCATGGTTCAAGCTCCCGCAGCACCGCGCGCAGGCTGCCGCCGCCGCGCGCCAGCGCCGGTTCGATCGCCCCGCTGTCCAGCCCGCGCAGGCGCAGCACGGCGCGCTTGACGTTGCCGCCGCTGGCATCCAGCGCGCGCTGCGCCGCCGCCTGGTCGTCACCGCCGACGATGCGCAGCACCATCGCCACCGCGCGCTGCCGCAATTTTGCGTTGCGCGGCTGCATATCGACCATCAGCCCGTCATGGACGTGGCCGAGCCGCACCATCAGCAAGGTCGAGATCAAGTTCAGCGCTACTTTCTGCGCCGTCCCGGCCTTCAGTCGCGTCGATCCCGCGATCGGCTCGGCCCCGCTGCGCAGCAGGATCGCGTGCTCGACGACCTGGAGCAGCCTGCATGCGGCGACGCCGGCGATGCCCACCGTCATCGCGCCGGCCGCGCGGGCCGCCACCGCGGCAGCCACGGTAAACGGGGTGGCCCCGCTGGCGGCCACGGCGATCAGCACGTCCCCGGCGCCGACGGCGTGCCGCGCCAGGCCAGCCTCGGCGGCGGTCGCGTCGTCTTCCGCATCCTCGACGCTGGTCTGCAAGGCC
Organism: uncultured Pseudomonadota bacterium; assembly: GCA_963723455.1. Taxonomy (GTDB): domain Bacteria; phylum Pseudomonadota; class Alphaproteobacteria; order Acetobacterales; family Acetobacteraceae; genus CAVRQM01. The sequence continues at coordinate 168,706 of CAVRQM010000001.1, read as the reverse complement.
GCCGGTCCGCCGGCGATCAGCAGCACGATGCGCTCGGGGCCAAAGCCGAATGTCGGCGACAGTTCGGCGGCGTCGGCGGCGGCAACCCGCGCCGAGGTTCCGGCCCCGGCATAGACCAGCCGGCCACCGCCGGCGAGCCGCGGAGCAGCGGCGCTGCATGCGGCCTCGATTTCGGGCAGGGCGGGTGGACGCAGGCGACCGAGGCCGCCTGCGCCTCCCACAGCGCGGCCAGAATGTCGGCGTCCGGCCACGCATCGAGCTGGCGAAAGCGTGGACTGGCGGCTTCGGTCGATGTCGAACTGCTCATCGCGCCACGCCAGCACGAAGCGTCGTTCCGGGGCAAGCGCCGCCGGACCCATTGCACACGCCAAGAAATCTTTTGCGCGGCGCGAAAGCCGCTGATAGGAGGCGCATCTTTCCCGGCCGTGCCGGCTCGGTCACGAGTTGCCGGCGGCGCAACAGGAGGTTCCCACCCCGCATGTCCAAGGCGTTCATTGCCAACGAGCTGCAGAAATCTGCCGATCTGACCGGCGTTGCAGCAACCCGCGCGGCCGGCGACCTGATTGCTGCGATCGTGCGCGAGTTGAAGAAGAACCAGAAGTTCACGCTGCCGAGCTTCGGCACGTTTTCGGTGCGCAAGACCAAGGCGCGCAAGGGCCTGAACCCGCGCACCGGCGAGTCAATCAAGGTGCGTGCCGGCAAGACGGTGCGCTTCAAGGCGTCGCCGACCCTGAAGACGAAGGTCTGAACTGCTGTGCCACGCGGGCGGCGCGGGCCGCCTGCGTGGCACAGCGTGGTCAGGCGGTGCTAGACGATGTGGACGGGCGCGAAAAAGCGGAAGTCGTACGGCTTCGCGGTGGCCTCGACATCGGTGCGTCGCGGCACCGAGATCGGCGTGCCGGAAAACCCGGTGCCGCCCTGCAGGAATGGCCCGAGCGCCTGGGCGGCATCCTCCACGCAGCGCACCACCGCGAGTTCGAACGCGCGGTCGTTCGGCGGATTTTCGTTGGCGGCGACGCGCAGCAGCGCTCGATGCTCGCACTCGATTCCGGCGGTCTGCACGGCAAGGCCGATGCCGACAGGATTGGCGGCCATGATGCCCTTCGAGATCAGCCCCGAAAACTCCCGCGCCGCCGCCAGATAGGCGCCGATGAAATACGTCTCGAGGATCTGTGAGGTGGCGAAGAACACTGTCTCGGACGTGAACATGTTGTCCGGGAAGTAGAACTTGGTGGCGAGCGGCTTGGCGCCGAGGCTGGCCAGCGTCTCCTCGTGGATGTATTCCTGGGTCAGAGCCGCCTGAAAGTAGTTGCGGTTGGCCTGGGAGTTTACGTTGGGCAGGCCCGAGGGGCTCTGCAGGGCAAGATAGTAGAAGGTGACCGCCAGGAACTCGGCGGTCGCCGCGATATCGACGATTTCCTGGAAGCTGGACTTGCATTCCGGATGTGCGGCCAGCGCGGTCGCCGGCTGCAGCACCTCGATGCCGGCGGCGCCCAGAACCGTGCTGCCGGCCAGGGCCGCGGTATTGCGGAAGAAGCTGCGCCGACTTTCGCCGCGCGCCTGCGCCTCCAGCGCCTTGTGCTGCAACTCCGAGGCGATCTCGCCGGTCTCCCGGAACGAGTCGAGCAGGCTGTCGGGCATGAACGTCTCCTGTTTCTGCGATCGTTGAACAGCCATCGAGGCAGCTGCGGCCGCGCGATCGCGACCGAACTGGTTACGGAGCGGCACTCCAAACGGATGCCGAACGAATGACGAAGAATCGGCGCCGCCGTGTGCAGACCGCAGATGACCGGAGCGATCGCAGGCCGGCGGGCGCGCGGCTGGCGTGGCGTCAGATGTCCACGTCGGATTCCTGCACCGAGCCGGCGCGTTCCTGGATGAACTGGAACCGCAGCTCCGGCCGGCGCCCCATCAGGCTCTCGACCAGCGTGTTGGTCTCGGCTCGCTCACCGGCGGCCGCGACCACCTTCAGCAGGGTGCGGCGGGCCGGATCCATCGTGGTGTCCTTCAGCGCCGCGGGCGGCATCTCGCCCAGGCCCTTGAAGCGGCTGACCTCGACCTTGGCGCCGGCCTTGAACTGCTTCTCCTTGCGCAGCCGGTCGGCGTCATCCATCGCGTACACCGAGCGCGCGCCTTGCGTCAGCCGGTACAGCGGCGGTTGCGCGAGGTACAGGTGGCCGTCGCGCACCAGCTCGGGCAGCTCGCGGTAGAAGAACGTCATCAGCAGGCTGGCGATATGCGCGCCGTCCACATCGGCGTCAGTCATGATGATGACCCGTCCGTAGCGCAGCCGCGCGCGGTCATAGCGCTCGCCGACGCCGCAGCCCAGCGCCTCGACAAGATCGCGCAGCTCCTGGTTCTGCCGCAGTTTCTCGCTGCTCGCACTGGCGACATTGAGGATCTTGCCACGCAACGGCAGGACCGCCTGGGTCGCGCGGTCGCGCGCCTGCTTGGCCGAGCCGCCGGCGCTGTCGCCCTCGACCAGGAAGATTTCCACCCGCGAGGCATCCTCCAGCGTGCAGTCGGTCAGCTTGCCCGGCAGCCGCAGCCGGCGGGTGGCGGATTTGCGCGGCGCGTCGCGTAGCTCGCGGCGGCGCAGCCGGTCCTCGGCGCGTTCGATGACGAAGCCCAGCAGCGCGTCGGCCTGCGCCGGGTCGCCGGCAAGGAAGTGGTCGAAACGGTCGCGCAGCGCCGCCTCGATCAGCCGCGCCGCCTCGGGGCTGGACAGGCGCTCCTTGGTCTGGCCCTGGAACTGCGGATCGCGGATGAAGGCGGACAGCTTTGCCGCCATGCCGCCGGCGATGTCCTCGGCGGTGACCGCGGCGGCGCGCTTGTTGCCGCGCTGCTCGCCCCAGCTGCGCAGACCGCGCAGCAGGGCGGCGCGGAATCCCGCCTCGTGCGTGCCGCCCTGCGGGGTGGGGACGGTGTTGCAGTAGGAATGCAGGAATCCGTCATCGCGCTCCAACCAGGTAACGGCCCATTCGACGCGCCCGGCGCGCTCGCCCGCCAGGCCGGTCTCGCCGCTCCATGCGCCGGCGACCCGGGCCAGATGTTCGGTGTCGGCATCCAGGCTGTCGCGCAGGCCGCCCGGGAAGTGCAGCGTCGCCTCGGCGGGGATCGTCTCGGGCGCGCCGTCGAGCAGCGAGCGCTCGCAGCGCCAGCGGATCGTGACGCCGCGGAACAGGTAAGCCTTCGATCGGCACAGCCTGAACAGCCGCGCCGGCGAGAAGGTCTGGGCGCCGAAGATCTGCGGGTCGGGCGTGAAGCGGATCATGGTGCCGCGGCGGTTCTGCACTGGCCCGCCATTGGTCAGCTTCGTTATCGGCTTGCCGCGCGCGTAGTCCTGTCGCCACAGCACGCGGTCGCGCGCCACCTCGACCTCAAGGCGTGACGACAGGGCGTTGACCACGGAACTGCCGACGCCGTGCAGGCCGCCCGACGTTTCGTAGCTCTTGCCGGAAAACTTGCCGCCGGAATGCAGCGTGGTGAGGATCACCTCCAGCGCCGAGAGCGGCTTGAACTTCGGGTGGGGATCGACCGGGATCCCGCGCCCGTTGTCGCGCACCGATAACGTGTCCGCGGCCTCCAGCGCCACGTCGATGACGCTGGCGTGACCGGCCACCGCCTCGTCCATCGCGTTGTCGATGATCTCGGCGGCCAGGTGATGCAGGGCGGCTTCATCGGTGCCGCCGATATACATGCCGGGCCGCCGGCGCACCGGCTCCAACCCCTCCAGCACCTCGATGTCGCGGGCGGAGTAGGAGGCGGAGGACGGTGGCTCCGTGCGTTCGGACTTGCCTCGCTTCGGGGCCGCGCCGCCGAACAGGTCGTCGTTCATGCTGTGTTCCGGTGCATCGGGCGCACTCTATCGAGGGGCTGACGCGCCGGGCAAGGCGGTGGACCGAATGCACCGGGCGCGGACGGGTTGACCTGCACTCTCCAGCCAGGGCGTGCTGCGGTCTCATCCAGGAGAAGCCGCCCATGACCCTGTCCGGAAAAGTCGCTGTCGTCACCGGCTCGACCAGCGGCATCGGCCTCGGCGTGGCGCGGGCCCTCGCCGGGCAGGGGGCGGCAATCCTGCTCAACGGCTTTGGCGCGACGCAGGACATTGCCCGACTACGCACGGAATTTTCTGAGCTTCACGGCATTCCCGTCGCCTACTCCGATGCCGACATCAGCAGGCCCGCCCAGGTCGCCGCCATGATGGCGCAGGCCGAGGCGGAACTCGGCGGTCCGCACATCCTGATCAACAACGCCGGCGTGCAGCACGTCGCGCCGATCGAGGACTTTCCGGACGAGCAATGGGATCGCGTCATCGGCATCAACCTGTCCGGCGTGTTCCATTGCACCAAGGCCGCTATCCCCCGCATGCGCCGGGCCGGTTGGGGGCGGATCGTCAACATCGCCTCGGCGCACGGGCTGGTCGCCAGCGCGCAGAAATCCGCCTATGTCGCGGCCAAGCACGGTGTGCTGGGCCTGACGCGCGTCGCCGCCCTGGAGCTGGCGGGAAGCGGCGTCACCGTGAACGCCATCTGCCCCGGCTGGGTCCGCACCCCGCTGGTCGAGGCGCAGCTGGAGGCGCGGGCGGCGCGCGAGGGCCGCGGGTTGGCCGAGATCACCCACGACCTGCTGGCGGAAAAGCAGCCCTTGCTGGAGTTCACCACGCCGGAGCAGATTGGCGCGCTGGCGGTGTTCCTATGTTCCGACGCCGCCCGCACCATCACCGGCTCGCCGCTGTCCATCGACGGCGGCTGGGTCGCGCAATAGGCTGGCCGTGGCCCCGATCAGCACCAGCGAGGGGTTGTCATGCGGCCAGCCGGCGGCACGTCCGGCGATTGTGGCGAGATCCGCGCGTAGGCTTTGCATCGCGCCGGCGCCGGCGGCGACCAGGGCGGCCGGCGTGTCCGGGGCCATGCCGGCGTCGCGCAGCCCGCGGCACAGCAGAGGCAGCGATCGGGCGCCCATGTAGATCGCCAGGGTGCCGCCGGCCCTGGCCAGTGCCGGGAAATCCAGGTCCAGCACATCGCCGGACAGGTGTCCGCTCGCCAGCGTCACGGTCCTGGCAATGGTCGCCTCGGTCAGCGGCACGCGGGCACCGGCGGCGCAGGCGAGCGCCGCGGTGATGCCGGGCACGATGTCGTATTCGATGCCGGCCGCCTCCAGGGCCGCTGCCTCCTCGGCGGCGTGGCCGAACACCAGCGGATCCCCGCCCTTCAGCCGCACGACCTTCCTGCCGGCGCGGGCCAGGCGGACCAGCAGCGCATTGATCTCGGCCTGCGGCATGCTGTGTTCGGCTTGCTGCTTGCCGACGAAGATTCGCTCGGCGTCGCGGCGGCCCATGTCCAGCACCGCTGCGCTGACCAGCCGGTCATGCACGATCACGTCGGCCTCGCCCAGCAGCCGATGGGCGCGCAACGTCAGCAGGTCGGCGGAGCCTGGCCCGGCGCCGACCAGGAACACCATTCCGGCCGCGGTCCGGGGCCCCGCGATCTCGCGCAGCGCCGCCGCGCGCGCGTCGGCGTCGCGGCCGGCCAACGCCAGCTCGGCGGGCGGCCCGGCGAGCAGCCGGTCGATCACCGCCCGCCGTTGCGCGAGCTCGGGAAAGGCGGCGCGCAGTTCGGCCTTCAACGCGTCCAGCAGGCTTGCGACGCGGCCCAAGGTGGGCGGCAGCAGCGCCTCGATCCTTGCGCGCACGTCGCGGGCCAGCACGGGGGCCGCGCCGGCCGAGGACACCGCCACCGTGATCGGATCGCGGTCCACGATCGCCGGAGTGATGAAGCTGCACAGCTCCGGCCGGTCCACCACGTTGACCGGGATGCCGGCCCGCTTGGCCGCCTCGGCGAGCGCGCGCAGCTCCGCCTCGGGCGCGTCGGCGCCGACCGCGACCGCGCAGCCGCGCAGGCTGGCCGGATTGAATGTCGGCTCCACCGCCACCGCCGCGCCGGCGCGCGCCAGTGCCTGCGCCTTGCGCGCGGCGACCTCGCCCCCGCCCACCACCAGCGCGCGGCGGCCGTGCAGATCGAGGAAGGCGGGAAAATAGCGGATGGCGGGGTCCGTTCGCGGCTGATTACATGCGGCGCAAGACACATCTTGCCGCAGGCGGCGGCACGGAGCGAGGCATGACGGTGCTTGTGACCGGCGCGGCCGGTTTCATCGGCTATCACCTAAGCGAGGCGCTGCTGGCGCGCGGCGAGCAGGTTGCCGGC
>CAVRQM010000001.1:0-157500 GCA_963723455.1 uncultured Pseudomonadota bacterium | reverse complement strand
AGGGGGTCCCAAAGACTTACCAAACCTAACCAAACTCCGAATACCCGGAAGTATAGCCTGGCAGACAGACGGCGGGTGCTAAGGTCCGTCGTCGAGAGGGAAACAGCCCAGACCGCCAGCTAAGGTCCCCAAATCGTGGCTAAGTGGGAAAGGATGTGGGAATTCCAAAACAACCAGGAGGTTGGCTTAGAAGCAGCCATCCTTTAAAGAAAGCGTAATAGCTCACTGGTCTATTAGAAATCCTGCGCCGAAGATGTAACGGGGCTCAAGCCACGTACCGAAGCTGCGGGTTCAGTGATCAGGGTCCAGTGATCAGTGATCAGGAAGAAAGACGGGTCGATGGGTGAGGCTGGAGACGTTGAGGATCTCAAGGTCTTTCGTCTGGCCTATCTGGTCTCGCTCGATGTGCATCGGGCGAGCTTGTCCTGGCCGAAGGTCGAGCAGTATGGCGGCGTCGCCGATCAGGTGCGGCGTGCGTCCAAGGCGGCCTGCGCCCTCATGGTCGAGGGTTCGGGTCGGCTGCGCGGCTCTCGGGTGGAGTTCCGGCGCTATCTGCTGATGGCGCTGGGTTCGGCGGACGAGGCGAGGGTGTGGTGCCGTTATGCCGAGGATCTCGGCTAAACGGACGCCGCACAGGCGGAGCGGTGGCGGGCGACCTTTGCGGAGGTGGCACGGATGCTGCAGGGCCTGACCGAGCGCCGGAAGCGCGAATCTTCCTGATCACCGATCACTGGTCACTGGTCACTGTTCGGTAGCGGAGCGTTCCGTAGGCCTGCGAAGGGATGGGGTGACCTGTCCTGGAGGTATCGGAAGTGCGAATGCTGACATGAGTAGCGACAAACAGAGCGAGAAACTCTGTCGCCGAAAGTCCAAGGGTTCCTGCGCAAGGTTAATCCGCGCAGGGTGAGCCGGCCCCTAAGGCGAGGGCGAAAGCCGTAGTCGATGGGAACCAGGTGAATAGTCCTGGGCCTGCTGGACGTGACGGATCGTGGAGTGTGTCTCTCCTTATCGGATTGGGGGGGCTGCGAAGCGGTTCCGGGAAACAGCGCCAGCGTAGAGACCGTACCCGAAACCGACACAGGTGGACTGGTAGAGCATACCAAGGCGCTTGAGAGAACGATGTCGAAGGAACTAGGCAAATTGCCCGCGTAACTTCGGGATAAGCGGGGCCCGTTCCTGGGCAACCAGGGGCGGGCGGCACAGACCAGGGGGTAGCGACTGTTTAGTAAAAACACAGGGCTCTGCGAAGTCGAGAGACGACGTATAGGGTCTGACGCCTGCCCGGTGCCGGAAGGTTAAGAGGAGGTGTGCAAGCACTGAATTGAAGCCCCGGTAAACGGCGGCCGTAACTATAACGGTCCTAAGGTAGCGAAATTCCTTGTCGGGTAAGTTCCGACCTGCACGAATGGCGTAACGACTTCCCCACTGTCTCCGGCATCGGCTCAGCGAAATTGAATTCCCCGTGAAGATGCGGGGTACCCGCGGTCAGACGGAAAGACCCTATGAACCTTTACTGCAGCTTTGCAGTGGCATCAGGGGAGAGCTGTGTAGGATAGGCGGGAGGCTTTGAAGCATGGGCGCTAGCTTGTGTGGAGCCACCCTTGAAATACCGCCCTGAGCTCTTCTGATGTCTAACCGCGGCCGGTCATCCCGGTCCGGGACCCTGCATGGTGGGCAGTTTGACTGGGGCGGTCGCCTCCCAAACTGTAACGGAGGCGCGCGATGGTGGGCTCAGGCCGGTCGGACATCGGCTGCTGAGTGCAATGGCATAAGCCCGCCTGACTGCGAGACCGACAGGTCGAGCAGAGACGAAAGTCGGCCATAGTGATCCGGTGGTCCCGCGTGGAAGGGCCATCGCTCAACGGATAAAAGGTACTCTAGGGATAACAGGCTGATCTCCCCCAAAAGTCCACATCGACGGGGAGGTTTGGCACCTCGATGTCGGCTCATCACATCCTGGGGCTGGAGCAGGTCCCAAGGGTTCGGCTGTTCGCCGATTAAAGTGGTACGTGAGCTGGGTTTAGAACGTCGTGAGACAGTTCGGTCCCTATCTGCCGTGGGTGAAGGAGACTTGAGAGGCGCTGTCCCTAGTACGAGAGGACCGGGATGGACGCACCTCTGGTGAACCGGTTGTCGCGCCAGCGGCACCGCCGGGTAGCTATGTGCGGACGGGATAACCGCTGAAAGCATCTAAGCGGGAAACCCTCCTCGAAACCAGGTCTCCCAGGGAGCAATCCCATGAGGGCCGTGATAGACCATCACGTCGATAGGCCGGACGTATACACGCGGCAACGCGTTCAGCGAACCGGTCCTAATCGCCCGACAGGCTCGATAACAGCGGTCAGCGGTCAGCGGTCAGCCGTCAGGCAGACCAGCCGCGGACCACCATCCTGCACAGCAGCCATCGCCAGTCAGCCGCCAGCATTCAGCGGGCAGCGGCAGGAGACAAGCAGGCAGGCAGGCTCGAACACAGCACGACACACACCAGAACCCTCCTGATCGCTGACAGCTGACCGCTGCCAGCTGATCCCGTGTTGGCTGGACGACCTGGTGGCTTTGGCGGGGAGAGACCACCCGATCCCATCCCGAACTCGGCCGTGAAAACCCCCAGCGCCCATGATACTGCGTCTCAAGACGCGGGAAAGTCGGTCGCCGCCAGGTCCTCCAGCCAACACACACACACACACCACACCAACGCGGGGTGGAGCAGCCCGGTAGCTCGTCAGGCTCATAACCTGAAGGTCACAGGTTCAAATCCTGTCCCCGCAACCAGATCCAAACACCACCCAAACCCAGATACGCACCAAAACCGCCAGCCAGTGGCGCAGAGCAAACAGGCGTGCCACGTTAACCATGTGGCAACCACGACCAAGCATGGCGGTGGATTCTACGAGTCCCTGCCGGAGTTCTGGCGCGATGCCGACGAATCTGCGGCGGACGCGGCCGTTCAAACACTGCACGCCGCGATCGTTCGCCTCGACTTACCCGTCATCTTGCAGATGACGGTGGCTTGGCACGTCCACTTTGATGGCGAAGGTCGGTGCCACATGCGCGATGCCTGGCTCGCCTGGCTGCAGTGCCAGCCGGACCACCGACGCGCCGCGAGCGTGTACGTTCGCGACATCAAGATCGGAGACCGGACGGCGACCGTCACCGGGCATGTGCGCCGCGCGTACGGCGACGCCGGCAAGGGCGAGGCGGTCCTGGAAGATACCTCACGCTTCACTCAAACCTGGATCGCCAGCGACGGTGCCTGGCTGCGGTGCAGGTCACGAACAATTCCGAACACCTCGACGCGGCCACCGGCGCCTTGACCGGCCGCCGAGGCAGCGGGCGTCGGTGCCCCGTGCAGCCCCGCCGCACGCTTGACGCTGCAGATGGGTGCGCCGCTCGTTCAACACGTGATCTTGCCCGCCCCGGGTCGCGTGCCACATGAGCGCACCCGTGCGCCCGTAGCTCAACGGTTAGAGCGGGCCGCTCATAACGGCTTGGTTGCGGGTTCAATTCCTGCCGGGCGCACCAGCCTGCCGGCCTCCGGTCTGCCGACCCTTTGGAGCATGCCATGCCCGCCTACCAGTATGTCTATGTCATGAAGGACTTGACGAAGGCCTTTCCGGGCGGCCGGGAGGTGTTCAAGGGCATCACCCTGTCATTCCTCCCCGGCGTCAAAATCGGCGTCCTCGGCGTCAACGGCGCCGGCAAGTCCACGCTGCTGAAGATCATGGCCGGCATCGAGACCGAGTATGGCGGCGAGGCCTGGGCCGCCGAGGGCGTGCGTGTCGGCTACCTGCCGCAGGAGCCGCATCTCGAGCCCGACCTCACCGTGTCGGAAAACGTTCAGCTCGCCTTCGCCCCGCTGAAGGCCGCGCTGGACCGCTTCAACGCGATCAGCGCCGAGTTCGCTGAGCCGATGGACGACGACCGCATGAATGCGCTGCTGGCGGAACAGGCCGACCTGCAGGAGAAAATCGACGCCGAGGACGGGTGGGAACTGGAGCGACGGGTCGAGATCGCGCTCGACGCGCTGCGCTGCCCGCCGCCGGATAGCGGGGTCACGAACCTCTCCGGCGGCGAGCGCAGGCGCGTCGCGTTGTGCCGGTTGCTGCTGGAAAAGCCGGACATCCTGCTGCTGGACGAGCCGACCAACCATCTGGACGCCGAAAGCGTGGCCTGGCTGGAAAAGACCCTGCGCGACTTCGCCGGGACCGTGCTGGTGGTCACCCACGACCGCTACTTCCTGGAGAACGTCACCAACTGGATCCTGGAGCTGGAGCGCGGCCGCGGCTATCCGTTCGAGGGCAACTACTCGTCCTGGCTGGATCAGAAGCGCAAGCGGCTGCAGCAGGAAGAGAAGGAGGAGAGCGCCCGCCAGCGCGCACTCGCCGCCGAGGCCGAATGGATCGGCCAGAGCGCCCGCGCCCGCCAAACCAAGAGCCGCGCCCGCATCGCCAAATACGAGGAAATGCTGGCGAGGAGCCAGGAGCAGGTCTCGGGCGTCGCGGAGATCGTCATCCCGCCGGGGCCGCGCCTGGGGGGAACCGTCATCAACGCCGAGAAATTGCGCAAGGCATATGGCAACCGGCTGCTGATCGACGACCTGGATTTCTCGCTGCCGCCCGGCGGCATCGTCGGGGTGATCGGGCCCAACGGCGCCGGCAAAACAACGCTGTTCCGCATGGTCACCGACCAGGAGCAGCCGGACAGCGGCACGCTGGTAGTAGGCGAGACGGTCAAGCTCGGCTATGTGGACCAGAACCGCGACACGCTGGACGACACGAAATCCGTCTGGCAGGAGATCAGCGGCGGCACCGACATCCTGTATATCGGCAAGCGTGCGGTGCCCTCGCGCGCCTATGTCGGCGCGTTCAACTTCAAAGGCTCGGACCAGCAGAAAAAGGTCGGCATCCTGTCGGGCGGCGAGCGCAACCGGGTGCACCTGGCCAAGATGCTGAAATCCGAGAGCAACGTGATCCTGCTCGACGAACCGACCAACGATCTCGACGTGGACACGCTGCGCGCGCTGGAGGAGGCGCTGACCGATTTCGCCGGCTGCGCGGTCATCATCAGCCACGACCGCTGGTTCCTCGACCGGTTGGCCACGCACATCCTGGCGTTCGAGGGCGACAGCCACGTGGAATGGTTCGAGGGCAACTTCCAGGCCTATGAGGAGGACAAGCGTCGCCGCCTCGGCGCCGATGCGGTCGAGCCGCACCGCATCAAGTACCGCCCGCTGGTGCGCTGACGACTGGCTCGACGGGCGCGGCGATGGTCAACCCGACCTGGTGCGTGCGCACCGGACGGCTGGAGCTGCGTCCGGTCTGCTTCGCCGATCTTGACGGGCTGGTGGCGCTGAAGGCCGATCCCCGCGCCTTCGGATTGCTGCTGGGCGGGGTGCGCGACCGGCAGCGGACAGCGCAGGAACTGGCCGACGACATCGCCTTCTGGGGCCGCCACGGCGTCGGCATGTGGGCGGTCCGCGAACACGGCGGCGGCCGGGTGATCGGCCTCACCGGAATCATGCAGCGGCCGGACGGCCGCGGCATGGCGTTGCGCTTCGCCTTGGACCCGTATTCCCGGGGCAGGGGGTATGCCAGCGAGGCGGCCTCGGCGGCGCTGCGCTACGCCCATGAGCGAGGACGCCTGACCCGGGTGATCGCGGTGGCACGCGAGACCAACACCGCCAGCCGCGAATTGCTGGCCGCCATCGGAATGACGCTGCGCGACACGTTCATCCAGCACGGCTGGCGGATGTGGCTGTTCGAAAGCTGCGATCACAGCAGCGCGGGATGCATCCGGGCCAGCTCGAGCGTCGCCGAGCAGCCCGGGGCGGCGTAGTCGAGCGTCGCAGCGTCGGCCGAAACCCGGCCGCTGACCGTGACCGCCTGGGCCGCGCCGGGTTTCCGGCTGCGTCGCCGGACCCGCGCCGGGGGCGGACTGGGCCGGCCGCAGCGCCAGGGCGCCGGCCAGCGCGCCGCCAGGCGTCACCGTCCCGCTCACCACCAGCGACCCGTCATACGGCGTGAAGGCGAAGCCGCCGCCGAGCCTGGTCAGGGTAGCGGTGATGCCACCGCCCTCCGACCGGCCGCAGCCTGGGGCCGGGCCGGCATAGCGCACCGGCGACGGCCCGCCCATCGCACAGCCGGCGAGCAGCAAGGCGGCCAGCAACGGCAAGCCACGTGCGATCGGCTTGGCGAGTTTCATGGCCGCCCCTCCGTCCATGCTTGCCGCGCGCGCCCCATCATGCCGGAATGTGCTGCGCCCGGAACCGGCGCGGCGAGGTGCCGAACTGCCGGGCGAACGCCTGGTGGAACCGCGACAGCGAGCCGAATCCGGCGGCATAGGCAACCGACGCCACATCCTCATGCGTCCCGGTCAGCAGCGCCTGCGCCCGTTGCAGCCGCTGGCGGAGCAGAAAGTCGCCGATGGTCATGGCCATGGCCTGCCGGAACAGGGTCATGGCGTAGTTCGGGTGCAGCCCGGCGCTTGCGGCGACGTCCGCCACCCCGATCGGCCGCGCCGCATGGGCGATGATGAACCGCGCCATGCCGATCGCCCGCTGATGCGCTGCGTGCCGCGACCCGTCGCCGTCTGCCGCATGGTCGCCCAGAAGATCGCGCCAGCCGGTCAGATCGACCCGGCGCAGCATGTGTTCCAGTTCCGCGCGGTCCAGCTCGATCAGCCGCCGGTCCGGCCCGACCAGCTCGGCGTGCAGCCGCTGCAACTGCGCCGCATCGAGCGGCTGCGGCTGCAATGCCGCGACCAGCCCGCCGGCCAGCACGGCCGCCACAAGATGCGTGCCCAGCGGCAGCGACAGGAACCGGTCGATCGGCACATAGATGCAGATGAACCCGCTATCCGGCTCCACCTCGACCGCCTGGTGCGGCGCAGCGCCCCAGAAGAATACGAAGTCCCCGGCGCGCACCCGTGCCGAGCGGGCGCCGAACAGGTAAGTCATGCCGCCCTGCAGCAGGAAGTTCAGCTCCACCTGGCTATGCGCGTGCGGCGCCGGCATCGGCAGGATGCGCTTGCTCGATCCGGCGCAGAAAACGTGCGGGGGCACATGGAACGGGTCGGTCGCGCTCTGCATCGGGCGAGGGTTGCCGATCGTGTTCTTAGGATCAAGGATGTTCTTCGCGGAAATGCGGACGACAGCCGGGCCGCGCGCGGCCATACTCCGCCGCAACGAAGAAACCGGGAGGGATCACAGGGATGCACGCACTCGTCCGGCTGGCATGCGCTGCCGCCGTCGCGTTGCCGGCCGTCGCTCGCGCCGACACGCTGATCTTCAACGGCGACACGTCCGACCCCGCGCCGAAAGCCGCGTTTGAGGATGTGGTCAAGAAGTTCGAGGCCGCCAATCCGGGCGTGACCGTGAAGTTCAACGTCTATGACCATGAGAGCTACAAAAGCTCGATTCGCAACTGGCTGACCTCGGAGCCGCCGGACGTGGCGCTGTGGTATTCCGGCGCGCGGATGCAGCAATTCGTGGAGCCGGGCCTGTTGCTGGATGTCAGCGACATCTGGACCCCGGACGAAAAGAAGCAGTTCCCCGACAAGGTGCTGTCCACCGTGACTGTGGACGGCAAGCAATACGGGGTGCCGTACAGCTACTATCAATGGGGCATCTACTATCGTAAGGACATCTTCGCCAAGGCCGGCGTGCAGCCCATCAAGACCTGGGACGACCTGCTGGCGGCCTGCGACAAGCTGAAGGCGGCGGGTGTCGAGCCGATCGACATTGGGACCAAGGATCTGTGGCCGACCGGCGGCTGGTTCGACTATCTCGATCTTCGGCTGAACGGTTACGACTTCCACATGCAGCTGATGCACGGCAAGGCCAGCTGGGAAGATCCGAAGGTCAAGGCGGTGTTCGCGCACTGGAAGCAGTTGCTGGACAAGCAGTGTTTCGTGAAAAATCACACCAGCCTGTCCTGGCAGGAGAGCCAAAGCCTGCTGTATCAGGGCAAGGCCGCGATGATGCTGATCGGCAACTTCATCACCCAGGGTTTCCCTCCCGAGGTCGCGCCGAACATGGATTTCGTGGCGTTCCCGGTGGTCACTCCAGGCGTCGAGGACGACGAGGAGGCGCCGATGGAGAGCATCCACATCCCAGCGCATGCCAAGAACGTTGCCGACGCCAAAAAATTCCTGCAGTTCATGATGCGCCCGGACATCCAGGCCGAGATCAACGCGACCGAGAAGCAGCTTCCCGCCAATGACACCGCTACGGTCGCGGACGATCGCTTCCTGAAGGACGGCGAGACGCTGCTGAAGAATGCCGCGCATCTGACCCAGTTCATCGACCGCGACACCAGCGAGGACCTGGCGACGATCGCGATGAAGGGGTTCCAGGAGTTCATGGTCAAGCCGAACCGCATCGACAGCGTGCTGGCCACAATCGAGCGGGCGCGCAAGCGGATCTACGCGAGCAACTGAGAGGCCGGCCCCTCACCCAACCTCTGCCAATGGGGCAGGGCGTCCTCCTCCCTCTCCCTCGGGGAGAGGGCCGGGATGAGGGGCCGCTCCGGGAAACCCACCGCATGTCCGCAACCCTGGCCATCCCGGAAACCTGGTGGCGGCGCCACCAGATGCGGCTGGCGCCCGCCATTTTCCTGGCGCCCGCCTGCCTGCTGTTCGCGATCTTCGTGGTCTGGCCGATCCCCGACAGCGTGTGGATCAGCCTGCACGACTGGGACGGCATCAAGCCGATGCGCTGGATCGGCCTGGCGAACTATGTCGAGCTGGCCGGCGACGACGTGTTCTGGACCAGCCTGGTCAACAATGTCTGGTGGCTGTTTGCCTACATGCTGGCGCCGGTGTTCGGCTTGGCGCTGGCGCTGTTCCTGAACCAGACCATCTTCGGCATGCGGCTGGTGAAGTCGCTGTTCTTCTTCCCGTTCGTCATCAGCCAGGTGGTCGTGGGGCTGGTGTTCGGCTGGTTCCTCAACGCGGATTTCGGGCTGCTGAACACCATCCTGCGCGCCGTCGGGCTGCCCGGCGTGGATATCCTCGGCAACGAGAGCTGGGCCACGTTCGGCATCATCCTGGCCGGGCTGTGGCCGCAGACGGCGTATTGCATGATCCTGTACCTGACCGGCCTGACCGCCATAAATGGGGAGCTGATCGAGGCCGCGCGGCTCGATGGCGCGACCGGCTGGCGACTGCTGCGCCATGTCATCATCCCGCAGCTGCGCCCGGCCACATTCATTGCCATCGTCGTCTGCGTGGTCGGCGCGCTGCGCTCGTTCGACCTGGTCTCGATCATGACCAAGGGCGGTCCGTACGATTCGTCGTCGGTGCTGGCGTATTACATGTACGAGCAGACGTTCATGTCGTTCCGCTACGGCTACGGGGCTGCCGTGGCGACGGTGCTGTTCCTGATCATGGACATCTACATCGCATTCTTCCTGGTCTCGATGCTGCGGCGGGAGCGGGTTCGGTGAGATCTCCGCGTTCCCATGACGGCAGCCAGGGCGGCGCAACGCGGCACCGGGACCGGGACCGCCCGTAATGTTCCCAACCCCTATCCAGAAGCTCGGTCCGCGCGCCAATGCGCTGTATCGCGTGGCGCTGCCGATCAGCCTGCTGGTCTGGCTGCTGCCGCTGTTCGCCATCGCGCTCACTTCGACCCGCTCGCTGGACGATCTTTCGCGCGGCGACTACTGGGGCTGGCCCACGCACCTGCAGATCGCGCACAATTACGCGGCGGTCTTCACCTCATCGCCGATGGGCCGCTATCTGCTGAACAGCGTCATCATCACCTTGCCTGCGGTGGCCGGCACGCTGGCCGTCTCAACGATGGCCGGCTTCGCGCTGGCCCGCTACCGGTTCCGCGGCAACATCGCGCTGTTCGCGATCTTCATCGCCGGCAATTTCGTGCCCTTCCAGGTGCTGATGATCCCGGTGCGCAACTTGTTCATCCATGTGATCCCGCTCTATGACACGGTGTGGGCGCTGGTGATCTTTCACATCGCGTTCCAGACCGGGTTCTGCACCCTGTTCATGCGCAACTTCGTCCGCGAGCTGCCGGACGCGCTGGTGGAATCCGCACGCATCGAGGGCGTGACCGAAATCCGCATTTTCCGGCACGTCATCCTGCCGCTGATGCGCCCGGCGCTGGCGGCGCTGGCGGTGCTTGAGTTCACTTTTATCTGGAATGACTACTTCTGGGCGCTGGTGCTGGTTCAGTCCGACAGCGCGCGCCCGGTGACCGCCGGGCTGCAGGCGCTGGCGGGAATGTGGCTGGCCTCGTGGCAGCTGATGAGCGCGGGCGCGCTGATTGCGGCCGCGCCGTCGGTGGTGATCTTCTTCATCATGCAGCGCCACTTCATCGCCGGCCTGACCCTGGGGGCGGTCAAGGAATGATGCTGCACCGTCTCGACGGCGCGCGCACCACGCTGCTGCTGCTGCAACGCGCCGGGCAGGACATGCCCGAGATCGTGCATTGGGGCGCGCGGCTGGCCGACGGCATCGCGGCTGAGGACGCTGCGACGCTGCGCGACCGCGCCATCCCGCCCAACGCGCTGGACCATGACATTCCCGCCGCGACGCTGTTCCCGACCCTGGGTGCCGGCCTCTTCCTGGCCCCCGCGCTCGCCGCGCATCGCGCCGGCCGCGACTGGACCGCCGACTTCGTGGTGGCCAACATCCGCACCGAGGACCACGGCCTCAGCGTCCGCGCCTTCGATCAGCCGGCCTCGCTGGCGCTCGAGCTGCGCCTGTCGCTGCGCCCGGATGGCGACGTGCTGACCATCCAGGCAATCCTGACCAACCGCGGGCCGGGAGCGCTGGATGTGGCGCAGTTCTCGGCCGGCGCCATCGCGCTGCCGCCGGACGCCGTCGAGCTGCTGACCTTCGGGGCGCGCTGGGGGCACGAATTCGCCGAACGTCGGACGCTGCTGCCGTCCGGCCTGCTGGCTGTCGAGAACCGGCGCGGTCGCACCTCGCACGACCACTTTCCGCTGCTGATCGCGGGCAAGTCCGCGTTCGACGAAGGGTCCGGCGTGGTCTGGGGCGTGCATGTCGGGGCCAGCGGCAACCACCGCATCACTGCCGAGCGCTTGCCCGATGGCGGCCTGCTGGTAACGGCCGGCGAGCTGCTGCATCCCGGCGAGGCCATCCTTGGTCCCGGCGAGTCGCTGCACACACCCTGCGCCTACGCGGCGTGGTCCGACGCCGGACTGGCCGGACTGTCGCGCGCCTTCCACGCCTGCATTCGCGCCCATGTGCTGCCCTGGCGCGGCGGCGCGACACCGCCCCGCCCGGTCACAATGAACACCTGGGAGGGCACGTATTTCGACCACGACGAGCGCCGCCTGATGGCGCAGGCCGAGGCGGCGGCGCAACTCGGCATCGAGCGTTTCGTGCTCGACGATGGCTGGATGCGCGGCCGCAGCGGCGACACCGCCGGTCTGGGGGATTGGACAGCCGACCCACAGACATACCCGAACGGGCTGGCGCCGCTGGCCAGCCGGATCGTGTCGCTCGGGATGCAGTTCGGCCTGTGGGTCGAACCCGAGATGGCCAACCCGGACAGTGACTTCCTGCGCGCGCACCCCGATGCCGTGTTACGCGTGCACGGGCGGCCGGTGCTGACCGCGCGCCACCAGCTCGTGCTGGATTTGACCCGCCCGGAGGTGTTCGCGGCTATTCACTCGGCGCTCGCGGCGTTGCTGGACGCGCTGCCGATCGCGTACCTGAAGTGGGACATGAACCGCGAGCTGGTGGCCGCCGGCGACGCGCGGGGGCAGGCTGTCTATCGCCGGCAGGTGCAGGCGGTGCATGCGCTGATCGACGGGCTGCGCTCCCTGCATCCGGCGCTGGAGATCGAGACCTGCGCCTCGGGCGGCGGCCGCGCCGATCTGGGCATGCTGGCGCGCACGCATCGGATTTGGACATCCGACTGCACCGACGCGCTGGACCGGCTGGCGATCCAGCGCGGCGCGTCGCGGCTGCTGCCGTCGGAGGTGCTGGGTGCGCATGTCTCGGCCTCGCCAAACCATCAGACGGGGCGGCGGCACACGCTCGCGTTCCGCGCCGCCGCGGCAATGCTGTTCCATTTTGGTGTCGAGCTGGACCCGCTGGCGCTCGCCGAGGATGACCGGATCGAGCTGGCGGCCTGGATCAGCCTGCACAAGCGATTGCGGCCGCTGCTACACGCCGGCGAGCATGTCGGGGTGGCGATGCAGGACGGCCGCAGCCTGCGCGGCGTGGTGGCGCGCGACCGGGGTAGCGCCGTGTACCTGGCGGCTCAGGAAAGCTCGCCGCTGCACGCCGTCCCGCCGCCGCTGCGCCTGCCCGGGCTGGCCGCGGCCACGCGCTACCGCCTGACCGCGCCGGCGCCGCAACTGCCGCCGCAGCGCGTTTCGTCCGCCCATCGCCGGCTGTTCGGCGACGGGATCGTGCTGGCGGGCGACCTGCTGGGCAGCGTCGGGTTCGTGCCGCCGCCGCTGCAACCGGAAACCGCGCTGGTGCTGCACGCCGTGCGCGAGGAGGGCTGAGTCGATGTCCGACGTGTCGCTGCGCGGCGTGGTCAAGCGGTTCGGGTCGCTGGAGATCATCAAGGGCATCAACCTCGATGTCGAGCGCGGCGAGTTCTGCGTGTTCGTCGGCCCGTCCGGCTGCGGCAAATCCACGCTGCTGCGGCTGATCGCCGGGCTGGAGGACATCAGCGACGGGCATCTGCATATCGGCGGCCGCGAGATGACGCGCGTGCCGCCGGCCAACCGCGGCATTGCGATGGTGTTCCAGTCGTACGCGCTGTACCCGCACATGACGGTTGCGGAAAACATCAGCTTCGGCCTGCGCATGGCGAACGCGCCGAAGGCAGAGATCGCGCGCCGCGTGCAGCAGGCGGCGGAGCTGCTGGAATTGGGGCCGCTGCTCGATCGCCGCCCCTCGCAGCTCTCCGGCGGCCAGCGCCAGCGCGTCGCGATCGGCCGGGCCATCGTGCGCGAACCGGCGGTGTTCCTGTTCGACGAACCGCTGTCCAATCTGGACGCCGCACTCCGCCTGCAGACCCGCGTCGAGATCCTGAAGCTGCATCAGCAGCTCGGCGCGACCATGATCTACGTCACGCACGATCAGGTCGAGGCGATGACGATGGCCGACAAGATCGTGGTGCTGCAGGCCGGGCGCATCGAACAGGTCGGCTCGCCGCTCGATCTGTACCACAAGCCCGGCAATCTGTTCGTCGCGCGCTTCATCGGCTCGCCCAAGATGAACATCTTCCGGACACGCATCGACGGCGCGGAGAACGGCGTCGCGCGGCTGGGGCTGCCGGGCGGCGCGTCGCTGGACCTGCCGACGCGCGGCGCGGCGCTGCCGCGCGGCGACGTGCTGCTGGGCATCCGGCCGGAACACATGACGCTCGCGCAGGCCGGCGCCGGCATACCAGGCCAGGTGCAGCTGGCCGAGCATCTCGGGTCCGAGACGATCCTGCACGTCGAGGTGCCGGGCGGCGATGTGGTCGTGGTGACAGCGGACGGGCTCGCTTCGGCGCGGCACGGCGATGCTGTCGTACTCGGCATCCCCTCCGAGGCGTGCCACCTGTTCCATCCCGACGGGCACGCGCTGCTCAACGGCTCCCTGCTTCACTGAAGGACTTTGCATGCTCGGCGTCTGCTACTACCCGGAACACTGGCCGGAGGATGCCTGGCGCGACGACGCCGCGGCGATGCGCGCCATGGGCATCACCTATGTCCGCATCGGCGAGTTCGCCTGGTCGCGGCTGGAGCCGGAACCGGACAGCTTCGATTTCGCGTGGCTTGACCGCGCGCTCGCGGTGCTGGGCGGGGCGGGGCTGCGCGTGGTGCTGTGCACGCCGACCGCGACGCCGCCGAAATGGCTGATCGACCGCCATCCCGACATCCTGCCGGTCGATGCGCAGGGCCGCGCGCGCGGCTTCGGCGGGCGGCGGCACAGCTCGTTTCTCCTCGCGCGCGTGGTGGGGGCAGAGCCGGCGCATCGTGACCGCGCTGGCCGGGCGCTACGGTGCGCATCCGGCGGTGGCCGGCTGGCAGGTGGACAACGAGTTCGGCTGCCATGACACCGTGCTGTCGTACGGTGCCGAGGATCTGCGCGCCTTCCGCGACTGGCTGCGCCGCCGCTACCAGGATGCGCGGGCGCTGAACGAAGCCTGGGGCAACGCCTTCTGGTCGATGGAGCTGCGCAGCTTCGATGAGGTCGCGTTGCCCGCCGGCGCGGTGACCGAGACCAATCCGGCGGCGCGGCTCGACTACTGGCGCTTCGCCTCCGAACAGGTCGCCGCCTATGGCGCGATGCAGGCCGACATCCTGCGCGCCCATTCGCCGGGGCGCTTCGTGACGCACAACTACATGGGCCGGTTCTTCGACTTCGACCATTGGCGCGCCGGCGAGGCGTTCGACTTCGCCGCATGGGATTCCTACCCGCTGGGCTTCACCGAGCAGTTTCCCTGCACGCCCGACGAGCGCGCCGCCTTCGCCGAGACCGGCCACCCGGACATCGCCGCGTTCCATCACGACCTGTACCGGTCGGTCGGGCGCGGACGGTTCTGGGTGATGGAGCAGCAGCCCGGGCCGGTGAACTGGGCGCCCTGGAACCCGGTGCCGCTGCCGGGCCTGGTCCGCCTTTGGACCTGGGAGGCGCTGGCGCACGGGGCCGAGGTGGTCAGCTATTTCCGCTGGCGACAGGCGCCGTTCGCGCAAGAGCAGATGCATGCCGGGCTGCATCGCCCCGACCGCGCCCGCTCGCCTGGCGGCGAGGCGGCGGCGGCGGTTGCGGAAGAACTGGAGTTGCTTGGCGCATTGCCGCACTCCGCCCCGGCGCCGGTGGCGATCGTGTTCGACTACGCCGCGTCCTGGGTCACGCGCATCCAGCCGCAGGGGCGGGATTTCGACCTGTTCGAGCTGACCCTGCGCTGGTACGAGGCGACGCGGCGCCTGGGCCTGGACGTGGATTTCGTGCCGCCCGGCGCGTCGCTGGCCGGCTACCGGCTGGTGCTGGCGCCCTGCTTGCCCATCGTGGACGACGCGGCTGCGGCGGCGCTGCGCGCGGCGGACGCAGTGCTGCTGATCGGCCCGCGTTCGGGATCCAAGACGCGCGACTTCGCCATTCCGCCGACGCTGCCGCCCGGCCCGCTCGCCGCCCTGCTGCCGATCCGGGTGACGCAGGTGGCCTCGCTACGCCCCGGCCTGGCCCATGCCGTCGCGGGCGGGTTCCAAGGCGCAATGGAGCGCTGGCGCGAATGGATCGAGGGCGAGGCCGAGGCCCTGGCGCGCTTCGACGACGGCGCTCCGGCCGTGCTGCGGAACGGGCGTGCGATCTACGTCGCGGGCTGGCCGGATGCGGCGCTGCTGGCGCAGGTCATGCGCCACGCGGCTGACGCGGCCGGGCTGGCCTGCCTGGATCTGCCCGCCTCCGTCCGGTTGCGGCGGCGCGGCCGGCTGCGCTTCGCGTTCAACTACGGCGACACGCCCTGGACCGCGCCGGACGCTGCCGCCACGTATCTGCTGGGCGGCCCGGTGGTGGCTCCACGCAACCTGGCCTGCTGGATCGACGCGCCGGTGTGAGCGGCGCAGCTACTTCTTGGCCGATGCCTGGTGCAGCCGCTGCTCGGCGACCGGGCGCCACGGAGCATCCTTCGGTCCCTCGGCCAGGGCGCGGGCGAACAGGGCGGCGGAATCGGCGCTGACCTTGCCGCCATTCACCCGCGTCTGCGCCTCCGCCGCCAACGCCGCCAGCCCCGGCTCGAACCGCAGCCGCACCGCCTCGCGCCAGGCGGCGGCCGCGCCGGGCAGATCGCCGGTGGTGTCCTCGGTATTGCCCAGCAGCACATAGCCCTCGCGCGCCCGCTCCGGGTCCAGGCCGGGGACCGCCAGGCGTTGGCGCAGCATGGCGACCAGCTGATCGGTTTGATGCGCTGCCTGGATTCGCGCCTCCAGCGGTGCGGCGGGCAGGTTGGGGTGGCCGTTCACCAGGTACAGGCCGGCCGCCGCCAGCGGCACGATCGCCAGCGCCGCCAGGGTCGGCCAGCGCGGCGTCGTACCCCCGGACTCCGCTGCCGCCTCGGGCAGCGCATCGGCGGCCAGCAGTCGGCGCTGCACCTCGACCAGCGCGGTCGCGTGCTCGACCGGGCCGATGCGTCCCTCGGCGCGGTCCCGCTCCAACTCGGCGAGCTGTGCCCGGTGCAGCGCCAGCGCCGCCTCCCGCCGCCCACGCCCGGGGGGCGGGCGGCGCAGCGACAGCGCCAGCGGGGTCAGGGCCACCGCGGCCAGCAGGAACAGGGCGAGGATGGTCACGCGCCGAGCAGGCGGTCCAGTCGCGCCTGTTCCGCCGGATCCAGCGGCGCCGGGACGGGCGGCGTGCGCCGCCGCGCCAGCAGCGCCGCGCCGAAGCCCGCCGCCAGGAAGATGAACGGCGAGCCCCACAGCACCAAGGTCTGCGCGTCCAGCGGCGGCCGCAGCCGCACGAAATTGCCGTAGCGCGCGACCAGCCAGGCCACGACCTGCCGGTTGGTCTTGCCGGCCACGACCTGCTGGCGCACGATCTTCCGCAGGTCGCGCGCCAGATCAGCACCGCTGTCCTCGATGCTTTCGTTCTGGCACACCAGACAGCGCAGTTGCTCGCCTATCGCTACCGCCCGGGATTCCAGAGCCGGATCCGGCAGCGCCTCGGACGGGTCGGAGATCGCCCAGGCGGCGGGCGCCGCCGCCAGCGCGGCCAGCATGATCAGGGCGAAGCGCAGCCGTCTCATGCGTAATGGCGCAGCATGGGCGTGATGTCCTGCGCCACGATCTCGGGCGTCAGCGGCATGGCGTAGTGCCAGCGCACCACCCCGCCGGCATCCACCAGGAAGGTTTCCGGCACGCCGCTCACGCCCCAGTCGATCGCCACCAGGCCGGGCGCGTCGGCGGCGACCCGTTCATACGGGTCGCCGCGCCGCGCAAGAAACGCCTGCGTCGCCGCCGGCTTGTCCTTGTAGGCGATGCCGACGAGCGGCACGCCCGACTGCTTCAGGCCAAGCAGCACCGGCGCCTCCTCGATGCAGGGGATGCACCACGACGCGAAGAAGTTGACCAGCACCGGCCGGCCGGTGACCAGATCGGCATCGGTCAGGCCCGGCAGGCGGAACGGCGGCACGCGATGGCCCAGGATCGGCGAGGGGACGCCCCGCGGATCGAACGTGCCGCGCTCCATCCGCAGGAGCATGCTCAGGAACGCCGCGCCGGCGCCGGCGGCTACGCCCAGCGGAGCCAGCAGCAGCAGGCCGCGCCGCGTCATTCGGCCGCCACCTGCGGCCCCGCCGGTGCCGCGCGGCGCGACGGGGCGCCGACGCGCAGCCGCCTGTCGGACAGCGACAGCAGGCCGCCGGCCGCCATGATCAGCGCGCCGAACCAGAATCCAGGGCGCCAGGATGTTGACATGCAGCCGCATCACCGCCGAGCCGTCGCGCTCATCGCCCAGCACCGCGTACAGGTCGCGGAAGCCGTTGGTGCTGATGCGCGCCTCGGCGGTGGTCACCTGCTGCACCGGGAAGCTGCGCCGCGCAGGCTCAAGCGTCACGACATGGTGGCCGTGCCGGCTGACATCCACGGTGGCCACGCGGGCGACGTAGTTCGGCCCCGGCGCATCGCTCAGGCTCTGCAGCGTCCAGGTATAGCCGGCGACATCGGTGGACTGCCCGGGCTTCAGCAGCACGACCCGGCTGGTCGCCAGCGTCATGCCGGCGATGCCGGCGATGGTCACCCCCAGCCCGGCATGGGCGATGGTGGTTCCGAACGCGCCGCGCGGCAGGCCGGCCAGCCGCGACAGGCTGGCGCGCAGCGGGATGCGGAACAGCTGGATGCGGCCGAACACGTCCGCGATCGCGCCCAGAATCAGCCAGGCCGCGGCCCCTAGCGCCAACGCCGGCACGATCGCCGTCCGGAACGACAGCGCGAAGGCGATCGCCGCCGCGGCGAGCGCCGCCCACCACAGCCGAGCCAGCGCCGGCGCCAGCGATGCCCGCTTCCACGCCAGAGTGGGTCCGATCGACATTGCCGCGAACACCGGCACCGCCAACGGCAGCACGGTGGCATTGAAGAACGGCGCGCCCACCGAGAATTTCTGGCCCAGCAGCAGGTCGGAGAACAGCGGGAAGGTCGTCCCGGTCATCACCACCGCGGCGATCGAGCACAGCAGGATGTTGTTCAGCACCAGCCCGCCTTCGCGTGAAATCGGCGCGAAAATGCCCGAGGCGGCCAGCGCCGGCGCGCGGATCGCGAACAGCAGCAGCGAGCCGCCGATCACCAGTCCCAGCAGACCCAGGATGAATACGCCGCGCCCCGGATCCTGCGCAAACGAGTGCACCGAGTTCAGGATCCCCGAGCGCACCAGGAACGTGCCGGACAGGCTGAGCGAGAACGTGCCGATCGCCAGCAGCGTGGTCCACACCTTCAGCGCCTCGCGCTTTTCGACCACGATCGCCGAGTGCAGCAGCGCGGTCCCGGTCAGCCACGGCAGCAGCGAGGCGTTCTCCACCGGATCCCAGAACCAGAACCCGCCCCAGCCGAGTTCGTAGTACGACCACCAGGATCCCAGCGCGATGCCGCCGGTCAGGCAACACCAGGCGGCCAGGGTCCAGGGCCGTACCCACCGGCCCCAGGCGGCGTCGATCCGCCCCTCGATCAATGCGGCGACCGCGAAGGCGAACGGCACCGACATGCCGACATAGCCGAGGTAGAGGATGGGCGGATGGAAGGCGAGGCCGGGATCCTGCAGCAGCGGGTTCATGTCGCGCCCGTCGATCGGCGGCGGCCACAGGCGCAGGAACGGGTTGCTCTCCAGCAGGCAGAACAGCATGAAGCCGCAGGACGACAGCCCCATCACCCCCAGCACCCGCGCGCGCAGCCCCGCCGGCAGGCTGCCGCCGAACAGCGCCACCGCCGCCCCGCACAGCGACAGCACCAGGCACCACAGCAGGATCGAGCCCTCGTGGTCGCCCCAGACGCCGGTGATCTTGTACAGCAGCGGCTTCAGGCTGTGGCTGTTCTGGGCGATGTTGAACACCGAGAAGTCGTCGGTGACGGAGCTGTACATCAGGCTGAAGAACGCCACTGCCAGGCACAGGAAGGTGCCCAGCGCGATCGCCGGCGCAGCAGCGATCAGCCGCGCGTCGCGCCGATGCGCCCCCCATAGCGGCAGGATCGCTTGGGCGAAGGCGAACGCCACCGCCAGCGCCAGCGCGAAATGCCCCAGTTCGGGAACCGAAATCGCGCTCATCCGCCGGCCTTGGCGGTCTTGGTCAGGCTCATGTCGTTCCAGGTCGCCGCCGGCGGCGGACCGCCGGCGGCCGGATCCCAATGCCCGGACTTCTTCAGCGCGGCGACGACCTCCTTGGGCATGTAGGTCTCATCGTGCTTGGCCAGCACCTCGCTGGCGTGAAACACGCCGTCCGTTCCGAGGCTGCCGAGAGCGACGATGCCCTGACCCTCGCGGAACAGGTCCGGCAGGATGCCGACATACTCGACCGTGACCGTGCCGCGCCCGTCGGTCAGGGTGAAGCGGGCCGAGGGCGAGCCGCCCTGTTCGCTGCGCGCAAGACTGCCCTTCTCGACAAGCCCGCCGAGCCGGAAATCGCGACCTGGCTCAGGAGTCTGGGTGGCGATCTGGCCGGGCGAGAGGAAGAACGTCATGCTGCTGCCGAGCGCGGACAAGGTCAGCGCCGCGGCCGAGCCGAGGCCCAGCCCGCAGGCCAGCAGCATCACCATGCGCCGGTGCTTGCGGGTCATCGGTCGCGCCCCGCCGTGGCGCCCGCGCGCGGGTCGATCGCGGCCAGCCGGCGGCGCGCCCGCGCGGTGCGCACGGCGGCGTCGATCGACAGCCACAGGATGACCGCCAAGGTCAGGCCATAGGCGCCGGCGATGTAGGGCAGGTGGTTCATGCGCACCGGTCCCTCATGCCGTTTGGTGCGCGCGGGCCAGCAGCAGCCCGCGCACCCGACGCTCCATGATCGCCGCCCGGGTGCGCGCGGTCACCAGGGCGACGAAGCCGGCGGTGAAGCCGAGCGCGGAGATCAGCAGCGGCCACAGCATCCCCACATACATGGTCGGCGCGCCGGTCAGTGAAATGCTGGCCGGCTGGTGCAGCGTATTCCACCAATCGACGGAGTATTTGATGATCGGCAGGTTGACCACGCCGACCAGCGCCAGGATCGCGCCGGCGCGATAGCCGCGCTGCGGATCGTCAAAGGCGCGCACCAGCGCGATATGGCCGAGATACAGGAAGAACAGCACCAGCACCGAAGTCAGGCGGGCATCCCAAACCCACCAGGTGCCCCAGGTGGGCTTGCCCCACAGGCTGCCGGAGGCCAGGCACACCGCGGTCGCCGCCGCGCCGACCGGCCCGATCTCGACCGCCGCCAGATCGGCCAGCGGATGCCGCCAGATCAGCGATGCGGCCGAGCACAGCGCCAGCGCGAAATACCCGGATGACGCGAGCCAGGCGCACGGCACATGCACGTACATGATCCGCACCGCATCGCCCTGCTGCCAGTCGGACGGCGCGAAGAACAGGCCCCAGATCAGCCCGGTCGCGGTCAGCGCCACTGCGATCGCGGCGAGCGGCGGCAGCACCCGGCCGGACAGCCGCAGGAACCGCCCCGGATTGGCGAATCGATGCAGGCTGCCGCCGCCGGCCGGAGAACCCGGCCCGCGCTGGGGCGGCGCGAGAGTGGAACTGGCGTCCATTGAGCCGACACTAGGGCAGGACCGGTGAAGTTTGAAGCGCGCGCTTGGCCGGTTAGGCTCGTGGTCTGCCCCCTATGGAGATGTTTTCATGTTGTTCGCTGTGATCTGCACCGACCGACCGGGCGCGCTGGACCTGCGCATGGCCAATCGCCCGGCCCATCTGGCGTATCTGAACTCCCGAATCTCCGAGTTGGTGCAGGCCGGCGCGCTGCTCGACCCCGAGGGCAAGCCATGCGGCTCGCTGCTGGTCATCGACGTGGCCGACCGCGCCGCCGCCGAGGCGTTCGCCGCCGCCGACCCCTATACCGGGGCCGAAGTCTTCGAGGCCACCGTGATCCGGCCGTTCCGGACGGTGTTCAAGGACGGCGCGCGGGTGGCCTGACCGTGGCGTTCTGGCTGGTCAAGTCGGAGCCGGACGCGTTCTCCTGGTCGCAGCAGGTGGCGCACGGGGTCGAGCCGTGGACCGGCGTGCGCAACCACGCCGCGGCCAACAACCTGCGCGCGATGCAGGTGGGCGAGCGGGCGTTCTTCTATCATTCGAACGTCGGCAAGGAGGTGGTGGGCGTGGTCGAGGTGGCGCGCGCCGCCTATCCCGACCCGACCGCCGACGGGGGCGGCTGGGTCTGCGTCGATATGCGCGCGGTAGGACCGATGCCGCGCCCGGTGACGCTGGCCGAGATGAAAACCGACCCGGCGCTGGCCGGCTTCCTGCTGCTGCGCCAGTCGCGGCTGTCGGTTGTGCCGGTATCGGACGCGCATTGGCGCCACATCTGCCGCGCGGGCGGCTGGCGCGCCCGGAAGCGGCTTGACCCGCCGGCTGCCGCGGGGACGACCGCCTGATCCATACGAAGCCCGGAACTGCGAACCCCGCGCCCTACCCATCCGCCTCGTCACGCCGGAACGGCCCGCCTTCCGCCATCGCCGCCATTTCGGCCAGCATCGCCGGGCGTTCCTGATCCAGGAAGTCGCCGATCGCCCGGCGCAGCCCCGGATGGGCGATCCAGTGGGCGGAAAACGTTGGCCGCGGCAGGTAGCCGCGCTGGATCTTGTGTTCGCCCTGCGCGCCGGCCTCGACCCGCGATAGGCCGTGCTCGATGGCGAAGTCGATCGCCCGATAGTAGCACAGCTCGAAATGCAGGAATGGCCAGTCGCCGCGGCAGCCCCAGTTGCGGCCGTACAGCGCCTCCCGCCCGACCAGGTTCAGCGCGCCGGCGACCGGTCGGCCGTGGTGCAGCGCCAGCATCAGCACGACCGCATCGCCCAGATGCTGCGCCAGCTTGCCGAAGAACCCGCGCGTCAGATACGCGCTGCCCCATTTGCGGTCCACGGTCGAGGTGTAGAACTCGTAGAACGCGTCCCACTCCCGCCGGCCGATATCGTCGCCGCGCAGCGCCAGGAACTCCAGACCGGCGGCGTTGGCATCGCGGCGTTCGCGGCGGATCGACTTGCGCTTGCGCGACGACAGCGCGCCGAGGAAGTCGTCGAAACTCGCATAGCCGGCATTCTCCCAATGGAACTGCACGCCGATGCGTTGCAGCCAGCCGGCCTCGCCCAGCGCCGCCCAGTCCGCCTCGCAGCAGAACGTGGCATGCACCGAGGATAGCTCCATCTCGCCGCAGGCTTGTGCCAGCGCCCGGCCCAGCGCCTCGCGCGGCACGCCGAAGTCCGGGCGGATCAGCAGGCGTGGCCCGGGCACCGGGCTGAACGGCACCGCGACCTGCAGCTTCGGGTAGTAGCTGCCGCCGGCGCGCTCGAAGGCGTGCGCCCAGCCATGGTCGAACACGTATTCTCCATAACTATGCGACTTCGCATACATCGGCGCGGCGGCGACCAGCACGCCGGCTGAGTCGCGCAGCGCCGCGTGCTGTGGCAGCCAGCCGGTGCGCCGCCCGGACGAGCCGCTCTCCTCGATCGCCGCCAGGAAGCCGTGGCTGACGAACGGATTGGCGGCGCCGGCGCAGGCATCCCATTCGGCGGCGGGGATTTCGGCGATGGCGCGGTGCAGGGAGAGCGTGAGCGGCGTGGTTCCGTCCGGCATGGGCCAGAGATGACCCCGGCGCGCCGTCAGGCAATGCGGAACATGCCCTCCACCTCGACGGCCGCATCCAGCGGCAGCGACGGCACGCCGATGGTGCTGCGCGCGTGCCGCCCGGCATCGCCGAATATCGCGACGGCCAGATCCGAGGCGCCGTTCATCACCGCTGCGTGCTGGGTGAAGCCTGGGCCGGCGGCAATGAAGCCTCCCAGTCGCACCACACGCACCACCCGGTCGAGATCCCCGCCGCAGGCGGCGCGCAGCTGCGCCAGCAGGTTGACCGTGCAGAGCTGCGCCGCCTGCTGGCCCTGCTCGATGCTGACCTCCGCGCCCAGCTTGCCGACGAAGGCCGGCTTGCCGTCGCGCATCGGGATCTGGCCGGACACCACGACCAGATCGCCGCTGACCACAAAAGGCACGTAGTTGGCGACGGGCGCCGGCGCGTCGGGCAGGACGATGCCGAGTTCGGCCAGCCGCGCCTCGATCCGCCCGGCCACGCTACTTCACCACCCGCAGGCCGCGTCGCCGTGCCGGCGCTGCCTCGTGCGGCAGCTCCAGCGGCAGCAGCGGCGGCGCCTCGTCGCCATCGGCATCGGCCGGCGGCAGCGCCTGGCTGGGCAGATAGGCATGCGCCAGATGCCGCATCACGTAGTCGATGGCCGAGGTGGCGCGCGCCACCGCCGGGTCGCCCTCGACCGCGCCGGAGGGGCCGAAGCGGCTGCCGGCCAGCGCATCGACGAACTCGGCCAGCGGGGCGCCGTGCTGCAGCCCGATGCCGATGGCGTGCGACAGGCACTCGACCAGGGCGCGCACCGCAGGCGTGGCCTGCGGCAGGGTGATCGCGACCTCGCCGGGGCGGCCGTCGGGGTATTCCCCGGTGCGCAGGAAAACCTTTTGGCCGCCGACCACCGCCTTGTGCGCAATGCCGCCGCGCCGCGCCGGCAGGTCGCGCCGCCGTTGCGGGCGGATCGGCGCGGGCAGGGCGGCGGGCATCGCGGGCCGCGCGTCCAGATACGGCGCCAGCGCGGCATCCATCGCCGCATGCGCCGCCGCCGAGGCGGTGGGCAGCACGTCACGTCCGGCCAGCACGGAGGCGAGCGCCGCCGCCTCGCTGGTCGCGCGCGCGGCCAGCAGCGCCTGGCTGGCGCGCGACAGAGCGCCATGCGCGTCCAGCGGTCCGAAATCCGGCGCGATGCCGGCGGTCTCGACGCCCAGCAGCGCATCGAGGCAATCAGCCGCGCCGACGCCGAGCCATGCGTGCGGCAGCCGCGCCCGCAGTGCCCGCAGCAGCGTGCCAGCCAGGTCGCGGGCGGCGGCGCTGTCGTAGTCCAGGCCGCTCGCCGCGATCGTCCCGGCCAGCCCGGTGATCCGCAGGCGCGGCCGCTCGCCCGGCCACAGCACGGCACAGGCGGCCGCCGCGACCTCCGCAGCCTCCAGCAGCCGCGCGGCCTCGCCCGCTTCCGCCGCCAAATGCAGGCGGGCGCCGATCGCCCCGCTGCCCGTCCACGCCGCCGCTTCCGGCAAGGCGGACTGCTCCAGCAGCAGGCGGTGCATCGCCGTGGCGACCGCGCCGCCACCCGCATGCGCCGCTAGCCGCGCCAGCCAGCGCTCCGCCAGCGTCGCCAGCGCGACTTCCCCATCGCCCGGCGCCAGCGTCGCCAGCCCGGCCGCCGCCGCCGCATCCCAGGACGCCGGCAGGATCACCCGGCGCGGATCGGCGTCGGGATCGCGCGCCGCCTCGCAGCGGCGCATCCGCACGCCGTCCCACAGTCGCAAGGTGCCGCTTCGGGGTGCTTTCATGGCCCATGACGTTACGCGCTCCGAGCCGCCGGCAAAAGCGCATTTTGTGGTCGCCGGACAGATGTCACGCAAAATCCTGTGCGCGCAGGCGTCCTCCGGGCCCGGATTGGACCACCGCCGCGGCGTCGTTTATAGCGGGCGCATGGCGACCATCGGCACGCGCATCTACACTTGGCTCAACGGGCGTGTCGTCGGCCGCGACGGCCTCGGCAACGTGTATTATGAGGAAAAGCGCCTGCGCGCGGGCGCCCCGAAAATGCGGCGCTGGGTGATCTACGCCGGCGAGCCGGAAGCCTCGAAGGTGCCGCCCGAATGGCACTCATGGCTGCACTACACTACCGACGCGCCGCTGCCGGAACTGGGCCGCAAGCCCTGGCAAAAGCCGCATCTGGCCAATGCGACCGGCACGCCGCTGAGCTACCGGCCGGCTGGGCACGATTACAGCGGCGGCACGCGCGCCCGCGCCACCGGCGATTACGAGGCTTGGACGCCGGACGGGCCGGCTCTGGATTCGGTCCCGCCGAAGCAGAGCATCGGCGCCTGAGGGCGAAAGACTTGGCGCAACGCAATCTGTCCGAGCTGCTGGCCGGCGCCGCGGTGCTGGTGGTGGCGATCGGCTTCCTCGGCTTCGCCGTGGCCAACACCGGCCACGGCGACGGCAACGGCTACACGCTGCACGCCAGCTTCGACCGGATCGATGGGCTGGCCCCCGGCTCGGACGTGCGGATGGCCGGGGTCAAGGTCGGCAGCGTGGAGGCGACCCGGATCGACCCGAGCACGTTCCAGGCCATCGTCGACTTTTCGGTGGCGCGCGCCATCCGCCTGCCAACCGACAGCAGCGCGCAGGTGACCAGCAGCGGGCTGCTGGGCGGCACGTTTCTGGGCCTGTCGCCGGGCGGCGAGACCGCGATCATCCCGGCCGGCGGCACCGTGACCATCACCCAGTCGGCGGTCAGCCTGGAGGATCTGCTGGGCAAGTTCATCTTCAACGTCGGCGACCTGACCAGCGCGGTCCAGAAATCGCTGCGACAGCAGGGCCAGCCGCCCCAGGCAGCGCCGCCGCCCGCATCGTCGTCGGCGCTGCCGCCGCTGAAGTGAGCCACTCTCCCGCCTGGCTGCAGCCGGACGGCAGCAAGGTGGACTGCCGCGAGAAGCTGAAGGTGCTGGCCGAGAATCACGCCGAGCTGGCGCAGGTGATGCAGGATGCGTTCGAGGATGCCGTGCTGATGGGCGTGGACGAGGCGGCGATGCGGGCGATCCTGTTCGACATGGTGGCTGGCCTGCGCAGCCCAAAGCGCGCCGGCGACGCATGAGAGGGTGCGTCGTCCCGGCGCTGGCCGCCCTGCTGGCGCTGCTGGCCGGCGCTGCTGCTGCCCAGGACGCGTCGCCGCCGGCCGCGCCCGCCCAGGCAACGCCCGCCGCGCCGCCGCCCGCGGCCTGGCTGCCGCGGCAGAGCGCAGATCTCGAGGCGCTCGACAAGGTTTCGGCGCAGGCCACGAAGCTGGCGCTGGACGTCGGCCAGTCCACCACCTTCGGCACGCTGACCATCGCCGTGCGCGCCTGCGACGTGCGCCCGCCGGATCAGCCTGCGGATGCGACCGCTTGGCTCGACATCACCGACAGCACGCCGGGGGCGCCGCAATTCCACGGCTGGATGATCGCCTCGGCGCCCGCCGTGTCGGGGCTGGAGCACCCGACCTATGACGTTCGCCTGACCGGCTGTCATTGAGCGCGCATCCCGCCCTGCCGCCGCGCGCGGCGCTGCTGCTCGATCTCGACGGCACGCTGCTGGATCTGGCGCCGACGCCGGCTGCCGTGGTGGTGCCGGCGGGGCTTGTCGAGACGCTGCGCCGGGTCCGCGCCCGGCTGGACGACGCGCTCGCGGTGGTGACCGGGCGGCCGGTGGAGCAGATCGAGGCGCTGCTGGGCGATGCGCCGTACGCCATCGCCGGCGAGCATGGCGGCGTGCTGCGACCCGCCCCCGGCGCTGCCCTGGTTCACGCCGGCTTGCCTGACCTGCCGCCCGGATGGCTGCGGGCCGGGCGCGCCGCCGCCGCAGCCAATCCCGGCGCGCTGTTGGAGCCGAAGTCGCGCGGCTTCGTGCTGCACTATCGGCAAGCGCCGGACGCCGGCCCGGCGCTGGAGGCGGCGGCGCGCGCGATAGTGGCGCCGCGCGCCGATGCCTATGCGGTGCTGGCCGCGCACATGGCCTGGGAGATCAAGCCGCGCGGCGCCGACAAGGGCACGGCGGTCGCAACCCTGATGCAGACCCCGCCGTTTGCCGGCCGCGCGCCCGTCTATGTCGGGGACGACGTGACCGACGAGGACGGGATGCGCGTGGCGCGCGCGGCCGGCGGGCTGGGGTTGCGGGTGCAGGACGTGTTCGCCACCCCGTCCGGCGTGCGCGCCTGGCTGACCGAGCTTGCCGCCTCGCTGTAGCCTGCCCCACCAGCACGGAGCTGCCGTCATGTCCGCCGCCGCAACGCCCAAGCCGCGCATATCGCTGTTCCTGGCCGACGTGGACGGCACGCTGGTCACCGAGCAGAAAGTGCTGACCGACCGCGCGCAGCAGGCGGTGCGCAGGCTGCAATCGGCGGGGATACGGTTCGCCATCACCAGCGGCCGGCCGCCGCGCGGCATGGCGATGCTGACCGGGCCGCTCGCGCTGTCCACGCCGATTGCCGGCTTCAACGGCGGCGTATTCGCCAACCCGGATCTGTCGGTGATCGAAAGCCACACGCTCGCGCCCGACACAGCGCGCACCTGCATCGAGCTGATCCGCACGCACGATCTGGATGCCTGGCTGTACACCGGCACCGAATGGCAGATCCGCGACAAGGCCGCTCCGCATGTCGCGCGCGAGGAGTGGACGGTCAAGTTCCCGCCGAAGGTCGTGGCCGAGTTCGCCGATGCGGATCTGGACCAGGCGGTGAAGATCGTCGGCGTCAGCGACGATCACGAGAAGCTGGCGAGGGTGGAGACCGAGATGCAGCAGGCTTTGGGCGAGCACGCCTCGGCCGCCCGCTCGCAGCCGTACTATCTCGACGTGACGCATCCGCAGGCCAACAAGGGCGGGGTGGTGGCATATCTGTCAAAGCTGCTGTCGATCCCGCCCGAGGCGATCGCCACCATCGGCGATCAGCCGAACGACGTGTTGATGTTCAGGAAAAGCGGGTTTTCGATCGCAATGGGCAACTCCAGCGACGCGGTGAAGCAGCAGGCGAGCGCGGTCACCGATTCGTACAACGACGAGGGCTTCGCCAAGGCGATCGAACGCTTCGTTCTGGGAGAGGGCGCATGAGCTACGGCGAGCTGCACGTCTCGGCCGATGCCGAGGCGCTGGCGCACGATGCGGCCGCGCTGCTGACCGACGCGGCGCTGGGCAAGTCGGGCGTGGTGCGGGTGGCGCTGTCCGGCGGCTCGACGCCGAAGCGCACCTACGAGATGCTGGCGTCGCCGCCGTTCCTGGAGCGGTTCCCGTGGGACCGCGTGCATTGGTTCTGGGGCGACGAGCGCTACGTGCCGCCCGACCACAAGGACAGCAACTTCCGCATGACGCGTGAGGCGATGTTGAACCGCGCGCCGGTGCCGGCAGCCAACGTGTTTGCGGTGCCGACGGTGGGCCTGACCGCCGCGGTCGCGGCGGGCGAGTACGAGGCGCGGCTGAAGCGTGAATACGGCGCCGATGCGCTGGATGCGGCGCGGCCGCTGTTCGATGTCTGCCTGCTCGGCTTGGGCGATGACGGACACACCGCCTCGCTGATCCCGGGCGAGCCGGTCCTGGACGAGCGCACCCGCTGGGTGGCCGAGGTCGGGCACGGCCGGCCGGAGGTGCGGATCACGCTGACCTATCCGGTGATCGACAGCTCCGCGCTGATCGTCTTTTTGGTGGCGGGCGGGGCCAAGCGGGCGGTGCTGGCCGAGGTGCTGACCGGAACCAGCCAGCTGCCGGCCGCGCGGCTGCATCCGGCCGGGCGCCTGTTGTTCCTGGCCGACCGGGCGGCGGCGGGGAGCCAGGCGTAGCGCGCGCCCGCGCCGCATTGAACCGCGCCGATTTGCTGCGCATATGCCGCCCGCGACGAGACAGCATGAGGCGAGGCGATGAGCGGCACGGCGGGCGAGGCGACGGCGGCAGAACGGCACGAGTTTGGGGCCGAGGTGGGGCGGCTGCTCGATCTCGTCGTTCACTCGCTATATTCCGAGCGCGAGATCTTCCTGCGCGAGCTGGTCGCCAATGCGGCCGACGCCATCGACCGCCGCCGATTCGAAAGCCTGACCGACCCGGCGCTCGGCGCGTCCGGCGAGGCGCGGGTCCGCATCGTCCCGGACAAGCCCGCCCGCACCCTGTCGGTGATCGACGACGGCATCGGCATGAGCCATGACGAGCTGGTGGCCAACCTGGGCACCATCGCCCGCTCCGGCACCCGCGCCTTCGGTCAGGCGGCCGCCGCCAAGCCGGGCGATGCGCCCAGCCTGATCGGCCAGTTCGGCGTCGGCTTCTACGCTGCGTTCATGGTGGCCGACCGGGTGGAGGTGACGTCGCGCCGCGCCGGTGCCGCGGAATCCTGGGTCTGGTCCAGCGACGGCCGCGGCGGATTCATGGTGGAGGTGGCGGAGCGCGATGCGGCCGGCACCAGCGTCGTGCTGCACATGAAGCCGGACGCCGAGGAATACCTTGAGCCGGAGCGCCTGGAAGCGGTCGTGCGCAAATGGGCCGACCACATTACCGTGCCGATCACCGTCGCCCGCGACGGCGCCGACCAGCCGGCCAACGAGGGCACCGCGCTGTGGCGCAAGCCGAAGGCCGAGGTCAGCGAGGC
The DNA here is from genome assembly GCA_963723455.1 of uncultured Pseudomonadota bacterium. Classification (GTDB taxonomy): domain Bacteria; phylum Pseudomonadota; class Alphaproteobacteria; order Acetobacterales; family Acetobacteraceae; genus CAVRQM01. The sequence continues at coordinate 128,137 of CAVRQM010000001.1, read as the reverse complement.
CGACCTGGAGGGCTTCTACCGCCATCTCGGGAACTTCTTCGGCAAGCCCTGGGCCACCCTGCAATGGCGCGCCGAGGGCGCGCTGGAGTTTTTCGCGCTGCTGTTCATCCCCGACGCCAAGCCGTTCATGGCCGTCGAGGAGGAGCGGGAATCCCGGCTGCGCCTGCACGTCCGCCGCATGTTCATCACCGATCATGCCGCCCTGCTGCCGCCCTGGCTGCGCTTCGTGCAGGGCGTGGTCGATACCGAGGACCTGCCGCTGAACGTCTCGCGCGAGATGCTGCAATCGACACCGGTGCTGGCGCGCATCCGCAAGGCGGTGACCAACCGCGTGCTGACCGAGCTGAAGGCCGCCGCCCGCGACGCCGAACGCTACGGGACGTTCTGGACCAATTTCGGCGACGTTCTGAAAGAAGGCGTGTGGGAGGATTCCGAGCACCGCGCCGAGTTGGCGCCTCTCCTGCGGTTTCGCTCCACAGCGGCCGCCGAGGCCGCGCCCGGCGGCTGGACCACGCTGGGCGAGTATGTCCGCCGCATGAAGGACGGCCAGACGGCAATCTACTTCCTGGTCGGCGACAGCGCCGATGCCCTGGCGCGCTCCTCCCAGATCGAGGGCTTCCGCGCCCGCGGCGTGGAGGTTCTCCTGCTCGATCATCCGATCGACGCGTTCTGGCCGGAGCGGCTGGGCAGCTACGAGGGCCATGCGCTGCGCAGCGCCAGCCAGGGTGCGGCCGACCTCGCCTCGCTCGGTGCCGCGCCAGAGGCGGCCAGCCCCGCGGCGGACGTGACCGCGCTGGCGGCGCGGATCAAGACGGCGCTGGGCGACGCGGTATCCGAGGTGCGGGCGACCGAGCGGCTGGCCGACAGCGCCGTGGTTCTGGCCGCCGCCGCGCACGGGCCGGATCTGCAGATGCAGCGCCTGCTGCGCCGCGCCGGACGTGCCGGCTACGAAGCCGCGCCGGCGCTGGAGATCAATCCGCGGCATGCTTTGATCGCGGCGTTGGCGGCGCGCGCCGGGTCGGACGCGGATGTTGCCGCGGCTGCCGGGTTGCTGCTGGATCTGGCGCGCATTCAGGACGGTGAGCCGCCACGCGACGCCGCCGCCTTCGCCCGCGGTCTGGAGCGTGCGCTGCAAGCCGGCATCGGGCCAGGATTGGTCGCGGACTGACGCGCTCGTTGCCAGGATAGGACTGCCGTCATCGAGATCATGGCCCGGGTGCGCAACACGTTCTGGCATCGGTGCGGTTACATCCGGCGTATCGCTGACGGCTTCGGCGTTGTCGGCTGATTTTACACCGCGCTAGGGGGATCGGTGTAAGCTGTTGTTAACGACAGGATTAGTTTCTGGCACGCATCCTGCAAACGCTCCTGGTGGCGTAAGTCTTCAGGGGAGTTATCGAAGTGAGTGGTTTTGGCGGAAAAACTCTGGGTCTGGTCGCGGCATCCGCCGCGCTGGGCCTGTGCCTAGCGATGGCGGCCTCGCCGGCCCGCGCCTCGTTGGAAATCCAGCTGCAATCGGGCGGTCAGACATGGAGTTCGACCGGCTCGGGCGCGCTGATCGTGAACCAGTCGATTGGCAACTTCTCGGTGTCGCTGGATAGCGGTCTGTCCGGCCCAGCGCCGTCGCTGGATCTCGGCTCCACCAACCTGTCCACCAGTGCCGGCGGCACGCTGGTGGTCACGTTGTCCGAGAACAACCTGACCACCCCGATCAGCCTGGAGAACTTCTTCAGCCAGTTCTCGGGCAACATGTCGGGCAGCCCGGTCACCGCGACGCTGGCGACGTATATCGACACCAGCAACACCTTGCTCGGCACCGGCACACTGCTGGCCTCGTTCACCGCCAGCAGCTCGCCCTTCGCGCTGTCGCAAGGCGCCTACGCCACCACCTCCGGTCCGTTCGCGATGACCGAGGTGCTGACCGTGACCGCCGCCGGCCAGTCGACCACCAGCTTCGATGGCTCGGTGGCGGTGCCGGAGCCGGCCTCGCTGGCGCTGCTGGGCGCCGGCCTGTTCGGTCTCGGCATCCTGCGTCGCCGCCGTCGCGGCGGCTCGGGCGCCGCTGCCGCCTGACGATGTCGGGCCTCTGACGCACTGGCGAAGTGCATCGCCCGGCCATAGGGTCGGGCGATGCATGACGATCGTCCCCTTCCGCTCGCCGCCGCCGACGCAGCCGGCACGACGCACCTTTTGCATCCTATCCGGCCGCCTGACTTGCCTGAGTTCCTGGCGAGCAGGCTGCCAGGGCAGGCGGCCTTCCTGCATGCCAGCGGCTTTGCCGGCGCCGCGCAGCAACTGGCGCTGCTGCCCGCCACGGATGGCGTGACCGAAGCGGTGCTTGGCCTGGGCGACGACCGCTCGCCCTTCGCTTTCGGCGATCTGGCCAACCGGCTGCCGCGGTCGGCGCCGTGGCGGCTAGCGGACGGCGACTTCGACGTGGCGGACGCGGTGCTGGGCTGGTGCCTGGGCGCCTATGCCTTCCGCGCATACAAACTGCCGAACCGCGAGCCGGCGCTGCTGGTTCCGCCGTCCGGGCACGCGGCTGCCCGCGCCCTGGCCGAGGCGGTCTGGATGGTGCGCGACCTGATAAACCAGCCGGCCAACGCGCTGGGTCCTTCGGCGCTGGCCGACGCCGCGGCAAACCTGGCCTCGGCATACGGCGCTGACGGGTTCCGCCATGCGGGCGCGGCGCTGGAGGGATCGTATCCGGCGGTTGCTGCAGTGGGGCGCGGCTCCGTCCGCCCGCCGGTGGTGGCCGGCTGGCATTGGCGCGGCAGCCGGGCGGCCGCAGACGCGCCGCTGGTCAGCCTGTGCGGCAAGGGCGTGGTGTTCGATACCGGCGGCTACGACATCAAGCCGTCGGCCGGCATGCTGCGCATGAAAAAGGATATGGGCGGCGCGGCCATCGTGCTGGGGGCGGCGCGCGCCATCATGGCGGCGGACCTGCCGATCCGCCTCGCGGTGCGGATCGGATGCGTGGAAAACAGCATCTCGGGCGCCGCCATGCGTCCGTCCGACGTGATCGCGACCCGGCGCGGCCTATCGGTCGAGATCGGCAATACCGATGCCGAGGGCCGACTGGTTCTGGCCGACCTGCTGGCCGAGGCATCCGATGAGCGACCCGATCTGCTGATTGATTGCGCCACCCTGACCGGAGCGGCGCGGGTCGCGCTAGGCCCAGACCTGCCGGCGCTGTTCTGCGACGACGACGATCTTGCCGCGGCCCTGGCGGCGACAGCCCGCCGGGTGCACGACCCGGTCTGGCGGCTGCCGTTATGGGACGGCTACGCCGGTTGGCTGGACAGTCCGATCGCCGATCTGAACAACGTCTCGGCCAAGCCGCTGGCCGGCGCGGTGACCGCAGCGCTGTTCCTGCGCCGGTTTGTGGCTCCCGGTGTGCGCTGGGCGCACCTGGATCTGTATGCCTGGAACGACCAGTCCCGCCCGGGGCGGCCCGAGGGCGGCGAGGCGCAGGCGATGCGGGCGCTCGTCGCCGCCGTGGCAGAGTTGTTCTGCAATCAACCTTTCCGTGATGTCATGGAATCCAGAACAACCCGGTAACGTAATCGGGATTACCCTGCAACCTTTCTCGCGGCTAAGCCTAAGTAACGAACGCAGTGTCTCGCGAGTTGGGACACGAATGTTCCTGCGGCGGTTGCGTCGCAGGCGGCCCAGACCGCAAGGCAGAAGGAAAGGATTGCTACGATGGCGACCTCACCCACGGCTGACAATCTTGTTGGCATCCTGCGCGACACTACGGTGGCGTTGGTGCGGCGCGACGGGCCGGATCTGTCGGCCCGTCAGCTCGGCGTGTTCCTGACCTGCTACCTGCAGGATGGCGCGCATACGGTGCGCGGCCTGGCGGCTGAGCTGAACGTCAGCAAGCCGGCGATCACCCGGGCGCTGGACCGGCTCGGCGAACTCGACCTCGCGCGCCGGAAAGTCGATCCGATGGACCGGCGCAGCGTACTGGTGCAGCGCACGCTGAAGGGCACGGCGTTCCTGCGCGACCTGCGCGGCATCATGAGCGACGCGTCCAGCACGTCGCGCAAGTCCGCCGTCAGTCATGACGCCGCGCCGCGCCGCGCCCACGCCTGAAACGGCGCGGGCCGGCCTGTCCGCCTATTGGACCGGCAGCGAGGTGATCCGGCACAGATCGGCGCGCCGCTTTTCGCGCGCGGTGTGATCGGCGAACACGACGCGCAGGTCGAACAGGCACGAGTTCGGCTGGCGGTCGATGCGCAGCGGGCGCTCGCCTTGCGGCGGGATCGGGCCGGCGGTCAACCGGTTCTGGCCCCAGTTGCCGAACCCCGCCGGCGTCGCGAACGCCTGGATGATTGGCTGGGCGGCGTGATTGACCAGTCGGAACGACGGATCGCCGGCAGCCTTCGCGGCCGGCGGCGACCCGGCGGCTGCCTCACCCACGGCCACGTCGTCCGTGGTGCAGGTGTTGAGGTTGCGCCGGTCCAGGATGCGCCCGCCCGCGAACACCACGCGGATGTCGAAGATGCAGTTGCCGTCGATTCGCCGCCGCACCGGATAGCTGCCGCCGGGCTGGATGGCGCGGCCTTGCAGCCGGTTCTGGCCCCATCGCGCGTCTCCGGCCGGGGTGACGTACAGCTCGCGGATCGGCGCGCTGCCGTGGTTGAGCAGATTGAAGGACGGGTTCTGGCCGCCCTGTGCCCGGGCCGACCCGCCCTGTGACAGCGCCACGGCCAGCAGGGCGGCGAGTGCCGCAGCGGATCGCAGCCGCAGCAGGCGTCGTGCAATCGTCATCGGAACGCTCCTTCGGGATGGCGGGGCCATTGATGTAGCCTTGCCGGCCGGGGGTCAGGAAGCGCGCCCGGATGGAAGGCCGATGATGGACGCCGGGCCGCCGCCGCCGCGGGAGCAGGCAGACGCGCCCGCAAGGCGGGCGGCGGTCGCCGCCTGGGTGCTGTACGACTGGGCCTATGGCGCCTTCACCACGGTCGTCTCGACTTTCGTGATCGCGACCTACGTCACCCGGGCGGTGGCGCGCGACGCGCAGGCGGGCACCGCGGCGTGGGCCGCGTCGCAGGCCGGGGCGGGGGTGTTGATCGCGCTGCTGGCGGTGCCGCTCGGCGCGATCGCCGACCGCGGCGGCCGGCGGCGGGCGATGCTGGGTGCGGCAACAGCGGTGATGGCCACGGCCACTCTGGGGCTGTGGTTCGTACGTCCGCATGCGGGCGATCTGGGCCTGGCGCTAACTCTGATGGTGGTGGCCACGGTGGCGTTCGAAGTGGCGACGGTGTTCTACAACGCCATGCTGCCGGGACTGGCGCGACCGGGGCGGATCGGCCGGCTGTCGATGCTGGCTTGGGGCGCCGGCTACGCTGGCGGGCTGTGCTGCCTGGGGCTGTGCCTGCTGCTGCTGACCCGCCCGGGGCTGCTGCCGGCTGCGCTGGCGCGGGCGCCGGCCGGGCCGGTGCGCGCCTGCGCGCTGCTGGCGGGGCTGTGGATCGCGGCCTTCTCGTGGCCGGTCGCCGTGTTTGTGCCCGAGGTCGGCGCGACCCTGCCCTGGCGCGCGGCGCTCCGAGAAGGCGCCGCAGGCTTGCGCGCGGCTTGGCGTGCGGCGGTGCGCGAGCCGGGGTTGCGCCGCTTCGTGTTGGCGCGGGCGCTATACACCGACGGCCTCATCACCCTGTTCGCCTTCGGCGGCATCTACGCGGCTGACCGCTTCGGCATGGATGCCAGGGCGGTGCTGGGCTTCGGCATCCGCCTGACGGTCGCCGCCGGAGTGGGCGCGCTGGCCTGCGCCTTCATCGAGGACCGGATCGGGGCCAAGGCCACCGCCCTGGCCAGCGTGCTGGCGCTGGCCGGGTTCGGCGCGGCGGTGCTGCTGGCCTCGGGCCGGAACGGTTTCATGCTGTTCGCAACCCTGCTCGGCCTGTTCGTCGGCCCGGCGCAGGCGGCCAGCCGCAGTCTGATGGCGCAATTGGCTCCCGGATCGGAGCGCGCGGCCTATTTCGGCCTGTTCGCATTGTCGGGCCGGGTGACCGGGTTCCTTGGCCCGCTGACCATCAGCGCCGTCACCGGCGCCGGTCTCGGCCTGCGCCTGGGCATGACGGCGATCGTGCTGTTCCTGCTGGCGGGTGCGGCGCTGCTGGCCGGCGTGCCCTACCAGCGGCCGATCCCGGCGCGGCGGGCGCGCCAGACGACATAGCCGAGCCAGGCCAACTGCGGCGGCAGCACGGCGAACGGCAGCACCACCTTCCAGACGCCGGGGGCTGCCTCAAAGGCCAGGCTGACCAGACCGCCGAATGCGGCGAACCCCCAATGCAGCATGGCGATGCGGCGCGGATCGCCGCCGGCGCGGTGGGCGATCTGGAACAGGAAGCTGCGGTGCGGCCGGTGGACCGGCTGGCCGTTCAGCAGCCGCCGCGCCAGGGTGAAGGCCACGTCGAACAGCACGCCGGACAGCAGCATCGGCACCAGCAGGAACGACAGCGCCACGCCCTCGAACCGCGCCGCGGCCACGCCCAGCACCGCCAGCATGAAGCCGCAGAACTGGCTGCCGACATCGCCCAGGAAGATGCGGGCGCGCGGGAAATTGAATGGCAGGAAGCCGGTCAGGCCAGAGGCCAGCAGCAGCGAGGCGAAATAGACGAACCAGCCACCCTGCCGCTCGCCGATCAGCGCCAGGAACAGGCTGGCGACAAGCGCGGTCCCGGCGGCCAGTCCGTTCAGCCCGTCGATGAAGTTCATGGCGTTGGTGGCGAACAGGATCCAGCCCAGCGTCACCGCGCTGCCGCCCGCCGGGCCGAGATCGACATCGCGCAGATACGGGACGTGGAACACCTGGATGAACAGCCCGCTGCCGACCGCCGCCATCGCGGCCGCGACCTGGGCCGCCAGCTTGACCACGAATGGCCAGTCGCGCAGGTCGTCCAGATACGAGACCAGCGCGATGCTGGCTGCGGCCAGGATCACGCCGCGGAAATACGGCTCCGCCAAGCGGGAGAAATCCGAGTAGCCGTACAGGATCGTTATGCCGAGCAGGAATGCCGCGACGATGCCGACCCCGCCGCCCTTCGGCGTGGCGCGGGTATGCGCCTTGCGCGCATCGGGCCGGTCCACCACGCCCGCGGTCAGCATTGCGAGCACCACCAGCGCCGAGACCCCGGCAAGGCCCGCGCAGAATGCCAAATGGCGCAGGAAGGCGGCCAGGGTCATGCGACCTGATTAGCGGGGCGGCGGGAGTCCGGGCTAGTCGCCGGGCTCCCGCCGTTCGCCGGCTGCCGCGGCCGGCGCAGCCGGTTGCGGCCGGTCAGCGCGGATCAGTTGGCCGGCGCGCCGAACGCCTTTGCCCAGGAGGCGGCTTCCAGCGGCTTGTTGTCGCCCGGTTCGGAGAACGCCCAGTCGCCGTCCGACATCCAGGTGTCCCAGATGTTCACATAGGCGATGGTCACGCCCATGGCTTTCGCGCGGCTCAGCTCTGCGGCCAGCCAGGTCGGAAAGAACGGCTCGTCGGTCGGGCCGGTGCTGGTGCCGTTGCCGCCGGCCCCGGTCTCGGAAATGGCGAGCGCCTTCTTATGGGCGCGGGCGAGCGCGATGGTGTCGTCCATACCCCAGCCGGTTCCGGTGCCCTTCGTATGCCAGGGCGAGCTGCTGGGCCAGGTCCAGTAGTGGCGGCAGTTCAGCGCCTTGGTCCACCATTGCTGGATCGAGGAGTCATACGTCCAGTTGTTGTCTCCCCAGTCGTACAGCGACCCGGGATAGAGCGGGCTGTAGGCGTCGGCGGAGATCACGTCCACATAGGCGTCGCCGGGATAGGAGCTTTTCACGGCGAGCGCGGTCCAGCCGAGGTCCGCCGGATTCCAGACGCTATAGGCCGTGCCGCCATCAACGCTGGCGCGGCTGCGCATCAGCGTTGACAGGTGCTTGAAGGCTGCCACCCAGTCGCCCTGCGTCGTCGCATCGGTGCCCATGAACCAGGGCATGAAGTTGCCGTCCATTTCATATCCGAACCGCAAGTAGATCGACTTGAAACCGGCATGGATCCAGGAATCGACCACGCCCTGATACGCGGAGTCATAGGTTCCGGCGACGATCTGCCTGAAGAAATCGTCGTTGGTCCAGCCGGGACCGTTGCCGGACCAGTGGGCGTTGTCGGACATCGGAATGCCGATCACCGGGGTGATTGCGGTCCGCACGACCGGCGATTGGGTCCACGACCAGGCGGTCCAGCCGGCATTGCCGGGCCAGTCGGCGACCGGCTGTGAAAAATCGACGAAGGCGTTCATGAATTGCGGCGCCGCCCCGCCCATCACCGTCTGGAACGAGGTGAATCGCTGTTCGAAGGATGCCTCCGCGCCGGCATTGTTGCCGTCCGGATTGCCAGCATAGACGCCCAGCGGGAACGGCGGCGGCTGCCCCGCCCAAGCGGACGCCGAGGCGGCGATGCTGATCGCGGCCGTCAGCGGCAGCATTGCGGCGGCGACGCGGCACGCAAGGCGGCCCATCGTGCGGGCCGGCGGCCCGCAATCCGTAAATACTGGATGCATGCAGAGTCCCCTTTTGTGCTCACGTTGTCGTGAGGACGCGGTCTTACGGCAATATCCAATTTAGCCGCAACCGGTTTGAAACAGAGTAAAGGGAAGTTTTGTCTTATTGCCGATGATCTATCATCGAAATAACGCCGAAGATGTCATCACACGATGAAAAATCGGTGCGATAACGGCGACTTGACGGCGCAGCACTCGGCGATGCAGCGCTTGTTTGTCCGCCGCTTCATTTTGCGGCGGGGTCGGATGCCGTGCCGGTAGCCCGCTGACTGGCGGCCTCTTCAGCGGATCAGATCAGCGAGCCGTGCCTCGGCATCGGCACGCTTGCGGGCAGGCCGATGGATCGGCTGGCGCGGCTGCGGGCCGAGGAGAACGCTGCCGGAGCCGTCGGACAGCGTGGCCGCCCATGCATTCGCCAGCGCGGTCTGCGGTGAGCGGGCGGTGGTCGGCAGCAGCGTCAGCCGCCCCGCCGGCCACGCGGCCACGATGCGGCGCTGGTACGCCGCGCCCAAGGCCGGCGTCGCCGAGTGATACAGCGTCGCCGCCTGGGTCCAGTCGCCGGCGCGGTCGAACAGGCTGACCAGGAAGCGCACCGCATAGGCGGCGTTCGCCCCGGGGTCGAACGCCTGTTCCAGCGTGGCGAACGCGGCCGGGTGCTGTGCCAGGTTGATCTGCATGCAGCCGACGTCGATCGAGGCGACCCCGCGCGCCTGCAGCTCGCGCACCGCGGCGATCGCCTGCGCCTTGCTGTCGAAAAAGGCCGGCTGGCCCGCCGCGTCGATGGTCCAGGGCCAGGGCGCCCAAACTCCGCTGACCGGATCGCGCCGCCCGCTCTCAACCATCCCGATCGCGCGCAGCAGGTCCGCCGGGACGGTGCTGGCGCGCTGCGCCGCCCGGATCGCTGCCTCGCACAGCGCTGTCTGCGGCGGCCTCGGGGCAAGCGTCGCGCTGCCCGGCAGGCCCCGCGCAACCGCGGCCCCGGCGTGCAGCAGCAGCATTGTGCAAAGCAGCATGAAATATCGCATGGTGCCTGTATCGCGTGAAATCATCGGTGAGTCTGCGGCTGCCTGGATGGCTCGCGCTTTGTTGCTTGGCGACGGCGTTCCGCTCGACCGGCTTGGACCAGCGCCGCCTTCGTGCTGGAACCGGCGGCATGAGACTGCTTCGCGACGCACGCGCCGCCTGCCGCCACGGCATCACCTCGGCCGGCGCCGTGCTGCGACGGATAGAGCGGCTGCCCATGGCGGGGCTGGACGCGATCACGCATGGCCGGCCGGTGCTGGTGGTCGCGCCGCACCCGGATGACGAGAGCCTCGGCTGCGGCGGGCTGATTGCCGCGATGGCCGCGCATGGCCTGGATGCGCATGTGCTGGTGCTGACCGACGGCGCGGCGTCGCACCCGCGCTCACGGCGCTATCCGCCCGCCCGGCTGCGCGCGCTTCGCGAGCAGGAGACTCGCGAGGCGATCGAGCAGCTCGGCTTGGCTGGGGACCGGGTGCGTTTCCTCGGCCTGCCGGACGGCGCGGGGCCGCTGTCCGGCCGGCCGGCCCACGCGGCGGCGCAGCGGCTGGTCGAGCACGCCCGCGCGGTCGGGGCGGGGACGATCTGCGCCACCTGGATCCATGATCCGCATCCCGACCATGTCGCCGCCGCCCTGCTCGGCCGGATGGCGGCGCGCGCGGTGGGCGCGCGGCTGCTGTCCTACCCGGTCTGGGGCTGGACGCTGCCGCAGCGGCGCTGGCTGCCGGCGGAGCCGGTAGCGGGGTTCCGCCTGGACATCGCGGCGCAGCTGCCGGCCAAGCGCGCCGCCATCGCCTGCCACCGCTCGCAGACCACGGCGCTGATCGACGACGACCCGGCAGGCTTCCGGCTGCTCGACGAGGTGCTGGACATTTTCGCCCGGCCGTTTGAGGTGTTCCTGCACGACCAAGGAGCCACGCCATGACCAGCCGCGCAGCGTTGCGCACCATCAGCCTCGCCGCCCTGCTCGCCGCAGTCCCGCTGCTGACGCTCTCCGCGCAGGGCGCGGCCGATGCCGCCGCGCAGAGTGCGGCGATGCAACGCAGCTGCAAGCCGGACTATGAGGCGCACTGCACCGGCGACGATCCGGCGCCGGCGATCGAGCGCGCCTGCCTGGCGCAGTTCTACGTAAATCTGTCCGCCGGCTGCCGCGCGGCGTTGGATGCGGCGCGTGCAGCCGCGACCGACGCGCCGCAATAGCCGCGCGCGTCGGTCGCAGGCAGTTGATTGGCGGCCGACCGCAGCGGCCGTTAATTACATACGCAAAGCGATCGAAGCGCAGCCCGGGCTGCGGACAAGGAACTCAAGCCTGAATGCTGTGCGTGTCGGTGGTGATCCCGGCCTACAACGCCGCGCGCTGTCTGGCGCGCGCCCTGGACTCCGTGCTGGCCCAGAGCGAGCCGCAATTTGAGGTGCTTGTCGTCGATGACGCCTCGACGGATGCGACCGCTGCGCTGGTGCAGGACTTCGCCGCGCGTGACCGGCGCGTGCGCCTGTTGCGCGCGCCCCGGAACGGCGGTCCGGGGCTGGCGCGCAACCAGGGCATCGCCGCGTCCTGCGGCGAGTGGATCGCGCTGCTGGACGCGGACGACGCCTTCCTGCCGCAGCGCCTGGAGCGGCTGGCCGGGCTGGGCGATGCGCACCAAGCCGACATGGTGGCTGACAACCTGCTGCTCACGGCGCCTGATCCCGCATCGGACGGCGAGCCGCCGCCCGGCCGGCCGATGTTCGCCGCGGCGCAACTGCCGCGCCTGATGTCGCTCGGCCCGCGCGCCTTCGTCGAGGGCAACCTGCTGCGCCCCGGCGCCGGAGGGCGGATCGGCTTCGGCTATCTCAAGCCGCTGCTGCGCCGCTCGTTCTTGGTCCGGCACGGTCTCGCCTATGACGCCGCGCGGTTCTCGGAGGACTACCTGTTCTATCTGCGCTGCCTGCTGCATGGCGCGTCGTGGATCGTCACGCCGGAGCCGCTATATGCCTACACCGTCGATGCACGGTCGTTGACCGCCCGCCACTCGGCCGACGACCTGCGCTGGCTGGCCACGGCCGAGGCGGGGCTGCTGCGCACCGGGGCGGCGGCCGGTGATCCGCGCCTGCGCCGCAGCATGGTGCGGCATGTGCGCGCGGTGCAGCGCGCGCATGCCTGGTTCGGCTTCGCCACCGCGATTAAGGATCGTGATGCGGTCGCGGCGATGTCCAGCCTGGGTCGCGATCCGCGCAATCTGGTGCATGTCGGGCGAGAGGCGATCCGGGCGCTGCCACAACTCCTGACCAGGCGGCGGGGCGCTGCCGTCCGATGACTGCGCCGCGCGTCTCGCTGGTGATGCCCGTGTTCGACGCCGCCGATCACGTCGCCGATGCCCTGGCGTCGGCGCAGCGCCAGACCGAGGCGCGGCTGGAGATCCTGGTCGTTGACGACGCCTCGACCGACGCGACCGCCGCGATGGTGGCGGCGGCGGCCGCGGCGGACCCGCGAATCCGGCTGCTTCGGCTTGCGCGCAACGCGGGTCCGGCGGCGGCGCGAAACCACGGCATAGCGGCGGCGCGCGGCGACTGGGTGGCGCTGCTGGATGCCGACGACCGTCTCGACGAGCGGCGGCTGGAGCTGCTGCTGGCGCTGGGCGAGGCGCGGCGCGCCGACATGGTTTCGGACAATCTGCTGCTGTGCGACGCCGCCTCGGGCAATGGCGGCACGCCGATGATCCCGCTCGAACTGCTGGGCAGCCCGCGTCGGCTGAGCGCGGCCGAGTTCGTCGAGCGCAACATCGGCAGCCGCAGATATCCCCGTGTCAGCTTCGGCTTCATGAAGCCGGTGTTCCGCCGCGCCTTCCTGGACGCGCACGCCCTGCGCTACGACGAGCGCAACCGGTTCGGCGAGGATTTCCTGCTGTATGTCGAGTGCCTGGTGCGCGGCGCGGTGTGGTGGATCACCCCGGAGCCGATGTATCACTACAGCGTGCGCGCCGGCTCGCTGACCGAGGTGCAGAGCGCCGATGATCTGGGCCGCATCCGCGCGATGGAACAGCGGCTGCTGGCCGATCCTCGAGTCGCCGCCGATCCGGCGCTGGCGCTGGCGCTGCGGCGGCACAAGGCCGGGATCGCGCGGCGCTATCACTATCGCGGCTTCACCGATGCGCTGAAGGCCAGGCGTCCGCGTGCTGCCGCGACGCTGCTGTTCGGCAGCGTCGAAAGCCTGCAGGGCATCGCCCGCGAAAGCCTGGCGCAGGCGCCGGTGATTGCCGGCAAGGCCCTGCGCGGCGGCTATCGCGGCAGAAGCGGCTGCGCGGTCGAGTAGCCGCGCGGTGAACATGCCAGGCAGCGACAAGCCGATCGTCTCGATCGTAATGCCGGCCTTCAACGCGGGGGCCTGGATCGGCGCTGCGCTCGCTTCGGCGCAGGCCCAGACCGAGCGGCGACTGGAGATCCTGGTCGTGGATGACGGCTCGACCGATGACACTGCCGCCATCACGCGCGCCGCCGCGGCGCGGGACGCGCGTATCCGCCTGCTGCACATGCCTTGCAACAGCGGGCCGTCGGCGGCGCGCAACGTCGGAATTGCGGCGGCGCGGGGCGACTGGATCGCGCTGCTGGACGCCGACGACCGCTTCGAGGTCGAGCGCATCGAGCGCCTGCTGGCGCTGGCGCGCGCGAACCAGGCGGATATCGTCTCGGACAATCTGCTGCTGTGCGGCGCCGGTCAGCCTTCGATCGGCGCGCCGATGATTCCGCAGACGTTGCTCGACCGTCCGCGCCGGCTGTCCGCCGCCGAGTTCGTCGAGCGCAACATCGGCTCGCGACAGCATCCGCGCGTCAGCTTCGGGTTCATGCAGCCGATGATGCGGCGCGGGTTCCTCGACGCCCATCAGCTCGGCTATGACGAGCGCAACCGCTTCGGCGAGGATTTCCTGCTGTCGCTGGATTGCCTGCTGCACGGCGCAGTCTGGTGGATCACGCCGGAGCCGCTGTATCTGTATACCGTTCGCCCCGGATCGCTGACCGAGGTGCAGTCTGCCGCCGATCTCGGACGCATCAGCGGCGTCGAGCGGGCGCTGCTGGCCTGCCCCGAGGTGATGGCGCAACCGACCCTGCGCCGCGCGCTCCGGCGGCACATGGCCGGCGTCGCGCGGCGTCATCACTACCGCGCCTTCACCGACGCGGTGAAGACGCAGCGACTGGCGCGCTCGGCATCGTTGCTGTTCGACAGCGCGGAGAGCCTGCGCGGCATCCTGCGGGAGTCACTCGCGCAGCTTCCGCGCATCGCCGCAAAGGCGTGGCGTGGCGGCTACCGGCAGCCCGCCGCGACGCCAATCTCGCCGGCGCGTCCGGCGCAGCGCATCGCCACTACACCGCGCCATCCTTGAGCAGCACCGCCGGCACGGTCTTCAGCAGGATCGCGATGTCGTGCCACAGCGTCCAGTTGCGCACGTACCAGACATCGAGCTGCACGCGATGCTCATAGCTGGTGTTGCTGCGGCCGCTGACCTGCCATAGCCCGGTGATGCCGGGCTTGCTCTCGTAGTAGAAGCCGATCTTGTCGCCATAGCGCTCGATCTCGGCATCGACGATCGGCCGCGGTCCCACCAGGCTCATCTCGCCGCGCAGCACGTTGAGCAGCTGCGGCAGCTCGTCCAGGCTGGTCTTGCGCAGCACCCGGCCGAGTGCGGTGATGCGCGGGTCGTGGCGCAGCTTCTGCGTGGCGGTCCACTCCACTAGAGCTGCCGCATCGCGGCCCAGCAGTTCGCGCAGCACCGCGTCGGCATCGGTGGTCATGGTGCGGAACTTCATGCAGCGGAAGCGCTGGCCGCCCTCGCCGATGCGACGGTGACCGAAGAATGCCGGGCCGCCATCCAGCCGGATCAGCGCGCACAGCATCAGGAACAGTGGCGACAGCAGTACCAGCAGGGTGGCCGCCACCGCCTGGTCGAACAGCGCCTTCAGCACGCGGCAGACCGGGCGCGCGAGGTTGTTGCCGCACGTCAGCAGCATCACGTCATGCGCAAGGAAGTACTGCTTGGTGATGCCGGTAACCGGGATGCCCTCGAACGCCGGCACCAGCGCGAACGGCACCTGCGCGCGGGCGAGGGTGGCCGCCACCTGATTCTCCGCCGCCGGGTCGTGGCCGCTCATGGCTACCACCACGAACTCGGCGCCGAACTCGCGCAGCGCCGCCGCGCCCGCGGCGCCGAGGCGCTGGGCGAGCGCCTGGTGCAGCCCCACCGAGCCGACCACCTCATAGCCCAGCGCGGCCTCGCTGGTCAGCGCCGCGCGCGCCGACTGCACGGCGGCGGGTTCGCCCACGATCAGCGTCCGCAGCGTCCACAGGCCGCGCGCCTGCAATCCCGCCTGCGCACCCTGCCGCAGCAGCACCAGCAGCGGCACGAACAGCGCCCAGCGGATCGCGTCCTGCAGCCCGACCGGCGCCGCATAGACGCTGGCCCGCAGGAAAGCGTCGCCCAGAAACGCCACGAACACGCCGCCGGTGATGGCGCTGAGTTCGGTCCAGAACGGCGCGCGCGCGGTGTAGCGGCCGCGCGCGCCGAAGCAGCTCAGCAGCAGCGTCAGAACCAGCAGGCTGCCCCACCCGTTCCACTGCACCCATTGCGGCAGGCCCTGCAGCACCGGCTGGCCATCCGGGTCGTTCGGCATCGCCAGTCCGAGCCCGACGCGCAGCGCCCAGCCGACGCCGGAAGCCGCGGCGAACGCGGCGAGGTCGGCGGAGACCAGCGCCAGCGGCCGCACCGACGCGGCATGCCGCGCGCCGCCCAGCGGGCGAGGCTGCCCCGGCGTCTGGACGAAGGTGGCGTTGGGAGCGTCGACGCGCGACCTCGCCACGCTCAGCAGCTCGCTGCTCTGATGGGTCATGCTGCGGTCCATCTCATCGGTCGTGGGAGTGTGGGCGGCGGAGGTGTCGCGGAGAGAGTATCGGTCAGGGGAAGTGCGTACCGGCGCAGGTGGTTGCGTGATGCGGCGGCGTTCCGGATGGGGCCGCCGGGCGGCGCCGAGCCGGCCGCTTCGCAGCAGCCGATCCGGACACCCTCCAATCGTGATAATGCCGCAGCGCAGCAAAGACCGTGAATCACGTCCGCTTGACGGAGTGTTAACTATTGGGGAGGAGTGTGCCGAACTGTAACCGTTCGGAAAAATATCCTACACCACGCCTAAACGCCGGGCTTACGGACGCTTAGTTTACATTGTAAACCGAGCGGGCTCAGAACACCCGCTCGAACACCGTGATGACGTCGCCGGGCTGCACCAGGGTCTGGCGAATGGCGTGGCCTTCGACGGGGTGCCCGTCCACGGTGCGGACAATCGAGAAATTGCGCTCGACCGCGCGATAGGTGAAGCCGCCGGCCACCGCAACCGCGGTCAGCACGCTCATGCCCGGCTGGTACGGGTACTGCCCCGGCCGGCTGACCTCGCCCAGCACGAAGAACGGCCGGTAGCTGACCACCTCCACCGACACGCTTGGGTTCTTGTACAGCTTCGACCTGTCTAGCGCGGCGGCGACCGCGCCTTCCAGCTGCCGCGGCGTCAGTCCCTCGGCATGCACGTCGCCGATCAGCGGCAACGAGATGTTGCCGCTCGCATCCACGCGGAACTCACCGGTGAGCTGCTCCTCGCCGAACGTTATAATGCGCACGGCGTCCCCGGGGCCGAGGCGGTATTCCGAGCTGTCGCCCCGCGGCACCGGCGGCAGATCCGACCCGGGGGCGCTGCACCCAGTCAGCCCCGCAAGCAAGGATGCGCCCAGGGCAGCCGGCGCTGCCACAGTCCCGAACCCCGCCAGCAGCCGGCGCCGCCTCAGCATCGGGACGAGTGAGAGGTCGATCGGTCCTGCCGGCATTGTGGTGGCCTCCCTGGCGCAGGCCGCGGCGTTGTCGCCCGGCCACATGAACAAACCCGCGGCGGCGACAGCCGTTGCACCGCCGCCACCATTCCTGTCGCGCATACGTCAATCCCCTTGCCCCCGCAACGAGGTTCATGTGCATGTGCGCATTGGCGGGCGACCACAGGCCGGCAAAGCGGGGAGGGCGGAGAGGGTTGACGGGTCACGCGCAAGCCGCAACGGTGTGGCGGTCGGGCCGGCGGGATGCCTGGATGAATACGGAACCACCGGAGCGCTCGTGCAACTCGGCTCGCGGGTCAGCCCTTTCGATGGCTGCGGCGCTGGCTCTGGCGTCCGTCGCGGCCTGGCCCGGCATTGCGCAGGCGCAGACCTCCATCGGCACCTATTTTCCGGCCGGCGTGCCGGGGTACGACAAGCAGCTCGGCGTCACCGTGCTGTCGCGGCTGCGCCCGCTCTATGACGAACCGGGCGTGCGCGTCGGCGACGTGGTGATCCGCCCGACGCTGGACGAGTTGATCGGCTACAACTCCAACGTGAACGGCTTGGCATCGTCGCCCGGCAGCTGGCTTGTGGAAACGGCCCCGGCCATCTCGGCGACCACGGACTGGTCGCGCGACCGGCTCGGCGCCGCGGTGTCGCTGACCAATTACGCCTACCTCGACACGCCGCGGCAAAGCTACACGGACGCCTCCGTTTCGATCGGCGGCGGCTACACGATCGGGCGCAGCGACCTGACGCTGGCCTATTCGCATCTGTCATTGTACCAGACCGGTACGCAGATCGGCGCGCTCGCCACCGACGTGCCGCTGCACTACCAGGTCGATGACCTGCGCAGCGACTACACGTTCGACCTCGGCCGGCTGTCGTTCACGCCGAATGTCGATCTCAGCCGCTACCAGTTTGATACTGCCATAATCCAGGGCGTCGATAGCGGCCAGCAGTATCGCGACCGCGTGGTGCTGCAGGGCGGCGTCACGACCCGCTACGAACTCAGCCGGCAGCACGATCTGCTGCTGGTGCTGCAGGGCGTCAACTCGCACTACACGCAGCCGCAGGAAGGCCAGCCGACCAACAACTCGATGAGCGCGCTGGCGATGGCGGGCATCGACTACCAGGCCAGTGGCGTGTTCCGCTACCGCCTGCTGGCCGGCGTCGAACACCGCGCCTTCGCCTCCGCCGCGTTCAAGTCGCGCACCTCGCCGGTGCTGCAGGCCGGCGTGATCTGGACGCCGACCGGCCTCACCACCGTCACCGGGACCGCCTCGCGCACCATCGAGGACGTTTCTGCCGAGGGCACCGCCGGCTTCATCTACAACGACGTGGGGCTGGTGGTGGACCACGAATACCTGCGCAACGTGCTGCTGCAGGGGCGGGCCGGCTTCCAGGCCGCCGAATATCTCGGCGGCGGCAGTTCGACCAGCTACACGGTGGGCGCCGGCGTGACGTGGCTGCTGAACCGGCACATGCGCCTGTCAGCCAATTACGACTACACCGACCAGCACGGCTCGGGCGGCACGGTCAATCCCGGCGTGCCGACCCCTGCGGTGCTTAACACTGGCGGGATCGTATCCTCGGGCCTGACCGGGGGTGCGCTGAACCCGAACACTCTGACCTCGGGCAGCTACACTCAAAGCCTGTTCCTGCTCTCGCTCCACCTCGCGCTGTAGGATCGGCTAGCCCGCCTCGGCATGCGAGCGCGCGGCCGCGCTGCCGCGTCGAACCGGGCCGCCCGGCGCCGGCGTCGACGGCGCGGCGGCAGCCTCGCGCATCAGCACGTAGTGCCGGAACAGCGGGTCGGCGAAAGTGAAGCGGTCCGGCCCGGCGCTCGGGCAGGCGCGCACCGCGCCCGCCTCCACCAGACGCACCCACAGCGCCGCGTCCATCGCATGATCCGCAACGCGGTGCGCGTCCTGCGGGCCGCCGGCGGCGAAGCGGCCGAAGCGATCCTGCTCGCCGGCGGCGATCGCGTGCAGCGCCTCGCGCATCCCCGGGTCGCGGCCGCCGCGGGTCAGCGCTTCGTACAGAGACGCAACGCGCGGATCCGCCTCCTCGACGGCGCGCTGCATGGCGGCGCGCAGATCCGCCTCGTTCACCGTCGCGCCATCGCGCGCCATCGCCTCGACGCCCGCATGCAGCCCCAGCAACTGCGCCACGTACGGCACCCCGCGCGCCGCGGCGACGATGCCGGCCTGCGCCGCCGGCGGGAAGGTGATGCCGGCCTCGCGATGCGCCTGATCGAGGATGTGGCCGATCTCCTGATCGCTCAGCAGCGGCAGCGGCAGGCCCAGGATGTTGCGCTGGATCGACGGGTGCCGGCCGAGCAATTCCTCCAGGCTGTCCGAGACGCCGACGATGACGAAGTTGAGCGCGGCGCCGCGGTCGGAGACCTGCTTGATGGTGTCGGCCAGGCAGGTGCGCGTGGCCATGCTCTCGACCCGGTCGAACTCATCGGCGATCAGCACCAGCCGCTTGCCGGACAGCCGCCCCGGCAGCGCGGCGATGTCGCGCGGTTGCAGCCGGCCGGCCGGCAACGCCGCCTCGCAGCCCTCCAGCGTGCTGTCGCCGATCGCCGGCACGGCCAGCAGCGAGGCCGGCAGATCGCGCGCCAGGCCACGCATGATGTCGTCGAAATTGCTGTCCGAGGCGCAGGAGTAGCGGCCGACCATGTAGCCGCCGCTGCGCGCCGCCGCCGCGACCAGGTTGACCAGCGAGGTCTTGCCGCGTCCGCGCTCGCCGTAGAGCACGACATGCGCGCGATCCAGGGCGATGGCGCGAAAGATGCGCAACAGCTCGGTTTGTCGTCCGGCGACGCGGCGCGAACTGCGCTGCGGGCGGGTTGGCGTGAACACGTCGCGCAGGGTCTGCTGCTGGCTCGGCGGCGCCAGCATCGGCGACGGGCCACGCGCCGCGCCGCCTGGTTTGCCGGCGCTGTGCGATGCGCTATTTGGGGGCGCCGCAGGCGGGACAGGCGGGGGCGCCGGCGGTGTCGCGCGGCGTCCGAATATGCGATCAACAATGCCCATGCGTGCTATCTGTCCCCCGGCGCGCGGCGATGCAACGTGTCATCGCCGGCCGCCCGACAATCCGCCCCACCACACGAAAACGTGAGACCATGCCTGCATCCGGCTTGCGCATCGCCTTTGTCAACACGCTCTACCCGCCGCATGGCGGCGCCGGGGCGGAGGGCACCCTGCGGATGCTGGCGCGCCAGCTTGCCGCGCGTGGCCACGACTGCACCATCGTCACGCTGACGCCGGAGCGGCGCGCCTCGGTGAGCGAGGTGGACGGGATTGCAGTCCATTATCTGCCACTGGCGAACGTCTACTGGCCGCATGGCGAGCGGCGGCCGCGCACGCTACGCCCAGTGTTCCAGGCGCTCGACGCCTTCAACCCGGTGATGGGGCATCGCCTGGCACGCACGCTGCGCGCGCTCGCGCCGGACGTGGTGAACTGCCACAATTTGCAGGGGTTTTCGGTTGCCGCCTGGCGCGCCTGCGCGCGCCTCGGCATCCCCGTGGTGCAGACGTTGCACGACTACTACACCGCTTGTCCGCGCAGCGCGATGTGGCGTGTCGGGCGCGGCAATTGCGCCGTGCCGTGTCCGGAATGTCGTGCCTTTGCCGCGCCGCGTCGCGCCCTGTCGCATGTGCCGCGGGCGGTCACCTGCGTCAGCCACCGCGTCATGCGCCGACTTGATGCGGCGGGCGTGTTCGCAGGCGCGCGCGAACGTGGCCAGATCGTGCGCATCATCCGCGGCAACAACGCGGAGGCCGCGCTGCCGCCGCTGCAGCCCGCCCGGCCCGGCGGTCCGCTGCGGCTGGGGTTCATGGGACGGCTGGATCCGTCCAAGGGCGTCGAGATCCTGCTTGATGCAATGGCGCTGCTGCCGCCCGGCACCGCCACGTTGCGGATCGCCGGGCGCGGTCCGGCCGCCTATCAGCAGGCGTTGCGCGCGCGGGCCGGCGCGGGCGTGCAGTTCCTTGGCCACGTGCCGCCCGCCGCGTTCTTTCCCGAGACCGACTTGCTGGTGATCCCGTCGGTCTGGGAGGATCCGTTTCCGCGCGTGTTCCATGAGGCTCTGGCCTACGGAGTGCCCAGCCTGACCACGCCCCTCGGCGGCTTGCCGGAGGTGATCGAACCGGGCCGCACCGGCTTGGTCGCCGCCGCGGCCGATGCCGGGTCGCTGCATCGCTCGCTCGTCGGGGTGCTGGCGGACCGGCATGGTCTTGCCGCCATGCAAGCACCCTGCCGCGCCGCCGCCGCTGCGTATGCGCCCGACCGCATCGTGGCCGAGTACGAGGCGGTGCTGCTGGCCGCCGCCGGACGCGCGACGTTGCCGGAGGACGCCGGCGAGGCGTGGCCGGCGCCGCCGCTCGCGGCCGTGGCGCGGGCGCCGATGCTGGCGCCGGCGGTGCCGCATGGGGCCTGACCTGCTGGTCCTCGCCGCGGTGCTGGCCGGGCTCGGCGTGCATCCGTTCACGTCGTACCCCGCCAGCCTCGCGCTGCTGGCCCGGCTGCGGCCACGCCCGATCGCGCCGGGCGGGGATGTCGCCCCGCGCGTCGCGCTGTGCGTCTGCGCCTATAACGAGGCCGCCATCATCCGCGCCAAGGCGGACAACATGCTGGCGATGCGCGCGCAATTGCCGGGGCTGCGGCTGCTGGTCTATGTCGATGCCGCCAGCGACGACACCGCGCGGATCCTGCGCGAGTATGCCGACCAGATCGAGGTGATCGTCTCGCCGCAGCGGCATGGCAAGACGCACGGCATGAACACGCTGGTCGCCGCGGCTGACGTGGACATCGTGGTGTTCTCGGACGCCAACGTGATGTTCGCGCCGGATGCCATTCCGCTGCTGCTGCGCCGCTTCGGCGACGCCACCGTCGGCTGCGTCTGCGGCCATCTAATCTACACCAAAACAGGCGCGGGGGCCGCGTCGGCGACGGCGGCAACCGGGTCGCTCTATTGGCGGCTGGAGGAAGCGATCAAGCAACTGGAGACCGCGAGCGGCTCGACCATGGGCGCGGACGGCTCGATCTTCGCGATCCGCCGCCGCCTGCACCGGCCGCCGCCGCCTGACATCATCGACGACATGTTCGTGTCGCTGTCGATCCTGTGCGACGGCTGGCGCGTGGTGCGCGCCGCCGACGCGATCGCGTACGAGGCGACAGTGTCCACGCCGCGCGAGGAGTTCCGCCGGAAGATCCGCATCGCCTGCCAGGCGTTCAACGTGCATCGATTGCTGTGGCCGCGGCTGCGCCGGTTGCCGATGCTCGACCTCTACAAATACGTGTCGCACAAGCTGCTGCGCTGGCTAGCGGTGTTCCTGCTCGCCGGCGCGGGCATCGCGTTGCTCACCGGGCTTGCGGCGATGCACCGGTTCACCGCCTGCCGCTTGCTGCTCGCGGCCGCCTGTGCGCTGGTGGTTGCCGGCCGCCTGCTGCCGAACGGCATCGCCGGCAAGCTGCTCGACATCGCCGGGGCCTTTACCGCTACCGGCCTCGGCGTGCTCCGCTCGCTGCGCGGCGAGCGGTTCCAGACCTGGACCCCGCCCTCGTCGGCGCGAACGGGGGGCCAGGGCGGCTAGGCGGCCTTGTTCAGCGCCGCAACCGGCTGCTTGCGGGCCGAGTCCGCCATCGCGCCGACCGCGCTGCGCACCGCCGCGCGTGGCGTGGTCGTCGCCTCGATGACCAGCACCACCGCGTCGGCCATGTGCGCCAGTACCATCGAGCGCGTCGCCCGCGTCACCGGCTGGCTGTCCATGACCACCAGATTGTAGTCCTCGCGCGCTTCGGCCATCAGGTTCTGCATCTGCATCGCCTCCAGCAGCTGGTTCGCCGCCGGCTGCGGGCCGCCGACAAGGAGCATCTCCAGCGGCGTCGCCGAATCGCGCACCACAAGCTCGCGCCAGTCCTCGTGCCCCTCAAGCGTGGTCACCATGCCGTTGCTGTTCGGCGCGCCCAGGACCCGCGCCAGCGACGGGGTTTGCAGGTCGCCCTCGACCAGCAGCACGCGCAGCCCGTCCTGCGCGGCGACCCGCGCGAACGCCGCGGCAACGCTGGACGAGCCTTCGCCGGCCAGGCTGGACACGAACAGCACGCTGCGCGGCGCCGCATTCCGCCCGGAAAACCGCAGCTTCATCCGCAGCGAGCGGAGCGCCTCGGCCTGCGCCCCGGCCGGCTCGGCGACCACGCTGGCGGCCAGCGACCGGCCGCGGCCCTGCAGGCGCTTCAGCACGGCCAGCGTCTGCATCCCGGTTTCGGCCGTGACCTCGTCGGCCGCGGCAAAGCCGCCCTCTCGCTTGCCGCCGGCCAGGGCCAGCAGCCCGCCGATCGCGAAGCCGCCGAGCAGTCCCAGCGCCGCCGCCAGTTTCGGGCGCGGGCTGCTTGGATAGATCGGCGGTACCGCGGCGCTGACCAGCCGGGCGCCGGTCTGGCCGGGAGCGTTCTTGGCGCTGGCCGCCGCAGTCTGCGCCTCGCCCTGCAACAGGCTCTGGTACACCACGCGGCGGGCGTCGGCGTCCTTTTCCAGTTGCTGCAAATCCGACTGCACCCCGGCCAGCGTGCCGGCGCTGACCTCGGCATCCGTCAGTTGCCGCTTAAGGTCGGCCTCGCGCGCCCGCGCCGCCTCGGCCTGCGCGCCCAGCGACACCGTCACCCGCTTCGCCTCGGCCGCCAGCGCGCCGCGCGCCGAGCCCAGCTCCGCCTCGGCCGAGCGCAGCCGGGGGTTGGCCGCTCCAAGCGTGGTGGACAGCTCGGCGACCCGCCGCGCCGCCGACGCCTCGCGGTCGCGCAACATCCCGATCGTGGCCGAGCCGAGCACCTCGGCGCTGTCCTGCGACACCGCGCCGACCCGCGCCATCGCTTCGGCGCGGGCATAGCTGGTCTCGGCCTGGATACGTTCGGCGGTGGCCCGCGTCAGGGCGCTGGACAGATCCTCTAGCTGCTGCTGTCCGACGCTGCCGGCGCGAGTCTGCACCAGGTTGTACTTGCGCCGGGTATCGGAGATCTTCTGCTCTAGCCCGTCCATCTCGCTTCGCACCTGGGCGATCTGCTGGGCCAGCGCGGAGTTCGCCTGCACGTTGGCGGTGTCGTGCGACTGCGACTTGTCCAGCATGTAGTGCCGGACCAGCTCGTTGACGACCGAGGCGGCCATGGCCGGGCTTTGCGAGCGGAACTGCAGGGTGATGATCAGGCTGCGGTCGTCGCTCAGGATGCTCAGATGCTGCGCGACTGCGCCGATCACGCCGTCCTCGACCGCGGCCGGCGTCGGCGGGACTGTCGGCTTGGTCACGTCGGGCAGCAGGCCGACGCTGGCCAACGCCTGATCCAGCCCCGCGGGCAGGTGACGGGCCAGCGCCAGCTTGGCCTGCGCCAGCGCGGTCGGCGGACGCAGCGCGCCGTTGAACTCGGGATCGGCCGACAGGTGCAGCGCGTCGGCGACCTGTTGCAGCAGGGCGCGCGATTGCAGCTCCTGCACCTCGGTTCGCACCAGCGGCATCGGGTCGGGCAGCGCGTCGCTGCTGAGCGCGCCCTGCAGCGCCGGTATGTTGATGCTGCGCATCTCGACCGCAACGGTGGCGGTGCTGGCATAGAGCTGCGGCAGCATGGTCTTGGTGTAGGCATAAGCCCCGCCCGCGCACAGCACGCCGCACACCGCGATCAGGCCCCATCGGCGGCGCAGCGTGGCGAACAGCTGGGCCGGGGAGACCCAGACGTTCTCGGCCGCGGCGCGTGCCTCGGCCGCGCGCTCGCCGGACAGGCGATCGGTTCGTGGGTCCAGGGCAATCTCGACCATCTCAGGCTCCTTGCAGGCTGCGGAGCGGACCGCGCACAACCTTTGCTGCATAGCAGCATTTCACGTCGCGTGCATTGCAGTAAGATGTGATTACGCCCACGCCAGCGTCGGTGCGATCAACCCCGCGTGCGCGCCGCCGTTCCCGCCCGCCCTGGCGCCCCCCGTTTGGGCATAGCTCTCGCCACCGATCACCCGGACTCCGCATGACCAAGCTCGCCTACTTCATCATGGCGCACCGCCAGCCACAGCAGCTTCGCTGGCTGGTGGAGGCGATCGCCGGGCCGCCCGGTGGCGACCTGGTGCTGCTGCATGTCGATCTGAAGTCCCTGCTCGGCGTCAAGCCGGAGCGCAGCGGCGTGCTGCGCATGGCCCGCGCGCTGGCCGCCGAATACCCTAATGTGCGGCTGATGCGGCCTCGCTTCACCAACTGGGGAGGCTGGAGCCTGGCGCGCATCCAGCTGGACGCGATCGCGATGGCGCTCGACCTGTCGGCCGACTGGACGCATTTCGTTAATCTCAGCGGCCAGTGTTATCCCATCAAGCCGCTGGCCGACATCCGGGCGGCGCTGGCGCGGGCGGAGGACAGGGTATTCGTGCAGCTGCGGCATTTCTCCACCCTGCCCGATGACGACTGGCACCTGCGCTGGCACAGGATGACCGAGCTGCCGGTCAAGGCGGTCATCCGCAGCGGCCGGCGGGCGCCGCCGGCGGATTTCGAGCTTGATTACAAGGGTTCGCAATGGTCGATCCTGCCGCGCGCTTTCTGCGAGTGGCAGCGCACCGCCCCGGTGGGCCGGCGGATCCGGCGCTATCTGCGCGGCCTGCTGCTGTCCGATGAGCTGATCGTGCAGGCGCTGGTGCGCAACGGCCCATGGCGCGATCGCGTGGCGACGCATTACGGGCGCGAGATCGTCTGGCCGGGGCCGAAGGTGATGACCAGCGCCGACCTGCCGTGGCTGCTTGCCAGTCCCGGCCTTTACGCGCGCAAGTTCGATCCGGCGCTGGACGCGCGGATCCTGCCGGCACTGGCGGGGCAGTTCGGCCTGCCGATCAGCCAGCCGCTCGGCGTCGAGGCCGGCTGACCATGCGCGTGGCGCTGATCGACCCCTCGCTGTTCACCTTGCCCTACGACACGGCGCTGGCCGGCGGCCTGCGATCCGAGGGGCACGCGGTCACGCTGTACGGCCGCGCGCCTCGGACCCGACGACGCGAGGCGGCGAGGCCCGTGCTCGCGCCGATCTTCTACCGGATGGCCGGCAGCCGCATCGGCGCGGCATTGCCGCGCGCCGCCCGGCTCGGCCTGAAGGGGCATCGACCATGTCCGCTCGATGGATGCGCTGCGCCGCCGTCTGGCCACCGATCGGCCGGACGTGATCCATTTCCAGTGGCTGCCGCTGCCGCTGGTGGACCGGCATTTCCTCGCCGGCGCTGCGCCGGGTGGCGCCGCTGGTGCTCACCGTGCACGACACCAACCTGTTCAACGGCAACCCGAGCTCGATGGTGCAGCGCCTCGGCGGCGGCGCGGCGTTCACCCGATTCGACCGGCTGATCGTGCATACCGAGCAGGGCTTCGCGCGGCTGCTGGAACAGGGGCACGTCGCCGCGAAGCTGGCGTTGCTGCCGCACGGGCTGCTGGGCGAGGCTCCGCCGTTGCCGCCGCGCGACCGGATGCGATGGCGAGTTGCGCTTCGTGCTGTTCGGCAAGATCAAGCCGTACAAAGGCGTGCGACCTGCTGATCGAGGCGTTTGCGCGGCTGCCCGAGGCGCTGCGCGCCCAAGCGCGGCTGCTGGTGATCGGCAAGCCGTACATGGATCTCGCCGCCGCTGCGTGCGCTGGCCGCCGAGCGCGGCGTGGCCGAGCGCGTCAGCATCGAGCCGCGCTTCGTGACCGACGCCGAGATTCGCGTCGCTGTTCGGTCCCGGCAGCGTGGCAACCTTCCCGTATCGGGAGATCGAGGCCAGCGGCGTGCTGAGCTTGGCCATCGCGCATGGCCGGCCGATCCTTGCCAGCCGGCTGGGCGGCTTCGCCGAGAACCGTGGCGGACGGCCGGCATGGCGTGCTGGTGCCGCCCGAGGATGTGGCGGCACTGAGCGCCGCGATGGCGCGGCTGATCGGCGACCGCGATTTCGCCGCCGACTGCGCGGACCAACGTGCGCGAGCTCGCCGGAGGCCTTGCCGAGCTGGGCGGAGATAGCGCGGCGCACCGGGGCGCTGTACCAATCGCTGGCCGCTGGCCGGGCATGAGCCCTGTCACGCCGCCTTGGGCAGTCCGGCGCGCAGGGCCGCGGCGGCGAGCGGCAGGCGGCCGTCCGTCACTTTGGCGTCGTAGTCGGAGGCGCGGTAATTCCAGTAGCAGGCATAGGCGACCGGATCGCCTCGGCCCATCCAGGCCAGCATGTTGCGCACGAACAGCGGATCGTCGCCGCCACCATGTCCGTCCGGGCGGGTGCCGGTGCCCCATTCGGGGAACGACCGCGGCTTGTTGTGCGCGTGGGCGAAGTCGCGATGCCAGATCAGGCCGGCCGGATGATGCAGCAGGTACTGCCAGCGCAGCGCCGCCACGGGATATTGCCGGCCAGGACTGGTTGTACAGGTCGAGCCCGATCAGATCGACCACGTCGTCGCCCGGATAGGCGGCCCCGGTCGGGCCATCCGCGGTGGTGGCGGTCCAGTCGAAGCGGAACCGCGCCCCCTGGGCGCCGCGCATGGTCCGGGCGATGCGCCGCCAGAACGCGACATAGGCGGCCGGGTCGGGCGCGGCGCTCCAGGCATACCAGTTGCCGTTGAACTCCCAGCCGATGCGGACCACGGCAGTCGGCATAGCCGGCCGCCACCATCAGGCCGGCCAGATCGCGGAAATGCGCGTCGAACGCGCCGGTGGCGCCCTGTTGCAGCGTGGGCCTGCCCTCATTCACCAGCATCGGCACCGACAGCGCCAGGCGATCGCCGTCCGGCGCCCTTCCAGCAGCCCATCGTCCAATGCGCGTCGTCGAGCATCTTGCTCCACGAGGTCGTGTCCAGGAAATCCAGCACGATATCCAGCGCCGCCCCAGCCACGCCTCGAACGCCGCGATCTCGGGGACGCCGGTGCAGCCGTTGCCGCCATAGGCGCCGATGTCGACGCCGCGACGCCGCGCGCGCCGGGCGCGCGCCGCCGGCCGCCAGCGTGGCCGCGCCAAGCAGGCCGCCGCGTCAGCCGGCGTCGGCCGAGCAGGCGATGCGGGCTGTCCATGCGGTGTGCTCTCCTGTTGCCCGAATCCGCAGCGGCCGAACGCCAGCCGGGGTTGCCGGCCCGGGCCGAGCCGCGCGGCATGAGCGAGCCGGGCCGTCGCGCTCGCCGCGAGCCCGCGCCGGCGCGCGCAGCGTTCCGGGCGCTGGGCGCGCGCGCCGTTCAGCCTCGCCACCCTGCTGATCTGCCTGCTGCTTCAGCGCTTCGCAATTGCCGGCGGGCGGCGGCACCGCCGATCAGCGTCTCGACCCCGCTGGTCCTAGGCCTCGCCGCCTGGGGCCTGCTGGACGGGACGCTGGTGCTCGACCGCAGGCGGGCGGCGTGGTTCGCCGGACTGCTGGCGGCGGCGTTCATGTCGTACGCCGTGCAGGCCAACCTCCCGCTCGCCTTCGCGCCGCGCAGCAGCCTCAGTTCGCTGCTGTACTGGCTGGCGATCACCGCCTTCGCCATGCTCCGCTTCCGCCTGCCGATGGGCGAGAGCACGTTCTTCCGCATGGCCAGCCGGTGCCTGGTCGTGGTCGCGGTCGCCGGGCTGCTGCAATTCGCCCTGCAGTTCGCCGGCCTGTCGCTGTTCCGCTTCTCCGGGCTGGTCCCCGGGCGCTTCCTGATCGAGAACCAGTACAACCTGGTGATCCCGCTGGGTGCGGGCAGCCTGCTGAAGTCGAACGGGTTCTTCCTGGTCGAGCCGTCGGTGTTCTCGCAGTTCATGGCGATCGGCATCGTCATCGAGGCGCTGTACTTCCGCCGCGCCTGGCACATCGCCCTGTTCTTCGCCGGGCTGCTGGTCTCGGCCTCGGGCACCGGCTGGCTGGTGCTGGCCGCCTACCTGCTGGTGCTGGCGGTCAGCGCCGGGCTGGGCGGCATGGTCTCGGCGCTGCTGCTGGCCGGCGGCTGCGCGCTGGCCCTGGCCGCCACCGGCCTGGTGCTGCCCGCCGTCAGCGACTCGCTGGTCAGCCGGATGGGCGAGCTGTCGCTGCCCGGCAGCAGCGGCTACGACCGGTTCGTGACGCCGTTCCTGGCACTGCAGTCGGTGCTGCACGACGCGCCCTGGACATTTTTCACGGGCATCGGGCCGGGCGCGTCCACCGATCTCAGCCTGCCGTTCTTCTACGTGCTGAACACGCCAGTGAAGATCCTGCTGGAATACGGGGTGTTCGGGCTGCTCGCCTATCTCGGCCTGCTGGTCACCGGAACGCGGACGCGCAGCCAGACCATGCTGCTGGCGCCGCTACTGGTGCTGCTGCTGTTCACTGGCGGCTATCACCAGTTCTCGCCGATCCTGTTTCCGGTGCTGCTGCTGGGCACGGTGGCGGTGCTGCGGCCCGAGGACGCGCCGCGCTATGGCCACCGAACCACAACGCAGGCTTTGCGCCCCGCACGTTAGGATGGTAGCAACCCCGAAAGGGCTTTTTCGGGCGGATGACGATCCAGGACGCGCAGCCCCAGGCCGGGCCGATCGATGCAACAGACGCGCACAGACGGCTGGCGCTCCCGGCCGCCGCGGGGGTGGCGCTGGCGCTGGCCAGCGTGGCCGGCGTGCTGACCGCCGCCGTGATCTGGGCGGCGCGCGGTTGGGCCGACGCGCTGGCGGTCTATGTCGCGACCGTGCTCGGGCTTGGCGTGCCGCTGCTGTGGCTGGCCGGGCGCGAAGCCCGGGGCACGCCCGCAGGGTCGGACCAGGCGGGCCGCGCGCCGGTATCGGGCGCGCCGGTATTGGGCTCGCCGGACGATTCCGGCTTGCGCACCATGGGCCGCTGACCGTTTAACCACCCGCCGGCCGCATCTCGCGGGGCCGAATCGGGCAAAGGGTGTTCATGCCGCATCGTTTCATGGTGACCGGGGGCGCCGGCTATGTCGGCAGCCATCTGGTGCAGGCGCTGGTCGAGCGCGGCGCCGAGATCGTGGTGATCGACAATCTGCGTCAGGGCCATCGCGCCGCCGTGCCGCAGGGCGTGCGGCTGATCGAGGCCGATGTCGGCGACCCGGCGGCGCTGGACGAGGCGCTCGGGCACGGCGCTTGGGACGCGGTGTTCCACTTCGCCGCGCGCTCGCTGGTCGGCGAAAGCATGCGCCAGCCGTTCGAATACCTGATCGACAACGGGCTGGGCGGCATGCGGCTGGTCCAGGCCTGCGTGCGCCATGCGGTGCCGCGGCTGATCCTGTCCTCGACCGCCAACCTGTTCGGCGCGCCGCGCACCATCCCGATCACCGAGGACGAGGCGATCGATCCCGGCTCGCCCTATGGCGAGAGCAAGTGGATGATCGAGCGGGCGCTGCTTTGGGCAGACCGGATCCATGGCCTGCGCAGCGCCAGCCTGCGCTATTTCAACGCGGCCGGCGCCGATCCGGGCGGCGCGCTGGGTGAGGACCACGACCCCGAGACGCACCTGATTCCGCTGGTGATCGACGCGGCGCTGGGGCGGCGCCCGCCGCTGGAGGTGTTCGGCGACGATTATGCGACCGCCGACGGCACCTGCATCCGCGACTATGTGCATGTCTCCGATCTGGCGCAGGCGCATCTGGCGGCGCTCGCCGTGCTGGAGGGGCGCAGCGTCACCTATAACCTTGGCACCGGCAGCGGCTATTCGGTGCTGCAGGTGATCGCCGCGGTCGAGGCGGTCACCGGCCGACGCGTGCCGTACCGCATCGCGCCACGCCGCGCCGGCGACCCGCCGGTATTGGTGGCCGCCTCGGCGCGCATCCGCGACGAGACCGGGTGGCAGCCGCGCCACGTCGCGCTGCACGACGTCGTGCAGACCGCCTATGCGTGGCGGCTGACGCATCCGCGCGGCTATGACGATGCCGCCGCTGGCTGGCCCGGCGGTCAGCCAGCCGGGACTGCCGCTGCGCGCCGCCTGAGCCGGATCGCCTGCTGGGCGCTGCGCTTGGCCAGCAGGGCGGCTAACGCCACCCGGCGGGCGGTCATGTACGGCTTGGGAAAATGGAACGCGGCCTGCCGCAGCAGGCGGTTGGCCGACCTGTTCTGGTCGTGCAGCAGCCCCACCGTCATGCCGTTGTGGGTGGTGGTCTCCTGCCGGCGGATGCGCGCGTGGAACTGCAGCATCGCGTCGTCCTCGCGCAGGTAGTGCGCGGTCAGCGAGGCGCGCGACACGCCGCGCCGGCTGGCCGGCAGGCTGCCATGCACGGTGAGCGAGTTCCAGAACAGCACGTCGCCCGCCTCCAGGCAGGGCGCCGACCAAGGGAGGCCGTGCGCGCGCACGGCTTCCAGCATCGCCTGCTGATAGGTCTGATGGCCGGTGGCGAAGTTGAGCGCGCCCTCGTTGCGCAGCGGCGACATCGAGCGGTGGCTGCCGGGGCAGATCCAGAACCGTCCGGCCCCGGCGTCGATGTCCTCCAGCGCAAACCAGCCGGCAACGCAGCCGCCAAGGCCGGACGCGCTGTCCTGGTAATAGCTGTCCTGATGCGCCCAGGTGCCGGCCGGCGCCTCGAAGAACATGCTCTGGATCAGCTTGGCCCGCTCCCCGCGCAGCAGGGCCGCGGTGGCGCGCGCCGTGGTTGGATGGGCAAGAATATCCAGCGCGGCCGCGCGAAAGCCGCCGTATTCGCGCGTTGCGAGGTCCTGCACGTTGAAGATCGGATTGTCGAGGAACCCGTCCGCGTCGAAGCTGTGGCGCTCGTAGCGCATGGTCTTCTGCCGGAGCACCGGCACCGTCGAGGCCCGCGCGTCGGCGGCGAACGCCGCGCGGACGCGGGCGCACAGCTCGCGCGGGATCAACTGGCGCAGCACCACGTAGCCCTGATCCTCGTAGTAGGTCAGCGCCTGGGCGATCGCCTCGGGCGCGAAATAGGTCGCATCCTCGGCGATCGTCTCCGGGATGCGCAGCGTCGTGCCGATGGGGGTGACGGTGTCCAGCATCGCAGTCTTCTCCTGCCGATCCGCAGACCTGGCGCTGGCCCGTGCCGGCGTCGTCGCACAGGTTGGCGACCGCCCGAATCCGTCATCTCACCTTCGCGTCATCGCATTGCTGTCAGGCTGCAACTGCCAGTTTCGTGATCTCGGCAAGCACAGCGACCGGCCGCAGACGCCGGCCGCCTGCTAACCAAGCCGCCAGAACATCGCCGCGGTCAGCGCCAGGCCGATGCACACCACGATGACCCGCAGCACCCGGTCGTCGAGCCGCGCCAGCAGCCTCGCCCCCAGCGCGCCGCCGGCGATCGACGCCGCCGCCAGGACCGCTGCCTGCGGCCAGGCGACCTGCGGCGAGAACAGGAACACCAGCACCGCCGAGGCATTCATCGCCGCCGCCAGCACGTTTTTGGTCGGCGCCGCGCGCTGCAGCGCCATGCCGGCGAGCGTCAGGGTGGCCAGCATCAGGAACCCGATTCCGCCGCCGAAATAGCCGCCATAGACGCTGATTGCGGCTTGTGCGGCGACGGCGCCGGGCCGGCCCAGCCGCGCCGGCCCCGCCCCGGGGGCGGCGCGGAAACTGCCGTAGGCGAACACCGCGGTCGCGAACAGGATCAGCCACGGCACGAGGCGCGCGAAAAAACCGGCAGGCGTCGCCAGCAGCAGCAGCGCGCCGGCCATGCCGCCGGCCAGGCTGATGGCCACCAGCAGCCGGAACGGCAGGTCGGCCGTGCCGGCAGCGCGTCTCCGGCCGGCCCATCCGGCCGCGACCTGGCCGGGGAACAGCGCGATGGTCGAGGTGATGTTGGCCGCGCGGGCATCCAGCCCGGCCAGCAGCAGCGCCGGGAAGGTCACGAACGAGCCGCCGCCGGCGAGCGCGTTCTGCGCCCCCGCCCACAGTCCGGCCAGCGCCACCAGCGCCAGCCCGTGCCGGGTCACGCCGCCTCGACCAGCACCCGCCGCCGCGCCAGCGCCCGCCGCCGCGCGGCGGCCAGCGGGACCGCGCCCCAGACATCCTTGACCGCCTCGCTGATCGTCACCCCGCCCAGGGTGGGCGCGACCCGCCGCCCGGCCGCCTCGAACAGATCGGCGCTACGCAGCACCGCGCGCCAGCGCAGCGGCGGCACGAACAGGGCGTGCTCGCGCCGTTCGACGCGGAACAGCGACCCGCTCAGCAGCCGGCCGATCTGACCCGGCGAATAGGGCTGGCCCTGGCCGAGCGGCGTGGCCTCGACATGCGCCCACATGCCGCGCCGGTTCGGCGCGACCACCAGCAGCCGGCCGTCGTCCTTCAGCACGCGCCAGACCTCGCGCAGCAGCCGCCGCGCATTCTCCGCCGCCTCCAGCCCATGCACCAGCAGCACGCGGTCGAAGCTCAGATCGGCGAACGGCAGCGCGTCCTCCTCGGCGATGCAGGACAGGCTGGGCTGGCCGGGCGGCCAGCGCGTCACGCCGAGCTGGGCCGGACTTAGCGCCACGCAGCGCGCGGCCCGTTCGCGCCAAGGCCGGAGGTATGGGCCGGAATAACCCGATCCCGAGGACGCTCATGCCGGTCAGGTCCGGCCAGAGGCCAAGCAGGCGCGCGCGCAGCAGCCGGGCGACGACGGCGCCCTGCCGGGTCGCATAGAACTCCCTGGCCGTCGCGAGATCGGCTGCCACGGGCCGCATATAGCACGCGCAGGGCAGGCTTCAGCCGGCCGCCGCCGCTGCCATCGCGGCGCCGTTTGCCGGCCGTGGCTGGATGCTACATGCGCAGGCGATGGTCACCGCGCAGCCCGTGCCGATCCTGTCCGACAACTACGCCTGGCTGCTGCGCGAGCAATCCAGCGGCGCGGTGGCGATCGTCGATCCGGCCGAGGCGGCGCCGGTCGAGCGGGCGATCGAGGCGGCGGGCGGCCGGCTCGACCTGATCCTGCTGACCCATCATCACGCCGACCACATCGCCGCCGCCGATGCGATCCGCGCCCGCTACGGCGCGCCGATCGCCGGCGCGCGCGCTGATGCGGCACGGCTGCCGCGGCTGGACCAGGCGCTGGCCGAGGGCGACGCGGTGGCGTTGGGCGGGGCGTCCGGCCGGGTGATCGAGACGCCGGGCCACACCATCGGCCACATCTCCGTGTTCTTCACCGACGGCGCGGCCCTGCTGTGCGGCGACACGCTGTTCAGCCTGGGCTGCGGCCGGCTGCTGGAGGGCACGGCGGCGGATATGTTCGCCAGCCTGCGCAAGCTGGCGGCGCTGCCGCCCGACACGCTGGTCTGCTGCGGCCACGAATACACTCTGTCCAACGCCCGCTTCGCCCGCAACGCCGACCCGGGCAATGCCGACCTGGCCGCCTACGCGGCGCAGGTGCAGGCCTGGCGCGCGCAGGGCCGGCCGAGCCTGCCCAGCCGCCTGTCCGACGAGCTTGCCTGCAACCCGTTCCTGCGCGCACCGGACGTGGCGGCCCTGGCCGATCTGCGGCGGCGCAAGGACCAGTTCTGACGGAGATGCCTTCGTGAAGCTGTTTTATGCTCCGGCCAGCCCGTTCGCGCGCAAGGTGCTGGCCTGCGCCATCGCCCGCGAGATCGACGCTCAGATTCAGCTGGTGGCGGTCAACGCCGGCCAGTCGCCGCCCGAACTGCTGGCGGTCAATCCGCTGTCCAAGATCCCCGCCCTGGTCACCGAGGACGGGGTGGCGCTCTACGACAGCCCGGTGATCTGCGAGTTCCTCGACAGCGTGGGGGACGCTCCGGCGCTGTTCCCGAAGCTGGCGGCGCCCCGTCTGCGCGCCCTGAAGCAGCAGGCGATGGCCGACGGCATCATGGATGCCGCCGTGCTGCGCCGCGGCGAGGTGCTCCGCCCGCGGGAAGCCGCGCGCGACGGGGTCATGGCCCGCCAGCGCGCCGCGGTCGAGCGCACTCTGGCCGAGCTGGAGGCCGACCCGCCGCATCAGGCGCTGGACATCGGCAGCATCTCGGTCGGCTGCGCGCTGGGCTATCTGGATTTCCGCTTTGCGCAGGAGCCGTGGCGGCCGGCCCACCCGCGACTTGCGGAGTGGTTCGCAGCGCTGTCGGGGCAGCCCGCCTTCGCGCGCACGCCGCCGCGCGAGTTGGGCTGACCCAAGACAGGGGGGGCTGACCGAAGACAGGGGGCTGCCAGCGGCAACTTCGTCTTAAGCTGTCCGGCGTCTGATGGGGGCTTGCCTCCCCAGCGCAGGACCAGACCGCCATGACCGGCTTGCTGACACCGCTGTTCGCGCCCGGCGCCCGGACCCGGGCAGCGCAGGCCGATGCCGCACGCTATCGCGAATGGTTCGAGTCCGCGATGGTGATGGTCGATAACATTCCGATCGGCGTGATCTGGTCCGATCCCCGGCGCGACTACCTGATCACCTACGTCAACGGCTTCGGCCGGGCCATGCTGGCCCCTGTCGCGCCGCCCGGCGCGCTGGACGGCACGCGGCTGCTTGACCTGTTCGCGCCGCTGGCCGGGCAGCGCGCCGTGCTGGCCGAAGCGGCAGCGCAGCCGCTGCGTTTGGCGATCGCGCTGGGCGGCTTGCAGATCGACCTGCAGGTGGTCGGCATCCGCAACGACGCCGGCGAGCATATCGGCAGCATGGCGGCCTGGACCGACGTGACCGCGCGCGCCCGGCTGGCCGAGGGGTTCGAGGCCAATGTCGCGCGCGTGGTCGATCAGGTCGGCCGCATGGCCGGCGAACTCAGCGCCACCGCCGAGCGCATGAGCGGCAACGCCGGCCTCGCGAGCCGCGAGGCGGGGGACGCCGCGGCTGCGGTCGCGGTCACCAACATGGGGGTGCAGACCGTCGCCGCCGCGTCCGAGCAGTTGTCGGTCTCGATCGCCGATGTCAGCCGGCAGGTCGCGCAGTCCGCCGAGATCGCCGCCCGCGCCGCCGCGGGCGCGGCGCGCACCGAGGCGGTGGTGCGCGCGCTGGCCGAGGGATCGCAGAAGATCGGCGAGGTGATTGGGCTAATCACCAGCGTCGCCAGCCAGACCAACCTGCTGGCGCTGAACGCCACTATCGAGGCGGCGCGCGCCGGCGAGGCGGGGCGCGGCTTTGCGGTGGTCGCCGGCGAGGTCAAGTCGCTGGCCACCCAGACCACTCGCGCCACCGAGACGATCGGCGAGCAGATCGGCCGCATCCAGGGCGCCGTCGGGCAGGCGGTCGCGGCGATCCGCGACATCAGCGAAACCATTGGCGAGACCAGCCGCATCAGCGTCACCATCGCCGCAGCGATTGAGGAGCAGCACGCGACGATTGCCGAAATCGCCCGCAACGCACAGCAGATGGCGGTCAGCACCCAGGGCGTCACGCGCACCATTGAGGATCTGACATCCGGCGCCGCGGAGGTGGACGCCAGCGCCGGGCTGGTGTTGCGCTCGGCCGCGGCGCTGACCGGGGAGTTGAGCCGGCTGGGGCGCGAGGTGGCACAGTTCCTCAGGACGATGCAGGCGGCGTAGCCCCACGCCGGCGCCCGCGCAGGCGCCAGACCACGAACGCCACGATCCCGGCCGCCACCGCCGCCAATACGACATACTGGAACTGCGCCATGATCCGGTGCAGGCGCGGATCGGTGTTCCAGCGCTGCCCCAGTTTCAGCCCGACATAGGCCAGCGCGTAGCACCACGGCCATGATCCGGCGAAGGTGTAAAGCTGGAACGGCAGTTGCGGCATGCGCGCGATGCCGGCGGGCAGCGCGATGAATGTCCGCACCCCCGGCAGCAGGCGCGCGATGAACACCGCCAGCAGCCCGAACCGGGTGAAGAAGCGGTCCATCCGGTCCAGCTCGTCGCGCCCGACCAGCACGAACCGGCCCCACCGCTCGACCAGCCGCCGGCCGCCGTAATAGCCGACCGCATAGGCGATGGTCGATCCGACGTTGCAGCCGATCGCGCCGGCGGTGGCCACGGCCAGCAGCTTGAACCGCCCGGTGCTGACCAGGTAGCCGGCGAACGGCATGATGATCTCGGACGGCAGCGGCAGGCACGCCGACTTGCTGGCCATCAGCGCGACGATGCCGCCATAGCCGCCAGCCGAGATCACCGCGATGGTCAGCGCCGAAGCCGAACCGATGATGCTGATGGCAAAACCCTCCTGGCGGGTGCCGCGCGTCAGACGATGCTGGCGTTTTCGGCCAGGCCCGGCGAGGCGCCCGGCTCGCCTTCGACGCGGGTGATCCAGGCGGCGCCGGTCCAGACCCGCACCTGCACCAGCGGCCGCCCGTCCGCGCCGAGGTCGATGCGGTTATAGGCGTTGGGTTCGCCGCGCAGCCGCACCGAGGTCGCCGTCGCGCCCTGCAGGATCAGCGGGCCGCCATCCCGCGTCGCCAGCCGGGCGTAGCCGCGGTGCAGGTGGCCGGCCAGCACCAGCGCCACGCCATACTGCGCGAACGCCGCCAGCGCCGCGGCAGCGCCGCCGACCACGCGGGTCTCCGGCTCGGCTTCGGGCGGCAGCAGCGGGTGGTGCGCCACGACAACGCGGGCCAGCCCGGCGGGCAGCGCCGCCAGCGCCGCGACCACGCGGCGCAGGCGCGGCCGGGTGACCCGGCCGTGCGACCAATCCCAATGCAGCCCGATGCGGCGCGCGGTGTTCAGCCCCAGCACCGCTACCTCGCTGTCCCGCCAGGCCGGTTCGGTGTCGGCCGAGATGGCGGCGCGCCAGCGCGCGTACGGGTCGGAAAAGCGCTGCCACAGATCGTATGGGGTGATGTCGTGATTGCCCGGCACGGCCAGCCAGGGCGCATGCAGCGCATCGAGAAAGCGCCGAGCGGCCGCGAACTCGGAATGGCGCGCGCCCTGGGTCAGATCGCCGCTGACCGCCACCAGATCGGGCCGATCGTGGTTCAGCTCGGCCAGCAGGCTTGCCACGACGGACGGATCCTCGGCCCCGAAATGCAGGTCGGTGATGTGGGCGATGCGCGTCATGACGCGCCGCCGCCGCCGGGCGCCGGCGCGATCACCCGTAGGGCGCTCGGCCGGATTTTGTAGGCGAGTGGCGGGCGCAGCAGCATCACCTCGCCGTCGTTCATCACCCGCATGGCGCGCCGCCGCGCGTCGATCTGCACGCTGCCGACCCGGCCCTGCTCGACCGCTGCATCGCGCTGCCAGGGTCCGGCCAGCATCCGCAATCCGAGCCGTACGAGGTCGCCCAGCCGCACCGAGCGCATGACGTAGATCGCGAGTTCGCCGCCATCCAGCCGGGCCCGGCCGAACAGCCGCGCCGAGCCGTCGTCGAGCGCGTTGACGGTCACGGTCAGGGAGGCGGTGCGCAGCCGCACCGCCTCGCGATCGGTGCGCAGCTCCAGCGTCTGCCGGGCGTCGCGGCTGATGGCGCGCAGCGCAGCGCGGGCCATGCGCTGCCACAGACGCCAGGCCGGGCCGGCCCCCCGGCCGCGCTCCCGTAAGCGGGCCAGCCGCGCCGGCAGGCCGAGCATCGAGGCGCACAGGAATACCCGTCCGTTGACCTCGCCCACGTCGATCTCACGCGCCTGGCCGGCGGCCAGGATGCGCATGGCCGCTTCGGTGTCGCCGGCGGGGATGCCGAGATCCTTGGCCAGCAGGTTCATCGTGCCGAACGGCAGGATGCCGAGGCACACCCCGGTGCCGGCCAGCACCTGCGCCGCGCAGGCCACCGTGCCGTCGCCGCCGGCCACGACGACGGTTCCAGCCCCGCTGTCCAGCGCCAGGCGCACCCGATCGGGCAGATTGCCGGCCTCGTTCGGGATCAGCGTCGGATCGAGCCCGACGGCCGCGAACAGGGTGCGCAGGCTGGCGGTCTGGTCGGGATTGTCCAGCAGCGCGCCCGCCGCCCGGTTCAGCACGACGGCGACCGTCGGCCGGGCCGCTGCGTCCGCCGGATCAATCGGCAGCGTGGCGTCGGGCATTTCACTTCTGGGGCTGGTTGCGCCGCACCAACGCGCGGCGGCCGCGATCGTCGCCGTGCATCGGCCCGTCCCGCGCCAGGTCAGTCGGCGGCGGCAACTACACCGACCTCGCCCGCCGCCTCGCCTGCCCGGAACGCCACACACGACCCGGCCGGCAGCGAGGCGGTGGCAAGCTCCGCGACATGCAACCCGGCGCCGCTATCGACGGTGGCGACCGTCGCCTGCGTCGCCCAGCCGTCGTCCGACCACGCCACCTCGGCGGCTGCCGGCAGATCAAGCCGCAGCACCCGCCCTACCGGCATCGTCGCGGGCCTCCAGTCCGGCCGCCATGGCTGCACCCGCGGCGTCGGCGGCTGCTTGCCCAGGTAGCGGGCGGCGGTCTGCGGCGGGGTGTCGAACACCGCCCCGTCCGCCAGCGAGCGGCACAGCTTGACATGCTCGCCATGCGCCCAGACCAGCGGCATCGCCGAGCCGGACGGCCGACCCAGCCGCAGCTCGCGTCCAGGGATGTCGGCGCTGTCCCAGACCTGCTCGGGTATCAGGAAGCCGTCGCTGGTCAGCGCCTCCATGGTCGCCAGCATGGCGCGCGCGCTTTCGGGCCGGCCCGCCGCCAGCTCGTAATGCGCGCGCTCGCCGGTCATCAGCGGCCACAGCCGGCCGATTCCGGTCCCGTCGAAGGGGCTGCCGTCCGCGTGCTCGCCGTAGCCGTCGGCGTTGTAGCGATACCAGCATGGCCCGGCCGGCAGCTCGCGGCGCAGCACGTGGTCGATGGTGGCGACCGTCGCCAGCATGTGCGGATCATCGGCGGCGCGCAGGCCGAAGCGCACCAGGGCCAGCGCGTCGGGGCTGACCACCGCATCGGCCGGCATGTCGGTGTGCGCCTGATCGCGGTTGCGGATCTGCACGGTGCCGCGCACATCTGCCGCCGCCGTGCCGTCCACCGCCGGGGCGATGCGCACGTAGTGACCGATGGCGCCCGCCGCGCGCGCCGGTTCGCTGCCGCGGGCGAAGCACCAATCCTCGATACTGGCGCACCAGGCGTCCGCGGTCTCGCGGCACAGCGCGCCGAAGGCCGACTCGCCCAGCTGGTCGGCCATGTCCGCGGCGACCACCAGAGCGGCGATCTCGACGGCGAGGGTGAACGGCGAGTAGCCGGCGTCCTCCTCCCAGCGATCCTGGCCGGTGACCGGGCCGGTGCGCAGGACGAACGCGGCGGCGGCGCGCACCATGGGCCAGAAGGCGAACGCTTCCTCCGCGGCCACCGCGCCGTGCCGGCGGCACATGTCCAGCAGCAGGATCGGGAAGGCGCATTCGTCCAGCTGCAGGCCCTGCCAATAGGCCAGGCCGTCCAGCCAGCAATTCTGCGGCCAGCCCCCGGACGGCTCCTGGATCGAGCGCAGGTAGTCCAGCACCCGGCGCGCATCGAGGGTCGCGCCGGCGGCCAGCAGCGCGCCCGCGGTTTCCACCAGGTCGCGCGGCCAGACCAGGTGGTAGCCGCCCAGGTCGTCGTCGCCCTTGCTGAAGCCCCAGGGGATCGACAGGCTGGCGATGATGCCGCCCGAGAAGGCCGGCGAATCGTGGGTGCGCAGGACCGCGGTGCTGATCCGATAGGTGTCGTGCGTGGCCGAGGCGCCGCGCAGCGGCCGCAGCCCGGCCTGCCAGGCGCGCCAGGCCGCGCAATACTCGGCTTCGGCGACGCGGAACGGGCGCTGCACTGCCGCCCGGGTGCGCCACGCCGCCTCGCTCCAGGAACTGCCGAAGCCAAGCGACAGCATGAATTCGCTGCCTCGCGTCAGGTCGATCTCGCCGCATAGCGCGACGTTGCCGTTGGCGGCGCGCTGATACTGCTCGGTCAGCGCGCCATGGCGGCGCAGGATCTGCCAGCCATCCGATGCGGCGACGAAACCGGCGGAGCGTGCCGCCCAGCGGGTCGAGCAGGCGAAGGCCAGCGAGGTGCCGTCGCCCTCGGCCAGCAGCATCGGATGGCCCTTGTAGTCGTCGGTCCATCCCGTGTTGTGCGCGCCGCCATTGACCAGGTGCGGCGACAGCAGCGCGAACAGCCGCAGGCGCGGCTGCTCCGGCCCGCTATGGTCGGTGAACTGGATATGCTGCAGCACGACGTCGTGCAGCGGGTCGGCGATGACGCATTTCTCGATCGTGAAGCGGCCGTGGCGGCACGTATTGACCACGCGATAGGCCGGGATGCCCTCGCCGGCCAGCGTCTCGATCCGGCTGTCGCTGTCGCGCTTCTCCTCGGCGAAGAAGCCGCCGGGGATGCCATCGGTGACGATCAGGCCGAGGTCGCGGGTGCAGGCCTTGTCCACCCGCGGATAGTAGATCTCGTTCAGGATGCCGTGGCTGAGCGTGAACCAGACCCGGCTGAGCGGCGACAGCGCGGTGCCCACGCCGGTCTTGTCCGACGAGGTCCAGCGAGGCTCGATGCCGGGGCCACCCGGGGCGTCGCTGATGACGGCGTTTTGTTCCATGCGGCGGCCCCTTGTTTGCCGCACGCTAGCCCCAGCGCGAGACCGCATCCAGCAGGTCGGCCAAAGCCGGCCGCAGCGCGCGCAGTTCGTCCAAATGCGCGCCGGAGAGCATATGCAGGATACGCTCGGCCTCCGCGGTCAAAGACAGCAGCACCCGCCGGCGATCCGCCGGGTCGGGCGCGCGGTGGACCAGCCCGGCCTGGCCCAGCCGGTCGGCCAGCTCGCCGGCGCTGTGATGGCGGATCAGCAGGCGCTCGGCCAGTTCGCCGACGGCGATGCTCTCGCGCCCCGGAAACCCCTTGATCGCCAGCAGCGCCTGGTGCTGGCGCACGGTCAAGCCCGCCGCCTCGGCGGACGCCTGGCTGAATGCCAGGAACCGGCGCATCGCCAGACGGAAACTGGCCAGGGCCTCGTAGTCGAACTTCGACAGCGTCGCCCCGGCGATCCCATCCCCGTCGATCCCATCCCCGGCGATCCCATCCCTGGCCGCGCCGGCATCGTCGCGCTTGGACATCGCGCGACTATGCCACTGGCCACCAATGCTGCGCCGCACTATATCGCGGCACGATACAACTTTTTTGGCGAACAGGTGCTTGGCGGGATGATGCGGACAGCGACGACGGAACCGGGCAGGCAGCCAGGCGCGCGCGACGGAGAGGGCGGCTTTGCCCGGCTGGGCGACTTCACGGCGCGGCCGCGGGTGCTGCTGCTGGCGGCAATGAGCGTGGTCGTGGCCACGCTGAGCGTCGGCGCGGCCTGGGTGATGATCCAGCTCATCACGCTGGTCACAAATGTCGCCTATTTCGGCATCTGGCGCTTCGGCGCGCTGCCGCGGCTGACCGGGCCGCTGCCGGTCTGGAGCGTGGCGGTGCCGGTGATCGGCGCGCTAATCATCGGCCTCATGGCGCGCTACGGCTCGGACAAGATCCGTGGCCATGGCATCCCCGAGGCGATGGAAGCCATCCTGATCGGCCAGAGCAAGCTGTCGCCCAAGGTGGCGGTGCTCAAGCCGCTATCCTCGGCCATCTCCATCGGCACCGGCGGCCCGTTCGGCGCCGAGGGTCCGATCATCATGACCGGGGGCGCCATCGGCTCGCTGCTGGCGCAATGCTTCCCGGTCACCGGGCCGGAGCGCAAGACGATGCTGGTCGCCGGCGCCGCGGCCGGCATGACGGCGGTGTTCGGCACCCCTGTCGCCTCGGTGCTGCTGGCGCTGGAGCTGCTGCTTTTCGAGTGGAAGCCGCGCAGCTACATCCCCGTCGCGGTCGCCTGCGCCGTGGCGGCGGCCGAGCGGCACCTGCTGCTGACCCCGGCGCCGCTGTTCCCGTTCGCGGCGCACATGGCGCCGACCATCCCGCATTTTCTGGCTTGGCTGGCGATTGGCGTGCTGGCCGGGCTGGGATCGGGGCTGCTGACCACGCTGGTCTATGCCGCCGAGGATGCGTTCGAGCGGCTGCCGATCCACTGGATGTGGTGGCCGGCGCTCGGCGGCTTGGTGGTCGGCA
The DNA here is from genome assembly GCA_963723455.1 of uncultured Pseudomonadota bacterium. Lineage (GTDB taxonomy): Bacteria > Pseudomonadota > Alphaproteobacteria > Acetobacterales > Acetobacteraceae > CAVRQM01. Next base: position 85,982 of record CAVRQM010000001.1, on the reverse strand, counting down.
TCGGCGGCCTGATCGAGCCGCAGGCTTTGGGCGTCGGCTACGAGAACATCCGCGACCTGCTTGCCGGCAGCGTGCTGGGCTGGGGCGTGGTCGCGCTGCTGGTGGTCAAGGCGGTGATCTGGTCGGTGGCGCTGGGATCGGGCACCTCCGGCGGAGTGCTGGCGCCGCTGCTCATCATGGGCGGCGCGCTTGGGGCGGTGGCCGCGATGGTGCTGCCGCACGCCCCGGTCGGGTTCTGGGCGTTGCTGGGCATGGCCGCGATGATGGGCGGCACCATGCGCGCGCCGCTGACCGCGATGATCTTCGCGGTCGAGCTGACGCATGACATGGGCACTCTGCTGCCGCTGCTGACGGCGTGCAGCGCGGCCTATGCGGTGACCGTGCTGCTGCTGCGCCGTTCCATCCTGACCGAAAAAGTCGCCCGGCGCGGCACCCACATCTCGCGCGAGTATCACGTCAACCCCTATGCCCTGGCGCGGGTCGCCGATGTTATGGTGCGCGACGTGGATACCCTGCCGGCGGCGATGACGGTCGCCGAGGCGATCGCGTTCTTCCTGGCCCCCAGCCCGCGCCACAAGAGCTATCCGGTGGTGGCGACGTCCGGGCAGGTGGTCGGGCTGGTCAGCCGGGCCGACATCCTGCGCTGGAGCGGCGAGCGGCTGGACGGGGCGCGCAGCCTGGCCTCGGTGCTGGCCGGCCGCGCGCTGCTGGTCGGCTATGCCGACGAAATGGCCGAGCAGCTGATCGAGCGCATGGTGGCCGCCGATGCCGGGCGCGTGCCGATCCTGGATCCGGCGACCGGCGCGCTGGTCGGGCTGGTGGCGCGCAAGGATCTGTTGCAGGTGCATGCCCGGGCGGTTGCCGACGAGCAGCAGCGGACGGTGCTGATGGGCTGGCGGCGGTCCAGGCCGCAGCCAACGCTGTCCGCGGCGGCGGACTGAAGCCGCCATGAGGGCGTGCTGCCCCCGGCCATCCGGCTGATACCGCGCGGCCCGCGCGATCGCGAGATTGCGGTGACGCATCTGGAGTTTTTCGTCATGGCCGACATGCTGTCCGAACTGTCCAACGCCCTGCAGGCGCGCGCGCGCGCCGCCGCGCCGCTGGTCGCGAGCCTCGCCTGGGGCGGCCGCGGGCCGCTCAGCGCGATGCTGTGGCGCGACGGAGTGCTCGTCACCTCCGAGCAGAGCCTGCCCGACGTCGACCGCTACGAGGCCATCCTGCCGGGTGGCGGCCGGGTGGCGGCGACGCTTGCCGGGCGCGACCCGGCCACCAATGTCGCTGTGCTGCGGCTGGAAGCCTCCGCGCCGGCGTGGACGGCGGCCGAGCCGGGCGGCGTGGGGGGGCTGGTGCTGGCGGTTGGCGGCGATGGCGAGGGCGGCACGACGGCGCGCATGGGCGGCATCGAGGTCCTGGGTCCGGCGTGGCAGAGCATGCGCGGCGGGCGCATCGACCGGCTGATCCGCATCGGCGTGCGCCTGCCCTCGGCGGCCGAGGGCGGCCCGGTGGTCGATGCCGAGGGCGGCGTGCTGGGCATGTCCACCTTCGGCCCGCGGCGCGAGGTCATGGTGATCCCGGCGGCGACGATCGAGCGTGTCGCCGCGCCCCTGCTGTCGCAGGGCCGCATGGCGCGCGGCTGGTTGGGCGTGGGGCTGCACGAGGTGGCGCTGCCGCGCGATCTCGCGACGCGGCTGGGCGCGGAGGCCGGGCTGATGGTGATGGGGCTGGCCGATGACGCCCCAGCCGCCGGCCGGCTGCTGCCGGGCGACATCATCACCGCGATCGACGGCGCCAAGGTCGCGCAATCGCGCGCCGTCGCCGCCCTGCTCGGCCCCGAGACAGTCGGCCGCGCGCTCTCCATAGCCCTGGTCCGGGCCGGCGAGCCGACCACGGTCAGCGTCACCATCGCCGCGCGCCCCGCATGAGCGCGGCGCTGGCCGGTCTGGACGCCTTGCCGGTCGGCGCGATGGTCGCCCGGTCGGCGGCGGCCGCGGCGCTGCTGGTCGGCGATGCGCAGCAACGGCGGGCGCTGGAAGCGGTGCTGACCGTCGCCGACTGGGACGACGCCGACGTGCTGGTGGTGGAGCTGCGCGCGGGCGAGGCGATGCCGTCCGACGCCGCTGCGTTCGAGGGGCCGCTGCTGGTGCTGTCCGACGACCCGGCCATCTCGGCCGACCGGACGCTCGGCGGCGTGCTGCCGCGCGCCGCCACTGCGCATCAGGTCGCGGCGGCGGTGACGGCGGTTGCGGCCGGCTTGACCGTGCGCCTGCCTGGCGCGGTCGGCGAGACACCCGGCTTCGCGCCCCCCGAGCCGGCCGGCCGGCCGCTGCTGACGCCGCGCGAGGTGGAGGTGCTGGCGGCGGTGGGGCAGGGGATGAGCAACAAGGCGATCGCCCGTCGCCTGGGCATTTCGGCCCATACCGTCAAGTACTATCTGGAGTTGATTTTCCAGAAGCTGGACGTCCGCAGCCGCGCCGAGGCGGTCACGCGCGGGCTTCGGCTTGGGGTTCACGTCTTGTAGGCATCGCCAGAGTAGGGGTCGCCCCCGCGCCGTGGCGGCCTGCGCTACAGGTGGCTTGACGTATTGCCCTGCGGGGCGTCGCCCGAAGCAGGCGGCTGCTGTGGCGGGGGGCTGTTCGCGCTCTTGCCGGCTTCGTGGTGGCCGATGCCGCAGCCGACTGCCGCGCCTGCCAGGCCGTGATGGCCGGCTAGGTGGCCGACCGCGCCGCCGACAATGGCGCCCTTTACGCACCCGGCCGCCCGGGCAGTCATCGGCGCCGCAAGCAGCATCACAGCAAGGGCCGTGGCGATCAGGCGAGGCATGGCGTATCTCCGACGTCTCATGGTTGTTCGGCGTCATCAGCAACCCGGTCGGCCCCGGCTGGTTCCCCGGCTGGCTCCCCCGCCGCCTCGCGCAGCCGCCGCGCCAGCCAGGTCGCCGCCGGTCCCAGCGGCGCGTCGCTGCGATGGATCAGCATCGGCAGCAGCCGCAGCGGCGCGTGGCCGTCGATCCGCAGCCGCACCAGCCTGCCCTCGCGCAGATCGCGCGCCACCATCGCCTCAGGCATGTTGCCCCAGCCCAGCCCGGCCCGCAGCAGCGCGTGCTTGGCGCCCAGATCGCCCAGCCGCCAGCAGCGGGCGGACAGCACGCCGAAATCCTGTCCCTCGGTCAGCCGCGAGCGGTCCGACAGCACCAATTGCGTCTCATCGCGCAAGGCCGCCACCGCAATCGGGCCGTCCAGCGAGGCCAGCCGGTGCCGTGGCGAGACCACCGGCACCATGACGATGCCGTCCAGCGGATGACGCTCCAGCCCGTCATGCAGCAGCGCCATCCAGCCGGATATCCCGAGCGTGCAGGTGCGCGCGAGGACCAGCTGCACCACCGCGCCCAGCGCCTCGACATGCAAGCGCAGCGCCACGGTGGGGAACGATGCGGCGAATTCATGCAGCGCGCCGACCAGGCGCTCGATTGGCACCATCACATCCACCGCCAGCGTGACCTCCGCCTCCAGCCCCCCGGAAAGGCCGGCGGCGCGGGCGCGCAAGTCCTCGACGGCGCGGCCGACCCGCCTCGCGTCGGCCAGCACCGCCCGGCCGGCCTCGGTCAGCGCCGGGCGGCGTTGGGCGCGGTCGAACAGTGTCAGCCCGAGTTGGCTTTCCAGGTTTGCGATGCTGTAGCTGACCACCGATTGCGCGCGCCCCAGGCGACGGGCCGCCGCCGAGAAGCTGCCGGTCTCGACCACCGTGGACAGCACCAGGAGCTGATCCAGGGTTGGACGGGCGGCCGCCCCGGATTTATCGATTGTGTCGATGGAAACGATCGACGGAATGGCCATTGGCTTGATCGTAAGCAGCGCGTAGCAACTCCGCAACCAGCGCAAGGAAAGCGACGATGGCGACGAACGTGCTGATTGCCTTCTACTCCCGCAACGGCTCGACAGAGACTCTGGCCAACGCGGTCGCCGAAGGCGCCCGCGCCGCCGGTGCCGAGGTGCGGCTGCGCCGCGCCCGCGATCTGGTCGGCCCCGAGGTGATGGCCAAGGCGCCCGGCTGGGCCGAGGGGGCGGACCGGATGAACGCGCTGTACGAAGCGCCGACCGAGGCCGACGCCGAATGGGCCGACGCCATCGCGTTCGGCACCCCGACCCGGTTCGGCAATGTCAGCGCCGAGCTGAAGGCGTATATCGACAGCCTTGGCGGCCTGTGGTTCCAGGGCAAGCTGGTGGGCAAGGCGGGTGCGGCGTTCTGCGCCACTGCGACCCCGCATGGCGGGGCGGAATCGACGCTGCTGACGATGTTCAACCCGATGGCGCATCTGGGGCTGATCATCGTGCCGCTCGGCTACGGCGACCCGATCATGTTCCGCGCCGGCACGCCATACGGCGCGCACGCCGCGGTAGACGGCCAGCACGTCACCAAGGTCGCCGATGACGAACTGACGGTGGCGCGCCACCAGGGCAAGCGGTTGGCGCAGGTCGCCGCGGCGCTCAAGGCTGCGCACCACACCGAAACGAAGTGACGGAGAACCGTGATGGGCGCGATGAACCGCTTCGATGAGACGCTGACGCCGCTGCTGGGGCGGCTGATGCTGGCGGCGCTGATGATCTGGGCCGGGCTGGGCAAGGCGATGATGCCCGGCGCGATCATCGGCTATATCGGCCATTCTGGCCTGCCGGCGCCGCAACTGGCCTATGCCGTGGCGGTCGCGGTCGAACTCGGCGGCGGCATCCTGCTGGCGGTCGGCTTTCTGACCCGGCCGATCGCCGTGGTGCTGGCGATCTGGTGCCTGGTCACCGGGCTGATCTTCCACTTCATTCCCGGCGGCATGGAGAACATGATCAACGGGTACAAGAATCTGGCGATGGCCGGCGGCTTCTTGTACGTCGCGGCCCACGGCGCGGGGGTGTGGAGCGTGGACGGGTCGCGCGCCGGCGGCGGCCGGCTCGCCGCTGCCGAATAGCGTCTGATCCGGATCCGGCGCGTCTTGTCGCGGCGCGCGCGACGGCACAGAAATGGCGTCTCCTACGCAACGGGGGACGCCCATGCTCACTATCGCCGTCATCGGCGCCGGCCGGATCGGCCGCATCCATGCGCGCAACGTCGCCGCGCATGACGGGGCGCAGCTGTTCGGCATCTGCGATCCGCACGCGCCCTCGGCCGAGGCTCTGGCCGAGGCGACCGGAAGCCAGGCGGTCACGCTGGATCGGGCGTTCGAGGCCGATGCGGTGCTGATCGGCTCGCCGACGCCCACCCACGCCGAGTACATCGAACGCGCGGCCCGCGCCGGCCGGGCGGTGTTCTGCGAAAAGCCGATCGACCTCGACGCCGGCCGGGTGCGCGCCTGCCTCGACGTGGTGCGCGAGCAGGGCACGGCCCTGATGGTCGGCTTCAACCGCCGCTTCGATCCCTCCTTCGCCACCCTCAAGCGTCGGCTGGCGTCCGGCGAGATCGGCGCGCTCGAGTTGCTGACCATCATCAGCCGCGACCCGGCGCCGCCGCCGCCCGGCTATACCGGCTCCGGCGGCCTGTTCCGCGATATGATGATCCACGACCTCGATCTCGCGCGGCATCTGCTGGGCGAGGAGCCGGTCGAACTGTTCGCCGCCGCGTCCTGCCTGATCGATCCCGGCATCGGCGCGCAGGGCGACGTTGATACGGCGATCGTCACGCTCAAGACGGCGAGCGGCAAACTGTGCCAGATCAGCAACAGCCGGCGCGCGGTCTATGGCTACGACCAGCGCATCGAGGCGCACGGCGCGCAGGGCCTGCTGCGCGCCGGCAACCAGACGGCGACGACGGTGGAGCTGGCGACGGGGCGCGGCTTCACCACCGACCCGGCGCTGCCGTTCTTCCTGGAACGCTACGAGCGCGCCTATCGCGCCGAGCTGGACGCCTTCATCGACGCGGTCGGCGCCGGCATCCCGCCGACGCCGAGCGGCGAGGACGGGCTGGCGGCGTTGCTGCTCGCCGATGCGGCGACACGGAGCGCGCAGACCGGTCAGGCGGTGCGGCTGGTCGAATAACAGGCTGAACGACCGAGGGGGGAACAGAAACGTGGCGAACAACACATTCCCGAGGCTGCATAATGCGATGTGGCCGGGGCTGGTCGGCAAGGGGCCGGGTTCCGAGCCGCCGATCGACCTCGCGACCATGCTCGACCTGACCGCCGCCGCCGAGGTGGATGGGCAGAAGTTCGAGGGCGTGGACATCTTCGCCGCCGATCCGCACACCAGCATCGACGCCGATGCCGATGCCCTGCGGCGGCTGGCCGATGAGGTGCAGCGGCGCGGGCTGGCGATCGGCTCGATCGTGGCGCCGGTCTGGCCGCCGGTCGGCGGCGGCTCGGCGATGGGCAGCGCCGAGGAGCGCGCGCGCTTTGTGGACAACGTGCGCAAGGCCTGCGTCATCGGCCAGACGCTGCGTGATCTGGGCGTGCGGCAATACGGCGTGATCCGCATCGATTCCGCGACCGGCGTCGCTGACTATGCGCGCAATCCGGAGGCGAACATGCAGACGATCGCGGCGACATTCCGCGACGCCTGCGACGTGGCCGAGCAGCACGGCGAGCGGCTGGCCGCCGAGGGCGAGATCTGCTGGGGCGGCATGCAGGGCTGGCGCAGCATGGTGCGGCTGCTGGAGACCGTGGACCGGCCCCGAACGCTCGGCTTCCAGGCCGACATGGCGCATACGCTGCTGTACACGCTGGGCTACAACGCGCCGGACGAACGCATCCTGCCGGACGATTTTTCCTGGGAGCAGACGGAGACGTTCCACGCGGCGCTGAAGATGATGACCGACGCGCTGCGGCCGTGGACCATCGACTTCCATGTGGCGCAGAACGACGCCACGGTGAAGGGGATGGGCTCGCACGACAAGACCGGCCGGCATTGCCTGCCGAACGACCCGGATGGCAAGCTCGACATTGCCCGCGACGCGCGGTTCTGGCTGCGTGATGCGCATGGCGACCTGACCCGCGCGATCCCGCATATCTGCTGGGACGGCTGCATGTTCCCCAACGAGGTGATGCATCGCTCGCAGACCTGGAACGAGGTGCTGGCGGCGATGATCGCGGTGCGTGACGCGCACGGGTGGTCGGCATGACCGCGCTGCGCGTGGGCGTGATCGGTTGCGGGTTCATGGGCCGCACCCATAGCAATGCGTTCCGGCAGGTCGCCCAATTCTTCGACGTGCAGCGGCGCCCGGTGCTGGCCGCGGTGTGCGCGCGCACCGCGGCCACGGCCGAGGCCTTCGCCGCGCAATGGAGCTACGAGTTCGGCTGAGACCGACTGGCGCGCGCTGGTGGCGCGATCCGATATCGATCTGATCGACATTGCCAGCCCGAACGACACCCATGCCGAGATCGCCATCGCCGCCGCGCAGGCCGGCAAGATGGTGCTATGCGAGAAGCCGCTGGGGCGAAATGCCGCCGAGGCCGAGCGCATGGTCGCCGCGGTGGAGGCGGCGGGGGTGGCCAACATGGTGTGGTACAACTACCGCCGGGTGCCCGCGGTAGCGCTGGCCAAGCAGTTGATCGAGGATGGCCGGCTCGGCCGCATATTCCACTATCGGGCAAAGTTCCTGCAGGACTGGACCATCTCGAAGGATCTGCCGCAGGGCGGGACGGCGCTGTGGCGGCTCGACGCCGCGATCGCCGGCAGCGGCGTCACCGGCGACCTGCTGGCGCATTGCATCGACACCGCAATGTGGCTGAACGGCGGCATCGCCGAGGTCTCGGCGATGACCGAGACGTTCATCAGGGAGCGTACGCATCAGCTGACCGGCCGCGTGCAGCCGGTCGGCATCGACGATGCCAGCGCCTTCCTCGCGCGCTTCGCCAACGGATCGCTGGCGACATTCGAGGCGACGCGCTACGCGCGCGGTCACAAGGCGCTGTACACGCTGGAGATCAACGGCGAGCACGCCTCGATCGCCTGGGATCTGCACGATCTGCACAGGCTGCAGTATTTCGACCACCGCGACGACGGCGCGCTGCGCGGTTGGCGGTCGCTGCACATCACCGATGCCGAGCATCCGTACATGAAGCATTGGTGGGTGCCGGGGTTGCAGATCGGCTATGAGCATACATTCATTCACCAGGCTGCTGACTTCCTGAATGGATTGGACAGCGGCGCGGCGGCGGCACCGACGTTCCGCGACGCTCTGGCGACCGACCGCGTGACCGACGCCGTGCTGCGCTCGGCCGCATCGCGGCAGTGGCAGGCGGTCTGACGTATCGGCGGGACGGTCATGCGGAACCGCAATGGATCGCCATGGCCGGGTTCGATCCGGCAATCCAATCCCGCAACTGTCGTTTGACGCTGGATCGCCTCGTCACCCGCGGCCGTGACGGCGGCGCGTGGCGCTCGTCCAGACGGCGAGTTGTGGTAGCGGCGCTTGTCGTCGGCATGTCCGCATGCGCCGGGGCCGCTCCGGCGCCGATCAAGACGCTGACCTTCTGCTCGGAAGGCCCGTCCGAAACCTTCAACCCGATGCTGGGCAGCACCGGAACGACGTTCGACGCCAACCGGCCGATCTACAACCGGCTGCTGCAGTTCCGGCCGGGCACGACGATCCCCGCCGCAAGCCTGGCCGCAAGCTGGGATATTTCCACCGACGCGCGCGCCTATACGTTCCATCTGCGGCGCAACGTCGCTTGGCAGAGCAACGACGACTTCCGCCCAAGCCGCATGCTGGATGCCGATGACGTGGTGTTCAGCTTCGAGCGCCAGTGGCAGGACGCCAACCCGTATCACACCGTCTCGGGCGGCCATTACGTCTATTTCGGCTATATGGGCTTGGCGGATCTGCTCGACGGCATCAAGCGGATTGACGACATGACGGTGCGCTTCACGCTGAAGCATCCGTATGCGCCGTTCCTGGCCGATCTGGCGATGGACTTCGCGGTGATCCAGTCGAAGGAATACGCCGACACGCTGGCGCGGCTGGGGCGGCCGGAGCAGATCGATCAGGCGCCGATCGGCACCGGGCCGTTCCAGCTGGCCGCGCATCAGTCGGACGCGGCGACAATCCGCTACCAGCCATTCGCGCATTACTGGGGCGCGAAGCCGAAACTTGACGCGCTGGTGTTCGTCGTCACCCGGGACGCGTCCGCGCGCGCGGCGAAGCTGCGCGCCGGCGAGTGCCAGATCACCGACTTCCCCAACCTGTCCGACCTGGCCGCGCTGCGGGCCGATGCACGGCTGCAGGTATTGAGCGGGCCGGGCCTGGATGTCGGCTATATCGCGTTCAACACGACGAGAAAGCCGTTCGACGACGTGCGGGTGCGCAGCGCGCTCGACATGGCGGTCGACCGCAAGGCGATCCTGGGCGCCGTCTACCAGGGCGCGGCGCTGGCGGCCAAGACCCTGCTGCCGCCGAGCGTCTGGGGCTATGACGGCGCGATCCCGGATGTTCGATACGATCCGGCCGCGGCGAAGAAGCTGTTGGCCGAAGCCGGCTACAAGGACGGGTTCGCCACCGATCTGTGGGCGATGCCGGTGCAGCGCCCGTATGATCCGGACGGCGGCAGGCTCGCGGCGATGGTGCAGGGCGACCTGGCGAAGATCGGCGTCAAGGCGACCATCGCCACCGATTCCTGGGGCGACTACCGCAGGCGGGCGCAAGCCGGCGAGCCGCAGATGGCTGAGCTGGGCTGGATCGGCGACAATGGCGATCCGGACAATTTCCTGACGCCGCTTGCCGGCTGCGCGGCGGCGCAGCCGGGCGGCACGAACGTCGCCAAGTGGTGCGACAGGGACTTCGACGCGCTGCTGACCAGGGCGGCGGCGCTGCCCGACCTGGCCACGCGCGCGCGGCTGTACCAGCAGGCCGAGACGATCCTGCACAAGCAGGCGCCATTCATGCTGATCGCCCATTCACTGGTCTTCGTGCCGGTTACGCGCGCGGTTGTCGGCTATCGAATGGACCCGCTCGGCATGCACGACTTCGCTGGCGTGGACCTGCGCTAGCAGGCCCTCACTCACCCTCTCCCGCTGGGAGAGGGCTGCCGCTGCACCCTCTCCCCTGCGGGAGAGGGCCGGGGTGAGGGGGAACCCGCCGGCTCAGTTGGCTGCCGTCGTCGTCCCCAGCGTGATCGGCCGCGTGTACAGATCCGTCTTTCCCGGCCCGACTACTGCGGTAAACGCCGGCCAGACCATGCGGCCCTGCGCCACCAGCCCGAAATAGTCGCCGAGGAAATAGCCGGAATCGGTCAGCGGCGCGTCATCGATGTTGAACGAGGCGTTGGTCAACCGCTGCTCGTTGCCCCACTGCTTCGGGTCGGTGCAGGTGGTGGCGGCGACCGGCTTGCAGAACAGCACCCAGGCATCGGCCAGCTCGTGCCCGGCGGGGCCGGTGTCGTTGCGGAAATCGTAATACATCGCGACCAGCGTGCCGTCGGCCGCCGCCACGATGGTCGGGTTGAACGCCTGGCCGCGCAAGCGGTTGGTCCGGTTAACCGGCGTCTGATTGATCTTCACCGGCGCGGACCAGCTGGCGCCATTGTCGGTGGACTCGGTGAACAGGATGCTGGCCAGCGGCTTGCCGCCGGCCGGCTGCTCCCAGGCGACATACAGCGTCCCGGTGTTCGGATCGACCGACGGGCTGAACAGCAGCGAGGCGTCGCGCAGCGGCTGCTGGCTTTCCGGCGTCACCGCGCCGACCGGAATCGTCGGCGTCACCAGGGCCGGGTGGGTGGACCAGGAAAACCCGTGATCGACCGAGGCGATGGTGGCGATCGAGGTATTTCCCTGCGCGTCGATATGCGTGAAGAAATTGAGCAGCCGGCCGCTCGGCTGGCCGACGATCAGGTTGGCGATGGTCTGCGCGCCGCGGCCCGGGTCATAGATCGGGGTCGCGCGGCTCCAGGTCAGCCCGCTGTTGGTCGAGCGCGCGTAATAGGTCGGCCCGAACGTGTCCGAGACCGGCGACGGCCGGCCGGCGGCGGCCGCTTCACGCGACGACGCGATGCGGTTGCGTGCCATCTGCAGGCCGTCATGCGCGACGGCGACCTGCGCGGCGGCATTGCTGTTGCCGCCCTCGTCGCTGCCGCCCGGCGCGCGGAACGCGGTCGGCGGCCCATCCAGCCGATCCCACACGGCATAGACGTTCCCGGCGATGGTCGGGTCGGCGGTCAGCGAGTTCTTGTCGTTGAACACCAGAGGATCGGTGTCGTCGATCAGCGCGGTCGGCGCCGACCACGTCACGCCGCCATCGGTCGAGCGGCTGACCAGCTGCGCGCTCTCGCCGTTGATCGCCGGCGTCGGGTTGTTGTTGAAGGCGAGGGAGAAGAAATACGCGGTGCCGTCCAGTCCGAACGCGGTCCACGGATCGGTGGAGCGTTGCAGCTTGCCGCCGGTGCATAGCGAGACATCCTGCGGCACCGTGGTCGTCCAGTTCTTGCCGCCATTGACACTGACCGCGCCGCGCAAGCCTCGCGCGCCGCCGTTGCTCCAGCGATCCTGCTGCACGCCGGTCAGCAGATGGCCGCCGGTGGTCGGATCGACCGCGATCCAGGGCTCGATCGCCGAGCCGGGAAACACCGTGCCGGGCTGGCTGCCGGCCTGATCCGCCTTGCAGCGGTTGAAGACTGTGCCCCCGGAGATCCGCGCCAGGTTGCCGAGCGTCTGCGCCGGGGCCAGCGATGGCGCGAGCAACACGCCGGCCAGCGCGGTGCAGCCTGCGAGGATGTGCCTGCGATCGAATGTCATTGCGTAACCTTTTCTTTTGGGGAAGCGGACGCCGCAGCCCAACGCGCATCAGGCGAAACGGTTGACCAGGTTCTCCAGATATTCCTGCCGACCGGAGCGCGGCAGCGGCGCGGTGGCGGCGTGGGCGTGCGCGGCGGCGTCGGACAGCGACATGCGCCCGGCGAGCATGTCCGCGCCGATGCCGCTGCGCCAGCCTGCGTAGCGGTCCGCGACGAAGCGGCCGAGCGCGCCGTCCGCCAGCATCTGCTCGACGATCAGCAGCGCGCGCGCGCACAGATCCATCGCGCCGACATGGCCGTGCAGCAGATCGACGGCATCGATCGACTGCCGGCGCACCTTGGCATCGAAATTGAAGCCGCCGCTGCCCAGCCCGCCGGCCTTTTGGATGAACCACATCGCCAGCACCCAGTCGGTCAGCGCGTTGGGAAACTGGTCGGTGTCCCAGCCATTCTGGTAGTCTCCGCGATTGACGTCGATGCTGCCGAGCAGGTCTTGCGATCCGGCATAGGCCAGCTCGTGCTCGAACGTGTGGCCGGCCAGAGTCGCGTGGTTCACCTCCAGATTGAGCTTCACCTCACGCTCCAGGCCGTAGCGGCGGAGGAATCCGGCGACTGTCGCGGCGTCGAAATCATATTGGTGCTTGGTCGGCTCGCAGGGCTTCGGCTCGATCAGGATGGCGCCGGTGAAGCCGATACGGTGCTTGTGCTCGACGACCATCGACAGAAAGCGCCCGAGCTGGTCGAGCTCCTGTCCGATGTCGGTGTTCAGGATGGTGTCGTAGCCCTCGCGCCCGCCCCACAGCACGTAATTTGCGCCGCCCAGGCGATGCGTCGTCTCCAGCGCGATCTTCACCTGGCCAGCGGCGTAGGCGAACACCGCGGGGTCGGGGTTGGTGGCGGCGCCGGCCATGTAGCGGGGATGGCTGAACAGGTTGGCGGTGCCCCAGAGCAGCCTGATGCCGCTCGCCTGCATCTTGCGCTCGAAGATGCCGGCTATGTGGTCCATGTTGCGCGCGGCGTCGTCCAGCGTGTCGCCGAGCGGCGTCGCGTCGGCGTCGTGGAAACAGAAGAACGGCGCGCCAAGCGTCTCGATGAAGGCGAACGCGACGTCCGCCTTGCGCTCGGCGTTCCCGACGGTGTCCGCCTCCTGCCAGGGCCGGTGGAACGTGCCGGGGCCGAACATGTCCGCGCCGGGCCAGGTGAAGCTGTGCCAATAGGCTACGGCGAAGCGGAAATGCTCCGCCATGCTGCGGCCGAGCACCATCCGCGCCGGATCATAGTAGCGGAAGGCGAGCGGGTTGGTGCTGTCGGGCCCCTCGAAGCGCACACGCTCGATGCCGGCGAGGAAGTCGGTCATGATTGGGCTCGGTGGCGCATGTGGGGCATCAGACCTCCGTCCAGATCGCGCCGGCGGCGCTGGATGCGACCGCGGCAGTGATGAAGCGCATCCCGCGCACGCCCGCCCCGATCCCGGGCACCAGCAGGCTCGCCGGGTCGGGCGCGCGCCCGGCCTTGTGCGCATGAATTTGGTCGGCGATGTCGCGATACAGCTGCGCGAAGGCCTCCAGATAGCCTTCGGGATGACCGGCGGGGATGCGCGAGGCGTGCGCGGCAATCGGCGTGGCGCCGGCACCGGCGCGGCGGATCAGGCGCGGCGGCTCGCCGTGCGGCGTCAGGGTCAGCAGGTTCGGCTGCTCCTGCGCCCAGTCCAGCCCGGCGCGCTCGCCATAGATGCGCAGCCGGAGCGCGTTCTCGCATCCGGGTGCGATCTGGCTGCACCACAATGCGCCGCGCGCGCCGCCGGACAGGCGCAGCAGCATTTGCGCGTTGTCGTCCAGCTTGCGGGCGGGAACGAAGCGCGACAGTTCCGCAGCCAGCTCCGTGATCTCCAGGCCGCTTACGAACTCGGCGAGGTTGAAGGCGTGCGTGCCGATGTCGCCGACGCTGCCCGCCGCGCCGCTGCGCGCCGGATCGGTGCGCCACGCCGCCTGTTTGTGCCCAGACTCCTCCAGCCGAGTGGTCAGCCAGTCCTGCGCGTATTCCACCTGCACGGTGCGGACTGCGCCGATCTCGCCGGACGCGACCATCGCCCGCGCCTGCCGCACCAGCGGATAGCCGGTGTAGTTGTGGGTCAGCGCGAACACCACGCCGCTGGCGCCCACCGCGTCGGCCAGATCATGCGCGTCCGCCAGTGAGCTGGTCAGCGGCTTGTCGCAGATCACGCTGATCCCGGCCTGCGCGAAAGCCTTTGCCGGCGCGTGGTGCAGGTGGTTCGGCGTGACGATGGCGACCGCGTCGATGCCGTCCGGCCGCGCCGCCTCGCGCCGGGCCATCGTGGCGAAATCGTCGTAGCTGCGTTCGGCGGCGATGTGCAGGGCTGCGGCCGATTGATGCGCCCGCGACGGATCGGCCGACAGCGCGCCGGCCACCAGCTCATAGCGATCGTCGATGCGCGCGGCGATCCGGTGGACGGCGCCGATGAACGCGCCTTCACCGCCGCCCACCATGCCCAGGCGCAGCCGGCGGGGGATGTGGGTGGTCATGCTCGCGACGCCTCCCCGTGCAGTGCGGGCAGCATCATCCGGCCTGGATCGCCGGGTCAACCCCCGGGGCTTGCCGCCCCGGGGGCGCCGCGGTCGGCTCAGTCCAGCGTGAAGGCGATGATCGCGTTGCCGCGCTTGTAGTTCAGCTGCGCATTGCCGCCAGCGCCGACGACGACGTACTGCTTGCCTTCGACGGTGTACGACGCGGGCGGCGCGTTCACCCCGGCGCCGGCCTGGAACGACCACATGGTCGAGCCGGTGGAGGCGTCATAGGCCCGGAACGCGCCGTTGCCCTCGCCGGCGAACAGCAGCCCGCCGGCAGTCGCCAGGATGCCGCCGATCATCGGCTCCGGCGTCTTCACCTGCCAGGCGATCTTGCCGGTGTTGTAGTCAACGGCGGTGATGTTGCCCCACTGCTCCTCCTGCGGGATCACCTTGAACGCGCCGCCCAGCCACAGCTTGCCGTTCGGATACGCGGCGCTGGCCACGGTGTAGGTCATCGGCTGGTGCAGGTTGATCGCATAGGCCATGTGCGCCGCCGGCACGGTGGCGATCGGCGACCACTCGACGCCGCCATTGGCGCCCGGCAGCATGCGCGCGCCGTTGGCGGTCGGCAGCGTCCACATGTTCTCCTGCGGCACCATCGCCTCGGAGAAGCGGATCATGCTGCAATCGTCGGCGCTGTTGACGTACAGATGCCCGGTCTTGCCGGCGTGCAGCACGCCATCGACCAGCTTCCCGTCGCGGTCGGCGACCTGCGTCAGCACGGTGGGGCTGACCGCGTCCAGATCCCAGACGTCATGCGGCACGTACTGGAAGTGGCAGACGTATTTGCCGGTATCGAGGTTCAGCGACACCAGGCTGTCGGTGTACAGATTGTCCCCCGGCCGCACCGCCCCATCCAGATCCGGGGACGGGTTGCCGACTACGAAGTAGATGCGGTTGCGTTTCAGATCGATCGACGGGTTCTGCCACACGCCGCCGCCCAGCGTCTTGAACGGATCGCCGCCCTTGGCGTAGGCGGCCTTCTCGGCGGCGATGTCGCGGTGCTCGTCGCGCCCGGTTGCGTCCGTGGTCGCCCACACGCCCTGAGAGTTCTCCGGAATGGTATCGAAGCTCCACAGCAGCTTGCCGGTCTTGGCGTCGAACGCCTTGACGAAGCCGCGGATGCCGTACTCGCCGCCATTGGTGCCGAGCAGGATCTTGCCGGCCACCGCAGTCGGCGCCATCGTTTCGCTGTAGCCCATTTCGGGATCGGCGACATCGGTGGACCAGACCAGCTGGCCGGTCTTGGCGTCCAGCGCGATCAGCTTGGAATCCAGCGTCGCCATATACACCATGTCGCCGTACACCGCCGCGCCGCGATTGTTGGAGCCGCAGCAATACGTGGTGATCGGGCCGAGCTTGTGCTTGTAGTGCCACAGCTCCTGCCCGGTGCGCGCGTCCAGCGCATACAGGTGGTTGAAGGCGGTGGTCACGTACATGGTGCCGTTGACCACGATCGGGGTCGTCTCGAGCGATTCCGTCACGTCGGCCTGGAAGATCCAGGCGGCATGCAGGCGCGAGACGTTGGAGGTGTTGATCTGGCGGTTCGGATAAAACCGGGTCTGCGCATAATCGCCGTTGGTCAGCAGATAGTTGCTGCTGTCGGTGCCGGCCCGGTCGAGCATGTCCTGCGAGACGGTGTTCATGTCGCCGTACTTGACGGCGCTGCGAACTTCCTGTGCGTGGGCGACGGTCGCGGCAGCCCCGACCGCCAGAGCCACACCTGCCGCGCCCGCAAGGGCGGCCATCCTGCTGATGCCAGCCATCCTGTTTCCCCAAACGCCGTTATATGTGCCGCGTCGATCCCGGCGCCCCGATCGAACGTTGCGCGAAGTCAATCACTGCGCCCGGGTCTTGGCAAGGCGGCTGTTTGCGGGAGTACGGACTTAGCCGCGCCTGACCAGCCCGGCGGCCCGCAGGGCCTTGTCGATGACCGCGGCCGGGTCGAGCGTGCGCCGCGCTGCTGCCGGCCGGGACGGCGGCTGCTCGGGCATCGGCACCGGCCACGTCTGGGCGGCGGTCGCGCTCAGCAAACCCCAGGACCGGGCAATGCGATGGCTGGAGGCGATGCCCGCATCCAGCACGAACGGCGCGACGTGCCCGCAGCGTTGCTCCGGGTCGCGGGCGCGCGGCGCGATCGGGGCGCCGTGGTCCATGCCGGGCACCAGATACGCCTCGACCGCGATTCGCCCGTCGCGGCCGCGCCAGGCGCGATGCGCCGCGCCGTCCACCCGATCACTTACGTCCGGCGCGCCGGCCAGCGCATGCACGTCCAGCCATTGTTTCAGCAGCTCGCGCGCGTTGGACGGCCGCACCGTGCCATCCGCCTCGCCTTGCCAGATGGAGATGCTGGGCCATGCCCCGCGATGCGGCGAGGCCGCGCGCACCGCGTCGCCCCAGGCGCGGGCCGGGCGATCATGGTCGCGCATCATGCTGTCGAACGCTTCCTGCACGCTCGACGCGCAGCCATAGGGCAGCCCGGCGATGATCGCGCCGCCGGCGAAAAGCTCTGGATAGGCCGCCAGCAGGGCGCCGGCCATTGCGCCGCCCGCCGACAGTCCGGTGACGAACGCCCGGCCGGGGTCCAGGCCATAATGGGTCAGCATGTGCTCGGTCATCGCGCGGATCGACGCTATCTCGCCCGTGCCGCGGGTTATGTCCTCGGGGCGGAACCAGTCGAAGCACAGGTTCGCATTGTTGGCGCGGCGCTGTTCGGGCAGCAGCAGCGCGAAGCCGTGCTGGTCGGCCAGCGCCGACCAGCCGGCCGCGTCGGCGAAGCCGGCGGCAGTCTGCGTGCAGCCGTGCAGGACCACCACTAGCGCCGCGCCTGGCTGCAAGCCACGCGGAACCCTGGCCAGCATGCGCAAGTTGCCGGGGTTGGCGCCGAACAACTCGACTTCGATGCAGCCGTCCGGCGCTCCGGCCCCAACTCCGGCGCCGCGTGGCCAAGGCCGCAGCAGTTTGGTCAGCCCATCGCGGGCGTCGTCCAGATTGAGCATTGGCCGGTCTTCCGTTCGTGCCGCCGACCTGTCTTCCCGGCCTGGACGGTCGGGCGCCAGGCGGGCTCGTTCAATCAGATGGTGCGGCGCAGCATATTGTGCCACCCGCCCGCAGCGCCGCCCCGTGCTACAGCCGCTGTAGAACCGACAGGAGGGCCGCGACAGAATGCCGTCGACCGTCACCCTGCATTGCGGCCTGCACAAGACCGGGACCTCGGCGATCCAGCAAGCCTGTGCCGAGCACCGCGACCGGCTGCGCGCGCATGGGCTGCTATATCCCACCACCGGGCATGACGAGGTGGGCCACCACAACCTCGCCTGGCAGCTGGCCGCCGACCGGAGGTTCGACGCCGGCGCGATCACGGTGGACCGTGCAATCGAGCAGATCGCCGCTTTCGATGGCGACGCGCTGCTGTCGAGTGAGGATTTCGAGACATTGCTGGACCGGC
This sequence comes from uncultured Pseudomonadota bacterium, assembly GCA_963723455.1. Taxonomy (GTDB): domain Bacteria; phylum Pseudomonadota; class Alphaproteobacteria; order Acetobacterales; family Acetobacteraceae; genus CAVRQM01. The sequence continues at coordinate 68,242 of CAVRQM010000001.1, read as the reverse complement.
CGGCCGCGCTGGCGCCGTTGACCGAGCGGCTGCACGGCACGGGTCGCGAGGTGCGCCTGGTGATCTACCTGCGCGAGCCGCGAACCTATGCCGACTCGCTCTACGTCGAACTGCTGGCGCACGGCTATGCCGAGCCGTACGACGACGCTATGCGCCAGATCCGCGCCACCGGCCGGCTGCGCTGGCGGGAATGGGGGTTCCAGTTCGACTACCGCGCGCTTCGTTCGGCGCTGGCTGGCAGCGCCGGGATCCGGCCGGTGTTCCGCGACTACGACGCGGTCGCGCGCCGCGGCTCGGTGGTCCGCGACCTGCTGGCGGTGATCGGCCGCCCGGCGGATCTGCTGGCGGAGGCCGGCGAGCGGCGGGTCAACGCGCGCATCACGGACGCGCAGACCCTGTCCCTGTTCTATGCCAACAATCTCGCCCAACCGCCGGATACCCGCACGGCGGCCCTGATCGAGCGGCTGTGCGGCGCGGCATCCGTCCGTCTCGGACGGCTGTGCTCGCACCGTTCGGTGCAGGCGCTCGCAGCCCTCGCCGCTATGCCGCCGGACGCGCCGCAGACCGCGGCGGCCGAGCGCGCGCTGGTCCGGTGGTGGTCGGGGCGCCTGCCGTTTGGCAGCGGCTTCGCCGCATTCGCCAGGTGGGGGCGGGCGGGTTGACCGCCCGGTGGGTCATTCGCGAGGCATGACCCGCGGGGCGGCAGCGTCCCAGCGCGCCAGCACGCGGCTGCCCGGCTTGAAGCTCTCGGCGTGCTCGCTTGGCAGGTCGGCGCTCAGCACGGTCTCGCCCGGCTGGCCCGCCAGGCTGAGGCGAAGCCGGGTGAGCGAGCCGTAGAACGTCGCCTCGCGCACGTCGGCGGCGACCGCGCCGGGCGGGATGTGGCCGTTCATCGCCTCCAGGCGGACATGCTCTGGGCGGATGAACAGGTTCACCGGCGCGCCCGGCGCGTGGCCGGCAGCCGCCACGGCGGCCAGATCCAGTTCGCCCACGCGCACCGTGCCAGGCCCGGCCAGGCCGGGCAGCACAGCGGCCGCGCCGATGAAGCGGGCGACGAAGGCATCCGCCGGCTCGCGATAGATCGTCGAGGGCGTGGCGACTTGCAGCAGCCGGCCCTCATTCATCACCGCCACGCGGTCGGAAATCGACAGAGCCTCCTCCTGGTCGTGCGTCACCAGCACGGTGGTCACGCCGGTCTCGCGCTGGATGCGCCGGATTTCCTCGCGCAATTGCACCCGCACCTTGGCGTCCAGCGCCGAAAGCGGCTCGTCCAGCAGCAGCACCTGCGGCTGCACCGCGAGCGCCCGGGCCAGCGCCACGCGCTGCTGCTGGCCACCCGAGAGCTGGTGCGGATACTTAGCGGCGTGCTGCGCCAGGCCGACAAGATCGAGCAGATGCTCGGCGCGCCGCACCTGCTCGACGCGAGGCGAGCCGGTGACGCGCGGGCCGAAGCGGACGTTGTCGAGCGCGGTCATGTTCGGGAAAAGGCTGTAGGCCTGGAACACCATCCCCATCCGCCGCGCGCTCGCCGGCAGCCGGGTCACGTCGCGGCCGCCCACCAGCACCGCGCCGGAATCGGGGGCGACGAAGCCCGCAATGATGCGCAGCAGCGTGGTCTTGCCGCAGCCGGACGGGCCGAGCAGGCAGATCAGCTCGCCATCGGTCATCATCAGTTCGAGCGCTGCCAGCACCCCCCGTCCGGCGAAGCTTTTGCTGATCCCGCGCGCCTCGACGGTGGCCATCAATGTCCTCCTGCGGGTTGCGCGGCGCCCCGGCCGACCACCAGAACCCCCAGCATGGCAGCCCACGTGATGAGGAAGCTGAGCGTGGACAATCCCGCCGCCTCGGTCGAGGCGTGCTGGCCGATCTCGTTGATCAGTACGGCGAAGGTATGGAACAGGAGCACGTTGGCGAAGGTGAACTCCCCCATGACGACCGCGACGGTCAGCAGCGTGCTGCCGATCAGCGCCGAGCGCAAATTGGGCAGCACCACGAACCGGATGATCTGGCTCATGCTCGCCCCGAGACTCTGCCCGGCCTCGGTCAAGGTTGCCAGATCCATGGAGCGGATCCCGACGTCGATCGCGCGATAGGCATACGGCAGCGAGAGGAAGAAGTACGGGATCACCAGATAAAAGGGGCTGCCGATCAGCCAGTCCGGCCCGGTGAACAGAGCCGACAGCCCGGCCACCAGCGCGATCGCCGGCACCACGAACGGCAGGGCTGCGACGAACTCGAACACCGGGCGCAGCCGCGGCGCATACAGGTTCATGAAGATCATCGCCGGCACCAGCAGCAGGACCAGCGCGGCCGAGGTTGCGACGGTCAATTCCAGGGACAGCAGCAGGCTTGACGAGAGCGACGGCAGGCGGAGCAGGTCGCGGTATGCGGAAAACCCGTACCTGCCGTGACCTTCCCACAGGCTGAACGCCACGGTCATCGCCAGCGGCACAAGGAAGTACAGACCCGCCAGCACCAGGATGATCCAGCCGCCAAATCCCACACGCTCGACGGCGCGCGCCTGGACGACTGGCTGCGGCCTCATCGCTTTGCGGTCCAGCGCGCCGCACGGCGCGACAGCAGCCCGTTCAGCGCCAGCACCAGCACCATGACCACGATCATGCTCATCGACAGCGCCGCGCCGGTCTGCTGCGACACCATGACGTTGCCGGATAGCACGTTGCCGATTTCGGTGGTCAGCAGGCCGATATTGCCCGACGTCAGGGCGTAGGCGGTGGCGTAGGCGGAGAAGGCGCTGCCGAACAGCAGGATGAACGACGCCAGCAGCGACGGAGTCAGCACCGGCAGACCCACCAGGCGCCAGTACTGCCACGTGCTGCCGCCAAGGTTCTCCGAGGCGTCGCGCCACTCCGCGCGCAGCGCCAGCAGCGCCGGCGTGATGACGATCACCATCAGTGGCACCTGGAAATACGAATAGACCAGAGTAAGGCCGGTCAGCGAAAACAGGCTGAACCCCATCGCGTATAGATCTATGCCGACAGATTTCAGCGCCGTGGTGAGCAGGCCGAGGGTGCCGAGCGTCGAGACGAAGGCGAAGGCGAGCGGCACGCCGGCGAAGTTGGCCGCAACGGCGGAAAAGCTGGTCACCGCCGAGCGCAGTCCGCGCGGCGCCGCCGGACTCAGCACGACATGCGCGATCAGGCCGCCGGCCACGACCCCGACCAGGGCGGAGGCGATGGACAGGACCAGCGAGTTTTCCAGCGCCACCTGATAGCGATAGACGTTCAGCCCGGCGATGTACTGCAGCGTGAAGCCGCCATTGTCGCCGGTGACCGACTGTACCGCCAGCACCAGCGTCGGCGCCACCATGAACGCAGCGGCGACCGCCAGGAATGCGCCGATGCACAGCCAGGGAAGCGGGTTTCTCATCAAGTGCGGCGGCAAGCGCCCACCCCCGGCGATCTCAAAAAGAGAGCGCCGGCAGAGGGCCTGGCTGCCTCAGAACTTCACCACCTTCGGCCAGTTGTCCGCGAGCTGCTGCTGCGCCTTTTTCACCTGCGCCGGGTTGGCAAATTTCACCGCCTTGTACGGCTCGGCAGGCGGCAGCGCCTTCAGCAGATCCTCGGGGACCTTGCCGGCGGCGACCATCGCGTTGAAGCGGATCGGATGCGCGAATCCGGCGAGGAAGCCGAGCTGGCCTTCGTCCGAATACAGGTATTCCATCCACAGCTTCGCGGAGTTGGGGTTGGGCGCATACGCGCTGATCGCCTGGCAGTAGAAGTTGCCGTAGGGCGACGCGCCTTCCGGCAGCAGCACGGTGATCTTGGCCTTGCCGTCCGCCTCGGCGGTCTTTTTGTAGCCCAGGCTCAGATAGTCCCAGTTGATGACGATTGGGGTCTGGCCGCCGACCAGGGTGGCCGGGCCGGTCGCCGCGACCGGGCTGTAGTTGCCGATTTTGGCCAGCTTGCCGAAAAACTCGATGCCCGGGCCGATATCGTCGTAGCTGCCGCCGTTCCCCAGCGAGGCCGCGAACACCGCGCCGAAGGCGGCGCCTGCGCCCAGCGGGTTGCCGTTCAGGGCGATCATGCCCTTGTAGTCCGGCTTGAGCAGGTCGGCCCAGGTCATCGGCACGGTCTTGACCACTCCGGTGTTCACCGCGAACGAGATCACGCCGAAATAGTCGCCATACCACAGCCCGTCGGGATCCTTCACGTCGGTCGGGATGTCGTTCCAGGTCGCGACCTTATACGGCTGCCACAGCTTCTGCTGCGCGCCGATCAGCGCAAACGACGGGCCGACATCGACCACGTCCGGCGCGCGGCTCTGGTGCTTGAGGCTGCGGATCGCCTGCAATTCCTCGGCTGAGCTGCCATCGGGATTGGCGTCATCGATCTTGACGCCATAGCGCGCGGCGAAGGTGTCCATAAGCTGGCCGTAATTGGCCCAGTCGCGCGGCAGGGTGATGACGTTGAGGTGGCCGTCCTGCTTGGCCGCGGCGATCAGGCCGGCCGGCAGGGAGGCAGCATCGGCGGCGAAGGCCCGGTGCCCGGCGAGGCCGAAACCGGCCAGGCCGACGCCTGCCTTCAGGACTGTTCGACGATCAAAACGCATGGCAGGCGCCCCTGGGTTTATGGTTGCGCAGCGTGTAGCGGTCGAATGTTACACTACGATGGCGGTTCTGCGAAGGTTCGATGACGGCCTCCGGCCGCCTGCGCCCCTTGACATGGCCGGCGTCCGACGCCCAGGCTTCTTCCCGAAACGCATCAGTTTCGCTCCCGGCTCGCCTGATCCTCGTTGCACGTCTGTCGCCGTACGCCTCGCCGTCATATGCGCAAAACTCCCGGGGAAGAACCACAGGAGGCTGGGGCCATGAAGAGACGCGAGCTGCTGGGCGCGGCCACCGCCCTGACGGCCTCCGCCGGCATCGGGCTTGGCGCCATCCCGGGCGCCGCGCGGGCGGCGGCAGCGGCCACGCGCCCTGGTCCGGGGCCGAACATCCTGTTCATCCTGGTGGACGAGCTGCGCTTTCCCAAGGTGTTCCCCGCCGGCATCTCCTCGCCGCAGGGCTTCCTCGCGGCCTATATGCCGAACCTGTTCCGGCTGTGGCGGTCCGGCGTGAAGTTCGGCCAGCACTTCACGGCGGGCACCGCCTGCACCCCGGCGCGCGGCTGCCTGATTACCGGCCTGTACACTCAGCAGAGCTGGCTCGCGCAGACGGTGCTGGCTAAGCCGTACACCCCGATCGCCATCCAGCCGGTGCTCAGCACGGCCTATCCGACCTATGGCAAGCTCCTGCGCCAAGCCGGGTATCAGACGCCGTATGTCGGCAAGTGGCACGTGTCGATCCCAGGCCCCAGCCGCACCGCGCTGGATCCGTACGGGTTCGAGGCGATGACCTATTATGATCCGACCGGCGCCAACCTGCAGGGCACGGTCGGCGACCAGGCGCACGGCTATCTGAACGACGAGGACGTGGCCAAGCAGGCGGTCGGCTACATCGCCACCCGATCGCCCGGTAGCCGGCCGTGGTGCCTGACCGTGTCGTTCGTCAACCCGCACGACAAGGAGTTCTTCTGGGCCGGCACCGAGTTCAAGCGATACAACGCGCTGTTCCAGAACCAGACGACCTACCGGCCGTTCACCTTGTATTCCACGATCGACGACAGCGTGTCGCCGCCGAAGGACTACTTTCCGCTGGTGCGCTGGACGGCGAATCCGCTGAAGGAGCCGAACCAGTACGGCTACCCGCCGCTGCCGCCGAACTGGGAATCCTCCAGGAAGATCGCCAGGGACAAGCCATCGACGCAGACCTACACCAAGCTTTTTTCGCAGGCGGTGTGGGGCGGCGTCGCTGACGATCCGCAGCAGGACCGTTTCACGATCACGGATTATCCGGCCATGCCCGCCCAGGGCAGCCTGCCATGGGGCGTGGGCATGGCTCCGTACAGCTATTGGCAGCGCGGCCTGGATTGCTACACCGACACGCTGACCATCGTGGATCAGCGCATTGGCGAGGTGCTGGACGCGCTCCAGGCGCTACCCCGGGCGGTGCGTGACAACACGGTGGTCGTGTTCACCTCCGACCACGGCGAGTATGCCGGGGCGCATGGCTACATCTCGGGCAAGGTGGGCAGCGCCTATGACGAGGCGTTCCATGTGCCGCTGATCGTGTCCGACGCCAGCGGACGGTTCACCGCCGACACCGGCACGCTGCGCACCGGCCTGACCTCGTCGGTGGACCTGCTGCGCCTGCTGGTGACGCTGGGCAACGGCGGCAGCCAGGACTGGCTGTACGGAGATCTGGCAACGATCTATGGCGGTCGGCTCGACCTGTCGGCCATGCTGCTGTCCGCCGCCGCGCCCGGCCGCGACTACGTGCTGCTGGCGACCGACGAGATCGTGCCCGGCTACTACAACTTCAATCATTCCCCGGGGCACATCGTGGCGCTGCGCACCGCCCAGGAGAAGCTGGGCCTGTATGCGAACTGGATCGGCGTCACCGACCAAATCGACACCGGACCGTCTTTGGAAACCGAGTTCTACGATTACACGACCTATCGCGGGCAGCTGGAGATCGATAACCGGAAGGGCGATCCGCGCATCCAGCCGTTGCAGGACATGATGGTGGGCGACATCATCCCCAACGAGCTGCGCGCCCGGCTGCCTGGGCGGCTGGCGGCGGCGCAGGCGGTCGCGAAGGCTCAGTACTTGGCCTATAATCATTTCATTGCCGGCCTGTCCGCCTCCGGCTTCAGCGGCGGGCAGTTGCGCGACCTGCTCGGCTACGGCCAGGATTTCTAGCGGCCGCGGCTTGACAGGTCCGGCTCGCGGCCGAAGACTCGCCGCCGGAGTAGCACGGCAAGGCGCGGGGGAAACGGCGTATGATGCGCACCATCAAGGGGCCGGCGATCTTCCTCGCGCAGTTCGCGGGCGATGCGGCGCCATATAACAGCCTGTCCTCGATCGCCCGCTGGGCCGCCGATCACGGCTATGCCGGCGTGCAGATACCGTCCTGGGACGCCCGCCTGTTCGATCTGCGCCGGGCCGCGGACAGTCAGGCCTATTGCGACGAGGTGCGCGGCATCCTGGCCGATGCCGAGGTGGAGCTGACCGAACTTTCCACCCATCTGCAGGGTCAGCTTGTCGCGGTGCATCCCGCGTATGACGTGCCGTTCGACGGATTTGCCGCGCCCGAGGTCCGCGGCAACCCGGCCGCGCGAACCGCATGGGCCACCGAGCAGCTGATGCTGGCCGCCCGCGCCTCGCGCAATCTCGGACTGACGGCGCACGCAACGTTTTCCGGCGCGCTGGCCTGGCCGTACGTCTATCCGTGGCCGCAACGTCCTGCCGGCCTGGTGGAGACCGCGTTCGACGAGCTGGCGCGGCGCTGGCGGCCGATCCTTGATGCGTTCGACGCGGCCGGCGTCGATCTGTGCTACGAGATCCATCCCGGCGAGGATCTGCACGACGGCGACAGCTACGAGATGTTCCTCGATCGCGTCGGCGGCCATCCGCGGGCCTGCCTGCTGTACGACCCCAGCCATTTCGTGCTGCAACAGCTGGATTACCTCGGCTACATCGACGCCTATCACGACCGCATCCGCGCGTTCCATGTCAAGGACGCCGAGTTCAACGCGACCGCGAAACAGGGCGTCTATGGCGGCTTTCAGCCCTGGATTCGGCGCGCCGGTCGGTTCCGCAGCCTGGGCGACGGGCAGGTGGACTTCTCGTCCATCTTCTCCAAGCTGAGCCAGTATGGTTTCGACGGCTGGGCGGTGATGGAGTGGGAGTGCTGCATCAAGGACAGCGAGCAGGGCGCGGCCGAGGGCGCGCCCTTCATCGAGGGCCATATCATCCAGGTCGCCGCGCGCGCCTTCGACGATTTCGCCGCGAGCGGGATGGATGCGCAGATCAACCGGACGATCCTGGGCCTGACTTGAACCGCCGCACGCCGCCGGCGATCGCCGCAGCCCTGATCGCCGGACTGACGACAGGACCGGCCGCCGCCGCCGCGATCGCCCAGCCGTCGCCCGACACGCTGGCATTGTGCGCCGCCTGCCACGGCGAGCACGGCCTGCCGCTGGACAAATCCGTGCCAGTGATCGCCGGGCAGCAGGAAGGGTACCTTTATCTGGAGCTGCGCGACTACAAGCTGGGCAACCGCCGCAACGAGCTGATGCAGCAGGTCGCGTCCGGCCTGGACAAGCCGGGGATGCTGGCGCTGGCAGCCTATTTCGCCGCCCAGCCCTGGCCCGACCTGCAGCAGCCGCGCGCGCCGGCGGCGGTGTCGCATCGCGCCGAGATCATGTCCGGCTCGGCCGGCTGCGAGGGCTGCCACGCCGCCGGGTTCGCCGGCACCAGCGTCACGCCGCGCGCGGCGGGGCAGGGGACCGACTACCTCCGCGCCACCATGCTGGCGTTCAAGACCGGCGCGCGGGCGAACAACCCGTGGATGTCGGCGCTGATGAAAACCTACTCCGATGACGATATTTCGGCTCTGGCGGCGTTTCTGGCCGGGCTGTAGCGAACCGTCAGCCGCCCAGAGCGACACGCTCCGTCAGCGCGAACGGCTGCGCCGGCGCAGGCTGCTCGAACAGGCACACGTCCACGACCCGGACCCGGTGCCGCAACGCCGACGCGAACCACGCCTCGGCGATGGGCCGCGTCACCGGCATTTCCGCCGCCGACAGCCGCCGGGTCAGAGTCATGTGAAAGAACCAGGTCGCGAACACCTCCGGGTAGCCCCAGCGCAGCAGGTTGGCCTCGCTTGCTTGGCTCAGGCCGGCAGCACGCCGATGCGCGAGTTCGCGCGGCGACAGCGGCGCGCGCAGATGGTCCAGCCCGGCCACCATCGCATCGGCGAACGCCTGCAACGCGGCGCTCTCGCGCGTCTCCCGCAGGCATAGGAAGCCATGCCAGTCGCTCACCGCGAGCGGCGGCAGATCGAACGGCGCGACCGTCACCGCCGTTGCACGCAGCGCGTTCATCAGGTCGTCCCGGGTCACGTCGGGATGCAGTCGCATCGGGGGCTTCAGCGTGCCGTGGAAGCCATACAGCCGCGGCGCCTCGGTGATCTCGTCCAGGCCGGGCGCCGCCGGCCGCTCCGGCGGCGGCGTCGGGCCGGCCGCATCCCGCCCCAGCCACGCGGCCCCGGCCGCCGCCAGAGGATGCTCCGGCGCGGGCGCCCAGTAGATCGCGTGGCGCGTCGCCTCGCTCACGCCACCCGCTCGCCGCCGCGCCAGACCGCACGGATCACCGCACGCCCCTCATGCAGCCGCACCCGCACAAGATCAGCGCGCAGGCCCGTGGCGAGTTGTCCGCGGTCCGGCAGGCGGGCCATCCCGGCGGGCGCGGAGGTCACCATCGCCACCGACGCGGACAGGCTTGCGGCGCGGCGCGCCGCCATGAACGCCGCCTCGATCATCGAGGCGGGCACGTAGTCGGACGCCAGCGCATCCACCGCGCCGGCGTCCAGCAGGGCGCTGGCTGCGACATTGCCGGAATGGCTGCCGCCGCGCACGATATTGGGCGCGCCGGCGATCACCGACATGCCGGACGCATGGGCGGCCAGCGCCGCCTCCAGGCTGACCGGAAACTCGCTGATAGCGATGCCGTCGGCGGCGTTCTCGGCGATCTCCTCGCGGGTCCGGTCGTCATGGCTGGCCAGCGTCACCGCGCGCCCGACCGCACGCGCCGCCAGACGCGCCAGCAGCGCCCGGCGGTTCGGGCCGCGCAGCCGGTCGCGCTGCTCCACGAGCGCCGCGATCCGCGCCTCGATCGCCGCCTCGTCCAGCCCGCCGCGGCGGCGCAGCCGGCGATAGTGCGCAAGGTCGGCATACTGCCCGACGCCCGGGCTGTGATCCATCAGGCTGACCATGCGCACCAACGGATGATCGGCAACCGGGTCGAACATCTCCATCATGTCGGCGGCCGGCAGCTCGCAGCGCAGGTGCAGGAAATGCTCCGCCTTCAGCAGCCCGGTCCCGGACAGCGCGTCCAGATCGGTGACCCCGTCGCGCGCCGTCTGCATGCGCCCTTCGTCGAAGCCGAGATCGCCGAGGCACAGCGCGTCCAGCACCGTGGTGATGCCGGCGGCCGCGCATTGCGCGTCATGCGCCAGCATCGCCGAGCGCGACGGCCAGCGCGCGCTGGCGCGCGGCTCGACCTGGCGTTCCAGATTGTCCGTATGCACATCGACGACCCCGGGGATCAGGTGGTCGCCGTCCAGGTCGAGCGCGCCGGGCAGGCCCGCCGCACCCGGCTGGATGCCGGCGATGCGCCCGTCGCGCACGACCAGGGTCCCGGCCACGACGGCGTCGGGTAGGACCAGGGTGGCGTGGGTAAAGACCGTCTCGGTCACGCGGCGCTCGGCATGCAGCGCCCGTCATACAGAAGCCGGGCGCCAGGGTCACCAGCGCCTCAGCGGCCGGGCCGCCCGGCCGCCGCGGCCAGCCTGCGCCGGCCGCGCCGACCGCCCTGCGCTACTGGGACGACGTGCTGCCGGTGCCGCCGCCGGCAGTGGCGCCGCCGGTGGTGGCGCCGCCGGTGGTGCCGCCATTGGCGTGCGTCGAGTTGTTGCCGGCGCCGACGCCGCCCGCCGTTCCGATGGCGGCAGCGCCCGGCGAGCTGCTCTCGCCGCCGACGCGCGACGAAGTCTCGACCTGGTTGCAGGCGGCAAGGGCCAGCAGGGCCGCCATGATGGCGGCGGGTAGGACTCTGTTCATCGGTTTTGCTCCAGTTCAGGGACCGCGGCACTACGCGCGGGGCTATTGCAAGTTCCTGCCCGGCGCCGGATCAGCCTTTCACCCCGCCCATCGTCAGTCCGGCCGCCATGTAGCGGCGGAAAGCGTAATAGATCACCAGCGGCGGCACCGAATAGACGATCGACGCCGCCATCAGGTAGTTCCAGGGCGCCTCGTCGCTGTTGAGGAACTTGCCCAAGGCCACCGGCACGGTGATGGTGCTGTCCGAGGACAGCAGCAGGAACGCATACAGGTATTCGTTCCACGCCAGCAGCAGCGCATAGGTGCCGATCGCCACCAGCGCCGGCGCCATCAGCGGCAGGTACACGCGCCAGAATATCTGCGGCGGCGAGGCGCCGTCAATTCGCGCAGCCTCGTCCAGCTCCCGCGGGATGCTGGCGCCGTATTGTGCGAAGATGAAGATCGCATACGGCGTGGCGAACGTCACCTCCACCGCGATCACCGCCCAGGCGTTATCGACCAGCCCGTAGTCGTTCATGATGCGGTAGAACGGGATCGCCAGGAACGAGGCCGGAATGACGTAGGTCAGCAGCGCCGCGTTGGTCAGCAGCCAGCCCAGCCGTAGCCGCAGCCGTGTGATCGAGAAGCTGGCCAGTGAGCCGATTGCCAGGGTCAGCACCGCCACCGATACGCCAATGAACAGCGAGTTGCGCATCTGCAGCCAGAACTTCGACAGATACCAATAGCTTTCGCGAAAGGTTGCCGCGAAGCTGTCGAGGTTGGGATGCAGCGGCCAGACGGCGTTGCTGGCGACCGCTGCCTTGTCCTGCACGGCGACCAGCAGCATGTCATAGAGCGGCGTCAGCGTCCATACCAGCAGCAGCAGCCCGACCAGCATCGCGCCGGCCTCATTGACGCGGCGCCTCCAGCGACATCCTGCCACCGTCACAGCTGCACCTCGCCGTGGCGCAGCCGGCGCATCAGCACGATCACCAGCGGAATCAGCAGCGGCAACGCCGAGATCACCGCGGCCATGCCCATGCGCGGATCGCTCAATTCAAAGGCGTCGCGGATGCCCAGCGTGGCCAGCACATGCGTCTGCAACGCCGGGCCGCCGCCGCTGACGAAATGCACGGTATTGAAATCGCCCAGCGTCCAAATGGTCGAGAGCAGGGTGCAGACGACGTACAGGTTGCCCATGATCGGCAGCGTCACCAGCGCGAACCGCTGCCGGGCGCTGGCCCCGTCGATCTCGGCGGCTTCGTAGAGCTCGGCGGGGATGGCCATGCGGCCGGCCAGGAAGATCAGCGTCCAGAACGGCAGCCACTTCCAGATATAGGCGGCGATGTTCGACGCCATCGCCAGACCCGCCGTGTCCAGCCACGGCGGTCCGTCCATCTGGAACAGATCCCACAGGATGTTGTTGATCAGCCCCCATTGGCTGTTCAGCATCCAGTGGAACGCGATGAAGGTGGGAATCGCCGGCACCGCCCAGGGCAGCACGAAGACCAGCAGCAGCGCCTTCACCCACAGCCCGCGGCGCATAAAATCCTGACAGCAGCAGCGCCAGGAACAGTTTCAGGTTCACTCCGATCGCCAGGTACAGCAGCGTATTGACCACGGTGCGCGCGTAGATCGGATCGGCGAACAGCGCGCGGTAGCTGGCCGGATGGCTGCCCATCATCAGGCCGTAGCCGACGGGAAACACCACGAAGGCCAGGAACACCGCGAGGTAGGGCAGCACGAACGCCAGCGACCATAGCGTGTCCACGCCGCCGAGCCGCCGCGCCGGCGCCGGAAGCGACACCGGACGGCGCGCATCGCCGGCAGGGCGGCGAAGTCGAGCGCGGATGCGCGCGCCATGCTCGATCCGCGCTACTGTTTCGGCACCGGGTACTTGGCGAAGATCGCGTCAATCTGCCTGAACGCCTGATCGACCGCCTGCGCCGGAGTCATCCCGCCCTGCATGACGTTGGCCTCGGCCTTGCCCCAGACCTGCTCGGCGTTGACCTCGGAATAGGCTGGGTTGAAGGCGTGGAACCAGGGTTGCGTCGGCCCGTCCAGTTCCTGATGCACGGCCACGGGAATGTGCGGGTCGGCCGGGTTGGTCCAGAACGGATCGCTTTTCACCAGCGACGGCATCACGGGCAGCCAGCGGCCGCGTGCGGCCACCAGGTAGGCGTCGATCACCTTTGGCTGGATCACGTATTTCATGAAATCCTTGGCGGCGGCCACGCTCTTCGCGCCTTTCGGAATGAAGGCGAGCTTGACCGAGACCAGGCTGGTGACGGGCTTTCCGTGCGGGCCGGTGGGCGGCGGCTCGGTCAGGATGTCGTGATCGTACGCCTGCTTGTCCTGCGCCTGCGCCACCGGGATCGACAGCGAGGCGTTCGGCGTCATTACGATCTGCTTGGCATAGAACGCGCTGTTGTTGTCCGGGTCGCCCCAGTTGATCGCGCCGGGCGGCACAAACCCCTGCTTGTAGGGCGTGGTCAGGGCGGTCAGCGCCGCGATCGCCGCCTGCCGCACCGCCGGGTCCGCGGTATGCAGCGCGCCGTCCGGCGTCACGATCTCGCCGCCATAGGCGACCAGAAACTGATTGAACAAATAGGTGCTGTCGGAATTTTTCGTGGCCATCGAGTAGCCGAGGCCATAGATGCGCCGGCCTTTCGCGCGCAGTTTTTTCTGCACGCTCTCGAAAAAGCCGAAATAGGCGTCCCAGGTCTTCGGGATGTCAGCGACGTGGTAGCCGGCGGCCTCGACCAGCGGGCGCCAGACGAAGTAATGCAGCGCCTGCTGCTTCAGCGGGATGCCGTAGAAACTGCGCCGGTGGGCCACATTGTCGTATAGGCTGGCGGCGGTCAGAGCAGTCTTGCTGTACTCGTCATGCTGCGTGTTCACGACGTCGCTCACGTCCACGACCTGATCGCGCCACGCCGCCTGCGGCAACAGCAGGAAGTCCGCGTTGTCCACGTAGCACAGATCCGGCACCTGGCCGGTGGTGATCGCTGAAATGATCTTGGCCGGCAGATCCGAGCCGTTGTAGATCGTCAGGTTGATGGTGTTGCCGGTCTGCTTCTCCCAGGCGCCTACCATGTCCTTCAGCGCCTGGTCCTCGGCCGGATAATAGCCCTGGTTCCACCACACCGTGACCGTCTCGGCGGCTTGCGACGCCGCCTGCGGCAAGGCCAGGCCGCCGCCCATCGCCACCGCCGCCAGCAGAACCCGCCAGGTCGTCATGCCCATATGTGCCGTCCTCCCCGTGCCTGTCCCCGGTCCGGCGCTGCGGCCAGGGTCTTGGTCTAGGCCAGTCTGGCCCGCGCCGGTCGCGCCGTCGAGGCGCGGCGGCATCGCATTCGCGTGGACGCGCGCGCCTCCGGGCCGGCACGCGGCTTGCACCGCTTTCCGCCCACGCCGTTCCCGGATACACAGCCGACATGCCGCTGCTCACCGTCCGTCACGTCACCACCTACCGGTACAAGCAAGCGGTGGCGTTCGGCGAGCATCGGGTGATGTTCCGCCCGCGCGACAGCTATGATCAGCGGCTGCTTTCGGCCGACCTGCTGGTGACGCCGGAACCGGCGTCCTTGCACTGGATGCATGACGTGTTCGGCAACTGCGTGGCCATCGCCCGCTTCGCCCGGCGCGCGCAGGAATTGGTCTTCGAGAGCACGATCCGGCTGGAGCACGCGCCAGCCAATGCGCTCAGCTTCCCGATCGCCGCGCATGCCGAACGCTACCCGTTCAGCTACGACCAGGAGGACATGCCGGATCTGCTGCGCTCGATCGAGCGCGCCTATCCGGACCGCGATGGCGAACTGGCGCGCTGGGCGCGGGGCTTCGCCCGCGCAGACCGGCCGGTGGGCACGCTGGAGATGCTGTCGGCGATGACCCATGCGGTGCGCCGCGACTTCACCTATGTCGCGCGCGCCGAGATGGGCATCCAGGAGCCGCTGCGCACCCTGAAGCTGGCCAGCGGCAGCTGCCGAGACTTCGCCATCCTGATGATCGAGGCGGTGCGCTCGCTCGGCCTGGCGGCGCGCTTCGTCTCCGGCTACCTGTATGTTCCCGCCCGGCCCGGCGCCCGCAACGTCGGCGGCGGCTCCACCCATGCCTGGGTGCAGGTGTATCTGCCCGGCGCCGGCTGGATGGAGTTCGACCCAACCAACGGCATAGTCGGTAACCGCGACCTGATCCGCGTCGCGGTGGCGCGCGATCCGCTGCAGGCGGTGCCGCTATGGGGCACCTATACCGGGTTCCCGTCCGACAGCCTTGGCATGACCGTCGAGGTGACGGTCACCGCCGAGCCGTCTGCTGCCGATGCCCGCCCGCCGGCACCGGCCGGGTCGGTTGCCAGCGGCGCGTAGCCCGGCCCATCCTGCTGGCCAATTTTGCGGAGATGAGAACGATGCGGATCCGCGCCGGGTACCAACTCAGCTACGACTTGCCGCAGCCGACGCCGATGCTGCTAGTGGTCAACGTCCATCCGGATCGGGCGGCGGACCTGCGCACGCCGGGGCCTATCGTGTACGAGCCGTTCGTGCCGGCGCGCACCTATCAGGACCGCTATGGCAACATATGCACCCGCATCGTCGCCCCGGTGGGGCGACTGACCATCTCGACCGACTTCATCATCGAGGATTCCGGCCTGCCCGACGAAGTGGCGCCGGATGCGCGCCAGCACCCGATCGAGGAACTGCCGGACGAGATGCTGCTGTATCTGTTGGGCAGCCGCTATTGCGAGACCGACCGGCTGTCGGACACCGCCTGGTCGCTGTTCGGGCATCGGCGCCGGGCTGGGCTAGGGTGCAGGCGATCTGCGAGTTCGTGCACGGCCACATCACCTTTGGCTACCAGTTCGCGCGGGCGACGCGGACCGCGTGGGAGGGCTATCAGGAGCGGGTCGGGGTGTGCCGCGACTTCGCGCATCTGGCGGTCGCGCTGTGCCGCTGCATGAACATTCCGGCGCGCTATTGCACCGGCTACCTCGGCGACATCGGCGTTCCGCCGTCGGATCCGCCGATGGATTTCTCCGGCTGGTTCGAGGCCTATCTGGGCGGCCGCTGGTACACGTTCGATGCCCGCCACAACGCCCCGCGCATTGGGCGCATCGTCATGGCGCGCGGCCGGGATGCCACCGATGTCGCCATCTCGACCGCGTTCGGCCCGGCGGCGCTGTCCGGGTTCCGCGTGGTGACCGATGAGATCGCGTCCTGACCCGACAGACCGGAGAGCCGCCATGCAGCAGATACTGATTGTCGGCGCCGGCCCCGTGGGCCTGACGATGGCAGCGGAACTGGCGCGCTACGGCGTTCCGGTCCGCATCATCGACCGCAGCCCGCAGCCGAGCCAGACCTCCAAGGCGTTGGTGTTGTGGTCGCGCACGCTGGAGCTGATGGACCGGATGGGCTGCACGCCGGGGTTCCTGGACGCCGGGCTGCGGGCGCGCGGCGCCTCGATGCGCAGCGGCGGGACCACGCTGGGCCATGCCGGGTTCGATGGCATCGCCAGCCCGTACAACTTCGCCTTGATGCTCCCGCAAACCGATACCGAGCGCCTGCTGGCCGCGCACCTGCGCTCACTGGGCGTGATTGTCGAGCGTGAGGTGGAGCTGTCCGGCTTCACCGAATCGGGCGATCATGTCGACACGCGGTTGCGCCACGCCGATGGACGCGAGGAGACGGTTGCGACGCCATGGCTGATCGGGTGCGACGGCGCCCATAGCACGGTGCGGCACGGCCTTGGCCTGGATTTCCACGGCTCGGCCCAGGGCGACGATTGGCTGCTCGCCGATATCCGCATCGAGGGAGAAGCGGTGCCGGCCGGGGACGAGATCGCCACTTACCTGCATCGGGACGGCCCGTTCGTGATCTTTCCGATCCCCGGCGGACGGAGCCGGATCATCGCCTCGCGCGGCAGGATGGATCCGGCGCACCCCAGACCCGATCCGACGCTCGCAGACGTGCAGGCCATTTCCGACCGCCGCGCCGGCGAGGGTCTGCGCCTGACCGATCCGGCCTGGCTCGCCAATTTTCGCATCAACGAGCGCAAGGTCTCCGACTACCGGCGCGGGCGGGTCGTCCTGGCCGGGGATGCAGCGCATATCCACAGCCCGGCCGGCGGGCAGGGCATGAACACCGGGATGCAGGATGCCTTCAACCTGTCCTGGAAGCTCGCGATGGTAGTGGGAGGCGCTGCTGGGGCAGGGCTGCTCGACAGCTACACGCCGGAGCGCAGCGCGGTCGGCGATCTGGTGCTGCGCAATGCGTCGCTGCTGACCGACGTGGCCACGCTGGCCAACCCGATGGCCCAGGCGGCCCGCAATGTCGCCTTGCGGGTCCTGCTCGGCGTTCACTCCGCACAGCAGCGGCTGGCCGCCACGATGAGCGAAATCGAGATCGCCTATGCCGGAAGTCCGCTCTCAACCGGGCACGGAGCTGGCGCGCGGCTGCCGCCCACGGACTATGCCGGCCCGCCGCCCGGCCACGGGTCTGCGCCCCGCTTCGCGCTGTTCGCGTCCGATGTAGCGACGGCGGAGGCATTCGCCGCGCGCTTCCCCGATCTGCTGGAGCCGCGGCCTCGGACGCCACCGGACTCGCGCAAGCTGCTGATCGTGCGCCCCGACGGCTATGTGGGCCTCGCCGCCGGCAGCGGCGACTGGGACGCAGCGGAACGCTATCTCGCCCAGCTTGCGGCATAGGGCGAGGCTCCGCGCGAAGGCGCTGGCGGCGACTCCCCGAGCCACCAGATAAGCAGGGGCTGGCAGCAGGAGACGGTGATGGACGGCATGACGCAATCGCGGGACGAGCATCCGGTCCGCTTCGACCTGCTGACGGAAAACCCGGTGTACAAGCCGTTCCGCTATCCTTGGGCCTATGAGGCGTGGCTGACCCAGCAGCGCCTGCATTGGCTGCCCGAGGAAGTGCCGCTCGCCGACGACGTGAAGGACTGGCACAAGAACCTGAGCGCCGGCGAGCGCAACCTGCTGACCCAGATCTTCCGCTTCTTCACCCAGGCCGATGTCGAGGTGAACAACTGCTACATGAAGCACTACAGCCGGGTGTTCAAGCCGACCGAAGTGCTGATGATGATGTCGGCGTTTTCCAATACCGAGACCATCCATGTCGCGGCCTATAGCCATCTCCTCGACACCATAGGCATGCCGGAGCTGGAATACACGGCGTTCCTGAAATACAAGGAGATGAAGGACAAGTACGACTATATGCAGTCCTTCACCGTGGACAGCAAACACGAGATCGCCAAGACCCTGGCGGCATTCGGCGCATTCACCGAGGGATTGCAGCTGTTCGCCAGCTTCGCCATTCTGCTCAATTTCCCGCGCTTCGGGAAAATGAAGGGCATGGGCCAGATCGTGTCATGGTCGGTGCGCGACGAGACGCTGCATTGCCTGTCGGTGATCCGCCTGTTCCGTACGTTCGTGCAGGAGAACCCGGAAATCTGGACCGAGGAACTGCGGCGCGAGATCTATCTGACCTGCGCCACCATCGTCGATCACGAGGATGCGTTCATCGACCTGGCGTTCGAGCTCGGCGCGGTGGAGGGCCTGGATGGCGCGCAGGTCAAGCAGTACATCCGCTATATCGCCGATCGCAGGCTGGTGCAGCTTGGGATGAACAAGCTGTTCCATGTCGATCGCAACCCGCTGCCCTGGCTGGATGACATGCTGAACGCGGTCGAACACACTAATTTCTTCGAGAACCGATCCACCGAGTATTCCCGCGCCTCCACCACCGGCTCGTGGGAGGAAGCCTTCGCCGATAGCGTGTTCGAGTCGGCGCAGCCGCAAGACGCGTTGCAGCCGCCGTCGTAGGACGTCGGACCCCGGCCCGGCCCGCATCGGCTCCAGCCCGGGACGCCCGCCGTCACCGTCGGCCAGGGGGGCAGCCCAGCCACTGCCCCTCTGGGTGACGGTTACGTTTCAGAATTGCAACGTCGCGTTCAGTTCCTTGGCGTTGTCCTTGGTGATCGCTTGCGTGGGCACCGTCACCGAGGCGGGAACCGAGCTTGCGCAGTCCAGCAGGATTTTCTTTGCCAAATCCAGCGCCTGCTCGGCGCCGGTCGGATAGGTGAACGTCGCCGCCCACTGGCCGTCCGCCACCGCCGCGATCCCGCCCGAGGGGCCGGGCAGGCCGTCGGTGCCGATGATGGCGACCTGACTCTGCTTGCCGGCGCCCTTGGCCGCCACGTACGCGCCGGCGGCCATCAGGTCATTGCTCGCGTACAGGACCGCGGATGTCGGGATGCGCCTGCAGCATCGCCGAGAACTCGGTCGTTGCCATGTCGGGCAGCCAGTTGCCGGCTTGTTCGGCCACCACCTTGATCTTCGGGTTCTGCTTCACCCCGTCCTTGAAGCCGTTGAGCCGCTCAATCGCCGGTGTGGAACTCGGCAGCCCCTCCAGCACCGCCACCTCGCCGCCGTCCGGCAGCAAGGTCTGCGCGGTGTAGGTGCCGGCCTGATAGGCGATCTTGTAGTTGTCCCCGCCGACGAACGCCGTGTAATCGACGCCCGGCTTGCCGACGGTCTGCCGGTCCAGCTCGATCACCGGAATCCCCGCTTTCATCGCACGCGCCACGGCAGGCGTGAGCGGTGCTGCCTCAAATGGCGAGATCATCAGCAAATCGACCTGCTGGGTGATAAAATTGTCCACCTGCGACGTCTGGGTGTTGTCATTGCCGGCGCCGTCGGCGACCTGCAGCTCGAACTGCGGGACCGCCTTGACGCGGGCGATCAGGTCGTTGTTGACGTGCTGGCGGTACGGTTCGGCGTAGTTGGCCTGGCTGAAGCCGATCACGTAGTGGCCGTTCGGCCCGCAGGTCTTGCTGATCGGAGCGGCGTGGACGCCGAGCGGCAGCGTTGCCGAGGCCAGAAGCAGGATCGTCGTTTTCATTTTTGTGGTCCTCCCTGTTGAGTCTTCATCGCACGCACGCACGCACGCACGCATCAGCGTCCCGACCCGTCCCGCCGACTGACGAGTGATTGCAGCACGGCCGCCAGCACGATGATCGCGCCGGTGGCCAGCAGTTGCAGGGCGGCGTTGACGTTGTTCAGCTGCAGGATGTTGGCTAGCGCGCCCAGCATGACGCTGCCGGCGATCGTGCCGGTCATGCTGCCGGCGCCGCCGAACAGGCTGGTGCCGCCGATCACCACGGCGGCGATCGCGGTCAGTTCGTACCCGGCGCCGTCGTTCGGGCTGCCGAAGCTGAACTGCCCGGCATGGACGATGCCGGCAGCCCCCGCGCACAGCCCGGTGATGGCGTACACCGCGATCTTGACCCGCGCCACGGGTACGCCGGACAGCCGCGCAGCGCGCTCGTTGCCGCCCACCGCATACACGTAGCGACCGAACCGCGTCAGATTCAGCACCAGCGTCGCCAGCGCCGCCAGCACCACGAACACGACGGTCGCCACCGGGACGGTGTTGCCGAACAGCCGATCGCCCAGTACCGCGAAGGCCGGCGGCGCCAAGCCCGGACCGCTGCCGTAACTGATGTTGATATACTTGTTGTGCGACACCACCAGCGCCAGCCCGCGCGCCACCTGCAGCCCGGCCAGCGTCACGATGAACGGCTCCAGCCGGAAGCGCGTGCTGATCGCGCCCTGCACAGCGCCGAATGCGGCGCCCGCCGCCAGCACCGCCAGCAAGGCGCCGGGGATGCCCCAGCCGGGCGCGGTCAGCAGCGTGGCGGTGAGGACGCTGGACAGGCCGAGCATCGCGCCGACCGACAGGTCGATGCCGGCGGTGATAATGACGAAGGTCATGCCGAGCGCGATGATCCCGGTCTCGGAAATCGCGCGCACGATGTTGGCGACGTTGTCGGGCGCCAGGAACAGCAGGTGCCCGTGCCGCGCCGGCGACGCGGCGATGCCGCCGGCCAGCACCAGCACCAGCCCGATCACGCTCTGGAACCGGACGACCACAGCCAGCAGGTCGCGCCTGCGGGTGGGTGGCATCGGACTCACGCCGCCAGGCTTTCGGTCGCGGTGGCGGCCGCCAGCACCGAGGCTTCGTCCGCGCCGGCCGGGAAGGTGGCCACGGTGCGGCCGTGCCGCAGCACCACGATGCGGTCGCACAGGCCGACCAGTTCCGGCAATTCGCTGGAGGCGACCAGCACACCCAGGCCCGACGCCGCCAGCGCCCGCAGCCGGGCGTAAATTTCGCCCTTTGCGCCCACGTCCACGCCGCGGGTCGGCTCGTCCAACAGCAGCAATTTCGGCGCGCGCAGCAACTCCTTGGCGAACACGACCTTCTGCTGGTTGCCGCCCGACAGGTTGCCCGCGGCGATCTCGCCGCGCGGCGGCCGGATGTCGAACTGCCGGATCGAGCGGGCCAGGGCGTCGGCTTCGGCGGCGCGCGACATGAAGCCGAACGGCGAGATGCGCGCCAGCACCGACAGCACGACGTTGCGCCGCACGCTCTGCCGCAGCATCAGCCCGGCGCCGCGCCGGTCATCGGTCACCATCGCGAAACCGGCCCGTCGCGCCGCGGCGATCGAGCCGAGGCGGCCGGGCACAAGGCCGCCCGCGGGACCGGCGACCTCGATCGCGCCGCCCCAGCGTCCCGGCGGCGCGGCGCCGTATAGCGCGGACAGCAACTCGGTCCGCCCGGCGCCCATGATCCCGGCCAGACCGACGATTTCACCGGCCCGCACATCCAGGCTGATGCCCCCCGGCGCCTGCCATCCGGCGCGGCCCTGGGTCGGGACATACGATGCGTCATGCAGCCGCAACAGCAGCCGACCCGCCGTCTCGGCGCGGGGCGGGAACATCTCGTCCAGCTTGCGCCCCAGCAGCAGGCGCATCAGCTCGGCCTGCGGGGCGTCCGGCCGGGTCTCGCCGACCACCGCGCCGTCACGCAGCACCGTGACCCGGTCGGCAACGATCGGCACCTCCTCCAGCCGGTGCGAGATATAGACGATCGCCACGCCGCGCCGGCGCAGCGCGCGCATCAGCTCGAACAGCAGGTGCGCTTCGGCGGCGCTCAGCGCGGCGGTCGGTTCATCAAGCACCAGCACTCGCGCCTCCTGGCCGAGCGCCTTGGCGATCGCCACCATCTGGCGCTGGCCGATGCCCAGCGCACGGATGCGCGTGCGCGGATCCAGATCGAGGCCGACCGCATGCAGCCGGCCGGTCGCCTCGCGGCGCATCGCCGCGTCGTCGATGCGCACACCGAGCCGCATCCGCTCGCGGCCGAGAAACAGGTTGGCGGCGATGTCCAGGTCCGGGATCAGATCGAGTTCCTGGAACACGGTGGCGACGCCCGCCGCCTGCGCCCCGCGCGGACTGGCGAACTGCACCGGCGCGCCATGCAGCCGCATCTCGCCGCGGTCGGGCGGGAACACGCCGGACAGGATGTTCATCAGCGTCGACTTGCCGGCGCCGTTCTCGCCCAACAGCGCGTGGACCTCGCCGCGCCGGACGGAGAAATCGACGCCGCGAAGCGCCTCCACGCCGCCGAACCGCTTGGCGACGCCGAGCATTTCCAGCACGCAAGCTGCCGGAGCGCCGGACTCCGCCGCGTCGGCTGGCGCTGCCTCCCGCATCTCCGCCCCCGCTGGTTAAACGTGACGCTATGGAGCGCCCTCGACCGGGTCAAGCAGGTTCGGGAATAAAACGGCCGGTCGCGTGGTCATGCCTGCACAAGCGCGGGAGACGGCGATGGCTGGTTCCGACGACGCGCCCACGACCGGGCGGCGCGGCGCGCTGGAGTGCATGCTCTGGGCAGGCGCCGGGGTGCTGTGGACGGTGGCCGGCGGCGTGCCGCGCTCCGGATTGCTGGGCGCGGCACCGGCCGAGGCAGCCGGGGCGGACGCGCTGCGCTTCGTGCAGCTCAGCGACAGTCATCTCGGCTTTGCGCACGCTCCCAACATGGACACCTCGGCCACCCTGCACGCCGCGGTGCAGCGGGCGGGCGCGGCGCGACCGGCGTTCCTGCTGCACACCGGCGATGTCAGCCACCTGTCGAAGCCGGCGCAGTTCGACACGGCGCATTCGATCATCGCGGCCGGCGGCCTGGACTGTCATTACGTGCCGGGCGAACACGACGTGCTGAGCGGTGGCGGCAGCGATTTCGTCGAGCGGTTCCAGAAGCGGACGCGCCAGCCGTCGCCCAACGGCGCGTTCTACAGCTTCGACCAGGCGGGCGTGCACTTCGTCGCGCTGAACAACGTCACCGACCTGAACGCCGGCGGGCTCGGCCGGCTGGGCGAGGCGCAACTGGCGTGGCTGGCCGACGATCTGCGCGGCCGCTCGGCCAGCCAGCCGGTCGTGGTGTTCGCGCACATCCCGCTCTGGACGGTCTATGCCGAGTGGGGCTGGGGCACCGATGACGGTGCGCGGGCATTGGCGCTGCTCGCGCGGTTCGGCTCAGTGACGATCCTGAACGGTCACATCCATCAGGTGATCCAGAAGGTCGAGGGGCACGTCACCTTCCACACCGCGCGCTCGACCGCGTTTCCGCAGCCCGCGCCGGGAGCCGCCGCGAATCCTGGGCCGATGAAGGTTCCCGCCGGCCGCCTGCGTTCGACGCTTGGCGTGACCAGTGTGGAGTACGTCCCCGGCCGCGAACGCCTGGCAATCATCGACGCGCCGCTGGGCGCCTGAACCGGAGCGATGACATGAACACAATCCTGTCCCGCCGCCGCATCGTGCTGGGCCTCGGCTTGCTGACGGCCATGGCCGGGCTGGCGAATCTCGCCGCCGGCAGCGCGGCGGCGTCACGCGACGTGGCCGTGCAGATCAGCGGCTTCGCCTTTGGCCCCACGCCGCTGACAGTGGCCGCCGGCACGCGCGTCACCTGGACCAATGGCGACGACATTCCGCATACCGTGACCAGCGCCGCCACCCCGCACCAGTTCGGCTCGCCGCCGCTGGATACCGGCGAGCGATTTGCGCGCGTATTCGACAGGCCGGGAACGTATCGCTATTTCTGTGCCATTCACCCGCACATGCAGGGTGTCGTGGTGGTCCGATGACCTCGCCGCATCCCATTTTGGAAAGCACCGATGTCTAGGGCCGATGCCGGCGGCGTGTCCGACGATGCGCGCGCGGCGTTCTCGCGCATGGCGCTGCCGCATCTGGACGCCGCCTACAACCTCGCCCACTGGCTGGTGCGCGACGCCGACGCGGCGCAGGACGTGGTGCAGGACGCGATGCTGCGCGCGCTGACCTATTTCGCCAGCTTTCGCGGCGACAATGCCCGCGCCTGGCTGCTGCAGATCGTGCGGACGACGGCATACAGCCGCGCCGCGCGGCATCGCGGCGCGGCCGAGGTGCCGCTGCCCGGCGACGACGAACCGGCGCTGCCCGATCCCAGCGCCAGCCCCGAGACGGCGCTGGCGCGGCGCGAGGACGAGGGCACGCTGGCCCAGGCGCTGGCTGCGCTGCCGGCCGAGTTGCGCGAGTGTCTGGTGCTGCGCGAACTGGAGGAGATGTCGTATCGCGACATTGCCCGCGTGACCGGCGTGCCGGCGGGAACCGTGATGTCGCGGCTGTGGCGGGCGCGTCAGGCGCTGCTGCGGCACGGGCAGGGTGCGACGGCACAGATGGCGACGCCCGATCGCCTGACGACCAGGGAGACGATCCGATGACCGGCCCTCGCGCCTGCGAGGAGACCCGCCTCCTGATCCAGGCGGATCTGGATGGCGAGCTGGATGCCGCCGCGACCGCCGTGCTGGCGGCGCATGTCGCCGAGTGTCCGGGATGCATCGAGGAGCTGCGCGCCGTCGGCGCGTTGTCCGCCCGGTTGCGCGCCGACGCGCCCCGGCATGCGGCGCCGGCCGCCCTGCGCTCGCGGATCGAGGAAAGCCTCGCGCCGCGCCGCGCCGCGCCAGCAGCGCCGTCGGGCTTCCGCCGGACCTTGCGTTTCAGCCGGCTGTTCCTCGGCGCCGGTTCGGCGATCGCCGGGGCCGCCGTCGCGGCGAGCCTGATCCTGATGCTTGCGCCATCCCCGCGCGAGGAAGCAGTCGAGGGCGAGCTGATCGCCAGCCATGTCCGCGCCTTGCAGCCGGGACATCTGACCGACGTGCTCTCCACCGATACGCATACCGTCAAGCCGTGGTTCGCCGGCCGCATCGACTACGCGCCGCCGGTTCCCGACTTTGCCCGGCAAGGCTTTCCGCTGATCGGCGGCCGTCTGGATTACGTCGATGGGCGGTCGGTCGCGGTGCTGGTCTATGGGCACGGCAAGCACGTTATCGACCTGTATGTCTGGCCCGGGACCGAGCGGCAGGACGCGCCGACGCACGAGACCCGCAACGGCTACAACCTGGTGTACTGGGGCGACCACGGCATGCAATGCCGCGCCGTGTCGGACGTGGAGCCTGCGGCGCTGGCCCAGCTCGCGCGGCTGTGGATCGAGGCTGGCGCGTAGGGGCACCCCGCAGGACGGCCACAGTCAACAGGCGGCGGCATCTGGCCGATCGGACACTTCTCGGAGGGCAGGCATGGGCAGTCGTCGTTTCAGAACTCTGCTGCTGGCTGGCTGCGCGTTGCTGCTCGCAGGTTGCGGCATGGCGGCGGCGGGCGGCGCCGATCCGCAGGGCGCGGCGGGCGGCGGGACGTCGCACGCCGCCGGAGGTGGTCACTACTGAGGGATCGGGTCAGGCCAGATGCGCCAGGCGGACCGCCGTGCCGATCAGGTCGAACACGTCCAGCAGCCGGGCGACGTATTGATCGTGCACGGCAAAGCCCGGCGCGGCCGGGTCGAAGAACTGCCGCTCCAGCGTGCCGATCATTCGCAGTAGCCGCCGCCGGTGCAGGCCGGTGGCGCGCTGCACCGGGTCAGCCACGACGCCAGCGAATGCCGCGAGGCTGGCTGCGGTCAGGATCAGGCCGCCGGTGCTGGCGGCGATCAGGCCGGCGCTGGGCAAGGCAGGGAACAGCCCGTACCAGACCCCGCCGAGCCACGCCCCAAGCGGAAACGATGCGACGGCCGTCTGCTGCGCCATGATGCCGGCGAGCGTGGTGCCGAGTGCGGCGGCACCGGGCGTCAGCTTGTGCAGACCGATCGCGCCGCCGCTGAGGCTGACCAGCCCGGTGGTGACCTCGGCCGCGGCGGACCGGCTGATCCCGTACTCGGCCAGCGCATGCGCCAGCCGCGCCCGGAAGGCGGGATCCTGGGCCGCGTCGCCGATCTCGGCCAGCAGGCCGGCGATCGCCTCGGTCAGCACCGGCTCGGCCAGGATCGCCTCGGCCAGCGCGTCGCGCGTGAACGCGCGCGGCCCCTGCTGGAACGGCAGCTCCAGCAATTCGGTGCGCACCAGCCATTCGATGCGCCTGGCGACCGCGGTTTCCAGCAGCAGCGGCCGGCGCAGGGCGCGGGCGAGGCGCGGCGCGCCCAGCCGGTCGGCCGCCATCGCGCCCAGCCGTGCGGCGACCTGCGGGCCGGCGAGCGACAGGTTCAGCGGGGCGCGGGCGATGTCCCAGCCGAGCGCCTCGCGATGAATGGCCAGTGTGCCGCGCCACGAGAAATGCCGGTCGATGAACGGCTGCACGCGCCGCCGCCGCTGTTCGAAGTAGCGGCGTGCGCCGGCCGCCACCGCCGCGCGGGCCGGCGAGGGCGCGAGTGGGGCAGGGGCAGGCAGGGCAGGGGCAGGCAGGGCAGCGGCGGAGCGCATGGCCGGAACAGCCATCGCGCGCTCCGCCCCGTTCGGGTTCCGCCGCCGCGCCCGGCGGCCGCTCAGACGGTCCCCTGCACGCCCTGGACCAGCCAGTTCATGCTGTTGATCTCGTCGTCGCTCAGCGCCGCGCCGGCCGCGACCTTCTGGGTGCCTGACTGGTCCAGGATCGGGCCGTGGAACGGCAGCAGCTTGCCGGATTCGATGTCGGCCTGGCGCGCGCGCACCTCGTCGGCGATGGCGGCGGGCAGCGCCGGGTTGAACGGGGCCATCTTGATCATGCCGCTTTTCAGCCCGCCCCAGGTGTCGTGCGACTTCCAGGTGCCGTCCATCGCCGCGCCGACCTCCTGGATGTAGTAGCCGTCCCAGTCGCTGATGACCGAGGTGAGGCAGGTCTTCGGGCCGAACCGCGCCATGTCGGAATCGTAGCCGATGGTCCACACGCCGCGATCCTCCCCGGCCTGCTGCACCGCCGGGCTGTCGGTATGGGTGGTCACCACGTCGGCCCCCTGGCTGAACAGGGTCTCCGCCGCGGCGCGCTCCTTGCCCGGGTCGAACCAGGCGCTGACCATGACCAGCTTGGTCTCGACCTTCGGGTTCACCGAGCGGGCGCCGAGTTCGAAGGCGTCGATGTTGTTGATGACCTCGGGAATCGGGAAGGCGCCGACGAAGCCGATGACGTTGCTCTTTGTCATGCGCCCGGCGATCACGCCGGCCAAATAGCGGCCCTCGTAGAAGCGGGCCGAGTAGGTCGAAAGGTTGGCGGCGCGCTTGTAGCCGGTCGCGTGCTCGAACTTCACATGCGGGAACTGGCGGGCGACCTTCACGGTGGCGTCCATGAAGCCGAACGAGGTGGTGAACACCATGTCGTTGGTCTGCGCCAGCTTGCGGATCACCCGCTCGGCGTCCGCGCCCTCGGGCACGTTCTCGACGAACGTGGTCTTGACCTTGCTGCCGTAATGCGCGGCGACCGCCTTGCGGCCGAGATCGTGCTGATAGCTGTAGCCGGCATCGCCGACCGGGGCGACATAGACGAACGCCACCCGATAGGGCGACGCGGCGAGCGCGCGGCCGCCGAACGCCGCCGCCCCGGAGAGGGCGAGCGCGGATTGCAGGACATGCCGGCGAGTTTGCATCAAGGATCCCCTGGTCTGGTTGCGGTGTTCTGGTTGGCCGCGGCGCTGCGGCAAGCAAGAGGCGCGCCGGGACAGGCTACCGCGAACCAGGCGGAACGACCACGGCCAGATCGGGGTGGCGGCGGGAGGCACGACGCACGCCGCGCTGGCGGAGAGTGGCCAGGGGAACCGACGCGGCGATCGTCGCGAACGGATCGCCATGTTCGGCCGCGCGTTCACCGCCTGCATCCGGAGAGACGCAGAATGGACCGGTTCATCGGCGGCTGCCTGTGCGGGAACGTGCGGATCGTGGCATCGGGACCACCATACCGGGTCGGCCTTTGTCACTGTCTCGACTGCCGCAAGCACCATGGGGCGCTGTTCCAGGCGTCTGCGGTGTTTCCCCAGGACGCGGTGACGATCGACGGCGAAACACGGGACTATCGCGGGCGGCACTTCTGTCCGCGCTGCGGCTCGTCCGTTTTCGCGCGCAGCGGAGACGAGATTGAAGTGAACCTTGGAGTCCTCGACGCCCCCGACCGATTGATGCCGACCTACGAAAGCTGGATCGTCCGTCGCGAGTCCTGGCTGCCGCCGTTTCCGCTCACGAGGCGATACCACGGCGACCGCGACGCCACGGGTCGCCTCGAGGCGTAGGTCGCAGGGACGCTCCGACCCGCCCAGCCACGAGGAGAGGAGAGGGTTTCAGGCGACGGCGCTCCCGTCCAGCGCCCCTTGCAGGATGTACGCCGCCGCCGCCGCATCCACCAGCGCCGCGCGGCGCCGTCGCGAGACGTCTGCCTCGCCGATCAGCATGCGGTTGACCGCCGCCGAGGACAGCCGCTCGTCCCACAAGGCCGCCGGCAGCCCGGTCGCCGTCGAGAGCGCGTGGCAGACGTCGCGCGCCGCCTGCGCCGCCGGCCCCAGCGAGCCATCCATCGACAGCGGCAGCCCGATCACCAGCCCGCCCGCCGCCTCGGCGGCCGCGATGCGGCGCACCGCCACGGCCACCTCGCCCAGCTTGCCGCGCGGGATCGTGCCGTACGGGCTGGCCACCAGCAGCGACACGTCCGACAGCGCCACGCCGATGATCTTCGACCCCAGGTCCAGCCCGATCAGCCGCTGCCCCGGCGGCAGCGCCGCGCGCAGCCCGGTCATGTTGATGACGGCCATGCCCGCGTCTATGGTCCGCGCCCTTCGCCGCCGCAAGGAGACCCCATGTCGCTCGATCCCGCGACCGTGCGCCGCATCGCCCGCCTCGCCCGCATCCACGTCGCGGACAGCCAGATGGCGGCGTTGCAGGGCGAGCTGAACGGCATCCTGGGCTGGATCGAGCAGCTGAACGAGGTGGACGTGGACGGCGTGGAGCCGCTGACCGGGGCCGCCCACATGGCGCTGCGGCTGCGCGAGGACGTGGTGACCGATGGCGGCCAGCGCGAGGCGCTGCTGGCCAATGCCCCGGCGCGCGCCGGTTCGTTCTTCGCCGTGCCCAAGGTGATCGAGTGATGTTCGGCCTGTCCATCGCCGCCGCCCGCGACGCCCTGCGCGCGCGGACAATCTCGGCGCGCGAGCTGACCGGCGCCTATGTTGATGCGGTCGAGCGGCTCAATCCGCGGCTGAACGCCTACATTACCCCCACCCCCGAGCAGGCGCTGGCGCAGGCCGATGCGGCCGACGCGGCGCTGGCGCGCGGCGACGCCGGCCCGCTGGCCGGGATCCCGATCGCGGTGAAGGATCTGTTCTGCACCACGGGCGTGCGCACGACGGCCGGCAGCAACATCCTCTCGCCGTTCGTACCACCCTATGAGAGCACGGTGACGGCGAACCTGCTGCGCGACGGCGCGGTGTTCCTCGGCAAGGCGAACATGGACGAGTTCGCGATGGGTTCGGCCAACATCACCAGCGCCTTTGGCCCCGTCGTCAGCCCGTGGACGCGGGACGGCGACAACCGGCCTTTGGTGCCCGGCGGATCCTCCGGCGGCTCGGCCGCTGCGGTGGCCGCGCGGCTGGCGCTGGGTGCGACGGCCACCGACACCGGCGGTTCGATCCGCCAGCCGGCGGCGTTCTGCGGCGTGGTCGGGATCAAGCCGACCTATGGACGGTGCAGCCGCTGGGGGGTGGTGGCGTTCGCCTCCTCGCTGGACCAGGCCGGCCCGATCGCGCGCACGGTGCAGGACGCGGCCATCCTGCTCGGCTCGATGGCCGGGTTCGACGCCAGGGACTCCACCAGCGCCGACATTGCCGTGCCGGATTTCGCCGCCGCCTGCGCGCGCGGCGTGCGCGGATTGCGCATCGGCGTGCCGCGCGAATACCGCAGCGACGGCATGGCGCCGGAAATCGAGGCGCTGTGGCAGCAGGGTCTGCGCTGGCTGCGCGAGGCGGGGGCGACGATCGTGGACGTGTCGCTGCCGCACACGAAATATGGCCTGGCCACCTACTACATCGTCGCCCCGGCCGAAGCCTCGTCCAACCTCGCCCGCTATGACGGGGTGCGGTTCGGCGCCCGCGTCGACGGCGCCGACCTGACCGAGCTGTACGAGAACACCCGTGCTGTCGGGTTCGGCGCGGAGGTGCGCCGCCGCGTGCTGATCGGCACCTACGTGCTCTCGGCGGGGTACTACGACGCCTTTTACCTGCGCGCGCAGAAGGTGCGGGCGCTGATACTGCGCGACTTCACCGACGCCTTTCGCGAGGTGGACGCGCTGCTGACCCCGACCGCGCCCACCGCCGCCTTCGCGCAGGGCGAGCGCATGGACGACCCGGTAACGATGTACCTGAACGACGTGTTCACCGTCCCCGCCAACATGGCCGGCATCCCGGGCATCTCGGTCCCCGCCGGGCTGGACGCGGCCGGGCTGCCGCTGGGGTTGCAGGTATTGGGCAAGCCGTTCGACGAGGAGACGGTGTTCGCGGTCGCCGCCGCGATCGAGCGCGCCGCCGGATTTTCCGCCATGCCCGCCATCCACGCCGGAGCAGCCGCATGAGCTACACGCTGGAGGGCTCGACCGGCGCCTGGGAAGTGGTGATCGGGCTGGAGGTCCACGCCCAGATCATCAGCCAGGCCAAGCTGTTCTCCGGCGCCTCGGCCACCTATGGCGGCGAGCCGAATACGCAGGTGAGCTTCGTCGATGCGGCGTTTCCGGGGATGCTGCCGGTGCTGAACCGCGAATGCGTGGCCCAGGCGGTGCGCACCGGGCTGGGTCTGGCCGCGCACATCAACCTGACCAGCCGCTTCGACCGCAAGAACTACTTCTACGCGGACCTGCCCGCCGGCTATCAGATCAGCCAGTATGCGCACCCGATCGTCGGCAGCGGCGTCGTGGATATCGAGTTCCCGGACGGCCGATCGAAGCCGATCGGCGTGACCCGGCTGCATATCGAGCAGGACGCCGGCAAGAGCCTGCACGACCAGAGCCCGACGCAGAGCCATATCGACCTCAACCGAGCCGGCGTGGCGCTGATGGAGATCGTCAGCGAGCCGGACCTGCGCAGCCCCGAAGAAGCCGGGCTGTATCTGCGCAAGCTGCGCACCATCCTGCGCTATCTGGGCACCTGCGACGGCAACATGGAGGAAGGGTCGATGCGCGCGGACGTGAACGTGTCCGTGCGCCACGCCGGCGAGCCGTTCCGTACGCGATGCGAGGTCAAGAACGTCAACTCCGTGCGCTTCGTGATGCACGCGATCGAGGCCGAGGCGCGCCGCCAGATCGAGGTCTGGGAGAGCGGCGGCGCGGTCGAGCAGGAGACCCGCCTGTACGATCCCGCGCGCGGGGTCACCCGCTCGATGCGCTCCAAGGAGGACGCGCACGACTACCGCTATTTTCCGGACCCGGACCTGCTGCCCCTGGTGCTGGACGCGGACTGGGTCGAGCGGCTGCGCGCCGGCCTGCCGGAGCTGCCTGACGCCAAGCGGGCGCGCTTCGTCTCGCAATATGGGCTGCCGCCCTATGATTCAGCGGTGCTGGTGGCCGAGCAGGCGACGGCGGATTTCTTCGAGGCGGTGGCGGCCGGGCGCGACGGCGTGCAGGCGGCGCGCTGGATGATGGGCGATTTCTTTGCCGGGCTGAACCGGCTGGGGCGGCCGATCGAGGACAGCCCGGTCGCCGCCGCCGCGCTGGGGCGCCTGCTGGACCTGATGGCCGACGGCACCATCAACGGGCGGATCGGCAAGGACGTGCTTGAGGCGATGATGGACAGCGGCGACGGCCCGGACGCCATCATCGAGCGGCAGGGCCTGCGCCAGGTCACCGACAGCGCCGCCATCGACGCGGCGGTGGCAGCCGTGCTGGCCGCCAACCCGGACAAGCTGGCCGAGTATCGCGGCGGCAAGGACAAGCTGTTTGGCTTTTTCGTGGGGCAGGTGATGAAGGCGATGGCGGGGAAGGGTAACCCCGCTTTGGTCAACGAGGCGCTGCGGCGGGCGGTGGACGCGAATTGACGCAACGCGCGCCGCCGCTTATGAGGACGGGGCAAACGTCGTGTGACTTCGCGCGATCCCGGCGGAGGGGTGGCCGAGCGGCTGAAGGCGGCGGTTTGCTAAACCGTTGTACATCGTAAAGGTGTACCGTGGGTTCGAATCCCATCCCCTCCGCCAAATCCGAACAGACCTGAGAGCCCTCAACGGCGTCAGCCAGTGAAGATCACCGTGGCCGATAAGGGCTGCGCTGTGGGTCAGCGCGAATTGCCTTGGTGGCCGGTGTGAGGGCGGCGGAGACATCGTGTGACTTTGCGAGGCTGCGGCAGAGACATATCGTGAGGCCAAGGACGACGGTTGCTCAACCGTTTGTCTAGCGGAACGATGGGCCGCAACGTCCACTCTGTCGCCCGTTGACGGCGTTATTCGCGGCGACAATAAGCACGCGTTCGTGTTGCCGCTGCCGCGGGTGTTCCGGCCCGATTTCGAACGGGTGCCAAACTTTTGTGGCACCGTTGCGCTTTGGTGCAGGTTTGTCGGAAAAGGTTGTCGCCAGCCCTGCGAAGGGCATTCCTTATGTCGCAACGAACATCGCGATTGCTGGAGTTGGCTGAGTCCCGATGTGCAAGTGGCCGATGACTCATACGCTCAGGTCGCAGGCAGCTCTGCACTTTGTTGAGATGACGGTCGGCGGTCGGAGCGACACGAGTCGGGGCCGCGGCGTATCGGTCCGGGTCTGTCGCGGGTTCATAGAGGGACCAGCCACGCCGCCGTATCGGCAGTAGTAGCAACCGCCGCCCCGCCTTGCTACCTTTGGTCCGCATGGGCGAAATCGTCAGGCTGCCGCGCGCGTCGGAAGATACGATCTGGGCCGTGATGGCCTCGCTGGGTCCGACCGAGCGCATCGCCGACATCTATCCCACCCGGCTCGCCGCGCTGGCCGACCGGGAGTGGCGCGAGCAGCAGGTGCGCAGCTACGCCGCCCTGCTGCGCAGCACGAAGCAGGCGGTGCCGCGCTACAGCGTGACCCCGATCCGCCGCGCCGACCTGCCGCGGCGCTGGACGCCACTGCCGGCCCTGGGCTTCCTGCGCGGCACCTTCATCTAAGCCCCTGGCATCTGAACCACTCGTCATCGCGTCGGGTAGGCTGCGCTGTTGGGGCGCGCCGACGCCTCTGCTAAGCAGGCGCCCGCGACGACAGGAGGAGCCACGATGAGCCAGCCGAACAAGGACAGCACCACCGCCGTGGACCTCGAAAAGACCGAGGTGGCGCTGATCATCGGCGAGGAGGACGGGTCCATGTCGGTGCGCGTCGTCACCGGCGCCGACGTGCCGGAGGGATCCGGCGACCTGGCCGCCGCTCCCGAGATCGTGCTGGCGCTGGCGATGCGTTTGCTGAAGGATCCGGATTTTCACGACGACGTGCTGGACTGGTACTACGAGCATCAGGACGACCCGGACGAGGACGACGAGGAGGAGTAGCGCCTCCAGCGCCGGCCATTGCGGAGACGAAACCCGGAGCCGTCGCTGTCGTTAGGCGGCCGTGCCGAACGCCCCGTCCGAGCCGGTCCGACCCCGGCCGCTCACCCCCGCACCGATCCATGCCGCGCCGTCGGGGTTCGCCGAGCGCCCGGTCGCGGTCGCCATCCCGGCGCGCAACGAGGCCGACCGCATTGCGGCCTGCCTGCGCGCGCTGGCCGGACAGCGCGGCGCGCCGCCCCCGGCCGTGGCGCTGCTGCTCAACAACTGCACGGACGCCACCGCATCGATCGTGCGCGCCCTCGCGCCGTCGCTGCCGTTTCCCATCGACCTGCGCTGCATCGACCTGCCGCCGGCCAGCGCCCATGCCGGCGCGGCGCGCGCGCTCGCGATGCAGCGCGCGGCGGCCCTGGCCGGGCCGGCTGGCGTGCTGCTGACCACCGATGCCGACAGCGTGGCACCCCCCGACTGGATCGCATGCAACCTGACCGCCCTGGCGCGCGGCGTCGATGCGGTGACCGGGCGCGCGGTGATCGACCCGGCCGAGGCGCGGCTGATCCCAGACGCGCTGCATCAGGCGGATGCGCGCGAATGCGCCTACGCCGCCCTGATCGACGAGATCGCCAGCCTGCTCGACCCCGACCCGGCCGACCCGTGGCCGCGCCACGCCGAGGATTCCGGCGCCAGCATCGCCGTGACCGTGGCGGCGTGGCGGCTGGTCGGCGGCATGCGGCCGGCGCCGGTCGGCGAGGACCGCGCCTTTGTGGACGCGCTGCGCCGACACGATCTGGCGATCCGCCACGACCCGGAGGTCTGGGTCAGCGTGTCCGGCCGCATCGACGGACGCGCCGCCGGCGGCATGGCCGACACCATCCGCCGCCGGATGACCACGCTCGACCTATTCCTGGACGATCGCCTGGAGCCGGTGCGCGATGCGGCGCGGCGCGCGCGGCTGCGCCGGCAGGGGCGGGCGGCGTTCGCCGGGCACGCGCCGGCCGGGACGCTGGCGCGTGCGCTCGCCCTCCCGGAGGCGCTGGTGGCCAGCTTCTGCCAGTTGCCGCATTTAGGCGCAGCCTGGGCGGCGCTGGAGCGGCACAGCAGCGTGCTGGCCCGGCGCCGCGTGCCGGTGGCCGACCTGCCGCAGCAGACCCGGCAGGCGCGGCTGTTGCGCGATCGGCTGCGTCTGGATCAGACCGGCTTGGCTAATGCGGGCGGCGCAGCAGATCCAGCCGATATCGCGGCTGCAGCGTCCGCCTGATTGGCCGCAGCCGACCGCGCAGCCGGGCCAGCAAGGCGGAAGCGGCCTGAACGCCGCCCAGCGCCGTGCCGGTCGGGCCGGTCCAGTTGACCAGCAGCAGCACGCCGCCCGGCAGCAGGCTGCGCCAGGCCAGCTCGGCGACGCGGACCAGGTCGTTAGCAGGCAGGAAATACAGCACCTCGGAGACCACGATCAGGTCGAACCTGCCGCCGGGCCATTCTTCCGGCACGGTGCGGCGCTGCACGCGCACGCCGGCCAGTCCGCGACGGCGGCGGCGCGCATGGCGCAGCGCCGCCTCGGCCGCGTCGATGGCCAGCAGCCGGTCGCAGCGCCGCGCCAGCATCCGCGTCATCACCCCGATCGAACAGCCGATCTCCAGCGCCGAGCCGAACCGGCCGGCGGGCAGTGCGGCCAGGGTCGCGCGGTATTTGGCGCGCTCATACAGGCTGCTGGCGAAGCGCCAGGGATCGGGGTCGGCGGCGTACAGCGCCTCGAAGAACGCCCGGTCCGGCGCGGTTGTCACGGCTGCTCCAGGAAGGCTTCCCAGGGCCGGTCGAACAGTGCCAGGAACGCCGGGGGCAGGCGGAACCCGGTCGGATCGTCGTCGATCATGCCGGTGTACTGGGTGGCGTGCGCGGCGATGGCGCGTCGTTTGCGCGGCAGGTGGCGCGCCACGTCCAGCCGCGCGCCGCCGGCGATCACCGGCAGGTCGTCGTCGTCCGGCGTCATCCAGGCCCACACCGGATAAGCCAGATGCCGCGCGCCGGTCCGCGCGCATGCTGCCGCCGCCAGCCTGGCGGCCGCCCCGTGATCGCCGTGCGGATCGCCGATCCAGGTGGCGCAGACCGTGCCGATGCCGTCTGCCTGTATCTGCGCGCAAAGTCGGTTCAACGCGTCGCTGAAGCCGGGGCCGCCATGCGGCGCGAGGCTGTCGGGCTGCCCCAGGAAGGTCAGCCGATCGGCCGGCAGCCCCAGGATCGCGGTGGCCGCCCGCGCCTCGTCCTGCCGTGCCGCGACCAGCCGCGCCATCGGCCAGCGCCGGCTGCGCGGGTGCGACATGCCGCCATCGGTCAGGATCGCGACGAACACCGCATGGCCGCGCGCGCCGGCCTCGGCGATGGCGCCGCCGCAGCCGAGCAACTCGTCGTCCGCATGCGGCGCCAGCACCAGCAGCGGCGCTGCGCCGAAGATGTCGCGGAAGTCGCGGATCGGCAGCGCCTCGATCGCCGCCCGCGCAGCCGCGGCCCTCATTGCGGACCTGCACAACCAAGATCATGGGCGGCGGCCTCGTCGATTACCTCGTCCAATGCCGGCTGGCGCAGGTAGGTGGCCAGATCGCGGCACAGCCGCTCGATCGGATGCGGCCGGGCAAAGGCGGCCAGCCCGGCGGAGCGTTGCGCCAGCTGGATGACGCGCACGCAGGCGTCATCGACGGCGAGCCGGGCCAGCTTGACATAGGCGGCGGCGGCCTCGTCGGCCTGCGTTTCAGCAAGACGGGCGGCACGCTCGACCCAGAGCCGCGCGGTCTCCTCGGCCGCGAGGCAGTCGGCGAGCCGGGCGCGCTGTTGCGGATGCGCGGCCCGCTTGCGCGCCAGCAGCTCGGCGCGCACGGCGTCCACCAGCGCCGACAGGCCGCCGGACAGCACCGCCAGTGTCCGCCATGCGCCCAGCGAGATCTCCGGCTGGCGCATGTAGTCGCCGGCGCGTCCGATCAATGCCCCATGCGGCGCCGGCAGCCCGGTCAAATCCACCGCCGCCGTTCCGGCGCCGCGCATCCCGTGCAGGTCGGGCTTGCCGGCCAGGGTCCAGCCCGCCGCCGGCCGGCGCAGCAGCAGCATGCGCTCGCCATCCTGCTGCGCAGTCACCAGCGCGCGCGTGACGGCGGAGGCTGCGGAAGCGAAGGTCTTGACGCCGGCCAGGGCCGCGCCGGCAATTATCACCGGGCGGGCAGGGTGTTCGGCTATCCACACCGCGAACAGGTGACCGGCAGCCGCGTCGGCCGCAGCCGCATCGGCTTGCGCGGCGTCCCCGTACAGCGCGATCAGGCGCAGCGCGTTGACATGCCCCTCAAACACCCGGCCCGCCGGCATGCTGATGCGGCCCATCCGTCGCAGGAGCGCGCAGGCGCCGGCGGCGCGGTCGGTCAGCCCAGCAGGCCCGGCGCCGCCCTGCCGGGCCGGCACGGGTGCCGCCAAAAGTCCCGCCTCATGCCATAGAGCCACCCATTCCGGCGGGAACTCCGCCTCGCGGTCCAGCCGCTCCGGGTCGCTGGCGACGCTGTGCTGGAGGCGATCGAGCCGCGCGGACAGGTCGGCGTCGGGCTCGGGCGGCAGCGCATCCATCACGCGGCCGCAACGCTGACCGCTGCTGACGGTTGCCGCTCAGTCGGCCGCCGCCCCCATCCGTTCCGCCAGCTTCGGCATCCGGCTGGCGCGGCGCGGCGCCAGCCAGTGCTGCACCCGGTCCAGATAGAGGTAGATCACCGGCGTGGTGTACAGCGTCAGCACCTGGCTCACCATCAGGCCGCCGACCATCGCGAAGCCGAGCGGCCGGCGCAGTTCCGATCCCGCGCCGTGGCCCAGCATCAGCGGCAGGCCGGTCAGCATCGCCGCCACGGTGGTCATCAGGATCGGGCGGAAGCGCAGCAGGCAGGCCTGCCGGATCGCGTCCAGCGGCGTCTCGCCGTCGCGGCGTTCGGCGCCGATGGCGAAGTCCACCATCATGATGCCGTTCTTCTTGACGATGCCGATCAGCAGGATGATGCCGATCAGCGCGATCACCGACAGGTCGTAGCCGAACAGCAGCAGCATCAGCAGCGCGCCGACGCCCGCCGACGGCAGGGTCGACAGGATGGTCAGCGGCAGGATGTAGCTTTCGTACAGGATGCCCAGGATGATGTAGACCGCGACCAGCGCCGCCGCGATCAGGTACGGCTCGCTGGCCAGCGAGGACTGGAACGCCTGCGCGGTGCCCTGGAAGCTGCCTTGCAGCGTCGCCGGCGCGCCGAGCTTCGCCATCGCGGTGTTGACCGCTGTCACCGCCTGGCCCAGCGCGACGCCGGGCGCGAGGTTGAACGAGATGGTCACCGCCGGGAACTGGCCCTGGTGGCTGATCGACAGCGGCTGCACCGGCCTGGTGTCCACCTTGACGAAGGTCGACAGCGGCACGGCTGGCGCCGCTCGGCGGAGCTGCACGTACAGCTTGTCCAGCGTCGCGAGGTCGCCGCGTTCAGCGTCCGGCACCTCCAGGATCACGTGGTAGCGGTTGAGCTGGGTGAAGTACTGCGCGATCTGCGCGCTGGCCGAAGGCGTCGTACAGCGTGTCGTCGATCGCCGCCGGCGGGATGCCGAAGCGCGACGGCGGCGTCGCGGTCGATGGTCAGCGTTGCGGTCGCGCCGCCGGTCTGCTGGTCGGTGGCGACGTCGCGCAGCTCCGGCAGCTGCTGCAGCTCGTCCAGCACCTTCGGCGCCCAGGCGTACAGCTCGTCGCGGTTGGCGTCCTGCAGCGTGTACTGGTACTGCGTCTGGCCAGCGCGGCCGCCGACGCTGATGTCCTGGCGCGCCTGCAGGAACAGCTTCACGCCCTCAAGCTGCGCCAGCTTGGGCCGCAGCCGGGCGATGATCTGCTGGGCGCTGGCGTTGCGCTCGCTCGACGGCTTCAGGCTGATGAACATGCGGCCGTTGTTCTCGGTCTGCCCGCCGGACCGGCGCCGATCGACGGACGACGATGGTCCGCGATGTCCGGATCGGCGGCAGACGACCTGATCGCCGCCTGCCTGCCGGTCCGGCATCTCGGCGAACGAGATGTCCTGCGCGCGCCTCGGTGATGCCGACGAGCATGCCGGTGTCCTGCTCGGGAAAGAAGCCCTTGGGGATCGACGATGTACAGGCACGACGGTCAGCGCCATCGGTGGCCAGGAACACCAGCAGCGTCATGCGCTGGAGGCCGCAGCACGATGTCCAGCGTGCGGCGCGTAGAAGCCGATCATCGCCGTCGAAGAACGCGCTCGATGACGCGGTAGAGCCGGCCGTGCTGCTGCGCGTGTCGTGGCGCAGGAAGCGCGAGCACATCATCGGCGTCAGCGTCAGCGAGACGAAGGCCGAGACGAGCACGGCGATCGCTGACGGTGACCGCGAACTCGCGGAACAGCCGGCCGACGATGCCGCCCATCAGCAGCAGCGGCATGAACACGGCGACCAGCGAGAAGCTGATCGAGATGATGGTGAAGCCGATCTCGCCGGCGCCCTTCAGCGCCGCCTCCATGCGGCTTCATGCCCTCCTCGATATGGCGCTAGATGTTCTCCAGCATCACGATGGCGTCGTCGACGACGAAGCCGACCGCGATGGTCAGCGCCATCAGCGACAGGTTGTCGAGGCTGTAGTTCAGCAGGTACATCACGCGCGAACGTGCCGAGCAGCGCCAGCGGCACGGTGACGCTCGGGATGAGCGTCGCCCACACGTTGCGCAGGAACAGGAAGATCACCATCACCACCAGCGCGATGGTGAGCATCAGCGTGAACTGCACGTCCGTCACCGAGGCGCGGATGGTCTGGGTGCGGTCGACCGACGATGCTGACATGGATGGCGGGCGGGATCGATGGCCTGCAGCTGCGGCAGCGCCGCCTTGATCGCGTCCACCGTGTCGATGACGTTGGCGCCCGGCTGCTTGAAGACGACCAGCAGGACGCGCCGTGCGTGCTCGTTCTGCGCAGGCGCGCCAGCAGCGTCGTTCTCGGGCCCGTCGACGGCGCGCGCCGATGTCGCGCACCCGCACCGGCGCGCCGTTGCGGTAGGCCAGGATCACGTCGTCTGGTACTGCGCGGCCTTGGTGAGCTGGTCGTTGGCGTAGATCGTGTAGGCTGCGCTGGCGCCGTCGATCGAGCCCTTGGCGCGTCCACCGTGGCGTTGGCCAGCATCGGCGCGCACGTCCTCGAGCGGCAGGCCCATGCGCGGCGAGCCTTGCCGGATCGATCTGGACGCGCACCGCGCGGCTTCTGCTGGCCGCCGATCGAGACCTGGCCGACGCCGGCGATCTGGGAGATCTGCTGGCGACAGGATGTTGTCGGCGTAGTCGTCCACCGTGGTCAGCGGCAGCGTCGTCCGACTGCAGCGCCGATGATCAGGATCGGCGCGTCGGCCGGGTTGACCTTGCGGATAGGTCGGCGGGCTGGGCAGGTTCTTCGGCAGCTGGCCGCTGGCGGCGTTGATCGCCGCCTGCACGTCCTGCGCGGCGGCGTCGATGTTGCGGTTCAGCTCGAACTGCAGCGTGACCTGGCGTCGTGCCGAGCGAGCTGACCGAGGTCATCTGCGCGACGCCGGGGATCTGGGCGAACTGCCGCTCCAGCGGCTGGCCACGTTGGAGGCCATCGTCTCCGGGCTGGCGCCGGGCAGGGTGGCGGTGACCTGGATGGTCGGGAAATCCACCTGCGGCAGCGCCGCCACCGGCAGCAGCGGATAGGCGACGATGCCCGACCAGCAGGAACGCCGCCATCGATCAGCGACGTCGCGACGGGCGGCGGATGAACGGGGTCGGAGATGCTCATGCGGCCGGCTCCGCTCAGCCGCTGCTGCCGCTCGGCCCGGCTTGCTGGCCACGGTCGACCTTGGCGCCGGCCTGCAGCCGCATCTGGCCGTCGACGACGACCGCGCGCCATCGGCCAGGCCGCTTGGCGATCACCGCGATCTGGCCGGCGTCCTGGCTGGCTCGACGCTCGATCGGCTGCATCGCGACCGTGCTGTCCGGCTTGACCACATAGACGAACAGCGCCGTTCGGCCCGCTGCTGCACGGCCGCCGACGGGACCGTCAGGGCGTGCTGCAGCGTCCCGCACCTGCAGCCGCACGTTGACGAACTGGCCCGGCCACAGCGCGCTGGTCGGCGTTGGCGAACGTCGCCTTCAGCTTGATCGTGCCGGTGGTCTGGTCGATCTGGTTGTCGATGGTCAGCAGCGTCCCGGTCGCCCAGCTCGGTGCGGTCGTCCGCGGCATAGGCCGGTCACCGGCAGCGTGCCGTGCCGCCATGCGCCTGCTGCACGCTGGGCAGCTCGTCCTGCGGCAAGGTGAACACCACCGCAGATCGGCTGAATCTGGGTCACCGATCACGATGCCGTGGTCGTCGGCTGGCGTGCACCAGATTGCCGGGATCGACCAGCCGGATGCCGGTGCGCCCAGCGATCGGCGAGGTGATGCGGGCGTAGTCCAGATTCAGCTGCGCGGTCGCGATCTGCGCCTCGTCGCCCTGGATCGCAGCCTGCAGCTGGGCGACCGGCGCCTGCTGCGTGTCGACCTGCTGGCGCGAGGCGAAGTCGCTGCGCGCCAGACTGCTGTAGCGCGACAGGTCGCGCTGCGCGTTGCCCAGGGCCGCCTGGTCGGCTGCCTTCCTGGCCGCCGCGGCCGCGTAGCGCTGCCGCGTACGGGCCGCGGATCGATCTGCGCCAGCGGCTGCCCGGCCTTGACCGCCTGACCATCGGTAAAGAACACGCGGTCCAGCGTGCCATCGACGCGGGCGCGCAGCAGTACCGAATCATAGGCCTGGACGCTGCCGATGTTGCGCAGCACCACCGGCACGTCCTGCCGCGTGGCGGCCTGCGCCTGCACCGGCACCGCGCCGCCGGACTGCGCCCGCGCGCCGGCCGGCGGCCATAGCAGCAGCGCCGCCGCAAGCAGCATCTGGCAGACCGGCATGCGCCGCCGCAAAACAAGCCATCGTGTCATAAGTCGTCCGGAGGGATGCGCCCGAGTTCCGCATCGCAACATGGCAGCGCCGCGACGGCCAGTCACGAGGCGCGGAGCAACGTTACCGGCAATTCACCCCCCACCAGCCGCGCCGCGCGGCCCAGCAGATCCTCGCCGGAGGTCGGCTTGCGCAGCAGCAGCGTGCGCTCGGCCGCAAGCTCCGCTGCGCCGAGGCCGACCGCGGAATCGGCATAGCCGGTCAGCAGGCAGGCAGGCAGAGCCGGGCGGCGCTGCCTCGCCTCGCGGATCAGCGTCAAGCCGTTCATTCCCGGCATGGCATAATCCGTCACCAGCAGGTCGAACGCGTCGCCCGCGTCCAGCCGCGACAGCGCGCTCAGGCCATCGGACGCCTGGGTCACGCGGTAGCCGTGGCTTTCAAGCTGACCGGCCAGCGTCTCTCGCACCAGTCGGTCGTCATCCACCACCAGCACATGCGCGGCCACCGGCGGGCTGGGAGCCGCCGTCAGAGGCTCGACCAGCCCTGTCTCGATGCTGGCCGGATCGGCGCGCGGCAGCCACAGCATGACGGTCGTACCCTGGCCTGGCGCGCTGTCGATCGCGAACCCGCCGCCTGATTGCTGGGCGAAGCCGCGCGCCATCGCCAGGCCGAGGCCGGTGCCCTTGCCGATCGGCTTGGTCGTGAAGAACGGCTCGGCGGCGCGCGCCAGCGTGGCCGCGTCCATGCCGGTGCCGTCATCCGCAGCGCTCACCCGCACATAGTCGCCGGCCGCCAGCCCCGCCCTATGGCCTGCCGCTGTCGGCACCGTCTCGTCATGCGCCGCAAAGGTCAGCGTGCCGCCGTCCGGCATGGCGTCGCGCGCG
This sequence comes from uncultured Pseudomonadota bacterium, assembly GCA_963723455.1. GTDB lineage: Bacteria > Pseudomonadota > Alphaproteobacteria > Acetobacterales > Acetobacteraceae > CAVRQM01. The sequence continues at coordinate 26,119 of CAVRQM010000001.1, read as the reverse complement.
TTGATCGCCAGGTTGACCAGCACCGTCTCAAGCTGCCCGCGATCCGCCAGCAGGCAAGGCCCGGCCTGGCCGGTCTCCAGGCCGGCCGGCGGCAGGTCCAGGCGTACCGTGATGCTCCCGCCTAGCGTGTGCGCCAGCATCTCGTGCAGTCCGTGCAGCAGCGCCGCGCAGTCCACCGGCTGCGCGCGCAACTCCCCCTGCCGGGCAAAGGCCAGCAGCCGCCCGGTGATCGCCGAGCCGCGCGCGGCGGCGTCGGTCGCCATCTGCGCCAGCTGTCGCACCGTGTCCGGGTGGTCGGCGCGCCGGCCGATCAGGCTCAGGCCGCCGGTGACTGCCTGCAGCACGTTGTTGAAGTCGTGCGCGATCCCGCCGGCGAGCTGCCCGAGCGCCTCGATCCGCTGCGCCTGCGCCAGTTGCGCCTGTGCCGCCTCGCGCGCCGCCACCTCGCCGCGCACCCGCGCCTCCAGCGTCTCATTCAGCCGCTGCAAGGCGGTCAGGTGCTCGGCCTGCTGTTCGATCGCCCGCAGCCGCGCCTGCGCCAGACCCAGGTTCGAGGCGACGCGCGCCAGCAGTTCGCGCGCGGCGAAGGGCTTTGTCAGGTAATCGTCCGCGCCGGCCTGCAACCCCTCGACCGAGGCCTCGTCGCCGGCCCGGGCCGACAGCAGGATCACCGGGATCGCCTGCAGCGCGGGGTCGGAGCGCAGCGTGTGCAGCAGCCCGAAGCCGTCCAGGCGCGGCATCATCACGTCGCTCAGCACCAGATCTGGCTGCTCGGCGCGAATCGCCGTCATCGCGGCCGCGCCGTCCGCCGCGACGCGCACGCGGTAGTGCGGCGACAGCAGCCGGCGCAGGTAGCCGCGCATGTCGGAGTTGTCGTCCACCACCAGGATCAGGGCCGAGCGCTCCGCCGCACCGGGCGGCCTGTCCGCCGGCGCGGGGTCGCCCGCGGCCTCGTCCGGCAGCCAGCGGAGCGCCTCCTCCACGAAGGGGCCGGCCGGCGCGCCGGCGCCGACCAGCGACGACGCGGCGCGATCAGATCGCAGCTGGTCCGGCCCGATATGCGCGACGCCGAGCGGCACCGCGACGGTGAAGGCGCTGCCGCGCCCCGGGCTGCTCTCGGCCCGCACCGCGCCGCCGTGCAGTTTGGCCAGTTCCTGAACCACGGCCAGACCGATGCCGCTGCCTTCATGGGTGCGCCCGACCGCGCCCTCGACGCGGTGGAAGCGGTCGAACAGGTGCGGCAGTTCGCTCTCGGAAATGCCGCAGCCGGTATCGCGGACGGTCAATTCGGCCATCTCGCCGCGCGCGCGCAGCGCGACCTCGATCACTCCTGAAAAGGTGAACTTGAAGGCGTTGGACAGAAGATTGAGGACGATCTGCTCCCACATGTCGCGATCGACATGGACCGGCCGGCCCAGGCTCGGGCAATCGACGCGCAGCGTCAGGCCGCCCCGCTCGATGGCCGAGCGGAAGGTGCTGGCCAGCTCCGCTGTCGTCGTGGCCAGATCGATCGGCTCGAAGCGGACGCGGCTGCGTCCCGCCTCTATACGGGAGAACTGCAGGAGCGAGTTGACCAGCCGTTGCAGGCGCAGCGCGTTGCGCATGGCCATGTCCAGGCGCTCGCGCTGGCGCACCGGGAGCGCGGGATCGGCCATCGCGTCCTCGATCGGCCCCAGCAGCAGCGTCAGAGGCGTGCGGAACTCGTGGCTGACATTGGCGAAAAACGCCGTCTTGGCGCGATCGATTTCGGCCAACGCCTCGGCGCGTTGCCGCTCCTGCTCGTGCGCGCGAGCGCTGGCCAGGGCGGTCGCCAGCTGGCCGGCCACCAATTCCAGGAAGCCGCGATAGGCGTCGTCCAGCTTGCGGCGGGGGTTTATGCCGGCCACCAGCACCGCCGCCACCTCGGAGGTCTGCCCGGCGCCGGCGACCGGCAGCGCCAGGGCCGCATCCGCGGGCCAGCCGGCGCCGTCACCGCGATGCCCGCCGGCAACTGGCGCCCGCTCGACCAGCGCCGCTTGGCCGTCACGCAACACCGCGGCCGCCCGCCAGGGATCCTCGCCCGTCCCGACTCCGGCCGACAGCCCCGGCGCAGCGAGCAGGCGCACCGCGCCGGGCGTCTCGGCGGGCAGGTACAGCAGGGCGAACGGCAGGTCGGGGTTGCCGCTGTCCAGCACGGCGGCGAACGCCGCGCAGGCGGCTTCGACGGTCTTGGCGCCGGCGCAGCGCTCGGCCAGTTCGCGCAGCGTGCGCAGCCGCCGCTCGCCCAATACTCGCTCGGTGGTCTCGGTGACGGCGGTGAAGACGCCCCCCATGCTGCCATCGAGCTGCCGGATCGGGCTGTAGGAATATGTGAAATAGGCTTCCTCGGCGTAGCCCGACCGATGCAGCTCAAGCAGCTGGTCCTCGGCCCAGCTCGCCTCGCCGCGCGCCAGAACGCCGCGCAGCGGCGGCTCGATGATGGTCCAGATCTCCGGGAAGGTCTCCACGCCCGGCCGGCCCAGGGCCGCGGGATGCTTGGTGCTGCCGAGGATCGGGCGATAGGCGTCATTGTACAGCATGAGGCAGTCGGCGCCCCACCACAGCAGGATCGGGAAGCGCGAACGCAGGCAGATGCTGACCGACAGCTTCAGCGCGTCCGGCCACGCTTCAGGCGGCCCCAGGGGCGAGGCGGTCCAGTCATGGGCGCGCATCAGCGCCCCCATCTCGCCGCCGCCGTCCAGGAAGCCGCCCGCCGGGGCCGGGCCGGAGCAATCCGGGGCCATCCGCATCTCCGCCTGTCTATCGAACAGCCCCACGATATGCGGGCGATCGACGGCAGCACAATCAGCGGCTCGGTTGACACCGGCACGGTCCCGGACCATAGGCCCCGCCGCATCGCTTCCGGGGCCAACGCATGCCGCTCGCCTTCATCTTTCCCGGCCAGGGCAGCCAGGCCGTCGGCATGGGCCGTGACCTCGCCGCCGCCTTCGCCGCCGCGCGCGAGGTGTTCCAGGAGATCGACGACACCCTGAGCCAGAAGCTGTCCAAGCTGATGTTCGAGGGGCCGGCCGAGACGTTGCAACTGACCGAGAACACCCAGCCGGCGCTGCTGGCGCACTCCCTGGCCGTGGTGCGCGTGCTGGAGCACGAGGGCGGGTTCCGCGCCGCGGATCGGGCGGTGGTGATGGCCGGGCACTCGCTGGGCGAATACAGCGCCCTGGCCGCGTCCGGGGCGTTCTCCATCCCGCAGGCCGCGCGCCTGCTGCGGCTGCGCGGCGAGGCGATGCAGGCGGCGGTGCCGGCCGGGCAGGGCGCGATGGCCGCCCTGCTGGGGGCCGAACTGGACCTGGCCGCCGACATTTGCGCCGAGGCCGCGCCGTCGCCGGAGGGCGGGCGCGAGATCGTCGAACCGGCCAACGACAATGGCGGCGGGCAGGTGGTGATCTCTGGCCACCGCGCGGCGGTCGAGCGTGCGATCGAGATCGCCCGCGCGCGCGGGGTCAAGCGGGCCATGCTGCTGCCGGTCTCCGCGCCGTTCCACTGCGCCCTGATGCGGCCGGCCGCCGACGCGATGGCGCGCGCCCTGGAGGCGTCGCCGCCGTCGGCCCCGGCGCTCCCGGTGGTGGCCAACGTCACCGCCGAGAAGGCGACCGAGCCGGCCGAGATCAGCCGCCTGCTGGTCCAGCAGGTCACCGCCACGGTGCGCTGGCGCGAGAGCGTGCAAACCATGCTGGCGCTGGGCGTGGACAGCTTCGCCGAGATCGGCGCCGGCAAGGTGCTGGCCGGCCTGGTGCGCCGCATCGCCCCGGACGCGGCCGCCGTGTCGATCGGCACACCCGCCGATATCGAGGCGTTCCTGACGGCGAGGTCGTGATGGCGGCGGGGCGGCGGTGATGTTCTCCCTCGACGGCAAGACGGCGCTGGTCACCGGCGCATCGGGCGGCATCGGCGCGGCGATCGCCCGCGCGCTTTACGCCCAGGGCGCGGCGGTGACGCTGTCCGGCACGCGGCGCGAGGCGCTGGACGCACTCGCCGCCGAGCTGGGCAGTCGCGCCCATGTGTGCCCGGCCGAGCTGCGCGATCCCGCCGCCGCCGAGCCGCTGCTGGCCGCCGCGGAAGCCGCCGCCGGCCCGCTGACGATCCTCGTCAACAATGCCGGCCTGACCCGGGACGGGCTGGCGCTGCGCATGAAGGACGAGGATTTCGCGGCTGTGCTCGACGTGGACCTCGCCGCGCCATTCCGCCTGGCGCGCGCGGCGCTGCGCGGCATGCTGAAGCGCCGTGCCGGGCGGATCGTCAATATCGGCTCGGTCGTCGGCAGCACCGGCAACGCCGGCCAGGCCAACTACGCCGCGGCAAAGGCCGGGCTGGTGGGCATGACCAAGGCGCTGGCGCAGGAGGTCGGCAGCCGCGGCATCACCGTCAACGTGGTCGCCCCCGGCTATATCGACACCGCCATGACCGAGGGGCTGCCGCCGGCGCAGCGCGAGCGGCTGCTGGGCGCCATTCCCCTGGGCCGCATGGGAAGGCCGGAGGACGTGGCCGCCGCGGTCGCCTATCTGGCGAGCGATGAGGCCGCCTGGGTCACCGGCGCCACCCTGCACGTGAATGGCGGCATGGCGATGCGGTGAGCGGGCCGGCGCGCCTGCTAGGCGCGTGTGACAGAATCATGCTAAGCGCCGCGCGGATGCGACCGGACCCGCGCGGCGCTCATCTTTTTTGAACAAACACCGGCATGCAGGAGCACAGGCAGCGATGAGCGAAGTCGCCGACAAGGTAAAAAAGATCGTGGTCGAGCATCTCGGCGTCGAGGAGAGCAAGGTCACGCCGGACGCCTCGTTCATCGACGATCTGGGCGCGGACAGCCTCGATACGGTCGAATTGGTGATGGCATTCGAGGAAGCGTTCGGCGTGGAGATCCCCGAGGACGCGGCCGAGAAGATCAGCAGCGTCAAGGACGCGATCGACTACATCGAAAAGCAGAAGGCGGCCTGAGCGGCGCGTGCGTGGAGCCATCAGCATGACAGTCAGCGGGCTGCGCCGGGTCGCCGTCACCGGCATGGGCATCGTCTGCCCGCTCGGCCTGGGCGTCCCCCATGTCTGGCGGCGGCTGATCGACAGCGAGAGCGGGATCGGCGCGATCCAGTCGTTCGACGTGACCGACCTGCCGGCCAAGATCGCCGGCCAGGTGCCGCGCGGTCCGCGCGCCGAGGGCAAGCTCGATCTGGCCGAATGGATCCCGCCCAAGGATCACAAGAAGATGGACCGCTTCATCCAGTTCGCGATGGCCGCCGCGGGCGAGGCGGTGGAGGATAGCGGCTGGGTGCCGGCGACCGAGGACGACCGCTGCGCCACCGGCGTGATGATCGGCAGCGGCATCGGCGGCATGGAGACGATCTACGAGGCCTCGATCCAGGTCCACGAGGGCAAGAGCCGGCGGCTGTCGCCGTTCTTCATCCCATCGGCGCTGATCAACCTGGCCAGCGGCCAGGTCTCGATCAAATACGGCTTCAAAGGGCCGAACCATTCGGTCGTCACCGCCTGCGCCACCGGGGTGCACGCCATCGGCGATGCGGCGCGGCTGATCGCGTTCGGTGATGCCGAGGTGATGGTGGCCGGCGGCGCAGAATCGGCGGTCAATCCGCTGGGCATCGCCGGGTTCTGCGCCAGCCGCGCGCTGTCCACCAACTTCAACGGCACGCCCGAGCGCGCCTCGCGCCCGTGGGATGTCGAGCGGGACGGCTTTGTGATGGGCGAGGGCGCCGGCGTGCTGGTGCTGGAGGAGTGGGACCACGCCCACGCGCGCGGGGCGACGATCTACGCCGAGATCGGCGGCTACGGCATGTCCGGCGACGCGCACCACATCACCGCCCCGGCCGAGGGCCATGACGGCGCGTTCCGCGCGATGAAGGCGGCGCTGCGCAATGGCGGCGTCTCGGTCGGCGACATCCAGTATGTCAACGCGCACGGCACCTCGACGCAGCTGGGCGACGACCTCGAGCTGGAGGCGGTCGAACGCCTGTTCGGCGACGCGGCGAACGGGTTGGCAATGTCGTCCACCAAGAGCGCCACCGGACACCTGCTGGGCGCGGCGGGAGCGATCGAGGCAATCTTCTCGATCCTGGCGATCCGTGACGGCGTGGTGCCGCCGACGCTGAACCTGGATCAGCCGAGCCGCGCGACGGTGATCGACCGCGTGGCGCACACCGCCCAGCGGCGGCGCGTCGATGTGGCGCTGTCCAACAGCTTCGGGTTCGGCGGCACCAACGCGAGCATCCTGTTCAAGCGAGCCGCCTGACCAATCTGATGTCCCTCGCCCGGCGCGTCCGCACGGGCCATGCGAGGAGCCGATGAGGCGGTTCGACCAGCGCACCAGCGAAACCGAACTGATGGACACCGAAGCGGTGCCGCCGGAGGATTTCGCCCGCTGCCTCGGCGATCTGGAAATGGTCAACCGGCTGACGCTGACGCATCGGCCGACCTTGGCGTGGCTGGCCCGCGCCGTCGGCGGCGCGCCGCGGTTCTCGCTGCTGGATGTCGGCTTCGGGCACGGCGACATGCTGCGCGCCGTCGCCAGATGGGCGGCGTGGAACGGCAAGACGGCGATCCTGTCCGGCGTCGATCTCGACCCGTCGAGCGAACTGGCGGCCCGCGCGGCGACGCCGCCGGACACGGACATCGCGTTCCATACCAGCGACGTGTTCGCCTACGCCCCGACCGACCCGCCCGACTTCGTGATCAGCTCGCTGTTCACCCACCATCTGCCGGACGACCGCGTGGTGGAGTTCCTGCGCTGGATGGAGGCGGTGGCGCGACGCGGCTGGTTCGTCAATGACCTGCACCGCCATGCCGTCGCGTATTACGGGTTCCGCGCCCTGGCCGGGGTCAGCGGCTGGCACCGGTTCGTGCGCCATGACGGCGCGGTGTCGATCGCGCGCGGCTTCCGCCGCGAGGACTGGGAGCGCTATCTGGCGGAGGCAGGCATTTCGGCGCGGATCACCTGGAAAACCCCGTTTCGCCTGTGCGTGGCGCGGATGAAGTGAGCGTCGTCGTCGCCGGCGGCGGCCCCGCCGGCGCGACAGCCGCCTGCCTGCTGGCCCGCGCCGGACGGCGGGTGACGGTGATCGAGCGCGAATCCGGGCCGTCGCACAAGGTCTGCGGCGAGTTCGTCGGCGGCGACGGGCTGGCGCGACTGGCCGCCCTCGGCATCGACATGGTGGCGCTCGGGGCCAGCCCGATCACCCTGATGCGGCTGTGGCGCGGCGAGCGCGCGGTCGAGACGGCGCTGCCGTTCGCGTGCGCCGGCATCTCGCGCCGCAGGCTTGATGCGGCATTGCTGGACATGGCCGAGGCGAGCGGGGCGACCGTGCTGCGCGGGCGCTCCGTGCGCGCGGCGGACGGCCGCCGGCTGGAGGTGGACGGACTGGGCGCGGTCTCGGCCGAGGCGCTGTTCCTGGCCACCGGCAAGCACGACCTGCGCGGCGCAAGGCGGTCGCTGCGCCACCCGGCCGCCGCGACGGTCGGCTTCAAGCTGCATGTGCGCCTGTCGCCGGAGCAGACCCGGGCGCTGGACGGCGCGGTGGAGTTGCTGCTGTTCCGCGACACCTATGCCGGGCTGCAACTGGTCGAGAGCGGCGTCGCCAATCTGTGCCTGGTCACGCCGCAGTCGCGCCTGGTGGCGGAAGGCGGCTGGGCGGGGCTGCTGGACGGGCTGCGCCGCGACAGCCCGCCTCTGGCCCGGCGGTTGTACGGCGCGAGCCTGTGGCCGAAGCCTCTGGCCATCGCGCGGGTGCCGTATGGCTTCGTCCATCCGCCGGGCGATGATGGCGACGGGGTGTTCCGGCTGGGCGACCAGATGGGGGTGATCCCGTCCTTCGCCGGCGATGGCATCGCCATCGCCCTGCATACCGCAAGCCTCGCCGCGGAATGCTTCCTGGCAGGCGGCACGGCGCGCGACTATCACGCGCGCGCCCGGTCTGACATCCGGGGGCCTATCCGGCTCGCGTCAATGCTATACCGTTGCGGCCACGCGCCTGCGCTGCAGGCGGCGATCATGGCGGCTGCGCGGCTGTGCCCGGGGATGCTCGGCAGGGTTGCCAGCATGACGCGGGGAGGCTGGGCGTCGCGCGCATGAAACGTCTGCTGCTTCTGCCGGTGCTCATGCTGCTGGCCGGGGCCGCGCCCGCCGCGATCGAGCCGTCCGCGCCCAGCGTGACCGTGGTGGCGGCGCGACGCGGCAGCATCGCCGAGCAGGTGGTGGTCACCGGCAATTTCGTCGCCCGCGAGGAAGTGCTGGTGACCCCGCAGATCGACGGCCACGCGATCACCGAGATCGACGCCGAGGCCGGTGACCGCGTCGCCGCCGGGCAGGTGCTGGCGCGGCTGTCATCGGACACGCTGGCCGCGCAACTGGCGCAGGACGCGGCCCAGGTCGCCCGCGCCGACGCCGCCATCGATCAGGCGCAGGGCGCGATCGCCGAGGCGCAGGCCAATCGGGTCATGGCCGCGGCCGCGTTCGGCCGCTCGCGCAGCCTGTTGGCCAGCGGCTCGGAATCGCATGAGGCGTACGACCAGAAGCTGGCAGCCGCGCAGACCGCGGATGCGCGCCTGAACGCCAGCCAGAACGCGCTGCGCGTGGCCCAGGCCGACAGGCTGCTGTCCCTGGCCCAGCAGCGCGAGGCGCAGGTCAATTTCGACCGCACGGCAATCCGCGCCCCGGCTGCCGGCATCGTCAGTCGCCGCACCGCGCGGCTGGGCGCGGTGGTCGGGCAGGCGGGCGAGCCGCTGTTCCGCATCATCGAGGCGGGCGCGGTGGAACTGGAGGGGCTGGTGCCCGAGGCCGACCTGGCCCGCCTGCATCCGGGTCAGGCGGCCCAGGTGAGCGTGCCCGGGCGCGTCGTGCCGCTGCCCGGGCAGGTGCGGCTGGTCTCGCCGGAAGTGGACAGCAGCACGCGGCTGGGTCGGGTGCGGGTGTCGGTCGAGAGCGTGCCGCCGCCGGCGATCGGCGGCTTCGGCCGCGGCATGATCGAGGTGGCGCGGCATGACGGCGTGCTGGTGCCGCTGTCGGCCGTGCTGTTCGAGCCGGACGGGGCACGGGTTCAGGTCGTGCAGGGCGGCATGGTGCAGACGCGCCCGGTGACGCTGGGGCTGCGCGCGGCGGGCGTGGCCGAGATCGCCCAGGGTCTCGCCGCCGGTGAGACGGTGGTCGCGGTCTCCGGCACCTTCGTCCGCGGCGGCGACCGGGTGACGGCGGTGCCGGGCGGGGCGGGGTGAGGACTCCGACGGCTGCTGGACTGGTCGGGGTGCAATCGTGGCCCTGAACATCTCCGGCGCCGCGATCCGCCGGCCGATCCCGTCCGTGGTGCTGTTCTGCGTGCTGATGGTGCTCGGCGTGATCGGCTTCCGCGCCATCCCGATCACCCGTTCGCCCAACATCGACATCCCGGTGGTGGCGATCACCATCACCCAGTCCGGCGCTGCGCCGTCCGAGCTGGAAACCCAGGTCACGCGCAAGGTCGAGGATGCGGTCGCCAGCATCGCCGGGATCAAGCACATCCAGTCCAGCGTCACCGACGGCAGTTCGCTGACCTCGATCGAGTTCCGGCTGGAGGTGAACAGCGACCGCGCGCTGAACGACGTGAAGGACGCGATCGCGCAGGTGCGCGCCGAATTGCCGCAGACAATCGACGAGCCGCTGATCCAGCGCATCGATGTGGTCGGCCAGTCGATCCAGACCTTCGCCGCCGCCTCGCCCGGCATGACGCCGGAGCAGCTCTCGTGGTTCATCGACGACACCGTGGCGCGCGATCTGCAGGGCGTGCGCGGGATCGGCCGCGTCGAGCGCATCGGCGGCGTGACGCGCGAGATCCGGGTGACGCTCGATCCTGACCGGCTGATGGCGCTTGGCCTGACCGCGGGCGCGGTCGGCGACCAGCTGCGCGCTACCAGTGTCGATCTGTCCGGCGGGCGCGGCGTGATCGGCGCCAAGGAACAGGCGATCCGCACCTTGGGCGGCGCGCGCGACCTGGCCGCGCTGGCCGATACGCGCATCGTGCTGGCGGGCGGACGCGACGTGCGCCTGTCGGACATCGCCACCGTGACGGACTCGTTCGAGGAGCCGCGCAGCTTCGCCCGCGTCGATGGCCAGACCCCGGTGGTGGCGTTCGCGATCTATCGCTCCAAGGGCGCCAGCGACGTGGATGTGGCCAAGGCGACGCGCGCCCGGCTTGACGCGGTGCAGGCGGCGCATCCCGAGGTGACGTTCACCCGCATCGACGACAGCGTGCGATCGACCTATGGCGGCTATCTGTCGGCGATGCAGTCGCTGCTGGAGGGCGCCGCGCTGGCGACGCTGGTGGTGTTCATCTTCCTGCGCGACTGGCGGGCGACCTTGCTGGCCGCAATCGCCCTGCCGCTGTCGATCCTGCCGGCGTTCTGGCTGATGACGCTGATGGGCTTCACGCTGAACTTCGTCAGCCTGCTGGCGATCACGCTGGTCACCGGCATCCTGGTCGATGATGCGATCGTCGAGATCGAGAACATCGTCCGCCACATGCGCATGGGCAAGCCGGCCTATCACGCGGCGATCGAGGCGGCCGACGAGATCGGGCTGGCGGTCATCGCCATCACGCTGACCATCGTCGCCGTGTTTGCGCCGGTCAGCTTCATGGGCGGCATCCCCGGCCAGTACTTCAAGCAGTTCGGCCTGACCGTCGCGGCCGCGGTGCTGGTCTCGCTGCTGGTGGCGCGGCTGGCGACACCGGTGATGGCGGCGTATTTCCTCCGCCCGCACGGCAACGGCCTGGTGCGCGATGGCATGGTGATGCGGTTCTACGCGCGCCTGCTCTCGGCGACGCTCGATCGCCCGGCGGTGACGATGCTGCTCGGCCTGGCAGTCTTTGCGGCCTCGATCTGGTCCACCACGCTGCTGCCGACCGGCTTCATCCCGCCGCAGGACGATTCGCGCGCCGTGCTGTCGCTGGAGCTGCCGCCCGGCGCCACGCTGGACGACACGCGCGCAAAGACCGACGCGGTGGCGCGCAGCCTGCGGCAGTTGCCCGAGGTTTCGTCCGTGTACGTGGTCGGCGGCACGACGCCGACCGGCGACGCGCAGGAGGTGCGGCGCGCGTCGATGGTGGTCAACCTGGTTCGCAAGGACGCGCGGACCAAGAGCCAGAAGCAGGTCGAGGGCGACATCACCCGGCGCATTGCCGCGATCCCCGACCTGCGCGGCTGGTATGTCAACGACCGCGGCGAGCGCGAGCTGTCGGTGACCGTGCTGGGCCGCGACCCGGTGGCGCTGGATCATGCCGTGGCACGGCTGGAAAGTGCGATGCGCCGGCTGCCCGGGTTTTCCAACGTGGCGGCCAGCGCCGGCGTGGCGCGGCCGGAGCTGCGGGTGGCGCCGCGCGGCGACGAGGCGGCTCGGCTCGGCATCACCACGCAGATGATGTCCGAGGCGCTGCGCATCGGCACGCTCGGCGACATTGCCGCGAACCTGCCGAAGTTCCGCGACGGCGACCGGCTGATTCCGATGCGCGTGCAGCTCGATGATCGCGTGCGCCAGGACGTGTCGGCGCTGGGGACGGTGCCGGTGACCAGCGCCGCCGGCCTGTCGGTGCCGCTGCTGGCGGTGGCTGATCTGGCGTTTGCCGAGGGGCCGTCCTCGATCGAGCGTTTCGACCGGGAGCGGCGCGTGGTGGTCGGCGCCGACCTGGTCGGCAACGCGCCGCTGGGGGCGGCGCTGGCGCGGGTGTACGCGCTGCCCGAGGCCAACCACCTGCCGCCCGGCGTGCGCATCCAGAACGGCGGCGACGCGGAGATCATGGCCGAGGTGTTCAGCGGCTTCCTGACCGCGATCGGCGCCGGGCTGATGTTGGTGCTGGCGGTGCTGGTGCTGCTGCTGGGCGACGTCTTTCAGCCGGTGACGATCCTGCTCTCGCTGCCGCTGTCGCTGGGCGGGGTGATCGCCGCCCTGCTGCTGACCGGACAGCCGATCAGTCTGCCGGTGGTCATCGGCATCCTGATGCTGCTCGGCATCGTCACCAAGAACGCCATCATGCTGGTGGATTTCGCGGTCGAGGAGCGCCGCCGCGGCGTGCCGCGCCGCGCCGCGATCATCTCGGCGGGCGCCAAGCGGGCGCGGCCGATCGTGATGACCACGATCGCGATGGTGGCCGGCATGATCCCCAGCGCGCTGGGGCTGGGCGATGGCGGCGAGTTCCGAGCGCCAATGGCCATCGGCGTGATCGGCGGGTTGCTGGTCAGCACCGTTCTGTCGCTGGTGTTCGTGCCGTCGTTCTACGTGGTGATGGACCGGATCAGCCAGGCATCGGCCCGCCTGGTCCGGCGGCGGCGCGGCAGCGATGCGGTTGCGGCAGCCGCGCCACACCCGGCCGAGTGATCGCGCAACGACTCTCGCCGGCAGCCATCCGCCCGCGGGCGCGGCGTGTGCTGCGACGATCGACATCTCGGTCGTGGACGGCAGGGTTCCGAGCAGTTGCTATTGCGCAATGGTCGGCTGCCGCGGGCGCTGATCGCGGCGCAGGGTGACGGCGGGGGCCACGGTTTTCCAACAAGTCGCTTCGCGTTCACCGCGCCTGCGTCAGCACGTTCCCCGATACCACCTGGCCGGTCAGCGCGTCGGTCGCGCGCACCTCCCAGGCCCCCGGGCGATCACTGACGGCCAGCGGCCAGTTCCAGACGCAGCCCTGCGGCGGCACCCGGATCGTGGCCGATAGCGCCGGGACCGGCTGGGCCGCCGGATCGATGACCTCCAGGCGCACGAACCGGGCAGCCAGCTGGCTCGGGCCATCCAGGCCCAGGCGGATCGGCACCAGATCGCCGGTCGCCGCCTGCGCGGGGGCCGTCAGCGTCAGGGCGGGCAAGGGAGCCGGCGACAGCACCAGCAGCGCCGGCATCACCGGGCCAAGCTGCAGGGTCAGGCTCGTCACCGGACGGTCCGGGGCCGCGCCGCCGGCCTGCCGCACCCAGAGCGGGGCCGGCAGGCGCAGCGCCACGGTCCGCTCGCCGGTCAGCGAATCCTGGCGCTGGATGCCGGCGATCAGCGCGGCGCCGCTGCGGAACAGGCGGATGTCAACGCCCGCGGCCGGCCTGCCATCCGCCTCGACCACGGCCAGGGGCGGATGCACGCCGGCCTGCGCCAGCAGCGTCGCCATCTCGTCGGGCGGCGCGCCGGCCTGGCGCAGCCAGGCCGGTAGCAGCAGCCGGCCGGAGGCGGCAAGGTCGGCCAGTGGCAAGGCCGCGCGTCGCCGCCCGAGGTCGTCGCGCTCGCCGGGCGGGATATCGGCCAGCACCGTGCCGCCCGCTTCGGCGAAGTGGCGCACCGCCGTCACCTCGGCATCCGACAGGGCGATGCTGTGCGGCAGAACCAGCAGCCGCGTGCCGTCGCGCGCCAGCAGCCCGCCCGCCAGCTGCTCCGGCGTGACCCAACGCGGCTGTGCGCCCAGTTCGGCCAGCAGTCGCGCGGCCCGGCGGGTCGCGGCGCGCCAGGGCGTGTCGGCGTATTCGCTCGACGCGCTGCGCAGGGTCCAGTCGGCGCCCTCGCTCCTGCGGGCCAGCAACCATTCCAGTCGAAAGCTGGCCTGAGAATACAGGATCGCCGCCTCGCCGCGCGCTGGCGCGGCATCCAGCAATTGTGCCCCGATCGCGCCACTCAGCGCGCGGAACACCGGGGCCAGCGCCTCGCCGCGCGGCCCGGGCGCGCCATCGGGGCGGACCACCTCGCCGGTCTCGTCCCAGATGATCGTCCCGTGCCCTCCCAGCAGGAACTCGTGCCACAGCCGGCGCTGTTCGGCCGGGCCGCTCTCGAAGCTGGTGGTCAGCACGCGCAGCGCCGGGTTCACCGATTGCGCGATCTCGACCGCGTTGCCGAAATCGTAGATCTCCATCGCGTCCAGGGCCGGAGCGAGCTTCGCGTAATCGTAGCCGCCCCAGCCCGGAATCTGGCCGCCCTCCAGCGCGGCCAAGCCCTCCGGGTCGCCGCGATGGATTGCGTCTGCGCCGGCCCGCACCGCGCGAGCGAATGCCGTGTCCATCCAGGCCTTGAACGCCATCCAGGACGGCACCGCGCCATCGTCGCGCAGCGCGGCATCGGTCAGCGCCGGGGTCACCGCGTCCCAATCGGCGAAACTCGTGTTCCAGGCCCGATTCAGCGCCGCCAGAGAGGCGAAGCGGCCGCGCAGCCAGAGCCGCATGGCGGACAGCGAGCCGGGCGAACGGTCGAAGTCCCAGGCCGCAGCGAGATCGGCAATGCCGCTCTCGTCGCCAAGATTATAGAATAGCGGGCGATAGGCGGCCTGTTCGCGCGCGAGCGCGGTCAGCCGCGCCGAGATCGTGGCAAGCCAGGCTGGATCGGACAGGCTTGGCGAGCGGCTGAACACGGATATGTCGTCCGGGGCCGCGCGGTGACGGTCGCGCAGGCGGTCCATCGCCCAGGTGACCGACAGGCCGGGCCTCCAGCGGTGATACGCGGCGTAGAAATCGGTGGCCAGGTTCTCGTCATACCAGCGCACACCGGCTGCCAGGCGCTGCGCCGTCGCCACCCGACCGTCCGCCGCGAGCGGGTGCATCAGCTTGGCCCCGGTGATGCCCAGCGCCGCCAGCCCGGCCAGCCCGGCCGGCGGCAGATCCTGCCACATCAGCACCTGGTATCGGTCCCAGCCGGGCGGCGGGCGGGCCACGAAGCCGCTCTGCGAAACGCTGGCGGCGCCGCCGTCGCGCGGCGTGAAGCGTGCGGTCAGGCGATTGTCCGGCAGCACGGCGCGTCGCAGATCGAGCGTCACCGCGACCTCCGGCAGCGGCTGGTCCAGCGTCAGGCGATGACGCTCGACCAGCCGGCCGGCCGCATCCGTCCAATCGAGATCCAGCACGCCGGCGGCAGGAGCCGAGGGGTGCCAGATGGCCACCGCGGGACCGTTGCGATCCAGGGCGGCCGGAATTTGGATCTCGTCCGCGTTTGCCGGTGCCAGAGCCAGCAGCAGCAGTCCGGCCAGGGCCGCCCGCATCAGCGCAGCCAGCCGAGCGCGCGGCGATGCAGCGCGCCGGCTGCCGCGTGCGCCGCGTCATACGCCTCGTGCAGCAGCCCGCGCAGACGAAACCCCCATGACCCGGCCGAGGAGTCCTCGACGCCGCCGGCGGGCAGCACGTTGTCCTCCAGCTGCGTCGGCTGGCCCGACCAGTTCAGCAGCAGCGTGCCCGGCCCGCCCAGCGCGTCATGGCGCAGCAGCGACGCCGCATCCGAGCCGCCGGGCAGCAGCAGGAACGCCGCATGCTGGCCCCCGGGCGCCGCCTGGACGGTGTCGTCCTGCGCGAGCAGCGCGCCGCTCGCCTCGATCGTGGCGCGGCCGAGTGGGGCGGCGTCGATGCGGCTTGCGTCGATCTCGGTGCGCGCCGCGCGCGACAGGACCGCCGCTTGCCCGCCGACCTGTTCGAAACGGGAGCCGCGCACGATCAGGCTCGCCCATTCGCCCACCACCAGCGAGGCCGTCGGGTGCGGACCGTCGCTCGCGCCATCGGCGGTGAACACGCAATCCTCCACGCGCAGGACGCCGCCGGGCTGGTCGGCCGCCAGCACCCCGTCCTGGTCGTTGTCAAACCGAACACGCTGCACCAGCAGGTCGGCCGCCTCCGCACGGATGCCGGCGCCGTTGCCGTCCGGCACCCGCGCGCGCGCCAGCGTCAGGTCGCGAACGGTGACGCCGCGCCCGTCGATGACCATGATCGCCTTGCCCTGGCAGGTCGTATCGGTCAGCACGGTGGACGCGCCCGCGCCCTCGATCACCAGACCGTCCGCCCGCCACGCCGCGCAGTCGTAATATGCGCCGGGCAGGATGCGTATAGTGTCGCCCGCCTGCGCCGCGCGCGCCGCGTCGCTCGGCTTGGCGTACTCGGCGCCGTCGCCGACGGTCAGCGTGCGCGCGACCGCCGCGGACGGCGCTCCCAGCAGCATCACCGCCGCCATGCCGATGTGCCATAGTGGAACGCGAACAGGGGGGACCATGGCAATGCGGGCGATCATCCTGGGGGCCATCGTGCTGGCGTCGTCGTGTGGAGCGGGGCAGGCGCGCGTCTTGCAGGTCGGCCCCGGGCAGGAATTCGCCCAACCGTCGCAGGCCGCGTCGGCCGCCCAGGACGGCGACCGGGTGGTGATCGCGCCCGGCCAGTATTTTGACTGCGCGGTATGGCGGCAGAACAATCTCACGGTCGAGGGCGCCTCGGAGACCGGAACCATCATCACCGACAAGACGTGCGAGGGCAAAGCCTTGTTCGTCATCGACGGCCGCAACGTTGCCATCCGCAATCTGACGCTGACCCGTGCGCGGGTGGCGGACGGCAACGGCGCTGGAATCCGCGCCGAGGGCGAGACGCTGACGGTCGATCACGTCCGCTTTCTCGACAACCAGGATGGCATCCTGGCCGCCGACGAGCCGCGCGGCACGCTGCTGGTGCGCAACAGCGATTTCGAGCGCAATGGCGTCTGCAACCCGTCCTGCGCGCACGGCATGTACATCAACCACTGGGCGCTGCTGCGGGTGGAAAACTCGGTGTTCCGCCAGCAGCATGTCGGCCATCACATCAAGTCGCGCGCGTTCCGCACCGAGATCGTCGGCTGCACGATCGAGGACGGGCCGGAGGGCACGGCCAGCTACCTGATCGACATCCCGAACGGCGGCGGCGTGCTGGTGCAGAACAACCGCATGGAAAAGGGACCGAAGGCGGAGAACCACAGCGCCGTCATAACCATCGGCGAGGAAGGCGTGGATCGGCCGTCGCCGCAGATCCTGGTGCAGAACAACCAGTTCCGCAATGACGGCGATTATGAGACGACGTTCGTGGTCAATCAGACGGCGACCCCGGCGATCCTGCGCGGCAACCGGCTGAGCGGCGCGGTCAAGCCGCTGCGGGGGGATGGGACGGTGGAGTAGCGGTCGACCCGGCGACGTGGCCGGCAATAGGGTTGGGATTTGCCGGCCGGGTAATAGAGTTCTATGACCTGAAGAACGGCTCACCGCACGTGCTGACTTTAAAAGTGCTAAAGATCCTTCTTCGCGCGGAATCGAAAGCCAAAATCAGCACCGACTGCCAAGTAACCGAAGATGTCGCGAATGTCACCTATGCGGATCAAAAGGATGGCGAGCATGCCGCCAACGACCCACGCAGCGAAGCGCATTGTAATTGAGGCGAGCCAGCCACGGTGAAGAAACCACAACACAAGTGACTTCGCAAGCAATGCCATCATTATCAGAGCCAAACTAAATCCTAATAACTTCGTAAGTTTAAGCTGGAAGCCCTCGCGTCTATCCGATATATTATCGAGTGTTTGGTCTGATGAAATTGGAATTCCGAAGGTTATATCGATTGAAACGAAAATCGTCATAAACGCGACGACGAATGGAACTATAACTACAGAAATCTGAATAACGTCAGTCGAGATTTCAGCAAACACTCGAGGAGGCATTAGGGCAAAAAAGGCTGCTATAACTTGCATTTTCACCTTTTCTCCGCACATCAAGTTGTCCCCTTCTCCTATTTTTGCAATTTTGATTTTAGTAGAAATCCACCATGCTTTCGTTCCAATCAACTTGATGTTGCCCTGAGTAAGCATACTCGTTCCCGTTTTTGCTAGCCGATGTGTGTTTGTCGGTTGAGGCAAATGGCGCCGAACGGCCTGGGCTAGGTAAGGTGCTCAGCTTGGATCTGCGCAATGATGCGCCTAAGTTATACCAAGAACATTCGGATACGAAAAAACTCGAGAACAAATCCTTAAGTCATCTCCCCGAGGCCACATAGTTTTAAGAGACCCCGCCTCTCCGCATCCGCACGCACATCGGGGTGCCGCAGGGGTGCAGCCGGGCCGCCCGCGCCAGCGCCCCGCTATGCGCATCGCGCGGCATCACGGCGATGCTGTCGGTCGCCTGGTTGGCGACCACCAGCCATCTGCCGCTCGGGTCCAGGCAGAAGCCGCGCGGCGTAACCCCGTCGGTCAGCACCTGGCCGCGCGCATCCAGCGCGCCGGCGGCGTCGGTCGCGAACACCGCGATGCTGTCGTGGCCGCGATTGGAGCAGTAGACGAACCGCCCGTCCGCCGAGACATGCAGATCCGCCGTGTGGTTCTCGCCGACGAACCGGGCCGGCAGGGTCGGCGCGGTGCGCAAATGCCGCAGCGTGCCATTGTCCCACGCCAGCGCGCTCACCGTCTGGTCCAGCTCGCCATTGACGAACAGCACCCGCCCGGCCGGATGCCAGGCGAGATGGCGCGGGCCGGTGCCGGCCCGCATGTCCAGGGTCGAGACGCGCTCCAGCCCGCCGTGCGCGCCGCCAAGCCGATAGACCACCACCTCGTCGGTCCCGAGATCCGAGGCGACCACGAACCCGCCATCCGGGCTGGCCAGCACGCAATGCGGGTGCGGCCCCTCCTGCCGGTCGGCGATCGGGCCGATGCCCTCATGCGCGGCGCTGGCGCAGGGCGGGGCGATGCCGCCATCGGCGCGGATCGGGAACATGGCGATCGACTGGCCGGGCAGGTCGTCGGGCGCGCCCATTCGGTAGTTCGCGACGAACAGGAAGCGCCCGGCCTCGTCCAGGCTGGCATGGGCCGCGATGCTGCCCAGCGTCGGCTGCTTGTTCAGATAGGTCAGCCGCCCCGATCCGGGGTCGATGCGATAGGCGGAGATCGTGCCCTCGTTCCAGCCATAGACCTCGCTGGTCGCGTACAGCACCGGCAGGCGCGGGTGCAACGCGATGAAGCTGGGATTGTCGATGCCGCCTGTCTCCGACAGCCTATCCAGCGCGCCCGTGCCCGGATCGAAGTCGAACACGCTGATGCCGGCGCCGCGCACTGTCGGCGCATAGGGCGCGGGTAGGGTGAGCGACCCGACGAACGCCAAAATGCAACTCATCCGGCCAGCGCCGCCATCGCCACGTCGCGGACCAGTTCGGGCAGCACGTCGAAGGCGTAGGGCTGGTGCACCCGCTCCAGCCAGTGATGGTAGTCGCGGCCCCACGGGCCGAGATTGATCGCGGGGATGCCCGGCGTCGGCGCCGCGGACAGATCCCAGGCGATGCTGCTGCCCCAGATCGGCGTGTTGGCGGCGGTGGCGCGCAGATCCTCCGCATCGGCGATGCCGAGGAAGCTCATGTCCACGATCACCGGCAGGTGTCGCGCGGCGGTGACGCTGGTGGCGTGGCGCGCGGCGGCCGCGTGGGCGGCGGCAAGGATGCGCGCCTCCAGCGCACGGCCCGCCGCATCGGTCGGAAAGTTGACCGCAGGGTAGGGCAGGGACGCATAGCCCAGCACGATCGCCGGCCCTTCCTGGCCGGCCGCATCCCAGGCCAGTTCGGTCAGCGCGCGGCAGCGGGTCGGCAAATCCAGATCCGCCCGCGCCGCCAGGGCCACCGCTGCGGCGTCGAAACGGGCGGCGAAATCCGGGTCGCGCTGCGCCGCGCGCTCGCGCACGGACGCGAAGGTGAGCACCGGCACGACGTCCCAGCCCTCGGAGAGGCCCGGCCCGTGCGGAACCCGGACGGCCCGTGCGGCGATCTTCTGCCGCGCGGCGCGCATCGTGGCGCGCGCGATGTCGGTGGCGATGTCGAGCACCTCGGCGGCGTCGCGGCGTTGGGTCAGCACGTTCCAGGTAGCCCAGACCCGGCTGGGAGTCGTGACGTTGTACACCGTCTTTAAGTCGCGGCTGCCGAGCACGGTCGGCGGCGAGGCGATCTCCGCGTTGCTGTCCTCGCCCAGCTCGGGCGCGTACTCCAGGGCGCAGACCAGTTCGGCGGCCAGATAAGCGGCGTTGACGCCTTGCAGCGGATAGCAGGCGTGCGCGTCGCGGCCGACCACCAGCGCGCTCAGCAGCAGCTTGCCGATGCAGCCGAGGGCCAGGATGCGCCCGCCCGTGCCGTCGCCATTGTCGATCAGCGCATCGAGGTTGATGCAAAGCCGCGCCGCCAGCCCGTGCCGCGCCAGCACTGCGGGCAGCGCATCGGCGGCGGCGCGCATCCCGGCGGAGCGGTCCTCCTCGTCCGGAGTGGCGATCAGCAGCAGGTTGCCCTGCCGGTCCGGATCGGCGGCAAACGCCTCCAGCACGGCGATGCCGGCGGCGAGGCCGGACTTCATGTCCAGCAGGCCGCGGCCGGGAAGATAGTCGCCGGACGCCAGATCGGCGCGGGCCTGCGGATACGCCCCCGTCGCATCAAGCCGGGCGAGCAGCGCGCCACGCAGCGCCTCGGGCTCGGTGGCGAGCGGCGCCAGGTCGGCGTAGTCGTCGATCGGCACGGTATCGAAATGCCCGCTGAGCGTGACGCAGGCAGGGCCGCCTCCCGCGACCAGCGCCATCACGTTGCTGCGCCCGTGCGGATCGCCGGCGATCGGCAGCACCATCAGGTGCTCGGGATGCGCGCGGAAATACGGGTGCTCGCCGAGCAGCGCGGCGAGGTGCTCCGGCAGCGTCGCCTCGCCCGGCGTCGCGGTGACGCTGGGCCATTGGGTGAGCTGGATGGCCACCGCGCGGGCGCGCGCGGCGAGCGGGGTGGCCGGGTGCCAGGTCATGCGGCAGCCAGCAGTTCGTGCAACGTCATCGGGCAGGCCATGGACACCGGCAAGGGTGGGTGACCGTTCAGCGTTTCAGGCAAGCCCGCCAGCGCGTCACTATACAGGCTGTCCATGTCGAGTTTCTGACCCATCGACGCACGATGCTTGCGCCGCGCCTGGCGTCGGAACAGCCGGGCCTCGGCCCGCCAAGGCGGCACTTCGTGCGACTGCGGCCATGCCCGGATTTTCAGGTCGTGCAGCCACGCCAGCGTCAGCCAGGATTCGACCGCATCGACCTGGCTCTGTCCCACGCTTTCGACTTCCTCGATGATGTTGCGCCAGTCCGGCGCCTCGTTCGGCGCCTCGCCCCCGGCGACGCGGCGCAGGAGTGCCGCCTGGCGCCCCGACCAGGTCAGCAGATCGCTGTCGTAAAGGTCGCTCATGGCTGCCTCTGCGGCATGCCGTGCGGCACCACCGCCTGCACGATCGACGCATCCAGCTCCTCGTAGCCGGCATAGTCGATGGCGGCGTACAGCTCGGCGCGGGTCTGCATCGCGTCGATCATCGTGTGCGCGCCGCCGTCGCGGCGGATGGCGGCGTACAGCGCCTCCTGCGCCTTGTTGGCGACGCGCAGCGAGGAGACCGGCCAGATCACCATGCTGTAGCCCATCGCCTGAAACTCGGCGGCAGTGAAGAACGAAGTCTTTCCGAACTCGGTCATGTTGGCCAGCAGCCTGATGCCCGGCATCGCGCGGGCAAAGGCGCGGAACATCTCCTCGGTGTGCAGCGCCTCGGGAAAGATCGCGTCCGCGCCGGCCTCGACATACAGGCGCGCGCGGGCCACCGCGCCATCCAGGCCCTCGCTGGCGGCGGCGTCGGTGCGGGCGATGATCTGCAGATGGCGGCGCGCGCGCACCGCGGCGTCGATCTTGGCGGCCATGTCGTGCGGGTCGATCAGCGACTTGTCATTGAGGTGGCCGCACTTCTTCGGCAGGCGCTGGTCCTCGATATGCACCGCGGCGGCGCCCGCATCCTCAAAGCAGCGGACCATGTGCATGACGTTCAGCGCCTCGCCATAGCCGGTGTCGCCATCGACCAGCACCGGCAGGCAGGACGAGCGTACCACCTGGCGGATGAAGAAGCAGACTTCGTCCACGGTGATGACGCCCAGATCCGGCAGCCCCATGCTGGCGGTCATCGCGGCGCCCGACAGGTACAGCGCCTTAAATCCAGCCGCCCGCGCCTGCGCCGCGGCCATGCCGTTATGCGCGCCGGGCATCTGCACGATGCGATCCAGCGCCAGCATGGCGCGCAGCCGTTCGCCGGCGGCGATGTGCGGCAGGTCGGTCCCGACCAGATAGGTCATCGGCCACGCTCCCATGAGCGGCACGAACGGCAGATCCTCGGGGCCGACATAGTTGGCGCTGGGCCGGATGATCTTGCCGTCGGCGCGCTGCTCGATCACATGCGCGGCCCAGCCGGAGGTGCGGCTGACGACGAACAGCGGGGTGAACATTTCGGTGGGCACGCCCATCGCGCTGTTACGACACGGCGCTGAACCAGTCGAGATTGGCGAACATCCGCTTGGCGTCGGCCATCACCCGCTCGATGCGCTCGGCGACGCGGAACCGGGTGTCGTCGCCGCCCTGCTCGCCACAGCCGGCGCGCCACGTCCCTGATGACCACGTTGCGCGGATCGGATGTGGTGTACACCGGATGGCCGAAGCCGATCACCACTTCCTTCTGTTCCAGCCGCCGCCTGATGTCGGACTCCGCCTCGTCCGGGCTGGCGTAGCGCTGCTGCACCTCGAACGCCGCCTCGTTGGCGCCGCCATGCTTCGGGCCGCGCAGCGCGCCGATGCCCGCGGTGATGGCGGAATACAAATCCGACCCGGTGCCGGCCACCACGCGCGCGGTGAAGGTCGAGGCGTTGTACTCATGCTCGGCGTACAGGATCAGCGAGGTGTGCATCGCCCGAACCCAGTCCGTGGACGGCGCGCGGCCGTGCAGCAGATGCAGGAAGTGGCCGCCGATGCTGTCGTCGTCGGTGTCCAGCTCGATGCGGCGGCCGTTCTGGGCGAAGTGGAGACCAGTCAGCAGCATCGAGCCGAAGCACGCCATCAGGCGGTCGGCCACTGCGCGCGCGCCGGGCGCCGCATGGGGTCATGGTGTTCCGGCAACGCGCAGCCGAGCGCCGAGCAGGCCGGTGCGCATCACGTCCATCGGATGCGCCGACGCCGGCAGCGCCTCGAGCACGCGGCGGACGGCGTGCGGGATGCCGCGCATCGCGCGCAGCCGGGCCTTGTAGGCGGCGAGTTCGATCGCGGTCGGCAGGCGCTCGTGCACCAGCAGATGCGCGATTTCCTCGAACTCGCATTGCTCGGCGATGTCGAGGATGTCGTAGCCGCGGTAATGCAGGTCGTTGCCGGTGCGCCCGACGGTGCACAGCGCGGTGTTGCCGGCGACCACGCCGGACAGGGCGACCGATTTCTTGGGTTTTGGCGTGATCAGCTTCGTTCATGGCTTGGTCCTTGGCATGTCAGCAGGGCGGCGCCGCATCAGAATAGTCCTTGTGCGCCGGTCGCCAGTGCCCCGTCCGGCAAAGCGATGTTCAGCTCCGCCAGCTCCTCCGTGCGCAAACTCTCCAGCCGGTCCACCACGCCCAGGAACCGCTCCGCCTCGCCCGCCTCCAGGATGCCTTCAGTCAGCGTCCTGAACTTGCGCACGTACTCCGCCCGCCGCCAGGGGGTTGCGCCCAGCGGATGCGCGTTGGCCACCGCCAGTTCGTCTTGCAGCGCGCTGCCGTCCTGCATGCGGATCACCACCCGACCGCCGAACGCCTTGATCGACGGGTCATCCGCGTGATAGCGCCGCGTCCATTCCGGATCTTCAACGGTACGGATCTTGCGCCACAGGCGGACGGTATCCGGCCGCGCCGCGCGCTCCGGCAGATAGCTGCGCACATGGTGCCACGCGCCATCCTGAAGCGCCACCGCGACGATGTACATGATCGAGTGGTCCAGCGTCTCGCGGCTCGCGGCGGGATCGAACTTCTGCGGATCGTTCGCGCCGGTGCCGATGACGTAGTGCGTATGGTGGCTGGTCTGGATCACCACCTCCTCCACCGCGTCCCAGTCCGCAACACGCTTGCCCATGCGGAACGCCAGGTCGATCAGCGCCTGGCTCTGGTACTCCGCCGAATGTTCCTTGGTGTAGGTGTCCAGGATCGCCCGCTTCGCCTCGCCCGGCCCCGGCAGCGTCACCCGATAGAGCGCGTCCCGGCCCGTCCAGCAGCCATGCGATGACGAAGTCCTCGCCCTCATAGATCGGGCTCGGCGCGCCCTCGCCGCGCATGGCGCGATCCACCGCCTCGATCGCCAGCTTGCCCGCGTGCGCCGGGGCGAACGCCTTCCACGACGAAATCTCGCCCTTGCGGCTCTGGCGCGTCGCGGTGGTCACATGCAGCGCCTGCTGGATCGCCTGGTACGTGGTCTCGACCGGCAGGCCCAGCAGCGTCCCGATGCCGGCGGCGACGGACGGACCCAGATGCGCCACGTGGTCGATCTTGTGCCTGTGCAGCGAGATCGCGCGCACCAGGTCGACCTGAATATCGTACCCGGTGGCCAGCGCCGCGCAACAGCGCAGCGCCGTCGCGGCCGCATTGCTGCGCCACTGCCAAAATCGGCGGGATGTTGTCGCCCGGATGGCTGTATTCGGCGGCGAGGAACGTGTCGTGGAAGTCCAGCTCGCGTACCGCGGTCCCGTTCGCCCAGGCCGCCCACTCGGCATGCGCCCGCGGTTCGGCGCGCAGCCGAACACTGTCGCACCGCCCGCGCGCGGATGCGCCAGGGCCTGCGCTCGCGCGGTCGTGACCGGGCGACGATTGATGGCGGCGATGGCGACGGCTGCGTTTCGATGATGCGGCTGCCGATCATCTCCGCCGCCTCGGGCGTCACCGCCACCGGATCCGCCGCGACCTCGGCGATCTTCCAGGCCAGCTGCTCGTGCCGCGGCAGGCGGTCGGCTTCGGGATGGACGCGGACCTCGTGCAGCTGCATGGCCTCTTCCGCGGGCGTATGCCCCGCTTTGCCTAGTAGTCGAGCCAGGTGAACCCGTCTACGCTCGGCCGCGGGATGGAAACGAACCGAGACTATAGCGAAACCTATGCGGCGTGCCGTCGCGACCCCGCCGGCTGGTGGGCGGAGGCGGCCGAGGCGATCGAATGGGCGGCCCGCTGGGACCGCGTGTTGACCCCGACGGCGGCCCGTACGGGCGCTGGTTCGCGGGCGGCGCGCTCAACACCTGCCATAACTGCCTGGATCGCCACGTCGCCGCCGGCCGCGGCGCGCAAGCCGCGCTTATCTGGGATTCGCCCGATGGCCGGCGAGGGCCGGCGCTACAGCTATGCCGAGCTGCTGGACCGCGTGGCGCGGCTGGCCGGGGCGCTGGCGGCGCTGGGCGTGCGGCGCGGCGACCGGGTGGTGATCTACATGCCGATGGTGCCCGAAGCGGCGATGGCCATGCTCGCCTGCGCGCGGCTGGGCGCGGTGCATTCGGTGGTGTTCGGCGGCTTCGCGGCGCCGGAACTGGCCAAGCGGATCGACGATGCGCAGCCAGTGGCGATCGTCTCGGCCAGCTGGGGCTGGAGCCGGGGAGGGTGGTCGCCTACACGCCGCTGCTGAACGCCGCGCTGGCGTTGTCGGCGCATCAGGTTCGCGCCTGCCTGGTCCTGCAGCGGCCGATGCTCCTGGCGGCGCTGACGTCCGGTCGGGACCATGACCTCGCCGAGGCGATGGATCGTGCAGCACCGCACCCGCCGGTGCCGGTCGCGGCCACCGATCCGCTGTATATCCTGTACACCTCCGGCACCACTGGCCGGCCGAAGGGCGTGGTGCGCGACAATGGCGGGCACGCGGTGGCGCTGCTCCGTTCGATTGGCATGGTGTATGGCCTGTCCGCCGGCGACGTGATGTGGACAGCATCGGATGTCGGCTGGGTGGTCGGGCACAGCTACATCGTCTATGCGCCGCTGCTGGCCGGGCTGACCACCGTCATCTACGAGGGCAAGCCGGTCGGCACGCCGGATGCCGGCGCGTTCTGGAGATTCTGCGCCGAGCATCGCGTGCAGGCGTTCTTCACCGCGCCGACCGCGCTGCGCGCGATCCGCCAGCAGGATCCCGAGGGCGCGCTGATCGCCGGCACGACCTGTCGCGCCTGCAGGCGCTGTACCTGGCCGGCGAGCGCTGCGACCCGCCGACCGCGACCTGGATCCCAGGCGCTGCTGGACCGCCCGGTGATCGACCATTGGTGGCAGACCGAAACCGGCTGGGCGATCACCGCGAATTTCCGCGGCCTCGGATTGCTGCCCTGGCGGCCCGGCTCCGGCGGTCGTGCGGCGCCCGGCTATGACGTGCAAGCGCTCGATGACCACGGCCGGCCCGCGCCGCCCGGCGAGGTCGGCAACCTCGCCATCCGCCTGCCCATGCCACCCGGCTGCGCGCCGACCCTATGGGGCGACGACAAGCGTTTCAGCGCGGCTTACCTGGCTGACTTCCCCGGCTTCTACCGCACCGGCGACGCCGGCTGCAA